>NZ_JMQN01000030.1 GCF_000705555.1 Marinobacterium lacunae
ACGCGTTTGACGCTGACAAGTAGTTTCATGTTGTGCTTAACCCTCGGATATCACTCAAGCGCTTTGTGTCTGCTTAGGTGTTAGCGCTGCTCAGTAACGCAATCACATCATCGGGAATCGCTCTGGGTTTTGGCTTTTCAGGATGCTCGCCAAGCCAGACGCGGGTCTCCCAGCATTCGATGGCCAGCTGGCCATCCTCTTTGAACACCTGATGAAGGATGTCGAAACTGGTTTTTTTAAATTTTTCGACACACGTGTGGATCTCGATCACCTCGCCGTAGCGGGAGGGGATCTTGAAGCTGGCGCGTGTATCGACCATCGGAAAGCCGACAATGTTGTATCGCTTTCGTAGATCGAATTTTTCCAACCCGGCCGTTCTGAACAGATGTGCGGTCGAGGCGTCGAAATAGGCGAAGTAGCGGGGGTAGAAGACGATCCCAGCAGGATCGCAGTCTCCCCACTCAATTAAAACCCTACGTTTGCTGATCAGCATGACGTCACCCTCATCTCATGCTGCTATCAGCGACCCAGCCCAAACACCTCCTCTGACGGCGTGTCGCTGTAGAGATCCTGCACCAGATCGGCGCGGTTCTTGAGCACAGCGCGCTGGTTAATCGAGCCTTTGTCAGTTACCTCGTTGAGATCGATCGATGGCGGCTCAGCCAGCAGGCGCATACGGCGTACGCGGGTTGAGCTGCCGGTGCTGGTCTCGGCCATTTGCTCCAGCAGGCGCTGGAAGGTCTCGCGCAGATGCGGGGCCTGCAGAATCTCTTTGTCCGACAGGTTTTCACTGTTCGGCACCAGCGAGCGGCAGTGGCCGATGTCGGCAAACACCATGGCCGAAACATAGTCTTTGTCGTGACCGGCAATCACCACGTCCTGAACATAGGGCGCGAAGAAGTGGATGATATGGGCGCGAAGCATGCCGACGCTCACCCAGGTGCCGGTATCCAGCTTGAAATCTTCCGATACACGGCCGTCGAAGCGGAAGCCGCGGTTGGGCTGCTCCGGGTCGATATACTTCACCGCGTCGCCCAGGCAGTAGAACCCCTCTTCGTCATACGCCTTGGCGGTCTGCTCCGGCGCGCGCCAGTACCCCGGCGTTACGGTAACCGCGCGAATACGTGCTTCGAGCTTGTCGCCGTTGGGTACCAGCTTCATCTCGACGCCGGGCAATGGGGTGCCGATGACACCGGAGGCGCACTCTTCGATGGAGGCAAACAGTGCCGACGGGGCGGTTTCGGTGGCTCCAAGCCCTGTGATCATCGGCACTTTCTTGCCGGTGTGTTCGATTGCCAGCGCATCCAGTGCATCCCAGATATGCTGTGACAGACCCGCAGCGGCAAAGTGCGTGAGCTTCAGGTTGGAGAAGAAGGTCTTGGCGACATCCGGAAACTCGCGCAGCTTCTTGACCAGCAACTCGTAGCCCTTGGGCACGTTGAAATAGACGGTCGGTGCGATATCACGCAGGTTGTTCAGTGTAATGTCGAACGCCTTTTCGGTCGGTTTGCCGTGGTCGATATAGAGGCTGCCGCCGTTATAGAGCGCGATACCGATATTGTGGTTGCCGCCGAAGGTGTGGTTCCAGGGCAGCCAGTCCAGCATCATCGGGGGTTCGTCCTTCAGAAAGGCCATGATGCTGCGGATCATCTCCTGATTGGCGCAGATCATGCGCTGGGTGTTGATCACCGCTTTCGGCATGCCGGTGGAACCGGAGGTGAACATGAACTTGGCGATAGTATCGCCGTTGACCTGTGCCTTGGCTGTTTCTGCCTCGACCGAAGGCGCGGTTGAGAGCAGTTCGCTGAACTTTGTTACCGGATTGGACAGGTCGTCGTCACCGTGAGCGCTGGATACCGCCACGATCGGCAGATCCTCCGGTACCACGGCATCGATAGCGTCGCGGTAGGGCCCCAGGTTATCGACAAAGACCAGCCCCGGTGTCAGCACATCGAATACGTGGCGCAACTTGCCATAGTCGGTGGAAACCAGTGAATAGGCCGTTGAGATCGGGGAGTAGGGGACGCCGATATACATCGCCGCCAGCATCAGCAGCAGGTGTTCGTTGCTGTTGCCCGAGAGGCAGATGATCGGACGCTCGACGTCCAGATCGCATTTCAGCAGCCAGGCTGCGATGGCGCGGACGCGGCTCAGGGCCTGACTGTAGGTGATCTCGTCCCACTTGCCCTCGGCGTTGCGTTGAGCGACAAAGACCCGGTCCGGGGCCACCTCGGCCCAGTATTCCAGTCGATCGGTCAAACGCTCCGCGTAGGCTCCGAGGGGGCTATCACAGCGCACGATCTGCTCGCCATTGGCGCGCGCCTCCACCTTTACCGCGAAGTTGTTAACGTTAACGGAATGAAAGTCGGCTAACATGTTGGGCTTCTCCCTCACCAACCGTTTTTTTCTATTTGTCACGGTTGGCGATGTTGTGAATTTATTTTTGTTCTGTATATCCGAGCCGTTGCCGCTCAGATGTCGAATCTGTACTGCTCTATGCCCGCATCCGCCTGCCTGAATGTTGCCAGACGTGCAGCGATGTTGGGTACTGAATGTGCGAAGTAGAACTTCGCCAGCGCCATCAGGTTGCGGTGGTAATCCGGATCCTGACCCTCACTAAGACGCGATTGCGCCACTTGCGCGAGCTCGGCGAGTTGCCATGCACAGCACAGAGTACCCAGCGCTTCGAGCAGGGGGACAGCACCTGCGTTGAGTTGCAGGAGGTTGGCGCCATCGCGGTTGACGATAGGAGCCACTGCATTGGCAACACCGGTGCAGATATCGCCCAATAGCTGTCCGAGACCTGCCAGCTCTGAATCACTGCGCAGCGATTCGGCCAGCGTGCGGATCTCGTTCAGCAGGGCATTGATTGCGGCACCTTCATCGCTCTGGATCTTGCGGAACACCAGATCACGCGCCTGAATACCGGTTGTACCCTCGTAGATCGTGGTGATGCGGGCGTCACGCATCAGCTGGGCTACACCTGTCTCTTCAACAAAGCCCATGCCGCCAAATACCTGAATAGTCGTACCGGCCATCAAGTTGCCGCGCTCAGTGGCATACGCCTTGAAGATCGGAGTCAACAGGGCGACACGGGCGTGCAGCGCTCGGCGCTCGTGGGCATCGCCGGTAAAGTCAGCCTTGTCGATAAGTGCGGCGATCAGGTAACCGAGCGAGCGCAGCCCCATCACTTCCGAGCGCATCGACAACAGCATGCGTGCCACATCCGGGTGATGGGCGATCAGTACACGCTGTTTGCCGGTCTCGAAATCGCTGCCCTGGGTACGTTCAAACGCGTACTCATGAGCACGCTGATAGCCCATCTCGCCGATGGACACACCCTGCATACCGCAGCTCAGACGGGCTTCGTTCATCAGCACGAACATGGCGGCCAAGCCTTTGTTCTCCTCGCCGATCAGCTCGCCGTAGCAGGCGTCATTGTCGCCATAGCTGATCGAGCAGGTCGGGCTGCCGTGCAGACCTGTCTTGTGTTCGATGCCGGTACAGCTGATGTCGTTGGCCTCGCCGAGGGATCCGTCGCTTTCGATGCGGATCTTGGGCACGGCGAACAGGGATATACCGCGACTGCCCGCCGGCGCATCCGGCGTGCGTGCCAGTACCAGGTGCACGATATTTTCAGCCATATCGTGCTCGCCGTAGGTGATAAAGATCTTCTGGCCCTTAATCAGGTAACGGCCATCGCCCTGCGGAACTGCCTTGGTGCTCAGTGCGCCGAGATCGGATCCTGCATTGGGCTCGGTCAACGCCATGGCGATGGTCCACCGGCCGCTGATCAGCGGCTCCAGATAACGCGCCTTCTGTTCATCGGTGCCGAAGTGCAGCAGGATCTCACTGCCACCCTGAGTCAGGGCCTGAAACATGACAAACGCGAGGTTCGCCGACAGCCACATCTCGTTGACCGGCTGAGCAATAAACTTTGGTAGCGACTGGCCACCAAAGTCAGCCGGCAGCGCCAGACCCATCCAGCCAGCCTCACAAAACTGCTGGTAGGCCTCTTTCCAGCCCTCGGGCGTGGTTACCTTGCCGTTGTCGAACCGGCAACCCTGGGTGTCACCAACGGCGTTCAGCGGGGCCAGCTCACCCTGTGCGAACTTGCCGGCCTCTTCGAGCACTGCGCCGATCAGTTCGTCATCGAACTCTGCAAGCTCCGGCAGATCGCGCAGGCCAGCCTTGGCAACCGCCAGGCCGACCAGAAGCTGCATATCTTTCAGAGGCGCCTGATAAAGACTCATGCGTCACCCCGTCGCTTACTTGGCTGCCATGCGGATACCGCCGTCAAGGCGGATCACTTCGCCGTTGAGCATGCGGTTTTCGATGATGTGTTGAGCCAGGGCAGCAAACTCGTCAGGATCGCCAAGGCGCTGCGGGAAGGGCACGGAAGCGCCGAGCGATTCCTGAACCTCCGGTGGCAATACATCCATCATCGGCGTCTTGAAGATGCCCGGGGCGATGGTCAGAACACGAATGCCGAAGCGGGCCAGTTCACGAGCGATCGGCAGTGTCATCGCACAGACACCCCCTTTCGAGGCGGAGTAGGCGGCCTGACCGATCTGGCCATCAAATGCGGCGACCGAGGCGGTGTTGATGATTACGCCGCGCTCGTTGTCGATGCCGGGCTCGTTGTGCTGCATCTTGTCGGCACATATACGGATCATGTTGAAGGTGCCTAGCAGATTGACGCGCAGGGCACGTTCGAAACTGGCCAGGCGGTGGGGGCCTTCGCGACCGATTACACGCTCTGCACCCGGGATACCGGCGCAGTTGACCAGACCGCTGATCGGGCCAAAGCGGTCGATGGCGGTGTCGATACTGCTCTGGACGGACGCCTCGTCGCTGATGTCGGTTGTGCAGAACTGGGCGAGTTCACCCATTGATGCGGCCACCTGCTCGCCGCGTTCGGCGTTGACATCGGCCAGGGTTACGCGTGCGCCAAGACTGTGCAGGCGGCGGGCGACGGCTTCACCAATACCGGAAGCGGCACCGGTGACGACAAAATGGCTGTTCTGAATATTCATCTGTTATCTCCTTCTGGTCGGCGGTCGGCTTACTTTTTCTTGCGGTTCAGGAAGGCGTCGATGCGCTCTTTCACCTCTGCGCTGGTCTGGGTAATACCGGTGATCAGTGATTCGGTATACAGACCGTCGTCGGCCGACATGTTGTCGATGCGGGACAGACCGGTAGCCATGGCCCAGTTGGAGTAACGGGAGTTGGTCGCGATGGTGGCCGCCAGCTCGCAGGCCTTTTCGTACGCCTTGCCCTTGGCAACCACATAGTGTGCAAGGCCGATGCGCTCGCCTTCCTCTGCATTGAGGGTACGTCCGGTCAGCATCATCTCGGTCATGCGGCCTGCACCGATGACACGTGCGACATTCACCGAGGCACCTCCGCCAACGAAGATGCCGTGGCGGCCTTCAGGCAAACGGTAAAAAGTGGTTTCGTCGGAGACACGTACATGGGCGCAAATCGCAAGCTCCAGTCCACCGCCGATGACGGCGCCGTGCATGGCGGCAACGACCGGCACACCCGAGTTGCGGATGTAGCTGAACACGCGGTGCCACATGCGCGAGTGCTGCACAACTTCGAACGGCTCGCGTGCGGTGTGCTCGGACAGATCAAGGCCGGAGCAGAACTCGGCGCCGTTGCCGGAGAGGACGATCACATTCAGGTCGGCGGGAAGGTTGCGGAAAACGTCCTCGATCTCAAGGCAGAGCGCATCGTTGATGGCGTTCTTTTTCTCAGGACGGTTCAGGGTCAGGTAGCCGGTACCATCCTCAACGGAGAAGGTCAGGTGGCGGTATTCACTCATCGGTTGACAGCCTCTTCTTATTCTGGGAACCGAGCATCGGAAGTGCCCTGTGGGCGTGCGAGCTGCTCTTTGTTCGAATCTTGTTTAGTTTTTAATAGTTGTATATTACAACAAATATAATTGCAAATTATTTGTGCGCTCCAGTTGTGAGGCGCAATCGACCGGCGCAGTACCGGACTCTATTGGGAAAAGCGTAGAAGAACCGGGAGCCGTCCAGCGACTCCCGTTCGAGATCAACGTGCTTCGACGCGAATCACCGTCGCCATGCCGGTATCGCCTGCTGCACAGCCTGTGAACAGGCCGTAGCCGCCGCCGAGCAGCACCAGCTCCTCGATCAGCTCGATCACGGCGCGCATACCGGTGGGGCCTTGCGGGTGTCCCCAGATCATCGAACAGCCATAGTTGTTCATCTCCATGACATCGACACCGGTGGCTTTGGCAAAGGCGACATCGTTGACCGCAAAGGGGTTGTGGGTCTTGATCGCCTTGATCTCCTTGTACGTTACGCCAGCCATCGCCAGCGCCCGGGCCGCAGCTTCGATGGGGGCGGCCGGCATATGGGCCAGCTCGGTACGGGACTGACCAAATCCGCACAGGCTGATCTTGATCGATTGATCACGACTGAGCTCGCGCGCCTTATCCGGAGTGGTCAGGATGACAGACGCATTGCCGTCGGCCGGGTGGGTCATGTTGCCGTAGGTGACCACGCCGCCTTCATAAACAGGGCGCAGCTTTGCAAGCCCCTCGGCGGTCGTCGGGAAGACCCCTTCGTCACCTGTGAGGACAGTGGCTTCTTTCTTGAACGAGGGGTTGGGCACACTGAACGGTAGCGTCATGTAGCGCTTCTGGAACGCCTGGTCGTCCGCCAGTGCCGCCTGATACTGCTCGAAGCGGCGCAGTGCCACGGCATCAAGCTCTTCACGGCTGATGTTGAACTGCTTGGCCACGTTCTCGCCGGTCTGGATCATCGAGTGACCGGCAATGGCGTCGTTCTGCATGTTGTAGGTAACCTGATCCTCCGACTGCCCATAGCCGCCAGCACCGTTGGGGGAGGGGTAGTAGATATGCGCACCGTTGGAGCAGCGGTCGGCCGTCATCAGAAGCGTTGTTTCGGACATGCCCAGAGCAATTTCAGAAGCGGCGGAGAACAGGCCGCGCACACTGGTGGCACAGACCTGACCCACCACATGGCCCGGGGCCAGCTTTGCGCCGAGCTCATAGAGCGGCCAGGGGGCGCCATAGAAAGACTGATACTGAGCGTTGGTCATGCCCAGTACGCCCGAGTCGAAAATGGCCGGGTCGATGTCGCGCTTGGCCAGCTCGTTCTTGGCCACCCAGGCGGCAAACTTCATTGAGTGCAGGTGTTGCAGCGTACCCTGCCATTTGGTGAAAGGGGTGGACCAGTATGCGCCGTAGGGGATCTCGACATTGTTCAGTGACATGGGATCTCTCTCTTTATTAGCTGTGGATTCGCGAGCCTGTTACTGGCCGGCTTTCATGATCTGTTTTAGGCCGCCCCAGCGTTCCTGGAACAGCTCGATCGGCATTTCGCGCAGGTCGTCGGCGACTAGAGGTCTGAAGTCCATCGCGGCCAGTACGTCGCGCTCGAGGTCCAGTCCGGGGGCAATTTCAGTCAGCGTCATTCCCTCATCGCGCAGTTCAAATACGGCGCGCTCGGTGATGTAGATAACCGGCTGGCCATTCTGACGCGCGATATCGCCGCTGAAGGTGATGTGATCGACAGCCTCTACAAACTTTTTCGCCTTGCCTTCCTGCAGCACCTTCACGCCGGTTTCGCTGAATTCCACCTTCGCACCGGCTGTCAGCGTGCCGCAGAACACAACCTTCTTGGCGCTCTGGGTGATGTTGATGAAACCGCCGGGGCCGACAACACGGGGGCCGAACTTGCTGACGTTCAGGTTGCCCTTGGCATCCGCCTGAGCCAGACCCAGGAAGGCGATATCAAGACCGCCGCCGTCGTAGAAATCGAACTGGGCATGGTGCTCGATGATCGCATCGGCGTTCCAGGCGGCGCCGAAGTCGCCGCCGGACGCGGGTACACCGCCGTAGGTGCCAAGCTCAGTGGTAAGGGTAAACTGGTCGACGACGCCCTCTTCGGCGGCCACGGAGGCAACACCGTCAGGTACGCCGATACCGAGATTAACCAGTACGTCCGGGCGCAGCTCCATCGCCGCACGGCGGGCGATCAGTTTGCGCTCGCTAAAGGGCATAGGCGGGATGGCGCCAAGCGGTACGCGCACATTGCCGGCCAGTCCCGGGTTGTAGAGCGTGGTGATGGTTTGTTTGTGGTTTTCGGGATCGGCGACTACCACGTAGTCCACCAGCACGCCGGGAATCTTCACATCTTTCGGGTGTAGCGACTTGGCCTCGGCGAGATATTTAACCTGGGCGATGACGATGCCGCCGGTGTTATGGGCGGCTTGCGCCATCGGCAGAGCTTCGCTGATCTGAGCCTCTTCCTCGACGGTGAGGTTGCCGTTCTCATCGGCAGTGGTGGCCCGGATGATGGCAACATTGACGGGGAAGCTCTTGTAGAGCAGCCACTGCTCATCTTCGATGTCGATCAGCTTGACCAGATCTTCGGTGGTCTTGTCGGTGACCTTGCCACCGGAGATGCGGGGGTCGACAAACGTACCCATGCCCACCTTGGTGATGACGCCCGGCTTATGCCCGGCAATCTGGCGCCACAGTGTTGCCAATACGCCTTGCGGCAGAAGATAGGCTTCAATCTGGTTGTCGGCGATCAGTTGTCCCATCTTCGGCGCTTGACCTGTGTGCCCGGATATCAGGCGCTTGACCAGTCCGGGATAGGCCAGATGGGACATGCCCGCGTCCTTGCCGTCGCCACAGCCGCAGTCGTGCACAGGTGTTATGCCCTTGGGCGAGCCCGTTTCAACAAAGCGCTTTTCCAGCGCCTGTGCAATCTCTTCAGCGAAGTAGGACATGCCGATGGTTGTCCATGCGACGGTATCGCCATCCTTGATCAGTTCGGCGGCCTGGTCGGCGGTAATCACTTTAGTCATCGATGAGAACACCTTTTTATTCTGTTGAGTAGCGACAGCCGGCGCGCAAGAGGGGCGATAGGCTGTTGCCGATGTTTGGTTTATATATTTAATTGTTGTGCATATCAACAGTAATGACCATTAATTTGTTTGTGCTTCATCTTTACGGGTCGTTCGGAACGCGGGGCGGCAGGGGAGAAATCGATGGATTTACAATATGTTTTGTTTATCTACAGTTAATATGTGCTATTGATAATCTATAAAAATAATTTTCGTAACATGTGATGGGTTTTGCTGTGAAGACAGATGACGATGCCAAGCCGGGTGATGCCGATATCGATTTCGGTACGCTTCATGAATTGACGGGTTACTGGTTGCGCAGGGCGCAGCTGAACACCTACCGCAATGTAAGAAACTTCTTTTTCGATGAGTTCGAGATGACGCCCGGGCTATTCGGTGTGCTCGAGATTGTCTTTAGAAATCCGGGTCTGACACAGACAGCGGTGGCCAACGCGATGGGCAACGACCGGTCCGCGATGGTGGCGATCATCGACAAGCTCGAAAAGAGGGGATTGATCGAACGTCGACCTTCACCGGTGGACCGGCGGTCGAAGGCACTGTACATGACCACTCAGGGTGAGGCATTCCAGGCGCGCGTGCGTAGCCGCGCCTTGCAACACAACCAACAGTTTTTTGATCTGCTCACAGTCGAGGAACATCAGCAGTTCGTCGACATGCTCAAGCGGGTGGCGGAGCGGGCAGACGAAAGCAGGTGTTGATACAACTTGTGTTAAGGGTAAAAAATTGGATCCAACATATGTTGTATTGATAAACAATGTGTGCCATAAATAGTGCCAGCAGATGAGTGACGGACCCCTTCCAGTTGCTGACTGCAAGCGTTACAGATCTGATAAAACAATAACAAGGTGCTGAAAATGCGTATAAAAACTCTCGTTGCAGCGGTTTCGCTGTCCATCGCCGGGGCCACTCTGTCTACCAGCAGCCTGGCGGCTGATCCTGAATTCTCCTTCAAGCTGCATCACATGCTGCCGCCGATGTCGATGGCGCATACCAAGATCCTGACCCCCTGGGCTGAAAAGATCGAAGAGGAGTCCAACGGTCGGATCCATATCGAGGTCTATCCCGCCATGCAGCTCGGCGGTAAACCGCCCCAGCTGTTTGATCAGGCGCGCAAGGGTATTGCCGATATCACCTGGACCGTAACCGGTTACACACCGGGTCGTTTCCCGAAATCCACCGTCTTTGAACTGCCGTTCATACCGGCCAGTGCCAAGACAACCAGCATGGCGATGCAGGAGTACGCCGAGAAAGAGATGGGCGAAGAGCTGAAAGATGTCCATCTGCTGGCGGTGCATACCCATTCACCGGGCTCATTGCACTCCCGTGAGAAGCCTGTTCAAACGGCTGCCGATCTGGAAGGCACGAAGCTGCGTGCGCCTAATAAGGTAATGGCCGACGCATTCTCGGTATTCGATGCCAACCCCGTGTTTATGCCGGTAACCCAGATGCCCAGTGCACTGTCCAAGGGTGTTCTCGATATCGCGGTTCTACCGTTCGAGGTGGTTGCGGCACTGAAGATCCACGAATTGGTCAAGTATCACACCGAGATCGAGGGACAGCGCGGACTGTACGTTAACACCTTCCTGTTCACCATGAACAAGGATGCCTACGAGTCGCTGCCGCCGGATCTGCAGAAGGTGATTGACGATAACTCCGGTATCGAGCTGGCCGGTCGCATGGGGCAGCTGTTCGATGAAACCGAGGCGGTGAACCGTCAGATCGCGGTAGATCAGGGTAATACCTTCTACACCCTTCCCGACAGTGAACGTGATGCTTGGAAACAGGCAATGCAGCCGATCACCGATGCCTGGATTCAGGATATGACCTCCGAAGGCTTCGATGGTCAGGGCCTATATGAAGAGGCCAAAGAGCTGATCAGCAAATACGAAAAACTCAACGGGGAAGCATAAGCGTCATGAACCTGGATCAATCTGCTTGCCAGACGGCTGTCGGCAGGGGGTTGGCATGGTTATCCCGCCAGTTTGCGCTGGCGGGAGGTCTCATCATGCTAGCGCTGGCCGTCATGACCGTTGTCAGCATCATCGGTCGAAGCACCATCGGTGTATCGGTAGAGGGTGATTACGAACTGGTTGAGGCCGGGCTCGGTATAGCGGTGTTTCTGTTTCTTCCCGAGTGCTACGTCAAACAGGGACACGTGGTCGTCGATCTGTTTACCGCACACTGCCAGATGGTCACGATCAGACGGCTCGAGATGATCAGTGATCTGCTCTTTACCCTTGTGTCGGCTGTTCTGATATGGCGCATAAGTCTTGCCGGTATGGAAGCCTACGAGTACATGGAGCAGTCGATGATCCTTGAGCTTCCGCTCTGGTGGGTATTCGCCGTTGGCGTTGTGTCGATGTCGCTTCTGGGCTTGTGCAGCCTGAACAATCTCTTTATCTATTTCTTCCGGAGGCTGGTGCGATGACCGATATACAGCTGGCTTTCGCTATGATGGCGCTGCTGATGGTGCTGATGGGGTTCCGTATCCCGATTGCACTGTCGATGCTGGGTTGCGGCGCGCTGGGCTACACGCTGTTGGCGGGTATGCCATCACTTCTGGAGTATCTGGGGACCGCTCCGGTCGACAAATTCTCCACCTACGATCTGTCCGTCGTGCCGCTGTTTATCCTCATGGGTGAACTGGCGACGCGGGCGGGTATTACCGCCGAGCTGTTCCGTACCTGTAATACCTGGGTGGGTCACATGAAAGGCGGGCTGGCGATGGCAGCGGTCGCCGGCTGCGCGGCATTCGGTGCTATCTGTGGTTCCTCGCTGGCCACGGCATCGACCATGGGTAAGGTCGCGTTGCCCGAGATGAAACGCCTGAAATATGCCGGTGGACTGTCGGCCGGCTCATTGGCAGCCGGGGGCACCCTGGGCATTCTGATACCGCCCTCCATGGTGTTGATCATCTTTGCTGTGCTGACCGAGCAGAACATCTCGAAGATGTTTATCGCCGCCTTCGCGCCGGGTTTTCTTGCAGCCTTCGGTTACATGCTTGCGATCGCCATTTATGTGCGCCTCTATCCCAACTCGGGGCCGCGTGGCGAGAAGACCAGCTTCAAGGACAAGCTGCGCTCGACCAAGGACGTCTGGCACATCACGCTGATTTTTCTGATTGTACTGGGCGGTATCTACCTCGGTTTCTTCACGCCTAACGAAGCAGCTGCGGTGGGCGTCGTGCTCACGGCGATACTGGCCTTTACGCATGGCCGCATGTCCCTGGCGGATTTTCGCGAGAGCATCCTGCGTACGGCGGTATCCTCGGCGATGATCTTCTTTATCGTGTTCGGGGCTGACCTGTTCAGTGTGTTTATCGCACTGTCGCAGCTGCCGGCAGCAGGTGTCGAACTGATTGAAAACTCGGGCCTGTCGCCTTATACAGTGCTGATTCTGATGCTACTGACCTATCTGGTCATGGGATGTTTTCTGGACAGTCTGGCGATGATTCTGCTGACCATTCCGATCTACTTCCCGATGATCATCGCCATGGACTTCGGCTTCCCGGTTGATGATGTGGGGATCTGGTTCGGCATCCTGGCACTGGTTGTGGTTGAAGTGGGCTTGATCACGCCACCAGTGGGTATGAATGTCTTCATCATCAAGTCATTCGACAGTTCGCTGACGCTCGGTGCCTGCTTCCGCGGAGTAGTGCCATTTTTGATGTCGGACATCGTGCGTGTGGGCATGCTGGTCGCTTTCCCGTCGATCACACTCGCTCTGGTTCATCTGTTGGGTTGATGCCCGACAACCCCGCCTGAGGTTTTTAAACCTTGTGTCGCCTTCAGGGGAGCCGTTGCTCCCCTGTTTTTTGCGTTAAAGAAATAGGCTTGTGCGAAAAATTTATATGTTTAAAATTTAATTGTTGAGATTTTAAATATATCGTTTTTTGGCCTATTTTCGGCTGTGGAGGTTTGATGAGCAGCTCTCAAGGAGCGACGGACGAGATCAGCTTCGGTGTTCTCGGTGAAATGCTGGGTTACAGGTTACGGCGTGCACAGCTTACGTTCTTCAACAATTTTTCGTCTGTTTGCTCAGACCTCGGCGTCAGTCCAGGGCTGTTCGGGGTGCTGTCGATCGCCAAAGAGAACCCGGGCCTGACCCAGACTGCAGTTGCGCAGGCGCTGGGCAATGACCGCTCTGCCATGGTGGCCGCGGTCGATCGGCTGGAGAAGCTTGAGCTGATCGAGCGTCGTCCGTCCAAAAAGGATCGGCGTTCATATGCACTCTACCTTACCGAACACGGTGAGCGTTTTTATGAGGATCTGGTCAATCGTGTCCAGCGCCATGAAGAGCAGTTGTGTGAACGTTTGAAGCCGGGTGAAAAGGAGTGGTTGCTCGAAGTATTGGGACGTTTTTCCTCGTAGAAACGGGTGTCTCGATAAAACCCTACAAGAAGGTGCCGTCCGGCACCTTTTTTGCGTTATCTCCCCTGTTGCTGATCTGTCTGAAGCGACCGCTGTAAGATGCCTGTCACCGAATTGAAGTAGTTTTTTAAAGGCTATTTAACGTCGGAACGGATACCGAAACGCTTCATGAAAGGCACAGCTTTGTCGTCATTCAATCCAATCCAGTTGGCTACTGCTTTACTGGGGCTGGTGTTTACCGGCTTTCTCTGGTCTTTCACCTATCACCAGATGGAGACGATTCGTCTCGAAACCCTTGATGCCAGCGCCGCCGAGCAGACGAATCTGGTGACGATCGTGACCGAAAACCTGCGCCAGATAACCGAGCGTGCGCGTCTGATTGCCAACCTGACGGTTCTGGGCAGTGCGCCGAGCGCCAGTCAGCTAGCGGCCCTGGATGTGCTGTTGGCCAGTGACCCGGTATTCAACCGGATCTCGATCTACGCGACCAGCGGTGGCCTTATTTACGCCTCCTCACCCGGAGCAGGACAGCATCTCGAGGCGGATGTGCTGCAGCTGCTCGATAATCATCAGGACCGATTCGGATCGGGTACACCTCTGTTGAGACCGGAGCCTGCCCACACCGAGTCTTACTTTGTTCCGCAGTGGCGTTTGCCGTTCGTGGTGTCGGTGCGTAATCCCCGAGAGCCCGGGAAGGATCGGGTACTGTTGATTGAGCTGGACCTCGGTTACCTGTTGAGTCTGTACCAACGGATGGATTTAGGACGTTCCGGACTGATTCAGATTTATGACGCTGGCGGACAACAGCGGGTACGCGCCAACAGCGCCGGTATCATTATCGGTGGTGGCGAATTTCCGCAACCGCCCGAGGCTCAGGGGAGTGACCCCCTGCGTTTCCGGCAGCAGATCAGCGGTGAGAATGACCCCTATCAGTCGGTGCTGATGCCGATGCCGGAACTGGGACTATCCTTTGTTTTACGCCGCAGCGAAGCTGAGATACTTAAGCCTTACCAGGCGATTAAACAGCGCTATCTGATTGTACTGATGCTGACCAGTGTGATGATTCTGAGCGTGGTCGCCTGGCTTTTATGGATGCTGCAGCGACGACAACGCACGTTGAGTGCACTGCATCTTGCGCATGACGACAACAGCCGCCTGATCGAAAGGCTAGAACGTGAGCATCAGCGCAGTACTCATGCCGCCGCCACCGATCATCTTACTGGGTTATTGAACCGCCGCAGTTTTGTCGAGCAGGCGCAGCAAGTGCTAGACGATTTGGGCGCTCCGGCGCTGATTGCTGTGTTATTCATCGATCTGGACCGGTTCAAGTCAATCAATGACTCGCTTGGTCATCGCACGGGCGATCTGTTGCTCAAAGCGGTGGCGGGCCGAATCGAAACGCTAGTCACCTCGTCGGATCGTGCGGCGCGCTTCGGTGGCGACGAGTTCGTGTTGATGCTGATTGGACGGTTGGGCCGCAGCGATCTTGAAAGCGTCGTCATCCGCCTGCGAGATGGCCTGAGCGCACCTTACCAACTCGAGGACAAGCGTGTTCATGTTAGTCCCAGTATCGGTATCGCCTGGACCGATGGCCGCGAGCGAGACCTTGAGACACTTATCCGCCATGCCGATATTGCCATGTACAGCGCCAAACGTGCGGGGCGTGGCCAGTATCGCTATTTTCAACGCTCGGAGAGTGAGCACCGCACCGAAGAGTTTGAACTGGAGCAGGGACTACAGGCTGCCTTGAAACATAGCGAATTCGAGTTGGTTTACCAGCCGATCGTCGATCTGGTCAGCGAGCGCCTGCTCGGGCTGGAGGCGCTGGTTCGCTGGCGTCATCCTCAGCGAGGAGTCTGGCCCGCTGAGCGATTTATACCGGTAGCCGAGCGTGCCGGACTGATGAGTGAGCTGGGTATCGAGATTCTGCGCATCGCCATGCGTCAGATGAGTCGTTGGCGCCAAGCCGGTGTAGATCGTATGCCGGTATCGGTGGATGTCTCGCCTCAGCAGCTGCAACACAACGGCTTCTCGGAATGCGTGCTGGAGTTGCTCGATAACCTGTCGATCGACGGCGCTGAACTCAGGCTCGAAGTCAGTGAGAGCGCGATTTTGGGCACCAATACACAGGTTTATGACCAGCTTGAACAGCTCAGTCAGGCGGGTATCGGCATCACGCTGGATCACTTCGGACGCGGATATGCGGGCTTTGCCCAGCTGCAGAGGCTGCCGTTCAGTACCGTGAAGCTGGATCGAAAACTGGTTGGCGAGATTCGGCGCTCAGACGAAGATCCGGCGATTTTGTCCGCCACCATAGCCCTTGCCAGAAAGCTCTCGCTTGAGGTTGTTGCCGAAGGGGTCGAGACGCTTGAGCAACTCGCTTGCCTTCAGCGTCTGGGCTGCAATAGCGGGCAAGGGGCTCTGCTGTATCCACCTCTTGTCTGCGACGAGATTACACCGTTACTGCAATCTCAAATAGACAGGAGAGACACATGATCCGAACACTGCTGTTGGGCGTGATACTTCTTGTGTGGGGGCCGCTCAGTATTGCCGCCGGCTCTGATGATGAAAGCTGTAATGTCAGTACGCTGCGTTTCTCGATGATACCCAAGAACAATGTGGAACGTCAGGTCGAGGGCTACAAAAGCCTGACCGAACTGCTTGAGCAGCGCTTGCAGGTGCCGGTGCAGATTATTCGTCCTACCTCTTACAACTCGGTTGTGGAGGGGGTGGTTACCGGAGCTGTTGATTTAGCTGTACTGGGCCCTGCCGCCTATGTGCGTGCGCACGGGATGGATTCGCGTGTGACCGCTTTTGCCTCGCTCTCCTATGCGGCTGATTTTTTCACGCCCCGAGGCGAGTATTACTCCTCTATTCTGGTTGCGAATGCCGACTCCCCATTCACCGATATAAAGCGACTTCGGGGCGCACGCGTTGCCTTCACTGACCCTGGCAGCACTTCCGGCGAGTTGATACCGTCGACGCAGTTTGTAAAGGAGATCGGCGGTGATTTGAACCGCTTTTTTGCTTCGCGCATCTATGCCGGATCACACGATAAGGCGATGGAGGCACTGCTGGATCGCCGCGTCGATGCAGCATTCGTTTCCAGCAGTCGGGCCGATCGGTTTCTGGACCAGGGGCGTATCGACAAGAGCAGCTTTCGGGTGCTCTGGCGTTCGGAACCGATACATTTCGATCCCTTTGTGTTCGGCACGAGCCTGTGCCCCTCACTGCGTAAGCGCATCGCTGAGTTTATGCTCTCGGGTGATGACCAGCTTGAACCTTACCTTGGGTTTGAAGGGGCCAGTGCCATCATTCCGGTTACGGATGACGCCTACACGCCCATAGCCGAACTCAGTCAATAACCGCGGCGCCGTGGCTCTCCTGCAAGGCGGCGAGAAAGCGGCGAACCAGTCGGGTCGGGGCCGGTGATTTACGATAGAGAGCGGCGAATTCGCAGTAATAGTTGAATTCCGACTGCGCGATCTGGCGCATCTGACCTGCGCTGACAAAGGACGCGGCGTAGTGGTCCGGCAGATAGCCGATAAACACACCGGAGCGGATGAGGGTGGCGATCCCCTCCTGATCGTTGGCGACCGCGCTCTTCTCCAGACCGTGCTTGCGGCCGGTTTCCATATTGGGGCTATGAAAGCTAAGCCCTGCATAGCGCTGAGCTTTGATCTCCTGGGCGCTGGCGCTTGTGGCGCGCTCGAAAAGCGGGTGTCCCTTGCCGCAATACAGATGCATCTGTTCACCGAACAGCGGGATGTATTTGAGGCTGCTTGAGGAGCGGTGGGTGGGGATGATGCCGACATGGTAACGTCCATCCAGTATGCCTTTCTCGATCTGATTGACCGGCACCACGTGGATGTCGATCAGCACCTCGGGCGCGTTGGCCGTAAAGGCCGCAATCGCATCGGGCACCCGGCATTCGGGGTTGCTGACGGTTTTGTCGAACATGGCGACCGAGAGCTGCCCTTGAAGGGTGCGGTGCATGTCGTTCACCTGGTGTCGGAAGTCTTCGATCGACGTGATCAGCCGCTGCGCGTATTCGTATATCTGCACCCCCTCCTGCGTCATCGAGAACCCGCCGCGCCCGCGTCGGCACAATGTCAGCCCCAGGCGAATCTCCAGATCTTTCAGGTGGCGGCTGATGGTGGAGCGGCCGATATTAAGCTCCAGTTCGGCAGCGCTTAGCCCCCCGGCTTCGACTACGGCCATGAATACTCTCAACAGGCGTATATCGGCATCGGACAGGTTACCCAGAAGTGCTCTCATCTTTGGCCTTTTAATGTTTCATAAAACTGCAAATAAGTTTCGATTAATTGTAATTTATCAAACTTAACCCCTGTCCTAAAGTGCATCGCAGATACTGAACACACCCCCACTTTTTATTGAATGAGTATTGCGATGAACCAAGCCGAAACCGCCGGGCTGACTCAGGCTCAGCTCGATGCTTACTGGATGCCTTACACCTCCAACCGCGAGTTCAAGGCGAATCCCCGTATCGTGACCGCTGCCGAGGGCTCCTACCTGATCGATGCTGACGGTCGTCGAATTCTGGACGGTCTTTCCGGCCTCTGGACCTGCGGCGCCGGTCACAACCGACCGGAAATTGCCGAAGCGGTTGCCAAACAGCTGCAGACCCTGGATTACGCACCGGCATTTCAGTATGGCCACCCGCTGGCGTTCAAACTGGCGGAAAAGGTGGCATCGCTGGCGCCGGAAGGGCTGAACAAAGTGTTCTTCACCAACTCCGGTTCTGAGTCGTTCGATACCTCGACAAAAATTGCCCGGGCCTACTGGCGTCAGAAAGGCGAGGCCACCAAAACCCGCATCATTGGCCGTGCTAAGGGCTATCACGGTGCCAGCTGGGCCGGCATCAGCTTCGGTGGCATTGGCGGTAACCGCAAACTCTGGGGTCAGGCGATGGAATCCGATCACCTGAACCATACCTGGCGTCCGGAGATGGCGTTCTCCAAAGGGATGCCGGAACAGGGTGCTGATCTGGCCAATGAGCTGGAAGATCTGGTGGCACTGCATGATGCATCCAACATCGCAGCGGTTGTGGTTGAGCCCTTCTCCGGTTCGGCGGGGGTAATAGTACCGCCGGTGGGCTATCTCAAGCGCCTGCGCGAGATTTGCGACAAACATCGCATTCTGTTGATTTTCGATGAAGTCATCACAGGTTTCGGCCGTGCCGGTGCCATGTTCGGGGCCGATGCCTTCGGTGTGGTGCCGGATATGATCAACGTTGCCAAGCAGATCACCAACGGTGCTATTCCGATGGGTGCGGTGATCGTCAAAGATGAGATCCATGATGCGTTCATGGAGGCGGGCGGTGCTCACTACAACGTAGAACTGCCGCATGGTTACACATACTCCGGCCATCCGGTTGCCTGTGCCGCGGCTCTGGCAGCCCTTGATGTACTCGAACGTGACCGTCTGATCCCGCGAGTTGCGGAGATGGCGCCTATCTTTGAAGAGAAGGTGCACAGTCTTAAGGGCTGCAAGCATGTAACCGATATCCGCAACTACGGATTTGCGGCGGGGCTGACGATTGCGGCCAAACCGGGTGAGCCGACCCGTCGTCCCTGGGAGATCGCGATGGCCTGCTGGGCGAAGGGACTTTACGTACGTTACGGCGGTGACACCCTGCAGCTGGGTCTGCCGTTTATCATCGAAACGGACGAGATCGACCAGATCGTCAATATCCTCGGTGATGCACTGAACAGCGCCGACTGATACGCAGTCGGCACTACATTTAAATAGAATAATCAGAGTGACAGGAGATCAGTTGTGACTCAGACAGTTGGACATTTCATTGGCGGCGAATCCGTATTGACCGAGGGCCGCACCCAGCCGATCTACAACCCCTCCACCGGGCAAATCTGTGGTGAGGTAGAGCTGGCCAGCGTCGAAACCGTCGAGCAGGCGATCGCCAACGCTCAGGCGGCTTACCCGGCCTGGCGCAACACGCCGCCAGCCAAGCGGGCTCAGGTGATGTTCCGCTTCAAGATGCTGCTTGAGCAGAAGTCGGACGAGATCTGTCAGGCGATCAGCCGTGAACACGGCAAGGTGCTGCACGATGCAGCCGGTGAGCTGCAGCGCGGTATCGAAAACGTCGAATTTGCCTGCGGTATTCCCCAGCTGCTCAAAGGTGAGCACAGCAAAAATGCTGGCCCAGCAATCGACAGCTGGAGCGAGTTCCAGCCGCTGGGCGTTGTGGCCGGTATCACGCCGTTCAACTTTCCGGCGATGGTACCGCTGTGGATGTGGCCGGCAGCGATCATGTGCGGCAACACCTTTGTGCTGAAGCCCTCCGAGCGTGACCCATCCAGTGCTCTTATGATCGCGCAGCTGGCGGTCGAGGCGGGGCTGCCGAAAGGGGTACTCAACGTGGTCAATGGCGACAAGGAGGCGGTGGACACACTGCTTCAGTCACCGACAGTACAGGCGGTCAGCTTCGTCGGATCGACTCCGATTGCACACTACATCTACGAACAGGCCGCTGCCCACGGCAAACGCTGTCAGGCGCTCGGTGGCGCTAAGAACCACTCTGTGCTGATGCCGGATGCGGATCTGGATAACGCCGTCAACGCACTGATGGGCGCGGCCTACGGCTCCTGTGGCGAGCGCTGCATGGCGATATCGGTGGCGGTGGCTGTCGGTGACGAGATTGCCGATAAACTCGTGGCATCGCTGAAGGATAAGATCGCCGGTCTCAAGGTCGGTTCAGGGCTTGATAACAGCAATGAGATGGGGCCGCTGATTACGGCGCAGGCACGTGATCGTGTAAAAGGCTACATCGATGCCGGTGTTGAGCAGGGCGCAGAGCTTGTCGTTGATGGGCGAGATATTGTCGTGCCCGGCCATGAGAATGGATTCTATGTCGGTGCTACCCTGTTCGACAAGGTGACCGAGAACATGACGATCTACACCGACGAGATATTCGGTCCGGTGTTGGTCGTGGTGCGAGTCGATAACCTGCAGCAGGCGATCGATCTGATTAACCGCCATGAGTATGGCAACGGCACCTGTATCTTCACCCGCGACGGTGAAGCGGCGCGCTACTTCTGTGACCAGATCATGGTTGGCATGGTGGGCGTCAACGTACCGCTGCCGGTGCCTGTTTCCTACCACAGCTTCGGTGGCTGGAAGCGGTCTCTGTTCGGTGATCTGAGCGCCTACGGTCCGGATGCGATCCGCTTCTACACCCGACGCAAGACAATCACTCAGCGCTGGCCCTCCAGTGGCGTGCGTGAAGGTGTGACCTACTCCTTCCCAAGCTGAGTTCTGTGCGCATCGTTGGAAGCCTGTGAGGCTTCCCGATATACTGCATATGCGAAATGACCGCGTCAGCGATCCTTCGTAACTTCTGGAAAGGGGGCCTTTTGGCCCCCTTTTCCATTTAGGGTACGCCTTAGTGTTACACCGCTTTTTTCTGGGGCTCGGGCGCTAGCAGCGGCGAGAAGGTTTCGCGTGTGGCGAGAAACTCGGGCCGCGGCGTGTTGCCGTTGAAAGGCGCTACGACGCGGTTGGATACCGCGTTGTACACGAAGAACAGGTTACTGCGCGGGTTGGCCGTGATGTTCGAGTTGGAACCGTGCATCAGGTTGCAGTCGAACAGCAGTACAGAACCCGCTTTGGCGGCAGTCGAGCGCAGCCCGTAGCGCTGCTGAAAGGTCTCCAGTGAGGCGGTGTCCGGTGTGCCGACCGTCTGTGCCTTGAGTGACTTTCGATAGTAATCCTTGGGCGTTCTGCCGACGCAGCCGATAAAGGTGCGGTGGGAGCCGGGCATGACCATCAGTGCGCCGTTGAATTCGGTATTGTCGGTCAGCAGAATCGACGCGCTCAGTGCCCGCATGCCTGGCATCCCGTCCTCCGCATGCCAGGTCTCGAAATCGGAATGCCAGTAAAATTCGCGGCCGTTGAAGCCGGGCTTGAAGTTCAGCCGCGACTGATGGATATACAGGTCGTCATCAAGGATGAAGCGTGCGATGTCAGCGATGCGTGGGTCGGTGGCAACCTGGCTGAAAAGGGCGTTGTTGCGGTGGATCTGAAACACCGAGCGTAGCGCCTGGCTCTCAGGCTCGGTAACGGCCGCTTCAGTTGCCAGCAGTGCTTCATCCTGCTGCATGGCATCCAGCTCCGCTAAAAAGCGTTTAACCTCGCTCTGGCTGAACAGGTTGGGCAGCAGCAGGTAGCCGTCTCGGTCGTACTGGTGCAACTGTGCTTCGCTGATAGGGGCGTTGTTGAGCGTATTACCGTGAAACACGGGCTCTTTGCGCTCGATTAGCAAGGGTTCTTCTATGTCTCGCGAGGGATAGAGATCCTCGAAAGTACTCATTTCACTCCTCCTTTCGTTCGTGCACCGGCCGATGACCCCAGGGGACGAGTGGCGGTGCTCTGATTGTCGGGTATTGTGACGAGTTGCATGCGGCGGCGATGAAGACCGGGCCGTGATGTCGATAGCGCTGGGTCTGTTGAGTGTGCCGCCGAAGCGGAGTTGGGACGGCTCGCGTGATCAGTCAGGCCCTTGCCGGGCCCAGAGAGGAGACACCGTTTATCGTTAGAGCGGGTATAGCACCTGTTGGAAAGGGCGCTGCCGTCAGTGAACCGGCATCTCCCGTGTGGCCGTCATCATGAAGCGCAACAACTCCTCATGACTCGCGCTGTATTCTCCAGCATGAGCCACGAAGAGTCAAAACGGGGCCTCAATCGACCGACAGCGGTGTGGATGTCAGCTCCATTACCAGAGCGTGGCAGGTATCAGGCGGGATCGATACGGCGTTCTGCAGCGCGTTGCCCGATTCGATACAGATATAGCGGGTTGAGGCCTCGGCTCCTATATCCTCGATGGTAGCGGCCACCGCCTGACCCGGGTTCCAGACAATGGTGGATTCGCTGCTGCGCTTGTCGATTGTAATGACACGCCCCAATCCGTTATCGATCAGCCTGAGGTTGGATTCTGCATGGTCATAGACCCGATCCAGCGGCGGCGTCGGGGTCAGTTCCTCCTGTTGAGGTTTAACCGCAAACCCTTCCAGCTTGTCGCGGTATCGGCAGTCCTTTAAGCCCTCGATCTGAATCTTGTCGGTGCCGCTCACAGAAAAATAGGTATGCAACGCTTCCGTAATCACAACACTATGGGGGCCTGTATTACGGGTGGTCAGCGTCAGTTTCAGCGTCGTGCCGAGTTCGATATCCAGAGTGAGATCAAAGGGAGTTGGCCAGAGCCCTTCGGTGGTAGCCGATTCGGTAAGCCCAAGCTGGATATGGGTTTTTTCATCGTCGGCGAAGCTGGAGCGAACCTGCCAGAGTGCGTTGCGGGCAAAACCGTGCGCAGGCTTGTCGGCATCTTCGGCATGATCGCCAAACCAGGGCCAGCATACGGGGATACCGCCGCGAATCGATTTGCCCTGCTGATACAGGGACAAGGGGCTTACCCACAGAAGATCGGGCTGCCCGGTGGGTGTGTAGCTCAGCACCTGTGCACCCTGTAGCGAGATAACGGCGCGCCCGGCTGGAGATGACAACTCACACAGCGGTAGTTGACCGGGGCCTGGGTGGAAACAAACGCGCTCCGGCAGGGTGAAGGATTCGAACATTCCAACCTCTCGATACGGGTACATATTCAGGAACGGCCATACTACAGTAGTGCAGGTGTTGCTGCAGGTTCAGGATAGGCTGTTGATCCTCAGATTGCCTGTTGGAACCGGCTCACAGACGTGTGTTCTGTGCAAAGACTGCACACAACAGAAAGGAAGGCAAAAATATGGATGCTGTATATCGGGGAGGCTGTCTGTGCAATCAGGTGGCATTTGAGATCAAAGGTGGGTTCGATGCATTTTTCCTGTGCCATTGCGGGCATTGTCGCAAGGATACGGGATCGGCCCATGCGTCGAATCTGTTCTCCTCCAGCGCACAGCTACGCTGGCTTAAGGGCGAACAGAATGTGCAGTGCTATCAGGTGCCTGATACCCGGCACGTAAAGAGCTTTTGTTCGCACTGCGGTTCTGCGCTGCCCACTATTCAGGAGGAGGGGGCTATGCTTGTGGTTCCGGCTGGATCCCTCGATACGCCCGTTTCCATAACGCCCAATGCACATATATTCGTTGCCGATAAAGCCAATTGGGATGAGCAATTGGAGCGTGTGCCCCGTATCGATGGTGCGCCCGTTTAAGACCAACCGTTACCGATCATTCAAGGAGAGCATGATGAGTAAGACCGTTGAAGCCCGGGGCCCGTGCCTGTGTGGGGCCGTTACCCTTGAGGCTAAATCGATGTCCCTGCATCTGGGGACCTGCCACTGCAGTATCTGCCGTAAATGGGGTGGTGGGCCGATGTTCGCTGTGGATTGTGGCACGGATGTGAGCTTTTCAGGCGCAGAGCATGTCGCGCGATTTTCGTCGTCCGACTGGGCCGAGCGCGGGTTCTGCTCGCACTGCGGAACCCACCTGTTTTACCGGCTCAAGGAGAGCGGCCAGTATATTGTGCCCGCGGGCCTGATGGAGTTCCCAGAGGCTCCGGTATTTGATCACCAGATCTTCATCGACGAAAAGCCCGCCTACTATGACTTCGCCAATCAGACCAAAACTATGACCGGTGCTGAGGTGTTCGCGCAGTTCTCGCAAGAGTAGCGGTCGATCACTTTTCCGGCTCGACAATAAACGGCAGGGTACGGCGCTGGTACTCGGGGCGCTGTAGCCTGCTCCTAAGCCCGACGAACGTGTTCAAGGTCGATTGCAGGCTCTGATCGCGAACGATCCAGCGGGGAATCTTGCCTGCCGGGTCGATGACACCCTGATAACGAATGTGAACGCGACCATCCGTTAATGGGGTTAGGGTCCATGTTGCTTTCAGGTACTTAACCTGAATGCCGGGTTTGCGAAGTGAAGGGCGGTAGTCGTTTGCGACTTCAAGGGTCAGTCGCTGCTGTGCATCCTGAGAGATGGTCGAGCGGGTCAATACCCAGCGCTCCTGAACCATAAAGAAACCCTTGATGTGCGTTTCGACCAGGCTGTCGGTTTCGGAATAGCGAATCACTTCATCCACCGATTTGACGCGGTCGATCCAGGTATCGGCCTTTTCGGTATCCCGTAGCAGGTTAATAAACGCAGATAGGGTCGTGGTGAGCGTGGTGTCGGCGCGGATTTCGGTCAGCCCCGAGGGCTCCAGCGTGCGGTAGTCTACGCTGATCTGCTGCTGGGTTTTCCAGTGCTGCCACGGCTGGGCGTAGCCGTAGCGGGCGCTCATCAGCAGAACGATGAGCAGCACGCCAACCCACCATGGGCTGTAGCATTTGCACAGGGATCTGGACGGGGCAGCAGACATGGGCGTCCCCTCCTCGTTGATAAAGAGCTTGCCCTAACCCTGAGTATTGCACAGCCACATGCTTTGGTAGGGCTGTAGCGTGAGCGTGGCGAAACGGTCGGTAAACTCCATGCCGCTGATAAGGTCGGTCCATTTGTCTGCGATGGGAAGATTTACCTCGCCAAGCGATACCTGCCGTGGGCAGTTGGTGACGTTGGTGATTGCAAAGATGTGCTGTTGACGGTCCAGACTCTGGCGCCAGAGCGCCAGTATGTGATCGCCCAGTTGCAGTGTGTACTGCACCGCATTGGGATGGAACGCCTTCTGCTTGATACGCAGATCGATCAGCTTTTTCAGCCGGCCGAGTACCCGGGCCTGTGCGGTTTCCGGGTCATTCAGCTTATCTTCCAATATCTGGCGATCCCACTGATGGCGGTTGATGGCGCGATTGTGTTGCGAAAGCTCCACGCGACGCTCGTCATTGGGGGTCGCAAGGAAACTGTGGATATAGAACGCCGGGATTCCCTCCATTGCCAGCATGACGGTATGGGCGCAGATGAAGCGCTCGATCTGCCAGTCGTCCGCCCCGCTTTGTGTGCCGCGCATCGCCTCGAACAGCGCGATGTTGATCTCGTAGGGGCGCGCCTGACCCGTTGCGAGGGTTCGCCATGACACTCGGGCGCCGAACCCTTCCAGCGTGCGCACCAGCTGGTTGAGTTCATGCTCGCTGAGCAGCCCCTCGGCAGGGCGTAGACCGATACCGTCGTGGGAGGCGATGAAGTTCAGGTAGCAGGTGCCCTGCTGAGTGGGGGGCATACTCATCAGCCAGTCGCGCAACGCGCGGCAATCGCCCGTGATCAGTGTATTGACCAGAAGCGGCGGCAGCGGGAAGTTGTAAACAGTATGCGCTTCGTTGGCGTTACCGAAGTAGGAGAGGTTCTCCTGTTTCGGGATGTTGGTTTCGGTAATGATGATGGTGCCGGGCGAGGCGTGCTCGACCAGCAGCCGGAGCAAACGGATGATCTCGTGCGTCTGGGGCAGGTTGATGCAGGTAGTTCCCAGCTCTTTCCACAAGAACGCGACGGCATCCAGGCGGAAGATGCGCACCCCATGATCCAGGTATTGGCGCACTATGCCCGCGAACTCCAGTAAAACCGTGGGGTTTGAGAAGTCCAGATCGATCTGGTCGTGGCTGAAGGTGCACCAGACATAGCGGGTGCCGTTGAGTGTTTCCACCTCTTTCAGCAGAGGGGAGGTGCGCGGTCTCACCACCATGCTGAGATCGTCGTCGGGCGATGCAAGGCGAAAGTAGTTCTGCCCCGGGTCGCGCCCGGCTTTGAAGTTTTCGAACCAGAGGCTGCGGCTCGAGCAGTGGTTGATCACAAGGTCTGACATCAGGTCGAATTCGGAGGCGATCGCCTCCACATCTTTCCAGTCGCCCAGCGCGTCATTAACCTCAACGTAGTTGATCACCGAGAAGCCGTCGTCGGAGCTCCACGGAAAGAAGGGCAGAATGTGCACAGCACTCACGCAGCCGTGAAGGTGCTCGTGCAGAAACCGGCGCAATGTCCTTAACGGCTTCTCATTGGGGCACAGCAGGCTATCGCCGTAGGTGATCAGAAGAATGTCTTCCTGATCCCAAAGGTTGCTATGGGGCTCGGGCATAGAGCAGTCGGCGCTTAACGCCATCTTCTCGATCAGTTGCTCAGCTAGCGAGCTGTTGTCGTTGCCGCCGTAAATTCTGTCCAGATGGGCGGTCACCCTCTGGCGCAGCAGCTCCAGATCGGCCTGACTCATGATGAGAACTCCGCGGTGTCGGCCTCGACTGCTTCCACAAGACGATCGAAAACATCCGGTACTGCGCTGATGACACGGTTCCAGCTGGGTATAAAGGGGGTTTCCATCGGCTTGCTGAGGAAATCCTCGCCAGCGCGCATCACGTTGCGCGAGAACATCTCAACCGCGAGCTCTTCACTGTGGATATCGAACTCCAGTCCGTTGATCAGCGCGTCGTTGCGATAGGTCTCGACAAAGTCCAGTGCGATACGGAAGTAGGTGGCCTTGATGGTGCGGAAGGTTTCGGTATTAAAGACCACGCCTTGAGTTGCCAGTTTACGGAACATCGATTTGCTGATGTCGATCGACATCTTGGAGAGTCCCGCTTCGGCATTCTCGGCCGACATCGGCTGGTGTTTGTGATCGTATGTTTGGGCAATATCCACCTGGCAGATTCGGTTGTGAGAGTAGTTGCGGTTCATCTCCGAGAGCATCCCCACCTCAAGCCCCCAATCGCTGGGGATACGGATATCGTTGATAACGTCGCGACGGAATGAAAACTCCCCGGCCAGTGGGTATCGAAAGGAGTCCATGAAGTCCAGATACTCCATCGGCCCCAGCACCTTTTTCAGCGCTCGAATCAACGGGGTGACGAGCAGGCGGCTGACGCGACCGTTGATGCGCCCGCTGGCTACGCGTGCATAGTAGCCTTTGCAGAATTCGTAGTTGAAGTTGGGGTTGGCGACCGGATAGATCAGGCGGGCAAGCAGGCTGCGATCGTAGGTCAGAATATCGCAGTCGTGCAGGGCGACCGACTCGGCGCGTCCGGTGGCGAGCACATAACCCAGACAGTACCAAACATTACGACCCTTGCCCGGTTCGCGCGGGGCGAGATCCAGATCGCTCAGCAGCTTGTCGATCTCCCTAAGGCGGGGGCCGTCGTTCCAGAGTACGCGGTGGTGCTGGGGCAGGCGGTCGAAAAACGCCAAGGCGTTACGGTATTGCTGTTCATCGGCGCGGTCGAGACCGATCACGATCTCGCTCAGGTAGGGAACCTGCGCCAGCTGATCGATGATGGGCGAGAGTGCCGGGCCTTCAAGTTCGGAGTAGAGCGAAGGCAGCACCAGCGACATGGGGCGTCGGCGGCCATAGTGGGTCAGCTCCTGTTCGAGCTCATCAAGAGGACGGTCACACAGGTTATGCAGGGTCGTAATGACACCATTCTGATAAAAGTCGCCCATTACTTTCTCCTGTCAGGCAGTGCGCAGCGGCGCTTTAAAGCTCTGTGAGCTCCTGGTCAGGCGGCTGAAAAACATTAATCCGTTGCTTAACGCTTTTCATCGGCCTGAAATCGATCCAGCAGCTGCTGGATCACTTCATTCCATCCTTCGGGCCCAGTGGCCCTGCTGTATATCACCTCGGGTGCGTTGACTTGGGGGGCGCGGCGGTGCGCGTTGGCGATGACGACAGCCACATCCGCCGTCTCCAGCATGGCGATATCGTTGTCGCTATCGCCCAGCGCGATAACAAGAGGTGTCTCGCCCAGGACCGAGCGGTAAAGCTGTCTCAGGCGCTCCAGCGCGCGGCCTTTGTCCGCACCCTTGCCCAGAACGCTCAGAAAGCGTCCGCCCTGCAGGGCATGCAAGTGGTGGCTGGAGAGTATGTCGACGAACGCCCGTCTGGCTGCTTCACTGTCGTGCCAGAGCAGTGCTTCGCTGTAGCGTCGTTCAAGGGCGTCGGCGGCGTCCCCGGGAGAGAGACCCGTGTGGGATATGACCTGATCAATGCTCCACTGGGCGAATGTCTCGAACCGGAATTGGGCGTGCAGCGGATCCAATACCGCTCGAATCTCGGTGATTGGGGTGCCAAGCGGGAGCTCGATAAAACCCTCTTCTGTTTCATCGTGCTCCGGATACAGGTGCAGGTGTTGCTCGGGAATACAGATCGCCGAGCCGTTTTCGATCACGAATGGGTCGGCGTTGCCGAGTCTTTCGCGCAGACCGAGCAGTTCAGCACGGGTCTTGCTGGTATTGGGTATGACCGGTATCGAGGCGGCTGCAGCGCGCTTCAGCGCTGGCAGGGCTGCGTCGAAGCTGTAGCTGTCGTGATCGAGCAGTGTGCCGTCCAGATCCGTCACGATCAGAAGTGCAGGCATCTCTCGATCTTGTGTTGTTTTATACGTCATCGCTGTTGCCGACCGCATTCCATACTTGAGGGTCGCAGGTCGATCAGATCTCCTGACACGTTTATCAGGTTATTAGCGATCTTTGTGCCAGATTGGTCAGATTGCAGCGCCGTAACCCTGTTCGGGGCCGCGTTAATCATTTATCTGGTTGTTGAGTGCTCTATTTTGGTGCGGTTGTCTGTCGGTGTCTGGCCTGTGGTCCGGATTGGTGCATTTAATCGGAATGTTCGGGTTTGGAGTCTTTCGGTTGCAGAGTTGTTATAGTTAGGCGCTTGTTTAAAAAAACATTCAGTGTTTGTCTCTTGGCCGCAAGGAACCACATGACAACGTTCAACCTCGTTCAGGAAATCAGCAGTGCTCTAGAGAGTCTGAATCGCTCGGAGCGTAAAGTCGCAGATGTGATACTGTCCGACCCTCAAGCCGCGACGCGTGCTTCCATTGCCGCGCTTGCCCAGCTGGCCAAGGTCAGCGAGCCGACGGTCAACCGTTTTTGCAAACGTTTTAATACGGCCGGTTTTCCTGACTTCAAACTTCATCTGGCCCAGTCTCTTGCCAGTGGCGTGCCGTATGTGACGCGCAATGTTGAACCTGACGATACGGCAGAGCGCTATACGCCGAAAATTTTCGAGGCCACCATGGCCAGTCTCACGATGGCCAAGGAGCGACTCAGTATCGCTGAGGTCGACCTGACCGTCGATCAGCTGATTCAGGCCAAGCAGATCCTGTTTTTCGGATTGGGAGCCTGTGGGTCGGTTGCGCAGGATGCGCAGCACAAGTTTTTTCGTTTCAACATTCCGGCAGTGGCATATGACGATGTATTGATGATGCGCATGGCGGCTGCTGCGTCGGGTACCGGCGATGTGATTGTCATCTTTTCCAATACCGGGCGTACCCGGGAGCTGGTGGAGGTGGCAGAGATCGCCCGAAACAGCGGCGCAACAGTGGTGGGTATCACCAATCCCGGCTCACCCCTGACACAATACTGTACCTCGGTACTGGGCATTCAAGAGCCGGAAGACACCGATGTGTACATGCCGATGGTGTCGCGCATTGTGCATTTGGTGGTCGTTGATATTCTGGCGACTGGGGTGACTTTACGGCGTGGTCCGCATTTCCTGCCTCATCTGCGTCGGATCAAGGAGAGTTTGCGAGGAACGCGATACCCGGCCAAACCCGAAGAGTAATGTGCGTGTACGACGGATCTCCTCAGCCCAATCAATGAGGAACCTGGCAAGGGATTAGTGGTCACTCCTGGGAGTCGGAGAAATAGAAGCCTGACGTTGTGTATGACAGTCCAGTGTTGCAGTAATAAACGCTTCAGTGTTAACCAGTTAGCGGATACACTAGTCATTAACATGTTTCGGGCGGCATTCTCCACGCCCATTCGCTACTTTTCAGCACTCCGATATGAAAGACGACGATATTACCGCCTATCTACAGCAGTTTTCGCTTGAGCAGCTGGATGAAATCCGTCAGTTGGTCGATAAAAAGGCCGATGAGAAAAAACGTCAGCTAGAAGAGAAACTTCGCAAGCAGCAACAACCGATGCGTAGGACCGGTGGCATGCCACCTAGTCCACCCAAGGATATAGCCGCACTTGCTGAAGCTGCCGATCTTGATATAAGTGGCCTCATGCGCGATATCGATCGGCGAAAGCGCTGATTCACTATTCAATAAAATCCTACGTCTTGAAGAGAAAACCGGCCATTGCGCCGGTTTTTTTATACCACGTCCTCACTGTCTGCTTTACGACAATTCTTCGTGAATTGTGTCTTTGTGTGGGCTGCGATCCAAAGCCTTATTTCTTAAATGTCTGAAAGTAAATGGTTTTATTCGTGGAACGCAGTTTGCAGCTGTCATCCTGACTATAGATTCCAGCGTCGATCCTGAAGGGTTGCGGGGGTAACAGGATGCTAGCGACACAGCGCAAGATCGCGATCAACGACACAACACTGCGTGACGGTGAGCAGACCGCGGGCGTGGCGTTCAATGCCGGGGAAAAGGTGTTGATTGCAACGGCGCTGGCTACAGCCGGTGTTGCCGAGCTTGAGATCGGTATCCCTGCCATGGGCGAGTCGGAGCGCGAGGTGATGCGGATGATCGCTGCCCAGAACCTGGGAGTGCCGTTGATGGCCTGGTGTCGCATGTGCGACAACGACCTGCTCTCGGCTGTGGGCACTGGAGTTGATTTGGTGGATCTGTCAATCGCGGCATCAGATCAGCAGATTGCACATAAGCTGCGACGCGACCGGCACTGGGTGCTCCAGCAGATCGACCGGCAGGTGCGTAAAGCGACAGATCTTGGCTTTGAGGTCTGTGTCGGTTGTGAGGATGCGTCCCGCGCCGATCTCGACTTTTTGCGCCAGATACTTGAAACCGCCGAGCGTGCAGGTGCCCGGCGCATTCGCTATGCCGATACGCTTGGCATTCTGGAACCCTTCTCCGTGCTCGCGCATATACAGCAACTGCGCAGTGGCAGCGATATTGAAATCGAGATGCATGCCCATGACGACCTTGGCCTTGCTACCGCCAATACACTGGCAGCAGTGATGGGTGGGGCGACGCATATCAATACCACAGTCAACGGTTTGGGTGAGCGCGCCGGTAACGCCGCGCTTGAGGAGGCGGTAGTCGGGCTGCAGCAGCTCTATGGCATTGCTACCGGCGTCGATATCGCCCAGTTGCCACTGCTCTCCACGCTGGTTGAAGCCGCCTCGGGGCGTGCTGTGCATTGCCAGAAAAGCGTGGTTGGAAGCCACGTTTTTACTCATGAGGCCGGTATTCATACCGATGGCCTACTCAAGGATTTTCGCAATTACCAGGGGCTGGACCCGCTGCTGCTGGGACGTAACCACGAGATGGTGCTGGGTAAGCACTCGGGTACGCAGGGGGTGATACACGCTTTCGCGCGTATCGGGATTGAGCTGAATCGAGACGAAGCTTCCCGCCTGCTGAACGAAATACGTGAATTCGCGACCCGCCACAAACGGACGCCTACCACACTGGAGCTGCAGAAGTTCCACCTCGATATCCTCAATGCTGAAGGAGATCTTCACTATGAAGCCGGAAACTGAACGCACAGAAGAGAACAAACGTCTGCAAGCCGAGGATCAGCACGCGGCGGCGATGAAAAGGCACCTGGTCTTAAGCGGGTTCGTGATGGGGCGCGGCGTGCCGGTGGCCCGACCGGTGACACGCTGTACCGGCAAGTGAGCGTTCAACCGAGGAGCCTTGCCATGAATGCAGGTATCACCCGTCACACGCCCGGGAAACCCGGGTTGATGGCAGCCTGGAAGGAGGATGTGTGCTGCGTCTTCAAACGGGATCCCGCTGCACGCAACTGGGTCGAGGTACTGACCACCTATCCCGGTGTGCATGCGGTCTTGATGCATCGACTGGCACACAAGCTTTGGCGAGCAAACTGGCGCTACAGTGCGCGCCTGATCGCCTATCTGGTGCGCTTGCTGACCAACGTCGATATACATCCGGGCGCGACTGTCGGTGCGCGGCTGTTCATCGATCATGGCGCAGGGGTGGTGATCGGTGAAACTGCGGTGATTGGCGATGATGTCACCCTGTATCACGGGGTGACCTTGGGTGGTACCAGTTGGAATAAGGGCAAACGCCACCCCACATTGGGTGATCGGGTGCTGGTGGGCGCCGGTGCCAAGATTCTGGGTCCGATCACCATCGCGAATGATGCGCGGGTCGGTGCCAATTCTGTGGTTGTACAGGATGTCCCGGCAGGCGGCACGGTTGTGGGTATTCCCGGGCGGATCGTGTCGGACCAGCCGGTCTCCAGTGGTGAATACGGAATCAATCTGAACCACCATCTGATCCCTGACCCGGTCGGGCGCGCCATCAGCTGCCTGTTGGAACGGATCGACACGCTCGAATCCAGACTGGAGGGGCTGGGCCATCTGGAGCCGCGCTATCAGGCCAACTTTTACACAAGTTGCACACCGTCCAGCGAGATCTGTGAAAACGAGTGCGCCGGCGGCAAACAGCATTTTTCCCGAGGGTAGCGCGATGGACCTGCACGAATTCGATGTAAACGACCTCTACTTCGAGTCACCGCCAGATGCTGGGGTGATTGAACTGCTCGAGCGCGCGAGTGAAGCGTATGGCGAAGGCGACGCCGAGCCCTATCTCCAGCAGGCGCATGCTTTGGCTCCCGACAACCTGATGGTGCACGTGGCGTTATACCGCTTCTACTACTACCAGCACCGTTACGCTGATGCACTCAGTGTGGCCGAATGTGCCATTGCCCTCTCGGGCCGCCTGTTTGGCTACCGTGGCAGCTGGCGCCAGATGACGCTGGAGATCCTGGCCCACGGCATGGTGCAGTCGTTCAGCATGGTGCGTTTCTATCTGCTGGCGCTCAAGGGGGCGGGTTACCTGCTGCTGCGCATGGGCGAGATTGAAAACGGTATCGAGCGCCTTGAAAAGGTGAGGGAGCTGGATACGGCGGACCGTCTCAATGTCGCGATGCTGCTTGAGGTCGCCTACAACCACCTGGGTATCTACACACTGAAACAGCGCATGACTGCGTAAGGGGAAGGGCTATGAGCGACATCGACTTTCTTGACGACCTGGAAGAGCTGAGTTCAGCAGAGGAGTTTCTCGAATATTTCGACATCGAGTTCGATCCCAAGGTGGTGATGGTCAACCGTCTGCACATCATGCAGCGCTACCATGATTATCTGCAAAGTGCAGACGGGGCGGGTAGCCTGCCGCAGGACGAGAGCGCGCTTAAGGCCGCCTATTGCCAGATGCTTGAGCAGGCCTATCGCGATTTTGTCGAATCCGACGCGCTGACGGAGAAGGTGTTCAAGGTGTTCCGCATGCATGAGCCGCAAACCACCTTCGTACCTCTCGATCAACTGCTGGAGTTATAGCCCTATGCGACCCAGGTATGAGTATGGCGACGAAGTACGCCTGACCCGTAATGTGCGCAACGATGGTACCTACCCGGGCAAGGATGTCGGTGAGCTACTGATGCAGCGGGGCGCTACTGGGGTGGTATATGACGTGGGCACCTATCTGCAGGACCAGCTGATCTACCGTGTCCATTTTATCGAAGCCGGCAAAACGGTCGGGTGCCGTGAAGAGGAGCTGATCCCGATTGCACAGAAGTGGATTCAGAACCGCTTCGAGTTTCGCGACAAGGTGCAGGTGCTCTGTGCCCTGAAGCTTGATGGAGAAGTGATCGCGCGCAGGGGCGATGTCGGTGAAATCGAGAATGTGCTGCGTGAGGAGGATGAAGACGAGATCTTCTACAACCTCTACATCAACAGCTGCAACATCATGATCCCCGAGCGGGCTCTGGATGCGGCGCCGGCGCAGGAGGTGAAAGATGAAACCCGACACTGATAATCCATATGCGGTTTATGCGCTGTTCAAGTTGGCCTGGAGTCACTATGGCTGTGCGCCTTCGGAGCTGACCGGGGAGCGCGGTAAAGAGGCCGCGGCCAGAGTTGCGCACCAGTTGAGCATCGAAAGTGCGATTCTCTACTCCGATGAAAACAGCGGCATTGTGGTGCCGTCAGGGCAGGTCAATGCAGCGATTATCGAGATCAAGGGACGTTTTGCCAACGAGGCCGAGTTTCTGCAGGCACTGGAGCAGGCCGACCTGAATCTGGATCTGCTCAGGGATGGTTTGAAGCGAGAGTTGCAGGTGGAAGCCGTGCTCGATCGCGCGTGTGCCGGCAAGGTCGCCGTCAGCGTTGAAGATGCAGAACTGTTTTATTACCTGCATCCCGAGCGCTTTGCGGTAGCGGAGAAGCGAGAAGTGCGGCATATCCTCATTACCGTTAATGAGCAGTACGACGAGAACACCGAGGTGCGGGCATTGGCGCGCATCGAAGCGATACAGGCCCGTCTGGAGAAAAAGCCCGAGCGTTTCGAGGAGCAGGCCCAGAAACATTCCGAATGCCCCACAGCCATGCATGGTGGTCTTGTTGGTCGGGTTGAGCGCGGCAAGCTGTTTGCCGAACTTGACGCCGTGTTGTTCGACATGAAGCCGGGCGAGATCAGTGCTCCGGTGCGCTCAGAGCTGGGCTTTCATCTGCTCCAGTGCGGTGAGATCGAGCCACCCCGGCAGGTCCCCCTTGTTGAAATCCTTCCCAAGCTGCGGCAGAGCCTTGAAGAGCGGCAACGCGCTCAGTTCCAACGTCAATGGATCGCGGAACAGCTCAACCGTCTGAATACACCAGCCCAAGTGGTGAACGCATGACCGACAAATCCAAGCTTAACTGCTCATTCTGCGGTGTCGAACAGTCACCGGAAACACCGCTGATTTCGGGGAATGATGGCTACATCTGTTCGGCCTGTGTGGAGCTGGCGCATCAGGTGGTCAACAGTTGGGGGCAGAGTGCCAAACGTGCTGAGTTGGCAGAGACACTGCGGGTACCCAAAGAGATCAAGGCGCATCTCGATCAGTATGTGATCGGGCAGGACGGTGCCAAGGAGATTCTCGCCGTTGCCGTGTATAACCACTATCAACGGCTTATCAATCTGGGGCAAAACGGCAGTCTGCTTGAAGCGGATCAGGCGGTGGAACTGGAAAAGTCGAATGTGCTGATGGCAGGGCCCTCTGGTACCGGTAAAACACTGCTGGTCAAGAGCCTGGCGCGGGTGATCGGTGTGCCGTTCGTAGTCGCCGACGCCACAACCCTGACCCAGGCCGGGTATGTCGGCGATGATGTGGATACTATCCTGCGTCGTCTGGTTGATGCCGCCGAGGGTGACATTCAGCGCGCCCAGTGGGGCATCGTCTACATCGATGAAGTCGACAAGCTTGCCAGCAAAGGCATGGGGGCGACTGCCACTCGTGATGTGTCCGGCGAGGGGGTTCAGCAGGCGTTGCTGAAGATGGTTGAAGGTAACGAGGTGAAACTGCCCAAGGGCGGAAGGCGGCATGAAGGCGGTGACGATGTGATCGACACCACCAATATTCTGTTTATCGTCGGCGGCGCCTTCCCCGGTCTTGAAGAACTGGTGCGAAAGCGGCTGAAGCCGGAAAAGGGGGGGATCGGGTTTCAGGCCGCCTTTGTGGAGGACCCTCAGCATACCCACGACCAGCTGCTTGCGGCGCTACAGCCGGATGATCTGCAGGGCTTTGGCCTTATCCCTGAGTTTATCGGACGCTTTCCGGTTATCACCTTCCTGCACGAGCTGGACGCTCACGCATTGGTGCAGGTGCTCAAGGAGCCCAAAAATTCGCTAGTGAAGCAGTATACCCAACTCTTTGCTTATCAGGGGGTTGAACTGAGCTTCACCGACGAAGCCTTGAACCGCATCGCCGAGTTGGCCTGCGATCGCGGTACCGGAGCACGTGGCTTGCGCTCGATCATGGAGTCAGTATTGCGCCGTACTATGTATGAAATGCCCTCCAATCCAAAGCTCAAGAAGGCCGTAGTCGATCGTGAACAGGTCGATGATGCCAGCGAGTTGATCGTCCGGGAGGTCCTCGGCGATGGGGAAACCGGGGATGAGGCGGTGCTCAATAGCGCCGAGTGTGCCCAATAAGTCCTGGGCTCTAGTGTCTGGCCTTTGGCTAAAGCGTGCGGAACCAAATCACCTTTTTGCGGTATAACTGGGATGCCGACCGGGTGATCATCGGTTCAGGGAGTAGCGTTCAAAGAAGCTGGGTGATGCGTCGAAACCGCAAGCGCACGATGCAGGAGTGAGGCACTGTTATGGATATTATCAAGTGGTCGGAAAAGCTCATGTCCATGGATGACAAGAGCTGGCAACGGCATGCGAATCCATGGAGTGTCTATTCCCGTTTTTCTGCATTGCCGCTGATCTCACTGGCATTTTGGTCGCGTGAGTGGTTGGGGGCCTACGCGTTGGTGCCGATTCTGTTATCTCTGCTTTGGGTATGGATCAATCCCCGCGTGTTCGGTGTGCCTGAGCGTACCGACAACTGGGCATCCAGGGGCACGTTCGGCGAGCGTATCTATCTGAACCGGCATACTGAATCTATACCTGCTCATCACCTGCGCGCTTGCCGTGTGTTACAAGCGTTGTCCTTGGCCGGTGTGCCGGTGTTTATCTACGGGCTCTATACACTGGATCTGGCCACGCTTCTGTTGGGGAATCTTTGGGTGATGGCGTTCAAGGCCTGGTTTGTTGATCGTATGGTGTGGCTCTATATGGATATGAAAGAGGCCCGGCCAGAGCCTGAAGCTCAGTGAAGGCTGAAGAAATCGGCCATGAAAGAGGGGCCTTCGGTCGTGACGAACTCCTGGAATTGCGTTGCCGCTGAACTGAGTTCTTTCCCTATCATCCTGACCACGAACCATTGGCGAATATCAGGCATGCCCTGGACTTTCAGCTCTTTCAGACGCCCGGTCATCAGTTCCAGCTGAAGGGTGTGTTGGGAGATCACCGCGAGCCCCATGTTCGCCATCACGGCCTGCTTGATATTTTCGTTGCCGCTCATCTCCTGAATAGGGGGCAGGTCCAGCCCTCTATCTTCGAAAAAGTGCTCCAATACCATGCGAGTGCCCGATCCCGACTCGCGCGCCAAAAACGTCTCGCTTAGCAGCTGCTTGGGGTCGATATTCTCCGCCTCGGCCAGTGGGTGCTTGGGGCTGGCGATGATGACATAGGGGTGTTTGGCAAACGAGGTCGCCTCCACTTCAATGCGTCTTGGTGTGCGTCCCATAAGCGCCAGATCCACCGCTTCGCTTTCCAGCAGGTCAATCACGTCGCTGCGGTTGGCGATCTGGATGTCGAGTTTTGCTTCCGGGTGACGGGCTTGAAATTGAGCCACGAGATGCGGTCCGAAGTTACGTGAGGTACTGACCATCGCCACTTTCACCGTGCGGCGCTCTCTGCCGAGCATCTCCTGTATGGCGTTGTTGGCCTCCCTGAGGGTCTGGGTGATGCGCCGTGCGTAGGGCACCAACTTTTCGCCTGCTGGTGTCAGCTCGATGCTGCGTCCCTTCTTTTCAAAAAGCGGTGAACCGAGCTCCTCGCCGAGGCTTCCCATCTGCATGGAAACCGCCGGCGGCGTAAGCCCCAAAGACTCGGCAGCGCGCTGGAAACTAAGGGTTTCGGCAGCGACCAGAAATATCTGGAGCTGCCGCAGCGTGACCTTTTGCAACTTGTCCCGTGGTTGTTTCATGGTGACCGAATTCCTATGGATCAGGCTCAGCATATTACCACCCCGCGGCCATAGGGCCAGTGCCCCTAAAAGCAAATACGTCATGTATGTGCGAGCTGTGTCATGAGCGTAGCGGCAGGACAGCGGGGGCTGTGATGGCATGACACTTTGAGGTATTAATGTCGACTGATTAACCGTTTGGAACAAGTGACCCGGCGCTATGGATCTGCACAATCTGAAACTGAAGCTTAACGACCATTTTCCCATCATCGTTATTGAGACCCATGACGAGCAGCGGGTGGTCGATCTGCTTAGAACGGCCACCGCTGAAGATGCAAAACTCGGTACGCTGCGAATATGGAGTGCCAGCGAGGGGGTGGATCTCTATCGCAAGCCGGATGTTTCAAAGTGGCAGGTGGAGGGGCTTGAGAGTGCCGCGCGCAGTGGTGCCGGCAGCGCCGACATGACCGACCCTCAATCGATGCTCAAGGCGGTCAAGGAGCTGGTAAAGGACAGCATCCTGTTATTGCCTGACTTTCACACATATCTGCAGGATCCCGTGGTGCTGCGCCTCGTTAAAGAGATAGCCCAGCAGTATTACGTCAACAACACCATGCTGGTGTTTGTCAGTCACGCGTTTGATGTACCCGCCGAGATCGAGCGCATGTGCATTCACCTCGAGATCTCCATGCCCTCAACCGAACAGATTACCGAGCTGGTCAAGAAAGAGGCGCGTATCTGGGCGTTAAAAACCAATGAGAAGCTTAAGGGCGATAGCCGCGCGATGGACCTGCTGATCCGGCATCTGGTCGGACTGACCGAGGCCGATGCGCGTCGATTCATTCGCAGTGCCATATACGACGACGGGGCGATTACCCACAGTGATATTAAAGCGGTGATGGATGCCAAGTACCGCATGCTCTCCAAGGGCGGGGCGATCACCTATAGCTTTGATCTGGCGGATTTTTCGGAGATCGGCGGTTTTGGTCGGCTCAAATCCTGGCTGGAGGTGCGCAAGCCGTTTTTCCTCGGCGAGGTCGAAGGCGCTGCGATGGATATTCCAAAGGGGCTGATGCTGATCGGTGTTCAGGGCTGCGGCAAGAGCCTCGCGGCAAAGTCTATAGCCGGCAGCTGGGGCGTACCCTTGCTCAAGCTGGATTTCGGCGCGCTGTTCAACAAGTACATCGGCGAGACGGAGAAAAATCTGCGTGAGGCACTACGGGCGGCCGAGATGCTGGCCCCGTGTGTGTTGTGGATCGATGAGATCGAAAAGGGGATCAGTTCCGGTTTCGGGGATGACTCGGGCACGGCCGGTCGTGTCTTGGGCACGTTGCTGACCTGGATGGCCGAGAACAGCAGTCGTACTTTCATTGTTGCGACGGCGAACAACATCGAGCAGCTACCGCCCGAATTGCTGCGCAAGGGGCGTTTGGACGAGATCTATTTTGTGGATCTGCCGGATCTGAGCGCACGCCGTGCGATCTTCTCGGTGCATCTAGCCAAGCGGGAGAAAGATCCGCAACTATTCGATCTCGACCAGTTGGCAGAGCGCTCGGAAGGGTTTGCCGGTGCCGAGATCGAGCAGGCGATTGTCTCGGCCGGATATTGGGCGCACTCGCAAAAGGAGGCGCTGGCGACTGGGCATATCCTCAGAGAGCTTGAAAACACCCAGCCATTGTCAGTGGTGCGTGCCGAGTCCATCGCGGCATTGAGAGCCTGGGCGGCGGGACGCACTGTGAGCGTAGGGTAAGCGAAAAAAAAAGGCGCACCCGAAGAGCGCGCCTGACAATAGGGAACGTGATGAGAGATGTACGCGACAGACCTTAGAGATTGAGGTCGAACGGTTCTGCAATCTGTGACAGCCAGGCGTTCAGGCGCTCTTCGGTCAGGTTGGACTGGTTGTCCAAATCCAGCGCGAGTCCGACAAACTTGCCATCCTCGCCAACAGCCTCGGAGTGGTTGAACTCGTAGCCCTCGGTGGGCCAGGAGCCGACAATGTTGGCGCCGCGCTCGGTGAAAAACTCATGCAGTTCACCCAGGGCGTCGACGAACTCATCGGGGTAGCCAACCTGATCGCCAAGACCTATCAGTGCGATGGTTTTGCCGCTGAAATCCTTGTCTTCGATCTTGGGCAGGAACTCCTCCCAGCTTTCATCTTCGAGATCGGCCGACAGGCCCGGCAGTAGTCCTTCGCCAAGTGTCGGGGTGGCGAGGATCAGAAATTCGTAACTGGCGAATTCATCCGGATCGGCTCGGTTGATGTTGAGCGGCTTGGCCATCGTCGCTTCATCGAACTTCTTGCCGATCATTTTGGCAACCTTGCGGGTTTTACCGGTGTCGGTACCAAAGAAAAGACCGATACGTGCCATGATGTTCTCCTTCAGGTCATCAGCTGCAGCAGGTTTGCAATCCCGGCGGGCGGGTGTGTGCCTTAGCTGCTGCGAATTGCATACCAGTGAAGGGGGCTGTTTCCAACTGATTGAATTAAAAGGTATTGGGCCGGCCGATAGCGAGCGTGCCGTGTGGGTCTGTCGCAAATCGCACAGCGACTATTCAGACCCTTCTGTGCGCTTTGCGACAATGTGGGGGCGCTTTAGCCATGACCGGTTGTAGGCGTCATGTGTTGGGTGCGCGGCTTCGAGGTGGTTTGTGAGCCCAGTAATGATGCGCCCTTGATCTGTGCGTACACCTGCTGTCCTGTCCTCAGATCCATCGTTTCCACTGACTTGCGGGTGACACTGGCCAGCAGTGCATTGCCTTCGCCCATGTTTCCAACGCGAAGCAGTACATTGAGGCTTGGGCCTCCGGTGGGCAATATTTTCCAGATGACCGCCGGCAGGCGGTTGAGAATACTGCTGCTGTGGTCCAGATTCAGCGCCAGGCTCACGTCTGTGGCGGCAATTCGCAATCGCTTGTAGACACCGGTTGGCCCTAATGTATCCGGTACTTCAAGGCTGCCGCCGTCGATCTGAAGGGTACTTAGCCCGTAGCGGGCATCAAAATGGAGGACCTTGCCATCGAGCACCGTGACCGCATCCTGAGCGCTCGCGAACGGGAGGTCGGGGCGGGTCATGATCTCGCCGATCTCCCCCTGTGCCAGCAACGCTCCATTTCGCAGTAGCAGTATCCGATCGGCCAGACGCTCCACCTCGCGTCGGTCATGGGTGACATAGAGTACGGGAATCTCAAGCTGGGCATGGAGTTGTTCGAGATAGGGCATGATCTCGTTTTTGTTGTCCTGATCCAGTGCCGAGAGCGGCTCATCCATCAGTAGAATTCTGGGTTTCATCAACAGCGCGCGGGCGATCGCCACACGCTGCTTTTCGCCCCCGGAAAGCGCCTGTACACGACGCTCTAACAGGTGGTTGATGCCCATGAGGCGGGTCAGCTCCTCAAGGTCCTGTGTGTCGCGCCCGGCGATTCCGGCACGGCGCATGCCGTAGGTAAGATTGTTTATCACATTCAGGTGGGCAAAAAGTCCCGGCTCCTGAAACACATATCCGATCGGGCGCTTGTGTGTCGGTACGAAGGTGCGCCCGTGCTGCCAGATGTCGCCGTTGAGCGAGAGCGAGCCGTCGGGGAGACGGGTGAGGCCCGCGATACAGCGCAGCAGGGTGGTTTTACCGCAGCCGGAGGGGCCAAACAGCGCCGTGACACCCTGAGCCGGAATGGAAAACTCGATATCAAGCCTGAAATCGCCGACCTGTCCTTTGAAGCATGCGGCCAGAGTGCTCATCCGTTTAATCTCCCCCAGCGCTTCTCAATCAACATCATCGCCAGTATCAACAGGAAGGAACCGGCGAGCATCCCGCCGGAGAGGATGTGTGCCTGTGTCCATTCCAGGGACTCTACGTGATCGTATATTGCGATGGATAACACCTTGGTTTCCCCTGGCAGATTGCCGCCTATCATCAGTACCACACCGAACTCGCCAACCGTGTGGGCAAAACCGAGTACGGCACCACTTAGAAATCCGGGGCGCGCCAGCGGTAATGCCACGCTGAGAAAACGGTCCAGAGGCGATGCGCGCAGAGTGGCTGCAACCTCCATGGGTGCGCTGCCCAGCGCTTCGAAGGCGTTACGAATTGGCTGCACGACGAAGGGCAGGGAGTAGATGACCGACCCCACCACCAGCCCTTCGAACGTGAAGGGCAGGGTGACGCCGAATGTCTGTTTGAGAAAAACGCCAAAGGTGCTCTGAGGCGACATGACCAGCAGCAGGTAGAAACCCAACACTGTCGGCGGCAGGACCAGCGGCAATGCGACCAGGGCGTTGATGATCTCTTTCCACCAGCTCCGGTTGCGTGCAAGCCACCAGGCCAGCGGCGTGCCAATTAGCAGCAGTATCAGGGTTGTCAGCGTGGCCAGTTTCAGCGTCAGCAGAATCGCCTCGGTCATTGCGTCTACTCCAGTCCGTAGCCGTATCGCTCGATAATGGCCCGAGCGGTGCCGCTGTGAAGAAAGTCGATCAACGCCTGTGCGGCTTGGTTGTCAGCCCCGTGATTCAGTAGCACCGCCTGTTGGCGAATTGGACTGTAGAGACTGGTAGGGAGCAGCCAGCTTGAGCCGCGGCTGTCCAGTGCAACCTGCGCGCGGGCGACGAGTGCGGCAGGGACTGCGCCGGTGTAGGCCATCTGATAGGTTTGGGCGATGCTATCGCCCCGGACGGTAGAGTCCTGATAGTGGTGCCAGACGCCCAGGTTCGTCAGTGCCTCCACTGCGGCGGCGCCGTAGGGTGCGGTTTTGGGGTTGGCGATGGCCAGACGTTCCAGTTGTTGCTCTTTCAGGATGAAGCCTTCGGCGTCGATCAGTGTCTCGTCCGCGCTCCACAACACGAGTTGACCCACAGCATAGGTAAACAGGGATGATGCTACGGCCTGCCCCGACTCGACCAGTTTCGTCGGGCGCGCAGCATCAGCGGCCAGAAACAGGTCGAAGGGCGCTTCGTGGGTAATCTGGGCATAGAGCTTTCCGGTTGAAGCAAAGCTGAGTTTGACCTGATGCCCGGTCTGCTTTTCAAATTCCCTGGCAATCTCCTTTGCCGCCGCCGTGAAATTGGCCGCGACCGCTGCGTTCACCTCTCCTGCCATGCTTTGGGGGCTCAAGAGTGAGAGGCTCAGGGCAGCTGTTGCAATCCAGTGCATATACTTTTTCATCGGGTGATCCTTTTGTGTCTGTTTTGGTTAGGACGAGGCTCAAGCCCCGGCCGTCGTTGCCAGCATGATCTCTTCGGGCTGAATCAGTACCCTGACCTCAGCACCCTGTTGTATCCATGTCTCTTCCGATGGGTCATAGGTGCGGGCCAACGTAATGTTGAAGCCGCCCTTGAGGTGCAACTCGATCTCGCGACCCTGCGGGCTGCTCTCGCAACTGGTTATCCGCGCCGGGAGGCAGTTGATATCGCCTTCGGGAATCCGGTGGTGTGGTGGCACAAGATCAATCGCACTGGCCTTGATAATGGCGAATACGTCCCCGCCGGGGGTGAGCTCAAGGCGGGCAATACTGCTACGGGTAATATGGCTGTTGAGTTCTATATCGCCGATTCTGAGTACGATGCGGGCGATAACGCCCTGGGCATCAATAGCGCTTATTCTGGCCGGAATCTGGTTGCGGGCACTGAATCTCAGTGCCGGTAGAGACTGAGCCAACTGCTGTTGGCTGCCGTTACGCTGTATGCGCAGCAGCTTGAGCAGTGCTTCTCCTGCCGGGGTGAGCCGTGACCCGCCCCCCTTGGCACCGCCGATTGTGGTGTCGACCAGCGCTTCTCCACTTCGCGCGCTGAGTTCGCGTATATGGTTCCAGGCCGTTTTGTAGCTCACGCCGGTCAGCCTTGCGGCAGCGGCTAGCGATGCTGTATTGGCAATGGCATCAAGCAGTCTGAGCCTTTTTTCAAGGCGTCGGCGTTTGTCGAGTTCGGCTGCCAGATTTTCGAGTATCGGGTTCTGTGATGCCACGTGCCTGTACCGTTATGTAAAAAAGTGCTGTTGCTGTGTTGAAGCTTAATCTGTGCCAGATTCTTAACTCCCTGAATTATAGGTAATGATGCCTCAATTGAAGGTGTCGTGTCGTTATGTAAAAAATGTTGCGATCGAAACAAGTGTTGGCTTTGCGACAAACAGACAGCCCCTGACGCCGATACCTGAAAGGGGGACGGTCAACCCTTATCCCGTGCCGGGTTTTCCGTTAGAATCGCTCTCTTAAAGCTAAGCGAGTGGACCCGAATTCAGTGCTCTTCAATAAGCTTCCGGATGACATATTCCTGCCATTGTCCGGCCAGAACCGCCGTATCTACGAGGTGGTGCTGCTGGAGTTGGCGGATCTGTTTTTTGATGAGGATCTGATCGATCCGTTTATCCCCAAGGATCTGGTGCGCTCGACCATCGAGAATGCGGTCGTGCGCTACGGTATTCGACGCTGGGCCGTCGAGTCGGATGACGAAAACGACGGCGACCTGCCGCTCTCCAGTGCCGACTACACCAACCGGATCTACCGGCGTCTGGTGCAGACCGGATGGCTCGAAGAGGAGCAGCGGATCTACCGTACCTATGTGTTGATGTCGCCGGCGAACAGTTATTTGCTGCGATCGTTGGCGTCGATCTCCAAGCTGGAGAAGCGCAGTTATGGTGGTGCGGTGCTCAACGTACTCAGCTCTCTGGAGTCGGCAGTGTCCGATCCTGTCGGGCGCGGTATTGCACTGGAGGAGGCCGCGCAGACAGCAGCCGATTTCAGTGCCCACCTGACCGATATGCTGCTGGGCCTCCGTGAGCTGAAGATCAGCCTGGCCGATAGCTTGACCCCGCAGGAGGTCGTGCGCAGCTTCTTCGACCGCTTTGTCGAACACATCCTCGTGTCCGACTATAAGACGCTGAAGACCAAGAACAACCCGTTCCGTTTTCGCCGCCAGATTTTGTCGATGATGCGCGACCTGCAGTTTGATCCGCTCAAGCTCGATCAGCTCGCCGAGCATTATCAGATGCAGTACGAGCTGGATGTGGAGGAGGCGGAAGCGCTGGTACAGCAGCACATCAACCGCGTCATCCGCATCTTCGAATCGGTGGATCAGCGTCTGGCGGCCATTGACGATTTCCGCTATCAGCTCGAGAAGCGCGTGGCCGACACCGTGCGCTACATGGACAAGACCACGCCAGGTATGGCCGCGCGTCTGTCGCGCTTGATTGCCGAGCTGGCCAAGAAGGACGAGAGCGATATTCCGCTGGTTGATAGCCTTGAGCAGGTCGGCTTTATCTCGCCCTCAAGCGTACGCTCGCCGATCCGCCGTCGTATTGAGACCAAGCCGCGCATCATCACCCAGGCTGAAATCGACCCGAAGGTACTTGCACTCAGACAGTTGTTCAAAGAGTGGAAAGAGCGTCGTGAGGTCAAGGTGGACAAGATCGAAGCCTACCTTGAGGAGCAGTTTGCTGGGCGCGATCAGCTCAACGCGACGGAGTTCCGAATCGACAGCATCGAAGACTACATCTGCTTTAGCTACGTGCGCCACCTGAACTCGCTCGGCAAGAAGGCGCGCAAGACCGCTACGCGCTACCAGATTCAGTTTGAAGACCGCTACGTCAACGTCGCCGATATGGTGGAGTGTCGTGGCTTCGTGATTCACAGGACCCAATAATGCTAGGTGATCTGCAAAAAGTCGTTTCCCGCAACGAACAGCATCAGCCGGACGATTTTATCCGTGCCGCCAATCTGCTGCTGACCAGTCAGTTCCTCTACGCGGACCGCCCTGTGCACCGCGAGCACTACTTTCTGATTGCCGGCAATGTGGATTATTTCCGCAATCTGTTTGCCGCCATCGGCTGGAGCCTGATCTACCAGCCGGACGAGGCCTATCTGGGCATCCTGCCACAGGGCGAGGAGCGCGTGCTGCGCCTGCGACTTGATGAGTCGCTGTTGCTGCTCTGCCTGCGCCAGATCTATGAGGCGAAACTTGAGTCTTTCGAGGTGGAGGATGGCAAGGCGTTCAGCTCCTCTGACGACCTGCTGCGCCTGTATGACACGCTGACCGGCAAGGAGATTCCCAATGAGACCCGTCTCAAGGAGATCCTGTCGCTGTTTACCCGTCACGGTGTGATCGAGCGTGGCAAGTCCGACGAGACCGATCCTAAAAACGTGCCGATCCGCATCAACCCGACCATCCGCCAGGTGGTGGTCGAGGATTATATCGGCCAGCTTGAAGCGCTCTGCGATATCGATAATCGGGAACAGACGGACGAACCGGTCGAGGATGAGGCCGAGCATAACCGCCGTGCCGAGGACAAGGCAGGCGAAGGCGAGAGCGTCGAAACGCCACCGGAACCTGCGGCCGATCAGTCAGCCGCCGAAGACGTAAGCGAAGAGGAAACAGCCGGGGAGCGCAGCAATGAAACAGCTTAATCGCATGGTGCTGGTCAACTGGTATGTGCTGGGGGCCATGGAGATTCCGATCAAGGGTAACGTGGCAATCGTCGGCCCTAACGGCTCCGGTAAATCCTCGCTACTCGATGCCATGCAGACCGTTCTCATGGGTGGCCACAAGCGCCACCTGAGCTTCAACGCCTCGGCGGGTGAGAAGAGCGAGCGCTCGCTGCGTACCTACTGTCTTGGCTTCCTCGACGATATGGGCAAGAAAGGCAACGCCCGTGAGGACTCGATCTCCTATCTGGCGATGAGCTTCTTCGATACCGAAACTGCGCAGGAGAGCTGTGTCGGCATCGCTATCAGCGCATCCACCGCCAGTGCCGATGAAGAGATTCTCGGCCGGTTTATTCTGCCCAACTTCTCGGTGACGCTCGATGACTTCACCGTCAAACAGGGCAGCGGTCGCATGCCGAGAGCCTGGAATGAGGTGCGTGACGGTCTGCTCAAGCAGTGCCCGGAGATGATTCTGGAGAAGCGTGCGGCACGCTTCGTCAAAGAGATGGTGACACACCTGAGTCACGATCCGCAGATGCCCAACGACGACGACAAGTTCGTCAAGAACTTCAAGAACGCGCTGAAGTTTGTGCCGATCGACAGCCCGACCCGATTCGTGCGCGAGTTCGTGCTCGATGAGAACATTGTCCACGTCGGCGCCTTCCGCAAGTCACTCGACGAATACCGCGCGATGGAGCAGAAGACCCAGGAGGTTGCCAACCGTATTACCGAGTTGGAAAAAGTGCAGGAGATGTGTCGCGGCATCAGCCGTAACCTGCGCAACTCGGTGGAGTATGAGTGGGTTGTGCACGAGAGTCGCTTCGAGCAGGCCGACCTCAAGAAGGAGGAGGCTGCCGAGCGTCTTGAAACGTCGCAGGAACAGGAAGAAACGCTGCAGGTTGAGCTGGCCGAAACCAGCGAAGCGCTGAACAAGGCGATTCAGGATCTGGCCAATGCCCGCGCGGAGCTCAATACCTCCGATTCAGCCCATCAGATCAATGCGCTTGAGTCCTCTATTCGTGCCCACCAGCACGAGCTGAATGTGGTCAAAGACCGTATCCAAAGCGTCTATAGCCTGCTGCGTACCACAGTCAGCTTCTCTGATCATACCGATATGTTGCCCGAGGCGTTCCGCCCGGTGGTGGCGCAGTCGGTGGAGCTGTGGCGCTCCGGCGAGAATGTGCTGGCCGAGGCCTGGCCGATCTCCCCGGTGGAGGTGGACAACACCCTGGAGCAGCTGCGCGGTAATATCGACTCGGTGCGTAAGGCGGTATCGCGCCGTTACGAGGAGTCGGTGATCCGTATCAACGAGCTGCGCAGCACCATCCAGAACCAGAAGAGCGCCGTCGAGCAGCTGCAGCAGGGGCGGGCGCCGATCCGCCACAACACCCGCGAGCTGATGGAGCTGCTGGAGGGGTATGGCATCAAGTCGACACCGATCTGTGAGCTGGTCGATATCAACGACGACAAGTGGCGTATCGCCATCGAGTCCTTCCTCGGCGCCCGACGCGAAGCGTTGGTGGTGGCCCCGGACCGGGTTAAGGAAGCGATCACGCTGTACCGTCGCAAGGGTCGCCACCTGAAGGGCTGCCGTATCATCAATACCACCAAGAGTGGCGACTGGCTCAACCGGACCAAGAACGGCTCACTGGCGCAGTTTATCGACACCGACAACGACGATGCCCGCGCCTACATGAACCGCGCCTTGGGCGGCGTGATGGCGGTGGAGACCGAAAATGAGCTGTTGCGGCATGAGCGTGCGCTGACCTATGACTGCATGTTGCAGTCCGAGGGCTCCACCACTGCGATCAACGAGCTGAGCCCGATCATGGGCATCCGCCGTCGCGGCGACCAACTGCAGGTGCAGGGCCGTCAGGTAGATGAGCTGATCAAGGAGTTCACCACCCTTGGCAAGAAGCATGAAACCCTGGAGAAGCTGCGCGACTCGCTGATCAGTCTGGCCAATGGCCTGATGGGCGTGAACGAGCGGGTATATGATCTGTGTACCCAGCGCGAACAGCTCAGCGGCGAGGTGCGTGGCTTCGAGCAGGCGATCACCGATCTACGCAACCATGACGATTCCGGCATTCAGGCGCGCATCGCCGAGCTGGCAGAGCATCAGAAGGCTGTCGAGAGCAAGCAGAAGTCCCTGATGGACAAGCTGCAGAAGGTGCGTACCAACATCATCAAGGATAACGCACTGGTCGAAGCGCTTGATGGCGAGCTGGTTGAGCACGTTCAGCGCCGTACCGTCTGCGAAGAGAAGGGCGAGTTCGATGCCCAGTCTGCGCAGGAGAAGCGTGACTATCTTGACGAAGCCTGTGATGGCGAGCTGGAACGTATCATCTTCGAAGCGGCGAAGAAGGCTCAGTCCGAGCTTCAGCTGCATGAGAAGAAGAAAAACGGTGTGCGCGATGCCGTGGCCCAGTACAAGGCCCGCTATCACGGCGGAGGCATGAGTCATCAGGAACTCGACAAGATCGGCCCCGACTCTACCCATGAGGACCTGGAGAAGTTTGTCGACAGCACCGTCGAGGCGTTGCGTGAATCGGAGCTGGCGCAGTATGCGCAGAAAGCCGAACGCGCCCGCCTGGAAGCGGAAACCGCCTTCCGCTCCGACTTTGTGGCGCACCTGAACGACCAGATCAACAAGATTCGCGATCTGATCCGCGAGCTGAACTCCCACCTGAAGAACCGTCCGTTTCACAAGGAGATGTACAGCTTCGAGATGAGCCCCAACCCGGAGCTCAAGGATATCCTCGAGCTGGTCGAGGCCTATACCCGTATGGATCAGGCCAATGTCGGCTCACTGTTCGATCTGCAGCACTCCGGTGACAGCACTCACCGCAACGCGCTGGCCAAGATCCATGACGTACTCAAGGATGAGGGCGAAAGTAGCCTGTTGCAGGATTACCGTAACTTCTACAATTTCGAGTTGGTGGTGAAGGACCTGCAGGGTAACCGCAAGACCACGCTGACCCAGCGTATCAAGACCGGTTCCGGTGGTGAGCACCAGGTACCGTTCTACGTTGCCATGGCGGCGGCACTGGGCGCGACCTACCGGTTGAAAGAGGGCAGTGACGGCAAGCCGGTGGGTGGCTTTAGCCTGTCGGTATTCGATGAGGCGTTCAACAAGCTCGACTCGGAGAACACCGTCACCTCACTGGGCTTTATGTCCGACCTCGGTTTGCAGACGATCATTGCCGCGCCGGATGAGAAGTACTCATTGCTGTCATCCTGCATGGATACGATCATCAACGTCTGCCGTGATGGCCGCGTGGTCGATATTGACGTGGAGTTCCCCACGGAACGGGGCAAGGAGCTATTGGCGTCAGACCACCCCTATAAACTGATGCCGCGTGAAGAGCTTGAAAGTGAGGATGAAGATCAGGCTGAACTGGTCTGATCCGGCTGTGTATAGAGAGGGGAGCCGTTGGCTCCCCTCTCTATATGATGCCTCGGTCGGTCAGGCGGGGAGCCGGCGGGCTTGAGTCAGGTATGAAACTCACCATTGGTGTACCGGCGTGGCGCAGTATCAGGCGTTCGCCGCGGCGGGCAACCTGCCACTGCTCGCAGCTCTGTTGCAGCGCCAATAGCAGAGCGCGGGGGCTCAGGTTCTCTCCCTCGCTCTCCGATTGCCAGTCTCGCCACTGTTCGTTGGCGAGCAGGCGGCAAAGGGCATCTCCGGACCACTGCTCGGGCAGAGCATCGAGCGGATGTAGCAGGCCCGATGCCGTGGGTGACAGCAGATTGCGCTCGTTGGCGAATCGCTTGCGTACGCTGACATCGCCGTGCAGGCCCAGCAGTGCGTTGTCCCGCACGTTAGTGTTGAAATCGAGCTGTTGAAGGCCCTTGATAATGGCGCGTAGCGACCAGTTGCAACCGCGGATAAGATCCCAGGCAGGCTGCATGGAGCTGCGGGCACCCAGGGTGTAGCGCTCGGGATCGCGGTTGTCCTGATTGAACAGCGTCAGTTGCAGGAAGCTGGTTTGGAAATCGACCAGACACTCCGGCTGTTCTATCAGGCAGTAGGGCTGTTCTCGGCGCAGAAACGCGAGCCACTGGTCGCGGTTTTCCAGCTCCGGTAATACACGAATAATCATGTGCGATGAGCCTATGGGGTTCGTCGATATTCTAAAGGACATATGGACCGATGACGATCAAGTTACTGAACCGATCCGCAATAGTGATTCGTCCGAAGCAGCCGCTGGCTGACTGGGCGGCCCGTGTGGCGCCGGAAGAGGAGATCGATCTGGCCACCCTGCGTATGGAGGGAACGGTCTACCTGATCGATGAGGTGGAGCAGGAGAGTGGTTTTGTCGAGGCGTTGGGCAGAGGCTGGCGCACGATTTTCGAAAATGAGCTCTCGGCCTGGGATGAGTTTGGTGACGATTGGCCTGCACCACTGAGCCAGATGATGTTTGAGCAATGGTTCGAAGCCGAGCCCCAGGTACTGGCCTTTGATATTTCCTCTGAGCCGCTATTGCGGGCGGAGTTGGCATAGCTGTGCGGCTGCGCCGAGAGTGATGGAGTAAGTACGATGAAGGATGTGATCCGGCATCTGGATATACACCCCTTGCGCGATATGCTCTACGACGAGCTGCACTCGCGCCCCTTTCAGGTTATACCGAGCCCTGCGCGTATCACCCATCTTGCACTGCAGGTGAACGAGGAGCAGAAGCGCGAACAGTTCAAACACCTGCAGAAGCTGCATGAGCTGCTTGGCTATGAGGTCCCGACCCGGGAAACGCAGTGTTACGAGCAGACCTTCGGTGAGCTGCGGATCCGCTGGGAAAAGCATCTGGAATTCACCAGCTACACCTTTACCAACCTGGCTCCGGCATCGCGGCAAGATCCGTTTTCAGAGCAGGGGATCAGCGTACTGCCCGCCGGTTGGCTGGAGCAGCTCCCGGGTACCGTGATTGCGGCTTTACATGTCGCCATCGAGGATGCGCGCGAGGCAGCCGAACCTGAGCCCAACGAGGTCAAACCCTGGTTTGAGCAGATGCGCCTGGTCGGCTCCAGCCCGCAGAACGGAGATGCCAGGGTCTGGACCAGCTTTAAACTGCACTCCGATGGTTTCGGGCGTCTGCTGATCTACAACAAGCGGATGAGCGACTCCCAACTTGGCCGTCTGCTACAGCGCCTGGTGGAGATCGAAACCTACCGTCTGATGACCCTGCTGGCGCTGCCGGTCGCCCGCGATACCGCGCCCATATTGGGTGAGATGGATACCCAACTGGCGCGGATCACCGAAGCGCTGGCGGAGAACGGTGCGGCCGATGAGAGCGCACTGCTCTCTGAGTTGACCGAGATGGCCGCAAGGATCGAGGCGTTTCGGGCTCAGACGACCTTCCGATTTACCGCCACTCGCGCCTACGCGGATCTGATCATCAGCCGGCTGGAGGAGCTACGTGAGGATGAGGTGTCCGGCCATCTGACGATTACCGAGTTTCTCAGTCGGCGTCTGCTGCCGGCCGTGCGTACCTGTCAGGGGGTTGGTGAGCGTCTGGAAGACCTGTCACGTCGTGTCGACCGGGTCTCGGACATGATGCGTACCCGGGTTGAAATGGCGATCCAGCACCAGAACCGTGAGTTGCTGAGTTCCATGGACAAGCGCTCTAAAATTCAGCTGATGATGCAGCATACGGTGGAGGGGTTGTCCGTTGCCGCGATCAGCTATTATCTGGTGGGCCTGGTGAAATATTTGCTCGAGGCGCTCTACGGTGCAGGTGTTGCATTCGATAAAGCGGTGGCAACGGGTATTATGGTTCCTGTAGTGTTGTTGGCTGTCTGGCTGGCGACACGCCGAATTCATCATCACTTCCATGAGCTCGCCAAAACGGATCTGTCCGTCGATGAGCTGCACGAGGTGAAAGCGAGGAAAAAGCGCCATGAGCGTCGAAACTGAAATCAAACAGCGCCTGAGTGATGGATTGGAGCTGATCGAGTACCGGCTTGAAAATGAGAGCCATATGCACTCGGGCGATCGTATGGATACCCACTTCAAGCTGGTTGCTGTCAGTTCTGCTTTTGAGGGCAAGCGTCTGGTGCAGCGTCACCAGATGATCTACGGACTGCTCTCGGACTTGATGCAGAACCCCATTCATGCCCTGGCAATGCACCTGCACACCCCGGCTGAGTGGCAGGAGTCACAAGGGTTTGTGCCGGCTTCGCCTAACTGTATGGGCGGCTCCAAGGCTGATAAGCACTGATAGAGCGTTAAATCGATACCGATGACAGGAGAGCCACGCTGTGTCCGAGCAGGAGTACCGCCCGGTAAAAGCTTCACAAACCACACTCAAAGAGCTGATGGTCCCACATTACGCCAACTTTGGCGGCAAGGTTCACGGCGGCGTGATCCTGTCGCTGATGGACAAGATCGCCTATACCTGTGCAGCGTCCCATGCGCGTTGTTACTGCGTGACGGCGTCCATCGATTCCGTGGATTTCCTCAACCCGGTTGAGGTTGGGGAGTTGCTGACCCTGCATGCGTCGGTGAACTATGTCGGACGTTCCTCCATGGAAGTGGGGATCAAGGTGGTGTCTGAAGATTTCCACAACGGCGTCGTCAAGCCGACCAATACCTCCTACTTCACTATGGTGGCCGTGGATGAAGAGACGCGTAAACCGGTGCAGATTCCCGGTTTGGTTCTGGAAGAAGATGTTGAGGTGAAGCGGTTCCTGGAAGGGATGATGCGCCGCAAGTTCAAGCAGCATCACCGCGACGAGATGAAAGCCGCGCGCAAGGCGCTGGATATCGAGAAAGAGCTGCACAAGTTGGACGGACAAAACTGCCAGCTCGCCCGCACTCGCTAAATGCGAGACGGCCAACCCCGCCCGAATCCGGGCGGGTCTTAATTCCCCCATCCTGATTTACGATCATCGGTCAACGCACGCGTCCTGCGCGTAGCGCTGTTTGCCTATCCCGGACTCTGGCGCGCGACAGCAACTCGCGCGCTTCGTTCATATATTTTTCAAAAATAGTATTTTAAACAGTAATGATAATGTTTATCATTGGCGTTGTTGTTTAGATGTGTTGTTCAGGAGATTGGCGGATATGGAAAACGATCAGCTGGTAGCAGCCGGTGACGGGGTACAGGTAGAGGGCGCCGACGCGGCTGCATCGCAGATGCCCGTCGATCAGGTGGCTGCGCAAGCCGATATGCATCAGGCGCTGCCGGTTGATGCTGTCCAAGGCGTTCCGGATGTTGGCGTGCTTGATACTGCAGCGACGCCTGTAGATGCCATGCAGCCGGATATTATCGTACAGCAGGGCTTGCAGACACAGCTGGGTGACCGGGTGATTGAGTTTCTGACCGTCGGTGGCCCTGTTGTCTGGATTCTGATGGCGTTCTCGGTTGTTGCGTTGACGATTGTGCTGCTCAAAATCTGGCAGTTCGCGAGTCTTCGTGCCGAGAGCGCCCGGAATGCCGAGGCCGCATTGACACAGTGGCAAACAGGTGACGTCGAAGCGGCGTTGTCGAGTTTGAATACACGTCGACCGGTGTCCGAGCTGGTAGCACTGGCGATTCGCGGACGGCAGGAAAAGCGTGATGCGGAGCTGCTGCGTGAGGAGTTGAGCCGGGTCGCGACGCTTCGCCTCAACCAGATGCGTGCTTTTCTGCGCCCGCTGGAGGTGATCGCTACATTGAGCCCGCTTCTGGGGCTGTTGGGGACCGTGCTTGGGATGATCGTCGCGTTCCAGCAGATGGAGGCAGCCGGAAGCCAGGTGGATCCTTCTGTGCTCTCCGGTGGTATCTGGCAGGCGCTGCTGACCACGGCGGTCGGTTTGGCTGTTGCCATTCCGGTGATGACGATCCACAACTGGCTCGAGCGTAAAGTCGAGCGTGTTGCGGTGCTGATGAATGATACCGTCACCCGGGTGTTTACCTCCGAGGTGTTCTTGGGAAAGCGCAAGGATGAGCCCGAGGTGTTAAGGCATGCTGCTTGATACCGGGGCTGCGCGTAAGCCTGCACGGATCAGCCTGACGCCCCTGATTGATGTGGTGTTTATCCTGCTGCTGTTTTTCATGCTCTCCTCCAGCTTTACCCAGTGGCGTCAGTTGGATCTGCCGATTCCAACCGCTGCCACGTCGCAGGCCAAGGAGGTCAGTGTGGTGCGACTACTCGATAACGAGGGCAGCATCAGCATTGAGGGAGAGCATCTGGTGCTGACGCAGCAAGCGCGTTTGGCTGCAGTGGTGGCGGCGCATCCCGGGGTGTTCGGTATCGATGTGGCTGAGGGGGTGAATACCCAGAGTCTGGTCAGACTGGTCGATGCGTTGAAATTGGCCGGGGCCGAGAATGTTTCGCTTGGAGGCGTGTTGCCGTGATTGTCGATACAGGAAAGATCGGGCGACGTGATAGTACAGACGATAATGTGATTCCCCTGATCAATATCGTTTTTCTGATGTTGATCTTTTTTATGGTGGCGGGTCAGGTTTCAAAATCCGATGTGGTTAAAACCGACCCTCCTGAATCGGTTAATGACGCGAAGCTTCAAGATCAGGATTCAATAGATCTTATAATGACCTCAACCGGTGCTTTATATATAGATGATATGACTATTGAAGTGGCGGGTTTAAAATCGGCTATTGAGCATAAGCTCGCTGAATATTCGGATCTGGATAACCTTCAGGTTCGCGTAAAAGTTGATGCCGATCTACCGGTTACCGAGCTTCGTGCACTGTTGCGACAGGTGAGGGATGCAGGTCTGGTGCGCGTATCGCTGATCACCCGTTTGTCGGAGTCTGATTCATGACATTGGGCAAGCGGCACTGGACAATCGCGCTGTCGCTGGCGCTGATGCTGCATCTCTCATTACTGGTGGTGGTTTTGGCCGGTGATCGAGAGGACGGTGCGAAAGATGAGGGCGAGCAGGGTATTGAGATCGATCTCGGCATGCTGGGGGATCTCGGCGAAGCGAGCGAGACGCTTGAGGAAGCAACGGTCGAGCCGGCTGCCGAGCCAGAACCCGAAAAGGTCGTCGAAGCGCCTGATCCCGAGCCTGTAGAACAGCCGGAGCCTGTGGTTGAGGAGCCGCCTGCGCCACCGGCGATTCAGAAACCGGTGGTCAAGGCCAAGGAGCCGATCGCGAAACCCAAGCCCAAACCGGTGGTAACCGACACGAAACCAACCGAGAAGCCCGTACCTGTCGAGACACGCGACGCGCCGGCCGAGAAAGCCGATACGACACGTGAAGCTCAGCAGAAAATGAGTACAGGTCGTGCCAATGCGCTGACTCAGGGAGGCAGTCCCGCCGCCAGACAATCCTGGTTTGCCAAGGTGGCAGCGGAGTTGGCCCGGCACAAGCGGTACCCGATTGCCGCGCGTAGGCGAGGGCAGGAGGGCGTCGCCAAAATATCCTTTTTGGTTAACCGAAAAGGCGAGGTGTTGGAGTACAAAATAAGCGAAAGCTCAGGTTATAAGAAACTCGATGATGCGGTGATTGATATGCTTTTAAAAGCGAAACCGCTACCTGAATTTCCCAGTGAAATGACTCAGGAAGAGATACGTATAACACTGCCAGTGGAATTCGCACTAGAGTCCTAAAAAAGGACCGTAAATACAGTTTAAAGCCGTCAAATACGCCGTTTATACGGATACCAAAAAACACTGTCTTTTATGCACCGGACGTTTGTTCAAGGTGTATGGATTACTATTTTCGAAAGGAAGGATAATGGCTGATTTGAAGGTTAAAAATAGACCGTCCGACAGCGGGAGCAACCCATTGCGCGGCCCGGTTACCATGGCGGGAACACTTACATTCGCTATATCGACAGCGATGATGGGAACTCTGCATGCCGAAGAGGTGGCACTGGATACATTGCTGATTGAAGACGGCCGTATCGCTGCCGACTCCAACCCCTACGCTGAGCCGGATGCCCCGTATAAAGCCAAGCGCACATCCGATGCTCGCCGCACGCGGGATATCGCTGATACGCCACAGACGATGACGGTTCTGACCAAGGACAGCATCGAAGATTCAGGCAAAACCGAACTCAAGGATATTCTCAGCGCCCAGCCCGGGATTACGCTCGGCACCGGTGAAGGCGGTAACTCCTTTGGCGACCGCTACATCATCCGCGGCTATGAGGCACGCAGCGATGTATTTACCGATGGTCTGCGTGAACCGGGCCTGATTAGCCGCGATACCTTTGCGCTGGAGCAGGTTGAGATCAGTAAAGGCCCGAGCTCAACCTTTGCCGGTCGTGGCTCCACCGGCGGTGCTATCAACACGGTTACCAAAAAGGCCAGCATGGAGGATGATTTCCTCAACCTGCAGGCGGGGATAGGCACCGGTGATTACAAGCGTTATACGCTGGATGCCAACCGTGTTATTACCGGTGATCTGGGTGTGCGCTTTAACGCGCTGTATTCAGAAGCGGACACGCCCGATCGCGCACCGGCTGGCGAGCGACGGGACGGTTTCCTGCTCTCCGGCGTATACCAGCCGGGACGCAACACGGTGCTCTCGGCCGATTACTACTACTACCGCGGCGATGATCGCACCGATCCTGGCTACGCACTGGATCGTGATACAGGTGAAATCCATAAATACGACTACGTGGGACAGAGCGGTCTGGATTTCCAACGCAGTGAGGCGGATATCTTCACCTTCGGTGTCGAACATGACTTTGGCCGTGGCGTTAAGTTGCAGAACAAGACCCGTATCGGCGAAACCGTTAACGAATACATTGTATCGGCTTACAGCTCACGTTCGGGCGGGTTGCGCAGCTTCACCGGCTGGCAGGAGAACGACTACCTCGGCAACCAGACCAACCTGATCCTCGACAAAGAACTGTTTGGCAAACGCAATACCATTGTTGCCGGCGTAGAGTTCGCCAAAGAGGGCGTCGATGCCGGTAACTACAGCGTGACGACCAGTAACAGCTTCACCATCAGCCCGTACAGTGCTGACAATGATCTGTGGCAGGGCTCGGTTGAGCGCAGTGATGCCACCAGTAATCTGGAGCTGAAAACAGTTTCCGCCTACCTGATGGATACTGTAACCCTTAACGAAGACTGGGAAGTGTTTGCCGGTGTCCGTTATGACTACTTCGATTACAACCTGGATACCGCCGAGCGTGCAGGCCGGGGCGGCTCGATCACTCCGGCGGCGTCATACGCATTCAGTGACGGCTTCATGAACGGGCATCTGGGTGTGGTGTACTCGCCCTGGGAGCATGGCAATGTCTATGCGAGCTGGAGCACCTCCTCCAACATCAACGGCGGCGAAGCCGATGCGGGCAGCAACTGCGGATACGGCGGCCTGTGTACTGACTCGGACGGTAACTACAGCAGCGCCGATCCTGAGCAGTCCACAAATCTGGAACTGGGTACCAAATGGAATCTCATGGACGAGAAGATGCTGTTCACGGCAGCGGTCTTCAGAACAACCAAGGATGATGTTATCGAAGGCGGCAACGACTCTTATGTCGCAGGCGGTAGCCTGAACACCGGCAAGAACCGTGTCGAAGGTCTCGAGCTGGGACTTTCGGGCAACATCACACCGAAGCTGAGCGCACAGATTGGTGTTGCGATCATGGATTCCGAAACACTGGAGTCGTACGACCCGGAAAACATCGGTCGACCCAAGGCTAACTTCGCCGAGAAGAGTGGCAATGCGCAGCTGCGCTATCAGGCAACGCCCGCCTTCGCCTTTGGTGGAACAGCGACCTATTCCAGTGAGATCTTCGGTGGCCAGCCGGATGCCGGTGCAAGCGGCGAGATCGAACTGCCTGACTATACCGTCTACGACCTGTTCGCGACCTACCAGTTCAGCAAGCAGCTGAGCCTGCGCGCGAATATCCAGAACGTGACGGATGAAGAGTACTACACCGCCGTATACCGCGGTGGCAGCATCGTGTACCTCGGCGATGCGCGTTCTGCGAACCTAACCCTCAACTACAAGTTTTAACCTTTGACGGCTTGCCGGCCGGGCTTGACCCGGCCGGCCTTTTTTATTTCATGGAGGTACGGATTGATACTGCCTATTCGAAACGTGTTCGACCGGACAGAGGTGGAGGGTATACGCCGTCATCTCGATGCGGCGCACTGGATCGACGGAGCCCGTACTGCCGGTGCCCAGGCGTTGGGCGCCAAACACAATGAGCAGCTGGATGAGCAGTCACCTCTGGCCAGCAAGCTCGGTGACCTGATTCTGACCAAGCTTGCCCGGAATCCCACCTTCATCTCGGCCGCCCTGCCGTTGAAGATCCTGCCGCCGATGTTCAATCGTTACCGGGATGGCGGCACCTACGATATGCATGTGGACAATGCCATTCGAGTGGTGCCTGGGACAATTACCCGGGTCCGAACCGATCTGTCAGCGACCCTGTTTCTGAGTTCACCCGACGATTACGAAGGGGGCGAGCTTGAGATCGAAGGCAAATACGGGACGCAGAGCGTGCGTCTTGAAGCCGGTGACATGATTCTTTACCCCTCGACCAGTCTGCACAGGGTGGCGCCGGTCACCTCGGGTGCCCGGTTGGCAGCCTTTTTCTGGATTCAGAGTATGGTCCGCAGCCACGAACAGCGCGAAATGCTCTTCGATCTCGATACCAGTATCCAGTCGTTATCGGGTGAAAAGGCGAGTAACGATGCGGACCTGATGCGCTTGAGCGCGCTCTACCACAAGTTGATTCAGCAATGGGCCGATACCTGATGACCGAAACCACTCCCCGCGCGCCGCTGGACCAGATACCGGGCGATCTTGTCAGCCTTGGCGATTACGCCCGTTATGCCCCGGCCCACATGACCGAGGCGGCTTATCAGTACATCGTTGGTGGTGGCGCCGATGAGATCAGCGTGCGCCGTAATCGCGATATGTTCGATCGCCTGATGATCAATCCGCGCGTACTGGTCGATGTGACCGGGGGTTCAACCTGCACCGAAGTGCTGGGTGAGCACTTTCGCCATCCGGTGATGCTGGCACCGGTCGCCTTTCATAAGCTGGTACACCCGCAGGGCGAGATCGCGACGGCGATGGCTGCCAGCGCGCTGGAGACGCCGATGGTGGTCAGCACACTGGCCAGTGTCGAGCTGGAGGCCATCGCTGCGCAGACGGAAGCCCCGAAATGGTTTCAGCTGTACTTCCAGCAGGATCGGGATTTCACGCTAAGCCTGGTACAACGTGCCGAGGCTGCGGGTTACACATGCCTGATGATTACCGTGGACGCGTCGCTGCACGGTATTCGAAACCGTGCCCAGCGGGCAGGATTTGCATTGCCTCCCGGCGTGGACGCGGTCAATCTCCGCCAGCGCCCGCCGTTGCCGAGCGCGGTGCTGGAGCCCAGCCAGAGTATCGTGTTTCAGGGCATGATGACCGAAGCACCCACCTGGGACGATATCCGCTGGCTTAAAGAACGCACATCGATGCCGATTGTACTCAAGGGCATATTGTCGCCGGCCGATGCCTTGATCGCTCAGCAGATGGGGGTATCCGGTTTGGTGCTCTCCAATCATGGCGGACGAACACTGGACTGTGTGCCCTCCGGGCTTGAAGTGATCCAGTCGGTGCGTCAGGCCGTGGGCGAGGATATGACCCTGCTGCTTGATGGCGCCGTGGAGCGTGGCACTGACGTTTTCAAGGCGATAGCGCTCGGTGCCGATGCGGTTATGGTGGGGCGTGCGCAGCTCTATGCGTTGGCCGTGGCAGGTGCCCCCGGTGTGGCGCATATGCTGCGGATACTGCGAGAAGAGCTTGAGGTGTGCATGGCGCTGGCCGGAACGCCGAGGATCGCCGATATTGGCCCCGAGGCGCTGCTGAGCGCACCGCGCTCCGGCTTCTTTTCTGCCTGACGCCGGTATCAGCGTCGGTAACCATCGCGGTAGCGATCACGGTACCCATCCCGGCTACGGTAACCGTCGCGGTATCGGTTGCTGTCCCAATCCCGTCCTCTGTGGTTGCGGTAGCGGTCGTAGTGATCGCGGTAGTATTCGAACGGGCGTCCGCGCGGCAGCTTCTTGATGGTCACCCGGTTCTGGGGCTTCAGGATGATGGTGCGCGGCAGTGTCTTGACGCCGACCCAGTGGTCATGGGGTCGGTAGTAATACCGTCCCGAGTTCAGCCCGAAATAGACACTGACATCGGGGTAGAAATAGAAGTCGTCGTAGGCGGTGTCATAGTAGCCATGCACGCCAACGCGGGTTCGGCTCTCGTAGGGGCCGTACACGCAGGCGCTCAGCGACAGCGCCATTACCAGCGTGAGGCCCCTCAGCAGATTTTGAGTCGTAAGTCCGGTATTCATGTTGCACCTCCTGTTTGAGGTTGACCGGTGCTTACTATTAAGACAGCAGACAACTGAACGAGTGCTTAAAAAAACAGTTGTTTTGAGTCTAGCTCCATAGCTTGGCGATGGGGGTCTGGGGTGAAAAGCGGTGCGCGATCTGCGCCTGCAGTAGCTCAGCACAGGCCAGCGCATCGGTCAGTGCATTGTGAGCCGGGTAGTGGGGCAGGTGGTAGCGCTCACGGCTCTCGGGTAGTCGGATCGAAACCCGCTTGTGGCCCATCAGTCGCTCCAGCAGGCTCGGTCGCTTACGCCGATGCAGGCGTGCCTCGAGTTCCATGGTATCGATGCATGGGAACGCGATCCCCTCACCAGTGCGCCGCTTGAACGCTGCATCGAGAAACTGCCGTTCGATCCCTCTGTGATGGACCACAATGACCCTGCCTGCCATCAGTTCGAGCAGTTGCTGGCGAATCGACTTGAGGTCCGGGGCACTCTCCACTTCCGAGTGTGTAATGCCATGGATCACCACCGACTCATCGCGCAGGTCTGCACGCGGCTTGAGAATCCAGTGGTGGCTTTCACCCATCCGTATCCTCTCCAGCGACATCGCGACAAGACCAATGCTGACGATCTCATCGCGGGTTGAGTCGATGCCGGTGGTCTCGAAATCCATCGCCAGCAGCGGGACTTTCGAGATCGGGGTGTCGGCGGCAACGGTACCGGCCTCATAAAATGCCTTCAAGATGGGATTGCGTGTCTGCGCGGCCAGCGACGCCAATCGGGCGGGCCAGTCCGGTGCCGTGTGCAATCCTGGGAGTTGCTCTTCTTGGGTTTTCACCGGGTTCTTCTTGCCGATATAAAACACGAGCAGGCTCCTTAATTCGCCCGGCCGGGCTGGTAGCGATATTTCAGAAACTTCTGGGCATTGCTCAATATCTGGAAGGCATCTTTCAGGTTCTTGCGCTCAAAGTCGGACAGGTTTTCCGGTTCGATCTTGTTGTCCGGCTCCTGTCCGGCATCGAGATCGAGCGCCTGATGGCGGATGCGGACCATGGAGATAAACTCCAGCGCATCGCGTAGGTCCTGACCGCGGCCCGAGGGCAGAATGTCGGCTTCGATGATGTCTTGCAGGCGGTCGAAGGTGTTGTGCGAGACAGAACCGACAGCAAGTGCATGGACGCGTACCAGATCCGCCAGCGGCGCGGTGCCGCGTCGCTTCATATCGATTGAGCGGCTATGATGGCCGGAAGGCTCCATGACAAACTCTTTGAAGAAGCCAAGTGGCGGCGTGCGCAGCAGTGCATTGCGTGCCATGCAGGCCAGAAAGTGGGAGTTGTGTCGTGCCTTCTTGGCGATGTAGCGGTTAAGCTGCTCAGCCCATTCAGTTTTGCCCCAGACCCCGTCCAGATCGAAGAAGATAAAGCTGTGGAGCAGGCTCTGTGGCGTCGGCTTGTCGATCCACTCATCGAAGTAGCGCTCCCATACGGCAAGGGGCTGGCGCCATCTGGGTGTAGTGGCCATGATCTCGCCCTTGCAGTAGCTGTAGCCGCATGCGGCCAGACCGTCGCTGACGAAGCTTGCCAGCTCAAGAAAATAGGCATCGTGTTTGAGGGGGTCGAAACTGTTGTCGAGAACCAGCGCGTTGTCCTGATCGGTCACGATCAGCTGCTCCTGGCGTGCCATGGACCCGAGCGCGAGGAAACAATAGGGTACCGGAGGCGGGCCGAGCTTGGCTTCGGCCAGTTCAAGCAGGCGCTGTTTGAAACTGCGTCCGATTACCGCCATGGCGGCACCGATCATGCGCGAGTTGGCGTCTTCGTGCACCATGCGGCTAAAGCAGGAGCGTACCTCGTCGGTCAGTGTACTGAGCTCCTCGACGCTGTTGGCGCGGAAAATCCGGCTGACGACGAACAGGCTGTTCTGCGACTCGTAGCGGATGATATCGGACAGAGCAATAACGCCGATCGGGCTACCGTGCTTGAGTATGGGTAGGTGGTGAATGTTGTGCTGGAGCATGGCCAGCATCGCTTCAAACACCAGTTGATTGTGTTCGCCGTGTATCAGTTCCGAGGTCATGATCTCGGTAACTGGCGTATTGTAATCAAGCCCCTTGGCGACGACACGGGTACGCAGGTCGCGATCCGTGATCATGCCCGCCATCGGGTTATCGGCGTTGAGATCCGCCTCTGAGCCTTCGGGATGGACAATAAGCAGTGAGGAAACCCCCTCGCTGCTCATCTTCATCGCCGCTTCTCTGACAGTACTTGACGTCTCGATGGTGACCGGCTCACGGCTGATCAGCATATCGATGCGAGAGGTGAGCAGTTCGTTGGCATCTTCACGGCGGGCCACCGTATGGCGAAGGCGGGTGCGGTCCTCCACCTCGACAAAGTCGGCGAAACGCTCGTACTGCTCGAACAGCTCACGGAATATCGGCTCGGGTATCAGGTAGGCGAGCGTATCTTCAATGGCGACAATCGGAAAGCGTACGCGGTTTTCACGCAGAAGCCCGAATTCTCCGAAATAACCCCCTTCACTCAGACGGTTGTACAGGTCGCCGTTTCGGCGATAGACCTCGACGGCACCGCTGCGGATCACATACCAGGCATCCACATCCTGATTGAACTCCAGAATTTGGGTGCCGGCCTTGAAATAGCTCACCTCGATATTGGCCGCGACGCGTGCCAGTGCCTCTTCCGGCAGTTCGTTGAACGGCGGGTAGCGGCGCAGAAAGTCGATGATCTCCAGATGTTCGGCCTGCATGTGTACCTCGAGTCCATAAAAAGGGCGGATAGCCCGATCATTTGCTATCCGCCCTTGTGTTACCGGCGTGCGATCAGGTGTTGGGGCGTGGCTCGGACGCCAGACCCTTGATGACCGAAATCGACGCGATCAACAGCACGATAGTGAACGGGAAGCCAGTCGAGACGGCCATCGCCTGTAGTGCAACCAGCCCGCCACCGAGAATCAACGCGATCGCAACCAGACCTTCAAAGGTGCACCAGAACACACGCTGAGGTGTCGGCGAGTCGACCTTTCCGCCAGCGGAGATCACATCGATCACCAGTGATCCTGAGTCGGATGAGGTCACGAAGAACACCACCACCAGAATGATCGCGATGAACGAGGTGATCTGCGCCATCGGCAAAACATCCAGCATATTGAAAAGCTGCAATGGAAGTTCTGCCTCAGCGACCGCCTTGTATCCCTCATCGACAAACTGGTGAATTGCGGTCCCGCCGAACACGGTCATCCACAGGACGCAGGCCAGGGAGGGTACGATCAGAACTGATACGATGAATTCACGTACGGTGCGGCCACGGGATACGCGTGCGATAAACATGCCGACGAACGGTGACCAGGAGATCCACCATGCCCAATAGAACGCAGTCCAGCCCGCGGCAAAGTTAGAATCTTCGCGTCCGAACGGGTTTGCCAGCGCCGGCAGGTATTCCAGGTAGGAGACCAGATTACTGAAGAAGCCGGTCACCAGTGCCAGTGTTGGTCCGACGATGATCACAAACAGCAGCAACAGCGCCGCGAGAATCATGTTGATCTCGGAGAGGCGTTTTACACCGGCTTCAAGGCCCGCAAGTACAGAGATAGTAGCGATACCGGTAATACCGATAACCAGCAGTACCTGAGTGGTTTCACCCAGCGGGATATCAAACAGGTAGTTCAGTCCCGAGGCTGCCTGAGACGCGCCAAGGCCCAGCGAGGTTGCAAGACCGAACAGGGTCGCCAGCACGGCAAGGATGTCGATGACATGCCCAGGCCAGCCCCATATGGACTCGCCCAGCAGCGGGTAAAACACTGAGCGCATGGTCAGCGGCAGTCCCTTGTTGAACGAGAACAGCGCGAGCCCTAGCGCCAGTACGGCGTAGATGGCCCAGGGGTGCAGAGCCCAGTGGTAGATAGTAGCGGCCATGCCCAGTTGGCGAGCGGCAGCAGGATCGCCGGCTGCCGCTCCCAACGGCGCCCAGTCGGTACGCACGCCGTTTTCGACACTGGTGCCACCGAGCGAGCTTGAGAAGTGGGACAGCGGCTCGGACACACCGTAGAACATAAGTCCGATACCCATGCCAGCGGCAAACAGCATCGAGAACCACGCAAGATAGCTGTAATCCGGCTCGGCCAATGTACCGCCGAGGCGGACTTTTCCGAGCGGAGAAATCGTCAGCACCAGACAGATAATGACGAAGATGTTACCGGCGCTTAGAAAGAACCAGTCAAGGTTGGTGGTCAGCCAGCCGCGTAGCCCGCTGAACATCGGTTCGACCTGATTTTGAAACGCTAGAGTAAGCACAACAAAGGCGACTACCGCCAGCCCTGAGATGGCAAAGACCCTGTTATGAATATCCAGGCCAAAGGGTCCTACGTTGACAACGATATTGTCCTGACCGATCTGGTAGTCGGTGTCATACGGGTTGACCTCGCCGTCGGGTATCATCGGATCTTTAGAATCCGCCATATCGACTCTCCTTGGGGTTGGTTTGGGTGAGTGTCTTTAACCTGAGTTTCGGGCCGGTTACTACCGGAGTAGAATGTTGACCTGGGCGTCAGGTTGGGCACAGTATCGGGATGGCGCACCGTCATTGCAAATTTGGGGGCACTTTGAGGGTGGGGGGGAATGGCTGCCGAATTAGAGATACTCATCCTCGATCGCTGAAGCATTTTTTGCCAGTTCAGTCATAAGCTTAGCCAATGTCCGATGATTTGCCCCTGTCATATTGATGAATTGACAGAGGCGCGTTACCACTTGATTTGGAGTGAACACATGAGCATCGAAAGTGCCATCAGTTTTCTGATCGCAATCTTCATCTTCGGGATTACACCTGGCCCCGGGGTGTTTGCGCTTATTGCCAGAGCGTTACAGCGCGGGAGCTGGAGCTGCGTACCGCTTGCCGTGGGCATGATCGTGAGCGACATGATTTATCTGGTTCTCGCGTGTCTGGGGCTTGCTGCACTGGCCACCCATTGGGGCGAGGTGTTTACCGCGATTCGTCTGTTGGGGGCGGCTTATCTTTGCTATCTCGGGTGGAAAATGTGGACCGCGCCGGTTGTTCAGGCGAGCGAGGACGCCTCGGCGGGGCGTCGTGATGCGCTGCATGCGTTTATTCAGGGCTTTCTGATATCCGCTTCCAACCCCAAGGTTATCCTCTTCTACATTGCGTTCCTGCCCACCTTCATGGATGTGACCGTACTCAGTTCCGAAGGGATCGCTATCGCCTCGTTGCTGACGTTTGTCGGTCTGCTGGCCGGTTTGATGCTGATCGCTTTCAGTGCCGCGCAGGCGCGTCGATACCTGCGCTCTCCAAAAGCGGTCAAGGGTATGAACCGTACCTCCGGCTCGATCATGGCAATGGCTGGAGTCTATCTCGCTACTCGTCACTGAGTCTCGTACAAAGGTCGAAAAGCGAACAGATACGCTAGAAATTATGTTTCAGGGTGTCTAGTATTATCCTACTAAAACACTGAGATATTGTGCGAGACAGGCCTTGTCTCGCGCACGGCTGTGCTGCCCCTCTATATGACAGCTCCGCACTCGCCTTCGTGCGGGACTGTACGGCGCAAACCGGCGTTGTCCTGAGTAGCATGGATGCGGCGGTTGATAAGCGCTTCAGCCAAAGGTGCAAGGAGGTCCTGTTGGGGACGCGAATACTGATCATCGATGATGAACGCGCGATTCGGGAGATGTTTGCCCTCTACCTGAAGAGTCAGGGGTATGAGGTTGAGACCAGCGGCGACGGCGAAGAGGCGCTGGCGATGTGCGAGCGGGATCTGCCGGCGTTGGTAATGTGCGATCTGCGTATGCCTGGTCGGATGGATGGTCTGGATGTACTGGCGCGGCTAAGGGTCCGTTTTGAGGATCTGCCGGTGATAGTTGTCTCCGGCACCGGTGACATGGATGACGCTATTAAAGCGCTGCAACTGGGTGCCTGGGACTTTCTGACCAAACCACTGCCTGATCTTGAGGTGATGAAGCACGCGGTCGAGCGAATGCTCGAACGCAGTCGCCTGTTGCGTGAGAACAAGGACTACCGGCTTCATCTGGAGGAGGCGAATGACTATCTGGAGTTGAGTCTGGCCAGACGTCGGGAGGATGAAGCGGCGGGGCGGCGAATCCAGTTTGCACTGATGCCACCGGCCAAACGCCAGTTCGGGCAGTTTCAGTGCAGCCATCACATCCAGAGCTCGTCGTTACTCAGCGGCGATTTTATCGACTACTTCTCGATTGATCGCGACCGCTTTGGCTTCTACATGATCGACGTATCAGGCCATGGTGTGTCTTCGGCACTTATAACCGTGCTCGTAAAGAGCCAGGTCAGCCGTTTTCTGGAGGACTTCAGGCGTTACCGCGACGCCACGATTCTGGACCCATCGGCTTTGCTCAAGGCGCTCAATCGAAGTCTGCTGGAGAACGAATACGGTAAATACCTGACGATCTTTTACGGCATCATTGATGAACGCAAGAGTACGCTGACCTACTCCATCGGTGGTCACTTTCCCTACCCCTACTGTTTCGACGGTGATGCCGTGCTCCAGGTCGGTGATAAGAGTCCGCCTGTCGGTCTGTTTGAGGATGCCGAACACCGAAGCGCCAAACACCGTATCGGCGATCATTTTGCGCTTCGCCTGTTTTCCGACGGTGTGCTTGAGACCATGAGCGAGTTGAGCCTGAATGAGTGCAAGGAGGTGTTGCGCAATCTGTCGGCCAGAGGTGAACTCGATGCGCCGGAACTGGCCAATGAGATCGGCGTGTTGGGGCTGGATTCGCCGATAGATGATGCGAGTATTCTGTCGATACGGAGGGTATCCGCCAATGGCTGAGGGGCAGGTTTACTTTGCAAAGTCGGATGGGGTGCTGGTACTGCAGTTTGAAGGCGAGATTCGGTACACCCTGGCACCGCCACTTGATCGTTTTCTCGACATCCAGTTTGCCGACGGGACGTTGCAAAGCGTCTGCGTTGATCTGAACCGCGTCACCGCCATTGACAGTACAGGTATCGGGTTGTTGGCGAAAACGGCCAAACTGCTCAAACACAACAGCGAAGAAAAGCCGGTCCTGTTCAGCAGCAATGACGAGATCAATGAACTGCTCGGTGCTGTGTGCCTGGATAGCTATTGCATCATCGTGCAGGGGATAGCAGAGCCGGTTTCGCTGGAGAGCCTGCCGGAGTATGTCGCCGACGAGTCCGAGATGGCCGATACCATCCTCGAGGCCCATCGTATTCTGTGCGAGTTATCGGAGGATAATCGCGCGCAGTTCCAGAACGTGGTCGATGCGCTTGAGCGCGAACGCCACTGATCGACTTCGGCATAGCGCCGCGTCTTGTTGGCAGATATGGGAAGCCCATGAACAAGGATATCAATACCGACCTTGATACCATCGCCCGACTGGAACGCGAGTTGGCTGATGCGCGGGAGGCTGAAGGCCGCTACCGCCGGTTGCTGGAGGCGGCGCCCGATGCCGTGGTAGTCGTCGACAAGCGTGGACAGATCGTGCTGGTCAACGCTCAGGTTGTGACGCTGTTCGGCTATCAGAAAGCGGAATTGATCGGTCAACCTATCGAGTTGCTGGTGCCGGATCGGGCGCGCGGGCGTCATGTGGAGCACCGCGATCATTTTCTGAGCAACCATGCCGTACGTCCGATGGGATCGGGCCTGGATCTGGCCGCCCGTCGCCAGGATGGCAGCGAGATTCCGGTCGAGATCAGCCTCAGTCCGCTTGAAACCGATGAAGGCGTTCTGGTATCTGCGGCCATTCGCGACATAAGCGAGCGCCGTGCGGCGCAGCAGGCGTTACGGCGGGCCAAAGATGAGCTGGAAACCCGGGTGCGTGAGCGCACCTCCGAGCTGGAGCTCGCCAATATCGCACTGCAGGGCGAGATGGCGGACCGACAGGAGGCCGAGGAGGCCCTGCATCAGGCGCAGAAAATGGAGGCTGTCGGCCAGCTGACCGGAGGCGTTGCACACGACTTCAACAACCTGCTGACCATCATTAATGGCAACCTGCAGATTCTGGCCGGGCATTGCCGTGATGACGAGCTGGCGCAGGAACTGATCTCGGCAGCACTCAAGGCCGGACGCCGAGGGGCCGAACTCAACCGTACGCTGTTGGCCTTTTCGCGCCGACAAAGGCTGCAACCGGCGCTGATCGACCTCAGCGAGCTGGCCGAAGGGATGGTCAGTATGCTCAGGCGCACACTGGGTGAATCGATCGAGATTCAGGTGAGTGTGCCCCCAAGGCTGCCAAAGGCGTTGGCCGACCCGTCACAACTGGAGGTCGCGCTACTCAATCTGGCGGTCAATGCACGGGATGCGATGCCCAAGGGTGGGCGGCTGCTCATCGAGACCGCCAAGGTACATCTGGATGAGCATAGCGCGGCACTCGAAGGCGATGTGGCACCGGGGCCTTACGTTGTTCTGAGTGTGTCGGATAATGGCACCGGTATACCGGCTGACCTGCTCGGCCGGGTGTTCGAACCGTTTTTTACCACCAAGGAAACCGGCAAGGGCAGCGGGCTTGGGCTGGCGATGGTGTACGGTTTCGCCAAGCAGTCCGGTGGCCACGTCAAGGCGCACAGCGTCGAAGGGCAGGGTACCACCATCAAGCTCTTCCTGCCGCAGGCGGCAGAGGGGGGCGAAGTGGTGATGTCGGAAAAGGAGGCAAACGACAGCTGTACCGGGCATGAGCGCATACTGGTTGTAGAGGACGAGAAAGAGGTGCGAGCACTGGCTGTACGGGTGCTGCGCAGTCTTGGATACGAGGTGCTGGAAGCGGCCGATGGGCCGGCAGCGCTTGAACTGCTCGATCGCGATCCCGAGATCGACATGCTGTTTACCGATGTGGTGCTGCCCGGCGGCATGCATGGCCCCGATATCGCGCAGGCGGCGAGAAAGCTGCGTCCTGACCTGCCTGTACTCTACACCTCTGGATATACCGGTAATGCCATACAGCAACTGGAGGCGCTCAGTCAGGAGGTCAGGCTGATCGCTAAACCCTACGCCATTGAGGATCTGGCCGAGCAGATTCGCAGTGTGCTGGACGAAAGCCTCAGGGGTAGGGGATAAACTCGTCTTCATCGCCGGGCACTTTCGGATATTGCTGCAAACGCCAGGCCTCCTTGGCCTGCTCAATGCGCGCTTTGCGGCTGGAGACGAAGTTCCACTCGATGTAGCGCTTGCCGAGGGGCTCGCCTCCGATCATCGCAATGCGCGAGTCCTTCACCGCGTGGAGTTCGAGCCCATCTTGAGGGTGCAGAATCGCCAGAGCGTGTTCCGGAACCTCCTCCCCTCCCAGCGTCAGTGCGCCTTGTGCCAGATACACTGCACGTTCCTGAGCCGGTGGCAGGTGCAGGGTTTGTCCGGCTTTCATGTTGGCTTCAATGTATAGGGTGTCGGCGAAGGTTTTAACCGGTGATCTGACACCATAAGCCGTGCCCATCATCACCCTCACCGGCACGCCTGAAATATCCACCGCCGGGATGTCGTCGCTGGCGTAATGGTAAAACGCAGGCTCTATCTCCTCCTGATCCTCCGGCAGTGCCAGCCACAACTGAAGCCCATGCAGGCGTCTGGGTATCTCGCGGGCTTCGGGTCTTTCGCGCTCGGAGTGCACAATGCCACGTCCGGCCACCATCAGGTTGATATCGCCCGGGCGGATCAGCTGCACGCTGCCCAGTGAGTCCCGGTGCAGCATTTCGCCTTCGAAAAGGTAGGTGACCGTGGCAAGGTTGATATGAGGATGGGGCCGCACGTCGATCCCTTCACCGGCCGGAAAGTCCGTGGGGCCCATATGATCGAAGAAGATCCACGGGCCCACCATCTTGCGCTGAACCACCGGTAATACCCGCCTGACCGAAAAACCGCCGATATCTTTGTCGCGTGGCGTGATGATTATTTCGATTGTACTCATGCTGGCTCCGGGTGGTTTACGGATGCGTGGGTTCAGCATAGGTGTTGAACTGCATTTGGGCCAAGCGGGGCAACGGGGTTGACTGTGCCTGCCGTCAAGCCGATGCTCCGCCTTTTATCAACACAGGGGGATGCGCCGTGATCTTTGATCCGCCATTGGAGTCGGTGACGTTGCTGCGCCGTTATAAGCGATTCATGGCCGATGTGCGCCGTGCCGACGGGCGTGAGATCACTGTGCACTGTCCCAATACCGGGTCGATGAAGAATTGCGTGCTGCCCGGTATCGAGCAGGCCGCGCTGATCTCCGACAGTGGCAACGACAAGCGCAAGTACCGGCACACGCTCGAAGCGGTGCAGGTGGCGCATGGCCATTGGGCGGGGGTTAACACCGGGCGTACCAATGCCCTGGTCGAAGAGGCCGTGCGCGAGGGGATGATTGCCGAGCTCTCGCCCGCGCAGGGCGTCGAACGTGAGGTCCGTTATGGCGATAGTCGCTTTGATCTGGCGCTCGGTGATCGGGCCGCTCCGCATACTTTCATCGAGGTTAAGAACGTGACGCTCGGGCCGGGCCCCGAGGATGACGATGACGGTGTTATCGCCTTCCCCGACTCGGTAACCGAGCGCGGCCAGAAGCATCTGCAAACGTTGATGCAGGTGGTGGCCGAGGGTAGGCGGGCCGCGCTTGTGTTCTGTGTTCAGCACACCGGGGCGAGGATGTTTCGACCGGCGGACGAGGTTGATCCGCGCTATGGTGCACTGCTGCGCGAAGCGCGGGAGAGGGGCGTAATCCTGCTGGCCTGGCGTACGGGAATATCGGCCAATTGTTTCAGGCTGGAGTGCCCGTTGCCTCTGGATCTCTCCTAGGCGCTGTAGGCTTGTTCAAGGGCGCTGAGCAGATCCGCAGACAAGCGTTCCTGTGCGGTATTGAACAACTCCCGCTCCTCAAAACGGACATGGTTTGCGAGCAGGTCGCCGAACGCATGCAGAGCGTCAAGGTTTCGAGGGGCGCCCGGTTGAAAATGAGCGCGCAGTTGGCGGTGCTCTTCATGCAAGCGCTCGACAAGCGCAGTTTCCCCGATCTCTGTTAGCGGTGCCGATAGATACTGCTCCTCGATCGTGAAGTGTCGTTCGAGTTCGGCGGCGTATGCCTGTTCGATCTCTGTCCACAGTCGGATCAGTGCGGCGTCGCCCTGGTCAGAGGCGTGTTTCGCTTTCTTGGCGATTACCAGTGCCCGGTGATGATCACTGGAGAGCCCACGAAGTGCATCGATCCTTTTCATGCAATTAAAATCTATTTTAAGTGTTCGACCGATTGTCTAACACGGTCAGGGCAGGTTCAAGTGCAAAAAAAGGGAGCCGGGCAGGGCTCCCATGAAGGGGCTTCACAGGCCAGGAGAGGACCTTAGAAGGTGCGGGAGATGCTGACGACCAAGGCGTTATCGTTGCGGAACAATCCGGAATCGGTTTCGTCTTCGCTGTCGATGCTGGTGATAATGTACGCCGCGGAAAGATCAAGACCTGCAAAGCTGCCGGAGAGGCCGATGGAGTAGTCCTCGAAGTCATCTATGTCGGCCTTGCCCCAGTAATCACCAAAGCTGTGACCGGCGTGCAGGTCCAGGCTGATATCGTTGGGCAGCGGGTGGCTGTAATCGACGGCGATGTACTGACCGGCTTCCCCGGTATTGAAGTAGTCGTTGGCGTAGCCGTAGGTGATTGAGGCGTTGCCGTAGTACAGGCTCAGGTTGAGCTGGCCGTAGTCGCCGTCGTAGGCGTCATAGCCGGGGTAGGTGTACCAGGCGTAATTGACGTCGTAGCTCAGATCATCAGTGAGCTCGCCACCGTAACCGACGTAGTAGTCGATCTCGAGGTTGGCGTCGTCGCCGAAGTCCACGTTGCTACCCCAGATACCGGCGTAGAGTCCGTTATCGAAGGCGACATCCAGACTGCCCTGAATAGCCGGGTCACCTGCGGTCTGAGAGATACCGTTGTAACGGTAGTCGTTGGTAAAACCGATGGTGCCAGAGGTTTCCGCGGCAAAGGCGGGGGTGATGGCCATGGCGCCTAGAACGCTTAAAACAAGCTTTCTCATTAGAACACTCCTTGGAACGGGGTTGGGTTTAACGATTCATGTCAAACGGACGCTGTGCAGTAGCGCGGGAATCTACGGGGTGGGCCGGTTGGGCGGCAATATCCCCAAAGGGATAGGTGCCGCACGCACCTAAGCTTTATGCCGCTTCGCTCTGCGTAAAATGTTTGCCCAAGAGGGCGTGATAGAAATCCTTGTCCGAGAGCATGCCGACCAGTCGATCCTCTTCACTGAGCAGGATCGGTTGGCCGCTGCGGTAGCGAAGTTCGATGGCGGTACGCATCGAAATATCAGGGTTGGCCACGATCAGCATGTTCTCGCCTACCTCATCGATACAGGTGCTCTCCTGCCACTGACGTATCTCCAGAGGCTGCCCGCCACGCTGCGCTGATACCGGTCGGCCTGCGCTGATGTGAACATGGCTTTGATCATGGACGTTGAGCATCAAGCGGTCGCTGTCGATCTGCAGGGCGGCGATACCGGTCATTAGCGAACGCCCGCGCAGCACATTCAGCGGGTTGGTGTGGGCGACAAACTTCTCGACATAGGTGTTGCTGGGGTTGAGTACAATATCTTCAGGCTTGCCGTGCTGAATGATCCGGGCGGACTCCATGATCGCGATGTTGGTGCCGATCTTCAGCGCCTCATCCAGATCGTGACTGACGAACAGAATGGTCTTGTTGAGCTGGCGTTGCAGCGCGATCAATTCATCCTGCAATTGGGCGCGGATCAGCGGATCCAGTGCGGAGAAGGGTTCGTCCATCAGCAGGATATCGCTGTCCATGGCGAAGGCGCGGGCTAGACCAACGCGCTGCTGCATACCGCCGGAGAGTTCGTGAGGCAGTTTATTGGCCCAGTCGGCGAGGCCGACCATATCCAGTTTCTCCAGCGCGCGCTTGCGGCGTTCGCTCTTGCCGATCCCCTGCATTTCAAGGCCGAAGGCGACATTGTCGACAACGCTGAGCCAGGGCATGAGCGCGAACTTCTGGAACACCATGGAGATACGCTTGCGGCGAAGTTCGCGCAGGTGCAGGGCGTCGCATCTGCCCAGATCGACCATGCGCTCGCCATCGAGTACCTCCAGCGTGCCTCGGCTGACCGGGTTAAGCCCATTGACGGCACGAAGCAGGCTCGATTTGCCCGAGCCCGACAGCCCCATCAGAACACAGATCTCGCCCTGCTCTACATCAATGCTGGCATCATGCACGCCGACCACATCGCCGGTAGCCTCCAGAATTTGCTGGCGGCCCTGACCGTTATCGAGCAGCTTCAGGGTTTGCGCGACGTTGTTGCCGAACACCACATCCAGATTGCGAATACTGACAGCTTTCATCGGATTACCCCGCTTTACGTTTGCTGGTTCGGCGTGCCGGTGCCTTGCACAGGCGATCAAGGATTACGGCTACCAGCACGATGGCAAGGCCCGCTTCAAACCCCTGCGAGATGTTGACCGTGTTGAGCGCGCGCACCACTGGCTTGCCCAGGCCGTCGGCGCCAACCAGTGCGGCGATCACCACCATCGACAGCGACAGCATGATGCACTGGGTGATACCGGCCATGATTTGCGGCATCGCAGCTGGCAGCTCCACTTTTAACAGCAGTTTCGACGGTGTCGCGCCAAACGCCTTTCCCGCTTCGAGCAGCTCTGCTGGCACGCTGCTGATACCGAGGTAGGTGAGCCGGATCGGTGCGGCGATGGCAAAAATGATCGTCGAGATCAGCCCTGGCACGACGCCAAGACCGAATAGCACCAGCGTTGGAATCAGATAGACGAAAGTGGGGATCGTCTGCATCAGATCCAGAATCGGGCGCAGTGCGGTATAGAGCCAGGGCTTGTGAGCCGCCAGAATGCCCACCGGTACGCCGATCAGGACGCACAGCATCGTGGCTGCCAGCACTAGCACGAAAGTCTCCAGCATCTCCTGCCAGTAACCCAGATTCAGGATCAGCAGCAGGGCGAGGGTGACAAATATCACTAGTGCGATACTGCGGTGCCAGAACCAGGCGATTGCCGCCGTGGCGAGAATCGGCACCACTGGTGGAAACCACTGCATCAGCGTAACCAGATTGAGAATGAGCCACTCCAGTGAGATAGAGATGGCATCGAACAGACCCGATGCGTGGGTGGTCAGCCAGTCCACCAGGTCTTCGATAGCCGCACCGAGCGGCAACTTGTATTCGGTCAGCCAGTTCATCGTGTCCACCTGCTTTTAGAGTCCAAGGTGGCCGCGAACTGCATCGAGCGCCTCGGCACCGTCGACAGTCGTAACACCGGCCAGCCAACGGTCCAGAACCTGCGGGTTAGCCTGTAGCCATTGCTTGGCGGCCGCTTCTGGTTTTTCGCCGCCATCGAGGATCAGTGCCATTACCTCGTTTTCGAGCGTGAGGCTGAACTCCAGATTGGTCAGCAGCTTGCCGACGTTGGCGCACTCTTCGGTGTAGCCCTTGCGTACGTTGGTGTAGACGTTGGCACCGCCGTAGTCAGGGCCAAAGTAGTCATCGCCGCCGGAGAGGTATTCGATCTCGAAGTTGGAGTTCATCGGGTGCGGTGCCCAGCCCAGAAACGCGACCCAGTCATCGTGTTTAACGGCGCGAGCGATCTGCGACACCATGCCCGCTTCACTGGACTCGACCAGTTTGAAATCCTTCAGGCCGAAGGCATCGGAATCGATCATCGCCTGAATCAGGCGGTTGCCATCGTTGCCGGGCTCGATACCGTAGATGCGGCCCTTGAACTTGTCGGTGTGCTTGGCGATATCGGCGAAGGAGTGAACACCGGCGTCATAGACATACTTCGGGACGGCCAGGGTGTACTTGGCGCCCTCGAGATTGGCACGCACGGTTTCCACGGTACCGTTGTCGCGATACTTGGCAATATCGGCTTCCATGGTCGGCATCCAGTTGCCGAGAAATACGTCGATAGAGCCGTTGGCCAAGGTGTTGTAGGTCACCGGGACCGACAGAAGATGGGTCTTGGTTTTGTAACCGAGGCCGTTGAGCACCTCGCTGGTGATGGCTGTGGTCGCTGTGATGTCGGTCCACCCCACATCGGCAAAGGTTACGGTAGAGCAGTCGGCAGCCTGAGCCGAAGCAGATGCGCCCAGCAATCCCCCGATCATCAGCGCCGTGCAACGGCGGCGGAAGGCGTTGATGGATCCGGTGGCGCAATGTGTGGTGTTCAGTTTTGTCATCGGTCGATACCTCTTAGGCGTAATCTTGTATTTATGGGGCACTAGCAAAGGATCAGATCGAACGGGCCGCGGAGCTTCTGCTCTCTTTAGGCCTTAAGGTCAGGCAGGTGCCTCCTGCAGAATTGAGTGAACAGGGCTTTCGGGGTGTGTGTGCAGCATCGGGCGTGTAGCCATGCCTGAGCGCTGGCGCGTGGGCCATTGCTCATCGATCCAGACCGGCGCGTCAGCGCTTGGCAAGGGTGTACGTCCCAGAATCAGATCGGCGGCTTTCTCCGCCACCATGATGGTCGGCGCGTTCAGGTTGCCGTTGGTGATGGTGGGGAAAATCGACGAATCCACCACGCGAAGGCCCTTGAGCCCTCGTACCCGGCACTCGGGATCGACCACCGCCATCGCATCGTCCTGTGCCCCCATCCGGCAGGAGCAGGAGGGGTGATAGGCACTCTCCACGTTTTGGCGAACCCAGGCGTCGATCTCCTCGTCGCTCTGTACGTTCACACCGGGCTGAATCTCTTCGCCGCGATAGTCATCCAGTGCGGGCTGGCCCAGAATCTCGCGGGTCAGGCGGATGGTGTCGCGCCAATCCTGAATATCCTGCTGGGTGCTCAGATAGTTGAAACGGATCTCTGGCGGTGTGTACGGATCGGCGCTGGTGATGCGAACGGTGCCGCGGCTCTCGGGCTTGTTGGGCCCCACGTGCACCTGAAAACCATGACCGTCGAAGGCGGCGCGGCCGTCGTAACGCATGGCCGCAGGCAGGAAGTGGTACTGGATGTTGGGCCACTTGAGTCCGGCGCGAGAACGGATAAAACCGCAGGACTCGAAATGGTTAGTGGCGCCCAGACCATCCTTGAACAGCATCCAGCGGCTGCCGATCAGACCCATGCTGATCAGGTCGAGCTTGCCGTTAAGGGTGATCTTTTCGTTGCAGCGGTACTGGAAGTAAACCTCCAGATGATCCTGCAGGTTTTCGCCGACACCGGGCAGCGCATGGCGCACCTCGACACCGGCCTGCCTGAGCACATCGGGGTTGCCGATGCCCGAGAGCTGCAGCAGGTGAGGCGAGCCTATGGACCCGGCCGAGAGGATCACCTCCTTGCTCGCCCTCGCGTGTACGATCTGGCCGTTCAGTTCGTACTCCACGCCAACGGCGCGAGCCTCCTCAAGCAGAACCCGTCTACAGGTGACGCCCTGCTGCAGTTTGAGGTTATGGCGGTTCAGTGCTTCACGCAGGTAAGCGTTGGAGGTGGAGGCACGCACACCGCTGCGTACCGTCATGTGCATGGGGCCGAACCCCTCCTGACAGAAGCCGTTATAGTCGGCGGTTTCTGGATAACCGGCTTCGACACCGGCATCGATAAACGCCTGATACAGCGGGTTTAGCGACATCTCGTTGCCATTGCAGGTCGCCAGAGGGCCGTCGCCGCCACGGTAGGTGTCAGCACCGCCTGACCAGGTTTCGGCGCGCTTGAAGTAGGGCAGGCAGTTTTCATAGTTCCAACCCTGTGCGCCGTGCTCGGCCCATTCGTCGAAGTCACAGGCGTGCCCGCGCACATACACCATACCGTTGATCGAGGAGCTGCCACCGAGCACCTTGCCTCGCGGACAGTGCAACGCACGGCCATCGATCCCAGCATCCTTCTCAGCGTGGAACTGCCAGGTGTGGCGTTCGTTGTTCATCGGATAGGAGAGGGCGGTCGGCATCTGGATGAACAGGCTGCTATCAGAGCCTCCAGCCTCCAGCAAAAGTACGCGGTTATGGCCGTCGGTGGAGAGTCGGTTCGCCAGTACGCAACCGGCTGAACCGGCGCCAACAATGATGTAATCGAATTCGTTCATCGGTCTGTACCCGGAATCACGTAGTTAATCGTCTTGATCAGGCGTAGGGCGATTCGATATCGCC
>NZ_JMQN01000031.1 GCF_000705555.1 Marinobacterium lacunae
CGCGGACTTAATCACATGTTCCATAGCCATATAGCTCACGCTATCCCTTGATTCGCCTTGTCAGGTCAGTGATTTCCCGTGCTAACGAACGACAACGATATGAGGTCCTGGACAACATCAGCACGGCACAATCCTGTCGCTGGCGGGCGCCGAAGCGCTGTTGAAGATCAGCGAACAGCGCCCTACTTCGGGAAGGCTTCAGGCCTCCTTTGCCAACACATTTTGAAACATTGCCTTGTCTAACCTCAGGTCGGCGACAAGCTGCTTCAGACGCATATTCTCTCCCTCCAACTGCTTCAACCCACTCAGCTCCGATGGTCCTAAACCGCCATATTTTCTTCGCCACGTATAGAACGTGGCACACAAGATACCCATCTTGCTGCACACCTCAGGGATCGGTGTACTCAGTTCAGCCTGCTTGAGGGCGAAGGCTATCTGCCCTCCAGTGTAGCGCGATCTCTTCACGGCATGCGCTCCTGACCTCAGGGGTTCGTCATGCCGGACTTTCCAGTTCTACTTGGTTAAGAAATTGGGGTTAGAGCCATATTTTCATTCATTTTGTGAATGATCGACATACAAATTAGAAGCTTGTTATTCGGCGCTCAACGAAGGAACATCAATTGGTGGCCATTAATGGCTAACTGCTAAGTAGCACTATCTCGCTCGTCGTGATCAGACTGTAATGTCCAAACGTCGATATTTAAAAATCGATAGGCTGTTTTGGGGTATTCAGTCCGTGCGTTCAAGCGCTTGCGCAAGAAGTTTTAAAGCTCATATAAAACAAATAAAGGTAGAGCAATGAAAATAAAAGCGACATTTAAAGCATGTTCTATGACGGTTTTTGGAGCCGTGCTAGCGCTAGGGGCGCTTTCGCAGCCAGCCGCAGCGGCCGAGTGGCCAACAAAAGATGTTCATTTGATAGTTCCCTATTCCGCCGGCGGTAATACCGATGTCCTCGCTCGCAGAGTGGCTGATCTTCTTCAGCGTGAGCTTAAAGCAAACGTGGTAGTTGAGAATCGCCCAGGTGCTGGCTCCACCGTTGCAACAGCTCGTTTAGCCCGTGGTGGACGAGATGCTGATCACACTATTCTTATGGCATCTCCCGGGCATGTGATCGGACCAGCAATATATCCAAACCTTGGCTATGACGCAGTGGAAGACTTCCGCTTCATCGATAAATTAGTTGATATGCCTAATGTCATGGTGGTTCCTGCTAGCAGTCCATATAACACCGTTGGGGAGTTTATCAATGCGGCCAGCGGTGCGAATCCAATGACTTTCAGTCACCCAGGCATAGGCAGTTCGATTCACATGTCGGGCGAGCTATTCCGCACTTTCACGAAGCTTCCTATGGTAGCAGTACCCTATCAGGGTAGTGGAGCAGCTCTTCCTGCTCTACTTGGCGGGGATGTGGATGTATCTTTTGAGAATATGTCGACGGTTCTACCTCATATTAAGTCGGGGGGGCTAAGGGCTTTGGCAGTCACTTCGCCAGAGCGATCACCTTTTCTCCCGGATGTGCCGACTATCAGAGAAACCTCTGGCTATGGCTTAGACGGGTTTGTCACCGGAGTTTGGAACGGGATTATCGCGCATAAATCTTTCCCTGATGAGGGGGTCGATGTTCTGCGGGAAGCCTTAAAGAAAGTGAAAGAGACTCCCGAGTTTCGAGGTTTTGCTAAGGAGATGGGGGCTGCTGAACCTAGCACTGCGTCAGGTGATGAATTCAAGGCTTTCATTGTTTCCGAGATTGAACGTTGGCGTAAAGTTGCCGAAGACGCTGGAATACGCAATTAGTATATAAGCCGACTGTAATGCTCCGCGTGGGAAGGCGAGAAACCTCCGCCTTTCCCATTCTCAGGTGTGGAGAACGAGTTCGTGACAAAAAAAAATATAAGTGCTTTTGCTGGCAGAGGTAAATCAGCGTTAGTGACGGGTGGCGGAATGCTGGTTTTTTCTTTGCTACTACTGTTTTACCTGGCGCCGAACTACATTATTGAGCCTTCATTTGTTCAAAATCCAATGATGTCACCAAGTTGGTTGCCCAGAGTTATAGGCTGGCTGATATTTGGGATGTCTATTCTCTTGATCATACAGGGACTTGCTCCTGTGCCTCAAAATGAGGAGGAGGTGCAAGATGCTAAAAGAGGGCCTTTTATAAGATACTTCCTGATGCTAACTGCGCTCGTGGTGTATGCATCTTGCCTAGAAATTTTGGGGGCTGTTATCAGCAGTGTTATTGCGACTCTTTTGCTATTAATTGCTCACCCTGTTCGTGTTTGGTGGGTCTATGCATTAATAGGGGTAATTTTACCTGTTGCTATTTCTTTGCTTTTCACTCGAGTCATGAACGTACCTTTACCTCTAGTGCCGTTCTGACTAAAAAAGCATGAATAAAAGTCGAGTTGATTATGGAACACTTATCTGAAGTACTAGAATTGATTTTAGCGTGGGAAAACTTCCTAGCTATCGCTGCCGGCGTGTCATTGGGAGTGGTGGTTGGTGCTATTCCGGGCCTTACAGCGACGATGGCTGTGGCGCTGGCACTACCTTTTACCTTTTCAATGGATCCCGTGACCGCAATTCTGCTACTAGTGGGGATCTATAAAGGAGGCATGTACGGAGGTTCTATAACAGCAATCCTGATTCGTACTCCAGGAACGCCAGCCTCAGCCTGCACACTTTTGGATGGTTACCCGTTGGCCCAAAAGGGAGAGGCGAAAAAGGCTCTCAAGATGTCGCTCTATGCATCTGTAATCGCTGATTTCATATCCAATCTTTCATTGATATTTTTTGCAGGCTACTTGGCTAAAATTGCTCTTAATTTTGGCGCTCCGGAGTTTTTCTGGCTGATTTGTTTTTCGCTCACGATCATCGTGTCTCTATCTGGGAGCTCTATACTCAAGGGACTAATGGCAGCAGGACTTGGAATTACTTTTTCTCTAGTAGGCTTAGATCCAGTATTTGGATCTGAAAGATTGACTTTCGGCAGCTACAACTTGATGGATAGCATATCCTTCATTCCCCTTCTAATTGGCCTTTTTGCCATTCCGGAAATCATCTCTTTTTATCGCAAAAAATGTTCGCCTCATATAAAGATCAAGGCTAGTGGTGCCAGCGTATCTTGGGCGGAAATGAAAGGAAGTTTTAAAAGCATCATTCGTGGGAGCTTTATCGGGGTAATTATTGGCGCTATTCCCGGAACGGGTGCTACTGCGGCAGCCTTTATATCCTATAGCGATGCAAGACGGCGTTCGCCTAATCGCGAAAACTTTGGTAAGGGTGAGGTTGAAGGTGTTGCAGCTGCTGAGGCTGGAAATAATGGAGTAGCTGGCGCGACATTGATACCCTTGCTTTCATTAGGTATTCCGGGAGATGTAGTGACCGCAATTATTCTTGGTGCTTTTATGGTCCATGGTCTTACACCTGGGCCAGTTATGTTCCAAGAAAACCTGCCTCTAATATATGCCTTATTTATAGGAATAATGGTTAGCTCAATTGTATTATTGGTTGTTGGTAATGCCGCTATCAAATATTTCTCAAAAATTGCCGACATACCGAATGAATTTCTTTTTCCGATTGTACTAACATTCTGTGTTTTTGGTTCCTATGCTGTAAATAATGACATCTTCGATGTCTGGCTTATGTTCGGCTTCGGCGCTTTGGGCTACGTGTTCGCACGAAACAGTATTGCTACTGCGCCTTTTCTGATCGGATTTATTTTGGGTCCGATGTTCGAAGATAATCTTCGCCGTTCGTTGTTGATCGGAGCGAATGATATTTCGATATTTTTCAGAGGTCCAATAACTTGGTTTTTCATAGCTCTGACTATTGGCTCCATCTTACTGACATTTAAAAGTTGGATGCCGGGTAACAAAAAACGAGAAAGTGGAAGCCTTACCGATAAGAGATATCTAGAAAATCGTAAGGAACTTTTATCACCGGCAGATAAATAACACCCCTATATAACCAATCCTTTATTTTTAACAATAGGATCAAATAATTTTGGTCCGACGGGGTAAGCCTGCCTTTTTGTAATCAAAAACATATTGATTATAGGATTTTTATGAATATTTTGCTTGATTCTATCGAAAAAGTTGTCGGTAGCCAGAATGTTTTGCGCGGCGAGGATGTTCGCTCTAGAACTGCTGACTGGATGACGAAAGAGCCCTGTTTGGCTGGCGCGATTGTGAGGCCAGCTAATACTGAGCAATTGTCCGAAGTTATGGCCTTATGTTACGAAGCAAACCAAGCGGTAGTGACCCATGGAGGCCTTACCGGCTTGGTTCGCGGTGGCATGGCAAGCTCAGATGAGTTAGTTATCTCGCTGGAGCGTATGACGCAAATTGAATCTATTGACTGTGTTAGCGGGACTATGACCGTTCAAGCGGGAGCTCCACTACAAAGTGTTCAGGAGGCTGCGGACCAGGCTGAAATGCAGTTTAATTTGGACTTGGGTGCTAGAGGCTCTTGTACAATTGGGGGCAATATTGCGACTAACGCTGGTGGGATTAGAGTAATTCGATACGGGATGATGCGAGACCTAGTGCTGGGTGTTGAGGCGGTACTCGCTGATGGCACAGTGGTTAACTCGATGAATACCATGCTGAAGAATAATGCTGGATACGATCTCAAGCAATTATTTATCGGAAGCGAGGGCACATTAGGAATTGTGACCCGCGCAGTTCTCAAACTCCACCCACAACTAACAGCAACAAATACTGCTTTAGTCGCGTGCGAAGATTTTAATTCTCTCACGGGGTTGTTACAGCACGCACGTAAATCGTTAGGAGGAGAGCTGTGTGCGTTTGAGGTCATGTGGAGTAGTTACTACTCTTTACTGACAACAGAAAGTAATCGTCACACTCCACCAATCTCTTCTGATGCCCCCTATTACGTGCTGATTGAGTCACTCGGTGCGGAGCAGAAGGAATCTCATGAGCGCTTTGAAAAGGCTATTGAGTCTGCTTTTGAAAAAGGTCTACTTATTGACGCAGTTTTGGCTAGTTCAGATCATCAGCGTGAAAAGCTATGGGCTATTCGTGAGGATGTGGAAGGTCTCGCACATCTCCTTGCCCCGCGCTTTGCGTTCGATATCAGTTTACCAATCCTAGAAATGGATAAATATGTCAGAAAGCTTCAATCAGCTGTTAGTCAGCGTTGGAAAAACGCTAAAGTTATAGTGTTTGGGCATCTAGGAGATGGCAATCTTCATGTTTCAGTGGCAACAGGTGACGCGAGTGATGAGACTCGAGAGGCTGTTGAATCACTAGTTTATGAACCGTTAAAACTGATGGGTGGTTCAGTTTCTGCAGAACATGGAATTGGTCTAAAGAAACGGAAATACCTAAATCTATCACGTACCCCAGCAGAAATTGCTCTAATGCAGACCCTGAAAATTGCTCTCGACCCGAGGGGATTACTGAACCGCAATAAGGTTCTGCCAGATATATTGGCGTAACGGATATAGTTGCTTCATTTTTCTTAATAGCTAATCCGGTGGTTTCTATTACATATAAACCCTATATCTGCTAGAGCAAAATGTATAACGTGGCAGTAATATTCTTCCTTAATTAGCTGTTACCTCGGGTGAAATTGTGAAATTAATTGTAAGTGTAAAACGCGTCATCGACTACAACATCAAGGTACGCGTCAAGGCCGATAACACCGGCGTGGATCTGGCCAACGTCAAAATGGCACTCAACCCGTTCTGCGAGATCGCGGTTGAAGAAGCGATCCGTCTGAAGGAAGCCGGTGTAGCTTCAGAGGTGGTCGTGGTTTCCATCGGCCCGACAGCGGTACAGGAACAACTGCGTACCGCCCTCGCACTGGGTGCAGACCGCGCCATCCATGTTGAGACCGATGAACTGCCGGAGCCGCTGAACGTGGCCAAACTGTTGGCCAAGGTCATCGAAGCGGAACAGCCGGGTCTGGTGATCCTCGGGAAGCAATCCATTGACTCCGACAACAACCAGGTGGGCCAGATGCTGGCCGCACTGGCCGGTCGTCCTCAGGGTACCTTTGCCTCTGAAGTGAAGGTCGAAGGCGGCAAAGTACTGGTGACCCGTGAAGTCGACGGCGGTCTGCGTACTCTGTCACTGGATCTGCCGGCCATCGTGACCACCGACCTGCGTCTGAACGAACCACGCTACGCCAAGTTGCCGGACATCATGAAAGCAAAGCGTAAGCCGCTGGATGTGAAGACCCCGGCCGACCTGGGCGTGGAACTGAAACAGCATATCACCCAGCTCAAAGTCGAAACACCGGCTCAGCGTGAAGCGGGCATCAAAGTGGACAGCGTGGATGCGCTGATCGACAAGCTGAAGAACGAAGCCAAGGTTATTTAAGGAGGCTGGGATGAACATTTTACTGATTGCTGAACACGACAACAGCGCACTCAATCCGGCAACCCTGAGTGCGGTCAGCGCGGCCACCCAGATCGGTGGCGAACTCACCGTATTGGTTGCTGGCGCAGACTGTCAGAACGTGGCCGATGAAGCAGCCAAGGTCTCGGGTGTCTCCAAGGTTCTGCTGGCTGATAACGCCGCCTATGCAAAAGGCCTGGCTGAAAACCTCAGTGCACTGATTGCTGAAGTCGCTACCGGCTACAGCCACATCATCGCCGCCGCCAGCAGCACCAGCAAAGACACTATGCCGCGCGTGGCAGCGCTGCTGGATGTAGGCCAGCTCAGCGAAATTATCGCAGTTGAGTCTGCCGATATCTTCAAGCGTCCGATCTATGCCGGTAACGCCATTGCGACCGTTCAGTCCCAGGATGCAGTCAAGGTGATCACCGTGCGTACCTCCGCGTTCGACAAGGCTGCTGCCGAGGGTGGCTGTGCCGGTGTTGAAACGGTCGCCAACTCCCGCGATTCCGGCACTTCCAACTTCGTCAATGAGGAACTGGTGAAGTCAGACCGTCCCGAGCTGACCGCCGCCAGCGTGGTGATCTCCGGTGGCCGTGGCCTTGGCAGCGCTGAGAACTTCGCCCTGCTGGAAAACGTGGCCGACAAACTGGGTGCCGCCATCGGTGCCTCCCGCGCGGCCGTCGATGCCGGCTTTGTCAGCAACGATCTACAGGTGGGACAGACCGGCAAGATCGTCGCGCCCGAGCTTTACATCGCCGTGGGCATCTCCGGAGCGATTCAGCACCTGGCAGGTATGAAAGAGTCCAAGGTGATTGTGGCAATCAACAAGGACGAGGAAGCGCCGATCTTCCAGTTAGCTGATTACGGTCTAGTGGGTGATCTGTTCAAGGTCCTGCCAGAACTGGAAGCCAAACTGTAAATGCAAAGCTCCATTTCAATTTATAAAGAAGATGTGACCGGCAATTAGGTTAACCCCACCCCGCCAGAATCACACTCAGAGTATTAGCCATGAACGAGGTATCTCATGCGCGAATCCATGGAATTTGATGTAGTCATTGTCGGTGCCGGTCCTGCCGGTCTCAGTGCCGCCTGCCGCCTTATGCAACAGGCTCGGGAAAAGGAACAGGAACTTACCGTTTGTGTCGTCGAGAAAGGCTCCGAAGTCGGCGCCCATATTCTCTCCGGTGCTGTCATCGAATCCCGCGCCATGGATGAGCTTTTCCCGGACTGGAAAGAGATGGGCGCGCCGCTGAATACGCCGGTCACAGCCGATGAGGTGTACCTGTTCAAGAGCGATACGGCAGCGAAGAAGGTGCCGAATGCACTGATCCCCAAGACCATGCACAACACCGGGCATGGTCTGAACAACTACGTGGTTAGTCTCGGCAACGTCTGTCGCTGGTTGGCCGAGCAGGCGGAAAGCCTGGGCGTGGAGGTCTTCCCCGGCTTCGCCGCTGCGGAAGTCCTTTTTAACGACGATGGTTCGGTAAAAGGGGTCGCCACCGGCGATATGGGTATTACCGCTGCCGGTGAGCAGGGCCCCAACTACATGGAAGGGATGGAACTGCACGCCAAGTACACCCTCTTTGCCGAGGGCTGCCGAGGGCATTTAGGAAAGTTGTTGATCGAAAAATTTCAGCTCGATATCCATGCGGATACCCAGCATTACGGTGTCGGTCTCAAGGAGCTGTGGAATATCGATCCGGGTAAACACCGCCCAGGTTTAGTTATCCACGGTTCCGGATGGCCACTTAATACAGGTGGTTCTTATGATACGACCGGAGGCTTTTTCCTCTACCACCTAGAGAACAACCAAGTTGTCGTAGGCCTAATTGTAGACCTGAACTATACCAACCCATGGCTCAGCCCATTTGATGAGTTCCAGCGCATGAAGCACCACCCAGTGCTTGCCGACCACCTGGCAGGCGGGAACCGTGTGGCCTATGGCGCTCGCGCCATCACCAAGGGCGGGTTCAACGCCCTGCCGAAGATGACCTTCCCAGGCGGTCTGCTGATTGGCTGTAACGCCGGCACCCTGAACTTCAGCAAGATCAAGGGCACCCACACTGCGATGAAATCCGGCATGCTGGCTGCTGAGGCGGTGTTCGAAGCAATCACTGCCGGCGATAAGAGCAGCAAAGAACTCAGTAGTTTCAACGACAAGTTCAAAGATAGCTGGGCTTACGACGAGCTGTTCCGCTCGCGTAACTTCGGTCCGGCAATGCACAAGTTTGGTCCGATCCTCGGAGGTGCGTTCAACTTCGTCGACCAGAATATATTTGCCGGCAAACTGCCGATCACCCTGCACGATGAAAAAGCGGATTACGCCCAGCTCAAGCCGGCGGATCAGTGTCCGAAGGTGGACTACCCTAAGCCGGATGGCAGGCTCAGCTTCGACAAGCTATCCTCGGTGTTTATCTCCAACACCAACCACGAGGAGGATCAACCCTGTCACCTGAAGCTGAAGGACGCCAGTATCCCGATCGCGCAGAATCTGCCCCTCTATGCGGAACCTGCCCAGCGATACTGCCCTGCCGGTGTGTATGAGGTAATTGAAGAGGGATCAGGCCCGCGCTTCCAGATCAACGCGCAGAACTGCGTACACTGCAAAACCTGCGATATAAAGGACCCTGCGCAGAACATCACCTGGGTGGTGCCCGAAGGGGCTGGCGGACCTAACTATCCGAATATGTAAGCACGAGCACTTCATGCGGTTTTCCCTTCGTGATGCTGGATTATTGCGTCAGTGAGAGAAAAGATGAGGACTATACCTTTTTCAAGACGAGAAGGGAGAAAATTGCTGTCTATCGCGCTCATCTGGAGAAGGAGTTCGGGAGACGTAAAGCTTGGCATGAGACCTTTTACGTAGTGTCGTGTGAAACCTCTAACAACCAAGCTTTCAATGCTGATACGGTTGGGGGCAAGTCTCGGTGCGGTGCGATATTGAGGTAGAAGTTGTAATTAAGTGTAGTGTTCGGTGAAGATTGTATAGGGGTAATTAACGTACCGTTCTTAAGCTCATCTTCGACCAGACAAGAGGGTATTAGCGCTATACCAAGCCCTGCCACTGCAGCTTGCAGTACATGAGATGTCATCTCAAACTGGGGGCCTAGGTGCATTTCTGACGTAGGTATATTGTGAGCAGCAAACCAATAGTGCCAGTCATCAGGCCTCGTCACAATCTGAAGAAGTGTGTGATTAATTGCGTCAGCTGGAGAGGTTAGTGGTGTTTTATGGATTAAGTTAGGGCTGATGACAGGTACTAACTGATCCTGTAAAAGGATAGTGGAGTCTAGCCCTGGCCAAGGATTTGTTCCTCCATTAATGGCAGCGTCCATACCCTCAAGTTCAAGGTCGAATTGGCGGATTTTGGCGTGTATGTGAACAACTATATTTGGATTTTTTGAATAGAAATCTGCTAAGCGAGGCATTAGCCATTTTGCGGCAAATGTTGGGAGGCAGGCGATATTAATTGATCCACCAGAGGCTCGATACGCATTTATCTGTAGTGAGGCATTGCGAATACGTTGTAGGCCGCTTCTTACTTCACGAAGATACATTGCCCCTGCTTCGTTAAGCTTAAGACTCCTACCATCCCGGATAAAAAGTTGTACTTCCAAGAGTTTCTCTAAAGACTGTACATGACGACTTACAACGCTTTGTGTAAGTGAAAGTTCCTTTGCGGCAAGTGTAAAACTTAAATGCTTCGCCGCTGATTCGAAGGCGAGCAGCCAAGACATAGAAGGGGTGAGGCGTCGAGGATTCATTTTTCGCTCTTATATATTATGAAAGTACTATTTATGGCCTATGTACCGTTACGAAGAATGGTAGGTTCGGCTACCATTGCTACTATCAAAAACTTATGACTGATAAAAACGACATCATAAACAATAAGATTTAAATTCGCCATTTTTATGTAATTTGTTTATTTTACTGCTCTTTTCTCTGCGTTGACTTGAGCCCACGGCAACCTAGGATCGATTACTGATAGAAAAAAACTATGCCTAAACTTTTACTACCCACCATGAATGCTCTTTTGTGCTTTGAGGCTTCGGCTCGCCACCTTAGCTTTACCCGTGCTGCTGAGGAGTTAAATCTAACGCAAAGCGCGGTTAGCAAGCAGGTAGCGCAACTTGAGGATATGCTACTAAATCAGCTTTTTTTTCGAGTGCGAAAGAGGGGGTTGAAATTAACACCTGCGGGTGAGCTCTATCTGACAGAGGTTGGGAAGATTCTTTCGCAGGTTGATATTTCGAGCCGATATATCCTGTCATACGGAGGAGAGGCTGAGGTACTTAAAATTGCGACTCAGCCAACATTTGGTTCGTGCTGGCTGTCGCCCAACCTTAAAGGTTTTTCTGATCTGCACCCTAATATTCATCTAGATGTACGAAGCGATTTGGAGCCTTTTGATCTTGTTAGGGCGCAGGCAGATGTTGCCTTTTTCTATGGTCATGGCTCTTGGCCAGGAGCAACTTGCATTGAGCTGTTTGGCGAGGAGGTGGTCCCCGTGTGCTCTCCTAGCATCATATCAGACCATATTCTAAACAATGCAGCGGAAGTCGCTAGCCTCCCTCTCCTGCAATGTGCCTCTCGTCCAGAAGCTTGGCATGAATGGTTTGAGGATCAAGGCATCAATACTGATAACAGTTACCATGGCACGCGTTTCGATACGTTCTATATGTGTATACGCGCTGCCAAAGCAGGGTGTGGCGTCGCTTTAATACCACGCTTTCTAGTGGAGGAAGAGCTTGCTGACGGTAAACTAATAACTCCTTGGGGTTATAAAAAAATTAGTAGAAACAAGCATTTCATAGCCTTCCCGGAGCACTCAGGCGATGTTCCAAAGATCGAAAAATTCGTATCTTGGATTTTAAAAAAGGCTGAGTCTCAGAGAATATTACCTTGAAAAAACTCTCGCCATCTTGGGCGTTTATACAACCTAAAATAGAGCAGATGAATCTGTAACTAACACTAACTCGTAAAAAGTATTGTCTTGCCCTATATTGACTCTCGCTTGGTACCAAGAGGCGATTATAAGGCCCTGTACAATGTCCATTCTCTGACATGCCGCGGGTATTTGGGCCGTCCGGGCAGTAGCGAGCCAAGAAAAACCCTAAATTTCCATGTGAACTTTTGGCACAATATGGATTGCACCAAGGTTTATAGACACATAAGGACCTTAAGGTCGGTTTTGTCTATGAGTTAAGAATAGCGGATATGTACCAATCACTGGCATCTTACACTGTCAGTCTGACGTCTTTTTAGGACCAAAAGCAGTCTACACGATAGCTCTTTTCACCAAGTCAGCTAAAGTTGGACAATTGCCAAAGGCGACTTACCTTGGCCACTTCAGCTGATGGCAATCAACCTCTTTAGCAAGCAAAAAACCCTTTCATTTGTATCAAGAGCACTCTCGACTCAGATAAAAGGGGCTTCCTAGTTTACGGGGTTCGAAAAGGCGGCTTAGCCACCCATCAACCTCTCCCCCTCCGGCACTTCCGGCAGCGCCTGATCGAAGAAGCCTTCGGTGTGGATCATCTCGTCACGGGCACCGAGCGCTTTGGCGGCGGCGGTGCAGTCCACCACGAATTCGGGGCTGCCGGCGATGTAGATGGCATGCTCGGTGAGGTCCGGGTATTGCTGCGCCAGCAGTTGCGGTATGCGCCCGTGCAGCATCCCCTCTTTCTGTTCACGCGTGAGCGTGGGAATAAACTTAAAGCGGCGGTGGCGCAGGTTCCACAGCTCCAGCAGGCCGCGATCATAGATATCGGCTTCGGTCTGGGCTGAGAACATCAGGTGCACCGGTTTGTTGAAACCTCGGCGCAGGGCGGCGTCGGTCAGCGCCAGTATGGGTGCAAGACCGGTTCCGGCCGCCAGGCAGAGTACCGGGGCGTCAGTGGCCGGATCGCCTATAAAGGTGCCATAGGGGCCAGAGAGGCTGAGCATGCTGCCAGGGTACAGGTTGTCGTGCGCCCAGTTACTGGTGAGGCCTTCGGGCACGCGGGTGATCTGCAGAATGATCTCGCCGTTATTGCTCGGCGCGTTGGCGATGGAGTATGAGCGTGGCGGGATAGTGCGCTCTATGTTGGTCAGTTGCACGTACTGGCCCGGCCAGTAGCGCAGTGCCTCTCCAATTGGGCGGATGCGCAGTTCAATAATGCGCGGGGTGCGCTCGATGCGATCGACCACCACACAGCGTATGTTTTCGCGCGGCGGAAACAGCTTCGGCTTGGCATCTTCCGTGCCCCACTCGATCTCAAGCACATCCCCCAGCGGCTTGGCCATGCACATCAGGCCGTAGCCTTCGTCGCGCTCCTCCTGCGAGAGGGCCATGTCCAGCACCATACCCTGATCAAACTCGCCGCTGCGCACCCGCACCTTGCACTCACCGCAGGCGCCAGCCCGGCAGTTGTTGGGCAGCGCGTAACCGGCTCGCTCCAGCGCCGCCAATACGGTATCGCCTGCGCTTACATCCACTTCTTTGCCTGAGGGGTAGAGTCGTACTCGCGTCATAGTAACCGTCCCACGTCTGTCGATTCTTGTTGTGTAAAGGCAGCACAAGCCGGCACCCCGGTCAGGATGTCGGCTTGCTTCCTGCAATGGGGTCGATCAGAAGATCGGGATGATATCCGCTGAATCCAGGTCGGCCTGAGTGACCTCCTGGCCGGTGATATCCACCTCGGGGATCGCCGGGAACGGGGTATCGTACTTGTCGAGCACCGCTTTCAAGTTCAGCATCGCTGCGCGCCAGTTGTCCTTCTTGGCGTCGAACGAGGGCACACCGAAACCGGCCTGACGGGCGATCTCTTCCGCTTCACGCTGTGTGGCGATGAAGTCTTCCGGCAGGTCCCAGAACTCGGCCGGCGGCTCAAACAGCACCGCGGACAGGAACAGGTAGCCGGCGCGGATCTGCTTGGTGATGATTGACTTCTCTTCAGCGGAGAGCTTCGGATAGTCACGTTCCATCAGCGACAGGCAGATCGCCATGTGGCGGCCTTCATCGCGGCCGATATTGCGGAACGCTTCCTGGAATACAAGCTCTTCGCAGCTCTGCGACATCTGCTTGAAGATGGTGGCCGCAGCGATCTCACCCATCAGGAAGGAGCTGAACAGTACCGCCAGACTGTACTTCGGCACCGCCTGCTTATATCCGTTCCAGTAGCGGCCTCCGTTGTAGTAGAGCCAGCGGGCGTTTTTCTGCAGGCGACGGCCCAGCTCGGTCTTCGGCTCGTACTCCAGAGGGCTCGGAGACTCCAACAGCTTGGTAATTGCCAGACCGCACATCTGTTCGTGGTTCTGCTCGTCACGGGTCACGGAGAAGAAGCAGCGGCGGATGGCGTCCTCTTCGTGGCACTCGTAGGTCTTAATGAAGGCCTCGGCGAATACCGGGGGCGCGGATGCATCGAACACTGACAGCAGTGTCCACCAGTAAGCGATCGCCTCACGCTCTTCCCAGCTGTAGCTGGAGACGTCAAAGGTATCCCAGGGCAGGTCCTTCGGATTCCACGCTTCGCGCAGTGATGCATCCCAGATCTCCTCAACCTTGGAGGATTTGGTCTCCCAGCGCAGCGGGTAGATGTTCGGCTGCGGCGTCTCGGGCGGGAACTCCATCTTGTCGGCGATTTTATCGTGCATCTCTTACACCTCTCTTTTAATCGTTATGGTGATCTTCGAGCTGGAAGATTAATTTTAGTGATACGTAAAAACAACATATATTTTATAAAGCGTATCACTTTAAAAAAGAGACGAATCAAATTTAAACTATTAATTTTTAAGCATTTAATCACGTTAAAAACAAACCGAAAACACGAACATAACGACACATTTTATTGATTTATGTCAATTTATGAGAGTCATTAAAAGTCTACCAACAGCCCCCCCCCATCAGCCCCAAGCCATTACGCTCAGCTGTAACCGCCTCTACCTGCTTGTAACAGGTTGTGCAGAGTTGTTCGGTACAGCTGCCTACCCTGCCCGCAGTGAATAGAATCCAGACAGAACCCTGCCGCCAATGCCAATAATAAGAAGGTGCTTTATGTCGGTATCGCCCGCTCAGCCCAACGCCTCAACCGGCCTACCCACTCGACTCAAGCTGCTGCTGATGATGTCGCTGCCCTGCCTGCCCGCTCTGGCAGTGCTGGGGTTCGCCCTTGCCCGCCCTTCGGCCGCGGCATCAAACCTGTTGACGGCACTGCTGCTGGCGGCGGCTTCCACCCTGTTACTGGTGGCGCTGTGCTACGGCCTGGTTCACCGCACTCTGTTGGGGCCGATACTCAGAATCAGGGAGACCTTCGAGGCGATCAAAGACAGGCATGGGGATATCTCGGCTAATCTGCCGGTAGAGGGCCCCAGCGAGATTGGTCGCCTTGGCATGGCCTACAACGACTTTTCAGACTCACTAAAAGGGATGATCGCTAAGTCACGCCACAGCAGCGTGAACGTCTCACTGGGTGCGGCTCAGCTGCAGCTGAATATCAACAAGGTTCAGCAGGCCGCACTCACCCAGTCGAATCAGGCAAGCCTTGTGTTTCAGGCCAGCGAAGAAGCCACACAGGCGATCAACGAGATCGCCAGCCATACCCAGCTCATCGCTCAACGCAACGAGCACAATCTGCAGGAGATCAACACCTCCAATACCGAGCTTTCGCGCATACGTGCACAGGTGAAGGCGATTGGCGAAGAGGTGGCCAACTTTCAGCAGATCGTCGCGCGCCTCTCGACTAACTCCGAGCAGGTGATCAACGTGCTGGCGATGGTGCAGGGGTTTTCCGAGCAGACCAACCTGCTGGCCCTGAATGCATCGATTGAAGCGGCCCGCGCCGGTGATGCCGGACGCGGCTTCGCCGTGGTTGCCGATGAGGTACGTAATCTGTCACTGAAGGTGAGCGATGCAACACAACAGATCGACAAGAGCATCTCCGAGATGGGCGCATTAGTGGAGAGTACACGCACCGGCTCCAACACCATCATGGACCATGTCCGCGATACTGATACCTTCATCAGCCATACTCACGGCAAGTTCTCGGAACTGCTGAACGACTTCGACACGCTCAACAGCCAGCTTAGCGAGATCAGTGCCGCGGTAGAGCAGCTCTCCTACGCCAACAGCACAACGCACGACAACATCTCGTCGATCAACCAACTGGCGGACAGCATTCGGGACGAAATCGAGATTTCGGCACGTCACTCGCAGACGCTGGAGGGTGCCACCGAAGAGATGCAGGAGCTGCTATCCAACTTTCGCATCGGCTTTGGCGGCTTCGAGAATATCATCGGCACCGCACGGGACTGGGCCAAAGAGGTGGAGCGCGAGCTGCAAAAGCTGGCCGATAGCGGCCATGACCTGTTCGATCACCACTACCGACGCACCAACCCCAACCAGCTGCCTGAGAAGTATGACACCCGCTATGTTAGCGCGTACGAGCGGGTGATGCAGCCGCTGTTCGACCGCTTTATTCAGGAGCGCCCCGAGTTTGTCATCGCCTCGGCGTTTGATATCAACGGCTATCTGCCGGCTCACAACAGCAAGGTATCGCGCCCGCTCACAGGCGATCTGGACACCGACAACGCGCTGAGCCGCCACCGTCGCCTGTATAACGCCAACCGGGCGGAAAAGCGCAGGGCATCTAATACTGCGCCATTCCTGTTGCAAACGTTCATACGCGACACCGGCGAGATACTGAACTCTATATCGGTGCCGCTCTATGTCTCGGGACGCCACTGGGGCAACTTCTGCACCGGGTTTATGCCGGAACAACTGCTGGAGATGAAGTAACCTCAGGCCAGATGCTGGCCGAAGAACTCCAGCGTACGCTTCCACGCAAGCTCAGCACTGGCCTCGTCATACCGGGCCGTCGAGTCGTTGTGGAAACCGTGGTTCACATCCGGATAGAGGTAAGCGGTGTAGTCGATATTTGCCGCTTTTAATGCCGCTTCGTAGTCGGGCCAGTATCCATTCACACGGGTATCGAGCCCGGCAAAATGCAGCTGCATCACCGCCTCGATCGCCGCGATATCACCTTGTGGCGGTGTACCGTAGTACGGAACCGCGGCATTAATCATATCGGGCACCAGGGCTGATAGCTGATTGGTCAGATAACCGCCGAAGCAGAAGCCGACCATGCCCAGCTTGTCGGTGGTCAGCTCATGGGCCTTGAGCATCTCGGCGGCCCCGATAAAGTCGCCCTCGATCTTGCCGCGATCGAGTGTTTTCTGCATCGCACGCCCGTCATCATCATTGCCGGGATAGCCACCCAGCGGAAACAGCGCATCAGGCGCCAGCGCCACATATCCGGCCTTGGCCAGGCGTCTGGCCACATCTTCTATATAGGGGTTCAAACCGCGGTTCTCATGGGCCACCAGCACCGCCGGTGCCGGCTTTTCAGCGCTGACACCCTTGGGCAGTACCAGATACCCGCGCCCCTTGCCGTGCCCTTTGGGGGCGTCGAACTCCATATAGCTGGCCTTGATATCCGGGTCGTTGAAGGATACCTGCTCGGCCAGCGCGTAGTTGGGCAACAGCGCCCCGGCCACCGCGTTGAGGGTAAGCCCGGCGATACCCAGCGTTGCAAGACGTCTCATGAAGGTACGTCGGTCGATGTCGCCGTGGGCGTATTCGTCATACCAGTCGAATGCTTCCTGCGGGATCGTAAGTGCAGCAGGTGCAGATTGGGTGGGCTCAGGGTGGGTGTTGGGTTTCATGTCGGCTCCTGAATGATCTATGCGTCCCGCTCCGGGGTTCGCGGCTTAATCGGGCAACCTTTAGTTAAGCAGAGGGTCGTCATTCTGCCTGATCCCGTTACGAAAACGGCATACGAGCCGATCACTCGCCGTTTTGGTTTATACTGCCCCCTCATTCGATACAGCAGTCATCCAACATGAGCACACACACCGACACAATCGATATCCGTGGCTGGCACGCCCATGTGTACTTTAATGCCGACTCCCTCGAACGCGCCCGCGCCCTGTGCGAACAGGCCGCCGAGCGTTTCCCCGAGCTGAAGATGGGACGTGTGCATGAAAAGCCGGTGGGGCCGCATCCGGACTGGAGCTGTCAGCTGGCGTTTCGTGCTGAGCTGTTTGACCAGGTGATCCCATGGCTGACGCTCAACCGGGGCGATCTGACGGTGTTTATCCACCCAATTACCGGGTTCGATCTGATCGATCACCGCGACCGCGCAATCTGGATGGGCAGCATCCGCCCCCTCAATCTCTCGGCCCTGCCGGAAACCTCGGTGGTGTACGATCTCTGAGCGAGCGCCCCTTTAGCTGCCGTCGATGGGTAATGCGGTGCTGAAACTGTAGCCGTGACGCTCGAACCCCAGCGATTCATAAAAGGCGTGGGCACGCTCGCGCTTAAGGTTGGACGAGAGGGTGACCTTGTAACACCCCTTCGCCCGCGCCAGGTCAAGCGCCTGCTCCATCATGAAGTGCCCCACCCCCTGCCCCTGAAAGTCAGGCTCTACCGCCACATCTTCAATAATGCCCGAGCGGTTACCGCGATGTGCCAGATTATCCATGATCAGCAGAGCAAAAGTGCCAACGATCCGCTCACCGCTAAGCGCCAAATAGATGCGGTAGTCGGGGTAGCAGGCCATGCGCATGAATAGTTGCTCGGCCTCTTCAAGACTCAGGGTGTTGCCGTTATCCATATCCGGCTGTGCGTATAGCCGCAGGAGCGCCTCCAGATCGTTTGTCATCGCTTCCCGCAATACAAGACTGTCGCTTGTCATCCTTCACCCCTGCTACTCCGATGGTTATCGGACAGTTAAGCCGACGAAACTGTACTTGTCAGCCCCGCAACGACCTGCTTTTTCAGTAATACGCCCTTCCGACACAGGGGCGGATTCAAACGGTGGTTTGAAATCATTTGTACTCAAGGACCAGTTGCCGTACACAAATGGCTGTTTTTATTAATAAAACAAGGAGTATGTTTATGAATCCGCTTTTTTTGAAGGGTGCCAATTTTTTCGAGTCCATTGAGCAGCCGCGGCAGGAGCATCTGCATCTGGCGGTTGTCACCCATCTGCTCAGGGGTGCCCCGCTCTACCTTGAAACACTGGGCCGTATGGCGAAGGTGGATGTAGTGTTTCCAAAGCCAAAGAGCGTCAGCCAGGAAACCCTCGAACAACTGGGAGACCGCTTCCAGATTTTGATCAAAAACCGTAACCAGCTGAGTTCGCCGGATGTGGTGGCGGCGATCCTTAACGATTATGTGCAGGATGGCGAGCTGATCCTGATCGATGTGGGCGGTTATTTCGTGGAGGCACTGCCGGGGCTGATGGAGCGCCTACGGGTGCCGCTTCGCGGCATTGTCGAGGTGACTGAAAACGGACACCAGCGTTACGCCGCGCTGAAGTCGCTGCCGGTGCCGGTGATATCCATCGCACGCAGCCCATTGAAGGGGCCGGAAGACTACCTCACCGGCCAGTCGATTGTGTACTCCTCGGAAGCGTTGATGCGCCAGTGTCATCATATTCCCAATGGCGGCCACGCGGTGGTGTTCGGCTATGGCAAGATCGGCAGTTCCATCGCCAAGGCGCTGCACTCGAAGAATATCAACACCAAGGTTGTCGAGATCGACCCAATCCGCGCTATCGATGCCCGCTCCCGCGGGTTTGATCTGCTAACAAAAGAGGAGGCGCTGCAAACCAGCGATATCATCTACTGCGCAACCGGCAACCGTTCGTTGTGCTCCAGCGATTTTTCGCTGGTGAAGAACGGCGCATTCATCTTCTCGGTCACCTCGTTCGATGACGAGATGGAGCTGCCCCGTGCCAACGGCAGCTTCCAGATTCACCCGGTAACCGAGCATATACAGCGCTACGAGCGTCTGGGGCAATACTACTACCTTGCCAACCGCGGCAACGCGATCAACTTTATCCACAACGCGGAGGTCGGCCCCTACATATTTCTGGTTCAGGGCGAATGTATTGAAGCGATGAATTATATGAGCCGTAACTCACTGGAACCGGGGCTCCATGAACTGCCAACCGAGCTGCGTCGCTCGCTTGCCCAGTCGTGGCTGAATCACTTTGTCTGAACGGCAACGGACTGCCAACGACACGGCGGTGTAATCACGGGAGAGAACAGAGCATGCCTCTGTTCACAACATGGAGTCGAGGCCCACGTCCCCATAGAAACAGTAACGGTTGCGTCCCGTGCGCTTGGCCTGATACATCGCCAAATCGGCCTTGCGCACGAGATCATCCACATCCATGCCGTCCTGCGGATAAAAGCTGATACCGATACTGGCTGAGAGTTTGATCGGCCCGACATCTGTATCAAACGGATTACCGAAGCTGCCCAGAAGCTTTTCGGCGATACCATGCACCCCCGCGATATCGGACAGCTCATCCACCAGCAGCAAGAACTCGTCGCCACCAAGGCGTGAGAGCGTGTCGCTCTTGCGGATGCCGGATTTAAGTCGCTCGCCCACCTGCTTGAGCAACGTATCGCCAAGCTCGTGGCCATAGGTGTCGTTGACCGCCTTGAAGCCATCCAGATCGACAAACACGGCGGCGATGTTGTAACTGCCCCGCTGAGCTTTCTGTATCGCATGCTCCATCCGTGCACGCATCAACAGCCGATTGGGTAGGTCGGTAAGCGGGTCTTTGCACGCTTGATGCATCAGCTCCTGCTCAACCCGTTTCTGTTCGCTGATATCGGTCAGCGTCAGCACCAGACTGCTCAGCTCGCCCTGAGCATTGGTCACACTATTCAACGTACCGATATAGGGCCGGGTATTGCCGCCTACGTCCCGCCCCTCGACTTCGCCGCGCCATGAGTTCTGCTCCTTGAGGATCACATTGACTGAACAGCAGCCCTCAGGCCCCTTTATTAAGCTGTCCATCTCGACACCCAGCAAAGTGCCTGCCGCATATCCAAATGCCTGATGTGCGGCACTGTTGGCTGATACAACACGCCCCTCAGCATCGAGTATGAAACAGCAGTCGGAGGTGGTATCGAACACCAGTGCGGCCTGTTTGATCTTCTCTGCCGCCTGACGCTCGGCGGTCACGTCACGGCCAATACCCACCAACCCTTCGATCCGGCCCTCGTCGTTTCGAATCGGGAACTTGTACATATCCAGCAGCTGACGTCGACCGTCGTTGTAAGTGACCCACTCGTCCACCCGACGTGCCTCGCCCTGCTCCAGAATGGCGGTATCCTGCTCCATAATGTAGGCCGCAGATCGCTGCGACATCAGGTCCGCGTCACAGGCACCGATGATGCGCTCTTCGCTGAGATTCATGAAGTTAACGAACGCGGCGTTGCAGTACTGATAGACCCCTTTCACATCCTTGACGAATATGAAGTCGGGAATGGCATTGATCACCAGCTGCATCATGTGGCGCTCGCGGTTCAAACCGGCCTGCGACAACGCCAGATCGGTCATATCGCGTGCCACGATAATAGCGCCACCGGCCTTGGCATCGGCATCGGCAAAGGGGGTTAGACTGATATCGAGATAGTGCTGCTGATCGCTGCTGTTGAACTCCCAGAGATCCAGCCTGACCGCTTGGCCGCCGAGTGCCTCGGCAACCCTAGGGCTCACCTTGCGGACAAAATTGCTGTCTCTGTGCACCTCTTGCAGGCGCTTGCCGATCAGTGTCTCGCGATCACTGGAGAAAAAAGCCGCGTAGCCGCTGCTGACAGCCTTGTAGCGGGCCTTGTTATCGATGATCGCAATCATGTCGGTGATACTGGCCAGCAGACGCGAGAGTTCCTCCTGCGACATATCCCATTGGAACGACTCCATCAGCGCATCATTCGACAAGGCTCCGATCCGAGATCCGTCGCCTTGGCCACTACCCTGACTGAGTCTTAAAACCCGAATGAGGTCATCCATAACACGTTATCCCTGTCTGCTGCTGACTGAACGACATGACACCCACTATCATGTGTGACTGACGTCGGCTTTGCATTGCGATTTACGTACCTACCACAGCTATTGTCGGCAAGCCCAATCTTACTCCATATCAGAGGTTATCCACCCGTTTTCAAACGGTTCGATACCATTCACCGCTGTAAAAACACGGGTAAGACGCGCTTTAGAGACACTTTGCACAACACATCAGTTTACACGTGTGAAAATCACTTTGATGCCCAGTGCCATCATCGCGCCACCGAGCACACGATCCACCCAATGCCCCATCTGCTTAAACCGCAGACTGATCGCAGGTCTTGAAAACAGACCAACTACAAGCGAAAACCAGGCCATCTGAATCACCATCATCCAAACGCCGTAGATCGCGATCTGATAAGCAGGGATATCCGGTGAGAGCACCACGGTAAACAGCGAGACGAAGTAGATCGGTGCCTTGGGATTGAGCACATTGCACAGAAAGCCCGTACTGATGCTTCTACCGGCAGACTGCATCGGCATCGCATCCGATACCTCAGAGTTCAACGCCGCCTTTTTGGCCTTAAGGCCCTTGAACCCGAGATAGATCAGGTAGGAGCCACCCAACAGTTTGATCGCCCAGAGGTAGCTTTGCGAGTTAGCGATGATCGCCGCCAATCCGAACGCCGAGTATATGATATGTACCGACAGCCCCAACGCGATACCCAAGCTGCACAACAGGCCGGCTCTCGTACCATTTTTCAGTGTTTGCTGAGATACCAGGACGAAATCAGGCCCCGGGGAAGCCGCGGCCAGTGTGTGCACCAGCGTAATAATCAGCAATCCATGTAGTAGATCCAAAGCAATTCCCTTCTTAACGATACCTGCCGCGTAACGTCAGGCGGTTGTTCAAAATTCTACGCCGTTTGCAACGAATCGATATACGGCGATTACGACCATAGAGTTTAGTCTGAGTCGGGTCTGTCGAACAGGCAAGTTGCAGAGTGTGAAAACCGGGAGTGTGAAAACCGGGTATGCCAACAAAAAAGGAGCCCTTAGGCTCCTGTCACACATGAATACCGACAGATCAGTTATCGTCAGTGAGCGGTACGATCAACACCGGTCGCTTGCTGTTATACATCACCTTGTTCGGCGTGGAACCAAGCAGGAACTTCTCCATTGCAGAGTGGTGGCGTACGCCCATCACAATAACATCGGCTTCGATCTCGTCAGCCACCTTGAGTATCACACGCCAGGGCGTGCCCTCTTCCACCCTCGCCGTTACCTGCGATGGGTCCATGATCTCGCTGCCCTCAAGCTCCGATTCGCAGAAGCGCTCGATGCGCTCCTTCACCTTACGCTGCAGGCTGTCGATCCCCTCACGCTGGCGTTCTTCGAGTTCCTCCTCATTGAGGATATTGCGCACCAGATTCTGCGCCGATGCCGGCAGCGGCTCGATCACGTGCAGATAGGTAATTTCAGAGCGGTAATGACCGCACAGGCTCACGGCACGGCGAAAGGCAGGGCGCGATCCCTGTTCGAGATCGGATGCGTACAGAATCTTTTTAACGTCGGGCAACATGCTATGCCTCCTGGTTCTTAACCGAAAACAGGCCCCCGCACGGGAGCCTGTGGATTGTTTGGCTTATCGATAGAGCAGATCGGGCAAAAACAGCGAGATCTGGGCCACGAAGACAATCAGCGCCAGACGCACGATGTCGGCGCACCAGAACGGGGTGACCCCCTTGAAGATGGTGCCGGTCTTCACATCCCTGAGCACTGCACTGAGCACGAACACGTTCATCCCCACCGGCGGTGTAATCAGGCTGATCTCGGTAACCACCACCACGACGATGCCAAACCAGACCAGATCGAAGCCGAGACTGGATACCAGCGGATAAAACACCGGCACCGTCAGCAGCATCATCGACAGGCTCTCGAACACCATGCCTAGCACGATATAAATCGCCAAAATTACCAGGATGACAACGATCGGTGTGACCTCAAGACTTGTCACCAGACTGAGCAAGGCATCCGGCAGGCCCGCACGGTTGATAAAGTCGGAGAAGATCAGAGCACCGATTACCACACCGAACAGCATCGCGGAGGTCCGTGCCGTGTCGGTCAGCGTATCGAACAGCGTGGCCACGCTCAGGCGACGGCGCGCCAGCGCGATGATGAAGGCACCACCGGCACCGATACCGGCCGCTTCCGTGGGTGTGAACACCCCCAGATAAATACCGCCCATCACGATGGTGAACAGCAGCAACACGCCCCAGACACCCTTAAGTGCCTGTAGACGCTCTGGCCAGGCCATTTTGTCACCGGCAGGGCCCTGCTCAGGCGAGCGCCAGACCACATAGCGAACGGCGGCCAGGTAAAGCAGGATGCCGAGCATTCCAGGGATGAAACCCGCAGCAAACAGTTCGCGAATACTCGATTCGGTCAGCAGGCCATAGATCACCAGAATGACACTCGGCGGGATCAGAATGCCCAGCGTGCCACCGGCGGCGATTGAGGCCGCGGCCAAACCGTCGGAGTAACCATACTTGCGCATCGGCGGCATCGCCACCCGCGCCATGGTCGCCGAGGTTGCCAGACTCGACCCGCAGATTGCGGAAAAGCCGCCGCAGGCCACCACCGTCGCCATCGACAGTCCCCCCTTGCGATGGCCGAGAAAGGCATTGGATACGTGGTAGAGCTCCTGCGACAGGCCTGAGCGGGTAACCAGATTTCCCATCAGAATAAACAGCGGAATCACCGACAGGCTGTACTCCTGAACCGTGTCGATCACACGGTAGGAGGCCATCGAGAGAACACTGGTCCAGCGGAAATCAAACAGGTTGCTGAACTCCAGCCCCTGCAACGCCGCGAAACCGAAGAAACCGACCAGTCCCATAGCGAATGCGATCGGCATTCGCACAACGAGGATCAGGAGCAGCAGAACGGCAAATCCGAGCAGTACAACAGACATAGACACCACTCCTAGAATTATTTTGTTTGCGTGGTGAGGATGCGATAGACACCGTAGGTGATCATCCCCACCGCCGTGAACCAGCTCATCACCGCGATATATTCGATGATGTAGCCCGTAGGCATGCCGAGATACTCGGTCACGACACCTCGACGCATGGCACGCTCGGCCAGTTCGAAGATGCGCACACCAAGAACGTACATCGACGTGGAGATGACCAGCGCCGCTAGCAGCCCCAGCGCCTTGACCAGCGCGCTGCCGAGCACCTTATCGAGGATGTCGACCACCACATGCCCGCCGCGCCAGGTCACAACCGGCATCTCGGCAAACAGCATGATCGCCAGCCCCACCTCGGTAAGCTCCGTGGCACCATCCAGCGAGTTGCCAAAGAGATAGCGACCGGCGACGTCGACGCAGGTCAGCAGCATCAATAAAAACAGTACGCTTGCGGCAACCACTTCAAGGGCAAAGGCCAGCCACCTGACTGGCCCGCTCTCGTCGTAGTGCGCATGAACCCATGCACTGAGAGACATTTCGATTACCTATTATTGCTTGCCGTTTTCGTAATCGCGGGCGATGCTCCACAGCTCGTCGACTGCCGCCTGCGCATCAATACCGCGGTCTGCTACGCTCTCGACCCACTCCTCTTTCATGCCCTTGATCATGGCGTAAAATTCGCGTGCCATCGGGTCGGTCTCTTTCACTTCAATCAGATTGACGCCGGACGCCTGCGCCACCTTGTAACCCTCGGCATCGATACCGTCCCAGGCCTTACCGGCCATCTGCGAGAGTTTCTCGCCGGATACGCTGAGAATCGCCTCGCGGTCTTTCGGGTCCAGGTCAGCCAGGAAATCGGGGTTCATGAAGATCGAGAAGCTACCCAGATACATACCGCCCGGCAACAGGGTAACGTTCGGCGCCACTTCGTTCAGGCGCAGCGCCTTCTGCTCGCCCATCGGCATGAAAACACCGTCAATTACCCCCTGCTGCAGCATCTCGTAGACCTTCGGTGCAGGTGCCGCTACCGGAGTGATGCCCATACGCTCACCCAGAACACTCTGTACACCGCCACCGATGCGGATCTTCTTGCCCTTGATCTGATCCCAGGAGGTGATCGGCTCTTTGGAGTGGATATAACCGGGGCCGTGGGTGAACATGCCGATCACTTCTAGGCCGTCAAACTCGTTGGCCTGTTTGAAGTGCTGGTCGTACACGCGCCACAACGCCACGGACGCCGCTTCTGCACTGACACCAAGCCCCGGCTGCTCCACCGCCTGCGGCAACTGGAAGCGACCCGGCACATAACCGTGGTAGCTGAAGCTTGCATCGATCACACCGTCCTCAACCAGCTGGAACAGGGTTTTCGGATGACCGAGCCCCTCCTCGACTTCAACCCGTACACGGCCTTCGGTGGCTTCTTCCACCCACTTGGCCCATGTCGGCCAAACCACCGCATTCTGCGGGTTGCTCGGAGCCAGCCACGTGCCTACCCTCAGTACGGTTTCGGCATAAATATTACCGGACAGCGCCAATGCACCCAGTGCGAGTGCCGCCTTGGCTTTTGAAAAAAGTGTCGTCTTGTTCATTGCTTTCCACCTGACTCTCTCTAACGGAGATTATATTTTTTAATTAATATATTAACTTTTAAGACGGCACGAAGCCGTCGCAAAGCACCTTGCATCAACAGGCCGTTACGCTTTAGCGAACAGGGGGTGAATGTTGTTCTTGTTGAACTTGAGCACCGGATCGAGCTCTGTCATCTCGAACGAGATCTGGCAGTAGCCGTTATCGGTGATCGGCTTCATCCAGTCACAGAGAATTTCGAACACCCGCTCTGCGACCTCTTTCTTGAGCGCCATATCACGTCCATGGCCAATCTTCAGATTGAGGTTCAAGAAGGCAAACTCTTCGCGACCGTCCGCGACACGGAAGTCGTTGCAGCGGATTGCGCGGCTGCGCACACCGCCGATGGGGAAGGCACCGGTTGAGACCACATACTCATGCAGCGCCTTGAACAGCGGTTGGAATTCCAGCTTGTCGTGCAGGTTTCCGGAGTATTCGACGATGAAATGGGGCATTTCAGCAGCTCCCGTGCTTGTTATAGCTATCTTCTTTAGGGGCTCAGGCGGGAACATCGGGCCTCGCCTGTTAAGCAGAAACTTAATTAACATATTAACTTTTGTCAATCATCCTTTCGCTGCTCAGCCAAACGCAGAGCCAACTAAAAGGCCGAACAGCGTGGCGAAAAACGCCGGAGCCGCGGCATTTTTGCGGACTGCCCTATACTGTTTGAGGCGGTCGAAAGGCGCAGGCGAGCAACTGAAAGGTCGTCCACCTGTTGACTTACTTAAGATGTTAACTAAAATGCAATTAGGGATGCGATAGACGTTGCACATGCAACTCCAGATAAATACTTAATACATTAATAACTTACGGCTTTCAGACAGCCATCAGGGCCCCCAAGCCCCGGTGCAACAGCCGACTCAAGCGAAAGGTTCAGGCCCATTATGTTGACCCAAGAGCAGATCCAAGCAGCCGCCGAGCGGCTCTACCAGGCGGAAGTCAACCGCAAGCAGATACCGGCACTGACGCTCGAACACCCCGAGATGAGCATGGCCGATGCCTACGCCGTGCAGAAAGCCTGGGTTGATCGCAAGATCGAAGACGGCCGCTCCGTCATCGGCTACAAGGTCGGGCTTACCTCACGCGCCATGCAGATGGCCGTTAACATCGACCAGCCGGACTACGGCGTTCTGCTCAACGACATGCAGTTCGAAGACGGCGCGACGCTGAAGGCCTCCGACTTTCTCGATCCGCGCATCGAAGTGGAACTGGCCTTCATTCTGAACAAGCCGCTGTTTGGCGAAAACGTCAGCATCTTCGACGTCTACAACGCCACCGATTACGTGATCCCCTCTCTGGAGTTGATCGCTGCCCGCTGCATGCGGACAGATCCTGAAACCGGCTACACCCGCAAGGTGTATGACACCATTGCCGACAACGCGGCCAACGCCGGCATCGTGCTGGGCGGCCGTCCAATCAAACCCACCGAGATGGATCTGCGCTGGGCCGGCGCTGCGCTCTACCTCAACGGCCAGATCGAAGAGACAGGCCTTGCCTGCGGCGTACTTGGCCACCCGGCCAAGGGGATCAGCTGGGTATGCAAGCGTTTCGCACCGCACGGTATAGGCCTGGAGCCTGGGCAGATCATTCTGGCCGGGTCCTTCACCCGTCCGGTTCCGGTCAAGGCTGGCGATACCATCCATGCCGATTTTGGTTCGCTCGGCGGCATTGGCCTGCGTTTCGAATAATCTCTTCGGGAGGACTCTCTGATGGAGATGCCGAAAAACCGTTTCAAACAGGGTCTGGCCAGCGGCCGGACACAGTTCGGGCTCTGGCTCGGCCTGCCCGACAACAGCGCAGCGGAGATTCTCGCCTGCGCCGGTTTCGACTGGCTGCTGATCGACGGCGAGCACGCCCCGTTCGACCTGCGCACCATCATGTCTCATCTGCAGGCATTGGCTCCCTATGACGTGGCCCCCATCGTGCGCTGCGTCGAAGGCGACACCGCGCTGATCAAGCAACTGCTCGATATCGGCGTACAGAGCCTGCTAGTGCCGATGGTCGAGGATGCCGAACAGGCAAAACAGCTGGTACGCGCCGTGCGCTATCCGCCAGCGGGGATCCGCGGCCTCGGCACCTCGCTGGCCCGCGCCGCGCGTTGGAACCAGATCCCCGGATATCTGAAAAAGGCCAACGATGAGATCTGCCTGATCGTGCAGGTTGAAACCGCCCGCGCGATGGAAAACCTTGACGAAATTCTCGCCGTCGAGGGTGTCGATGGCGTGTTTATCGGTCCATCGGATCTGTCCGCATCCATGGGTTACATCGGTGATGCCGGTAATCCGGCGGTGGTCGAAGCGATCAACACCGGCCTTAACAAGATCCGCGCTTCGGGTAAGTACGCAGGCCTTCTGTGTCTGGACCCATCGCTGGCCGGACAGTACATCGAGCAGGGTGCCAACTTCGTCGGTGTCGGCGTCGACACCCTGATTCTGGCACAGGGAGCACGCAAGCTGGCACAGCAGTTCAAGAGCGACGCGCCGGTTGCCGACGAGAAGCCCCAGGCCGGTTACTGACACGCCGGGCCATTGATAGATAAAGGTTGAATATGACAGCGAAAACACTGGTCAACAGCAAGCTGGTCTGCGTCGCACTGAACGACAAGGCTCAGCTGGCCGCACTCGAGGGCACTTTCAACGAAGCGCCCTACAACAAACCACCCACCCAGCCGGTGCTCTACTACAAGCCGCACAACACCTGGAGCGTCAATGGCGCCGACGTTGAGTGGGCAAAAGACTTCGACGGTAATGACGTAGCAGCCATGGCAGTCGGCGCCAGCCTCGGCGTGGTGATCGGCAAGGAGACCTGCCGCGTCAGCACCGAAGAGGCGCTCAATTACGTCGGCGGCTACACCCTCGTCAGCGATTACTCGCTGCCGGAAGAGAGCTACTACCGCCCCGACATCAAGGGCAAGTGCCTGGACGGCTCTGCACCGGTCGGCCCCGAAATCGTAGCGGCAGACAAGATCGCCGCGCCGGACGCCCTGAGCGTCACCATCAGTGTCAACGGTGAACGCAAAAGCACGTTCCCATTGACCCAGATGCAGCGCAGCGTAGCCGAACTAATCAGCACGATCTCCTACATCATGACCCTGCAGCCGGGCGAGGTCATTGCCGTCGGTTTCGCTGGTAAGCGTGTCGCGCTCGCCAAGGGCGACAAGGTTGAAGCAAGTATCGAGGGTGTCGGCACCCTGTCCAACACGCTGGGAGGTGCCTAAGCCATGAGACACGCACGCATTATGTTCGACGGCCGCGAGCTGGATATCGACATCGCCGCTGATGACACCATCACCACGTCTGAAGGCGAGGTGTTAAACGTCGCACTGGACTCTGATGCCATCACCTGGCTGCCGCCGGTAAAAACGCCGGGCACCATCTTCGCGCTGGGCATCAACTACGCCGATCACGCGACCGAGCTGGCGTTTGAGCCGCCGAAAGAGCCGCTGATTTTTATCAAGCACGCTAACTGCCTGACCGGTCACAAGCAGGTGAGCTATCGCCCTGACAACATCGACTACCAGCACTACGAGTGCGAACTGGTCGCGGTTATCGGCAAGCGCGGCAAAAATATCAAACGTGAAGATGCGCTGGAGTATGTCGCTGGTTACACCGTCTGCAACGACTTCGCGATCCGAGACTATCTGGAAAACTACTACCGCCCTAACCTGCGGGTTAAAAGCCGCGACTCGTTGCTACCGATGGGCCCCTGGATCGTGGATACCGCCGATATCCCTGATGCCAACGCGCTGAAGTTGACCACCACCGTTAACGGCAAGGTTACGCAGGACGGCAGCACCAGAGACATGATCTTCAATGTGCCGTTCATCATCGAGTACCTGAGCAAGATCATGACCCTGAATCCGGGCGACATGATCTGCACCGGCACGCCACACGGCATCGTCGATTGCCAGCCGGGCGACACCATTGTCTGCACCATCGAAGATGTCTGCTCACTCGAGACCCGTATGGTCAGCGAGCAGGAATACTACGGCGACAAATACTGATATTGAGGCAATAGCTTCGGGAGAATCATGATGAGCGATACACTGCAAACCAACCTGGAACGCGCCACTCAATATCTGGAGCGCTTCAAAAACAACACCACCGGACACTACATCAACGGTGAATTCACCCTCGGTAACGGCGGTCGCGAATACGACAACATCACGCCGACCGACAACAGCTCCATCGGCAAGATCATGGCCGGTACCGTCTCTGACGTGGACGCCGCCTGTCAGGCCGCCGAAGACGCCTTCATCGAATGGTCCAACACCTCAGGTGCCGTGCGTAAAAAGCTGCTGAACCAGTTTGCGGACAAGCTGGTCGAGCGGGCCGACGAGATTGCACTGGTCGAATCGATGGACTGCGGTCAGGCGATCCGCTTCATGAAGCAAGCCGCCGTGCGCGGCGCGGCCAACTTCCGTTTCTTCGCCGACAAGGCACCGGAAGCGCAAAACGGTTTGGCCCTGCATCAGGACGAGCACACCAACTACACCATCCGCAAGGCGATAGGCCCGGTCGGCATCATCACGCCGTGGAACACGCCGTTCATGCTCTCCACCTGGAAGATCGCGCCGGCGCTGGCTGCCGGTTGCACCGTGGTGCATAAGCCTGCGGAACTGACCCCGCTGAGCGCTTACATTCTGGCCGAGATCGCCGATGAAGTGCTGCCGAAGGGCGTGTGGAACATGGTCAACGGTTTCGGCGAAGATGTCGGCAAACGCCTGACAGAACACCCGGCAATCAAGGCCGTGGCGCTGGTTGGCGAGTCCGCCACCGGCTCCCACATCATGCGCCAGGGTGCCGACACCCTGAAGCGGATGCACTTCGAGCTCGGCGGTAAGAACCCGGTGATCGTATTCGACGATGCGGATTTTGAGCGCGCACTGGATGCCGTGGTGTTCATGATCTACAGCCTGAACGGCCAGCGCTGCACCTCCTCCAGCCGCCTGCTTATACAGAGCGGTATCCGCGACCGCTTTCTGGCCGCACTGGAGCAGCGCGTGCGTAACCTGCGCGTAGGCCACTCTCTGGATCCGAACACCGAAGTGGGACCGCTGGTGCATACCGAGCACTACAACAAGGTGCTGAGCTACTTCGACATCGCCAAAGAGGACGGTGCCAGCATCGCCGTCGGCGGCAAGCGCATCACCGAAGCCCGCGCCGAACTGAACCCGGCCGGCAACTATCTGGAACCGACCCTGTTCACCGGTGCCAACAACACGATGCGCATCGCTCAGGAGGAGATCTTCGGCCCGGTACTGACCGCCATCTCCTTCGACACTGAAGAGGAAGCGATCAAGATCGCCAACGACACCCAGTACGGTCTATCAGGCTACATCTGGACCGAGAACACCGGCCGCGCGATGCGTATGGCCAAGCATGTCGAAGCGGGCATGCTGTGGGTGAACTCCGAGAACAACCGTAACCTGCCCTCCCCGTTCGGCGGCATCAAGATGTCGGGCATCGGCCGCGACGGCGGCGACTGGAGCTTCGATTTCTACATGGAAACGAAGAACGTCTGCATCGCGCATGGGACTCACAAGGTGCCACAGCTCGGTAAGGGCTGATCTGTTAGACTGAGGGTAGTGCGGGCGTGCCAAACGCCCGCACTGTCCCGCAGCGTTTACGAGATACCCTGTGACCGATCCTCAGCACCGCGAATGGATTCCCAACATCATCCTTGGACAGGACTACGATCAACGCTACGTTGATGCGCCCGTCCACTACGATGTGCTGGAGAATCTGGCCGACTTTTTCGGCCGCGACATGCCGGTGCACCGACACGCCCAATACATGCAGATCCATTATATCGACCGGGGCGAAATCAGCTTCCATATCGATGACAAGATCTACCATGTCAGCGGCCCTAGCTGTTTTCTGACTCCCGCCTCGGTACCTCACTCCTTCCTGACCGAACCTGATGCCAAAGGCCATGTGTTGACCATCCATCAGTCGCTGGTGTGGCAGTTGATGAAAGATGGCCTCGAACAGGAGATCAAGGGTGACCTGAGCGAAGGGATCTGCCTTGAGCGGGCAAGCCTGAGCGACGAACAACGTCCGTTATGGACCCGGCTGGCACAAACCCTCAGAAACATACGCTCGGAGTGGCTGCAGGACAGTGCCGCAAAGAATCTGGCGCTGGACTCACTGGTGCGGCTGCTGATTATCCGCATCGCCCGTCTGGCGAGCAAACGCGCCGAGAGTATCGTCGTCAACAACGACGACCTCAGGCTGTTTCACCGCTTTTCCGACCTCATTGAGGAGCACTACCGCGAACAGTGGCACCTGCCCCAGTACACCCAGGAGATGGGGGTATCCGAGAGCCGGTTAAACCACATCTGCCACCGCATCTCCAACCGTTCACCCAAAAAGCTGATTCACGACCGTATCGTGCAAGAGTGCAAACGCTTGCTCACCTTTAGCAGCCTCACCAGCAGCGAGATCTGTTACGAACTCGGCTTCACCGACCCTGCCTACTTCTCCCGCTTTTTTAAGAAACACACCGGCGTTACCGCGCAGGAGTACCGCAAGCAGCAGCAATAGCTCCCCGGATCAGCCGTACGGTTGATATACACCCCGCTACCTAAGGGATAAATTCGCGCCTTTAAGTCCAGTCTGGCCCAGGAGTGTCGGAATGCTGACCAAGAAGTACCGCCGGAGAATTGCTGAGCTGGAAGAAGCCAATATTTCCCTGAACCACCGGAATTCGGAACTCGAAGCCCGATTATCGGAGCAGTCGGCCCGGATCGATACCCTAACCGGCCAGCTCCAGTCCACATCGCACAACATCCCCGCCGGCCTCTTCCGTACTCAGGTAGTGACTCTGGAGGATCAACTGCAGGACATACATCACCGTGTGCACCTCATCTCCGAAGAGCTGTTCGAGCCGATGGCCGCATCAGAAGGGTCGAACAAAGAACTGATCCGGGTCAGTGACGAGTTGGAGCGTCTGAACGCCTCCCTGCTGTCAATATCAAACAGCGCAGACATTACTCGGGATATTGTCAATGAACTCAAGAAGTTAGCCACTGACATAAACAGCTTTGCCGGTGCAATCAACAAGATCGCCGAACAAACCAACCTGCTCGCACTTAACGCGGCGATAGAAGCCGCGCGCGCCGGCGAGCAGGGACGAGGTTTTGCAGTCGTCGCAGATGAGGTGAGGGACCTGTCCAACCGAACCCGCGCATCCAGCGAACAGATATCGGATCTGGTACAGAAGATCGACACCAAAACCGCCGCCGTCGATGAGAAGATTGAAGGCTTGAGAGATCTGTCACAGAGTGCGCGCCAAGTCGCCTCGGACACCGTCTCGTTAACCAAGGCTACCACCCACAAAGCCGGCACGCTGATGACCTCGGTCTACCGCTCGATGGCCTATGGACACGGTTCCGATTCGGCGCTGGAGCTGATCCTGATCTGCTTCCAGTGGTGGACTCTATGGCTCAACGGCCAATCCGAGTACCCCCGCACCCTTCTCGATCCAAAGTCGACCCAGTTTGGACAGTGGTATTTCGACGGAGACGACAATGAATTTGACTACCGGTCACTCCATGCTTTCCGACAGATTGAATCCTGCCTACTGGTACTCTACAAGAGCGGCGAGGAGTTACTGACCGCCGTACCTCCACATGATTACCCGCAAGCCGAGCGTCTGTTTGTGACAATCCACGACCAGGTCAAGAAGATAAGCCGTCACATGGACGACATCCAGAACCACCTGTTTCAGCATCTGTAAACCGCACCACGGGACCATCCGTAACGCCCGCCCGTCGCTAAAGACGCGCCGAGATCATGATCGCCAGCAATGCCTACCTCAGACGGCTCCACCGTTTCTCCGACCTGATCGAGGAGCATTACCGCAAACAGCAACAAGAGTTCCCCAGATCAACCGTACGGTTGATTTTTAGCCTTTCGCAAAAACGGTCTAATGAATCTCGTATATTCGGTGACTCCCCTCTCACCTTCAGTGCAACCGACAAACACAACAAGAAAAGCTAAAAACACACTGAGGAACACTTCATGAGAAAAGCATTTCGTCCTTCACTATCCGCACTGCTGCTGGGCTCGGCAATCGCCGCCGCATCCGGTTCGGCCTCCGCCTACAACCTGTACA
>NZ_JMQN01000032.1 GCF_000705555.1 Marinobacterium lacunae
TGTTTAGTCTGTCGCCCATCTACCAACCAGACATCCAAACCTGCTGATTCAAGAATCTCATAGAGGATGATCCAATAAACACCGGTCGCCTCCATGGCCACTGTCTCGATCCCCTCTGACAACAAGTAGGACAAGGCTTCCCGAAAACTATCGGTGAAGGTCTCAAAAACACGGACTTCCTTGTCCTCAACTGATACGAATATGTGCTTGGCACCTATATCTATACCTGCAGCATGTGCTCTCAACTTTTTCATGACCACTCCTTTTAAAGTAAAACAAAGGCCTGTAGGAAGAAATATTGTACACGACAGACTACCAACCGGACATTCCCATTCAAATAAGGAAGTACCATATTTTGTGACTCCTTTCTATCCAACCATGCTCGAAAACAGGCAATTTGCACTATACCAGGGACGGCTATATTGTACAGGCCACTTCGATCTAAACGTCATTCCCTTTTGTGCGGTTGGGTACCAAATGTTAGGTCTCGAAATGACACAGAT
>NZ_JMQN01000033.1 GCF_000705555.1 Marinobacterium lacunae
CCCATGCCGCGACCACCGGAGATGATCACCCGGGCATTGGTCAGTTCGGGACGGTCGGACTGCACCATCTCTTCGCTGACAAAACGGGCGGTGCCGGCATTGCAGACGCTGTCCAGGGTTTCCACCGCGGCGCTGCCGCCGGTGGCTCCGGTCGCATCAAAGGCAGAACCACGTACGGTGATCACCTTGATCGCATCGTTGGATTTAACGGTGGCGATGGCGTTACCGGCGTAGATCGGACGCTTGAAGGTGTCGGCAGACTCCACGGCGATGATCTCGGACAGCTGGCCCACATCGAGCAGTGCGGCGACGCGTGGCATCAGGTCCTTGCCGGTGGTGCCGGCCGGGGCCAGTATGTGGCTGTAGCCGGCGGCCAGCTCGACCACCAGGGCTGCCAGATTCTCGGCCAGCGCCTTGTCGTACACCGGGTTGTCAGCCAACAGCACCTTGGCGATACCCGGCACCTGCGCGGCGGCTTCTGCCACACCGCCACAGCCACTACCGGCCACCAGCAGGTGGATATCGCCACCGATTTCGGTGGCGGCCGTCAGCGCGTGCAGCGTTGACGGGCTCAGGGTCTGATTGTCGTGTTCTGCAATAAGTAGCGTTGTCATATCAGCCCCCTTAGATAACCTTGGCTTCGTTCTTCAACTTGTCGATCAGCGCATCGACGCTGTCCACCTTGATCCCCGCCTGACGCTGGGCCGGTGCCTCCACCTTGAGCAGCTGGATATGCTGCTTGAGCTCGACGCCGAGATCGGCCGGGGTCTTCACCTCCAGCGGCTTCTTCTTCGCCTTCATGATGTCCGGCAGCTTGGCGTAGCGCGGCTCGTTCAAACGCAGGTCGGTGGTGACAATGGCCGGCAGGGCCAGCTCAACCGTGCGCAGACCGCCGTCCACCTCGCGGGTGACCACGGCCTTATCGCCTTCCACCTTCACCGCAGAGGCAAAGGTGCCCTGGGGACGACCGGTCAGTGCCGCCAGCATCTGGCCGGTCTGGT
>NZ_JMQN01000034.1 GCF_000705555.1 Marinobacterium lacunae
GCCGAGGAGCGCTTCACCTTCGGTGCGGTCGAGCTGTGGAACGGCATCAATCCGGTGGCGGTGATGATCGGCATGTTCGGCCTGTCCGAGGCGCTGATGCAGCTGCACCATCTGGATAAGGTGGCGCTGAAGCAGAAGCTCGACCGCATCATTCCCGAGTGGGCCGACGTGCGTAAATACCTGTCGCTGAGCACCCAGTCTTCGGTGCTCGGCACCATCATCGGCGCCCTGCCCGGCACCGGGGGCGATATCGCCGCGCTGATGGCCTATGACCATGCCAAGCGCGTGACCAAGAACCCGAAGGTGCCGTTCGGCAAAGGTGCCAAGGAGGGGCTGATCGCACCGGAGTCGGCCAACAATGCCGCGGTCGGCGGCGCCTATATCCCGATGCTGACCCTCGGTATCCCGGGTGATGCGGTCACCGCGGTGTTCATCGGCGCGCTGTTCATCCACGGCCTGAACCCGGGCCCGCTGCTGCTCACCGAGCGTCCGGAGATGTTCTGGTTCACCGTCGGCAACCTGACCCTGGCCAATATCTTCGTGCTGATCTTCGG
>NZ_JMQN01000035.1 GCF_000705555.1 Marinobacterium lacunae
CTACTTTTTGTGGGTAGGACCACTTCAGAAGGTAGAAAGTGAATATTGATAAATTAGAGAAAACTGCCCTTAGTCATCATATGGCAACAGTGACAATAGTAGATTCCATAGTTGGGAACGGCGTTTACAAACCAAGCTTTTTCCCAACGATTGTAAAGAAAGGAGAAGAAGTTTTTTGTGTTATTGACGCAAGCAGTAAATTTAAACCAAATGTTGATTTGATCGATGCATATATAACTATGGCATCATTCAGCCTGGAATTAAAAATCAAACTCCTACTTGCAATAGAAAAATCAGGTTTTCAAAGAGGTCATAAGTTGATGAATCTCTATGAATCTGTCAGTGAAGAATCGAAGACTCATATTAGATCTAAAATAAAAGAGATAACTAAAAAATCGGAAATGCACAAGCTTGGCGCTAAGGCAATAAACGAACATTGCAAAGTACAATTCGCATGGGAACCCCATAAACTTATAGCCAACTCATCCGAGGCATTCGAAAAATGGCGATACCACTTTGAAGAAAACTCTCGGATAACATGGTTTGCTGGTTATAGCGAGCTTCAACAAGCAATAGATTCGAGAATAGATCAACTAAAATCAAGCTAACAAGTGCATGTTGTTCGCCCACTTCGTGGGCTGGGACCTCCGCACTACGTGCTCCGGCCCCAAATGCAGGCGTTAGTTTTCTAGGATGCATATGAGACAAGAATTAACTCTTAAAGGGATTGCACTTGAAAAGCTCAATCGGATTTTGAATCCGAATTTTGATTCCAAATTTATTTGGGCTTTGCTCTCTGGGGGAGTGCTTCTTGCCGGGTATCAGCGAATCATACAGCTATGCTCCACCTTAGAAGTGGTTTCAGGTGGAACTTATGTGAAGTTGTCCCTTAGTTCGGGTACCGATGTAATTTTCATTGTCATCGGTTCAGTGATGATATTTTCATCGATCATCATATTCATTATGAGAATGATCAATAGTCAGCCTGGCACTGTTCAAAGGTATAAGTCTTTGCAACACGCAGCAAAGGATCTTAGGCCTCTGATGGACGAAAATCGCCGAGTATTTACCGCATTTGGGCCTAATTCTGAAAGCGGAATTGTAGATGATTTAAGGCAAGACTATGAAGTATGGGAGCAGCTAAAAAGGGAACAGATCGTACCTAACAACGATGAGATACTAAATATATTGAACAGAGTAAAAGTGCTTGCGAAGGATGAAGCTCCGATTGTAAGCAAGATGAAATCACATATTGAAGCATTTAAAAAACACTGTTCTAACCCAAACTTTGACTACAGCAATGATCAATTTCCATTGAGTTTTGCGGATTTGATTTTTAAGTATTCCAAGTCAAATGGTAATAACATGGGGAAATATGAGGAGTGGCTGAAGAAATCTCTTTCTCAATATCTAGATAAAGTTGAATCTGTATACATCTTCGGAAGCGCTCTCTATGGACAAGAAAATACTGATGTAGATGTGATCATAAAAAACAACCTTGTTGATATTGAAGAAATAAGGGAGTTCGCTCAAATATCAAAGGAACTGAAAAATGCCTTTGAGAAGGATTTCTCCCTCTCATTGCATTTAAAGGTGTTCTCGGAGCGAGAGGCTCAGAGCTTTGGTAGGTTTTTAGAGAAAATATACAAATCTGAAAAGGTGATCTAGCTTGGGTAGAAATCTGCATTACACAATACCCCAATATCTTGAGAGTGCACTCAAAAAACACGCCAAAGTGCTGTCTTGGGAGCGCATTGATAACAGCCAAACAGATGAACACTACATCTATTTGATCAGGAGATCGGATGGGCTTAGCGAGGTGATTGTTCATTTGTCTGACGAGTATGAATACTCCCTAGATGATTATTTTCAAAGGCCCGACAGCATCAGGGAAGGAGCATTTATTTTGGTTGCTCGACCTGAAGCTGTTTATGACGATTCAATCGTCGAAGTAGCACAACAGGATCAAGTGAGCATTGGTAAGTTTGGCGCATTAATGGGGGCTCTCTATAAGGAGAGGCACTGGAATTATGTTCCCAAGGAAAGAAGAGACGAAAACTAACAAGCGGCAGCACGCGGACCGCGCTACGCTCGGCCGGTGTGCCGAGCGTTATGAAATCCAATCTGCCTTTGGTCATCGAACGGTGCCAAGGGTAATTTGGACAGTAAATTTAATAGTCCGTGCCGCCTCGTCGAGGTGGTCGGAAAGTAAGTAAGTTAAAGAAGCAATGGAGTGCTTTGCGAAATGGAGTTCATCTCTCTTTTCTCAGTCACTTCAACAATGGAAAACCAATCCTGGTGCCATGTGTTGGCATATCAGGCTTGGCGGTAGCGTGCCTGTTGGCATGGGGCAAATCAAACAAGGAGAGTGAAATGATTCAAAACTATCAGTCCTTATCCTTTTTAAATTAGCCCTGTGCAGGAATAGGCTTTCATAACAAGGCACAGCAGTCGCTCCCGTTGGTCGCTGGGACCGTCAAAACGCTGCGCTTATTTGCCGGCCCCTGTGTGCGGAGTTAGGTGTCAAATGGCGTTAGACATATACCAAAAAATCGAGAACGACTTCGGTGAAAGAGCCAACGAAGTCCACGAAGAATTAAAAGTTCTCGATGCCAAAACAAAGGGCATGATAAGCAATAGAATAATAAGGGCTATTGTTTATTTATCTAATGGCGATGTTTCAACTTTTCACGAGAAAGTAAAACTCGCTCAAGTAGATTGGCGTGATGTATTAATGCAAGCAGAGTACAGCTACCCTGAAAATGAGCGATTAAGAGATTTTGATAAAACATTTTATGAACTTGGCTTACTTAAAGGCAAAAACACCTAACAAGGCCAGGCAACATCAGTCGCTTCGCTCCTTGGACAGTCTTGCGCTTGCGCCTTATGTGCGTGGCTTCGCCATTATTGCACAAAAGTCACAATCACAAGCCTGCCGTTGCTGGCGGCGTTATGCAATATAAATGATTAATATCCGAGAAGCTGAAATAAAAGACGCGGAAACTTGGTCAAAGTTAAGAACCGAGCTTTGGCCAAATACTAATGACGATCATCGATCAGAAATAAATGTAAGGAACTTTGCCGAAGGAAGCAGAAGGTCAAAAGTGCCATATATAGAAGCTTGGCTAGTTGATCCAGAAAAAAGAGGTGAAGGAGTTGGTAAGGCTTTAATCCAAAAGGCCGAACAATGGGCTTGTTCTCGTGGTTATTCAGAGTTGGCGAGCGATACCGATCTTACTAATGTGGCGAGTATATCAATACATAAGCACATGGGTTTTACTGAAACCGAACGTATTGTGTGTTTTATTAAGAGTCTAAAAAATGCATAACAAACCGCTCAAATACGTTCCGGCCACAAAAAGCGTGGCCTCCACCGGACTCGCTAACGCTCGCCGTTTAGCGGGGCGTTATGCGTAAATAATATGAGTACATTTTGCCTAATAATTTTCGTGCTCTTGGCCACTGGCTGTGCAACTACGTACGATAAATTGCAGCCCTTAGTTACCGTTGGAGCTTCCGAAGAGCAAGTAAAGAAATATCTATCAGACACAAATACACCATACACTTTCTTTACTTGCGAAGAGTATAAATCTAGCTGGTCAGTTCCAGTTAAGCAGTGCAAATTTGATGATTCAATTGGCGTCTACCAAGCATTAGCAAATGATGGCTCTTATGTCCTAGGCATGGGCTCAACTGACGTGCAGCTTGCTATAGAAATCGGGCCAAATAAAAAAGTAGTTCATGTAGGCAAAGATAATGTACATACATTTTTGTAGGGCCACGCATAACAAGCCGCTCAAATACGTTCCGGCCACAAAAAGCGTGGCCTCCACCGGACTCGCTAACGCTCGCCGTTTAGCGGGGCGTTAGGCTCCCGAGTTACCCACGAACAGTAGACACCTTCTATAGTTAGGTTTACGCCTGACGAGGAGGTGTAAGAT
>NZ_JMQN01000036.1 GCF_000705555.1 Marinobacterium lacunae
TCGGAGACTCGTACTCTACGTGCGAGGTGTTGATGGTGATACCGCGCTCACGCTCTTCCGGTGCCTTGTCGATACCATCAAAAGCAACGGCTGCGCCGCCCCATACTTCTGAACATACGCGGGTCAGCGCCGCAGTCAGGGTGGTTTTGCCGTGGTCAACGTGACCGATGGTGCCGACGTTGACGTGCGGCTTGTTACGTTCAAATGATTGCTTAGCCATTTTGAATTCCCAACCTGTTCGATTGATGCCAGAGTCGCCAAATACGAAAAAGGGTAGACATATCACTATATCTACCCTTCTTAATATGGAGCTCATGGGCGGATTTGAACCGCCGACCTCACCCTTACCAAGGGTGTGCTCTACCCCTGAGCTACATGAGCACAACGTGATTGGAGCGGGTAGCGGGAATCGAACCCGCCTCTTCAGCTTGGAAGGCTGAGGTAATAGCCACTATACCATACCCGCCAATACCAGCTGACTTTTGATGGTGGTGGGAGGTGGATTCGAACCACCGAAGCTCGCGCGTCAGATTTACAGTCTGATCCCTTTGGCCACTCGGGAATCCCACCACATCACTTCGCTTATTCAACTGGTGCCGGCACGAGGAGTCGAACCCCGGACCTACTGATTACAAGTCAGTTGCTCTACCAACTGAGCTATACCGGCCTTGGCAACGAAGTGGGGCGTATCTTACTGATCGACTTAAGGGCTTGCAACCCCCTCACAATCATTTTTTTCAATTTTTATTCCAGGCCAGCTTGCAGCGATCAGCTGATTGATTTCACTGGATATTTCATAACCAGCCAAATGGGTAACACGCACCGCCCAAGCGGAATCTTCAGCCCGAATCTGCTCGACCCTCACTTTGCCACGCAACGCGGTCGGCAGACCCGTACGAACTTCATCCAGCGCGGCACGATCAGCAAAGCGACCGAACGACAACTGCCCACCGCGACTTTCAGGCACCCACCCCTGAACGGCCAGCGCATCCAGTAACGCTATACGCTCAGACGCATCGGCAGGCAGCGGCAACACCAGCTGCCACCCAATGACAGCCGGAGGTAAACTGACCACCTCTGTACCAACCGGCTCGGATGCCAACACCGACATCAGACGCTGCGCCTCATAACGAGAATTCAAGGGCGCATAAAGCAGACAAAGCCTCTCCCGCGCGGGCAACACCTCACCAGGCTCCAACTCGGAGAGCAGGCGCAGCCCCACCCCTGGACGCTCCGAACCAGCCCATTTAGGGGTGGCAGCGTGTTGCTGTGCATACCAGAAGAACAGCAGGGTATTGGCCAACAGCAGCAACAGGAAAAGCCAACGCAACACGGTTACTCCCCCACCGCCAGAACCAGACCATCCAGGACAAGGTCAGGTACCCACTCACCCTCCCCCATCAGATGCTGAAAGAGCTCTCCGTCACCCCCCGTCACCAGCAGCTGCGCCCCTGATGGAAGACTGTGTCTGACACGCAACTGTATTGCTTCGAATAGAAAGTCCGCACCATGAGTTACTGCATCGCTGGTATTGCAGCCGGGCGAAGAATCAAAAGCACTCACCGGTCGATCAACGAACACCCGCGCCGTATTACCCAACAAGGCCTGCTGAAGCAATCTCATGCCGGGCAGGATATACCCCCCCACATGATGGCCTGCACCCGACAGGTAATCGATCGTGATCGCGCTACCGCAATCAACCACACAACAGGCTCCACCGACACGCCGCCAGGCTGCCAACATCGCCAACCAGCGATCTACACCCATCGCTTCGGGGTTGGAATAACTGTTGAGAACACCGGCAGCTGAACGTGCGGCGGCAGCAAAGAGCGGCTTCGGAAGACCCGCGCTTTCGATCAGCGCATTTAAACGGGAATTAACATCATCAGATGCAACGGATCCGACACGCACAGTTTCAATGGGCCCCACCCACTCCAGTGCCAACGTATCAAACGCGTCGCGACTTCCGACCCGCCCACTCGACACAAGCGCACCGCAGGACGCCGTTATGCGCCATTTCAGGAAGGTATTGCCAACATCGATCTCTAGAATCATTCAGAAGCTCACGCTTGGGCACGCACGCTGATTTCGCCGCCATAATACGCCTGAAGCCGGCCATCGGACTCAAGCAACAGGGCACCGCGATCATCGACACCACGACAGATGCCTTCCACCTCGTGACTGCCACTGATCAGGCGCACCGGCGCATCCCGATGTGCATTTGCCTGCTGCCACTGATCTTTCATCACTGCAAACCCCTGACACTCGAACCGATCCAGCGTCTGCAACAGTGACTCTACCAACGTCGCCAGCAACACATTGCGCCCGGGGTGACCAGACACCAACCCTGCTACATCTATACAGGGCTGCCCAATCTGCTCCAACTGGGCGGCAGGCATCGATACATTGATACCGACCCCGATCACCACCTCACATTCGCCAGCGGCATCGCCGCTTATCTCGACCAGAATACCGCCGAGCTTGCGCCCCTGGCTAAGCAGGTCGTTGGGCCACTTCAATTGCACATCGTCGACACCCAGACGCTGCAATCCTTCGCGCAGCGCAAGGCCCACACTCAGACTCAACCCCTCAAGAGCGGCAAGTCCCGCCGAAAAACGCCAAGCCAGCGAGAAACACAGGTTCGCCGCATAGGGACTGACCCACTCACGCCCCCTTCGGCCACGTCCCTGACTCTGGTACTCCGCCGCGAACAGCCCGTTACGTGCTCCAGACTTGAGCGCCTCCAGCGCCAGCACGTTCGTAGAGGATACCTCTCGCTCGAACACCAGCTGCTCAAGCCGCCCTCTTGCCTCTGGCGACAACGCTTGCGAAAAGCGCTCCTGATCAAGCAGGTCCAACCCCGAGGGTATCCGGTAGCCGCGTCCCTTGACGCTGTAGACCTCAACACCCAGCGTTTCAAGGCGCTGAATCTGTTTCCATACAGCAGACCGACTGATGCCCAGCTGCTCCCCAAGCTCCCGGCCCGAATGAAACGCACCGTCACTGAGCAGAGTCAGCAGCTTTCCCATCGTCATCCGCGCACACCCTCTTGAGCTGCACGCTGCAGCACTATAAAGCTATAGTTGTAGGGATTATTCTCCGAGGCCGCGAAATCCTCTCGCCCCAGCTCACGCCACTGAGCGAGATCGAATTCCGGGAAACGGGCATCACCCTCAACGTCGGCATGAACCTGCGTCAGGTAGAGCCGGTCGGATAGCGGAAGCATCTGGCGATAAATCTCAGCGCCGCCGATCACCATCGCCTCATCCACTCCATCGATTTCAGCCTGTGCAGAGGCGCGTTCGATAGCTTCTTCCGGCGAGGACACCACAACCACACCTGGAGCACTCCAGCTAGCGTCACGGGTGATCACGATATTGCACCGACCTGGCAACGGCCGACCAATCGACTCAAAGGTTTTGCGCCCCATGATGATCGGTTTACCCATGGTGACCTGCTTGAAATACCGCAAATCCTCGGGAAGATGCCAGGGCAGCCTGTTTTCACTGCCAATGACCCGGTTTTCAGCCTGAGCCACTATTACAGCCACACGCATGGAGTCTCCTCAGATCGCTATGGGTGCACGGATGACCGGATACGGATCGTAACCTTCGATCTCGAAATCCTCGAACTCATATTCAAATAGCGACGCAGGTTTACGCCTGATCTTCAACTGCGGCAGTGCCCGCGGCGTGCGCGAGAGCTGCTCAGCGACGATCGATTCATCACTGAGGTGATTGGCATACAAGTGAAGGTCGCCAAAGGTGTGCACAAAGTCACCCACTTCAAGATCACATTGCTGCGCAACCATGTGCGTCAGCAGTGCGTAACTGGCGATATTGAACGGCACACCCAGGAAATAGTCGGCACTGCGCTGATAGAGCTGACAGCTCAGGCGCCCGTTGGCCACGTAAAACTGAAACAGCGTGTGACAGGGCGGCAATGCGGCTTTGCCGTTGCGCACGTTATCCTGGGGACTGACCGACTCGTCCGGCAGATCAGCCGGGTTCCATCCACTGACAATCAGCCGTCGCGAATCGGGGTTACGCCGTATCTGCGCCAGCAGTTCAGACAACTGGTCGACGGTACGCCCATCCGGGCACGCCCATGAGCGCCATTGCTTGCCATAAATAGGACCGAGATCGCCGTTCTCCAGCGCCCACTCATCCCAGATTGTGACTCCCCGCTCGTTTAGCCAGTTGTTATCGGTGCTACCCGAGAGAAACCAGAGCAGCTCATAGATGATGGACTTCAGATGCACCCGCTTGGTGGTCAACAACGGAAAGCCGCGACTGAGGTCAAACCGGAGCTGACGCCCGAACAATGAGCGGGTACCGGTGCCGGTGCGATCACCCTTATCGACGCCCTGCTCGGCGATCTCACGCATCAGATCGAGATACTGTTGCATACTGCTTTTTCGTCTCTAATACCGGAGGAAACCCATACTTTAACGTTTTAGCGTGCCTGACGCACCGCTCGATTGTCCTCTGCTGTAGGCCCATGCCATCAGCAGCACACCGACCAGGATCATCGGCAGCGACAGCAGTTGCCCCATGGTCAACCAGTGAAATGCCAGGAATCCCAGATGCGCGTCGGGCTCGCGGAAGAACTCGACTGCGGATCGGAACACTCCATACAGAAGCAAAAACAGTCCCGATACTGCCATGCGTGGCCGCGGCTTCGCCGAGTACCACCAGAGAATGGCAAACATCACCACCCCCTCAAGGGCCGCTTCGTACAATTGCGAGGGGTGACGCCCCAAACCATCGGCCGCGCGGGGAAAGATAACGCCCCAAGTCTGATCGGTAGGACGCCCCCACAACTCTCCGCCAATAAAGTTGCCGATCCGTCCAGCGCCCAGGCCAATCGGGATCAAGGGTGCGACAAAATCACTTAACTCAAAGAAGCGCTTGCCGTGCTGGTGGGAGAACCAGGCGATGGCAACCAACACACCGATAAGCCCGCCATGGAAAGACATTCCTCCTTCCCATATGGCAAACAGCCAAAGCGGGTCATCAACGAAATAGTCGAAGTGATAGAATAGAACATAACCAAACCGACCACCGAGAATGACGCCCAAAGCCCCCCAGAACACGAGATCCGAGACCTGCTGTTCGGTCCAGCCGGAGCCCGGCTGACGTGCCCGCCAACCACCCAAAGCCCACGCCGACGCAAAGCCAACCAGATACATCAAGCCGTACCAATGCACCTTGAGCGGCCCCAGATCCAGCGCCAACGGATTGATATCATGCACCCACACGTTATTTACATCCTCGAAAACAGATTAATCAACAGAAAGCGCAGACCGACCACGGTCAACAGCATTGCAAACACGACCTTCAATCTGCGCTGAGGTAGGCTGTGCGCCAAACGGGCACCAAAACGCGCCGCGAAGGAACTGGTCAGCACGATGCCGATCAACGCTGGCAGATAGATATATCCCAGATGCCAACCCGGCATCTGCGGCACATCCCAGCCCGTCCAGATATTCCCAAGCGCACCGACCAGCGCGATTGGTAATCCGCAGGCCGCCGATGTCGCCACCGCCTGCTGCATGCTCGACCGACGCCAATGCAGATAAGGAACGGTCAGGGTACCGCCGCCGATACCGAAAATCGCCGATGCGCAACCGACCAGACCACCGGCTACAGCAAGCTCAGGCGTCGCCGGGTCCCGGCCACCGGCGCTGGGCCGCAGATCAAATATCATCTGCGCGGCAACAGTCAGCGTGAAGCAACCAAACAGCAACTGAAGCACCGACCCACTCAGCGCGCCGGCTATCCAGACACCGCCCAGCGCTCCAGCCAGAATACCGACCGACAAGTAGGGAAAAAGGTTCCAGCGCACAGCGCCCTTTTGATGATGTGCACGCACCGAGGCTATGGAGGTGAACACGATGGTGCCAAGTGATGTGGCCACCGCCGCATGAGTCAAAACCTCCGGCGCCATACCTTGCAGGCCAAATGTGAATATCAACACCGGTACGATCAACAGCCCTCCGCCGATACCAAACAGCCCGGCGACGAAGCCGGCTATCGCACCGAGCAAGAGATAGAGCGCAAACGTAAGCAGCATCCGTCCTGTCCCGTCAGCAGAAAAGTGCACTATAGTAGGGCTTAAGGGAGTGAGTGAACATCCCCGCACGCGCTCATGGACAAGAAGCCGGCTGGAGCCCAACGATATGTGCCTGATCGTTATTGCCGTTAATCAACACCCTGACTGGCCACTACTACTGGTTGCGAACCGGGATGAATTTTACGCCCGCCCGACCCGCGCACTGGGGTTCTGGCCGGACGCACCAATCATTGGCGGCCGTGACCTGGAAGCCGGCGGTACCTGGATGGGCTTCAACCGCAATGGACGCTTCGCGGCGCTGACCAACTATCGCGATGGCCGCGAACCCTATCGTCCCGGCGCCTCCCGTGGACAACTGGTCGCCCACTACCTTCTGAACGAGACGCCTGCAGCGGAGTACCGCCCACCGGACGACGTCACCTCTGGCTACAACCTGATTCGTGGAGACCACAACGGCTTGTACTACAGCGGCAACCGCGGCGGGCAGCTGGAACGACTGGGCAATGGCATACACACCCTGAGCAATGCACTTCTGGAGAGCGAATGGCCGAAAACGCGTTTGGCGCGCCAGCTGATGGCCAAAACGCTGAGCAGCCCAAGCCTGGATACTGAAGCGCTGGTGAGCGTGCTGGCCGATGAGTCTCCTGCACAGGACAGCCAATTACCGGACACCGGCATTCCGCACGACAAGGAAAAAATGCTCTCGAGCTGCCTGATCCGCAGCCCCAATTACGGCACCCGGGCCACAACACTGATCATGCAGGCCAAGAGCGGCCTTACCCGCATTGTCGAACAACGCATGGACAGATCAGGCCCAATCGGCCGAACCGACTTCACGCTGTGGATAAAACCGCTGGGTGTATAACCTCAGTCACGGCCGGGCAACGCCGGCCGCGTAAGATTCCCAAGCCCCATGCTTTTCAACGAGGCTCTCAGGTATTGATGGATAGCGTCGGCGTCGTCCATGCGCATGACCCGCTGCAACAGCGCGTTCGCCTTTGCCAGACTGGTACCGCGAATGGCAGATTTCACCTTGGGCAGGTTATTGGAGTTCATCGATAATACGTCGTACCCCATAGCCATCAGTAGCAACGCTCCGCCCGGGTCCGAGGCCATCTCGCCACAGATCGACACCGGCTTGTGCTCCTTTCGCACCTCCTGCGCGACGAAATGCAGCACTTTTAACACAGCCGGGTGATAAGGCGCATAGAGGTCTGCCACCCGAGGGTTGTTTCGATCCACCGCCAGCAGATATTGCGTAAGGTCGTTTGAACCCACCGAAATAAAGTCCACCTTGCGTGCAAAGCGTCGTGTCAGATAGACCGCCGCTGGAACCTCCACCATGATGCCGACTGGTGGCCTCTCGACATCGAGCCCCTCCTCCTGCAACTCACGCACAGCACGATCGATCTGGGCACTGGCCTCCTCGATCTCATGCATACTGGTGACCATCGGCAGCATGATACGCAGATTGTTGAACCCCTGAGCGGCGCGCAGCATGGCCCGCACCTGCACCAAAAAGATTTCGGGGTGATCAAGCGTCACGCGAATGCCACGCCAGCCCAGGAAAGGGTTTTCCTCTTCAATCGGGAAATAGGGCAGTGACTTGTCGCCGCCGATATCCAGCGTTCTCATCGTTACCGGCCGCGGCGCGAATGCCTCAAGCTGGCGACGATAGATCTTCAGCTGCTCCTGCTCGCTGGGGAAAAAGTCTCGGGTCATGAAGGGGATCTCGGTTCGATACAGACCGATGCCCTCGGCACCGCGCTCAAGCGAGCGCTCCACATCGCTGACCAGACCGGTATTGACCCACAGCGGCATGCGATAGCCGTCGGTGGTCTGGGCAGGCAGATCCTTCAAAGTTTCAAGCCCCGCCGCGATCATCTGCTCTTCGCGCAGTATCTCGCGAAAGGCATTCTTCAGATCCTCCGACGGGTTTACATAGACGCGTCCCGTGTACCCATCGAGAATCATGTCCCGCCCCTCAAGGCGGGTAAAGGGCAGATCGACGACCCCCATGGCGGTCGGTATACCCATGGATCGGGCCAGAATCGCGGCATGAGAGTTGCCCGATCCACTGACAGAGACGAGTCCGACCAGCTTGTCCTCCGGCACCAAACCCAGCATGGTCGGTGAAAGATCGTCGGCAACCAGAATCGTATTGTCGGGGAACTCCACCTCGCCTGAGCCGGCGTTTTCCTGCAGATGACTGAGGACCCTGCGACCCAGATCGCGAATATCGGTGGCACGTTCACGCAGGTAGGGGTCTTCCATGGAGGAGAACTGGCGCACATGCTCATCCACCACCTCCCTGAGCGCGCCCTGCGCCCAGTTTCCGGCACGGATACGCTCGGCCACCTGACCGGCCAGAGCATTATCCTCGAGCATCCGCATATAGACATCGAACAACGCCTGCTCATCACTGCGCAGACGTTGAGCCAGCATTCGGCTGACCTCACGAATCTCGTTGCGTACCGCTTCCAGCGCAGTGGTGAACTTCTCAAGCTCGAGATCGATATCCCGCGCCGGCTTGTCGGGCACACCTTCAAGATCAGCAGGCAGCGTCGCCACAAATACCTGTCCGACTGCCACGCCCGGCGCACCTGCAACGCCGCTGAAACGGCGATCCTCAGGCAGGGGTGCACCACCGCCACTATGGTTCCCGACCGGCTGAATGGAGCCAGTCGCCTCGGCATGAGCTATGACGCCGGCCAGCTGAGCCGACACCGTAATCAGAAACGCTTCTTCTGATTCATCGAAGCGGCGACGCTCGAACTGCTGCACGACCAGTACGCCAAGGACCTCGCCCTGATGAATGATCGGCACGCCCAGAAACGCGTGATATCGCTCTTCACCAGTCGACTGGAGATAGATGTAGGAAGGATGCACCGAGGCATCTTCCAGATTGATCGGCTCTGCGCGCTGACCGACCAGACCGACCACGCCCTCGGTTGGTGAAAGGCTGACGACCCCGACCGACTCGGGATTCAGCCCTTGTGTGGCCATCAGTACATACCGCTGGGAGATCGTATCAAGCAGATAGATTGAGCAGACTTGCGTATGCATGGCGCGCTGGATACGCCTGACCGTAAGATCAAGCACGGACTCCAGATCCGGAGCCGCGCTGACTTCCTGTACGATCTTGCGCAGCACATTCAACATCGCCGCCATCTACACAGCCCCTTAATCTGTCTTAACGCTCTGAAACCGACTGCACACGCACCAGCTTCGGCGATAATTCTCTTAATGCTTTGCGGTATACCTCTCGTTTAAAGGACACCACCTGCCCCAGAGGATACCAATAACTGACCCAACGCCAACCATCGAACTCCGGCGAATCAGTTTCATCTATTCTCACTGCACTGTCATGACTGAGCATGCGCAAGAGAAACCACTTTTGTTTCTGGCCAACGCACACAGGGTGCGAATGGCGCCGGATCATGCGTTTGGGTAGCCGGTAGCGCAACCAGCCTCGTGTCACCGCGAGAATTTCAACATCCTTAGGCGATAACCCGATCTCCTCATTCAGCTCACGAAACATAGCCTGCTCGGGGGTTTCACGGCCCTGAATTCCCCCCTGCGGAAACTGCCAGGCATCTTGCCCGATGCGCCTTGCCCAAAGCACCTGACCCAGATCGTTGACCAGAATGATACCGACATTCGGTCTGAACCCATCTGAATCGATCAAATCTCAATCCCGAAATAACTATAGTAATATGCAGCTATTGTTCCATAGATCCCGAGCCGAGCAAATAGCCTGCCAGCTTGGCGCGAAACGCAGCGCAAGCGCTGTTTGCATGGCGGCGCGCCAGCCTCTATCCTAGCCTTCCCAATTGATCCAAGCCTGTCTCAGAGCGACTATTACGGGGTTCCAGCACGTGCGTTTAGCCATCTTCGATCTCGACAACACCCTCATCAATGGCGATAGCGATCACGCGTGGGGGGAGTTTCTCTGCCAGCGCGGCATCGTTGACGAGGCCGAATACCGGGCCGCCAACGACCACTTCTTCCGCCAGTACCAGAGCGGTGCGCTGGATATTCACGAATTTCTGAATTTTGCGCTGCGCCCACTGGCCAACCACGCCCCTGAACAACTTCAGAGCTGGCACGACGAGTTCATGCAGGAGTGTATAGAACCGATGATGCTGCCAGCGGCTCAGGCGCTGCTTGAGCAACACCGGCAGGCCGGGGATTACCTGCTGATCATCACTGCAACCAACAGCTTCGTCACGGCACCGATTGCCGCGCGCCTCGGCGTTGACGGACTTCTGGCGACCGAACCCGAACGGGTGGGTGATCGCTTTACCGGTCGCGTAGCGGGTACCCCCTGCTTCCAGGGCGGCAAAGTGGTGCGTCTCAATGCGTGGCTTGAAGAGACGGGCTATACACTGGCAGGCAGCAGTTTCTACAGCGATTCGCACAACGACCTCCCCCTGCTGGAGCAGGTGGAGCGGCCATATGCCGTCAACCCTGATGACAGGCTGCGCGAAGTCGCTACCGAGCGCAATTGGCCGATTCTCGACCTGCGAGTCTGATCAACCGACTCAGATCGCCACCTTGCATTCGCGCAACATGCGGTTGAGTTCGGTCATCACCTGACGACGTGTGATCAGGCCAACAAGCTTGCCACGCTCCACAACCGGATAGTTCTTCGGTTTGACCTTGCTCATCTGCTGGGCAAGCTCCAGCACGCTATCGCCCGGAGTTACGCACAGCGGATCCGGATGCATGATATCGGCCACCTGTATACGACTGTCGCAGTAGTAGCTGCTGCTGACCAGATAACGCAGGCAGTCATGTTCGGACAGAAACCCGATCACGGCGTGACGGTCATCGATGACGGGAAGCCCCATTTGACCCGAGGCCAGTATCAGCCCCACCGCATCGGATAGCGCCATCTGGCCGGTCAATGGTCGCGCGACAGGCAACATCAAGTCGCGCACCTGCTTCTGAAGTAGCATGCGATCCACCCTCCTCTTTAGTGTCCCGGCAGCTAAAGTGTGGCAGAGGATCGCGGCTTTTTCCTGTCAGCGCATGAAATAGTTGATCAGGGACACGGGTAGGTATAACGCCGATGAATCGCTTCAATTTCAGCGAGTAGATCGGCACTCAAACGCACCTCCAGTGAGGCGATATCGGCCTTGAGCTGCTCCATGCGTGTCGCACCGATGATATTCGAGCCCAGGAAGTCCCTGCTGTTTACGAACGCCAGCGCCAGCATGGCCGGTTCCATTCCCACACGCTTGGCCAGATCGACATAAGCTTCAGTCGCTTCCAGGCCCGAGTCGGTCATGTAGCGTGCAAACTGGGGGAACTGCTCAAGGCGTGAGCCTTCCGGGCGTACACCGCCAAGATACTTGCCGCTCAGCACACCGAATGCCATCGGCGAGTAGGCCAGCAGATCCACCTGTTCACGCAGCATCACCTCCGACAGGCCAACCTCCAGAGAGCGGTTGAGCAGGTTATACGGATTCTGTACTGACACCGGTCGTGGAAGATTATGCAGCTCGGACAGCTGCAGGAACTTCATGGTCCCCCAAGCGGTTTCGTTGGACAGACCGACATGTCGGATCTTGCCTTCGTCAACCAGCTCCTTGAGCACTTGCAGCGTCTCCAGAATCGGCGTGCCGTCACTCTCAGGCTTGTGTTCGTAACCGAGACGACCAAACATGTTGGTCGAGCGATCCGGCCAGTGCAGCTGATAGAGATCGATGTAATCGGTCTGCAAGCGGCTCAGCGAATCCTCGACAGCCTTGCGCAGATTGGCGCGATCGAAATGCAGATCGGGACGAATGTAGCTGACCTGCTCACCGGGACCGGCCGCCTTGGTGGCAATCACGACCTTATCTCGTGTACCCCTCGCCTTCAGCCAGTTGCCGATGTAGCGTTCGGTATTGCCCTGATACTTCGGATCGGTGGGAACGGGGTACATCTCCGCAGCGTCGAACAGGTTGATGCCCTGCGCCAAGGCGTAGTCCATCTGCTCGAAAGACTCAGCCTCGGTGTTGGTGCGCCCGAATGTCATGGTACCCAGGGCAATCCGACTCACATTCAGGTCTGATCGTCCCAGTTTCTTGTACTCCATACTCCCTCTCCTTCTCTCTGGGCTGGGTTAACCGGCCGCTATCAGCTGGCCGGCAGGATGCGCAGAAAATACGCTTTGAGATATTCCGTCTCCGGGATCGCCGGATGGATCGGATGGTCGGCCCCCTGATATCCCTGTGCGAATATCTGCGCGTTGCGGTCAAGCTCACGGCTGTTGGCCCTGAGCATATCCACTAAACGTTCGCGCTGCAGGTGCATTGAGCAGGAAGCCGATACCAGCATGCCGTCCTTCGCGAGCAGCCGCATCGCGAAATTGTTGATCCGGCCGTAAGCCCGCTCACCGTTTTTCACATCCTTGCGCTTCTGGATAAACGCCGGCGGATCGACGATTACCACATCGAAGCGCTCCTTCTCGGCGACCATCGCCTTACACAGATCGAACGCATCGCCCTGCAGGGCACGGAAGCGGCTTTCGGCATCGTTAATTCGCGCATTCTCGGCCGCCACTTCAAGGGCACCTGCCGAGGCATCCAGACAAAACACCTCTTGCGCGCCCGCAGCCAGTGCCTGGGCACCCCAGCCACCGACATAACTGAACAGATCGAGGACACGCTTGCCCTTGACCATCGTCTGCATGCGTGCGCGATTTTCACGGTGATCGTAGAACCAGCCCGTCTTCTGCCCGGTCAGTACCGGCGCCAGCAACTGAACACCGTTTTCCACCAACGGCACCAGCTCGGGCACCTCGCCCTGAACCACTTCAACGTAGGTTTCCAGCCCCTCTATCGAGCGCATCTTGCTGTCATTGCGCAACACGATTGCCGCAGGCTTGAAAACCTTGTTCAAGGCATCGACCACCTGATCCTGCACGCGCTCCATGCCCGCGGTGGAGATCTGCACGACAAAAATATCGAAAAAACGATCAATCACCAGACCCGGCAGGCCATCGGAGTCGCCGAACACCAGTCGATAGCAGGGCTGGTCGAACTGGGCTTCACGCAGCGACGCCGCCACCTTGATCCGGTGCACCAGTAACGAGCGATCCAGCGGATGATCGTCACGACTGATCAAGCGGGCACATATCAGCGTATTGGGGTTCACGTAGGCGAGCCCGAGCGATTTGCCACGCGCATTGAGCACCTGCACCTGCTCACCCGGCTCAAACGCTTTCAGCGGCGAACGCTGGTTATCCACTTCGTTGCTGTAGATCCAAAGGTGGCCCGCACGCAGACGACGGTCCGCGTTGGCCTGAAGCACCAGAGGTTTAAAAGTCATAACGGTCGTTTCGGTAGGATGACTGTCCCGACATCGCCGGGACAGATATAAGAGGGATCAGCGAGTACGATTCAGCCCTATTCGGCTTCGCACTGCTCGCTGTAGGTATCGGCGTCCAGCAGATCATCCAGCTCTTCGGCATCACTGAGCTTGATCTGGAAGAACCAGCCATCGCCGTAGGGGTCGCTATTGACCAGCTCAGGCGCCTCTTCGAGGTCTTCGTTGACTGCAATCACCTTGCCACTGAGTGGAGCGTATACATCGGAGGCGGCTTTTACCGACTCGACGACACCGGTTTCATCACCGGCCGCTATTTCGACACCCACTTCAGGTAACTCAATGAATACGACATCACCCAGCAGTTCCTGCGCATGGTCGGTGATACCGATGGTGACGACACCCTCACCTTCATCGCGGATCCACTCATGGCTGGCAACATATTTCAATTCACTCGGGACATTGCTCATCTTCTGATCCTTAGTCGTCAACTTCAGGAAAAACCCTTCACGCCCACGCGCATCCAATACACTACTGCAGCGCTGTCAGCGGCACCAGTCCAACCAGTTTAGACGCCCGTCCCTGAATTCGCCGCCTGGCTCTCGCGCTGCGAAAAGGCCGACAATGTATCGGCAAAACGGGACCAGTTCAATCGTGACCCCAACCTCTATGAAAGGCCACGGCGCGCCAGACGAGGCACGTCCCCACGCAGCCCCATCGCCATCAACATCAAGTGCTGCTTAACCGGCGCCATTCGGTTTACCAGACTCATGCCGCCCGAGCGCAGCAGACGCACAGGGGCGGGCAGATCATCGAACAACCGGCGAAACCCTTCCATTGCCGCGGCTGTCTGCAGATTAGCGGCCCGGCGCATGCGCTGATAACGACGCAGCACGCGCTCATCACCCGGTGACTCTCCGCGTGCGCGGGCATCCAGCAGCACCTCAGCAAGAGCGGCCGCATCCAGCAACCCCAGATTGACACCCTGCCCCGCCAGCGGATGGATGGTGTGTGCAGCATCGCCCACCAGCGCAAGCCCGGACTGCACGTAACGCTGGGCATGACGCTGCCTCAGAGGGTGCAGAAAACGTGTATCGCAGGCACGCACCTCGCCGAGACGATACTCGAAGGCATGGCCGAGCTCAGCACAGAACGCCTCATCCTCAAGCGCCATCAATTCACGCGCGTGAGCCGGAGAGGTGGACCAGACAATCGACATTTTGCGCTCGGACGGATCGGCCAGTGGCAGCAGAGCCAGCGGCCCATCTTCGGTGAACCGCTGCCAGCAGGTAAAGCGGTGGGGCTTCTCGGTTTCAATGGTGGTCACGATCGCATGATGGCCGTAGTCCCACTCGGTTGCCCCCATACCGGTCAACGCACGAATACGGGACTGGGCACCATCGGCCCCCACCAACAGGGCCGTCTCCAGCGATTGAGCCCCCGCAAGACGGATCGTCCGTTTACCCTGCTGATCGGGCGGTGAAACGGACTCGATTTTGACCCCCGCGTCGAACCGGATATTCTCGCTCTCGAGCATCACCGAGTAGAGTGCAGCCAGAGTCACCCGATTCTCGACGATATGGCCCAGACAAGGCTCATGCAGCTCGGCAGCGCTGAATTGAATGGCACCGGTTCCGCGACCGTCCCAGACATCCATATCGGTATAGGGACAGACACGGGACGCCTGCATGTTAGGCCAGGCACCGACATGGGTGAGAAATTGCTGGGATGCGCAGGTGAGCGCACTGACCCGGGGATCGAAACCCTGCTCAGCGAGCGCCGGCAAGGCATCGATCAGCGCCTGAGGCGACCCCTCACGACTCTCCAATATACGGATCGACAAGCCACTGGGTGCCAGCGCACATGCCAGCGCCACACCCACCATACCGCCGCCGACGATCACTACATCACTTTTGTCCAGTGAGCCCTCTGCTCCCGATGCCATCCGCGTTCCCCTTACTAAACCAATCCGTATCGTCTGACGATCAGCGCAGATGCGGCGCAGGCTGATCCAACCCCATCGCCGCCCGCGCCAACAGTGTCTTGGCCAACGGGCAGACATCCAGTAGCGCCAGCCCGATATCACGCGTCAGCGTCAGCATGGGCTGCTCGCTGGTAAACAGTTTCATGGTGCGATCACTGAACTGAATGGTACGAAACTGATCGGACCGACGGGCTTCCTCGAATGCCTGAAGGGCCTGAAGTTCCCCTAAGGGCAAGCTCTCCCTGGAACGCTGGATGATCAGATCGGCCAGCGCCGTCACCCCCCTGAACGCCAGGTTGAATCCCTGCCCGGCTATGGGATGCAGGGCATGGGCGGCATTACCGAGCACAACAAGCCCCGCACGTACCTGCTCTTCGGCCAACACCAGCTTGAGCGGATAGTGATAACGTTCGCCCACGCGAACCAGTCGACCCGCCCGGTAACCGAAGCGCTGTTGCAAACGCTCAAGAAACACACGCTCATCGAGCGCCAGAATCTCATCGACCTGACCTTCAGGCAGCGTCCAGACCAGACCGCACCGCGCCTGACCATCCAGATCCTCACCCGGCAGCAGCGCTATAGGCCCTGTATCGGTGAAACGCTCGTAAGCGATATTTCGGTGGGGGCGATCAAGACTGACATTGGCCACCAACGCATGCTGTTCATAGCTGCTCTGGCGATAGCCGATACCGATTTTTTCTCTCAAGGCCGAGCGGCCGCCATCGGCCATGACGACCAGATCCGCGCTGATTGCGTGCTCGCACTCATCTTTGCGCAGCAGGACCTTGCAGCCTTCAGCCCGATTATCCAGATCGAGCACCTCGGCCGGGGAGATAAAGTCGACCCAGGGCGCGCCATCCTGACGCAGGCGACTGAGCAGGACCTGACCCAGCCAGTGGTTTTCCACCACATAGCCAAGCGCCGGAACATGCTCGCGCTCGGCATCGAGCCGGGTTGAGCCGAAATGCCCCTTGTCGGATACGTGGATGTGTTCGATCGCCGTCAGGTGCTCAGCCAGCGTCTCCCAGATGCCCATCCGCTCGAATGCCGCGCGAACACCAAAGGCCAGAGCGGTGGAGCGCGCATCGTAGCTCGGCTGGAAGACCGGCTCACCGGACTTCGGCATCGCCTCCGCCTCGACGACAGCCACTCGTAGTTCAAGCTGCGCCGCAACCGGCAGCAGGGCGCAGGCCAGACTGGCCCCGACCATACCGCCACCGACGATCAGCACATCATACTCGTTACGCATCTATCAGCCTCGCTCTGAAGCTCCGGATTGCGCCATCAGCGCCTCGATATCGGCAACCGCCTTGGGTACACCAACAGTGAGCACTTCACACCCTTGCTCGGTCACCACCACGTCGTCCTCGATGCGGATACCGATGCCGCGCCAGCGTGGCTCGACGCTCTCATTGGTGGGCGATACGTAAAGACCGGGTTCCACGGTCATGACCATACCCGGTTCCAGCGGACGCCACTGGCCATTGACCTTGTAGTTACCCACATCATGCACATCCATACCCAGCCAATGACCGATACGGTGCATGTAAAACTCTTTATAGGCACCGGACTCGATCAGAACATCGACCTCCCCGTCGAGTAGACCTAGCTCAACCAGCCCTTCGGTCAGCAGCCGAACCGACAGGTCATGCACCTCGTTCCACGGCAGTCCCGGCCGGATGCTCTCGATACAGGCTTCGTTGGTCTTCAACACCAATTCGTATAACGCGCGCTGTTCCGGGCTGAAGCGCCCGTTAACGGGAAAGGTGCGGGTGATGTCGCTGGCGTAGCAATCCAGCTCACAACCGGCATCGATCAACACCAGATCGCCATCATTCAGCGGTGCATCGTTTTCGATGTAATGCAGGATGCAGGCGTTTTCGCCGCCACCGACAATCGGGCTGTAAGCCTGAAAACGTGCGCCGGCATTCATGCAGTGGTTCACAATGGTGGACTCAAGCCGATATTCGAATCCGGCCGAAACGGCGCTTTTCATCGCTTCGCAGTGCGCCTGCGCCGATATCTGGGCCGCGCGGCGCATGATTATCAGCTCCTCTTCGTCCTTGAACAGTCGCATTTCGTGCAGAATGTTATCCAGCAGCACCAGCTCCTCAGGTGCTTCGGCCCCCAAGCGTGCCTTGGCGCGCACGGCGTTCAACCAGCCCCGTACGCGGCTATCGAGCGCATCATCGCTACCCAGTGCGTAGTAAAGCCGGCGGGCACCATCCAGCAGTACCGGCATCTGCTCATCCAGCGCGTCGAGATTGAACGCCTGATCAGCGCCGAAGCGTTCGACACAACCTTCAGGCCCTGCCCGGTAACCGGTCCAGATCTCCATCGCCGGGTCCCGCGGTGGACAGAACAGAACAACCTGCCCCTCCTCGCGTCCGGGCTTTAGCAGTAACAGCGCATCCGGCTCGTTAAACCCGGTCAGATAGTAGAAATCGCTGTTCTGCCGAAAGGGGTATTCAGCATCCCGGTTGCGGGTCGCCAGCGAAGCGCCAGCCACCAGCGCGACACTGCCCTCGGGCAGCTGCTCAAGCAAACGGCGGCGACGCTCGGCATAACATTGCTGACTGATTTTCATATCCGCTATCGGCTCCTTTCGTACGGGATCAGTGCAGAGTCGGAGGCGGTGTCTGCTTCGCCTCATCCTCTGGCACTCGGTTGCACTCGTTGAACATCAGCATGGCGGCCATGCGTACATATTCCTGCACTTCCATCAGGTCAGCCTCGTCCTCATCGGAATCGGCATCGCTGTCAGCGGCGATCTGCGCAATCTGAGCCAGATCCTGCAGCCCCTCCTGCGCTTCGGTCGACAGCTTTTGCTCCTTACGGGTGTGCAGACCAAAGCCGCTCAGAAAACCATTACACCAGCTGCCCAATGCTTCGGCGCGCTGCACCAGGAGTTGCTCGTCATCCGGCACCAGCAGTTCGAAACCGAAATCGTCTGACTCGTACTGAGCAAGGGTACGCTGATACAGTTCAAGCAGGCCCAGTTTAGTAGCTTCGTTTTTCAGCGCACTGACATCCATCAGCTCCTGCAACACTCGCAGCAGCGTATCGGCATCGAAACGGGCTCCAGCGGCCAGTTGTCCGGCAAGCAGGCCGTGCAGCTCAGCAGGCGATACCGCCAGCACGCCCTCCTCTATCAGCAGATTGGCAACAAGGTCGAAATCGGGCAGGACAACGGCGGTGTCGGATTCGCGGGTCATAGGCTCGGGATAGTTTTGTGATCGGGTATGGGATACGGAACGCAATTCAGCCATCGGGGTCTGAGGCTGCGTCCGTCGAATCGTTCCTATGCTAGCATCTCGCCCAGATCAGGGCCACGCGAGCACGCCGCTTCGAGGCGCTCAATTGACCCCCAGGTTGGCGCTGTTTATAGTCGCCGGAGTGCCGGCCACCGTGAATACGGTCGTCGTTAACTTCGGTCCGCCACCTGATGGCACAGAGGCAAAGATATGTCGGAACACTACTTTAATGCACTCGAACAGAAAATCGATCGACTGCTGACCCGACTGCAACAGCTGGAACGGGAGAACGGCCACCTACGCGACCAGGAGGCACGGCTGCGCGAAGAGCGCGCCCAACTTCTGCAACTGCACGACCAAACCCGGGATAAGGTAGAAGGCATGATCTCCCGGCTTAAAGCACTGGAGCAACAATCATGAGTCAGGATGCACGTACAGTTACGGTCAAACTGCTCGACAAGGAGTACACCATCAGTTGCCCCGATGGAGCCGAAGCGGAGCTGCTCGCTTCAGCAGACTACCTTGACGCCAAAATGCGCGAGATCAAAACCAGCGGCAAGATTGTCGGGCTTGAGCGTATCGCCGTCATGGCTGCACTGAACATGTCCCACGAGCTGATTCGAAGCCGTGAACAGAGCCGCTCCTCGGTCGAGATGCAGCTTCGTCGCCTTGGACACAAGATCGATCAGTCGCTAGAGCGGATGGAGCAGCCCGATACCCCGCCTGAAAATCTCTCATGATGAAAAATACCCATATTTTTCAAGGCGCTAACACGCGCGTAGCAAAAACGTAAAAAATAACAAGAGCTGACATTCAAATCGTCCGGCGTATAATGAAGGTCACTTCCTGGGGTGTTCGATAGTCGGTTAAGTCCCTCGAGCCGATAATCAAATACCTGGGTTGGCCTACAGGTGTTGTGTGCATGTCCGTGCTTCGGAAAGCCTAATATGCCTGTCGGTTTCCCCACTCTGAACCTTAGGGTTCAGGGCCAATACCGACGCCGGCATCCTGGGAGGCCCACCTTGAACTCACCCCCCCCGACCATCGATACCCAGCGCCGCACATTGCGTCAGCAGATGCGCCGAACCCGACGCGCCCTGAGTGCCGCCCAGCAACGCGCCGCTGCGACAAACCTCTTGCGTCAGGTGCGTCATCAACTCTGGTTCCTAAAAGCCCGTCATATCGCGCTCTACCTGCCCAACGACGGCGAAATAGATCCTTCCTTGCTGATCGAGCTCTGCTGGAAGATGAAAAAGCGCGTTTATCTGCCCGTGTTGCACCCGATCCGGCATAACCGCCTGTGGTTCCTGCCCTACACCCGGCATACGGCGATGTGTAAAAACCGTTTCCGCATACTGGAACCCAAGCTGCAATATCACCCCCGCCGACCGGGCTGGGCGATGGATCTGGTGATGTTACCGCTGGTCGCGTTTGATGCTGCCGGGAACAGAATGGGTATGGGGGGCGGATTTTATGATCGCACTTTCAGCTATAAACGAGCAGAGAAAGGTATCAAAGGTGCAAGACTGATTGGGCTTGCCCATGATTTTCAGAGAGTCGGGGAGTTGCCGGTACAACCTTGGGATGTACCGCTATTCGGAATCGTGACCGACAGGGCAGCCTATCTGTGCCGCCGCTGACAATCAGCTATTGAAAACCTGCTGTACCAATGCCGTAAATTGGACGTCGGTCTGGGACACGCCCGTCATGATTGCTCCGACAACAAAAACCAATACCAGCACCAGCACGAGATCAGGGCTTTTTTTCATTTTTCAGAGTACTTCCGTCGATCTAATTAGAGGGTGGTTTTCTAACACGCGTTCGACATAGACATTTAATCGGCGGAAGTGTTCCAGAATCGAGTAAAAAATCAACTCTTTTTGCCAAATTCCTGTTTTTCATCAATCTCGACCCGGTTTTTGCCCCTGTTTTTGGCAAGATACAGTGCAGAATCGGCTCGACTGATCGTCAGCTCCTGATTTTCGCCGATACGCCACTGGGCCACGCCAAAACTGCAGGTAACCGCCTGACCGCCGATCATGACCTGCTCCTCGATAGCCTTGCGCAGTTTTTCAGCCAACATCCGACCACCCTGGATATCGGTATCCTGCAGCAATATCAGGAACTCCTCTCCCCCCCAGCGTCCAAAACTGTCGATACGACGTATATGCTCGCGCACGGTGGACACGACCCTGACCAGCACGTCATCACCGCTGGCATGCCCAAAGGTATCGTTTACCTGCTTGAAGTTATCAATATCGAAATAGATCAACGCCAGCGGTATCCCGCTTCGCTCGGCCAACTCGATAGCGCTTTCGATCTGCGCCGCAAGATTTCGCCGGTTGCTGATTCCGGTCAGACTGTCCTCTCGGGCCATTCGGGCCAACCGCCGGTTTGTCGCGCTGATAAGATAGAAACGGTATCCAGCCAGAAGCGCCAGCACCAAAATCCCGATCAGTACGTTTCGCACCAACGCCTCATCGATACCACCACTGGCCTCGACCGGCTGCCAGCGCGATAGAATCTGCTCACGCTCCTCGTGCCCAACATCGGTCAGCGCAATATCCAACAACCGTATCAGCGGGGCTTGGTCACCGTGAGCGGCAAACCCCAACTCGAAGCTGTCGCTGAGCGCCGCATCGAGCACCAGCCCCGCGCTCCCCGAGCGTTGCATCTCCAGCTCCAGTGTTAGCCGGGCATCCACAAAGGCGGACAGCCGTCCCTGGCGTACCTGTTCCACCCCCTCCTCAACCGTCTCTACCCTCATGACCTGTAACTCCGGGAAACGCCTCAGCAGTAACCGATCAAGATCATGATGACGCAACACGCCCACCGGCCCCGGCAGCAGCTTTGGGTGTGCGATAGTTCCCCCGTCATCGGATACTGCTTCACCCAGCACCGCAACCATCGGTGTGGTCATGAACGGGCGCGAGTAATAGAGCGGATCGCCGGAGGGTACAGTGGACATGATCCCGGCAATCAGATCGCAGCGATTCTCAGCAAGCAGCCTTCTGGAGGACTGCCAGGAATCACTGCTGACCACGTGATAATCAAGCCCGATACGCGAGATAATATGCTCAACATACTCGGCCAGCAGGCCCGTCGATTTTTCATCTTTCAGCCACTGCAAAGGTTCCCAGTCGCGATTTTCGCACACCCTTACAGGTCCGAAATTACGCAAGTAATAACGCTGAAAGGGGGTAAAACGCATTGATGCGCTGGCCGTGCAACACAACAACATTCCGCTTAAATCGGCATCTGGATCGACACTGGTAGCAATCCGATAGATGCTGGCCATTGAGTTGAAGCGATCCGGGCTTAGCGTGCCAAACCGTCCCTGATCATCAAACGCCAGCGCACGCAACGCGCTCCCCTCAAAGATCAACGCTTCACGGCTGCGCTGCTGAGTGTTGTAATGCGCAAGAATAACGTCAGCAGTTTCTTCAATGTTTTCAAATGCGTACATCCACCCCTTTATCGAAGCGTCGCGGAATCTAAGCACCATGTCGAAACGCGCATCGGCCAGATCGCCGCGTGTAAACAGGATGTCGGAGTACATCGGAAAGCCATAATCCTGTGGATGGATCAGGTTATAGTCGATCCCCCGTCTTTCCATCTGGAACGGCTCATTGGATACATAGGAGGCCATCGCATCGGTTCGGCCCTCGATCAGGTCCGCAATATCATAGGAGGGCTCCTGAACCTGGATATCATCAAGTGTGATGCCGAACTTGAGCATCATCGCGATAACTTCCGATACCTGGACAGCATCATCCGTCACCATAATACGTTTGCCACGCAACCCGCCGGGATCGGCAATGCCGCTGTCGGCCCGCGTGAGCAGCATTAGAGGGGAGTGCTGGAAAGCCGCCATTAGTGCGACGACATCCACGCCATGGAGCTTGTCCAGCAATAGAGAAGAGCGCCCGACGCCGAACTCCGCACGACCACTCATGACCTGATCGAGCGGCGCCCGGTCAGGATCGACTTCGATCAACTCGACAGATAGCCCGGCATCCCGGTAAAAACCCTTCTCCACCGCCATGTAGTAGCCGGCGAACTGAAACTGATGCTTCCATGTCAGCTGCAGACGCACCTCTTCCAGTACCGTCTGAGCGTGAGTCAGGGCCGATACCAGGAGCAGCAGCACTGAGACAAACAGGCGCGGAATCAAACGCATCGAGTCGCTCCAAAAACCTTACCTGATTTAAGGCTATGCACCGGCCATCAAATACTCAAGGCGATTACACGCTCCAGGTTGTGCCAGATCAGATCAGCAGTTTCAGCATTATCGGCATCGTCAGCATCGAAATTAGTGTCTGCGCGGTGATGATATTCGCCATCATCGGCGCATCGCCTCCAAGCTGGCGTGCCAGAATATAGGAAGCCGTAGCCGTGGGCACCGCGGTGAATATCAGCATCACCTGACTGGCCATCAGATCCAGCTCAAACAGACTCGACAACGCGACCGCCAATACAGGAAAGAGTAGCAGCTTTACGACAATTGCTATCAACACCGGTGTACCACTGCCTCTTATCATGCGCAGATCGATCGCCGCACCGACCGCCAGCAGACCCAACGGCAATGCCATCCCGCCCAGCAGATCAAGAACGGGCCGGGCCGGACCTGGCAGCCCCAGCCCAGACAGATTAAGCGCAATGCCCAGCAGACAGGCGAGAATCAACGGGTTGGTCGCCAGCGTTCTGAGCACCCCCTTCAGGGTCGGCCGCGACTGGCCGAACCAGGCAAACACCAGCACACACAGCAGGTTAAGGGTGGGAATCATCACCGCTGTCACAACAGCGGCCAGCGCCACGCCAGGCCCCGGTATCAAAGCGGCACTGGCAGCCAGTGCCACATAAGTATTGAAACGCATCCCGCCTTGATACACCGAGGTGAACTGAGCGTTGGGGAAACGAAACACCAGCCGCAATAGCAACAGAATGAGCGTACCGATTATCAGCAGAGCCAGCACAGCCAGCACCAGTTGCAAGGTCTGGGCACCGCCTAGCTCGGCACGACTGAGGCGACTGACCAGCAGCGAAGGAAACAGCACGTAGTAGGTCGCGCGCTCCGCAGGTGGCCAGAACGCCGCTCCGGGAAAATCGGTCCGCCTTGCCAGATAACCGAGCAAGAGCAATGCAAACAGTGGCCAAAGCGCAGTGAGAATACCGTCCATAGTTGTTTATACTCAGGGAACAATGAATAGGACACCGGGCAACGGTGTAAATAAGCCTACATGGAGCCCCTTATAATGACATCTCTGGTAATGAGTTTTATAGGTCGCGACAAGCCGGGTCTGGTTGGCCTGCTCTCGAAGACCATCGCCGAGCACAAGGGCAACTGGCAGGAGTCGGGCATGTCCCGCCTGGGCGGACAGTTTGCAGGCATTCTGGTGATACAGGTTCCGGAATCCGAGCAGGACGCGCTGATCAGCGCACTCAAGGACCTTGAGCAACAGGGCTTGAGGGTAAGCGTCGAGCGCAGCGACAGTACCGAGGACACGGAATCTACCCGCGCTGTCACTCTGGATCTAATCGGCCACGACAAACCCGGCATCGTACGCGATATTTCGCGTGCACTGGCCGAGCTGCATATCAACGTACACAAGATGCAGACTGAGCTGACCTCCGGTTCCATGTCGGGCGAACTGCTGTTCAAGGCCTGCGCCGAACTTCAGGTACCGACGCCGGTCGATCTGGACGAGCTTCAGGACAAACTCGAGGCGATCGCCTCGGACCTGATGGTCGACATCACGCTGAATTGACCGATCATGAGCCGGTACTGCGATGCAGAGCCGGCTCATGCTGCTCCAGCCGCCACAGCAACGTCATCAGTACAGCCCCCAGCGCAACCATCGCCGCGGCGATATAAAGCCCCAGATCGTAGTTTCCCGACGCCGCTGCCAGCATGCCGGTGATAGCCGGAGCCAGTATCTGCGCGACGCCATATGACAGCGTCATGCGCCCCATCAGCTTGGCAGGCTTAGTCGGGTAGAAACGCCCTGCCATGGTCAGCACAAGGCCGACACAGCCAATAAACGTGCCGCCAAATAGCGCCGCACCGAGCAGCGCGCCTGCAAGCGTGGGCACCCACACCGGCAACACGATGCCCACAAGCTGCAGCAGATAGGCCAGAAACAGTGCCGGCACATACCCCACCCGACGCGCTACCCGGTCCCAGGCGATCACCGCCGGAGCGGCCGCAAGACCGAGTATCAGAAACGCCCAGTTACCGCTGCCCTCAAGACCTGGCTGGCGGGCGACGATATCGACGATAAACGTGGCACTGATCACATACCCCCAACCAGCACAGAAATAAGCTGCCAGCATCAGACGGTTGAACAGTGGCGCAGGTGGACGGTCGACAAGTGACTGCCCTGCGGTGGTCTTGCCTCCGGTATCGGGCGGCGGCATCCAGCGCCAGGCCGGTATGGCCAACAGCAGTGCCAGCAGCGCGAACCCCAGCCACTGATGACGCCACTCCATCGCCGAGGCGCTAAACAGCTCCACGATCACTGAGCACAGAGCGATACCCACGCCCATACCAATAAAGTGAATACCGAGTTCGGAACGGTACTGATGACGGATCAGCCAGTTGAGAATCAACGCGCTGGCCAGCAGCAGGCCGCCCGCCGCGCTGAAGCCGGCGATCAGGCGCAATACTGACCAGAGCAGATAGTGTTGGGTTAACGCCATACCGGCAGTCGTCAGCACCGCCAATACCAGGCACAGGCGGTAAAGTCTGTCCTTAAGGCGCAGATCCGATACCGCAGCGGCAGTGAAGGCGCCCCCGAGGTATCCGATGTAGTTGAAGCTTGCCAACCAACCGCCCAAAGCGGTATCGAGAGGGGTTTGCGCCAACATGACCGGCAGCAGGGGCGTATAGGCAAAACGCGCCACGCCGACGGTCACGATTAGACTGAGAATACCAGCACCCAACACCTGCCAACGCTTTTCCATCCCCGCTCCTTAGACGCCCGATAAGGGCATGGATTTCACGACGCAGGTACCGGGTGTTTTGTCGGTGGTGATCAGTCTGCACGCGCGGCCAGCAGATCGCGGCCGCGGGAAACTGCCGCGAGCACCTGATCCGGAGCCGTACCGCCAATATGGTTACGTGCTGCGACCGATCCTTCCAGTGTCAAAACGTCGAATACGTCCTCGCCGATGACATCGGAGAACTGCTGGAGCTCCTCAAGCGACATGTCGGACAGATCCTTGCCAGTCTTGATACCGTATGCCACAGAGAGGCCGACGATCTCATGGGCATCTCGGAATGCCACGCCCTTGCGCACCAGATAATCGGCCAGATCCGTTGCGGTAGAGAAGCCACGGCGTGCCGCTTCACGCATCTGGTCCTTGCGTGACTCGATAGCGGGGACCATGTCTCCGAAGGCACGCAGACAACCCTTCACGGTGTCGACCGCGTCGAACAGCGGCTCCTTGTCTTCCTGGTTATCCTTGTTGTACGCCAGCGGCTGCGACTTCATCAGTGTCAGCAGCGACATCAGGTGGCCATATACCCGGCCGCTCTTGCCGCGCACCAGTTCGGGTACGTCCGGGTTCTTCTTCTGCGGCATGATCGACGAGCCGGTACAGAAACGGTCCGGCAGGTTGATGAAGTTAAACTGAGCCGAGGTCCAAAGCACCAACTCTTCTGACATGCGTGTCATATGCATCAGCAACACGCTGGACGCCGCACAGAACTCGATGGCGAAGTCCCGATCAGATACCGCATCAAGGGAGTTGCCGGCCGGCGCGTCGAACTGCAGCAGTTCAGCGGTGTAGTGACGGTCGATCGGATAGGTAGTACCGGCCAGCGCCGCCGCGCCCAGCGGCATGATGTTCACACGCTTGCGGCAATCAGCGAAACGTTCGTAATCGCGCGACAGCATCTCGAACCAGGCCAGCAGGTGGTGACCGAAGGTGACCGGCTGAGCGGTCTGCAGATGGGTAAAGCCCGGCATGATGGTATCGGCTTCTTGCTCGGCCAGATCCAGCAAACCCTGCTGCAGACGGCTGATCTCGGACAGGATCAGATCGATCTCGTCACGCATGTATAGACGGATGTCGGTAGCCACCTGATCGTTACGGGAGCGACCGGTATGCAGTTTCTTGCCGGTGATGCCGATCTTCTTGGTCAACGCCGCTTCGATGTTCATGTGCACATCTTCCAGTGCCACCGACCACTCGAACTCACCACGCTCGATCTCGATGCGGATTTCGCTCAGGCCGCGGATGATATCGTCACGCTCCTTGTCGCTGAGCACTCCAACCTTTTCCAGCATGCGGGCATGCGCTATCGAGCCCTGAATATCCTGCTTATAGAGGCGGCGGTCGAAATCGACAGAGGCGGTAAAACGCGCCACGAATGCATCTGTCGGTTCACTGAAACGGCCACCCCACTGCTGATTGGTCTCTTTGCTCATACCCTTTACCTCACTGGCGCAATGTCGGCCCTGCGTTCGAGAGCCGGTGAAATTTTCGATGCCGAGATTATACAGCCCTTTTGCGCCTGTTTGTCAGTTCTCCCCCATACCTGCTCAATTCCCCGTTCGCACTCTGTAGACACACGACATCATTAGGCATAAGCCTTATTTTGAGACTTTTGATCTCATTTTATTTGACATCAGAGCCCAACAAAACTATTTATATCGAGACATTTAGTCCCAAAATAACAAAAGGAACAGGATATGACGCTGAACAAACGCGGTCTCGCCACTGCCACCCTCAGCCTGCTCAGCAGCGCTCTTTTGGCAGCAAGTTTCTCAACCACAGCAGTGGCTGCCGACGATCAGGTTCGCTGGAAAGTACAGGCGGTGTTCAATACCAACTGGCCCGGTCTGGGCAACCCGATCCGACTGGTCGAAGAGTCGCTGAACGAAGCCAGCGATGGCCAGGCTCAGATCAAGGTGTTTGAACCGGGCAAAATTGTGCCGCCCTTTGGTATCACCGAAGCGGTGAAGAACAAACAGATTCCGGCCGGTTATGCCTGGCTGGCTTATGACCAAGGCAAGATGCCCGCTGCAGCGCTGTTCGCGGCCGTTCCTTTCGGTATGGATCCGCTAGGCTATAGTGCCTGGTGGTATGAGGGCGGCGGCCATCAGTTGGCGGAAAAACTGTATGCCGAGCACAATATCCACCCGATTCTGTGTTCTATTACCGGGGCCGAAACCGCGGGCTGGTTCCGCAAAGAGATCAACACGCCAGAGGACCTTAAGGGCCTCAAAATCCGCTTCGCTGGTCTTGGTGGTAAAGTGCTGCAGAAACTCGGCGCATCGGTCACCGTTATCCCCGGCGGCGAGATCTTCCCGGCTCTGGAGAAGGGCGCCATCGACGCCACCGAGTTTGCCACCCCCGCTATCGACGAGATGCTCGGCTTCGACAAAGTCGCCAAGCACAACTACTTCCCCGGCTGGCACCAGCCATTTACCGCAAGTCACCTGGTGGTCAACACCGATGTCTGGAACGCACTGAGCAAATCGAAGCAGTCGCTGATCGAAACGGCCTGCACGGCCGCTACGTTCCGAGGTCTGGCCTACAGCGAATCACTACAGGGTGCAGAACTGGAAACCTTCGACAGCAAGGGTGTGACTCCCCACCGCCTCAGCCCCGAGTTGATGTCCGCACTGGAAAGCGCCACCAACGAGGTGATGCAGGAAACATCCGCTTCCGACCCGATGTTCAAAGAGGTGTACGAGTCGATGAAAGGCTTCCAGCAGACCTACAGCAAGTGGCACAAGCTGGGCACGCTCTGATCGGGGCGATCTGCGCTCAGCAACTCAGGGCGGGGTCATAACCCCGCCCCTTCGATCCGACAAGACTCAACCGGAACCACGGTATGAACCAACTGACTAAACAGGCCTCAGCCCAACCGGCAGAGGTCCAGGCACCGCACGCCTTCGACCTGGAGCAACTGGTGCACCACACCGCGTTGCCGCACACCCGGCTTTCGCGTGGCTTCGACCGTTTCATCGATGCCGTTGCCTCAGTCGCGCATTGGAGCTGGGTGGTGCTGATGGCCGTTATTCTGCTCAACGTCATCTTGCGCTACGCCTTCGGCGAAGGACATATCGAGCTGGAGGAGCTGCAGTGGCACCTGTACGCCATCGGCTGGCTGATTGGGCTCTCTTTCTGCTACGTGGCCGATGACCATGTCCGGGTTGATCTGCTGCATGAAAACCTGGGGCTCAAAACCCAGGCCGTAATCGAACTACTGGGCATCCTGTTCCTCCTGTTGCCCTTTGCCGCCACCGTAATGTGGTACGCACTGCCGTTCGTGCAGTACTCGTTTGAGATGCACGAGGTCTCCATGGCGCCGGGCGGTTTACCCTATCGCTGGATTATCAAGGCCGTACTGGTTTTAGGGTTTGCATTACTGCTGATAGCGATGCTCTCGCGCCTGAGCCGTGTCTGTTCCCTGCTGTTCCGCTTTCCCCGGGCTCTGAATGCGCCCACAGAGGAGGTTCGCAATGGAGATCAATGAGATCCTCGCAATCCTGATGTTTTCCAGCTTCATCGTTCTGCTGTTCACCGGCTTCCCTGTGGCCTGGGTGCTGGGCGGAGTGGCACTGCTGTTTGCCATGATTTCCATGGTCGCCGATCAGATGTGGGATGCCTGGATCGGTATCGACTGGCAGTATGTTTCCATCGTCGTGCCCCGTATTTGGGACGTGATGACCAACTGGGTGCTGGTTGCCCTTCCGATGTTCGTCTTCATGGGCCTGATGCTGGACCGCTCCGGTATCGCAGAGGACCTGATGACCAATCTGGTGCGGCTGTTCGGCCGGGTACGCGGCGGCCTGGCGATCACCGTCACCTTCGTGGGCCTGCTGCTGGCGGCCTCCACCGGCATTATCGGCGCATCCGTGGTGCTACTCGCACTGCTCGGCATCCCCATGATGATGCGACAGGGTTACAGCCATGAACTGGCCTGCGGCACTGTGTGCTCTACCGGTACGTTGGGCATTCTGATCCCGCCCAGCATTATGCTGGTTATGATGGGCGACCGCCTCGGCGTACCGGTGGGCGATCTGTTTTTGGGCGCGCTGTTCCCAGGCCTTCTGCTCGCCGCCCTTTACATCGGTTACATCTTCGCCGTTGGCTTGCTCAGCCCCCACTCGGCACCGGCCCCCAAAGATGCTGAGCCGGTAACTCCCCTGCTGATTGCCAAGGTTTTTATAACCGTGTTGCCCGCTGCCGGGCTTATCCTGGCCGTGCTTGGCTCTATCTTTGCCGGTATTGCCACGCCCACGGAAGCCTCAGGCGTAGGCGCTTTCGGCGCCACTATGTTGGCTCTGATCAAGAAACGGGTTGATCTGAAGGTGCTGTATGAAGTCGCTCGCGAAACGACCAAAACCACGGCCTTCATATTTGCCCTGCTGCTTGGTGCAACCGCGTTCTCGCTTGTTCTGCGCGGACTGGGCGGCGATGAACTAATCGAATCAGCCCTGACCGGCCTGCCGTTCGGACCCACCGGGATCGTCATCACCATTCTTGCCATTACCTTCGTACTGGGCTTCTTCCTCGACTGGATCGAGCTGACGTTGATCATCCTGCCGCTGGTGGCGCCGGTCGTTAGCGGACTGGGCTTTGACCTGGTCTGGTTCACCATCCTGTTCGCGGTTTGTCTGCAGACCTCCTTCCTGACACCTCCGGTCGGATTCGCGCTTTTCTACTTGAAAGGTGTTGCACCGGAGGGGATCACCGTCGGCACCATTTACCGCGGCGTACTACCCTTTATTGCCATGCAGTTGCTCGGATTGACGATCGTATTCTACTGGCAGCAGATCGTGACCTGGCTGCCCTCAATGGCTTACTCCAACTGATTATTTCGGAGAACAACAATGAGTAACCGAATCATTCTACCCCGCCTGCTGGAGGTGGGAGCCGGTGCTAGCGGTAAGGCCCCAGACGTTCTGGCCGCACTGGGATGCTCCAACCCGCTGATCATCACCGATCAGATGATGGTCAAACTGGGTTATGTCGAAAAGCTTCAGGCGGTCCTGAGCGGCGCTGGCCTGCAAAGCGACCTGTTCGCCGACACTCTGCCCGAGCCCACCGAAGCGTCGATCGTCGCTGGCGTGGAAAGGGTCAAGGAGGGCAGCTATGACTCGATTATTGCGCTCGGCGGCGGTAGTCCGATCGACTCAGCCAAGGCGATCTCGATACTCGGCAAATTCGGCGGCCAGATGCGGGACTATAAATTTCCCCGTGATGTCAGTGAGCAGGGGCTGCCGATCATCGCCATCCCAACCACTGCCGGCACCGGATCTGAGGTGACCCGCTTCACCATCATCACCGATGCGGACAAAGACGAGAAGATGCTTTGCGTCGGTCAAGGCTTCATGCCAGTTGCCGCGCTGATCGATTTTGAACTCACGCTGACGCTGCCGCCACGTGTCACCGCCGACACCGGTATCGACGCGCTGACACATGCCATAGAGGCCTATGTCAGCGCAAAAGCCAACGCCTACAGCGACTCACAGGCACTAGCGGCGATGCGCCTTATCGGCCCCAACCTGCGCCGGGCTTACCACACCCCGGACGATCGCGATGCTCGCGAGGCGATGATGCTCGGCTCCACCTTGGCCGGTGTTGCGTTTTCAGCAGCTTCCGTCGCACTGGTACACGGTATGAGTCGCCCTATCGGCGCGTTCTTCCACGTCCCCCACGGCCTGTCGAACGCGATGCTGCTACCCACGGTGACGGAGTTTTCACTGGCCAGCGCACCGGATCGATACGCTGACTGCGCGCGGGCGATTGGTGCCGCGCTGCAAAGCGATGACACAAACGCCGCCAATGCCAAACTCGTTGCCGAACTGCGCGCCTTGAACAAGGAGCTGCAGGTACCGAGCCCCGCAGAGTTCGGTATCGAGGAAAGTCGTTATTTCGAACTACGCGCCACCATGGCGGAACAGGCTCTGGCGTCCGGATCACCGGGCAATAACCCACGCGTCCCCACTGTCGATGAACTGATTGAGCTCTATGCAGCCGTCTGGAACCAAGAATAATACCGATCTGGAGAACACCCGCATGACTAGCATCACCAATTTTATCAACAACACCCGTACTCACAGTGAGTCAAGCCGTACAGCGCCGGTATATAACCCGGCTACCGGCGAGCAGACTGGTACTGTGACCCTGTCCACCGCCGATGAAACCCGCTCAGCAATCGCGGCGGCACAGGCAGCTTTCCCGAACTGGTCCAAGACACCGTCAGTTGTGCGTGCCCGTGTGATGTTCAAATTCAAAGAGCTACTCGAACAGAATCGCGACAAGCTGGCAGAGCTGATCAGCGCAGAACACGGCAAAGTGTTCTCCGACGCTATGGGAGAGATTACCCGCGGCATGGAAGTTGTTGAATTTGCCTGCGGAATTCCTCATCTGCAGAAAGGTGAGCACTCACTCAATGTGGGACGCAACATCGATTCCGACTCGCTGATGCAGCCTCTGGGTGTGTGCGCCGGCATTTCACCCTTCAACTTCCCGGCGATGGTACCGATGTGGATGTTCCCGGTGGCCATCGCCTGCGGAAACACCTTCGTCATGAAGCCCTCCGAGAAGGATCCGAGCGCCACCCTGTTCATCGCCGAACTGCTGGCCGAAGCTGGTCTGCCTGAAGGAGTCTTCAACCTGGTCAATGGCGACAAGGAAGCGGTTGATGTGTTGCTCACCGACGAACGGGTGCAGGCGGTCAGCTTCGTTGGATCCACCCCGATCGCGCAGTACATCTACTCCACCGCGTCTGCAAACGGCAAGCGTTGTCAGGCGCTCGGCGGCGCCAAGAACCACATGGTTATCATGCCCGATGCAGACCCGCAGCAGGTGGTGAGCTCGCTGATGGGCGCGGCGTACGGCTCCGCTGGCGAGCGTTGCATGGCGATCTCCGTAGCTGTCTGTGTCGGTGATGAAGTGGCCGATAACCTTGTTGAAATGATGAAAAGCGAAATCCGCCAGATGCGTGTCGGGCCGGGTCTTGGCGTCGAGCCTGAACCACATATGGGACCGGTGGTCAGCCGTGAGCACCAGCAGAAGATTATCTCCTACATCGACAGTGGGGTAGAACAGGGCGCCACCCTTGTTGTGGACGGGCGCGGCTTTAAAGTAGACGGCCATGAAAACGGCTTCTTTGTCGGTCCGACCCTGTTCGACAACGTCACCACCGAGATGCGCATCTATCAGGAGGAGATATTTGGCCCGGTACTGGTCGTCGTGCGCGTTGACAGCTTCGATGACGCACTGAAACTGATCAACGACCACGAGTATGGCAACGGTACCGCCCTGTTTACCCGTGACGGCGATACCGCTCGTCAGTTCGAGGAGAACGTGCAGGCTGGCATGGTCGGTATCAATGTCCCCATCCCGGTACCGATGGCATTCCACTGCTTCGGTGGCTGGAAACGCTCCGTCTTCGGACCGCTCAACATGCACGGTTCCGACGGTGTACGTTTCTTCACCCGCATGAAGACCGTAACCCGTCGCTGGCCTACCGGTATCCGTGCTGGAGCCGAATTCTCCATGCCGACCATGAAGTAAACCCCTGCTCCCTGGCCCGTGCTGAATTTGCCGCCCCTGTGGGCGGCTTTTTTATAGCTTCAGCAGAGGGTTACAGCGATCGCCAACAGTGATCGTCCGACAGGGCGATATATATCGTGATCGATGCCTGTATACTCTCTCACTGGTATCTATCCACAGCGGAAACTCACTTACCATGAGCAACACACGCCGGGAAAAGGGCTCTTCGATTCTGCGAGTACTGGAGATCATTGAATCGGTCGCCAACGCCAGCAAGCCAATGACACCGACGGAGCTGGCCAATCACCTCGACATCCCCAAGGCAACCGGTCATCGGCTGGTACAGACGCTGGAGAAAGAGGGCTTTCTTCAGACCAATATGCGAGGCTTTGTGGTGCCGGGCGCACGCCTTCACCAAGCCGCCCTCGGCATCATCTACGCCGGCCGTTACAAAGCCCAACGCAGGGCTATCTTGGAACACCTGTCCGATCAGGTTGGCGAGACCTGCGGACTGGCCATTCCAGATGGTACCGAAATGCTCTACTTTGATCGCGTGCAGGCAAACTGGCCACTCCAGATCAACCTGCCGGTGGGCAGTCATACCCCCAGTTGGTGTACCGCCAGTGGTAAGCTTTATCTGGCGAGTCTGCCGTTATCTCAGCGCCGCTTGATGCTTGAGAATCTGCCGATTGAGCAGCTATCACGCAACACCATCACCGACCCGGAAGAGCTTCTCGACGAGTTGGCCAATATCGAACAGCTGGGAGTCGCTGTTGATAACGAGGAGTTCATCGACGGCATGGTCGCTTTTGCTGTGCCCGTGCGCGATGCCCGGAACAGGCTGATTGCCTGCCTGTTCACCCACGCACCGGTGATACGCTGCTCGCTGGAGGACCTGCTCAGGTTCGAACCTCAACTGCGTGAGGCCGCTCGCCAGTTGGAGCAGATCATTCAAGTGCCCGCGCAAAGCTAAGGTCGCACCCAGCGCCGATTCAGCAGCGATTTCTGATACACTTAGCCCCATTTACGTTCAGTATTTGGGGCTAAGTCCCGCCCCCGGAGAGATCGCGAGTGACTGAAACTACAGCTCAAAACAGAATCATCCGTATCGCTACCCGTCGCAGCCTGCTGGCACTCTGGCAGGCCGAGTATGTCAAGGCCGAGCTGGAGCGCCTACACCCGGGAATCGCCGTCGAACTGCTCAAGATCGAGTCTAAAGGTGACAAGATTCTCGACACCCCGCTGGCCAAGATCGGCGGCAAGGGCTTGTTCGTCAAAGAACTGGAAACCGCGATGCTCGAGGGTGACGCCGATATCGCCGTTCACTCGATGAAAGATGTGCCGATGGAGTTCCCGCAAGGACTCGGACTGGCTGTTATCTGCCCGCGCGAGAAGCCCACCGACGCCTTCGTCAGCAACCACTACGCCCGTTTTGAAGACCTGCCTCAGGGCGCCGTCGTCGGCACCTCTTCACTGCGCCGCGAGGTACAGATACGCGAACGGCGCCCCGACCTGCAGGTACGCTTCCTGCGCGGCAATGTACAAACCCGTCTTGGCAAGCTAGACGCCGGCGACTACGACGCCATCATTTTGGCAACCGCAGGACTGGTACGACTTGAACTAGGCGAGCGCATCCGTCAGGAGATCCCGCCCGAGGAGAGCCTTCCGGCCGGCGGACAGGGCGCTGTGGGTATCGAATGCCGAACCGATGATGCCGAGCTGGTCGAACTGCTCAAGCCCTTGAACCACACCGAGACCGCATACCGGGTGCTTGCCGAGCGTGCCATGAACCGCCGGCTCGAGGGCGGTTGCCAGGTACCGATCGGTTGCTATGCCACGCTGAACGAATCCGGTGACGAGATTTGGCTTCGCGGCCTCGTAGGTCGACCGGATGGTACCAAGGTACTGCGCGACGAGATCCGCGGCCCGGTCGATCAGGCCGAGCAACTCGGCATTACGCTGGCTGAACGCCTGCTCGCAGCCGGTGCCGACACCATACTGCAAGAGGTCTATGCAGAGCGTGGTTGATCGACCGCTACAGGGGCTTCGCGTACTGGTCACGCGCCCGGCACATCAGGCCCGGGGGCAGATCGAGCAGTTGCAGGCGCTGGGTGCCGAGCCCATCGCCCTGCCGCTGCTGGAGATAGTCGAAGTGGATGAATCGGATGCTGCCGCCTTCCACAACATCAAGGCGCGGATTCTCGATATCGACCTCTACGCCGGTGTGATATTTGTCAGCCCCAACGCCGCCCGTATAGGTGCACGCTGGATCGACGAGTACTGGCCACAACTCCCCGTGGGCGTCCATTGGCTGGCGATCGGCGCCGCCACGGCGGGGGTACTGGCCGAGCTGGATATCCCGGCCTACCATGTCGCTGGCGGCTTCGACTCCGAAGCCCTGCTGGCCGACCCGCTGTTACAGCACATTGCCGGACAGCGATTTCTGATCATCCGCGGCGAAGGTGGTCGCGAGCTGCTGGCCCAGACACTCAGCGCGCGCGGTGCCAGTATCGACTACGCTGATCTGTATCGCCGCGAGTGCCCGCAGTACAGCAGCGAGCAAATCAAAAGTACTATTTATGCGCAGAGGTTATCCGTTATTCTGATAACCAGCGGCGAGGCTCTGGAAAACCTGCTGGAACTGGCAGGCCCGGTGCCTGATCTACTGAGCACTGAACTCATTGTCCCGAGCCGGCGCATCGCAGGGATCGCCGAAGCGCGGGGTTTTTCTCGAATCAGGATAGCGGACGGACCGGATGACACGTCCATGATCCGCGCAATACGACCTGCCGACTGACTGGAACTGATGGCATGAACGATACCCGCAAGCCCGAAGAACAAACCCAGGACAACACGCCCGACCAGCAGCCCACCGATACGGAAAAGGATGTCGGCAGCACCGCCGACGCCCCGCCGGCTGCGGCGACCGCTAGCACTAGCGAACCGAGCCAGTCGAGTACGGATTCAACCAAGAAACCCGATACCCAAAGCGCTCCCGCCACCAGCACCAAGCCGGTCAGTGAGCCATCCCCTCCGGCGAAAAAGCCCCCCACCCCGCCCCGACAGGGTTCAGGCTGGGCAGGTAAACTGGCGCTATTCTGTTCTATCGTCGCACTGGCGGGGGTTGCCTATCTGTTCTGGCAGGGCTGGCAGCTCAAACAGACCAATGCCAGCAACCAGAGCAGTCTGACACAGCAGGTCGAGACCGCTCTGGCCAATGCCCGCGCCGACGTTGCCGACCGTGTTGGCGGTGTATCCCGTCAACTGGGCAGCCTACAGGCCCAGGCCGAGGCGGAAAAACAGAATATCGATCAACTCCAGCAGCGCCTGACCGATGCGATCAAGCAGGTCAACGCAACCCGTGAAACCTCGCGGGAGGACTGGTTACTGGCCGAGGCGGAGTACCTGCTGCGTCTGGCAAACCAGCGCGTATTGATGGAGCAAACAGCCAATGGCGCCCTGAGCCTCCTCAAGGCCACCGACAATATCCTGCGCGAGTCCGATGATGTTGCCCTGTACAACGTACGTCAGGCACTGGCCGAGGACATCGCGGCACTGGAAGCGGTGCCGTTACTGGATACCGAAGGCACCTACCTGAAACTCGCGGCCCTCAACCGTCAGGTCGACGATCTGCGCGTCACGCCGATCACCGACAAGCGCAAATTGCCCTCCATGCTGGAGGAGATCACGCCCGAGTCCGTTGAACAGAGCTGGACCGAAGGCGCTGCCGCAGCCTGGAACAGGGCTGTGGACAAGTTCGAGAAGCTGGTCGTTATCCAGCACCGCGACGAGCCTATCGAACCGCTAATGTCGCCTGAGCAGACCTACTACCTGCAACAGAACCTGCACCTGATGCTGGAACAGGCCCAGCTGGCACTGTTGCAACGCAAGCAGCAGGCGTTCGACGCCAGCCTCGACAAGGCGTCCCGCTGGATTGACACCTACTTCGACGAAAAAGATGCGACCAGTCAAGCACTGCTACGCGCCCTGAAGGAACTCTCGGCGCTGAACATTGCACCGGAACTCCCGGACATCTCCGGATCGCTGAAAGCACTCAAGGAACACCTGCGTGAGATGGCGCGGCTGAAACAGGAGGCCGGGCAATGAAACGCTTTTTTATCCTGCTGCTGATCCTGCTGCTGGCCGGCGCATGGCTCGGCCAGCTGATGGTGCAGGATCCCGGTTATGTGCTGGTGGCCTACAAGGAAACCACCATCGAGACCAGCCTGTGGGTGCTGCTGCTCATGGCGATCATCGCCTTTGCCGTGCTGCATACCCTGATCAACCTGATCAGCCGGGCCCGCGTCCCGGCGCGACGCATGCGCAGTTGGCGCGGACAGCGTAACCATCGCATCGCCCAGAAGAAGACCCTCAAAGGGCTGATGGCACTGTCAGAAGGCAACTGGTGGAAAGCCCAGCGTTATCTGAGCCAGGCCGCCGAGCGCAGCGAACAGCCGCTGATCAACTATCTGGCCGCCGCCAAGGCCGCCCATGAACAGGGCGATGCCTCTGCCGCCGACAGCCTGTTGCAGAAAGCCCGCGAATCCACACCCCAGGCGGAGGTCGCCATCGGCATTGTGCAGGCCCAGATTCAGCTCGCCCGGGGCCAGAACGAACCGGCGCTGGCGACTCTGCTGCACCTCAAGCACCTGGCACCCAAGCACAGCTATGTCCTTAAGCTGCTCAAAGAGGTGTATGTCCGCCTGAACGATTGGGCAAGCCTGAGCCAGTTGATGCCCGACCTAAAGCGCCACCAGGTGCTGCCGGATGAGCAAATCGGCAAGCTGGAGTCGACGGCTGCCGAAAACCTCCTCAAGCAGAGCCTGAACAACCAACCGGCGGAAGCGGACAGCAAAACCCGACTGCAGGCGGTGGCCCATACCTGGCAGTCACTGCCGCCGAACTGCACCCACAACCAGCAGCTGATCGAGCAATACTCCGAGTTGATGATTCAGGCCGGCAGCGCAGACGAAGCCGAAAAGATGTTGCGTGAGCAGATCAAGCGCAACTGGGATGAGAAACTGGTCGCGCTCTACGGTCGAATCGCCGGCAGCTCACCGCACAAGCAGTTGGAGGTCGCCAAAGGCTGGCTGAAGAAGCATGATGACAGCCCGGCGCTGGAACTCACGCTCGGCCGCCTGTCGATGCAGAACCAGCACTGGGGCGCGGCAATCAAGCACTTCGAACGCAGCCTCGAGCTGCAGCCCAGCGCCGAAGCCTATGCCGAACTGGGCCGCTTGCTCAGCCACCTCGGCGAACGGGAGCGTGCCGCTGCCGCATCCACCCGGGGCTTCGAGCTGGTCAACGGTTCGCTGCCGAGCCTGCCATTACCGGAGGCCGAGGCGAAGCCTTTGCAAAACAGCACCGATTAAGGGATTGAATTCGAGCTCAATCGGCCGCATATCGGCTGATCCATGAGCAAGAGTTCGAGGTTTACAGAATATGGAAAAACAGCTTGAGCGCCTGATGTACCTGTCGCGCTGGATACTGGCGCCCATCTATCTCGGGCTCAGCCTGGCGCTGATCGCACTGGGCATCAAATTCTTTCAGGAGGTGTTCCACCTTCTCCCCCACGTGTTGGAGATCGGGGAAGCGGATATCGTCCTGGTGGTGCTGTCGCTGATCGACCTGACCCTGGTCGGCGGACTGCTGGTTATGGTGATGTTCTCCGGCTACGAGAACTTCGTGTCCCGTATCGACCTCGACGAGGGCGCCGAGAAGCTGAGCTGGCTGGGCACACTGGACACCAACAGCCTGAAGAACAAGGTCGCCGCCTCGATCGTGGCGATCTCTTCGATCCATCTGCTGAAGATCTTCATGGATGCCAAGAACTACGATAACGACCAACTGATGTGGTACGTCATCATCCACCTGACCTTCGTGCTCTCCGCCTTCGCCATGGGCATACTGGACAAGCTGACCAAGAAGCACCACTGAGCCGGATGCGACGCCGTTGAATGCTTAGGCTGCGCCCTTTGCCTGGTGGTAAATAGCAGCCCTGCTCAAGCGTCGCGCTTAAGCCGCGCGTAAGGCGCCAGGCGCAATACCAGAGCACTGCGTGCCTGCGCGGTACATAGCTGGATCCTCGGCGGATCCAGCTTGCAACCACTGAATTGCCCCTGTGGATAACGCTGCTCTACCTCACCGCTTATAAGCCAGGCTGCGCAGATCTCGCATACCCCGTTGCGGCAAGCATGGCGCAGGGCCACCCCGGCGTCGAGCAGCCCCTGCAACAGGGTAATATCCGCCGCCAGCGTCAGCGCCAGGCCATCCTCCGGCAGCGACACCGTCCAGTGCTCAACGGTCATCGAAGATACCCAGCTCATCCCAGAGCTGATCGACGCGACTCTTCACCTGCGCATCCATTTCGATCGGCACACCCCATTCACGGTCGGTCTCGCCCGGCCATTTGTTGGTGGCATCCATGCCCATCTTCGACCCGAGCCCGGACACCGGCGAAGCAAAATCGAGATAATCGATCGGGGTGTTGTCGATCAGCAGGGTGTCACGGCTGGGATCCATACGCGTGGTAATCGCCCAGATCACATCGTTCCAGTCGCGCGCGTTCACATCGTCGTCACAGACGATCACAAACTTGGTGTACATGAACTGCCTCAGGAACGACCAGACCCCCATCATCACCCGCTTGGCGTGCCCGGGATACTGCTTCTTCATCGTCACCACCGCCATGCGGTAGGAGCAGCCCTCGGGCGGCAGATAGAAGTCGACGATTTCGGGGAACTGCTTCTGCAGGATCGGCACGAACACCTCGTTCAGCGCCACACCGAGCACCGCTGGCTCATCCGGCGGACGACCTGTGTAGGTGCTGTGGTAGATCGGCACCTCACGCTGGGTGATCCGCTCGACAGTGAATACCGGGAAGCGGTCCACCTCGTTGTAGTAGCCGGTATGGTCGCCAAAGGGCCCCTCATCGGCCATCTCTTCCGGGTCGATATAGCCCTCGAGGATAATCTCCGCGCTGGCCGGCACCTGAAGATCGTTGCCCAGACACTTCACCACCTCGGTCTTGCCGCCACGCAAGAGGCCAGCAAAAGCATATTCCGACAGGGTATCGGGCACCGGGGTCACGGCACCGAGGATAGTCGCAGGATCTGCTCCGAGCGCCACCGCAACGGGAAAACGCTCGCCCGGATGGGCCAGCTTCCACTCACGAAAATCCAGCGCGCCACCACGGTGGGAGAGCCAGCGCATGATCAGCTTGTTGCGGCCGAGCAGTTGCTGACGGTAGATGCCCAGATTCTGCCGCGGCTTCTCCGGCCCCCGCGTCACCACCAGCGGCCAGGTCACCAGGGGACCGGCATCGCCGGGCCAGCAGGTTTGGATCGGCAGCTTGTACAGATCCACATCATCACCCTCGATCAGCGTGTGCTGACAGGGCGCATTCTTGACCACCTTGGGCCCCATATTCAGCACCTGTTTGAAGATCGGCAGCTTCTCCCAGGCGTCTTTCATCCCCTTGGGCGGCTCAGGCTCTTTCAGCTGGGCCAATAGCTTGCCGACTTCACGCAGCGCCGTCACCGACTCTTCCCCCATGCCCAGCGCCACGCGCTCGGGGGTGCCAAACAGGTTGGTCAGCACCGGGTAGTTGTAGCCCTTGGGGTTTTCAAACAGTAGCGCAGGTCCCTTGGCACGCAGGGTACGATCGCTGATCTCGGTCATCTCCAGATAGGGATCGACCTCGACCTTGATCCGTTTAAGCTCACCGCGCGCTTCCAGCATTTTGATGAAGTCGCGCAGGTCCTTGTACTTGGGGTTACTCATCAGCAATCAAACTCTTTGCCGGAATAGAAATAAAAAAGGGCGAGTAGTGAAGCGCTGCTGCAGGCTCCCTTACTCACCCTCTTGACGAACGGGTCGACCGCCGACGTTACTTGCGCTTCATCGACATGAAGAACTCGTCGTTGGTCTTGAAGTCCTTCAGCTTGTCGATGACGAACTCGGTTGCTGCGGTATCTTCCATCGAGTCGAGCAGCTTGCGCAGAATCCACATCCGCTGCAGCTCCTCCTCGGTGGTCAGCAGGTCTTCGCGACGGGTGCTTGAACGACGGATATTGATCGCCGGGAACACACGGCGTTCAGCGATCTTGCGATCCAGATGCACCTCGGAGTTACCGGTACCCTTGAACTCCTCGAAGATCACCTCGTCCATCTTCGAGCCGGTATCGACCAGCGCGGTGGCGATGATGGTCAGGCTGCCGCCCTCTTCGATGTTACGTGCGGCACCGAAGAAACGCTTCGGACGCTCCAGCGCATGGGCATCGACACCACCGGTCAGCACCTTGCCGGAGGACGGGATCACGGTGTTGTAGGCACGCGCCAGACGGGTGATGGAGTCGAGCAGGATCACCACGTCCTTCTTGTGCTCGGTCAGGCGCTTGGCCTTCTCCAGCACCATTTCGGCCACCTGTACATGGCGTGAGGGCGGCTCGTCAAAGGTGGAGGCAACCACTTCGCCGCGCACCGTGCGCTGCATGTCGGTCACCTCCTCCGGGCGCTCGTCGATCAGCAGTACGATCAGGTAGCACTCCGGGTTGTTGCGGGTGATGCTGTTGGCGATGTTCTGCAGCATCAGTGTCTTACCGGCCTTCGGCGGTGACACGATCAGTGCGCGCTGGCCTTTACCCATCGGGCAGACCAGGTCGATGACACGCGCCGTGATATCTTCGGTACTGCCGTTACCGATCTCCATGCGCAGGCGTTTCTGCGCAAACAGCGGCGTCAGGTTCTCAAACAGAATCTTGTTCTTCGCGTTTTCAGGTCGATCATAGTTGATCTCGTTGACCTTCAGCAGTGCGAAGTAGCGTTCGCCATCCTTCGGCGGGCGAATCTTACCGGCAATGGTATCCCCGGTGCGGAGATTAAAGCGGCGGATCTGGCTGGGGGAAACGTAGATGTCGTCGGGACCGGCGAGGTAGGAGGAGTCTGCAGAGCGGAGGAAACCGAAGCCGTCCTGCAAGATCTCGAGAACACCGTCGCCATAGATATCCTCCCCGCTTTTGGCGTGTTTCTTCAGAATGGCGAAGATCACGTCCTGTTTGCGGGAGCGAGCCATGTTTTCAAGGCCCATTTCGGTAGCGATATCCAGAAGTTCCGGAACACTTTTCGTTTTAAGTTCGGTTAGATTCATAGTTTTTTGGAAACAGCCCAAAGATGGCCGATAGTCAGGATGGAGACCGGAAAGGTTAGTCGGAAGAAATATTAAGTGCTTAGGCTACAACGCCTGAAGCAGGCCCTGAGGCCGGACAGATAAGTGAAAAACACTATAAAGCCTAAGGAAAGAGCTGTCCAGCACGGGAACTAAGAAAACGCAATGGCCGGAGTCCGGCCCATCGCGTCTGTCCGCCAATCGATCAGAGATTGGCGTCTACAAAGGCAGCCAGCTGGGACTTGGACAGCGCGCCCACCTTGGTGGCTTCCACGTTACCGCCTTTGAACAGCATCAGGGTCGGGATACCGCGGATACCGAATTTCGGCGGAGTTTCGTTGTTCTCATCGATGTTGAGCTTGCAAACCTTCAGGCGGCCCGCGTACTCCTTGGCGATCTCTTCCAGTACCGGCGCGATCATCTTGCATGGACCGCACCACTCAGCCCAGTAATCAACCAGGACCGCGCCTTCCGCTTTCAATACCTCTTCTTCGAAGCTGGCATCGGTGACGCTTACGATATTTTCGCTCATTAGCTCTGCTCTCCAGTGCACCTGGTGCGTTGAAAAATCTGACCAGTGATAATACCACCAGCATCAAACCAATGTGAACAGCCTGTTAAACCCACTCCCTGCGGGGTTTTTGCGCCTGCACCCACTATCAAGTTCTGGTACTCTTTCGCTCTCACGAAGTGCGCACACAACCACGGCGACCCCTCTTCCGCGGCTGTATAGCGCAGGTCCGGCACGGTGCCGGTGATGAAGTACCGAACGGAGAGCCGCCTCAGCATGCTCGAACAGGACAAATCAGCGGATAGCGGTCAACAGGGCAAACTGTTGGCCGCAATCGACTTGGGCTCCAACAGTTTTCATATTGTAGTGGCGCGCGTCGCCGACGGCGAGCTGAAGCCAATCGATGTAATGTCGGAAAAAGTTCAGCTCGGAGCCGGCCTCGATGAACATAGCCACCTCAGTGAAGAGGCCCAACAAAGAGGGCTTGAGTGCCTGGCCCGCTTCGCCCAACGGGTGGCAGACCTGCCCCGAAGCGCGATACGCATCGTCGGCACCAATGCCTTGCGTGAGGCCAAGAACCGAGATGTCTTCATCCTCCGGGCACAACAGATTCTGGGAAAACCGATAGAGGTGATCGCAGGGCGCGAAGAGGCCCGTCTTGTCTATCTGGGCGTCGCCCATACCCTCTCGGACGACAATGACCGGCGCCTGGTCGTCGACATCGGCGGCGGCAGCACCGAGTTCATCATCGGGTCGCGGTTCGAACCACAGAAACTTGAAAGCCTTCATATGGGCTGTGTCAGCTATACCCAGCGCTTTTTTGCCGACGGCAAGATCGCCTCGGACGCCCTCAACCGGGCCCGCACCGCTGCGGCTCGCGAGTTACTGTCCATTCGACGGGATTACCGACGCCTTAGCTGGCAAAGCACCATCGGCTCATCGGGTACCGCCAAAGCGATCCGCCAGGCGTGCCTGTCGATGGGCTTCGGCGATCAGATCACTCACAAGGGGCTGACAGCACTAAAAGAGCGACTGATCGAATTCGGACATGCGGATAAGATTGAAATCGAAGGGATAAAACCTGCTCGACGTGCCGTTCTCCCCTCCGGGGTCGCAATCATGCTGGCGATTTTTGAATCGCTGGGCATCGAGGCGATGGACTATTCCGAAGGCGCTCTGCGTGAAGGACTGCTGTATGACATGGCCGGTCGGTTACGACACGAGGACGTGCGTGAGCGGACCATCAAAGCGCTGAAAAAGCGTTACCACGTCGATGCCGGACAGTCTCAGCGCATCGAGGCCACGGCGCTCTATCTGCTGGCTCAGGCACGGCAGGCCTGGGGGCTGGAGGACACCGAATACCATGACATGCTGAGCTGGGCCGCCCGCACCCACGAGATCGGCCTGACTATCGCCCATACCCAGTTCCACAAACACAGCGCCTATCTGCTACAGCACTCCGACCTGCCCGGGTTCACCAATACCGAGCAACAGCTGCTGGCATTTCTGGCACGCGGGCACCGTCGCAAGTTCCCCAAGGATGAGTTCAAACTGCTTCCGGAGGATCGTCAAAGCGCGTATCGCAAGCTCTGCATTCTGCTGAGACTGGCCGTTGTCCTGCATCGCAGTCGCAGCGGCGCGCGCTTGCCGGGCATCCATCTGAAGGTGGATGAGAAGTCTCTAAACCTGAGCTTCCCTGCCGGCTGGCTCGAGCATCACCCCCTCACCCGTGCAGACCTTGAGAACGAAGCTGAATACCTGCGCGCAATCAGTTTCGAACTGCAGATTCATTAAGCCAACGCCACTGCCTGCACAAACAAAAACGCCCCGTTCTCACGGGGCGTTGTTTGTATGTTGAAACGGATAGACTTAGAACTTCGGACCCGCGTCTACAATCGCCTCAGAAACACCATCGAACTTCTTGAAGTTGGTGACGAACTGCTCGACCAGCTTGGCTGCTGCCGCATCGTATGCTGCCGGATCAGCCCAGGTTTTGCGCGGGTTCAGCAGAGCCGTGTCAACACCCGGCACCTCGACGGGCACAGACAGGTTGATACCCGGCAGATACTCGGTTTCGCAGTCTTTCAGTGCTCCGCTCTGAATAGCGCTGATAATGCCGCGAGTGGTCGGAATGCTGAAACGCTCACCTGTACCGTAAGAACCGCCGGTCCAACCGGTGTTAACCAGGTATACGCGGGAGCCGAACTCTTCGATACGCTTGATCAGCAGATCAGCGTATACATGGGCCGGACGCGGGAAGAAAGGCGCGCCGAAGCAGGTGGAGAAGGTGGATTTGATACCACCGCCGGAGCCCATCTCGGTGGAACCAACCAGCGCCGTGTAACCGGACAGGAAGTGGTAAGCGGCCGCTTCCTTGGTCAGCACCGATACCGGCGGCAGCACGCCTGTCAGGTCGCAGGTCAGGAACACGATGGAATCCGGCTCGCCACCCATGTTGGTAGCGGAGCGCTTCTCGACATGCTCAAGCGGGTAGGCGCAGCGACCGTTCTCGGTCAGGTGCGTGTCGTTGTAATCAGCGTGACGCTTGGCGTCCAGGTGAACGTTCTCAACGATGGCACCGAAACGGATCGCGTCCCAAATGATCGGTTCGTTCTTCTTGCTCAGATTGATGGTCTTGGCATAGCAGCCACCTTCAATGTTGAACACTACACCCTTGCCCCAGCCGTGCTCATCGTCACCGATCAGGTAACGGGTCGGGTCTGCAGACAGGGTGGTCTTGCCGGTACCGGAGAGACCGAAGAACAGCGTGGTAGAGCCGTCTTCACCGATGTTGGCAGAGCAGTGCATCGGCAGCACGTCTTTTTCCGGCAGCAGGAAGTTCTGTACGGAGAACATCGCCTTTTTCATCTCACCGGCGTAACGCATACCAGCGATCAGCACCTTGCGTTTGGCGAAGTTCAGGATGACACAGCCATCGGAGTTGGTGCCGTCACGCTCGGGAACACACTCGAAGCCCGCCACGTTGAGGATCTGCCACTCCTCTTTACCCTTCGGGTTATACTCGTGCGGGCGGATAAACAGGTTCAGACCAAACAGGTTCTGCCACGCAGTCTGGGTCGACATTTTAACCGGCAGGTAGTGACTCGGATCGGAGCCAACGTGAACATGGGAGACATAATGCTCCTGATCGGCCAGATAGGCTTCCACACGATCCCACAGATCATCGAACTTGTCCGCGTCGAACGGACGGTTGATGCTGCCCCAATCGATGGAATCGGCCGTGCTCGGCTCTTCCACGATATAACGGTCCATCGGGGAGCGGCCGGTGCGTTTGCCGGTTGTTACGACTAATGCGCCGGTGTCCGCCAGAACACCTTCGTTGCGTGAGATCGCCAGTTCAACCAACTCGGCCGGGGACGGATTCACGTGTACGCGATTGACGTTTTCTGTGGTCATTACCTGATTCCCTTGGCTGCGCGCCAAATTTACCTGAAAGCAATAAGTTCTGTCGCGAGCCGGGTCCGACCCACGTTAATCGTTATTATGGGGAGGCGCATTATCGCACATCTTGCCCAACAGGATAACCCGAAAGATTTCTCATTTCGGATTAGCCTGCACTCAGTGCACCTGCCCCGGAGACTCAAGCGGGCCGCCGTTGCTGAACAGCGCTTTTATATCCGCCGTATCGAAGCTGTATAGCATATTGCAGAAGTGACAACTCACTTCCACTACACCGTCATGCTCTTCGGCCAGACTCAGCAGCTCCTCTTCCGTCATCATCTGCAATGCATGGGCACTGCGCGCACGGGTACAGTCGCATTTGAACTCCAGCGTCTCGGGCTCGTAAAGACGGCACTGCTCCTCGTGAAACAGGCGGAACAGCATAGTCTCGTTATCCAGCCCCAACAGCTCAGCATCACTAAGGGTCGACGCCAGCATGCTGATGCGCTGCCAGTCGTCTTCACCGGTTCCGGCCGCCGGCAGAACCTGCAACAACATACCAGCGGCACGCTGTCCGTCGGCACTCAGACGGATCGATGTGCCCAGCTGTTCCGACTGGCGGAAGTAAGCCTCCAGACAAGCCGCCAGTGTAGCGCCTTCCAATGGTACGACGCCCTGATAACGCTGCCCCACATCCGGTTCGATCGTAATCGCCAGTCGGCCGTTGACCAGCAACTCGTTAAATGCAGCGGCGTCATCGATTTCGCCGTCGAGTCTCGCAATCGCACGCAGCTCGTGGTGGTGGCGGCACTCGGCCATCAGAACACGCAAAGCGCCGTCACCCTGCGCCTGCAGTATCAGACGTCCTTCAAACTTCAGGTTCGAGCTCAGCAGGCTGACCGCCGCGAGCATCTCGCCCAGTATGCGCTGAATCGCCGGCGGATAGCTGGCTCTGGACAACACCTCCGCATAGCTCTCTTCCACCCGTGCCACGACGCCACGGACATCGATCTCGTCGAAAAGGATGCGCTGAATCTGATCGCTGTTACTCACGTATCACCTATTAAAAAGCCTGAAAAACAGGCGGTTGTGCCGGTTCGGATCGGCACCGGTCACTTGTACTATGGAGCCGGAGCCCGCGGGTGTTTAGAATGAATAGCCGATTTTAACCGATAGAGTATTCAATGATCACCCCGCGCCCTCTTTTTTCCACTCGCTGGCACTGGTCCGGCCTGATTGCCGGTCATGTTGCAGCCCTTCTTCTGCTGCTCAGCTATGTGTTGCCCGCAGGGCACGCGGCATGGCAGTCGATGGGAGCCACGCTGTTTTACGCCCTCAACGGTACACTGGCCGGTAACGGAGCCTGGACCTGGTTCTGGGCATGGATGAACTCCCGCGAAGTCGATGCGGCCACAGGCGTATTGCTGCTGCTTTTCCTGACCTTCCCTCTGGTGCTGCCGCGCGAGCGTCTGCAGGCGGCGCTGTGCGGGTTTATCAGTCTGATGATCCTGATGCTGCCGGCACGCGAGCTGTTGAGCGAGATCACACAGGCGTACGGGCTAAGTGGGCAGAGCCCATCCCTCGTGCTGGAGCCAGCCTACCGCTTTTCCGAGTTGCGTCCCGACATTCCCGCCAAGGACAGTGCCTCGACCAGTTTTCCCGGCGATCACGCCAGCGTACTGCTGATCTGGTTCGGCTTTCTGGCGTTCAACGCCCGCCGCTGGCTGAAGGTATCGGTGTTGGCAGCCGTCACCCTATGGCTTGTGCTGCCGCGGCTGATCGGGGGCGCCCACTGGCTTGCCGACGTGGCCGTTGGCGGAATGGTGATGGCATTGATCACGCTGAGCTGGGCATTCGCTTCACCAGTTGCGGAATGGATCAACCGCGGGCTGCTTAAACTGGCCGGCCCCCTGTTCCGTCTGGCCGGACGCATTCCGCTACTCGGCAGACTGCCGTTTTTCTGCCGCCAGGATTGAGCACAGCTGAATCAGAAATGGCCCTTGATACGCAGTAACTCACGACGACTTTTCTTGTTCGGGCGATGATCGGGGCCACTGCCCAGCTCTTTGCGCTGGGCCGCCCACTCTTCGCGGGCTCGGATGCTTTCGGGTGTTTCACGATACAATTTCTGCGCTTCCGGTGCGCCACGGCGCTGGTCCGACAACGCCAGCACCTCGACGGTTTTCTCCTCGTTGCCCTGCCTGATCTGCAGCTTGGCCCCGATCTCGACAACCTTGCTGCACTTGGTGCGCTGTCCGTCATAGTGCACCTTACCGCCCTCGATCATCGCCTTGGCAATCGCCCGGGTCTTGTAGAAACGCGCTGCCCAAAGCCACTTATCGAGACGGATCTTGTGGTCCTGGTCTTCGTGTTTATCGGCGTGTTTACTCATTCGGTGGCATCACCTCGGCAAAATCGGTTATTGCATCGAACCCTTCGATCTCCCGTGCAGGTTGACGGCTGTCCGGCTGCGCAATGCAGAGCAGGTGCCGAATGCCATAGCGTTGCGCCGAGTGCAGCACCGGGAGACTGTCGTCAATCAGCAGCGTGCGTTGCTCATCGAAGGGCTCCACCTCTTTCAGCTTAGCCCAGAAGCCGACATCCTCCTTGGGCAGACCGAAATCGTGGGAACACAGCACCCGATCCACCTGTTGATCGATATCGGTGCGCTCTATCTTCAAATTCAGACTGTCGCGGTGTGCATTGGTCACGATCAGTGTGCGTCGGCCGCTGCGGCGCAGCGCGGCCAGAAAGGCCTCTACACCGGCTCGATACGCGATGCGATCGGCAACCTCGCGTTTGAGCTCCGCAATCGGCAACTCCAGTTCGCGACTCCAGTAATCCAGACAGTACCAGTTCAGCGATCCACGCTGCGCCATGATCCGTTCGATCAGCGGGTCGCGTGAGGTTTCCACATCAAGCCCATGCCGCTGTGCATATCGCAACGGCAGAAACTCGAGCCAGAAGTGGGAGTCGAAGTGCAGGTCGAGCAGAGTACCGTCCATATCAAGCAGAACGGTATCCACGGCTTGCCAATCCACCATAATCAGGGAACACTCAGCTTGGATGGAGACGAATAACGGAACGTGAGTATGCCGCGAAAGCCCGAGATTTTGAAGGTAACCAAGGTAGCCGAGAGTCGGCTGTTCCATGTCGAAGCGCTGGACCTGCGCTTCAGCAACGGCGCAGAACGACGCTTCGAACGTCTGGCACTGCGCGGCCGGGGTGCCGTCATGGTGGTGGCACTGGACGAGGAGATGAATGTCCAGCTGATCCGGGAGTACGCCGCCGGGCTGCATGACTACGTGCTGACCCTGCCCAAGGGTCTGATCGACCCTGGCGAAGATTCGCTGCAAGCGGCCAATCGAGAGCTTCAGGAAGAGGTCGGGTTCGGCGCCCGCGAGATGGTAATGCTGAAGAACCTGTCATCGGCCCCAAACTACATGGGGCATAGCATCGATGTGATTCTCGCCCGCGACCTATATCCCAGCAAACTCGAAGGTGACGAGCCAGAGCCGCTGGAACGGGTTCCCTGGCCGCTGAGTCGACTGGAGGAACTTATCCTGCGCGATGACTTTTCCGAAGGCCGGGCCATTGCCGCGCTCTACCTGGCCCGGCACTGGCTGGAAAACGAAAACTGCTAAACAGGATCAGGGGTTACGGCACGCCAGCGTGCCGGCCACTACGGTCTTGTTGACCTTTTCAGCGAATACCGGATCAGTGATGCGGGTATCCATGATTCGTTGCACCTCCTGATCGCTGAAGCGCTCGTGGACATAATCGGAGAGACAGCTGCACTGCTCCTCTGTGGCGCCGCCCGAGGCCAGACAGCCATCACGGAAGGGACCCCAGGTTTTCGAACTCAGGTACTGGGACTTCACCAGATAGATTGCCAGCAGCACCACCCCCATCCACAGAAACACTTTACCCATTGCATCCAGCCTTGTAATCGTTATAAGAGCCCCCATTCTATGTACACTGAGGCGGCGTTTCAGCTAACTATTAGTCGCACTCGAGGTCGGAATAACAGTACAGACTGTGCCATGATTCCGACCCAAAAAGGGTGCTATGATCAGCAGACCGCCGAGGGTGAGCGAAGAACAACCCGGTTTTATGCTTGAAAGCCCGTGGGTCAAAAGCCCGGCGCTTTCGAAACCTGTCAAACATTTAAGGTGAATTACTATGAGCTTTGAACTGCCAGCACTGCCTTACGCAAAGGATGCCCTGGAGCCGCACATCTCTGCAGAAACTCTGGAATACCATCACGGCAAGCATCACAACACCTACGTTGTGAAGCTGAACGGTCTGGTACCGGGCACTGAGTTCGAAGGCAAGTCTCTGGAAGAGATCATCAAGACTGCTCCGGCAGGCGGCGTATTCAACAACGCAGCCCAAATCTGGAACCACACCTTCTACTGGCACTGCCTGGCACCGAACGCCGGCGGCGCGCCGACTGGTGCTATCGCTGACGCGATCAACGCCAAGTGGGGCTCTTTCGAGAAGTTCCAGGAAGAGTTTAACGACAAGGCTGTGAACAACTTCGGTTCCAGCTGGACCTGGCTGGTCAAGAACGCCGACGGCTCTCTGGAGATCGTCAACACCAGCAACGCCGGCACCCCGATGACCAGCGGCCAGACTGCACTGCTGACCGTTGACCTGTGGGAACACGCTTACTACATCGACTACCGCAACGTACGTCCGGATTACCTGAAAGGTTTCTGGGCGCTGGTTAACTGGGAATTCGTTAACCAGAACTTCGCATAAGTTACTGTTCTTATTCAAAAAGGCGCCCGACGGCGCCTTTTTTTATGCCTCTTCCATAATCACGCAGAACGGACATTATCGTCCCCCAAAACCATCAATGGTATTTTTGTACCATATTTTGTTATTGACAGATTATTACCACGCATCGACATTTAAGGAGGACTCAACGACCCAATATCGCCTCATCAGGAGGCGCTGTAGAGGAGTAAACCACGATGAAAAACTCATCAAGGGGTGGCGACCTGAAACGCCTTGCTCTCTCGGTAATGGCAGCTTCTGCCGTCACTATTCTACCCACCCATGTATCCGCTCAGGAAAGCCTCAACCTGTACAACTGGGGCGACTATATAAACCCGGAAGTCCTCACCCGATTTACAGCTGAAACCGGTATCGAAGTGACCCTAGACACCTACGGTTCCAACGAGGAGATGCTGGCAAAACTGCAGGCGGGAGCCAAAGGGTATGACATCATCTTCCCTTCGGTGCATATGCAGGATGTCATGGCACACCTTGGCATGCTCGAGAAGACCGACATCAACCAATACACCGGATTCTCCCATGTGGACCCGGCGTTCCTGACAGCCACAACCGACCCCAAGGGCGAGTATTGCCTGCCCTATGCGTGGGGCAGTGTTGGCATCGTCTACAACAAAAAGCTTGCCGGCAAGGTGACCTCCTGGAAGGACTTTTTCGCACTGACGGAAAAGGGACAGAAGGTCACGATGCTCGATGACATGCGCGAAACACTCGGCGTGGGTCTGATCATGAACGGCAACTCGGTCAATAGCACCGATCCTGACGAGCTAAAAGCAGCTGCCGCCTTCCTGGAACCCTACAAACAGGGAATCGCCGCATTCACATACGACAGTATTCCGATGGTCCAGTCGGGCGATATCGCTGCTGCTCATTGGTATGTGGGCGCGATGATGTATGTCACTCAGGCACCGGACACGCTGGACTATGTGATCCCCGCCGAAGGCGCGACCAAGTACCAGGAAAACATGTGCGTTCTGAAAACCGCGCCTAATAAGGAGAACGCGATCCGCTTCCTGGAGTTTTTCACTCAACCCGAGATAGCCGCACTGAATACGGCTCAGCAGATGAACGGCACTGCCAACAAAGACGCCATCGAACTGCTGCCGGACGCTTTGAAGAACAACCCCAACGTGAACCCTGCGGCCGACACCATGTCCCGGTTGCAGATGTTCACCGACTTGGGCAAGGGGCTTCGCCTGTACGACCGCGTTTGGACCCGCTTCAAAACCAGCCAGTAGCCGCTGGAAGTTCGTCGCTCATAATAACAGCAGCAGTGCCCCTCATTTTTACCGATCCGGCAATCAAGACCTGGAGAAAACCCATGCCAGCTGCACAACAAACTGCCTCAAGGACGAACACGACCAACGATGTGGTATTGAGCATTCAATGCGCTCATCGTAGTTTCAAAACCCCCGAAGGTGGGCAGGTCCACGCCCTGCGCGGGGTCGATCTCGATATTTTCGAAAATGAATTCGTCACGCTGCTCGGCCCATCAGGCTGCGGCAAAACCACACTTCTACGTTGCATATCCGGGTTCGAACGACTGGACTCCGGCGATATCGCCATCGGTGGCGAGTCCATGGCACGCCGACCGGCACACAAACGGCCGGTGAATACTGTCTTCCAGTCCTACGCTCTCTTCCCACACATGACCGTTTTGCAAAACATAGGATACGGTCTTGAGGCTGCCGGTGTCGGCCGACGTGAACGCATCGCCCGCTCAGAAGAGGCACTGGAGATGGTCGGCCTTGGTGATATGGGTCAGCGACGCCCGGAACAGCTTTCCGGCGGTCAGCAGCAGCGCGTCGCGCTGGCACGCGCCATCGTCAACCGCCCACGATTATTGCTGCTCGACGAACCGCTTTCCGCGCTGGATCGGAATCTGCGTCAGCAGATGCAGATAGAACTCAAGCGCCTCCAGCATGAACTCGGCATCGCCTTCGTGTTCGTCACCCATGATCAGGAGGAGGCGTTGACCATGTCCGACCGCATCGCCATTTTCAACGGCGGGCGCATCGAACAACTAGCCTCACCGCGGGAGATATACGACCACCCGGCCAGCGAGTTCGTTGCGCGCTTTATCGGCGAAAGCAACCTGTTCTCGGGCAAGATCGCCGACGCGACGCTGATCAGCTCGACGGGTAATCCGCTGCCCCTGTGCAGCAAACAACTCGATCTTCGCAACTTCGACAACGGCCGTCAGGTAACAGCGGTAATCCGCCCGGAACATCTCCACCTGTGCGCGCCCGAAGCACCTCAAGCGCAGCTCAATGCCCGCATTACAGAGGTGATCTTCCTCGGCACGGAGTACCAGCTGATCTGCACGCTGAACGATCAAAGCCTGATCAAAGTGCGGGTTACCGACGTCAACACACCGCTGAGCGTGGGACAAAACATCGGTCTGAGTTACGCGCCCGAGCAGCTGCACCTGATTGCCGGCAGTACCCCCCTGCGAGGCGCAGCATGATCAAGTCAAACCTCCCACGGCCCCGGTGGCTGCAACCGCTCATGCTGCTCTCGCCCACGACACTGTTCCTGCTTGTGTTCTTTTGCGGCCCGCTGGCGATCATGGTGACCTACAGCCTGCTGGAGCCGGGTATCTACGGCGGTGTCGAGTGGACTTTTTATGATCAGAACTACGGCCGCATCTTTGGCTGGGCAGACGGTCTGTATGAAGAGTTCGACCCGATCTATCTCGAGACCTTCGCCAAATCCGTGCGCCTGGCTTTGATCACGGTCGCCACTACACTGCTGATCTGCTATCCGGCCGCGTTCTGGATCAGCCGACTGCCCTCGCGCACCCGCTCTATCTGCATGTTCCTGATTACGCTGCCCTTCTTTGTCAGCATGATCGTGCGTCTCTACGCCTGGCTGCTGATTTTAAGACCCACCGGCGTGATCAATCAGTTGCTGATGTCGCTGGGCCTTATCAGTGAGCCGCTGGAGATGATGTACACCGAAGGCGCCGTAATCGTGGGCATGACCTACATCTTTCTGCCCTTCATGTTCCTGCCGATCTACGCCAGCATCGAGAAGCTGCCAGGCAGCCTCATCGAGGCGTCTCAGGACCTTGGCGCCAGCCCTGTGCGCACCTTCTTCCGGGTGATTCTTCCGCTCACGCTGCCAGGGGTAATCTCTGGCGCGATCATCGTGTTTATTCCAAGCCTCGGTAACTTCATCGTGCCCGGCCTGCTGGGTGGCGCCAAGGTGATGATGGTGGGCAACCTGATCGAGCAGCAGTTCCTATATGCCCGCAACTGGCCGTTCGGCGCCGCGCTCTCGTTCATGATAATGGCCGCGATGCTGTTCCTTCTGCTGATTTATGTTCGTGTGCAATCCCGCAGTATCGGCGCAAGCCGCGGCGAAGGAGTCTGACCATGCACTCTACCTTTTCAACACGGCTACTTAGCCTCTACGGCGTTCTGTTTTTCCTTTTCATCTACCTGCCGATCGGGCTGATTTTCGTCTACTCGTTTAACAGCAATCCGATCAACATGATGGTGTGGCAGAGCTTTACCTTCGACTGGTACCGCACCATTTTCGGCTTCTCCGCCGAGGTGACCGAAGCCACTCTCTATGTTGAATCCACCGATCAACTGATTGGAGCTGTACAGAACAGTCTGATCGTGGCCAGTGTCGCCGCCAGTCTGTCCACGCTGCTCGGCACAGCCGCAGCGCTGGCACTCTACCGTTTTCGCGTGCGTCTGGAGGGGTTTTATCGGGCCCTGATGATGACGCCAATGATGATGCCGGACATCGTGCTCGGTATCGCACTGCTGATATTTTTCGTCAGTATCGGTATCGATCTGGGCGTGACCACGATCATGATCGGCCACTGCACCTTCCTGATCAGCTACGTGTTCATCATCGTCAGCGCACGGCTCGCCGGCATGGACCCGTCGCTCGAAGAAGCCTCAGCCGACCTCGGCGCTACACCCTTCACAACATTCCGGCGCATCACCTTGCCTCGAATACTGCCCGGCGTGATGGGTGGCCTGATGCTCGCGTTCATCATCTCGATGGATGATCTGGTGATCACCTACTTCATCAGCGGTGTCGACGCGACCACCTTGCCTGTTTTCATCCTCAGCATGATTCGCCGCGGGGTAAAACCGGAAATCAATGCCATCGCCAGCATGCTGCTGATGTTCTCGATCATCGTTGCCTCTCTCGGAATATATCTGCGTGCGCGCAGTGAGAAACGACTCTGACTTTGCCACTGTTTTAACGGATGCTGCTATGAAAAACGCCTCTCACACACTCGATCCGAACGCCCGTCGCAAGCCCCGCGCGCGAGATCTTGGACTGCCCTTCCCGGGCACCCCCGGGCCGCACAACGCCATCACCGATGTGGCCGGCTTGCTTGTGGGTTATCGCACCCTGCGCGAAGTCCGTGAGGGTAAACCGGTGAATACCGGCGTCACCGCCATCCTTCCCCGAGGACGGGACAACGACCCCAAACCTGTCTGGGCAGGTATTCATGCACTCAACGGCAATGGCGAGATGACCGGCAGCCACTGGATACGCGACGGCGGTTACTTTGTCGGCCCGATGATGATTACCAATTCACACAGCGTCGGCATGGCGCATCATGCCGCAACGCGCTGGATGATCGATCAGTACGCCGACGCCTGGCAGAGAACCCATCTCTGGGCGATGCCGGTCGTCGCCGAGACCTACGACGGCGTGCTCAATGACATCGACGGCCAACATGTAACCGCCGAAGATGCCCGTGCCGCCATTGATGCGGCCGACACAGGCATACCCGAAGAGGGGTGCGTTGGTGGTGGCACCGGCATGATCGCGTATGAATTCAAGGGTGGCACAGGCACATCCTCGCGCCTGATCGAAGTTGACGGCCGGACCTATACCATCGGCGCACTGGTACAGGCCAATCATGGTCTGCGTCCATGGCTGAAAGTACTCGGCGTGCCTGTCGGTCAGGCGATGCCGGGCGACAGCCTGCACAACAACAAGGAAAAAGGCTCGATTATCGTGGTGCTCGCCACCGATGCGCCCATGCTGCCCCACCAGTTACAGCGTCTGGCCAAACGTGCTGCCATCGGTATCGGTCAGGCCGGAACACCCGGCGGCAACAACTCCGGCGATATATTTATCGCGTTCAGTACCGCCAACCCCATGCCACTGCCACAGCTGTCTGGATCGCATCTTTCGATGCAGGCACTTAACGACGAGTGCTTCGATCCGCTTTACATGGCGGCCGTGGAAGCGGTGGACGAAGCGGTTATCAACGCCATGGTCGCCGCCGAGGATATGCCCACGTTCCGCCCACCGGGCAAGGTCTGCAGGGCGATTGACACCGACCGGTTGGTGGATCTGGTGAGCACCGCACTGAATCTACGAAACAGTGCCTAAGGGGTCAGAACAGTCCCAGGCGACGGGTGATCGCCTGCCAACGCTCAGATCTGTCGGCGCTGATCTCCGGATTAACCGCCGCAACCGAATCCACAAGCATGTTCAACGCCAGCGTCAACGCGCTGGTGGACTCAAGAAACAGGCCTGTTCTTGATTTCGCATAGACGACATAGCGGGTGTATTCGGTTGCCCAGTGACAGGATTCGTCCGTAATAATAATCAGCTCCATGCCGAGCTCCGCCGCCATCTGGCAGAGTATCCGGCCCTCGCCGGCATAGGGCACCACGTCGATCAATACCAGGCAGGCGTGACGGCCCTCTGCGTCGGCGTGTATCGCGATCCATTCGCTTAGCATACTGTCGTGCGCCGATATGTACTGCACACCGTCACGCGCAAGCCCCAGTCGCTTGCCGAAATCCTCGGACAATCCGCGTACCGACTGAAACCCGGTCACGAATACCCGTTGCGCATCGGCCACCACACGGGTCATGTCAGACCACATCTCACTCTGCACCTGCCGGGCAATACCGGCCAACGCCTGGGATTCAGCCGCCAGCGTCTGCTCATAGTGAAGCGGTTTGCCTGGTGAATCCGCCTGAGGCCCCTCCCCTTCGACCTCTGTCATCTCCTGTTTCAGCTCGCGTTTGAGCGCGGAGATGCCCTTAAATCCCAATTTGTTGAAAAAACGGCTGACCGTAATCGGACTGACGGCGGCATTCTTGGCGATTGATGCGCCGGTCTCGAAGCCCATCTGATGGAGGTTGAGCAACACATACTGGGCAACCCGCGCCTCCGATGCCGAAAGCTGGGGCATCGAAGCTTGTAGCTTTTTCGCCAGTCGCGGTGCGACCGATTGAGAGTGGGAGGAGAAGAGGTTTTCCATCAGGACCCCGACAACAGGTACGTAAGCTGATGATCTTGCCCCGTCTTCAGCTTCATATCCAGTGCGAATGACGGAGCGCGCCCCCACGGGAGAGGCATATACAATAGGACCACAAGGCCCTGAGCACAGTTTCCGGTGGCACCTCTCAAGCACCGCCAATAAGCGCTCGAGGTTAAATTGAGCCCCCGGCAATAGATATATACAATCGAGCAATGACATCAGCCAAGAACCGGGATATCGGGTGAGCAACCAGCCGCGTTACCAGCAGATCAAGCAGTACATTCTCGACGGTATCGAGCAGCAGCGATACACGCCCGGCAGCCGCATCCCCACCGAACACCAACTGGCCGAGCAGTTCTCCGTCAGCCGCATGACAGTGAACAAGGCGATACGTGATCTGGTACAGGAGAACCGACTGGTACGCTATCCGGGACTGGGCACCTTTATCGCCGATGCCAAAGCGGAATCGCCACTGGCGGAGATCCGTAACATCGCCGAGGAGGTGCGCCACCGCGGCCACGCCTACAGCTGCCGGGTGGAGCGCCTTGAAAGCACCGCTGCCAATGAGGTGGTCGCGATGCAGATGGGGCTGCCGATCGGCACCCGCGTCTACCATTCGGTGATCGTGCATCTTGAGGAGGGCATGCCGATTCAGCTGGAGGATCGCTATGTCGCCGCAGCGCTGGTACCGGGCTATATCGATCAGGATTTCACCCTCGCCACACCCAACGAGTACCTCTCCAAAACCTGCCCGATCTCCAGTATCGAACATATCGTCGAAGCGGTGCTGCCGGACACCCGCGCACAGGCGCTACTTGAGATCGACGCCGGTACGCCCTGCATTCTGGTGGGCAGACGAACCTGGTCCGATGGACGGCTTATCAGCTACGCCAGCCTGACCCACCCAGGGCCACGCTACAAGCTGCGCTCGATCACAACGCTAAGCGCCTGATATAAGCACCTGATAAAAGCGTTGCGAGCCCGAGGGTAGACCACGGGCCCGCGAGGGGATCAGAGGGTGACGGCGGCGAACCAGCCGAAGACCAGCAGCGGCAGGTTGTAGTGCAGAAAGGTCGGCACCACGGTATCCCAGATATGGTTATGCTGGCCGTCCACATTGAGACCGGCTGTTGGCCCCAGTGTCGAGTCAGAGGCGGGTGAGCCCGCATCACCAAGAGCACCGGCTGTTCCCACCAGCGCCACCACGGCAATCGGCGAGAAGCCCAGCTGCACCGCCAGCGGCACAAAGATCGCGGCAATGATCGGCACCGTGGAGAAGGAGGAGCCGATGCCCATGGTAATCAGTAGCCCCACCACCAGCATGGCAAACGCAGCCAACCCACGGCTGCCCTCGACCAGACTGGCCGAGGCGCTGACCAGCGATCCGATATCACCGGTATCGCGCAGCACCTGAGCAAAACCGCTCGCGGCGATCATGATGAAGCCGACCATCGCCATCATCTTCATCCCTTCAACGAAGGCGTCATCTCCTTCCTGCCATTTCAGCACGCCGGACAGGGAGAAGATCAGAAAGCCGACCAATCCGCCAAACACCATGGAGTCGGTAAACAGCTGCACCATGAACGCAGCGCCCAGTGCGACAACAGCCACGATCAGGGTTTTCGGCGAATAGGGCGTACCGGTGCTTTCGGTGCGCTCGATCCGGTTCAGATCGTAGTCCCGGGTTCCGCGATAACTGAAGAAGATGGCGATCAGCAGCCCCGCAACCATACCGAGCGCCGGAATCGCCATCGCCTGCAGCGGACTCACAGCGCTGACATCCAGTCCGCTCTGCTGGATATTGCCGAGCAGAATGTCATTCAGATAGATCGAGCCGAAGCCCACCGGCAACAGCATGTAGGGCGTTACCAACCCGAAGGTCAACGCACAGGCCACCAGACGGCGGTCCATCCGCAACTTCGCCATCACGTAGAGCAGCGGCGGCACCAGCAGGGGAATGAACGCGATGTGGATCGGCACGATGTTCTGTGACGACACAGACGCCAGCGCCAGTATCGCGGTCAGGCCGTACCGGATCAGGCCAACCTGACGCTGATCGGTTTTATCGCCGATCAGCGCCGCCACCTTGTCGGCCAGCATATGCGGTATACCGGATTTGGAGATCGCCACCGCAAAAGCCCCGAGCAGTGCGTAACTGAGCGCGATCTGCGCCCCACCCTGCAGGCCCTCGTTAAAGGAGCCGATGGTGTCATGTACCGAGAGCCCGCTGATGGCACCGGCCAGAACCGCCGCCGTGATCAGTGCAATAACCACGTTCACCCGCATCAGGCTGAGCACGATCATCACCAATACACTGACCAACACGGCATTGAGACCGGCGGTCACGGGCGAGAAGCTGGTGTAGAGCAGAAACGCGGCGATCACCGCAAAGATCAGGACAACACTCCGGGACACACCGGTCTGTTCCGGGGCACCGGAGGATAACGCGTCGTTCATGGATAACCTCATTCATACTTATACTTATTAGTGTAAAGCGAACCCCCACCTCAGTTCACGCCACAAACACCCCAAGGGATGACTTCAGGCATGAAAAGGCCCAGTGAGTGCCGACGAGGCGCCCACCATCCTGAGATTCGCTGTAGAGGTCGACAGGGCGGTTGTCGCCGCCCCGTCAGCTGGCAATATCAGCCGCCAAGGCTTGGCAGCAGACTCACCGGCAGATGTGCGTTTAAGGCCGCACTTTGGATCAACTGCTTGGCACGCTCGATATCGGGCGCGAAGTAACGGTCCTTGTCGTAGAAGGGCACCACCGCACGCAGCTGCGCCTTGCAGGCTTCAACCCCTTCAGAGGCGGCCAGCGGTGCGCGGAAATCCAGCCCCTGACAACCGGCCAGTAGCTCTACCGCCAACACGCCGGCTGTATTGTCGGCCATATCGCGCAGACGACGGGCTGCAAACGTGGCCATGGAGACATGATCCTCCTGATTGGCCGAGGTCGGCATACTGTCTACCGACGCCGGATGCGCCAGTGTCTTGTTCTCCGACGCCAGTGCCGCCGCAGTCACCTGTGCGATCATGAAACCGGAGTTAACGCCGCCGTTATCCACCAAGAAAGGCGGCAGCTTGCTCAGGTTGGAGTCGATCAGCAGCGCCATACGGCGCTCCGACAGCGCACCGATCTCGGCGATCGCCAGTGCCAGATTATCCGCCGCCATCGCCACCGGCTCGGCGTGGAAGTTACCGCCGGAGATAAAGTCGTTCTCGTCGGCGAACACCAGCGGGTTATCCGATACTGCATTGGCCTCGACCAGCAGCACCTCGGCGGCCTGACGGATCTGTTGCAGGCAGGCGCCCATCACCTGGGGCTGACAGCGCAGGGAGTATGGGTCCTGTACCTTCTCGCAACCAGCGTGGGAGTCTCCGATCTCGGAGCGCTCACCGAGGAGGTGACGATAGGCTGCCGCGGCATCGATCTGCCCCTTCTGGCCGCGCACGGCGTGAACACGGGCATCGAACGGACGGCGGCTGCCCAGCGCCGCTTCCACCGATATAGCACCGGCCGCGGTCGCGGCGGCATAGAGATCCTCGGCGGCAAACAGCCCCTGCAAGGCGAATGCGGTGGATGCCTGAGTACCGTTGAGCAGCGCCAGACCCTCTTTCGGCGCCAGCGTAATCGGCTCGAGACCTGCGATACGCAGGCCTTCTGCGCCACTGATCCGCTCGCCCTTGTGGATAACTTCACCCTCGCCCAGCAGCACCGTGCTCATGTGTGCCAGCGGTGCCAGATCACCGGATGCGCCCACCGAGCCCTTTTCCGGCACGCAGGGATAAACCTCGGCGTTAACCAGCTGGATCAGCGCCTCGATCACCGACAGACGGATGCCGGAGTAGCCCCGTGCCAGCGAATTGATCTTCAGCACCATCATCAGCCGCACGGTGGACTCACTCATCAGCGCGCCGATACCCGCTGCGTGGGAGAGCACGATGCTGCGCTGGAGCAGCTCGAGATCCTCGGGCGCGATGCGGGTGTTAGCCAGCAGGCCAAAGCCGGTATTGATGCCGTACACCACGCGGTTTTCCTCGATCACCCGCGTTACCGCACGGGAGCTGGCGTGAATCCCCTCATGGCTGGTGGGGTCCAGCTGTAGCCGGATCGCCCGATCATTCACCTGTCTGAGTTCGGCAAGCGTCATCTCGCCGGGACGGATAGTCAGTGTTGTCATTATTTACCCTCCAGCATCGGCAGATCGAGCCCCTGCTCTTTCGCACAATCGATCGCGATATCGTAACCGGCATCGGCATGGCGCATAACACCGGTACCCGGGTCGTTACGCAGCACCCGGCCCAGGCGCTTGGCCGCTTCGTCACTGCCGTCGGCAACGATGACCACACCGGCATGCTGGCTAAAGCCCATGCCGACACCGCCACCATGGTGGATCGACACCCAGGTGGCACCACCTGCGGTGTTCAGCAGCGCGTTCAGCAACGGCCAGTCGGAGACCGCATCCGAGCCATCCTGCATCGCCTCTGTCTCACGGTTGGGGCTGGCCACGGAGCCGGAATCCAGATGATCGCGACCGATCACCACCGGTGCCTTCAGCTCGCCGTTTTTCACCATCTCGTTGAACGCCAGCGCCAGACGGGCGCGATCCTTCAGGCCGACCCAGCAGATACGGGCCGGTAGCCCCTGAAAGGCGATGCGCTCACGCGCCATGTCCAGCCAGTTATGCAGGTGCGGATCGTCCGGGATCAGCTCCTTCACCTTCTGGTCGGTCTTGTAGATATCCTCCGGATCACCGGACAGCGCCACCCAGCGGAAGGGGCCGATCCCCTCGCAGAACAACGGGCGGATGTAGGCCGGTACAAAGCCCGGGAAGTCGAACGCGTTTTTCACGCCCTTGTCGAACGCCATCTGGCGAATATTGTTGCCGTAGTCGGTGGTGGCCGCGCCGCGCTTTTGCAGCTCGAGCATGGCGCGCACGTGGATCGCCATCGACTCCTTTGCGGCATCGACAACAGCCGCTTCATCCTTCTGGCGCATCTCGGCGGCGTATTCCAGCGTCCAGCCCTTGGGCAGGTAACCGTTGAGCGGATCGTGGGCACTGGTCTGGTCGGTGACCACATCCGGCACGATGCCGCGCGCGACGATCTCCGGCAGAATGTCGGCACAGTTACCCAACAGACCAACAGACACCGCCTCGCCCCGCGCCTTGGCCTCATCGATAATCGCCAGCGCCTCATCCAGCGTATGCGCCTTGTGATCGACATAGCGGGTGCGCAGACGGAAATCGATGCGGGTTTCGTCGCACTCCACGGCGATACAGGAGTAACCGGCCATGGTTGCTGCCAACGGCTGGGCACCACCCATGCCGCCAAGACCGCCGGTCAGAATCCAGCGCCCCTTCGCCTCGCCATTGAAGTGTTTCTTGGCCATCGCGGCAAAGGTCTCGTAGGTGCCTTGCACGATGCCCTGCGAGCCGATGTAGACCCAGGAACCGGCCGTCATCTGGCCGTACATCATCAGTCCTTTCTTATCCAGCTCGTTGAAGTGTTCCCAGTTGGCCCAGTGCGGCACCAGATTGGAGTTGGCGATCAGCACCCGCGGCGCATCGGGATGGGTCTTGAACACGCCCACCGGCTTGCCGGACTGGATCAGCAGAGACTCGTCATCCTCCAGCCGCTCAAGCACTTCGATGATCTTGTCATAGCAGGCCCAGTTGCGCGCGGCACGCCCTATACCACCGTACACAACCAGCGCTTCGGGGCGCTCGGCCACATCCGGGTGCAGGTTGTTCATCAACATCCGTTTTGCCGCTTCGGTGAGCCAGCTTTTGCAGGTTTTTTCACTGCCGGTGGGTGCCTTGATGACACGCGCGGTATCGAGACGAAAATCGGTCATTATTATTGGCCTCATTTAACAATACAGTGGAACAGACGCGCCGCGACGCGGGCGGTCCGTTGATCGATATCGAACGCCGGGTTGTACTCGGCCATGTCGGCCAGGCGCAGCTTGCCGCTGGCCCGGACCGCCTCGATCAGCGGCTCCAGCACATCGAGGTCAACCCCTCGCGCCGCCGGAGCACTGACACCGGGCGCCACCCAGGCCGGCAGTACATCCAGATCGATGGTCAGATAGAGCAGATCGCAGCCATCCATAAACTGCTTGAGCTGCGCCCGGGTTTCGTCCAGTTGGTTGATTCCCATATCGGCGTCTTTGCGGTAGCTGACGCCAAGCTGTTCGGCGCGCTGGAACAGCGCACGCGTGTTGGACATTTCGCTGACACCCAGACAGCAGTAGCGAAATGGATACCCTTTGCGCTCACAGGCGTTGGCGATCTGCAGGAAGGGCGTACCCGAACTGCAGCCCTGTGTGTCGTTACGCAGATCGAAGTGGGCATCAAAGTTGATAATGCCGATGCGCGGCACAGCGCCCTGCGCTTCCAGATGCTGTGCCAGCCCCAGCCAGCTGCCGTAGGCCACCTCATGACCACCGCCGAGCACGAAGGGCAGATGCCCGCTGTCCAGCAGTGATGTCACGCGATCGGCCAGCACCTGATGGGCGTGCTCCAACTCTTGGGCTTCGCAGCGGATATTGCCGGCATCGTAGACCGGCCGCTCAGGCGACCAGGGCAGGTTCACCAGCAAACGCCGAATTCGATCCGGTGCCTCGGCAGCCCCTGTACGGCCCTGATTACGCCGCACCCCTTCATCGCTGCAAAAACCGACCAGCGCCAGTCCGGCGGGCTCTTCGCTCAAGGGGGTAATCACCTGATGCAGGCGTGTCGCCAACCCCGGCGCTTCATCCGCATCGACCCGACCGCACCAGATCTCATTGAACGGCAGTTCAGACATTGCACACCTCCCCGCCCACTATGCGCTGACGCACTGGGTTGACGCCGAACTGGCAGGCCAGCTCGGCCGGATGCTCGATATCCCAGAGCACCATATCCGCCCGCATGCCGACACCGATCCGACCCAGCTCATCGCCCTGGCCAAGCGCCTGCGCGGCGTTGCAGGTCACACCGGCCAGCGCCTCTTGCGGCGTCAGGCGGAACAGTGTGCACCCCATGTGCATCGCCAGACGCAAGGAGGCAAGCGGCGAGGTGCCGGGGTTAAGATCGGTGGCCAGTGCCATCGGAACTCCGTACTTACGCAACAGATCGATCGGCGGCAGACGTGTTTCTCGCAGGCAGTAAAAGGCCCCCGGCAGCAGCGTCGCAACGGTGCCGGACGCGGCCAGCGCCTTGACCCCGGCCTCATCCAGCCACTCCAGATGATCCACCGACCAAGCCCCGTAACCCGCTGCGAGTTCAGCGCCGTGAAGGTTGGAGAGCTGCTCGACATGGGCCCGAATGCCTAAGCCATACTCGGCGGCGGCACGAAATACCCGTTCACACTGTTGTGGCGAGAAAGCGATGGTTTCGCAGAACACATCCACCGCATCGGCCAGCCCCTCTTCTACCGCGGCCGGGATCATCTCCCGACAGATAACCTCGATGTAGCGATCGGAGTTATCGGCGTACTCCGGCGGCAGGGCATGAGCGGCCAGCAGGGAGGTGGCGACACGCACCGGCAGACACTCGCCGAGGCGCCGTGCAGCGCGCAACATCTTCAGCTCGCTGACCGGGTCGAGCCCGTAGCCGGACTTGATCTCCACCTGCGTCACCCCCTCTTTCATCAGCGCGGTGATACGCGGCAGCGCCAGAGCGACCAGCTGCTCGACAGAGGCGGCACGGGTCTCGCGCACTGTAGAGAGGATGCCGCCCCCGTCACGGGCAATCTGCTCATAGCTGACCCCAAGCAAGCGTTGCTCGAATTCGCGGGCTCGATTGCCGGCAAATACCAGATGGGTATGCGCATCAATAAGGCCCGGGGTTATCCAGCCGCCACGGGCATCGACCACCTCGGCCGAGTCCGGAATCGCCGGCAGATCCGCCATCGGTACGAGGCTGACAATACGACCATCGCGCACGGTTAGTGCCTGATCGAGCAGAGCACCGTAAGGCGCGTCGACGCCGGGATCGAGCGTAGCGATGTTGGCATTAATCCAGATGCGTTCAGACAATTCAGTCACGATCCAGCTCTTCATACTAGTTTGTATATACATATGTATATCACAGGATTCTGAAAGCGCAAATGATTTTCGTGCATGCAGGTTCAGAGCCCGAACCGCTCAGATAGTGAATAGGCTGGAGATCAGCGCCGCATCGCCTACGCAAAGCCTATAGTTACAGGCATTCCAGCCAAGGCGATCGGTTCAGGGGAGGTTACACAGCGAGCATGAGAGAGGTGTCGTGAAACGTGTGTAGAGCCGTTCGATGAAGAGGGTAAATAAATGTATATACATTAGGAGACAATAAAGACAGGAGGCTGCTCAGGCCCCCTTGGCACCACCATCCGCCAGCAGCGGCGCCACTTGGGGCCAGACGGTTTCAAGCAGACGCGGCTGCGCCTCGGCCTTCGGGTGATAACCGTCATCCTGCATCAGATCCCAGTCTTCGGCGACACCCTCAAGCAGAAACGGCACCAAGGCTACGCCCTTCTCGGTTGCCACCTGAGAAAACAGGTCGAAGAACGCCTGAGTGTACTGCGGCCCATAGTTGGGCGGCAGCCGGTTACCGATCAGCACCACCTGTGCGCCGGATGCCTGCGCGCGCTCGACCAGACCGTTTAGGTTGTCGCGCACAATATTCAGAGGTGTGCCCCGCAGACCGTCGTTGGCCCCGAGCTCGATCAGCACGATCGCCGGCGCATGGGTCTCAAGCAGACCCGGCAATCTTGAAAGCCCCCCGCTGGTGGTTTCGCCGCTGACGCTGGCATTGACCACGTCAATGCTCGGGTCCTGCGCCTGTGCCCGCTCGCGCATCAGATTGACCCAGCCCTTCTCCAGCGGCAGGCCGTAGGCCGCCGACAGGCTATCGCCGAGCACCAGCATGGAGCTGGCGAAGACGGGGTTTGAGAGCAGTACCAACATAAAGATCACTATTCGCATGCAGGGTGTCCTGTTATTACTAGCGCTATGCCTCGGTTAGAACCTTTCGACGCTTATCCGTTCATAAACAGAACGGCAGAACCGAACGACAACGTTTTGCGTAGACCTGCTTATAGGCCAGCAAGGAGCGATATGGATCAGTCTACCCTCAGCCCGGCGATGATCGAAGCCCGGGCGATCAGCAAGCATTTCAACACCGAAGCCGGTCGCGTCGACCTGTTTACGGATCTCGATGTGACCATCGCCCGGGGTGAGAGCCTTGCGGTAATTGGTCGCTCGGGTGCCGGTAAGTCCACACTGTTGAGCCTGCTGGCAGGTCTTGATACGCCCAGCAGCGGACGCGTGAGCATCGATGGTCAAGCGATCGAAACGCTGGATGACCGCCAGCGGGCCGAGCTGCGCGCTCGCAAGATCAGCTTTATCTTCCAGTCCTTTCACCTGCTGCCGGAACTGACCGCGCTGGATAACGTGCGCCTGCCGCTGGAGATACGCGGCGCGGCAGACCCGGAAAGGGATGCCCGGCATTGGCTGTCCGAGGTCGGCCTTGCCGACCGTACCGATCATTATCCGGCCCAGCTCTCCGGTGGCGAACAGCAGCGAGTGGCGATCGCCCGCGCCTTTGCCACCCGACCGGGGCTGCTGTTCGCCGACGAGCCCACCGGCAATCTGGATGAAGACACAGGCGCCCATATCATCGATCAGCTGTTCAGGCTAAACGCTCAGGAGGGCACCACGCTTATCCTGATCACCCACGATGCAGAACTCGCCGCCCGCTGCCAGCGTCGCCTGCGTCTGCACAACGGCACCCTGACGGAGGCCTGAGATGACCCTGCTTCCCCGTCTCGCGCTGCGCCAGCTGCGCAGCCAGTTGCGCACCACCGAATGGCGCGCCCTGCTGCTGGCCACCTGGATCGCCATCACCCTGACCACACTGCTCACCCTGCTGGGCGACCGTCTGGAGCGCGGTTTGATGCGCGAGAGCGCCAACCTGCTCGGCGCCGATCTGGTGCTGAGCAGCAGCCGTCCGCTGGACCCAGCACGGCTCGAGCAGCTCAATGTCTCCGGTATCGAGCAGACGCAGGTCGTTCAGTTTCCCAGCATGATCTCCAGCCCGGATAATGCCGAGCATCCACCGATGCTGGTCTCGGTGCGTGCCGCTGACGCGCCCTACCCCCTGCGGGGCGAGATCGAAACCCTGCCTGCCCATGACAGTCCCCTGCCCGCCAGCGGAGAGGCTTGGGTGGAGGCGCGGGTGCTTCAGCAGCTCGGCCTGAAGATCGGTGACGCGCTGCAGCTGGGCTACAGCACCTTTCGAATCAGCGCCGAGCTGATCAGCTCACCGGACCGCGGCAGCGGCTTTCGCAGTTTCAGCCCCCATGTATTGATCAACCGCGCCGAACTCAAGGCGACCGGCGTACTGGCACCGGGCAGCCGCGCCAACTTCCGCCTGCTGATGGCGGGCTCTCCCGAACAGATCTCCGCACTGGAGGCGCAACTGCGCCCCAATCTTGCCGACCACGAGCGCCTGCTGGCCCTGCGGACCGACCAGCCGCTCACCGGTGATGCGCTGGGTAACGCCCTTGCCTACCTGAAGCTGGCCGCGCTAACGGCTCTGCTGCTGTCGGCCCTGACCATTCTGCTGAGCCTGCGCCGCTTCGGTCAGAAGCAGTACACCCGCAGCGCCCTGCTGCTAAATCTGGGGCTCTCGCCTGCACAGCTGCTGCGCATCTATCTCTACCAGCTACTGATCGCCTGGGCGGTACTGGCGCTGCTGGGCCTCGCTACTGCCGCCGTGCTCGATACGCTGCTGCAGGGCTGGCTCAGCAACCTGCTGCCGCAACGCCTGCCGGATCCGGCCGCACTATCATGGCTAAGCGGTGCAGCCCTGGGGCTGGTGATGCTGATCATGCTTGGCCTGCCACCGATTCTGTCGCTGGCCCGGGTGCCGGTTGCCCACCTGCTGCGCGGCGATACACCGCCACAGGATCTGCGCGCCCGCGCTTTACTGGTGGCCTGTCTGGCGCTGCTGGCACTGACCCTGTTTATGGTACTCAAGGCACCGCTGGCGGCGCTGATTCTGCTTGTGCTGCTGGTAATCGGCGGGCTGGCGTTCGGGTTTATCGCCCAGGCGCTACTGCAGAAGGCGGCTGAGCCTCTGGCTCGGAAACTGATGCTGGGACGCCTGTTGCGCCTGAGACTTCGGCAGCAACGCAAATGGCACCGTCTGCAATCGGCGGTCATCGTGTTGCTGCTGACGCTGCTGGCGGTGGTCTGGGTCAGCCGCGCCGATCTTCTGACAGAGTGGCGCGCCAAGTTCCCCACGGACACGCCCAACTACTTTGTTATCAATATTCAGCCCTGGCAGCGCAGCGATCTGGATACCTTCCTGCACGATAACAGCATCGACAGCACGCTGTATCCGATGATTCGCGGGCGACTTACACTGCTTAACGGCAAACCGATCCGTCCGCAGCTGACACCGGATCAGCTCGGTGACAACACGTTGAGGCGGGAGCTGAATCTGAGCTGGATGGCGACCAAACCTGAACATAACGAGCTGCTGGCCGGACAGTGGTGGAGCAGTACCCCCGAACAGCCGCAGATCTCGGTCGAGCAAGACATGATGGAGGATTTAGGGCTCAAGCTCGGGGACCAGCTCGGTTTTGATATCGGCGGGCAGTCGGTGGAGGCACGCATCACCAGCATTCGCGGTGTTCAATGGACCTCATTCAGACCCAATTTTTACGTCATTTTCAGCCCCGGTGCGCTGGAGAACTACCCCTCCACATGGATCACCAGCTTCAGGCTCGATGGCCCGCGCAAATCGCTGGCAACCGAGATGTTACAGGAGTTCCCGTCGCTGACGCTGGTCGACATCGATCAGCTGCTGGGTCAGCTGGCCACCTGGCTGAAACGCCTGGGCGACAGTTCCGCCATGATTCTGGGGTTGACGCTGGTGTGTGGACTGATTCTGATGGCGGTTACGCTGTTGCAGGCGCTGGAACAGCGCCGATTCGAGGCGGCACTGATCCAGACCCTCGGCGCCAGCGCAGAGCAGACTCGACGGCTGGATCTGCTTGAGTTTCTGCTGCTCGGGCTGGTTTGCGGAGTGCTGGCAAGCCTGAGTGCCGAGCTTACGCTGGCGGGCCTGCATCTGGAGCTGTTGCATGTCGATCCGAAGCTGCACCCGGGTTTGTGGCTCATCCTGCCGATGCTGTCATCCCTGTTCTTTGTGGTAACCGGCTTCCTGATTCGACGACCGCTTCAGCTCGATCAGTGCTACCGGTTGCTCAAGGCGCAGAGCTAGGCAATGCGAACGCCAGATAGCGCCGATTCAGACTCTGTAGGTCGGCAGTACGGCGCAGGTGCCATAGCCAACACAGGGTGCCATAATCGGAAACTGAGACACCGGCTAACTTGTTTCTTTTGGAGTGCTGGCGAATAGCCGACAAACCCAATGCGCCACGACATCGAACCCGCCGCAGCCCCGCATATCGAAGGCTCGCGCTTGATAGTGAAACGAACCGAACTCGGGGGCTGGCTGATGTCTCTGGGCTTCATCGGTGCCTGGCTGGCGGTATGGGCCCTCGGACTGCTGGTCGAGTACACCAGTCACGCCAGTGTCTGGTTTCCAGCTGCGGGCATGACCTTTGCCGGTCTTCTGGTGGTCGGCAGCCGGATTATCCCCCATATCATGTTTTGCGCCGTCATCAGTACTCTCTGGACCAACTATCAGTATCAGCTCAACCTGCCGCCCGGAGAGCTGTTAGTAGCCGGTTTGGTGTTCGGCGTGGCCCATATCACCCCCTACTACCTGGGTACGCGGATATTGCGCTACCTGGCCGATCAGCGCTCTCTGCAGCTTTTTCATCTGATTATCAGCTTTTTGCTGATCGCCGCACTGTCGTCACTGCTGACAGTCTTTTCCGTGCTGCAGGGGTTGATACTGACCGACATGATGCCCGCCGACGATCTGGCGACCACCTGGTTCCCGTTCTGGATCGGCGACATGGCCGGCGTACTGGTCATTGCTCCACTTTTTGTCAGTCTGCTGACCCTGTTCTACCCGACACCGAAATTCTGGGTCGGCAGCCTACACAGTTTTGCCCGCGAACGTGCCTCCGACCGCTTCGGCTGGAAACTGGCGTTGAGTGCAGTCTTACTGCTCGCTACGCTGCTGCTGGCGGCGGCCATCCGCACTCAGGAAGCGGCCTTCGCGATCTTTTTTATGATCATTCCGCAAATGTGGATTACCTATACCGAAAGCCCTGTACGCACCGTGATAAGCGTCGCGATGGGCAGCTTTCTGATCGCTCTGGGGATCAATCTGCTCGGTTTGATGGACTACGTCATGGTGTATCAGTTTGCCATCAACGTCATTGCCGCCAGCGCGTTCTTTGGCCTGTCGGTGCCAACGCTGATTGCGGACAATCAGCAGTTACGTAAAAGGGTGCAGGAGGATGGTCTGACTGGCGCGGCTTCCCGTCAATTTTTACTTAGCCAGTCGATGATCGAACTGCAGCGCTGTGCGCGGGACGAGCAGCCATTTTCGCTGATTGTGCTCGATCTTGACGACTTCAAGGCGGTCAACGACCGTTTCGGTCACGTGATCGGTGACAAGGCCCTCATTGCCGTGTGCGACCGGATACGCAACAACCTGCGCGCGACGGATACACTGGGCCGATACGGCGGCGACGAGTTTGTCATCCTGCTACCGGCAACGGCCCTGCCTGATGCGTTGAAAAAAGCGGAACAGATACGCACCGAGGTACTGCAGATCACGCTTACGCCAGAGCTTAGACTCTCCTGCAGCTTCGGCGTCGCCGAGGCAGACACGGGCGATGCTGTTTAACCGGGCGGACAAGAATCTGTACCTTGCCAAATCGCGCGGCAGAAACCAGGTTGCCTCTGCTTAACCGTCTCGGCTCAGGTGTCGCAGGCGAGAGTGGCAGAGGGCAAGCCGGTTAAAGCGCCGGCTCCACGCGCGGGTCACCCTCCTTGTCGATCTGTGGATAACAGAGGAAGAGGCGATCCGCCGCGACGTCACCCTGCAGCCGGCTCTTGAGCGCTTCGGCCCGGGCATTGGCAAGCCTCTGCAGGCGTGCATTCAGCTCCAGCGCCAGCGCATCCGGCTCCAAAGGCTCCTTGCGCTCGGCATTCTCTTCGTTAAGCGCCTGCGACAGGCGCTGCCGATCCGCCGCGACGCTGATGCCACAGAGGTTCAGCCGCAGCCCGTCACGCTCCTTGAGTAATCCGGTCAGCTTGCCCAGATACCCCTCCACATCACCGGTGGGTGTGTCGGTGCCCGATTCAAACACAACGGGTTCCAGTGTGATGAAGGCGCCTGTCTGGCTGGCCTCAATCGCCGTCTGCGCCAGGGAGATCAGCGCGCCATAAGGCTGCATCGCCTTGAGCAGATAACTCATGACACCCTGCTTGACCCCCTTGCCAGCGATCTTGTTGATAACGCTCTGGTAATCGAACGAGGGATCATCGAGCGAACCGCTGATCGGCACATCGAGATCGATATTGTCATCGCTGTCCTGAAGCACGGCGACGGCGGTGCCCAACGGCATGGACAGCTGCTGCTGGAACTTGCCGATCTGGGCCTGATCCACAGGATTCACCTCTAGCCGGTTAAGACGGATATGGTTCTTGCCGTCGAGCTTATCCTCATCCAGCGTCCCTTCCAGAGCGAGGTTAAGCTGGCCGTTTTTGAGGAAGTAGCCGGTGTATTTGATGCTGTAGGGGCTCAGGCTTGGCAGATCCATACCCTTGAGTTCGGCACTCCAGTCACCGCTGCGGGTCGCGCCGATCAGATTCACCTTGCCCTTGGCCTCAAGTGAGGCAAAACGGTTGACCTTGCCGGACAGCTCAAAGGTGCTCTGCTTGCCGCTGCCGGTATCGATCCCCTTGACGCTTGCCTTGTCGATCGCCACCACCGCGTTGAACTCAGGCTCGGTGGAGCGATCGTTGAAGCGGAACTGGCTCTCGCCATCCACCCGCAGCTCAGCGACACGCACACGGAAATCGGCTGAATCGCTGCCGGACTTATCCGGCGAAGGCGATGCCTGCGCGGCCTTGGATTCGCCACCGAGTGCCTGGAGCTGCTGTTGTAGGGCCCGGATATCCACAGGCGCCATCGACTCATCGAGATTCATCACTGTATCGAGCCCGGTCAGCCCAATACGGTCGATATTAAGCCCCTGCTGGTCCATCGCCAGTCGCTTGAGGTTCACCCCCTTGAGCGCCAACAGTGGCTCCTTCTGAACCGTGCGCGCCAGCCTAATGCCATCGGCCTGCGCGTTGGCAAGCTCAAGCTTAAGCGGCAGTGCCAGCTGAAGCGCACTCAGGTTCAAGGCCTTCACGCTCGCCAGCGGCTTTTTCGCCAGACGGGCATCGGTCGCCCCCAGTTTGATCGTATCGGCCTTCAAATCGAGCGCGCCGGAGTCCAGATCATAGACTGCATCAAGCGCACCGTTCATGCTTGCAAGGGATACCTCCAACGCATCCCCCTGACGCAGATTCAGAGCATCCAGTGTCAACGCGGTGTCAGCCAGCTGCCAACGGCTCATCGCCTTGCCAGTGAGCGCGGTCTTAAGGTCGAGGCTTGCCAGTGTCAGATCCAGGCTGCTGCCCTGCTCCAGCGCCAGATTGCCCAACTTCAGGGAATTCTGTCCCGACAGATCGATGCCGGCATCGGCAAACAGGAGGCGAGTGTTGCCGCGCCAATCCGCGCCGTCGAGCTTGACGCTTAGCGGCTGAGCCGATGTCTGGGTGAAATCCACGGCACCGCTTCCGAGCGTCCCGTCGAGCGCCAGCGTCATCGGTGCCTTGGCAGGCAGATCCAGCGCCACTGCCCCCTGCCAGTTCAACCCTCCCAGTTTCAGCGCGAGTGGCTGCTCACCACCCTGAGCTAGATCGAGGGCACCGCTGTTCAAACCGCCATCGAGTTTTACCTGCAGCGGCGCCTCCAGCGGCATCTTTAACTGCAGCTCACCCTGCCAGCCCAGTCGCGTGAGTGCCAGATTCATGGCTGTCTGGTCCAGTTTAAGGCCCTCTGGCAGGGTCAACTGACCTTTGACTTCGACCGAATCGGGGCGCAGCGCCTCCAGGCCGATACTGGCATCGCCCTGCCAGTCGATACGGTTCGTCGCAACACTCTGTGCCTCGTCACGCCAGGATAATCCGTCCACAGTGATGGAGCCCTTGGGCAGCAGGCTGATGCGCTCGCCATCAAGCTGCGCGCTCAGACTGAGGTCGGTGCTGATCGTGGCATCCAGCTGGGGCACAAGTTCGCCGAGTATCGGCTTGAGCGGCAACTGCTCGATACGCAGTTGAAGCTCGCCATGCTTCTGTTGTGGCAGGGGAACCGATGTTGAGTCGAGCGAGAACGGCGCACCGTTGATGCGGCCATTGAAGCTCAGTGAGGTTTCGACATCCGGTTGCCAGAGGTAAATCGACCCAAGCCAGAGATTATCCAGCTCCAGACGCTGCTCCTGCTGTTCGAGAGACAGCCGCCAGTCAATTGCGTTGAGTTGCAGGTTGTCGAGGCCAAAGCTCCAGGGGCTTGGCGCCGCGTCATCCGTATCAGGGGACGGTTGCTCATCCGCTGAGGTCGATAGCTCGGTGAGATTGAGAGGCCCAAGCCACTGCTGCCCCTCGCGTATCGCCAGCCCCGTGCGCAGCCCCTGCAGATCGAGGTTGAGAATGCGGATCTGTTTCTGCATCAGGGAGGGGTAATCGAGATCGACAAGCAGGCTGTCCAACTGAAACGGGTACTCGCCCGCTCGCTCGGCGCGCAACCCCTTTACCCGCACCCGCCCGGTAAACCAGTTGATGTCGAGCGCATCAAAACGGGCATTGTCGACACCCTGCTGGTACAACCAGATCACCACCTGATCGCGGACGATATACGGCAGCGTTACCAACATCAGTGCCATCAGTATCAGCACACCCGCGATCCAGCTCATCCATCTTGTCACTGCGCGTTCTCCCCTTCCTTTCGAGCGCGGACTATCACCACGAAATATCCCTCAGTTTAGTTCCTAAGTCGACGCTTTAAGCCCCGCCATAGGTCGTTAGGCTGCTACTCAGAACAGGGCTGCTCTGGTAAAATCCCGCCCCGTTCTATGCTGTTTATTAAAAAACTCAATCATAACAACAGCATGTAAATTTCTTCTTAACTTGTCCTCTAATCAAGGGTGAAAATTCGATGGCTCACAACGAAAACTTCCGCGACGGTAGCGGTTTTGGCTGGATCCTGATCAACCTGGTTGCAATGGCCTGGGTTACCATGCCGGTATCTCTGGTACTGACTCAGGTCGTCCAGTGGTAAAAACGCTTCACGTTTGCCAAGCTGAGCGCTATGAAAACTCTCAGAATCGGTGAACTCGCCAAGCGTTCGGGCCTCAGCGTTGAAACCTTAAGGTACTACGAGCGTAGAGGCCTGATCCCCTCCCCCGAACGCCTCCCCTCCGGCTACCGCACCTATCCGGAACAAACCCTCAACCGGCTCATCTTTATCCGACGCAGCAAAGAGCTGGGTTTTTCTCTGGACGAAATTGTCGAGCTTCTGGAACTCGAGGTCGCAGGCGACGTTAGCGCTTCAGACGTAAAGTCGCGGGTGGATAACAAGATTGAAATGGTGGAGCGCAAGATCGCGGATCTCAAGCGCCTGCAACATTCTCTACAGACACTCTCCGGACTCTGTTGTGGAGAGGGCAGCCTGTCGGACTGCCCTATTCTGGAATACCTGCATCAGCCGGAATCGTCCGACGACTGATACTCCGGTCTGGATCAGTGGGTATCGTGCAGAGTTTCGACGCCGTCAGGCGTACCCATCAGCACCACGTCTGCCGCGCGCAGTGCAAATAGTCCGTTGGTAACCACACCGACAATATTGTTGATCTGCTGCTCGAGTCCCTTGGGATCAAGAATCTCCATATCGTGTACATCCAGGATCACGTTGCCGTTATCGGTGACGAAGCCTTCACGGTACACCGGCATACCGCCAAGCTTGGTCAGCTCACGCGCAACATAGGAGCGCGCCATCGGAATAACCTCCACCGGCAGCGGAAACTCGCCCAGCAGATCCACCTTCTTGCTGCTGTCGACGATGCAAACAAACTCCTTGGCCACCGCCGCGACGATCTTTTCACGTGTCAGCGCACCGCCACCGCCTTTGACCAGATGCAGGTGCTTGTCGAACTCGTCGGCGCCATCGACGTAGACCGCCATCTCGCTAACACTGTTGAGATCGACCACGTCGATGCCGTGCCCGCGTAGGCGTTCGGCAGTGGCCTCGGAACTTGCCACCGCCGCGGCGAACAGGTGCTTCACGCCAGCCAACGCATCGATAAAGCAGTTGGCTGTGGAGCCTGTGCCGACACCGACAACGGTATCGTCATTCAACAAGGGGCGGATTCTCTCGACGGCCGCTTCTGCTACGGCCTGTTTCATCTCGTCCTGGGTCATCGCCTGTCCTGATCTGGTATAAGTCACGGTTGGTGAGATTATACGCAACACAGCGCTGCCCTTATAGACGCTACGAGGTCTAGCCGATACCATCTGTTTCTTTAATTCTCTTACGATCCGCCATCACCAGACCCCGAAGGGCCCTATGCAGCGTTACATCAAGAAAATCCTCGAAGCCCGTGTCTACGACATCGCCGTTGAAACGCCGATGGATGAAGCACGCGGCTTGTCCGAACGCCTGGGTAATCGCGTTCTCCTCAAGCGAGAAGATGAACAACCGGTGTTCTCATTCAAGATTCGCGGCGCTTACAACAAGATGTCGCAGCTGAGTGACGAGGAGAAAGCGCGTGGGGTGATTACCGCCTCGGCAGGCAACCACGCCCAGGGCGTGGCGGCATCTGCACGGCACCTCGGGATCAAGGCGACGATCGTCATGCCCAAAACCACGCCCGATGTAAAAGTGTCCAACGTACGCCGCCTGGGCGGCCGCGCCGTGCTGCATGGCGACACCTTCGACGAGGCACGTGCGCACTCTGAGAAGCTGATGGCGGAAAAGGGGCTGGTTTATGTCCACCCCTACGACGACCCCGATGTCATCGCAGGCCAGGGCACCATCGCCATGGAGATCCTGCGTCAGGAAAGCGGCCACATCGACGCCATCTTCGTGCCGGTCGGCGGTGGCGGGCTGATTGCGGGCATCGCCTCCTACGTCAAATACCTGCGCCCGGAAACCAAGGTGATCGGCGTTGAATCCAACGAATCTGCCTGCCTTGCGCTGGCGATGCAGAAAGGGTTCCGCGATACCCTGGATCAGGTGGGTATCTTCGCCGACGGCGTTGCGGTCGCCCAGATCGGAGAACACACCTGGGAGGTGGCCAAGGACTATGTGGATGAGGTGATCACCGTATCCACCGACGAGATCTGCGCCGCGATCAAGGATATCTTCGACGATACCCGTTCGGTCTGCGAACCGGCGGGCGCCTTGGGTGTGGCCGGCATGAAGAAGTATGTCGCCCGCGAACAGGTTGAAGGCAAAACCCTGATCGCCATCGATTCCGGCGCCAACGTCAATTTCGACCGCCTGCGCCATATCGCCGAACGTTCGGAACTCGGTGAGCAGCGCGAGGCAATCATTGCCGCCCGTATCCCTGAGCGCCCCGGCAGCTTCAAAAAGTTCTGTGCAGCACTTGGCAAGCGCAACATCACCGAGTTCAACTACCGCTACTCCAACGACCAACAAGCGATAGTGTTCGCCGGAGTTCAGATTCTGCCCAACAACGGCGGTCGCGAAGAGTTGATGGCGGAGATGCGTGAGCATATCGAGGATGTGGTCGATCTCACCGACAATGAAACCGCCAAGCTTCATGTACGCTACATGGTCGGCGGACATGCCCCGGCCAGCGTCGACAACGAAGTGGTCTACCGCTTCGAGTTCCCGGAGCGTCCCGGCGCATTGATGAAGTTCCTGAACAAGCTCGGCGGTCGCTGGAACATCTCCATGTTCCACTACCGCAACCACGGCGCGGCCTATGGCCGCGTACTCGTCGGCTTGCAAGTCCCGGCTGCGGAGCACGATCAGGTCGGCCAATTCCTCGAAGAGATCGGTTACACCTATTTCGAGGAAACCGACAATACGGCGTACAAACTCTTCCTCGGCTGAGCCTTCGCGGCACAAACCGGTACAAAAAAAGGCAGCACTCAGTGCTGCCTTTTTTATCTGTTCGAATGCCTCTGAGCGGCGCACCCGTTCAGGGTGTTTCCGGGGAATAGTCGAAATCGTTACGCGTAAACGCCTGATAGGTGAAGACCGCCAGCGATAGAATGCCCCAGCTCAGTCCCAGCACCACGCCCACATCGATAATACCGCGCCAGGGCTGATCGAGCTGACGCACGAGCAACACCAACACGACGATCCCGGCTGTCAGGCAGAAACTGACGATCTGACGACGACGCTTGGCATGAAAAAAGCCCATGCAGAACACCGGCGCCAGAATTACACGCATCGGGGTTACATTGTTGGACAGATAACGGATGCGGGCAGCCACACGCGGCGAGAAGTTCTGCTGAAAGCCGCGATAACCTTCGGCAAAGCCCATAAAAATGATGCTGAAGATCAGCGCCGCCCAGTGGTACCAGCTGAATCCCTGAACGGGTAGGTCCATCGCCATCGGGCCAAGCCTGTAGATGGCGCTGCCGAACAGCATACAGATACCGACAAAGCCCCAAATTGCGGCAACAGCACCCAGCATGAATGAATCCCCCAACGGCTAGAACATGAAGCGGATCACATTATACCGCTGCCACCCGGAATCGGGTATCCGACCTCCGAACTAAAGTATTCATCGGATACGAAATCCGCCGTCAAGTTCAAAAAAAACCGCCGCACCTTTCGGAGCAGCGGCCCAAACACATGTCGTTCGGCCGGCGGGACTCCCTTCCCGCCTAGCCGGATCTCCCGTTAGGATCAGTAACCCCTGAGGTGATCGATATACTCCGGCAGGAACAGCGAAATCTGCGGTATATAGGTGATCAGTATCAGGAAGAACAGCAGCAGTCCGAGCCATGGCAGACACGCCTTGATAACCCAGACCATGTCGCGCCCGGTAATACCGGCGGTGACGAAGAGGTTCAAACCGACCGGCGGTGTCAGCATGCCGATCTCCATGTTCACCACCATGATGATGCCCAGGTGGATCGGATCGATGCCCAACTGAGTCGCGATCGGGAACAGAATCGGCGCCATAATCAGCAGGATCGCAGAGGGCTCCATGAAGTTACCGGCGATCAGCAACAGGATGTTCACCACAATCAGGAAGCCCCAGGCCGGCAGTCCCCAGTGCACGATCACTTCAGCAATCTGATGCGGAATACGCTCGGTGGTCAGCACATGGGCGAAGAGCATGGCGTTGGCAATGATGAACAGCAGCATCATCGATACCTTGGCCGCATCCACCAGCACCTTGCGCACCTCCGGGTGCCAGATAGACTGCGGCATCGCCAGCAGCATCTGCGCGCCGTTGCGGACGACAGCACCCGGCAGCGACTCACGCTCGCGACGCCAGGGCACGCCTTTCATCGGACCGATATCGCGATAGCCGACAACCGCAACCAGGAAGGCGTAGATCGCAGCGACCGAAGCGGCCTCGGTGGGTGAGGCAACACCGCCATAGATAGAACCTAGCACGATGATGATCAGCATCAGACCGCCGAGCGCAATCAGGCCCGAACGCGCCAGCTGGGCAAAGCCCGGGAAGGGCTGCGCAGGCAGTTTCATCACACGCGCTGCTATGTAGATCGCAATCATCAGCAGCAGGCCCATCATGATGCCGGGAATAAAGCCCGCCATGAACATGCGTGATGCCGATACTTCAGTCGCTGCGGAGTACACCAGCATGACGATGGACGGCGGAATCAGAATGCCCAGCGTACCGGCGTTGGCGATAACGCCGGCACCGAACGCCTCGGGATAGCCTGAACGGACCATACCGGCGATCACGATGGAGCCTATCGCCGCGACCGTTGCCGGGGAGGAACCGGACACCGCCGCGAACAGCATGCACGCCATCACCGACGCCATCGCCAGACCACCACGCACGTGGCCAATTGCGTCGACTGCAAAGTTGATCAAGCGCTTGGCTACACCGCCGGTGGACAGAAACGCCGACGACAGGATGAAGAATGGAATCGCCAGCAGGGTGTAGTGAGAGGTGGTCGCCTCAAACAGTTTCAGCGCAATCGACGCCAGAGAGTCGTTGGAGAACAGCAGTATGGTGGTCACACTGGAGAGGCCCAGCGCGATGGCGATCGGCATCCCCATCAGCATGCAGGCAAACAGCATGATAAACAGCATCGCTGTGGTCATGAGCGAGCCTCCTTCTCTTGCGCTTCTTTCAGTTCACGGGCGATCGCCATGCTCTCCTCTGCCTCATCGGCAAAGTGGAATCCTTCAGCCTCACCCTTGAGCACCTTCCAGCCCAACTGCACAAAGCGGATCACCAGCAATCCGAAACCGATCAGCAGGATCGTGCTGGACACCCATTTAGGCATGGGGATGTCTTCCATCTCGATGCCGATCATCTTCATCTTGGAGATGTACTCCCAGGAACCGAACAGAAACAGGCCGCAGTAGATGATGCACAGCACCACCGCGAACAGCGTTACCGCCCGGTGCAGCTTTGCAGGCAGCAGGCGAACGAACACATCGACCCCGATGTGTGCACCCACTTTCACACCGTAGGACGCACCGAAGAGCACGAACCATCCTGCCATCAGCAGCGTGGCCTCCTGCGCCCAGTGAATCCCGGCATTGAAACCGAAGCGGGCAACCACTTCAGCGAACACGAGAAAGGTCATGCCAACCAGCAGGAGCGACAGGATCGCCTCCTCCAACTGGGAGACCAGATTACGTATTGCCATGATGAAACCTCTATCCGACTTGAGCGTGCGTCAGACGCACAGGGGAGACCCCGGCCTTTCCTGTACATCCACTGTATTCACGCCAGTCACGGGTGGGGCCCCACGCTGTTGCCCACTAAACAGCGGCTCGCGCGGGGCGTAACATCCTGTAGATGAAGGGGGCGTGTCAGACGCCCCCTGGATAAGAGCCGGTCCGCGATTACTCGGCGTTGGCCTTGAGGGCTTCGTTGATCAGATCCTGACCGATATCACCGGAGAACTTCTTCCATACCGGCTTCATCGCTTCAACCCACAGCTGACGCTCTTCTTCGGTGATCTGAATCACTTCGGTACGGCCGGAGTCGATGATCTTCTGACGGTCTTCGGCAGCCAGTTTGGAGGCTTCTTCGTTGCCGTAAGCGATCGCTTCATCCAGTGCTTTCTTCACTTCAGCGCGCAGATCGTCATCCAGGCTATTCCAGAACTCGGCAGAGGTTACGACCATGTAGTCGAGTACGCCGTGATCGGTTTCAGTGATGTAGGACTGAACTTCGTGGAATTTCTTCGAGTAGATGTTGGTCCAGGGGTTCTCGGAGCCGTCAATCGCCTTGGTCTGCATCAGCGTGAAGACTTCGGAGAACGGCTTCTTCAGCGGCACACCGCCGACAGCTTCAAACTGAGCGGCCAGAACGTCGGAGGTCTGAATGCGGAACTTTTTACCATCTGCATCGGCCGGTACACGCAGCGGTTCGTTAGCAGAGAGCTGCTTCATGCCGTTATGCAGGTAACCCAGACCCACATAGCCTTTCTTGCGCAGGGAGTTGAGCAGCTCCTGACCAGTCGGGCTCTGCTGGAAACGGTCGACAGCCCCCATGTTGTTGAACAGGAACGGCAGGTCGAAGATCTGCAGGGCCGGGGTGTATTTCTGGAACTTGGACAGGGAGGGAGCGGCCATCTGGACATCGCCCAGCAGCATCGCTTCCAGCACCTTGTCGTCACCGAACAGCTGGGAGTTCGGGAACACGGATACGGTTACCTTGTCACCGAGGCGCTGCTCGACCAGCTCCTTGAAGCGGGTCGCCATCTTGCCTTTCGGGGTGTTCTCGGCAACCACGTGGGAAAACTTGATTTCGATAGGGGCGGCGGTTACGGCCTGAGCGCCGAAAGTCAGGGCGACGGTGGCGAGTGCTGCGGTCAATAGACGCATGGGACTTCTCCTGTGTTGCTTTATTAACGTTATCGTAGGATCTATCGGTTGTTGCTTCGGGCCTGTTGCCGACCCGTTGGTAGCCTAGATAAGCAGGATCAATACCAACTCAACAAAAACTCGCCTAAAAAACTTCAAACCTAATGAAAATCAATTAATTAAAATTAAACAATGTGATGATTAGAATTCATCACTCCCCTTTAGTGATCCCAAATAGGCGGATTTCCACACATTTACAACGTGTAAATGAGCGGATTCTCGCCACCCGACACAAAATCAAATCGAGATTAGTGTTGTAGATTTGCACCAGATCATCATTTAATCAGTTGATTCAGCATTAGAATTTGCGCACCATGCGAAAAGATCAGAATAATAGCCGTCAAGTAACGGAACAGGTGCGCAGTGAATAAGAGCCTATCCATCCAGACTAAAGTCAATTTCTCCCTTGTTGTCGTTTTCCTGGTTGTGTTCGTCAGTTCACTGACCGCGATCTACCGAAGCCAGACCTCTCTCAGCCGCGATGTCGCCGAGTTCACGACCGTGGCGACCGCCGACTCCTATTTCGATAGCATCAATATTCTGATGATCAGCGGTGCGATGCAGAATCGCGGCACGCTGCAGAAAAAGATCCTCAGCAATGAATCGCTGACCGAAGCGCGCGTTATCCGTGGCGAGGCGGTAAGCAACATGTACGGCCCGGGAGCCAAGGACGCCGTCATCATGGATGACCTGGACCGCCGTGCGATGGAAGGTGAGCATGTCGTCGAAGAGTTCAATGACGATGACGGCCACCGCCTCACCGTGATTACGCCAATGAAGGCGATGAGCGAATATAAGGGCACCAACTGCCTACTCTGCCACCCGGTCGAAGAGGGTACCGTTCTCGGTGCCGTGCGCGTCACCTATGATTTCGCCAAGATCGACGCCGACATTCTGGTCAACCTGCGCAATATCGCGTTGGTTGAATTGGCACTGTTCGTTGGCGGTGTGTTACTCATCGGTCTGATCATGCGCCGCATCGTCATCAAGCCGATCAACGCCCTATCCGACACCATGCATCAAATCGAACGCAACTCGGATCTGAGCCGTCGCATCGAGATCACCTCCAACGACGAGATGGGCAAGATGTCCACCGCTTTCAACTCGATGCTGGGCAACTTCCAGAGCAGTATTCAGCATGTCAGCGACACGGTGTTAAAGCTTTCCACATCGAGCACGCAGATCAACGCCATAGCCAGTCGTGCCATCGATGCGGCACGCAGCCAGCAGATGCAGACAAGTTCGGTGGCAGCTGCCATGGAGCAGATGGAAGCCGCGACCAACAGCGTCGAGGCCAGTGCTGAAAGTACTGTGTCCGCATCAGATCTCGCATTGCAAGAGAGCACGGAAGGTACCAACGTCACCCAGCAGGCGATCGTTGCCATCGAATCGCTCAAGCACAGTATCGAACGTGCGACCGATGTCATCACCCGTCTGGACTCCCAAAGCCAGAATGTCGGCACCGTACTTGAAGTGATTCAGAAGGTGGCCGAACAGACCAATCTGCTGGCGCTGAACGCTGCCATCGAGGCTGCCCGCGCCGGTGAACAGGGCCGCGGCTTTGCCGTGGTCGCCGATGAGGTCCGTACCCTGGCAAGCCGCACCCATAACTCCACCGAAGAGATCAACAAGATCATCAGTGATCTGCAGATCGATGCCAAGGACGCTGTGGATGTGATGCGCACTGCGCTGGATGATGCCGGCAAGGGTTTCGAACAGGTGCAACGTACCGCTCATGCACTGAACAACATCACCGAAGAGGTTCGCGTCATCAATGACATGAACCATCAGGTGGCCAACGCCGTACGTGAGCAGACCCAGATGGCCGCGAGCGTGGAGCAGAGCATCAGCGAGATCAACGCCAGCGCAGAGAACACATCAACACGTGCTCAGGAGCTCTCAAGCGTGTCTGAACACCTGACCGACCTGTCCAAACAGCTGGAGCAGATGGTCAGTCGTTTCAAGCTCTGATTGGCAATGGGTGGTTATCCGCCCATTCTGTAAACAGTAAAAAAAGCCCGCAATTCGCGGGCTTTTTCATGTGCCTGACTCAGGCTTTGTAATCGCTTTTGTCCAAGCCGTATTTGCGCATTTTGTCATAGAGTGTCTTGCGCGGCAGCCCCAGCGCTTCAAGCGTATCCTTGATCGAACCGCCGTGGTTGGACAGTTCCGTGTGGATCAGCATGCGTTCAAATCGCTCGACCTGCTCGGGCAGTGTCAGACCGTTGCCGCCGCTGTCGACGATCGGGCGGTTATCGAAATCGAAGGTACACGACTCACCCAGCAGCACATAGCGCTCGGCCAGGTTACGCAGCTCTCGCACGTTTCCGGGCCAGTCATGCAGCAGCAGGCTGTGCATCCGCTCAGCCGACAGCTCGGCCACTTCGCGCCCGTACAGCCCTGCCGCCACCAGCATAAAGTGTTGGAACAGCAGGGGGATGTCGTCCCGACGTTCTCGCAGTGGAGGAATATCGATACGGACCACATTGAGGCGGTAGTACAGATCCTCGCGGAACTGTCCCTCTTCGGCGAGCCGTTTCAGATCGACCTTTGCCGCCGCGATAACACGGATATCCAGCGGAATCAGCTTGTTCGACCCCAGCCGCTCAATCGCACGCTCCTCAAGCACCCGCAGCAGCTTGATCTGCAATGACATCGGCATACTCTCGATCTCATCGAGAAACAGGGTTCCACCCTGTGCATGCTCGAACTTGCCCACACGCCGGGTTTTGGCATCGGTGAAAGCTCCGGCCTCATGACCGAAGAGTTCACTCTCGATCAGGTTTTCCGGTACCGCACCGCAGTTGATCGCGACGAAGTTCTTCGTCCGCCGCGGACTGCGCTCATGAATATAACGGGCTACCAGATCCTTACCCGAGCCGGTCTCGGCCAGTAGCAGTACGTCCGCCGGTGTTTCCGCCACGGTATTACACAGCCTTCGTAGTGCAACCATCAGTGGGTTATTGCCGACCAGTTTAGGGCCCGGTGCGTTCTGGCTTTCCAGCTCCTGGCGCAAACGCCGGTTTTCCAGTGTCAGGCGACGTTTGTCCACAGCCCGCCGCACGGTATCGAGCAGAAACTCTGAGGCAAAAGGTTTCTCGATAAAGTCGTAGGCGCCGTCTCGAATAGCGCCTACCGCCATGGAGATATCCCCGTGGCCGGTAATCAGGATAACGGGCAGTTCCGGGTCAACCGCTTGCACCTGTTTCATCAGCTCCAGCCCGTCGATACCCGGCAGGTTGATATCGGTGACAATCACACCGGGCCAGTGCTCTCCAATACGTTCCAGCACGCCCTCCGCGCGGTCCAGCGTTTCGACCTCGTACCCCTCAAGCTCGAGTGTCTGACCTGCAGCCAGCCGAATGTGCTTCTCGTCGTCGACCAACAGCACCGGTGCTGTCACCGGGCTTTCACTCCTGTTCATCGTTGCTCTCCGAAGGGTGGATGGTCATCTCCGGCCTTACGCCGCGCGGCAGTTCGATTGTGAATACGGCACCTCCGTCCGGGTGGTTAGCGGCCCTGAGCTGCCCGCCCAGCGTCTCAATAATCCGGTGGGAAATGGACAGGCCTAGCCCCAGCCCCTGCCCCGACTTCTTGGTTGTGTAGAAAGGTTCAAATATACGTTCAAGGTCTGCCGCCGGAATCCCAGGGCCTGAGTCATGCACCGACAGTTTCAGCCACTTACCCTGAACCTCGACACCCACCTCTATACGCCGCGCTTCGGTCTGCTCCATCGCCTGTACGGCATTGGACAGCAGGTTTACCAGCACTTGCTCCAGCCGCAGTATATCGCCAAGCACATAGTATCCGGACAGCCCCGGCGGCCAGCTTACCGCTACCTTCTCCTTCTCGAAGCGACCATACATCAGTGACATGGCGCCATCACGCACCGCCTGCAGACATACCAGCTCGGTGCTGCCACTGCTCTTGCGTGCGAACTCCTTAAGCGGATGGATGATGCGGCTCATGCGTTCGATCAAGCCACTGATCTCTTCCAAATTACCGTTGACCGTGTCCAGCTTACCGCACTGCAAAAAGGCACGGGCATTATCGGCATAGTTGCGAATCGCGGTCAGCGGCTGGTTCAGCTCATGGTTGATACCGGCCGACATCTGCCCAATCACCGCGAGCTTGGCGGTCTGGATCAACTCGTTCTGGGTATGACTGTGCTGCTCCATCTCTTCCAGCAGCTTGGCGTTGGCCCGGCTAAGATCCGCCGTACGCTCCTGCACGCGTGTTTCCAGCGCCTCTCGCGCCGCCTTCAGCTGCTGCTCCTGCTCCTTGCGTTCGGTGAGATCATGCAACGTCACGATATAGTGCCTGACGCTGGCCAGCTGCATCCGGTTGATATGCACCTCAAGCGGTACTTGAGAGCCGTCATGCCGAAGACCTGAGGCCTCCACCGCCAGCAACTCCGGCTGATCCGGCTCGTCCGAGAGGATATGACGCCAGCAGGCGGCCCGATCCTCCTGTGCCAGCAACTGACTGAAATAGTGACCGCGTATCTGGTTCAGGTCATACCCAAACAGATGCTCAGCGGTTGGGTTGATCGATTCAATGCTCCCACTCTCGTCGAGCATCACAAGGCCTGCGTGAGTGTTATCGATGATCGCCCTGACCCGTGCTTCGTTCTCCTCCAGAGCCACCATCTCGCGTTTCTGAAAAAGTGCACGCTCCTTGAAGATTCGGCGCCGCGCCAGCAGGAAGAGCACCAGAAGCGTTATGGCCGCAGTACTGAAGCCAACCAGCAGCGTTGCCCCCAGCATGGCGTCCTCAACCGGCTCAAGGCTGGCCAGCACCGACACCGACAAACCAAAACCCGGGACAGACTTGCGCTGATGCAGGAACTGCCGGGGCTGTAAGCCGTCCAGCGCCTCGTTCTCGATCTCGCGGCTATCGAGCAGGGTGATCAGTTCGCCGTCACGCTCAAGCTGCTCGCGCTTGATAATATCCAGCGACGTCAGCTGATAGTCACCGTAGCGGAGGCTGTCGACGATACGCTGCATATCCTGCGTGGACAGCGGCTGCAACGAGCGAAACTTCCACTCCGGCCGGGTGGATATGAAGATGACGCCGTCGGGGTCGGTCACCAGCAGGTCGATCTGCGAGTTGCTCCAGTGACGTTCCACATCATGAAGGTCCACCTTGACCACAACAACACCGCGAATCACGCCCCCGTCACGCAGCGGATAAGAGAAGTAATAGCCCCGTTTCTTGGATGTCGTACCCAGCGCGAAATATCGGCCCTCCTGCCCTTTCAGCGCATCCTGAAAGTAGGGCCGGAAACTGAAATCACGGCCAATAAAGGTGGTTTCTGAGCGCCAGTTGCTGGCCGCGACCGTAACCCCCTTCGCATTCATCAGGTAGGCATCGGTGGTGCCCATGACCGTGTTGACCTGCTCAAGATACTGATTGGCGCTCACAATCGCTGGATCACCCTCTGGCGCATCAAGCGCCGACACCAGTTCGGAATGCGTGGCCAGCAGGTGGGGCAGATCCTTATAGCGATCCAGCCGTTGTTGCAAGCTCAGCATGTAGCGGTCAAGATGCGATTCTGCTTTCTGCTGAAGGTCGGCAATCGCCTGCTGGCGGCTGACTACCGCTGTTTCCACCATAAGCAGCACGAACAGCGTTAGCAGGAGTATGATGAGCAGGGGCCTGTACGCCCTTAGTGAACTCAGAGGGTGGCCGGACTCAACCGCCATCGACATGTTCTCCCCAAGTGCGTTGACTTGAAATTGAAAAGCCTCAATTTTACTTTAGTCACGCCACGCCGAATAGGCGATTCTCCTCCAAGCAGAGAGCGACTCATGCAGAAACGTACCAAGATCGTAGCCACACTGGGACCCGCCACCGATAAATCCGGTGTTTTGGAACAGATTATTCGCGCGGGTGTGAACACCGTCCGCTTGAACTTTTCCCACGGCAGTGCCGACGATCATCGCCAGCGAGTACTGTCTGTCCGGGAGGCCAGCCGCAAGCTGGGCCTGTCCGTCGCCACGCTGGGCGATCTGCAGGGTCCGAAAATTCGCATCGCCCGTTTTGCTGAAGGCCCTATCGCGCTCGAGATCGGCGATCGCTTTACGCTGGACGCCGCCCTCGACACCCATGCCGGTAACCAGCAGACCGTGGGCATCGACTACAAGGCACTGCCCGAGGATTGCGAAACCGGCGATATTCTGCTGCTCGACGATGGCCGCGTACAGCTGCGCGTGACCGCCATCGAGGGCACTAAAATTCACACCGAAGTGACCATCGGCGGCAAACTCTCGAACAACAAGGGGATTAACCGTCAGGGCGGCGGTCTGTCCGCAGCGGCACTGACCGACAAGGACAAGGCCGACATCAAGGTCGCAGCCGAGCTGGATCTGGATTATGTCGCGGTGTCCTTTCCCCGCAGTGCAGAGGATCTCGAGGAAGCCCGCAGGCTGCTCGACGCTGCAGGCAGTCGCGCCGAGATCATCGCCAAGGTCGAGCGCGCCGAAACCGTCGCGACCCCTGAAGCACTCGACGAAATCATCCTCGCTTGCGACGGCGTCATGGTGGCGCGCGGCGATCTCGGCGTGGAGATCGGCGATGCGGAGCTGATCGGCGTACAGAAACACATTATCCGCCGTGCCCGTGAGCTCAATCGTGTGGTCATCACCGCCACCCAGATGATGGAGACAATGATCACCAGCCCAATGCCGACACGTGCCGAAGTATTCGATGTCGCCAACGCTATTCTCGACGGCACCGATGCCGTCATGCTGTCGGCCGAAACCGCCGCCGGCAGTTACCCCATCGAAGTGGTCGAGGCGATGACCCGCATCTGTCAGGGCGCCGAGAAGCATCAGCTCTCCCGCCCGGCACCGACGCAGCCGGAAACGCCCTGTACCAGCACCGACGAGGCGATCGCCCGCTCGGCGATGTACACCGCCAACAGCCTGCCCACCGTCAAGGCGATCATCTGCCTGACCGAGTCCGGCTCAACCCCGCTGTGGATGTCACGTATCCGCTCGGGACTGCCGATCTACGCATTGACGCGCAACGAACAGACCATGCGCCGCGTGGCCCTCTACCGTGGCGTGGAGCCTCTGTTCTTTGACGCCACAGCGGTCAGCGAGCAGGACCTCAACCGCGAACTACTTGAAGGTCTTGTGGCGGCGGGCAAAATCGCCAGCGGTGATACCGTACTGCTGACCCGCGGCCAGAAACTGGGCGTACATGGCGGCACCAACTCCATGCAGATCATCCAGGTGCCCTGACCTGCACCTGCGCGCGTAGCCAGAGGACAATCCCCACACATGCAGATCGAACAACGACTGGCCGCCGACCTCGGTGTCGACGCGGCCCGCGTACGTGCGGCAGTTGCACTTCTTGATGAGGGCGCGAGCGTGCCCTTTATCGCCCGTTATCGCAAGGAAGCCACCGGCGCTCTGGATGACACCCAGCTTCGCGAGCTGCACAGTCGCCTGGGACAGCTGCGCGAACTGGAAAGCCGCCGCGACGCGATCCTGCGCCAGTTGAGCGAAAGCGGCCAGCTTACCGAGGCGTTGAACCGCGATTTGCTCGCGGCCGACACCCGGGCGCGACTTGAAGATCTTTATGCGCCCTACCGCCCCAAACGCCGCAACAAGGCGCAGGAGGCACGTGAGGCGGGACTCGGCCCATTGGCAGAGACGCTGCTCAAAACACCCTCTTCGGAACCGACACGCGCGGCCGCCGCCTATATCGCCCCCGACAAGGGGATTGATGACAGCGAGGCCGCACTTGAAGGGGCCCGTCATATCCTGATCGAACAGCTCGCGGAAGCGGCGGATCTTGTCGATGCGTTGCGTAAAACACTGTGGCAGCAGGGACGGCTTGCCACTCGGGCAGCCCGCGGCAAGGCCGATCCCGACAGCAAGTTCCGTGACTATTTCGAGTATGCAGAGCCGATCGCACGTATCCCCTCGCACCGCGCGCTTGCGCTCCTGCGTGGCGAGCAGGAGGGAGTAATCAAATACAAGCTGGAGCTGCCGGAGGGTCGGGAAGATCTGGGGGTGGAGCTGATCCAGCGTCACTGGCAGTTGCGCGGTCAACTCTCACCCTGGATGCAAGCAACACTGGACCAGTGCTGGAGCCGCAAGTTGCAGCCGCAACTGGAAAACGAACTGGTCAAACGCTTGCGCGAACAGTCCGAGGCGGCGGCGATTGAGGTGTTCGCCCGCAATCTTCACGATCTGTTGTTGGCCTCACCCGCCGGTGCCCGTGTGACACTGGGCCTTGACCCCGGCCTTCGCACCGGGGTCAAGGTTGCCGTGATCGACCGCACCGGCCGGCTGCTCGAGCACACCGCGATCTACCCGCATGCACCGCGCAATCAATGGGATCAGTCGCTGGCGACACTCGCCACACTATGCCGCCGCCATCACGTCGAGTTGATCGCCATCGGCAACGGCACGGCGTCACGCGAGACCGAACAGCTCGCACGGGAGCTTGCCCAGCGCGAAACCGCCCTCACTCTGCAACCGGTGATGGTCAGTGAAGCGGGCGCATCGGTCTACTCCGCCTCTGAACTCGCCGCTCAAGAGTTTCCCGATCTGGACGTCAGTATCCGCGGGGCCGTCTCGATCGCCCGCCGACTGCAAGATCCACTCGCGGAGCTGGTCAAGATTGATCCGCGCTCCATCGGCGTCGGCCAGTACCAGCACGACGTGGACCAGCAACAGCTGGCACAATCGCTGGATGCGGTGGTGGAAACCTGCGTAAACCATGTCGGCGTCGATCTTAATACAGCCTCGCCCGCATTATTGCGCCATGTGTCAGGCCTCAACGCCGGTTTAGCCGACAGCATTGTCGCCTGGCGCGATGAGCAGGGTGCCTTTCGCAACCGTCGCGAGCTGCTCAAGGTCAAACGTCTGGGTCCTAAGGCATTCGAGCTGTGCGCCGGATTTCTGCGCATACGTGATGGCGATGAGCCACTGGACAACTCGGCTGTGCACCCCGAATCCTATCCACTGGTCAAGGAGATCGCGTCCGCCGCCGGTCTCGACCAGCGCCAGCTGTTGAACCAGCCAGAACGCCTGCGCCAACTGGACCACAGCCGGTTTGTCAGCGAGCTATACGGACGCTATACCGTCAGTGACGTATTCGCCGAACTTGAGAAACCAGGGCGCGACCCCCGCCCCGAGTTCCGCTCGGTGCAATATGAAGAGGGGGTGTCCAAGTTGAGCGATCTCAACCCGGGCATGCAACTTGAGGGCGTCGTTACCAACGTCACCCAGTTTGGTGCTTTCGTCGACATCGGCGTGCATCAGGACGGACTGGTTCACATCTCAGAACTGGCCGACCGCTTCATCAAGGACCCGCATGAGGTCGTCACCAGCGGACAGATCGTCAAGGTACGGGTGTTGGAGGTGGATGAGCGCCGCAAACGGATAAGCCTGAGCATGAAAGACCCGGACAATGGCAACAAGGGCACCCAAGGCGCTAAGCCCGCAGCTCATCAGCCCTCTGCCCCTGTCCGCGAAGGCAGTCTCGGTGAGCGGCTGCGTGCGGCTGGCGTTAAGTCCCGGCGCTAAACGCCCGGGGCATGGCCCTGCCGCCATCTGCGGCGGTATAATTTCCGCCCTTAACACTACACAGGAATCTGACCAGTGCTGGCAACCCTGGAAAAACATCTGGATCTTCTGGTCGCCAACGGCCAGGCCAAGCTACTGACCCAGCTCAACCACGGGATCGAAAAGGAGGGGCTCAGGGTCGACGCCCTGGGTCATCTGGCCCAGACGGACCATCCACGTGCACTGGGGTCGGCACTGACTCACCCGCAGATCACCACGGACTACTCCGAAGCACTGCTTGAGTTCATCACGCCGGTGTGCGACTCGCCTGCACAGGCGCTGGAGCAACTGGCCAACCTGCACCGTTACTGCTTTGAAAATCTCGGTGAAGAGGAGCTCTGGGCGGCAAGCATGCCCTGCGACATCCCCTCGGAAGCGCAGATCCGCATCGCCGAATACGGCAACTCCAATGTGGGTCGGCTCAAGCATATCTACCGTGTGGGCCTAGAGCACCGCTACGGCAAGATGATGCAGACCATCGCCGGCATTCACTATAACTTTTCGCTGCCGGAAGCGTTCTGGCCGGTGTACCAGAGCCTGATCAAAAGCCCTGGAGATGAGCGTGCCTTCCAGTCAGCCGGTTACTTCAAGCTGATTCGAAACTTCCGCCGCTACAGCTGGCTATTGCTGTACCTGTTCGGCGCCTCTCCGGCGCTGACAGCAAGCTTCATGCAGGGGCGCCAGCACCAATTGCACTCGCTCGGTGCAGACACCCTGTACCTGCCCTACGCCACGTCGTTGCGCATGAGCGATCTGGGTTACTCGAACCGTGCGCAGTCGTCGCTGAATATCTGCTTCAATCATCTTGATACCTACGCCGCCTCCTTGAGCCAGGCGATCAAGACGCCCCACCCGGCTTACGAACAGATAGGCGTCCTGCACGAAGATGGTTATCGCCAGCTCAATACCAATGTGCTGCAGATCGAGAACGAGTATTACAGTGACGTGCGTCCTAAACGGGTGACCCGCTCCGGCGAAAAGCCGGTTCAGGCTCTGATGTCCCGGGGCGTGGAGTACGTCGAGGTTCGCAACACCGACATCAACCCGATACTGCCGCTGGGTATCGATCTCGAACAAGCCCACTTCATGGACTGCTTCCTGATCACCTGCCTGCTCTGCTCAGAGGAGCTGGTCAGCACCCGCGAATGCGAACGCATTGCGGCCAACCACACGCGCATCGTCACACGCGGCCGTGAGCCGGGGCTGACGCTGTTCTGCGAACAGGGCGAGCGCAGCGTCGCCGAGCGCGGTCGAATGATACTCGATCAGGTTCGCCGTACAGCCGAGGTGTTGGATAGTGCATCAGCGGGCAGTCGCTACTGTCAGGCTGTAGACGCCCAGTACGCCAAGCTCGAAGAGCCTGACCTGACACCCTCGGCACAGGTGCTTGCAGCCATTACCGACAGCGGAGAGGGTTATGCGGCGTGGGTTCTGTCACAAAGCCGAGCCCATCGTGCGACGCTCTCAGGAGAGCCATTGCCAGCCGATCTGGAGCAGGGTTTCAGAGAAGCATCGGCCCGCTCACTGCAGGAACAGGCCGAAATTGAGGCCGGCGATCATATCGACTTCGACCAGTACCTGGCCCAGTATATGGCCCAGTAATGCAGCCGCGGAGCTGTAAGGGCTCCGCGTTACTGTACGACCAGACTGGTAAAGAAAAGATCGGTGACGAAAGACTCACCGGTCTCCTCCTTCAACATGTCCTGAATCAGCTTGAGCGCCTCTCCGGCCAGAAGCTGTTGTGCCGCTACGCTGCCCACGCTCTCCTCCGTCTGTGCGCTGAACAGAAACACCAGATCATTACGTATCTGGGCCATGTGCGCGTTAACGGCATGGTGTGCATTCTCCGAGTCCACCTGAATGGTCACTTCCGCCTTCAGAAAGCGCAGATTGTCGGCGGAACCGAAGTTGGTGACAAATGGCTTGAGCTCGATATAACTGATGTAATCCGCGGGTTTATCGTCCTCTGCCGCCATCGATACCGGCGAGCCGAGACTCAACAACATTACCAGCACCAGAGACAGTACTCTGATCATTCTTTCTCCCCTTAGATCCAAGCTTCAAGCGTTTGAGTATAACCACTCGGCCTGACAACCGATAGCGCCCCTGCGCGGCGGTTGCACCGCAATTGGGCTTGGCATTACTATGGATTCACACTTGATGGGGAGGATGCGCAATGCTGGAAAAATGCCGCGATGCCAAAGAGCGCTGGGGCGGTGTCAGCGACATCATCGACCAGTGGCTGGAACAGCGCCAACAGCTGATCCGGACACTGTTCTCGCTTTCCGATTGCGAAATCGGAGAGCCGTTGAATACGCAGCTGACCCTGTTCTGCGATCTGCTGATGGATTACCTGTCATCAGGTCATTTCGAGGTCTACGAGCAACTGCTGCGCGAAGGCAGCGAATTTGCTGACGGCAGTGTCGACAAGGTTCAGGACCTGTTCCCGAGAATCCAGCCGACTACCGATACCGCGCTGGACTTTAACGACAAGTATGGCGCCTTCGAGCAGCCGACACTTCGGGATATCCGCGATTTTGCCGAAGATCTGTCGAAGCTCGGTGAAGTACTCGAAGACCGCTTCGAACTGGAAGATCAGCTGATTGAGATCCTCCACAACGCGCATCGCCCGGTGGCGAACGAGGCGTGAAAAAGACGCTCCTGACGATAGCAACGGCACTGCTGCTCAACGGATGTGGCAGCGGTGATGCTCCTGAGAGCGCTCACGCCTATACCAGTCAGGGGGTTTACAGCGCAACGCTGTCCCAAGACAGCCGCTATGCCATCGTAGGATCAAACCTTCACGGCGGCAGCCTCTGGGATGTACAGCGTCATGAACGGCTATACGACTGGAACCACAAGCAGGGCGAGTACACCGGAGTTATCGGTTCGAGCTTCTCCCCTGACGCACGTTTCGCTGCCACTGCCAGCAGCATAGACCTGGTGCTTTGGAACACCGATAACGGCCAGCCGGTCTGGTACTGGAGTGCGCCCTCTGAGATTCTGTCTGTCGCGCTCTCGCCTTCCGGCGATTACGCACTGCTCGGGCTTGCCAATCACCAGGCGGTCTACTTCGATATTAAAAATGGCGGCATCCGACAGAGCCTACTCCACCCGGCCCGGGTACGCAGTGTGGCGCTCGATGACAGTGCAACGCTGGCCCTGACCGGCGCTGACGATTACAGCGCTCGCCTTTGGGACCTCAATAGCGGCGAAGAGCTGCACAGCATCCGTTTTGGCAACACCGTGGATACGGTAGTCCTGTCCAGTGACGGCCGCTTCGCGTTCAGCTCCGCGACGCTGGATCTTGCGTATATCTGGGACACACGCAGCGGCGAGATTCTGCAGACGCTCAGCGGCGATGAGATGCTGTGGAAGCGACGGGTCAGCTACATCAGTGCACGCTTTTCCGATGACGGCCAACAACTGCTGACCGGCACCGCTTCGGGCAAGGTCCAGCTGTGGAATGTCAGCACCGGGAAAGAGATTCGCAGCTGGCGCGTCGAAAAACGCGAGGCATATGGCCCTACCAGCACCGGTGTCGAAGCGGTCGGTTTCGGTAACGACGGTCGCTATTACGCCATCGGCAGCAATGGACTGCTCAACGTTCTGCGCTAGACCCGTTCACAGATAAAAAAACGGCCGCTAAGCGGCCGTTTTTCGTTCAGGCGTACGGCGCTATCGCGCCGTTCTGAAAGGTATTACTGTGCTTCACCTTCTGCCGGTGCGTCAGAGGAGGGGTTAACCTCAAGCAGCTCGACTTCGAATACCAGTGTCTCGTTCGGGCCGATTGCGTTACCCATACCACCGGGGCCATAGGCCAGATCTGCCGGAATAACCAGACGCGCTTTGCCACCCTCTTTCATCAGCTGAAGACCTTCAGTCCAGCCCGGGATAACACCGTTAAGCGGGAAGGATACCGGCTGATTGCGAGAGTAGGAGCTGTCGAACTCGGTACCGTCGATCAGCTCACCACGGTAATGCACTTTGACGGTGTCGGCTTCGGTCGGGCTCTTGCCTGTTCCGGCAGTCAGCTCTTCATACTGCAGGCCTGACTCGGTGGTTTTCACACCATCCTTTTTGCCGTTTTCCGCCAGGTATTTGTCGCCAGCCGCCTTGTTGTCATCCGCCAGTTTGGCAAATGCGGCACGCTGCTCTTCCATCTTACGCTGCTGGAAGGCCTGCATGACACCACCGATCTGCTCTTCAGTCAGCAGCGGCTCCTTATCGGAGTAAACGGTTTCAACACCATTTCGAAAGGATTCGATATCAAGGTTTTCGACATCCATCTTCAGCTTCTGGCCGAGGATCAGCCCCAGGCTGTAGCTCAGCTTCTGCTCATCAGTGGTAAGCTCCTCGGCCTGCAGCGCCGGAGCCGACAACAGTGCACCGGAGAGAGCTACGGCGAGTACGGTCTTTTTCATTCTCGATTCCTTAACGATTAAACGCTTGTGTGCAGTATTAGGTGAACATTAAACGTGAAAGTTCAGCCGCTGACCAGTGGATCAGGAAAGGCGGCTGCGATCAACACCCCTAAAGGGGCGTCAACACACGCGGGATCGGTAATACCGGCCTCGACCAACACCTGTTCCAGATTGGCTTTCGCCAACTCCCGCCCGCTTGGCTTCGAGCACAGATTCGCAGTCGACAGTGACTGCCAGAGCATCATCAGCTCCACCTGCTCACAGGCAAGCTCCGCTTCTCGCAACGCCCGATAGCACTGATCCAGATCGTCGCGCTGTGCCTTCTGCTCACGCACACGATAACGAACAGCGCGAAGCGGATGGGTAACCGCCTGTTGCCACTCCAGCGCATCTCCTCGCAAGAGCGAGGATTCCAGCTGCAGCCCCTGCTGCGCCAGATAACAGGCCAATAACAAACGATTGATACTGCAACCAGCCTGTTGCAGCTCCAGCGCCGCCTGCTCGACGCCCGCTGAGCCGTACAGCTTCAGTGCACTCTGCCAAGGCGGGTTGTTCAGTGACACAAGCTCTCCTTAAATTACGCGCACAGTCGTGCGGGTACTGGCGCAGATCGGGCCAAGCGCTGTACTATTCGCGGCCATGATTCAAATCCAAAATCTTAGCTTACATCGCGGCGCGCTGCCCCTACTAGAACAGGCCAACCTGACTCTGCATGCTGGCTGGAAAGTGGGGATCGTCGGAAACAACGGCGTCGGTAAATCGAGCCTGTTCAAGATGCTGCTCGATCAGTTACACCCGGATGCGGGTGAGCTGTCGATGCCGGCAGGCCTGTCCATAGCCCATATGGCGCAGGAGGTCAGCTCAACCAATCGAACCGCGCTGGAGTATATCCTCGATGGCGATCTGCGCCTGCGTCAGGTACAGGCTGAACTGGCACACGCCGAAGATCAGCACCTGGCTGGCAAGATCGGCGAACTGCACGCCGAACTGGAAGCGATAGATGGCTACCGTGCCGAGTCCCGTGCGCATCAGTTACTTGATGGCCTTGGCTTTATGCCCGGCGATGCCGAGCGCCCTGTCAGCAGCTTCTCCGGTGGTTGGCGTATACGCCTCAATCTTGCACAGGCGTTGATGTGTCGCTCTGACCTGCTGTTGCTTGACGAGCCGACCAACCACCTGGACCTGGATGCCACCATCTGGCTTGAACAGTGGCTGCGTGTCTATCCCGGCACCCTACTGCTGATCTCTCACGACCGTGACTTCATCGATTCAGTGGTCAGCCATGTCGTGCACATGCATAACCGTGCGCTGGATCTGTACAAGGGCAACTACAGTGCATTCGAGCGTATGCGTGCCGAAAAGCTGTCACAACAGCAGGCTGCCTTCGAGAAACAGCAAGCACGTATCGAGCAGATAGAAAGCTTCGTTCGCCGCTTCAAGGCCAAGGCCTCCAAAGCCAAACAGGCCCAGAGCCGCATCAAAGAGCTCGAGCGCATGGAGCAACTCTCTCCTGCGCACGTGGACAGCCCATTCAGCTTCAGCTTCGATTGTTCAGACAAGATATCCTCCCCCCTTCTGACCCTGTATGACGCCGACCTCGGCTATCCCGAGCGCACAATTCTGCGGGATATTGCACTGACGCTGACACCAGGCGAGCGCATCGGGCTGCTTGGACACAACGGTGCCGGTAAATCCACGCTGATCAAGAGCCTGGTGGGGGATCTGGCGCTGCTTCAAGGCGAGCGTCACGAGAGCGAACATCTGGCGATCGGCTACTTTGCCCAGCATCAACTCGAAGCACTGGACCTGGACGCCTCTCCTCTATTGCACCTGCAACGTATATCGCCCAAGAGCACCGATCAGGAGTTGCGCAACTTCCTCGGGAGCTTCGGTTTTATCGGCGATCAGGCACTGGACCCAGTGCGCAGCTTCTCGGGCGGTGAAAAAGCACGCGTCGCGCTGGCCCTTATCGCCTGGCGCAAACCTAACCTGCTGTTGCTGGACGAGCCGACCAACCATCTTGATCTCGAGGTTCGTCACGCACTTACATTGGCCCTGCAATCTTTTGATGGCGCGCTGATTCTGGTCTCCCATGACCGCCACCTGATCCGCAACACCGTCGATCAGTTTCTGCTGGTCGCCGATGGCAAGGTCGAGGAGTTCAAGGGCGATCTGGACGACTATCACCAGTGGCTTGCGCAACAGCGCAAGGGGCAGGAGCCCGCCGCCGTCGAATCCCGTGACAACCGCTCACTCAGCGCGGCCGAGCGTAAGGAGCTCAAGCGCAAGGAGGCCGACAACCGTGCGCGCCTGCGCCCGTTACGCAAGGCGGTGGAAAAGCTGGAGAAGGATCTGGAAGCGGTTAATGCGTCGCTGGCTGCGGTCGAGAGCCAGCTGGCCGATCCGGCAATCTACGACGATAGCCAGAAAGCGCAACTCAAGCAGCTATTGGCCGATCAGTCACAACTGGTTCAGCGGCAGCAAACAATTGAGGAGAGCTGGATGGAACAGCAGGAAGCCCTCGAAGCACTGGAAAGTGAACTGAACGAGACCGAATAACAGCACCCGGCCTTTTCAGAACAACCAGAACGCTATCAGGCCCGCGCGCGGCTGAGCGTGCGGGTCAACTCGTTCAACTCCTCCTGCGAGCTGACGAGTTCAGCGACCGCCCCGTCCACCTGCTCTACCTGCAGCCCCAAACGCTCATAAAGCGCCGGATCGAGTTCATAGATCGGCCCATCGGCCAGCCCTTCACGGCGTAGAAGCTGCTTGCTCAGATGCAGCAGGCGCGCATAGTGTTCGCTGTCACCCTCAGGCTCGTCAACCTGTTGCTGACGTATGGCCGCGTACACCTCTTCCGGCAGATTCCAGCTCTCCAGCAGCCAGCCGCCGATCTGATCCCTCGTCACATTGATCACCTGCTGCTCGATCAGAACCGGCTCCAGGTGGGGATTGGCCTCGACGTACCGGGACAGCACCGCCAGCTGTGGCTGGAACAGGTGGCCCAACACCAGATAACCAAAGTTATGCAATAGCCCCGTCAGGTATGACAACCCCACCTTGGGGCGTTTATCGAGCGGAATTCTGCGGGCCAGCAGTTCGCAGAGTGTGGCGGTATAAACTGACTGCTGCCAGTAAGGTGTAGATCCGCGCGGCATCTCTTCGGGTACTTTCAGCACCTGGCCCATGGCGATTCCCAGGGCCAGATTAACCACAAGATCGAAGCCCAGTACCCGAATGACCGCCTCGTCGATCGAGTGCACCTTGCCAGGCGCGGCATAGTAGGGGGATACCGCCCAGCTCATCACCTGGGCCGACAGACTCGGATCCAGACGCACCACCGGCACGAGATCATCGACACCGGAATCCGGGTCGGAGCGCATCATGATGATCTTCTGCGTGGTGGGCGCCAACGCGGGCAACCCGAGCGTATCCTCGAGCCGCTGCTGAATACGCAACGCCGTGAAGCGCTCAACCGCCCGGGTGATCGCGACCTCGTCCTCGCCACCTTTCGGCTGTCGGCGCATGTGTTCATATTCGGGTTTAACGGAGATCGCACCGAACTGCACATCTTGTTCGGCGGCCAGCAGGTACTGCCAGTCGAAGCACAGACCGCTGGTCAATTCACACAGACTGAACTCAATCCGCCCCTGCAGGCTGCTGTCGATCAACAGCGGAAATGACTGCATCAGACGCTGCTGCCCCTGCTCGGACTGCAATCCCTGCTGACTGAAAAAGCGCTGGGCATCATCGGCGCGTACGGCGTGAAGCTTACGACCGGTCAGCGTCCAGAGTGACGCCAGATTGAGCATCGCCGAGACTGGCAGCAACACCAGCAACTTTCCCTGCGCGTCATGCAACAGTACCAATCTGACAGAGGGGTTATGGCTTGAATCCGAATCGGGAAACTGTACGCCAACAGACACTGGTGCTCTCCATGTTATCCGGTGTATCGCCCAGCCCACGCGGGCTGCTTAGTTCTAATGATAAAACTAGATTATAGGAAAGCGATATGAATGACAGCAAAAAACCTAAGGATTCAGGGAGGTTAGATCCATCAGAGTGGTGACGGCAGTATCGGGCGGGTACAGCCTACTGGCGTGTGATCCTGTTCACCGCCACCTGGCGGCGCAGCTCCTTGATCACCTGAGCCAGATGCACACGATTGTAGACGGTCAGTTCCATCTGCACGCTGCTGATCTGTCCATCACGCTCGCCGGAGTCGATCTTCAGCAGGTTCGCACCGGCCGAGGCCACTGCCATCGCCAGCTGCGCGATCATGCCACGCTTGGATTCAAGCTCCAGCGACAACGCCACCGAATACTCCTCATCCCCGCTGTCAGACCACTCAAGGAATATGCATTTCTGCGTGTCCTGACGGATGTCACCGATATTGCGGCATTCGGTACGGTGTACTACCAAACCCCGCCCGGTGCTGATGTGACCGACGATGCTGTCGCCGGGAATTGGATGGCAGCACCTGGCATAGTGCAGAACCGTTCCCTCCGCGCCCTGAATCGCCATCGGTTTGCGGGAGTTTGCTGTAGCGCCTGTGTCGCTGTCGGCCTCCGATTGAAAATCCGGGCGCAGGCGCCGGGCGACCACATAGGCCATGCGGTTACCCATGCCGATATCTTCAAGCAGCGCATCCATGTCGGCCAGATCGGCCTCCTTGAGCAACTCCTCGAGCTTTCCGGCATCAACATCGTCGACGCTGGCACCGTAGTTGGACATGAACTGATTGAGCAGACGACGTCCCAGTTCGACCGATTCGTGACGCTGCTGGTTTTTCAGGAAGTGACGAATGCTCGCCCGCGCTTTGCCGGTCACGACGAAGTTGAGCCAGGCCATGTTCGGTTGCGCACGCGGCGTGGTAATCACTTCCACGGTCTGGCCGCTAACCAGCGGCTCGGACAACGGCGCCAGGCGCCGATTGATTCGGCAGGAGACACAGGAGTTACCGATATCGGTATGCACCGCGTAGGCGAAATCCACTGGAGTGGCGCCGCGCGGTAATTCCAGAATCCGCCCTTTGGGGGTAAAGACGTAGACCTCGTCAGGGAACAGGTCTTTTTTCACATGCTCGATGAACTCCATGGAGTCGCCGGCACGGCGCTGCATCTCAAGCAGCCCCTGCACCCATTTCCGGGCGCGATTGTATGAGCCGACGGCACTGTCGGAATCGCCATACACCTTGTAATGGCTGTGCTCGGCAATACCCTGGCTGGCCACGGCATCCATCTCACGCGTGCGGATCTGCACTTCGATGGTCACGCGGGAACCGAACAACGCGGTATGCAGCGACTGGTAGCCGTTGGCCTTGGGAATCGCGATGTAATCTTTGAAGCGCCCCGGCAGCGGCTTGTACAGATTGTGTACTGCGCCGAGGATACGGTAGCAGTCATCTACTGTTTCGGTGACGATGCGAAAGCCAAACACGTCCATGATCTCGTTGAAGGACTTGTTCTGGCTCTTCATCTTGCGATAGATGCTGTACAGATGCTTTTCGCGACCGGTCACGATACCCGGCAGATGCTCCTGATCGAGTCGCCCCTGAATCGCCTGCTCGATCTGCGTTATCACGTCACGACGCTGGCCGCGCGCCTTGACCACGGCCCGGCGGATATAACGGGCCCGCATCGGGTAAAACGCCTGAAACGCCAGATCCTCAAGTTCAACCTGAAGATCGCGCATACCCAGTCGGGCGGCGATAGGTGCATAGATATCGAGGGTTTCACGGGCAATGCGGCGCTGTTTGACCGGCGGCATGGCACCAAGGGTGCGCATGTTATGCAAGCGGTCGGCAAGCTTGACGAGGATAACGCGGATATCCTCCGCCATCGCCAGCACCATCTTCTGGAAGTTCTCGGCCTGTGCTTCGGCCTTGGTTTCAAACTCCAGATGGGTCAGCTTGGAGACACCATCGACAATGTCCGCCACCGGCTTGCCGAACTGTGACTCTATACCCTCATAGTTGATCTCGGTGTCTTCGATAACATCATGCAGCATCGCCGCCATCAGGCTTTGATGATCCATATGCATTTCGGAGAGCACAGCCGCAACCGCAAGGGGGTGAGTGACATAGGGCTCGCCACTTTTACGCCGCTGGCCATCATGGGCCTGCTCGGCATAAAAATAGGCACGACGCACCTGCCGGATCTGTTTCAGATCCAGGTATTCGGTCAGGTTTTCGGAAAGGGCGTCGATTGTCGGCATCATTCCTCCGGGCACACGTAATACGCCAGCGCCAGACTGAACGGGCGTTGGCGATAACCCCTAACTGAAGATGATGCCGTATCCGGACACGGAGGGAAAGATTAGGCTTCTTCGCGCTCGTCGAGCACGGTGCGATCGACCAGACCTTCGGCGATTTCACGCAGCGCTACTACGGTGGGTTTGTCGTTTTCCCACTCGACTTTCGCATCCTTGCCACCGGTGGCCAGCTGACGCGCACGGCGGGATGCAACCATCACCAGCTCAAAGCGGTTATCAAGGTTATCCAGGCAATCTTCAACTGTTACACGTGCCATTGCAGTCCTCGGCGGGATAGTTTGGGTGGAAATGAAAAGACTGGGTAGTTTACGGCCCGATCAAAGCTTAGACAAGAGGGCAGCCAGTAACGCCTCGTGACGCTGCTGTTGCATCTTCTGGGTCAGTCGTGCGCTGCGGAACAGCGAAGCGAGATCCGCCAATGCCGTTGCGAAGTCGTCATTGATGATCAGGTAATCGAATTCACCATAGTGACTGATCTCAGAAACTGTTTTCGACAGCCGACGCTGGATCACCTCTTCAGTATCGGTGCCGCGCCCGCGCAGCCTGCGCTCCAGCACTTCGCGACTGGGTGGCAGGATAAAGATGGAGCGCGCTTCTGGCATCAACCGGCGTACCTGTTCGGCGCCCTGCCAATCGATCTCCAGAATGACGTCCAACCCCTTTTCCAGCTGCTCCTGGACCCAGACCTGAGAGGTGCCGTACTTGTTGCCGAACACCTCGGCATACTCCAGAAACTGACCATTTTCGATCTTGGTCTCGAACTGCTCCGGGGTCACGAAGTTGTAATCCACACCGTCAATCTCCCCTTCACGGCGCGGGCGCGTGGTGTGGGAGACCGACACAACCACCTGCGCATCACGCTCAAGCAGCGCCTTGACCAGACTGGTTTTGCCCGCTCCCGATGGAGCGGAGACGATATAGAGGTGTCCGAGCTGTTTCATAGGGTTGTGCCGAGTGTTGTTAGCAGAGGCGGCATTCTAGCAGAAAGCCCCTGGGGATGTTATGGCGCCGGAGAGCGGTATCAGCTCTTGAGTTCGGTCAGCAGGTCGTCCGGAACCGCGCTCGATTCCTTGACTCTTTTGGTGACGATATAGGTGTAGTAACGCTTGAGACCGATCTCGGCATTGAGCATACGATCCACAAAGCGTTGATAGTCATCGACCGAGGGCGCGATGATCTTCAGCAGATAGTCGATGCCACCGCCAAGCGCCCAGCACTCAAGTACCTCTGGCTGATCCTGCACCTTTTGCTCGAAACCCCGAAAATCCGCCGCCTGATGACTGGCCAGCTCCGCCTGCATGAACACCACCGTCTGATGGCTGATCATCGACCAGTCGACCCGTGCACCATAGCCCTGGATCACGCCCAGCTTTTCCAGATGTTGCAGCCTCTCCCAGCAAGGTGTGGGCGACAGGTTGACCCGCCGCGCGAGCTCGGTCTTGGTAATACGCCCTTCCCGCTGCAGAATCGACAGCATCTGTATATCGCGATCATCGAGCTTTACCCGCATGCCGGTCATGTGCCTCCTCTATCCTTGTCCTAGCTGATGATCGATGCGCCAAGCCCCTGACGCAGTGCCCGTTTCAACGCGTAATCGGCGATGGCGGTATCCTGAACGCCGGTGCCGGTAAGATCGCAGACACTGACCTGATCCTGAGAACTGCGCCCCGGATGGTGGCCTGCACAGAGTGCCGAAAGCTCGGGCAGCTCAATAGCTGCCTGCATCACACCGCACGAAACTGCTGTGCGCAGTTCACCACGCTCCAGCGATTGACTGAGACGGTCGACAATCAGCACATCCGCATCGCCCAGCACCTGAGGATCCAGTTCATTCTTGAGCGGTGAGTCCGACCCCATTGCGGTGATGTGAAGCCCCGGATGCAGCCACTGCGCGCGAATAACCGGCTCCCGCGCCGGTGTCGTGGTAATCACCACCTGAGATTCACGCACCAGCCTCTCGGCGGTCTCGGCCACCGAAACCGGTATACCCAATACCCTCGACTGCTCAGCTGCGTAGCGTTCTGCGCGTTCAGCATCGCGTCCCCAGACCAGTACGCGCTCGACCTTGCGCTCGAGCAACAGCGCCTCGATCTGCAATCGCGCCTGAAGGCCTGTGCCGATGACCCCTGCCGTATGCACCTGTTCAGGTGCCAAAAAACGTGCCGCCACAGCGCCGGCAGCAGCGGTGCGCATATCGGTCAGATAACCGTTATCAAGCATTACCGCGGCGACCTGTCCGGTTCGCGCGTCCAACAAAACCATCAAACCGTTCAGGCTTGGCAACCCCTTGGCCGGGTTGTCGAAAAAACCGGGACTAACCTTTATCGCAAAGTTATCCACACCGGGCAGCCATGCGGTCTTGATATCCACCTCGCCGTTAACCGCTGGCAGATCCATACTCAGTACCGGTGGCATCACCACATCCGGATCAGCCAGACGGGCGAAGCCTGCGGCGATCACATCATGCAGCTCCCGGCTTAAACCGACACATTGACGCAGCTCGGACTCGGTGAGGATCCTGATTTCAGCCATGGCACCTCCTATCGCATACGGTTGTTACTCAGCGTCGGATGAGCTCCAAACCGGGTGACTGCCGTCGACAACGGCCGTGAAGCTGTCCATATCCACGTTGCGGCCCGAGACGACGATGGCGATACGTCGCCCCAGTAGAGCCCCCAGCTGGCATCGGCGTTCCGGTTCCAGCAGCAGTGCAGCACCCAGCGTGCTTGCCCCTTCGGCCACCAGCTGCTCTTCGCGGTAGAGATGGCGCATGCTGCGTGCTATCTCGATCTCCTCGAGCAAAACGCAGTCATCCATCAACGCCTGCACCAGTTCAAAGGTATAGCGGTTCTTAAGGCCTATCCCGCCACCGAGAGAATCGGCAAGGGTTGGCAACTCTTCGACCTCCACTGGTACTCCGGCGCTCAGGCTTGCCGCCATGGCCGCACCGCGCGAGGGGCTGACACCAATCACCCGGATATCGGGTTTGATCGCCTTGGCCGCCAAGGCGATTCCACCGAGCAGCCCACCACCGGAGAGCCCGACGATCAGCGTATCCACCTCGGGCCACTCTTCTAGAATCTCCAGTCCGATAGTGCCTTGACCGGCGACGACATCGCGATGGTCGAACGGCGGAATCTCGACCATCCCCTCTTCAGCGACCAACCGCTCGACCAGCGCCTGAGCTTCATCCTGGCTGCGGCCATGAATACGTACATCGGCGTTCAGAGCACGTATCGCTTCAACCTTGTTTTCGGGCACCAGCGAAGACATACAGATGGTGGCACGCGCCCCCATCTGGGCAGCCGCCCATGCCAGCGCACGGCCATGATTTCCGGTCGAGGCGCAGACTACCCCCCTGGCACGCTGCTCAGTCTCAAGATTGGCCAGTGCGTTGACCGCACCGCGTAACTTGAAGGCACCCGTGGGCTGTGTTGTTTCCAGTTTAAGCCTTACCTCAAGCCCTTCTCCCGATAGGCTGAACGCGGGGATCAACGGCGTACGGGTGATCCGTCCAGCCAACGCTTTACGCGCCCTGAAAACATCGGACAGATCAAGGCTTTTCATGCTACCGCCCCGCCTTGGGCCGACATCAGTTTCAGACGCTGCAAGGCCATGGCGATATGGCGCCGCCTCAAATTACCCAGCGCCACAAGCTGTCCGTTTTCAATCAACTGAAGTGTTTCGCGTATCTCGCTGCAGAACAGTTCAGCCTCCATGGCGACCATCTCTTGCGGCATCAGATAGGGCCACATGCGTGACGAGCGGTAAAACAGCAGCACCAGAACCTCCCGCAGTGCCTGATTGCCCACCACCTCCATCAAGGCTTCGAAAAACTCAATATTGACCTGTGCAAACAGTCGGCGCGGCGACTCGGCTCCGGCTACACCTGATGCACGCTCCAGCGTTTCCCTGACCTTTTGCAGCAACGGCCCGGTCGGCGTTTGGGGCGACATCAAACCAATCTGCGATACCAGCTCCATGCGCAACTCGTACACATCGCAGAGGTAGGCAAGATTGATATCGGTCACCAGCGTGCCGACGCCGTGACGGATCTCCACCAGCCCCTCAAGCTCCAGACGCCCAAGCACCCGCCGTATCGGTGTGCGACTGACACCGAATTCCCGGGCCAGCGCAACCTCCGACAAGCGAGAGCCCGGCGCATAATCGAGCAGACAGATGCGGCTGCGCAACGTGCGATACAGGCTATCGAAACGCTGTTCCGCACTGCTCGAAACATCATCAGTGTCGATTTCAGGATCTTCAGGTAAAGCGTTCATGATTGCCGTGCCAACCCCCAACAATGGTGAGTATCAAAGTCCGCGATAATGCCCCACTTGTGCATATGTCGCCATTACCCGGGCAACCTGAGACAACAACGACTACACCACTAACACCGGACACTTGGCCATGCCGACCACCTTTTGCGACACACTGCCCACCAGCAGTTGTTCCGCCTCGCCCAACCCGTGGCTGCCGACAATGATCAGATCAACATCGTTTTTCTCGGCAAACTCGACAATGGTCTTGGCGGTATGGCCACTTTTTACAAATGCCCGCACGCCGGGGCACTCCTGTTCCAGTGCATAACGCTTGAAACTCTCGGCGACCTCACGGGCATAACTCTTCATCAGATCATCCATATGCTCAGGATCGCGCGGCCTCACCATCGACATGGACGCCTCGCGCAGGCTGTGGTGGCGAAAAACCGACAGTATCATCAGTTCCGCGTCGTGCACCTTCCGCAGCTCGACCGCCAGCTTCAGGGCCTTGAACGCCCCTTCCGAGCCGTCGGCCGGCAACAGTATGCGTTTAAACACTCAAGCCTCCTCACGCTTTCTCAAATGCGAGATCCCTCAGGAACAGCGCGATATCGGGGAAGAAGATCAGCGCCACAGCGACCAGTAACAGAATCACTACAAACGGCGGCGTCCCTCTGATCACTTCGATATAAGGGCGTTTGAACACCGCCATGGCGGTAAAAATATCGCAGCCAAAGGGTGGCGTTGCGGACCCTATGGCAACCTGCAGTGTGATGATGGTGCCCACCAGTACCGGATCCAGCCCCACCGCCTCTACCACCGGTGCAAAGATCGGCACCAGAATCAGAATGACCACGATCGGGTCCACAAACATACAGCCGACAAAGAAGGAGATGGAGATAACGAACAGCACCCCTATTGGCCCCATATCGGCGACGCCGACCGCACCCAGCAGCTCCTGGGGAATACGGGCAAATGAGATCACCCAGGAAAACGCCGCACCGGCACCGACCAGAATGAACACCACACCGGTAATCAGGCCGGTGGATTTGGCGGTTTCATATATGTCCCGAGCGCTGATCGCACGAAACACCACGTACTCAAGCAGCAGGGCGTAGAGTACACAGACGGCGGCCGCTTCAGTGGGACTGAAAACCCCGCCATAGATACCGCCCACGATGATGACGGGAAAACCCAGCGGCCAGATCGCCTGCTGCACTGCGCGCAGCCGCTCTTTCACGCTCGCCTTCGGTTCAGTCGGCACATCATGGATTCTGGCGTAGACCATGCTGTAGATGGAAAACAGCACAAGTATCAGCAAGCCCGGTCCTATGCCAGCGATGAACAGTTCCGATATGGAGGTGTTCGATACCACGCCGTAGATGATCATGCCGATACTGGGCGGGATCAGAAATGCGATGTCACTGGCATTGATGATCAGTGCCAGCACAAAATTGTCCTTGTAGCCGGCCTTCAGCATGCGCGGGCGCAGCGGGGAGCCCACGGCCACAACCGTTGCCTGGGTCGAGCCCGAGACTGCACCGAACAGGGTACAGGCGGTTGCGGTACTCACCGCCAGTCCGCCTTTGATATGGCCAACGAAACTCATCACCATATCGATCAGCCGGTTGGCCGAGTGGCCACGGGTCATGATGTCGGCGGCGAATATAAACATCGGCACTGCGATCAGTGACGCCGGGCGGATACCGGCCATGAACTGCTGCACCATGAAATCCATCTTGCCGATGCCGTTGAACAGTTCGTAGAACCCGATAAACGCCCCGACAATCAGTGGAATCATCATCGGGAAGCCCAGCAGCAGCAGGACGATCATTGTCAGAAAAATAGTGGCGGCCATGATCGTATCTCCTACAACTCGACCTCAGTGTCGTCATACCCTTCGAGCACCTTGGTCGAGAGATAGATATCTTTCTCGACCAGGTTCTTGATTGCCGTCAGCGCGTACTGCACACCGGTCACGAGAAACCCGACCGGTACCCAGAGGTAGATCCAGTACACCGGAATTTGCAATGCGGGCAGCACGCGGCCAGAAGTGGCCACCTTTTCGATATAGCCCACGGAGAAGTAACACAGCGCGAGCATGCACAGAGAGGAGATCACGGCGATTGCGACCATGAAGACCTTGCGCAGTTTAGGCGGCAGGGCGTCATAGATGGCAGACATACGGATGTGGCGGCCATGTCGAGCTGCGTATCCGATACCGGCAAAGGTTATCAAGACAATCAGAATGCGGTTGACCTCTTCGCTGAAGAAGAGGCTTTCCTGGAATACGAAACGGCCAATCACGTTGGCAATGGTGTTAAGCGCCATCAGCAATACACTTAGCGCCAGACCCAGAGACTCCATACGGCTGATGATGGAGTCGATAGTGCCAAGAAAGCCGGGAAGGTCCGAGTCGTGTTCGCCTGGTGGTGTTTTGTCAGTCATGACACTGCTCCCAGGTCAGTCAAGCAGGGGTTGCCCGCACCATGAAAGATACGGGCAAAGCCCCCCTTTCACCGCTTCACAACGGTGATCTTATTTATCGGTAACAGCCTTGAGGTCAGCCTTGAGCTGATCGAGGATCGCCTTGCCGCTGTCCCCGGTCATCTCGATGAACTTCTTCTCAACTTCGGCAGCAGCGGCCTTGAACGGTGCACGCTCCTCCTCGGTCAGGACATTGACGGTCATCTCGGGCTTGGCCTTCTCGATCTTGGCCATCGACTCCTCGGTCAGGCCTTTCTGGTAATCCACGATGTACTCGAATGCCGCCGCGCTCGCATCCTGCACCACTTTTTTGTCAGCATCGCTGAGGCCGTCATAGAACTCTTTGTTGGCCATAACCGCCGTGGTGAAGTTGCTGTGGCCAGCAAAGGTGATCACATCCGTGACTTCGTACATTTTGGTGGATTCGATCCAGAATGCCGGGTTTTCCTGACCCTGGATGATATTGGTCTGCAAGCCACCGTAGACCTCGCCCCAAGGCAGCGGAGTCGGAGTTGCCCCGAACGCCTTGTAGGTTTCAACCAGCAGCGGGTTGGTCATGACGCGGAATTTGACACCGTTCAGGTCGGCTGGCTTTTTCACCGGTTCCTGAGTGGTCATCGCGACCTCGCCTTCCGGGAACATTTTCAGCAGCTCCAGCCCCTGTTCAGCGTAGAGCCCCTTGAAGTCTTCGTTGATCGCCTTGCTGGTGCGGAAGAATTCGTTCAGCTGTTCGGGCTCGGTCGGTAACAGGTAGGGTACGAAGAATACCTGCGCTTCGGGAATCAGCGCGCCGGTAAAGCCCGGTGACTGATCGACGAACTGCAAAATGCCGGCCTGAGCCTGCTCCATGATGTCAGCGGACTCGCCCAGCGTGCCGTATGGGAACAGCTCCACTTCGTGATCAGAGTTCTTCTCGATCTCCTCCTTGAACTTGGTCGCATAGACACCCTGCACATCTGTTAGCGCCTCTTCGAATGCATAGCGCCAGGTATCGGCATGCGCCACGCCCGTGCTCAGAACCAGACCGGCCAGAGCACCGGCGATGTAGGTGGGAGTGAGTTTTTTCTTCATCTGAAATCCCTCTGCTTGAAGTTGTTTATTAATCGAGCGGAACAGCGCCATGAGCGCCATCCAACGCAGTTAAGCCTTTTTTCAACATACAACCTGAAATCAGGAATGCAAACGAGATGTATACATTTACACAATTACGTACTACACATTAGCCTTAAATACGGCATTTGTGATGCAAATAAGACCTCACATGTGTACATCTTAGTCGAATACTCGAATTAATGGGGGCTGCAGATGAAAGCGAGTCGTCTTCGATTTGAAACCGGTGAGTATCTGGCCCGGCAGGCAAAAACCCGCAAGGCGATGATCGATCAGGGCATCGACCTGCTGGTGATAGCCGATCCATCCAACATCTGCTGGCTGACCGGATATGACGCCTGGTCCTTCTATGTGTACCAATGTGTAGTGATCGGCGCCGATGCCGAACTGTTCTGGTTTGGTCGCGGCATCGACGCACCGGCAGCACACATCACCACTAATCTGCCGGACGAGGATATCGTCGCCTACCCCGATCACTACGTGCAGTCCGCCGACGTTCACCCCACCGAGTATCTGGCGCAGGTACTCAAGCAACGGCAGTTGGATCGCTGCCGGATCGGCGCCGAAATGGACAACTACTACCAGACCTACCGGGGCATGCACCTGTTGATGGAGTGCCTGCCGGAAGCAAGCTTCGTGGATTCGACAGCGCTGGTGAACTGGCAGCGTGCGGTCAAGTCACCGACCGAAATCAGCTATATGCGCCGCGCCGGTGAAGTGATCGAGAAAGTCTACGAGCGTGTCCTTGAGGTGGCCGAACCGGGAATACGGAAAAACGACCTGATCGCCGAGATTCTGCACGCAGGCACACGCGGCACGCCCGAGATTTATGGCGACTACGCCGCCATTCAACCGCTGATCTCGTCCGGCAAGGAGGCCTGCGCCTGTCATCTAACCTGGGATGACAAACCGCTACAGAATAACAGCGGCATCTGCCTTGAACTGGCCGGTGCCTACCACCGATACCATTGTCCGGTAAGCCGGACGCTGCACTTTGGCACGCCGCCGAAAAAGTATCGCGATATCGAGGCGGTCATTCTTGTGGCCATTGAGCTTGTTCTCGACATGTTCCGGCCCGGTGTGCGATGCGGCGATATCGCTGAAGCCTTCACTCAGCACATTCGCCGTCATGGCTACGAGAAGGACAACCGCTGTGGCTACTCCATTGGATTGAGCTATCCACCGGACTGGGGCGAGCGCACCATGAGCCTCAGGGATATCGATGACACCCCGCTTGAAGAGGGGATGTGTTTCCACTTCATGCCCGGGATGTGGTTCGACGACTGGGGTTTCGAGATCACCGAGAGTCTCACCGTCACCCCGAACGGCGGACAGACACTGTCTCAGATCCCCCGCCATCTTTTCGTCAAATAAACAGCGTTAAATCCGCTACGGGAGGCCGACCCATGCGACACAACCCGATCACCGCCACCATCGACTTCGACCGCGACGGCGTCCAGCACGGCTTTCTGCGCCTGCCCTACTCACGCAACGACTCTGCCTGGGGCGCGGTGATGATTCCAATCAGCCAATACAAGAACGGACAGGGGCCGACCGCCTTGCTCAGCGGCGGTAACCACGGCGACGAGTACGAAGGCCCAACGGCACTGTTCGACTTTTGCACACGCACCGATCTTGACTCCATCAACGGCCGCATCATTGTGGTTCCGGCGATGAACTACCCGGCGTTTCAGGCCGGCACCCGCGTATCGCCCATCGACAGCCTGAACCTGAACAGGATCTTTCCCGGTCGCCCCGACGGCAGCGTCACCGAAGTGATTGCCGACTATTTTTCGCGTTATCTGGTGCCCATGGCCGACTATGTGCTTGATATTCACTCCGGCGGCAAAACGCTGGACTTCGTGCCGTTTGCAGCCTCGCACATTCTCGACGACAAAGACCAGCAACAGCGCTGCGAAGCCGCGGCCAAAGCCTTTAATGCCCCCTATCGCTTGCAGATGCTGGAGATCGACGCAGCCGGTCTCTATGACACCCTGGTCGAAGCCTGCGGCAAGGTGTTTGTCACCACCGAGCTTGGCGGCGGTGGCACCAGTTCACCCGAGAGCATTCGCATCGCCAAACAAGGTGTGGATAACTTTTTGATTCATGCCGGAATCCTCGATGCCGAGCCTCACCCGAGCGAGATCGAAAGCACCTCTTTGGACATGCCCGATTTCCGCTCCTTCCTGTTTTGCGAACACGCAGGACTGGTGGAGCCCTGCGTCACGCTTGGCGATACGGTCGCCGAGGGGCAACTGATGGCCCGCATTCACAGCGTGGATCGCACCTCCATAACCCCGATCGAGTACCGCGCCCCGCGCGGCGGCATGGTCATCGCCCGTCATGTTCCGTCGCTGATACAGGTCGGTGATTGCCTGAATGTGATCGGCGAGATCGTCTGACCGCCTTAAGCAGAGGCTCTCTCTGCACAGCCGTGTGAAAAAAGAGAGTTTCTCCCCGACAGGGGGCCAGTTCAGAGAACCTCTCCCGACATTCGGGCCCACACTGACACTCAGGCAATAACCACAGGGGAGGGCCTGAAGATGCTGTCTATGCAGAAACGTCATGCTCGCGATGCTCATCTGGATCAGCTGAAAGATCCGACACTGCTGCGCGAGTTCGCCTATATCAACGGCGAATGGTGCGCAGGCGATGCCGACGCGCTGATCGATGTCCGCAACCCGGCCGATGGCAGCTGGATAGGCTCGGTCGCCAGTCTCAGCGCCGACCAAAGCCGTGCCGCCGTATTTGCCGCCCACAGTGCGTTTGCAGACTGGTCCCGCCGTCTGCCGCAGGAGCGCGGCCGCATCCTCCATCGCTGGTATGAGCTGATGATGGAGCACAAGGAGGATCTGGCGCTGCTGATGACCCTTGAACAGGGCAAGCCGCTGTCCGAAGCACGCGGCGAGATCGATTACGCCGCCTCCTTTCTCGAGTACTTCGCCGAAGAGGGCAAACGCCTCAACATCGAGAGCGTGATGTCCCATCTCGAACGCGCCGAGGTTGAGTTATGGCGTGAGCCGGTGGGCGTTGCAGGCCTGATCACGCCGTGGAACTTCCCCTCGGCCATGCTGACCCGAAAAGCGGGGGCCGCACTGGCCGCCGGCTGCACTGTGGTCGCTCACCCATCGTGGGAGACCCCGTTCTCGGCCCTTGCGCTGGCGGAACTGGCCGAGCGCGCCGGCATGCCCGCCGGTGTCTTCAACGTGCTGACCGGCGAAGCGCCCACCGTCGTTGCGCCCTGGACGGTAATGCCCGAGGTGCGTGCGCTCTCCTTTACCGGCTCCACCGAGATCGGTCGGCGGCTGTATCGCCAAAGCGCGGATACAGTCAAGCGGCTGGTGCTGGAGCTTGGCGGCCACGCGCCATTCCTCGTGTTTGCCGATGCCGATATCGAGCACGCCGTGACATGCGCCATCGATGCCAAGTTCGCCACCTCCGGTCAGGACTGTCTGGCCGCTAACCGCATTCTGGTGGAACGACCGGTTTATGAAGCGTTTTGCCGGCAATTTGCGGATAAAACTGCCGAACTGCGCGTAGCACCCGGCATCGAGGATCCGCAGATCGGCCCGCTGATGAACGAGCGCGCCATCGCCAAACAGGAGGAGCAGATCGCCGATGCGCTGGCGTTGGGCGCCCGCGTGCTGGTCGGGGGCAAACGTCACGCGGCAGGCCCGCTGTTTTTCCAGCCCACCGTACTGGTCGATGTGCCGCCCGAGGCGGCCATCTTCCGCGAGGAGACCTTCGGCCCCGTCGCCGCCATCGCACCGTTCGACAGCGAAGAGGAAGCGATCACCCGCGCCAACGCGACCGAGTACGGGCTGGTCAGCTACATCCACACCGAGAGCGCACACCGTATCTACCGTCTGACCCGGGCACTGGAGTACGGCATGGTCGCCGTCAACCGGACCAAAGTGACCGGGGCCCCGATCCCCTTTGGCGGTATGAAACAGTCCGGTATCGGACGCGAAGGCGCACGCCTGGGGATCGAAGCCTTTACCGAAGTGAAATATGTCTGTCGGGACTATGCCTGACCTATAGCCTGACATTGGAGGTGACTCATGACCGATATTAAAACCCTGGAAAGCTGGGACCGCGACAACTTCTTCCACCCCTCCACCCATCTGGCGAATTTCGCCCGTGGCGATATGCCCAACCGGGTAATCAGTGGCGGCGAGGGGGTTTTCATCGAAGACAAAAGCGGCAACCGTCTGTTGGATGCCTTTGCCGGACTTTACTGCGTCAATGTGGGATACGGTCGCCAGAAGGTGATCGACGCCATCGCACAGCAGGCCAGCGAACTGGCCTACTACCACGCCTATGTCGGCCACGGCACCGAGGCCTCGATCACGCTGTCGAAGATGATTCTCGACCGGGCGCCGGATCATATGTCCAAGGTGTACTACGGGCTCTCCGGCTCCGATGCCAACGAGACCAATATCAAGGTAGTCTGGTACTACAACAACGTACTGGGACGTCCGCAGAAGAAAAAGATCATCTCGCGCTGGCGTGGTTATCACGGCTCGGGCCTGATGAGCGGATCGCTCACCGGCCTTCATCTGTTTCATCAGCAGTTCGATCTGCCGCTGAGTCAGGTGATCCACACCGAAGCGCCGTACTACTACCTGCGTGAGGACAGCAGCCTCAGTGAAGAGCAGTTCTCCGCGTACTGTGCCGACGAGCTTGAAAAGCTGATTCAGCGCGAGGGCGCCGATACCATCGCGGCGTTTATCGGCGAGCCTGCACTGGGTACCGGCGGTCTGGTGCCGCCGCCCAAGGGCTATTGGGAGGCGATACAAAAAGTGCTCAACAAACACGACATTCTGCTGATCGCCGACGAAGTGGTGACCGGGTTCGGCCGTCTGGGCAGCATGTTCGGATCTGAGCATTACGGTCTGAAACCGGACATCATCACCATCGCCAAGGGGCTGACCTCCGCCTATGCGCCGCTGTCCGGCTCCATCATCTCGGATAAGGTGTGGCAGGTACTGGAGCAGGGTACCGACACATTCGGCGTCTTCGGCCACGGCTGGACCTACTCAGCGCACCCGATCGGCGCCGCTGCGGGCGTTGCCAACCTTGAGCTGGTCGATCAGTTGAATCTGGTCGGCAATGCCGCCGAAACCGGCGCCTACTTCAAAAAGGCGATGCAGGATGCCATCGGTGATCATCCCCATGTTGGCGAGGTGCGCGGTGAAGGCCTGCTCTGTGCCGTGGAGTTTGTGGCAGATAAAGCCGGTCGCAAGCGTTATGAGCCGATGGGCGCGGTAGGCGGTCAGCTCGCGGCGGCGCTGCTCAAACGCGGCGTGATCGCCCGCGCCATGCCTCAGGGCGATATCCTCGGTTTCGCGCCACCGCTGTGCATCAGCCGCGAAGAGTGCGACCAGGTGGTGTCGGCTCTCAAGGATGCAGTGTCCGAAGTCCTCGGTTAAGCTCAGGACTCAACAGCGCACAAGGGGGCTTTAAGCCCCCTTTTCCGTAAGAGCACAGACTATGCAACAGATCCCCTTTATTGCCGATATCGATGCTCATGAGCATGCACTCTGGCTTGAGAGCCTCAAGGTTGCCCTGCCCGAGCTCGAGATTCTGCCTTCGACAGACTTCAGCGACGCACGGGCCCGAGAGGCCCGCTTCGCCATCGTCGCCAACCCGAAACCGTCGGAGCTGCGCCGTTTTTCCAGCCTGATATGGGTTCAAAGCCTCTGGGCGGGCGTGGAAAAGATGGTCAGGATGCCTGAACTTGAAAACATCGCCATCGTGCGGATGCAGGATCCGGAACTGGCCCGCATCATGGCAGAGGCCGTACTGGCCTGGACTCTCTATCTGCACCGGGACATGCCGCTGTATGCCCGCCAGCAACGCGAGCAACTCTGGCGCCAGCACCTCTATACCCCGACATCGGAGCGCACCGTTGGCATACTCGGCACCGGCAATCTGGGACAGGCGGCAGCACGCGCTCTCATGGCTAACGGTTTCGATGTCTGCACCTGGAGTCGCTCCCCCGACCAGACAGAGCAGACCCGTCACTTTGCAGGTAAGGCTCAACTGGATGAGATGCTCGGCAACTGCGACATTCTGGTCATCCTGCTGCCGCTGACTGAGGAGACACAGCAGTTGCTCAACAACGACCGTCTCGCGGCGCTGAAGCCCGGCGCCAGCCTGATCAACTTCGCCCGCGCCGCAATCGTAGACTACCCAGCACTGATGCAGCAGCTGGACTGCGGTGCACTCAAGCATGCGGTGCTCGATGTCTTTGAGACCGAACCGCTGCCCGCCGATGACCCGCTGTGGGCACATCCCGATATCACCCTGCTGCCGCACATTTCCGGGCCCACCGACATCAAAAGCGCCAGCCGCATCGTGCAGGCCAACATCCGCCGCTACCTGGCCGACGGCGATGTGCCGGAGGCGGTCGATTACCGGCGTGGCTACTAGTCCGGAATGGATCTTCTAATGCGGCTGCGCAGCAGCCCCAACGACGATGCCCACCGCCCCATGCCCTTTAACCACCGATGCTGCCACTGACCAACGACCAAGCCGGACAGGATCAGCAGGCAGGAAAGGAGCTTGATCATCCCGATCTGCTCATCGTAAAACACGGCGCTGCCGATCAAGCCAAACACCGGTACCAACAACGTGAAAGGGGCGACCGTCGACAGCGGGTAGCGCACCAGCAAACGGTTCCACAACCAGTAACCCAGCAAGGTGGTAGGGTAGGCTTGGAACAGCACCGAGAACCAGACACTGGCGTTCATCTGCTCCGATACCTGCAGCACACCGTCCAGGCCCTGGCGCACACATACCAGCAGCAATAGCGGCAGCGGGGCAAACAGCATGCCCCAGACGCTGAACGCGAACACCTGATCGGTACCGGCGCGTTTGACGATGATGCCGGTCAGGCTCCAGCACAGAGCGCCGAGCATGACCAAGGCAAGCCCGACCGGCGTCACCGAACCATCCTCCAGCGTAAGGCTGACAAACAGACCCAGCATCGCCAGCAGCGCCCCCGCCACCTTGCCCAGCCCGACTTTTTCCCTTAAAAAGCCGACACCCAGCAGCAGGCTAAAGACCACGCTCAGCTGAAGCAGCAGACCCGCCATGCCTGCGGAGATACCCGCCTCTATGGACCAGGTCACCATCCCCCATACGCCGAGACCGAATACCAGGCCGTACGCCAGCAGATAACGCCAAGCCACCGGCGGACGGGCGACAAAGAAGATGGCCGGTATCGTCGCCAGAGTAAAACGCAGCGCAACCAGCATCAGCGGATCGATCTGATCCGTCCCCAATTTGATCACGGAGAAATTGAACCCCCACAGGCACATCACGGCCAGTCCCAGCACCACGTCCTGAATACGCATAGTCTCCTCCTCGACATTTGAGGAGAGCAGTATTGATCCAGAACAAAACAGTAAACAGATTCAATTTTTAACAAAAAAAGATATACAATTTTTGAGATACGGAGCTATCAAGACGGGGATTCCCGATGCGTTACAAACAGATGGCGGATCAGATCATTGCCGATATCGAGTCCGGCAGGCTGCCCGGCAACAGCCGCCTTCCCTCCCTGCGCAAATCGGCTCGGCTCTACTCCGTCAGCATGACCACGGCGATCAACTGCTATCACTATCTCGAAGAGCTGGGCTGGCTAATTGCCAAACCACAATCCGGATTTTACGTGTCGCAACCGGCGGTTCCGGCCCGACCGCCCGGCTTGCCCCGGTTCGAGAGCCGCATTACGACCCCTCATATGCCGTCCACCGCCGGCGGGATGAACGGCCCGCTGGGTATCTCGCAGCTGGGTCCGTCCCTGCTGCCGACGGCAGCGCTCAATCGCAGCGTCAAGCGGGCACTCCGGCACTCAAGCGAATACCTCGAACGCTATCCCGATCCCCAGGGCGAGGCGGCACTACGCCAGGCACTGGCCTCTCATTTCGCCGGCTACGGTTTCCCTTTTGCTGCGTCGGAACTGGTGATCGGCAACGGCTGTATCGATGCCGTCCGCGTCGCTCTGGAGCTGACCACCCAACCCGGTGATGCGGTGGCGATCAGTTCACCCTGCTTCAACGGCCTGCTGGAGTTACTGGCACTACTGGACCGCCGGGTAGTCGAGATCCCCAGTACCGCAGAGGGCATAGACCTGGAGCAGCTGGAACACCACCTGAGCCGGCGGCATGTGAAAGCCGGTCTGTTCAGCACCACCCATATGAACCCCCAGGGCATCAGCATGACCCCCCGGCAGAAGCAGAAGCTGGCTGATCTGGCAGAAACCTATGCGACGCCGATTATCGAAGATGATATCTACATGGAGCTTGGGCACGGCAACGTCACCCCGCTGCCGGCCAAATATTGGGATAGAAGCGGTTATATCCTTTGGTGCGGCTCGGTGTCGAAGACATTGAGCGCAGGATTACGCATCGGCTGGTGTCTGCCGGGGCGCTATCTGGAACGCTATCGTCAGCATCGATCAGTTGGACAATTCGGTCTCAACGCACTGTCACAGGCGGCATTGGCCGACTTTATCGGTACCGGGCAGTATCATGCCCACCTGCAGAAAGTACGCTCCCAGTTAAAACTGCAGATATCCGCCTACCAGAGCTTCCTGCAAAACGCCCTAGCGGATAATATTGCGCTCAGCCACCCCTCCGGGGGACTGGTACTCTGGCTGCAGAGCCCTGGCTTGAACTGCAGGGAGCTGAATCGGCGAGCCAGAGAGATAGGGCTGGGTATTCGCCCAGGCTGCGAGTTCACCACGCTCTCACTGTACCAGGACTGCTTGAGGATCAACGCCGGCTGGCCACTGGACTATGAACAGAATGGCCGATATCCGGCGCGCGATGCCCTGCAACAACTGATCGGTCTTATACAACATCCCTGATTTTTCGAGGTCAACATGCCCAAGGCATCCGAACTTAAGCGTGGCCAGGTCGTCGATATCGACGGCAAACTGATGATGGCCCAGAGTATCGACGTGCGTAACCCCACCGCACGCGGCGCGTCCACCCTGTACCGTGTCCGCTTCAGCCAGATTCCGGGCGGCGGCAAGCACGAGGCCACCTATGTCGGCGACGATATCCTCAAGGAGGTGGCACTGGAGCGGCGCAAGGCCTCCTACCTCTATCGCGAGGACGATCTGTACTACTTCATGGATGCTGAAGACTACAGCCAGTACGGTATCAACGGCTCGGTAATCGAAGACCAGCTCCCCTTCCTGATCGAGAATATGGAGGGGATCATGCTGTCGCTGGTGGATGGCAACGCCATCGCCATCCAGTTGCCGCCGATTGTGATCATGGAGATCGTCGAAACCGTACCCGGCATGAAAGCGGCCAGCGCCACGGGCCGTACCAAGGCGGCCAAGTTCGCCAACGGCCTGGAACTGCAGGTGCCCGAGTATCTGGAAACCGGCGAGAAGGTGAAGATCAACACCGAAACCGGCAAGTTCAGCTCCCGCGCCTGATTCCGTTATACCGCGGCGGCCGGACAATCCAGCCGCTGCGGCCTCCCCTCTTTTCGCCTTTGCATCTTGAACAACCCGCCGCATTCCGTTTGAATACCAACTACTTAGCCGCAAGGTCGCGGCATTGCCGGCTGGCGACTCATCTGTCTGCCTCAGGAATGGACCCCAACGGGAGAACACATTTTTTGACAGCACGAGCCAACCAGACGACGTAGATGATGACTACCGGAGAACGAGCCTCCCCGCCCTCCCCCCTTTCGCTGTCGCGGCTTTCAGCCATGATTGCACTGGTGATAACGGGCGTGATCTACACGCTGGTGGCCTACGGCACGATGAACCTGCCCTACCCGGACGGTTCCATCGCAACAATCTGGTATCCCAATGCACTGGCAATCTGCCTGCTGCTGACCCGCCCCGCCCGCGAATGGCCGCTCCATCTGGCCGCCCTTGCTCTGGCTAATCTGACAGCCGGACTCGCCGCTGGCGGCAGCTTCAGCCGCGTCGTACTCTACATTCCCGGCAACCTGATCGAGATTCTGCTCGGAGCTGCGCTACTACGACGTTTTACCGACCTGCGCGAGAGCGTCAGCCGTGCCGAAGGCATGCTCAGCAGCCTCTTGCTTGGCTGTCTCGTGCCCTCTGCCATCGGCGCGATGCTGTCCGCACTGATCTTTTACAGCGCTCAGAAAGCGGATATCGGCAGTACCTGGACCAGTCTGTTCGGCAGCAGTGCCATCGGCGGAGTCGCCGTACTGCCCCTTGGCTTGCTCTGCCTGACACGGGGAATACCCGCGTTCACCTCTCTGCTACGACAGCCCCAAAGTTTGCTGGCCATAGCCGTCACACTGGCGATCTCCTCCTGGGCACCGGCGTATATTCCCTACCCCTTCGTTTTCGTTACCGCCTCCCTGGCCTTGATTGCGATCATCGGCCGTTTCCCTGCCGTTGCCGTTGCGCTGCCGATCTGCTCGATACTGGTCGGGATACAACTGGGCTATAACTCCAGCGCATGGAGCAGCATGCCGCGCGAGCTTCAGGATGTACTGATCTATATGCCGCTGGTATTGACGCTGTTACCACCGGTACTGCTGGCCACGTCACTCGAACGCCTGATGCTCACCGCCGAAGCCCTGTCCGACGAAAAGGAAACCGCCGAAGTGACGCTGCACTCCATCGGCGACGGCGTCATCACCACTGATCCGCAGGGCCATATCACCTACCTCAACCCGGTAGCGGAAGCGATGCTCGGCTGGCCGCTAAAAGAAGCCCGAGGCTGTCGCTTCGATCAGGTGGTGAGAATTTCCGATCAGCGCAACGGTCGGGTACTGCCCGACGCCGTCACCCGATGCCGGATCGCGCGCGAATCCAGCGAAGTGATGGACAACTTGATACTGCACAGCCGAGACGGTCTGGAATACGGCATACGCGACAGTGTGTCGCCGATTCATGCGCCTAGCGGCACCCTGCTCGGCACTGTCACTGTGATCAAGGATGTGACTGAAACCCGGCAGTTGGCGAGCAAGATGCTTCGCCTGGCACACCATGACGACCTGACCGATCTGCCCAACCGAGTGCTCTATCAGGACCGCCTGCTGCAGGCTTGCCAGCACGGAGAACGGCATAAACAGCGCTTCGCCGTGATGTTCCTCGATATCGACCACTTCAAGAAGGTGAACGACTCGCTCGGCCACGCCACCGGTGATGAGCTGCTAAAACTGGTGGCACAACGTCTGACCGCCACCTTGCGCGAGAGTGATACTATCTCGCGTCTGGGGGGCGACGAGTTCGTCATTTTGCTCGACGGGATCGGCTGTGCCGAGGCCGCCGGCGAGCTGGCCGGCAAGGTCATTGAAGCGCTGGCCAAGCCCTACACCCTGCTCGACACCGAGTTGATGATCACCGCCAGCCTCGGAATCGCACTCTATCCCGATGACGGCCGCGACCCCTCGACGCTGATGAAACATGCCGACGCCGCCATGTACCGAGCCAAGCGCGACGGTCGAAACGGCTTCCACCTGTTCTCACGCAGCGCCGACGATGCCGCCATCGCCCGCCTGAAACTTGAAAACGACATGCGCAGGGCGATACCCGAGGGCGAGTTTATCCTTCACTACCAGCCCGTCATCGACGCCGTCACCCGGAAAGTCTGCTCGGTCGAGGCACTCGTACGCTGGGATAGAGGCGAACAGGGGATCATACGGCCAGACCTGTTTATCCCCGTAGCCGAAGAGAGTGGGCTGATTATCCCCTTAGGTCAGCAGCTGCTGGAAGAGGCCTGTGCCCAACTCCAACGCTGGCGTGGCACAGCACTGGAGGGCGTGCGCATCGCGGTGAACGCCTCCACTGTCCAACTTCGAGAGAAAGCGTTCGCCGAAACCCTGAGCGAGCTGCTCAAGCGCTACGATATCTGCGGCGACCAGCTTGAGCTGGAGATCACCGAATCCACGCTGATGACAGACTCCGAGCGCATGCTCGATACCCTCAAAGGGATTCGCGCCCTGGGCCTTGGCATATCGGTGGACGACTTCGGCACTGGTTACTCCAGTCTCAGCTACCTCAAACGTTTCCCGGTCAGCACCGTCAAGGTGGACCGCTCTTTCGTGCGCGACATGGAGGAGGATCACAGCGACCGGGAGCTGATCCGCGCCATTCTCGCTATGTCACGCAGTCTCGACCTCAAGGTGATCGCCGAAGGCGTCGAAACCGAAGGGCAGGCAACCATCCTGACCGAGATGGGCTGCCCCTGCCTGCAGGGGTATCTGTTCGCGAAACCCACCGACGCCGACACCCTGCTGGAGCAGGCGGCATCAATGTATGCCGGGGATGGCTCGAATTGGATCATCTGACCCAACAGGCGACATACCACAGCCCATGGGCACTCTGGCGAACCTTCGGGCTAGAATGGTACTCACACTCTGCAGCAAGCCGAACACGCAATTGAGACAGGAGATTCAAGATGCGCTGCCATGAAGTAGATTACGAGATCATCGGATCGGAGATGCAACTGGTCGAAGTGGAGCTCGACCCGGGCGAAACGGTGGTTGCAGAAGCCGGTGCTATGACCTACATGGAGCAGGATATCGACTTCGAAACCAAGATGGGCGATGGCTCCAATCCCGACGAAGGGTTCATGGGTAAACTGTTTTCCGCCGGCAAGCGGATGTTCACCGGTGAATCGATCTTCACCACACACTTTACCAATCGCGGCTCAGCCAAGCGCCGCGTCGCATTCGCAGCACCCTACCCCGGCAATATCGTCCCGCTTAACATGGCCGAGCTGGGCCAGCGGATCACCTGCCAAAAGGATGCCTTCCTCTGCGCAGCGCTGGGCACCAAGGTCAGCATCACCTTCAACCGCCGCATCGGTTCGGGCCTGTTCGGCGGCGAAGGCTTCATCCTGCAAACACTAGAGGGCGATGGCATGGCCTTCATTCAGGCTGGTGGCACAGTGGTGCCAAAGAAATTGAACGGCGAGACCCTGAGAGTGGATACCGGCTGCCTGGTCGGGTTTACGGAGGGGATCGACTATGACATCCAGCGCGCGGGTAACCTGAAGTCGATGATCTTCGGCGGCGAGGGTTTGTTCCTGGCGACGCTGAAAGGCACCGGTACCGTCTGGCTGCAGAGTCTGCCGTTCTCGCGCATGGCCGATCGCATCATTGCCAGTGCACCGAGTTCCGGTGGCAGCGACAAGGGCGAAGGCTCTGTACTCGGTGGTTTAGGCCGCCTGATCGACGGCGATCGCTGATACTGCATGAGTGCATTTATCGCATGAACGCTACCGACGCGCACGCCCGACGCGGCGCGTTGATCAGGGCAATGACAAACGTGTTGAGAGCATGGCGAAAATTAGGAAATCTTCCTAGATTAACTCGGCATAAACCCTGATAGGCTGTGCGGGTTGCCAGCTGTCCCCTGCAGTTGGCAACTACTGGATAGTGTATTCTCATGAGGATTCAACGGATGAAAAAGGCTCTCGCCATCCTGGCTGTCGCCGCCACTTCTGCGACTTTCGCAACCGCATCGTCTGCCCAAGGCATCTATATCTTTGGCGATCTGGGTCGTTCTGATTTCGATACCGGAAGCGCTTCGGGTATCTCGGTCGACGAGACCGACACAATGTACGGTGTCGGCATGGGTTACAGCTTCAATGACTACTTCTCGGCAGAACTCGGTTATGTCGATCTGGGCGAAACGACCGCATCAACCAACGCTCCGGTAAGCGGAAGTCTGTATGGCAGCTCCGTGACCATCGACGGGCGCATTTCCGTGGACGCGACCGGTGTTTTCTTCGGTGTCCGCGGCGATCTTCCTGTCACTGAGTCGGTCGACCTGTTCGCACGCGCGGGCATGCTCCACTGGCAGTCCGACGCTGACTTCTCCGGCACCATCACCATTGATGGCGATACCTTCAGCGGCGGTGCATCCGCAGAACTGGACGACGGTACCGATCCGTACATCGGTCTGGGCGCCAGCTACTCATTCAACGAAAACGTATCGGTCAACGCTCAGTGGAACCGTTACATGCTGGATGTGGTTGACGAAGATCTCGACATCGACACCCTGTCGATCGGTCTCGCATACCGCTTCTGATCACGCACCTCACTAAGTAAGCGCAATGAAATAACCGCAGCACCCCGCTGCGGTTTTGGCTTTTTCGGGTTAGCACCATTAACCGCCAAACGACATACCATACCAATCAACCGTACAGTAAACGCTACATAGCCGGGCCAACGGGCACAACGGCTTAGTTTCCTAACGCGTCGCGCCCCATTTTGGAGAAAGCACTATTGTCATGTTGATACCAGTGCGCAGGGTCTACCTGTTGTAATGAGGGCAGTGTCCAGGGCAACTCCAGCTCAACGATTCGGTGCTCCCGTTGCTCGAGCAGTTCGATAGCCTTTCTTATCTCCGGCCGTGAGTAGAACAGTTGGTCGAAACGGCCATTGCTGGCCGCAAGCTCCAATCCCCGTTTGATTCTGGCCGCGAGCTGTGGATTTCGTCGCGACACAAAGAAATAGATGGGGCTTCGGTAAAACAAAACGAGGTTGGTTTTCAGGGTAATCTCAGCGCTGACGGGACGGTTCAGCTCCAGCCAAACCTCACTGATACCGCGTGGAAAATAATCGGCCCGGTGCCGTCTCAACATATTGAATAGGCTCTCGTAGTCGGGCGAGGTGATCACGTTGAGATGGTTGTAACGCAAGATATCGACGTCAGGCCAACCTGTTCCTTGTATCGCCGTGAACTTGGCCAGTTGCGTCAAACTGTCGACAGCATCGAACTCTTTCAGACGATCGTTTGCCACCAGCAAAGTTCGATAACCAAGCAGTCCTTTCAATAACGGGATGGGTATAGCCAACGCGTCGCGCTCGCGTGCGGTACTGCTCATCACCCAGGTAACGTCTATGTACTGACCCGCCTTGACCAGGGCAAAGGCTCGGTCTTGGGTGGTCAGCGATGACGCCTGCTGCAGATGGTAGTCACCGTACTCAACGCGGCTTTCATCCAGCGCCAGCTTCAGCAGCTGAAGAAAATACTCGTCCCGCTTATCGTTCGGGCTCTTGGTGTGCTGGTACTTTATCGTGGGTGTGCTGTCTGCTTTAAGCAGTGGACTCGCCAACAGGCATAGAGCGATTACTCCGAGTATCAGATACCGACCGAATAAACCTGCGTGCCACATCCGGAGTCGCCCCCTAACATCTGATCAGTGAAGGTTTGAGGGGGCAGCGGACGACTAAAGCAGTAGCCCTGCAACAGATCGCAGCCCATCTCGGTAAGCAAAACACTCAACTCATTCGACTCAACCCCTTCGGCGACAACTTCGAGTCCCAACGAGTGGGCTAGCTGCACAATGGTGCGCACGAGTGTCTCACGCCCGGGTTCGCTGAGCATATGACGCACAAAGCTCTGATCGATCTTGAGCAGCTCGAACGGATAGCCACACAGATAGTTGAGTGATGCATAGCCACTGCCGAAGTCATCGATGGCAAGACGCACCCCTAGCGACTGTAGGTAACGCAGCTTCTCCATCAACGGTTCTTCGTCATGCAGCATCAACTGTTCTGTGACCTCCAGCTTTAGAGCGCAGGCCGGCAGGCCGGACAGTGCGAGCGCGTTTTCAACAATCTGCTGAAAATGCGCATCGACGATCTGTAACGGCGAGACATTGACACTGATGATCATATTGGGAGCAAGCGTGCGCCAATGTGCTGCCTGGAGACAGGCTTTCTGCAGAATCAGCTCGCCGAGACCGGCAATCAAACCGATCTCCTCTGCGACTTCGATGAATTCAGGTGGTGGAATCTGGCCAAGCTCATCGCTACACCAACGTGCTAATGCCTCACAACCTACCAATTTTTTATCCTTGGCATCGACAATCGGCTGGTAGTGCAGTTCAAACTCCTCCAGAAATTGAGCACTGGAGATTAGCGCCGTAAGTTTTAGGCGGCGCGTTGTCGTCTCATACTTCAAGGGATCGAAGAACAGATAACGTGACCTATGGCGTTGCGCATGCGCACTGTAAACAGCCGATAGGGCGTGCTTATAGAGTGTATGTGCATCTCTGCCATCGCCAGGCGAAATCGCAATTCCAGCGTAGCAGTTGGTATCGATACTGTGCCCATGCAGGTATATAGGTTGCGACAGATCACCGCGCATCTTCTCCATTAGCGTTCTGATCTGTTCAATGTCGGTTCCGTTGATCCGCAGGGTGACGAAAAATTGATTATCGGCACAGCGCGCAAGTATGGCATCTTCCGCAAACAGCTTTTTCAGCAGCTCAGCTACGTAGACGATCATCAGTTCAGCATACTGTACACCGAGGGACTCGATTACCGGTTTAAACGCCTTGACCGCGACAGCGACCAGCACCAGGTGCTCCCCCTTCTGTTCCGCTATGCTGAGCTGCGTCTGTGCCTGGGCCAATCCCGTTTTGCTGTTCATTAATTGGGTCAGGCTGTCTCTCTCTATCAGCAGACGTTCACGCTCCTGCGCCTCGCGGATCCCCTCAATTCCGGCCTTTAACCTTAGGCGCATATCATCCAGCACTGTACACAGGTCATCCAGTTCGTCGAAACGATCTACAGGATTTGTTTCGGGCATGAAGGGGGTATGCAGATCGTCGGCGGTCAATGCTTTTGCGGTTTGCTGCAGATGGCTCAGGCGCCGGAACAGCAGGCGGTAGAGGATCCAAAGGATGAGTGCCGATACGATGACTGTTTTAAGTATTTGCAAGGCCAGCGTCAGTATTGCCTGATTTTTCAAGCTATCCAAAATAGGCCGTCGGTCTACTCCCACGCGCAGAACCCCCAACGGTATAGGCAGGGCTGGCGGGTCGTCGAAACGGTGACTCAGCGGATATTGGTAAACCTCAATGTAGGGAGAGTGCACCTCCTCACCTTGCCTATGAATGGCACCATCCACCGTTTCTAACCACACGTAGGCGACATAGGGCAGCTGTTGCACCCCCTCAAGAGTATGGATCGTCAGATTGTTATCCAGCCGCCAGACCGCGTCCTCCAGTGCGCGTACAAAGGTCGACTGGGCATCGTTCAGGCGCAACTCGAGGATGGCGAGATCCGCTCGATATTGGCTGTACAACTGAATACCTGTGACGAGTACGGCAAACAGCCCACTGGCAACCAAAATAGAAGCGAGAATTCGCAAAGCGAGAGGATGCTCACGACGATATCGTTTCAAAGAAGCTCGCATACTAAGGTCGGCTCGTGTTGAATAATCTAGGGCTCAAATTCCAATATAGCCCTTTACACATCTTTGTCGCTTTTCGTCATCTATTCTTTCAACGACTCCTGCAGGACAGGTTTTCCACCGTCGAGCCAACTCCTGATTTAAATCTGAACCTCAGACTTTACCTCAAGCAATGCTTTCAGCTGGTCGATCGGCATCGGTTTACTGAACAGGTAGCCTTGCACCTGATCACAACCGTGACGACGGATAAACTCCAGTTGGGCCTGGGTTTCCACCCCCTCTGCGACCACCTTGAGGTTCAGGTTATGCGCCATATCGATGATGGTGCGCACGATCACCTCATCGTCGGAGTCGTCACCAATATCGCGGATGAACGAGCGATCGATCTTGAGCGTGTTGATCGGTAACTGCTTCAGTCGACTGAGTGAGGAATAGGCGATGCCGAAGTCGTCGATCGCCAGGCGCACACCGAGCCCGCGAATCTGGTTCAGATATTCATGCAGATGCGCCTCCTCCGACGCCACAACCGCCTCGGTCACCTCTACCTCCAGCAGGTCACCGGGGAACCCCGTACTGGTTAGCGTAGACTCAATCCGGTCATGCAGGCCACGATGGATAAAATGCGCCGGGGAGAAGTTTACCGCCAGCGTCAGGGCTGGACATCGGTCCGTCTTAAGCGACATCAGGTCCTGACAGGCGCGGCGGGTCACAAACTCATCGATTTCGCCGACCAGACCGCAATCTTCCGCCAGAGGGATAAACTCCTCGGGAGAGATGCTGCCCTCATCCTCATCGAACCAGCGCACCAGCGCCTCCACACCGGCAATCTTGCCGCTCATGGCGTCATATTTGGGCTGATAATGCACCTGCAGACGCTGCTCGGCGACGACGCTACGCAGCTTGCCCTCCAGCATCAACCGACGCTCCGAGCGGGCGTTCATCTCCTTGGCATAAAAGCTGAACCGGTTACGGCCGACATCCTTTGAAAAGTACATCGCAGTATCGGCATTCTTCAGCAATGTGCCGGCGTCACGGCTATCGTCTGGACACACGCTGATGCCGAGACTTGTCGTAACACGCAGGCTGTAACTATCGATCTCCACCGGCTGATTGATCGCCTGAATCAGCTTCCCCGCCACTTCCGCGGCCGCATCCGGCGTGGTTTCAACCAGCAGAACAGCAAATTCATCGCCGCCCAGACGGGCCAGGGTATCGGTTTCTCGCAACAGTCCGTTCAGTCGCTTGGCCAACTGGACCAGCAGACGATCGCCAATCGCATGACCCAACGTGTCGTTGATCGCCTTGAAACGGTCCAGATCAAGGAACATTACCGCAAGCTGGTGCCCGGTGCGCCGTGCAATCGCGATACTGCGCTCCAGATCGCGATCGAAGGTCATCCGGTTGGGCAGGCCGGTCAGCGCATCGTGAAACGCCTGGTGTTCAAACTGCCGGGTCAGTTCCAGCAACTCGGTGGTTCGCTCGTTTACCTTTGCCTCCAATTCTGATTGCGCCTGCTGCAGCTCTCTCTCCCGCTGTTCGATCTCATCCAGCATGGCATTGAAGTCATCGGCCAGTTCACCGATCTCGTCCGAGGTCGTGCACTGCGCCCTCAGCCGGTAGTTGCGTGTACGTGTGATGCCGCGGGCGGTTTTCGCCAACTGCAGAATCGGCGCAGTGACAAACCGCTGAGACAGGCTCGCCAGTCCCACGGCAACCAGTACCGACACCAGGAACAGTACCGACACGATGCTAAGACGTTCCCGCTGCAGCGCATCCCACTGTTTCGGCTCAAACAGCAGCACCACCCGCCCCAGCTGTTCTCCATCGAATACAACCGGCTTATTTACATAGAGATAACCACGAAAATCGCCCCGCTCTCTAGGCGGTAACTCCAGGCTTAGTGCCTGCCCCTGACGTATGTGGCTGGCAAACAGCTCACCCTGAGCGTCAAACAGCATCGATGCCACGATCTCTTGGTCGCTTTCAAGCGTCGCCAAGGTACGATGGGCCGACTCGCTATCGCTGAATAACAAGGCCGATACACTATTGCCGCCGATAATAGCTGCCTGCGCCCCCATCCGGTCGAAGACCGTTGAGCGCATATTATTCCAGTCATTGACGGCAAACCCGAGACTGGCCAACGCCAGCACCGTGGTGCTGACCATCATCAGTACAACCGTCAATTTTCGCCGCAACGAACGGCGCCCCAGGCTCATTTACCACTCCCGGGAACGTCTATGATGTGTGCCAGCTTTAGCAGTTCCGAACTCATCGAGAGGCGGCGTGCTTTCAATTCCCGTGTATCGATTTCGAAACCGATACTGCTGCCACGCCTGACCAAATTCATGATCACCCCCGAATAGGCGACGCCCTTGCCCTCTTCGTCGGTCAAATCAGTGATCGTCAGCACTGGCCTGCGCTCCGTGGCGTTGGATATCTCCGCCATATACTGTGGCAGTTGCTCGGCGGCGATCAGCAACACTCTACACCGGTCACTCTCCGACAGATTCTCGATAAGCCTGCTTTTCATCGGCAGCCCAAGCACTCTTTTGTTCAGGATCATCTCAACACCGGAGCCCAGTGGGTCCTCGCGGTAATAACACAGGGTAAAAGTATCGGCTGGCATCCGCAGCGACTCGGTCGGCCAGGCAACAAACTTGACGATGTTCAGAATAAAGGCCGCTTTTACACGACTCACCCGCTCGTCATTCGGATCGGCCAGCGCGACAGGTGAGAACACACTGATCAGGCATAGCCACAACAACGCGGCCAAGGTGCTCAGTCGGCAGCGTTGTCTGTAGCTAAAGCAAGTCGAGCGAAATCGGATCAAAGCGTCATATCCCAGGTCAGGCGCAACCAGATCTCGCGTTCACTACGCTCGTTACTGTATTTATTGCCGAAATCGGCGGCGGGGTCGTAAACCCGGCGGTCGAACAGGTTGTCGATCCCGTAAGAATAGGACCAGTCCGGTGCCAAACGGCCAAAACCGTACAGGTTGGCAATATAGAAACTGCCCTCATCGTCCTCGCTGAAACTGTTCCAATCGTCACGTGCCTGGTTGTAAACCAGCGAAAAGCCCAGCGTATGCGCGGGTCTGACGCGATAGTCCATCTGCAGGCTGCCGGTCCAGCTGGAGACATAGGGCGTCGCCTGATCGCCATCGGCCCGCTCCAGGTAGGCCAGACCTGCCCTCAGATTCAGCCGCTCAGACGGTTTGACATTCAACAGTGCCTCCATACCGTTGAACCGCACCTTCATATCGGTATTGGCGAAAAATTCATCGGCATCATCCGGTGTCGGCATCTCGATGATGAAGTTGGTCAGCTCGCTTCGATACAGGCTGAGGTTGAGGTTGGCGTTATCCCACTGGTAGAGATAGCCGAGTTCGATCTGCTCGATCTCCTCAGGTTCCAGTGGCGGCGGCACGAACGTGGTCCCCTCAAGCACCTTGAGATATTCACGCAGGGTCGGCGTTCTGATCGCAGTACCGTACTGCAGTTTCCAGGTCTGTGAATTTTCCGGTGTGTATACCAGTGCAGCGCGCTGATTCCAGTGTCCGCCAAACTCTTCGAACTCGTCGTAACGGGCGCCCAGGGTCAGATCCAGCTCGGGTGCGAGACTCCAAACATCCTGCAGATAGAATGCGTAGTCATCGTTTGAGATGCCGGGGCTCGACAACAGATCGCCGGTTTCCGGCGGCGTCAGATAGCCCGCTGCGAAATGGTAGTTACGCTGATAACGGGTATTCTCCGCCGACTCATGCTCCCAGCTTATCCCGGCGGCCACGACATGCTGGCCCAGACGCTTGAATCCGGTCACCTTACCACCGGCCATCCAGGCATCCTGATACTCTTCGTAGCCGAGGGTGTTACCCAGATTCTCGACCTCGTATTCGCGGGCGTTGTCCAGATGGTAGTAAAAAGTGCTTTCAATACGGCCGGTTTCGATGCTGCCCTGCTCATAGTTTGCCGACAGCACAAGCGATTCCGCGTCGACATAGGCATCCTGCGTATCGGGTATAAACAGGAAGGGGGTTTCCTCCTGGGCATAGTTCATTGAGAGCGTTAATCCATCAATTGGCGAGCCCTTGATCAGTAGGTTAGCGAACTCCTCACCCAAGGGTTGATCCGTGTCGCCGCCGATAAAGCTCTTGCGCCCTTCACGAAACGGCGCATCCTGCTGCAGATAACTGCCGAACGCCTGGAAATTGTCACTGTTGTAGAGCAACGTCCCCTTGCCCCGGTCGTTATTGGCAGTTTCCAGCGTTGCACTCAGACTTTCGTCGCTACTGAATTCACGCGTGGAAATCGAGACGATGCCGCTAAACGCATTAGCGCCATAGAGACTCGATGCAGGTCCAAGGATAACCTCCACCTTTTCAATCGCTTCGAGAGGCAGATTGTCACCGAGGGAAAAATGGCCATAGTAGAGGTGGCGTATGCGTACGCCGTCGATCATCAGCACCATCTTGTCGTTGTAGCGGTCGAGCATCCCCCGCGCCCATATCGAACGGTGCCGCTTGCGATACTGGTTCAACTGCAACCCCGGCACAAACGTCAGCAGATCATCCAGTCTGCGCACGCCAAAGCGGGCGAAGTCGCTGCGATCAAAGGTGTAGACGCTGCCCGGTGCCCGGCTGATCTGGGTGGGCAGCAGCGAGGCTGATGTAAACACCTCCAGCGACATCAGCTCTTTCAGTGACATCGCCGCAAGATCGACCTCCTCTTCAGCAGCGGCTAAAGCGTACAGAGGGCTGAGGATCAGTAGCGCCAGTAACGACCCGCGCAGGGTGTACCCACACGCCACTTTGCTCGCCGGTCTGTCGCTTAAAGAATGGTAGCTCACCGCTATCTAACCCTCGCTCGGTACGGGTATTCAATACGCCATTGCAAACAGGCATGTTCGGTACTTGTTTGCCACGGCTATTTATTACCAGTTTTCTTTCACAGTTACATTGATACAGATGTCGGATAGCAATCGACAATAAAAACCCCACCAGACTTTGGTGGGGTTAATCGCTAACGTGCAGGAGCGTGCGTCACTCCACCGTCGAAAGGCTGTCCAGGTAGGCCTTATCGGAGATATTGGTCCACTTGCGTACCTGTTTCAGGTAGTTCTGCTGGCTATTGATGATCTCGGCTGCCAACGGATCCGCCGCGGCCTGGTCAGCCAGAAGACGTTCGGTGGTTTCACGCAGTGCACTGATCACCTCCTGCGGGAACACCTTGTGCGTCACGTCCGGATACTCCTCTTTCATCTTGTCCCAGGCCAGGCTGTTCATATGCGTGCTCTGGGTATACATGTCATAGGCAGCCGTACGCATGGCAACTCGCAGGATCTCCTGAAGGTCTTCAGGCAACCCTTCCCATACTTTGGTGTTGATCAGGAACTGAACCTCAGCTGCGGGCTCCTGCCAGCCTGAGTAGTAGTATTTGGCGATACGGTGGAAGCCCATCGGCAGGTCCAGCGCAGGGCCGACCCACTCCAAAGCATCGATCGTGCCGCGCTCGAGAGAGGTATAGAGTTCACCCGGCGGGATATTGGTAACCGCCACACCAAGCTGCGCCATAACCTCACCGGCGAATCCCGGCGTACGCATCTTCAAGCCTTTCAGGTCTTCGACCGAGTTGATCTCCTTGCGGAACCAACCGCCCATCTGGTTGCCGGTATTGCCGCCGGGGAACGACATCACGCCGTAGGGGGAGTAGACCTTCTGCATCAGCTCCATGCCGCCGCCATGGTAGAACCATGCGTACTGCTCAGGCACCGTCATGCTGAACGGTACAGTGGTGAAGTACATGGCATTGGGGATCTTGCCCTTGTAGTAGTAAGACGCGGTATGCCCCATGTCGTACTGACCCGACTTCACCATGTCGAAAATACCGAACGGCGCCTTGTGCTTGTTGGCAGAGTCGATACGAATCTTCAGTCGGCCGGCCGACATCTTCTCAGCCATCTCCGCCATGTGCTGCGTCGTGTCATGCAAAATCGGGGAGTTGGGGCCCCAGGTTTCGGCAAGCTTGAGGGTATAGGTATCGTCGGCCTGTGCCGGAGCCGCCGAGAACGACAGAAGCGCTGCAAGCACGGCTGCCGGTTTAAACAGGGCTATGCGTGTTTTCATCTTGTTAAAGTCCGTTTGTAGTTATCTTGACTGAACGATCAGTGGGCAGATAGTACCGCGAGGTCGGGCTGTACTGAAGCACATCATGATCTGACGCAATGTAGAGACATTCTATATAATCCGTCCTCCATTCACATGTGTTCAAGGAGGACCCTCATGAATATACCCAGCGCCCTGCAGTTCGTACTGGCCGCCATCGCCATAGTGCTGCTGGTAACCGCTCTGGTCATACCACCGAGTAAATGGATCGAATACTTCAAGTCGAAAACCGGACTTGGCGTGCTCAAGGGCATCGTACTGGCACTGCTCTTCGGTGCTGCCCTTGCATTCGGTCCCAAACTGTTCGCCGCCGAGTCCGGCATGTTCTTCAAGGATGCCAGCGTCTATCTGGGGCTTGATCACCTCAAGGATGTCAGCCCCCAATGCGAGCAGGGAGGGGTCGATGATCGCTGGACCTCGAATCTGGGTGTACGCATGAACATCTATCAAAGTGCCGACGAGCGTTTCCGTACCAACGCCAAGTACACCCACCACAGCTGCATGCTCGGCGAAGACTCTGAGGGCTACGATGCGTTCGGTGTCGAATTGGAGTACAAGTTCTGGCAACGCTAGGCCGATAACCTCAGACCAGGGCTGAACAAAGCGGCAACCAAACACGTCGCTGCGCTCACGCCCTGAGCACCTCCTCGCCTGTTCATCGGCTACCCTTAATTCAGATCACGATAAGAGTTAAACGAGGCGGGTTATGCCGAACACGCAGGACAAAATCATCGTGTACTATGACGGTGCCTGCCCCCGCTGTAGACGGGATCGCAAAAATTACGAACAACTGGACCCTGAAGCGGATACACCGGTGGAGTGGTTCGACATCACCGGACGGGACCGAGAGCTGATCGAGCTGGGCATCGACCCACGCAAGGCACTGACGGAACTCCATATCCGCACAGCGGACGGCCGAATCCTGTCGGAGCTGGAAGCTTATCGCGTGCTGATGGCGCGTATCCCCCGCTACAAGCTGCTCGGATTCATCATCGGTTTGCCGTTGATAAGACCGGTGGCAAGCAGGCTATACCACTGGTGGGTAACCCGACGACTCAGAAAACAGGGGCGACTCTGAGGTGAGCGTCAACAACTCGCTGACCTCACTCGCATAGGGAACGTGGTCAAGCAAAAAGGAAGCGGCGTGGTTGCCGCTTCCTTTCATACTCAACGGCCTTTCATACAATCAACGGTACATGCGCTATTCGCGCTCACCCACCGGAATCATGATGTGTGCATAGGGCGTATCTTTCCACATGACATACGGCCCTCCGGCATGAGGATCCGTTGTCATGCCCTCAAGCGCCTCACGGGGCACAATCACCATCAGGTGCGGTCCTTCCTTGATGAAATCATCCGCATTCACGTGATCAGGATGATAGGGATCCGAGTTACTGACGCCGCCGTCACCCCCGAGCATATAGGAGAACCCCATCTGTTTGGCTTCGAACGGTGCCTTCCCGCCCACCGCCTGTAGCGCCTCCATCCACACCGCATCATTGCAGATCGGCGACATGTCGCCCGGCATCGTCTCCGGCAGACAGGTCCAGCCGTTACTCCCCTCAGCCAACACCCGCCCCTGATACATTACCGTCGCATCAGCACTCACCATTGAGGGTGCAGCTGAGCGCGCACGTTCAATCAACGTCTGGTCATCCTCGGCCTGCGCAACAGCAACCGCACAAGACAATCCCGACAGCACTAGTAGTCCACGCAATAACCTGTTCATTTTTCTGCTCCATTTAGTTAATGGATACATGAGAAAACTGTTTTCGGCGGAAACCCACGCCAACAGTAGGTTATTAAGTGTAGTTAAAGAATGGTAAATACCCAGCATCAAATAGCGAGTAGATGTGAGTAAGCCGGCACACGCGGACAAAGATAAACTGCCCACTACAGGATATGCAGCGAAAGGGCGAATCAGAGAAAGTAGAAAAGATGGCGCGCCCGGAGGGATGACTCGGCTTCGCCTCGCCCTGCGGGCCGTTGCCTGTGGCAACGTTGTCTCGCGGCGCTCGACTCGAACCCATCGGGGATTCTCACCCTCCAGGCGTCGAAACACCGAAAAAGCATCGCAGGATACTGAACTTAGGTGGAATATATAAAAGATGGCGCGCCCGGAGGGATTCGAACCCCCGACCAACAGGATCGGAACCTGCTACTCTATCCAGCTGAGCTACGGGCGCGCAAAGGAAGTGTTTGCGGAGCGCAATGTTACCGATCTGTGTGTGGTTTGCAAGTGAGATTTCCTTCCTGCGGAAACTAGACGACCGGGAGCGCCCGGCCCTACTATAGGCGCAATTAACCAATGGGCGATCGCCATGACCTACTGTGTTGCGATGAAACTGGCCGACGGGCTGGTTTTTGTAGCAGACTCTCGAACCAATGCCGGTGTGGATAACATCTCCACGTTCCGCAAACTGTTTACGTTCGGCAATGGCCGGGACCACGCACTGGTGCTGCTCAGCGCCGGCAACCTGGCGACGACGCAGAGTATTGTGGAACTGCTCAAGCGGCGCATCGAGGAGGCGGAAGAAAACCTGATGACGCTGCCCTCGATGTACGACGAGGCCGCGTACATCGGCAGGCTGATGCGCGAGATTATCGAGCGCGATACCCACCCGCAGCAGAGCCAGGGGGTCGATCTGGGCTGCAGCCTGTTGCTTGGCGGCCAGATCCGCGGCGAAGCGCCACGCCTGTTCCTGATCTACCCGCAGGGCAACTTTATCGAGGCCAGTGCCGAAACGCCGTTCTTCCAGATTGGCGAGTTCAAGTATGGCAAGCCGATTCTTGACCGAATCATTACGCCCAATACTCCGCTGGAAACCGCACTGACCTGCGGCCTGATTTCGATGGACTCGACCATCAAGAGTAATCTGACCGTGGATCTGCCGCTGGATATACTGATCTACAACAAGGATAGCTACAGTCTGGAGCGTACCCGCCAGATCAGTGCCGAAGACGAACAGTTCCTGGCCCTGCGTAAAGCCTGGGGCGAAGGGATACGTGAACTGTTCAATCGCTTGCCACGTACTGAGCTTTAATAGGCTGGAAGACTAAGGTCCGCCTTTTCGTACGGGCTTTTTTGTCGGTATAATCCCTGACCAGTTTTTTGGTGCAGTTTTGCCTGCCTTGCGTGGGACGCGCGGGAAAGCTGCCAAGCCCAATTCCTGACAAGAGGTTGTGACTGTGAACAAATTCGCTGCCAATGCTGTAAAAGCACTCGCTGCACTGGGCCTGGGTCTGGCGCTGACCAGCACCGTACAGGCTGCCACTTCCGATGAAGCGATCATCGAACGTATCAAGCCGGTTGGCGAAGTCTGCGTCCAGGGCGACGAAAGTTGTGGCGGTGCAGCAGCGGCTGCAACCGCGTCTACCGGTGGCGCGCGCAGCGGTGAAGAGATCTACAACGGCAAGTGCGCTGCTTGCCACGGTTCGGGTGTACTGGGTGCGCCGAAATTCGGCACCAGCGAAATGGCTGACCGCCTGGCCGAAAAAGGTCTGGATACTCTGCTGAACCACGCGCTGAACGGCTTCAACGCCATGCCGCCGCGCGGTACTTGCGCCGATTGCTCCGATGACGAGATCAAATCTGCCGTCGAGTATATGGCAAACGGCAGCTGAGGTTCGTCAGCCCATGAAAAAGGCCACCTTCGGGTGGCCTTTTTCTTTTGTGCGGGGTTATAGATCGTCGAACATGCCGCGCAAGCTGTTCAACGTCGCCTTGCCCCGGGCACGATTGAGTTCAGGGCTTGCCTGTCCCAGCCCTTCGGTTTCGATATCCTCCGGCGGCAGCTCTTCGAGAAAACGGCTCGGCGCACACTCCACCTCCTCACCAAACTGACGTCGCTTCTTGGCCAGCGTCATCGCCAGCGTGCGCTTGGCCCGGGTAATCCCCACATACGCCAGACGCCGCTCCTCCTCAATGGTGTCGGACTCGATACTGTTTCGGTGCGGCAGCAGCTCCTCCTCCATCCCCATCAGGTAGACATGGGGAAACTCCAGCCCCTTGCTGGCGTGCAGCGTCATGAGCTGCACTCGGTCGGAGTCGTCTTCCTCCTCCTGACGGTCCAGCATGTCGAGCAGCATCAGGCGCGCTATCGCCTCTTCTATACCTGCGTCGGGGTCATCCTCCTGCAGGCGCTCCAGCGTCGAACGCAGGGAGTCGACCAGAAACCACACATTCTGAATCCGCTTGTCGGCAACGGCATCACTGGAACAGTTCTGGCGGATCCAATCTTCGTACTCGATCTCGGCGATCAGTTCGCGGATGGCGGCGATGGGATCGCCCTGGGTACAGCGCTGATAGAGGCTCTCCAACATATGGCAGAAGCGCCGCAGGCGTTCGATGGCGCGCTCCGGCAATACCTGTTCAAGGCCAATCTCGTGACAGGCATCGAACAGACTGATGTGACGCTCGGAGGAGTACTGCCCCAGTTTTTCCAGCGTGGTCGGTCCAATCTCGCGGCGCGGCAGATTGATGATACGCAGGAAGGCGTTGTCATCTTCGCGGTTGACCAGCACCTTCAGGTAGCACATCAGATCCTTGATCTCGGCGCGGGAGAAAAACGATGTTCCGCCGTTGAGCTTGTAGGGCACCTGATAGCTCTGTAGCTTCATCTCCAGCAACCGTGACTGGTGATTGCCGCGATAGAGCACGGCGAAATCGCGAAACTGAATTTTCTCGCGCAGATGACGATCGAGAATCTCGGTGGCGATGCGGTCGCACTCCGCATCCTCGTTTCGGGTGTGGATAACCCGGATCGGGTCGCCAGCGCCCATCTCACTCCACAGGGTTTTATCGAACACGTGGGGGTTATTGGCGATCAGGGTATTGGCCGCCTTCAGGATACGGCTGGTAGAGCGGTAGTTCTGCTCCAGCTTGACCACTTTGAGGCCGGGAAAATCCTCCTGCAGCTGCGCCAGGTTCTCCGGTCGTGCGCCACGCCAGGCGTAGATCGACTGGTCGTCGTCCCCAACCACGGTCAACGCTGAGCGGTGGCCGACCAGCTGGCGGACCAGCCGGTATTGAGACAGGTTGGTATCCTGATACTCGTCCACCAGCAGGTAGCGGATGCGGTTCTGCCAACGCTCCAGCACCGCTGGCTGAGCCGCAAACAGTCGAACCGGCACCAGGATGAGATCGTCGAAATCCACCGCATTGTAGGCACGCAGGTGTCGGTTATAGGCCTCATAGGCGCGCGCGGCGAGAACCTCGTGCGGCCCCTGCGCCACTTCCAGCGCTTGCTGCGGCTCGACCATGTCGTTTTTCCAGCTTGAGATCTGATGCTGAACCATCTGAACATGGTCGGCATCTTCGTCATGGTGGATCAGCAGGTCCCGCAGCAGCGCCTTGCTGTCCTGATCGTCGAATATCGAAAACCCCGGTTTGAACCCCAGCGCCTTGTGTTCGCGACGGATAATGTTCAGCCCCAGGTTATGGAAGGTGGACACGGTCAGGCCCCGACTGGCCTTACCCTGAATAAGCCCGCCCACGCGCTCTTTCATCTCGCGCGCGGCCTTGTTGGTAAAGGTCACCGCCGCGATATGCCGAGCCTCTATGCCGCACTCCTGAACCAGATAGGCTATCTTGCGTGTGATCACGCTGGTTTTGCCCGATCCGGCGCCGGCCAGAACCAACAGCGGCCCACCAATATAGTGGACCGCTTCGCGCTGACGGGGGTTCAGCTTGCTCATAGCACCTCAATTAACGCTAAATATTTTCGCAACGCGGCCGACTTACACTAGACAACTGGCTTCAGATTAATCTGAAGTAGATACCCTAAGAGACTGATCCAAAACGACTTAAACGTATGTTTAAAGCCGGATTTTAACGTGGTACTCTGGCGCGGCCCTGGTATTTCAAAGGCGCTATTATCGCACGTAGAATGCGAATTTAAGAGCAGTTCGACCCGCCGTACCTACAGCAGTTTCATAAGGACCGGCACATGCTGGCAATAGAACAGGCAGTTCCGACAGAAGAGCAGACACTGCTACTTCTGGACCCGACAGCACGGCTTGAGCCGATGCTGCATTCTGTATTGTTGCCGGAAGATGGCTTTTCCCTGCGGGCATACGCCAGTTTCGAACAGCTTGAGAAGCACCTGCACGATCGCACTCTTCTGCTCTGCTACACCCACGACCGCACCGCCCTGCAATGCCATATCAAGCAGATACAGCTGAAGCATCCAGGGCTGCCGATTATTATATTCAACGATCATCTTACCGACGCCGATCCCAGCCTGCTGGTCCGACAACCGCTGATCGATCAGCTGTGCCTGCAACAGCTGACACGGGACCTGCTATTGCGCTCTCTGCGGTATGCACAGTGTACGCGGCGAAACCAGGATGCGCTGGCCCAGCTAAAGATCACCGACCCGCTGACCGGCGTCGGCAATCGCCAGTATTTTTATCAGGCGCTCCTCAACGAGCTGCAGCAAGGCAACCAGCTGGCGTTGATCACGGTCGACTTCGACGGTTTCAGTCGCTTCAATAACGAGTACGGACACGATGCCGGCGATGAGGTCGTGCTCGAGCTGAGCCGACGCCTGCGCCGCTGCAGCGATGCTCGCCATCTGGCGCGAATTGGCAGTGACGAGTTTGCGCTGGTTCTGCCGGTGGACGAAAGCGATGTTATCGAACACCGCACCAAGCAGCTTATTGCCGAGCTGATTGGTGAGTTAATGCCCGAATACAGATTCGGAGACGATGAAAAAGCCCTGAGTTGCAGTATTGGGGTCGCGTTCTCGCCCCAGCACAGCAGTGAGTTCGATACCCTGATCAAGCAATCCGGCCTTGCCCGCGTGCGTGCCAAAGCGCAAAACGGCCTGAGCTACGCGATATACGATCAGCAGCACGACCAAAGCAACAACGCTGACATCACCCTTGAGCCGGAGCTCTGGCGAGCCCTGCAGAAAGGCGAATTCGTACTCCACTACCAGCCGCGCATCGATCTACGCACCGGTTGCATCACCGGAGCCGAAGCCCTCATTCGTTGGCAACATCCAGAACGTGGGTTGATCCGTCCGGATGATTTCATACCGGCCTGTGAAAAGTCGGGACTGATCGTGCCGATCGGCTACTGGGTTATCCAGCAAGCCGGTCGCGACATGAAACTGATTCGTGAGGCCGGTCTGCATGGCCATATCGGCGTCAACCTGTCCTTTCGCCAGTTCCAGGACACCTACCTTGCGAGGACGATCGAACGGCTGATCGAGCAGTTCGATATCGACTCCTCGATGCTGGAGTTCGAGCTGACCGAAACCGCCCTGTTCAGTGATGAAGTCCATGTAAAAGAGTGTATTCACACACTCAGCGCCCACGGCATCGAGTTCTCTCTGGATGACTTCGGCACCGGATACTCCTCGTTTTCGCTGTTACAGAAGCTGCCGATCACCAAGCTCAAGATCGACAAGTCGTTCATTGCCGGCGTGCCCGGCAACGCGGACGATGAAGAGATCGTCCGTGCGATTGTCAGCCTCGCGCACAACCTGCAGAAAAGCGTTATCGCCGAAGGCGTCGAGACCAAGGCTCAGCTGGAGTTTCTGATCAAGCAAGACTGCGATCAGGTTCAGGGCTACTTCTTCAGTCCGCCAGTGAGTCTGGACGTGTTCCTGAGGATGCTCGGCGCCAACGAGATGCAGGCGCGATAATCCCTGACTCTAGTAGCTACTGCTCCACCCATTTACCGCGGTAGACCAGCGCTTCCAGCAGGTGTGACTGCTGGATATCGGCTTCACGCTCAAGATCGGCCAGCGTACGGGCCACCCTCAACAGACGATGACAGGCTCTCGCCGACAGGTGATGCTGCGCCATCACCCGCGCCAGAAGCTGGCGAGCGCTTACGGGCAAGGTACAGTGTTTCTCCAGCTCCTGCCCATTCAGATCCCGGTTGGCCTTGCCCTGGCGATGTAGCTGACGTTCACGTGCGCCAAGCACACGCTCTCGCACCGCCGCACTGGACTCTCCCGGCTTGGCAGGCGTCAGCAGCTCCTGAGGTGACAGTGCCGGCACCTGCAACTGCAGATCGATACGGTCTAAGAGCGGCCCTGAGAGGCGCTGTTGATAGCGATTGATCTGATCCGGTGTGCAGCGACAACGAGCCGTACCGTCATCAAAATAACCACAGGGGCAGGGGTTCATGGCCGCCACCAGCTGAAAGCGGGCAGGATATGCGGTGGAGCGCGCCGCTCTGGAGATCAAAATCTCGCCGGTTTCCAAAGGCTCACGCATTACTTCCAGCACCCTTCGGGGAAACTCCGGCAGTTCGTCAAGAAACAATACGCCCTCGTGTGCCAGCGAAATCTCGCCTGGGCGCGGACGCCCACCACCCCCGACCATCGCCACGGCTGATGCAGTGTGGTGAGGGGATCGAAAGGGGCGCTGGCCAGCGCAGACAGCATCAACCGGCAAGCCCGCGACGGAATGCACGGCCGCAACAGCAAGACTCTCCTCAAGGCTTAGTGGCGGCATCAAGCCTGGCAGACGCGCTGCCAGCATGCTCTTGCCGCTACCGGGAGGCCCGCTGAACAGCAGGTTATGACCGCCGGCGGCGGCAACTTCCAACGCCCTGCGCGCCTGTAACTGACCTCTGACATCCGCCAGATCCGGAACCGCCGCCAAAGACACTGATTGCTCACGCGGCTGATGCAAAGGCAACCGCTGTGCACCTCTTAGGTGCTCGCACAGATGCAGCAGGTGGCCGACCGCGAAGACCTCGGTCTGACCGGTCATCACCGCTTCATCGGCGTTTGCCTGAGGCACAACGAGTCTGCGCTGAGCTTTACCGCAGGCGATCGATGCCGGCAGCACACCGGTTACCGGCCGAATATCACCCGACAACGCGAGTTCACCCAGAATTTCAAGAGATTCAAGCCCTTCAGCCTTAAGTTGGCCTGAGGCCTGAAGAATGCCCAGCGCAATCGCCAGGTCATACCGTCCGCCCTCTTTGGGTAGATCCGCAGGCGCCAGATTGATCGTCACCCGACGTTGAGGAAAGTCGAAACCAGAGGTGATCAGCGCGCTACGAACACGCTCACGTGATTCTTTGACCGCAGCCTCAGGTAGACCGACGATCGATAATGAGGGCAGTCCGCCCGAAAGATGCACTTCGACGGCAACAGAGGGCGCATCAACGCCGAGCTGTGCCCGTGTATGAATAATCGCTAATGACATGACGCCGTCCCTGGGTCATGAGCTGGCTTTGAGCCAGCGGGTTATTCGGCAGGTGTGTCGGTGTCCGGCTCGTCGCCTGTCGACGGTGTTTTCTGCTGTTCAAGCTCGGCAAGGCGCTTTTCTAGCTGCTCAACCAGCTCACGGGTCCGGGCCAGTACTGCGCGCTGCGCATCGAATTCGTCTCGCGTCACCAGATCCAGACGCGAAAAGGTGCCCTGAACCAGCGTGCGGATCTGCTGCTGCAACTCCTGCTGCCCCGGCAATTCACGCGCGCCCTCAAACAGGTGGCCGATCTGTGCACTTAGGCTGTCTATCAATTTCTGACGCATCGAATCACCGCTCCCTTGAAGCCCTTTATATATGCCCCGGCACTATACCGCTGTCTTGCTCCGCTGTCAGGCGTGGTGCAGCAGGCCAAAACGTGCGCACCAAAATATTGCACGCTCCATAAGAGTGCACAAAAAACGATCAGTTTATAGAGAGGTGCACCTGATCGAACCGGGCAAAATTTCACCAATACAACCTATACCGCTGTTTTATATCGATTTTTTATATATGGCACGCTTCTGGCTTGAGCGTACGTCAACTGAGGCGTGCAGCGCCCCTAAGCAGCGCACACCTCGTTACTTCTTATCCAAAGGGGACTTCAGAGATGAAACTGATTTCAGCAATTATCAAACCGTTCAAGCTGGATGACGTGCGTGAAGCGCTGTCCGACATCGGTGTTCAGGGCATCACTGTTACCGAAGTAAAAGGCTTCGGTCGTCAGAAGGGGCATACCGAGCTCTACCGCGGTGCCGAGTACGTCGTGGATTTTCTGCCGAAGGTGCGTATCGACGCCGCTGTCGCTGACGACATCGTCGATCAGGTACTCGAAGCGATCAGCAAGGCTGCCCAGACCGGCAAGATCGGCGACGGCAAGATTTTTGTCATGCCCCTGGAACAGGTTGTGCGCATTCGTACCGGCGAAACCGGTCACGACGCACTCTGACCCATTCCCACAGATTATTGATGTTGTATGCCTGATGGAGGGCGAAACAGATGGAAGAACTTCTGAATACAACAGCTGGTGATGTAACCCAGCTTAAATATGCACTCGACACCTTCTACTTCCTGGTGTGCGGCGCGCTGGTCATGTGGATGGCAGCGGGCTTCGCAATGCTGGAAGCAGGCCTTGTGCGTGCCAAGAACACCACCGAGATTCTGACCAAGAACATCGCGCTGTACGCGATCGCCTGCATCATGTACTTCGTCAGCGGCTACGCCATCATGTACGGCGGTGAATACTTCCTGACCGGCATCACCGGCGACGGTTTCACCGGCGTTGAAGAGCCGGCCACCTACGCGCCGTCTGCAGACTTCTACTTCCAGGTTGTGTTCGTCGCGACTGCAATGTCCATCGTATCCGGTGCCGTTGCCGAGCGCATGAAGCTCTGGTCGTTCCTGCTGTTCGCCGTCGTCATGACCGGCTTCATCTACCCGATGGAAGGTTCCTGGACCTGGGGCGGTAACGCGGTGTTCGGCATGTACACCCTGGGCGACCTTGGTTTCTCCGACTTCGCAGGTTCTGGCATCGTTCACATGGCAGGTGCCGCCGCTGCTCTGGCCGGTGTTCTGGTACTGGGCGCTCGTAAGGGCAAATATGGCAAGAACGGCGAAATCAACGCGATTCCGGGCTGCAACCTGCCGATGGCCACGCTGGGTGCGTTCATCCTGTGGCTGGGCTGGTTCGGCTTCAACGGCGGTTCCGTACTGGCGACTGCATCCGTTGAAAGCGCAAACTCCGTTGCTGTCGTCTTCATGAACACCAACGCTGCCGCAGCCGGTGGTGTGGTTGCTGCCATGATTGTCGCCCGCATCCTGTTCGGTAAGGCTGACCTGACCATGGCACTTAACGGTGCGCTGGCCGGTCTGGTTGCGATCACTGCAGAGCCCTCTACTCCGTCTGCCCTGCAGGCGACCATCTTCGGCGCCCTTGGCGGTGTGCTGGTTGTGTTTGCAATCATCACTCTGGACAAGCTGAAGATCGACGACCCGGTCGGTGCGATCTCCGTGCACGGTGTCGTAGGTCTGCTCGGTCTGCTGCTGGTGCCGGTAACCAACGACGGTTCCAGCTTCTCCGGCCAGATCATCGGTGCCCTGACCATCTTCATCTGGGTGTTCGTGGTCAGCCTGATCGCATGGCTGGTTATCAAAGCCATCATGGGCGTGCGCGTCACCGAAGAGGAAGAATACGAAGGTGTCGACCTCTCCGAGTGCGGTATGGAAGCCTATCCGGAATTCGCTTCCTCCAAGAAGTGATACTCCGATACAGCTGATAGCAAAGGGAGCCTAAGGCTCCCTTTTTGCATTTACCCACACGTCTGACGCATATGCGTAAACCGGCTATTGTGGGTATACTGGTGCATCCGGCATTATGCCATTGTGGGATCCAGGCGCCCGTGTGAGCCTAACGATGAACGAGGAGTTAAACGATGAAACTGGTTTCTGCGGTGATCAAACCGTTCAAACTCGATGATGTGCGTGAAGCGTTGTCCGATATCGGCATCCAGGGTGTCACCGTAACCGAAGTGAAGGGTTTTGGCCGTCAGAAAGGACATACCGAACTCTACCGCGGTGCAGAATATGTTGTCGACTTCCTGCCGAAGGTAAAACTGGAAGTGGCTGTGGATGACAACATGGTCGATCAGGTAATCGAAGCGATCACTAAAACCGCCAACACCGGCAAGATCGGCGATGGCAAAATCTTCGTCATGCCGCTTGAGCAGGTTATCCGTATCCGTACCGGCGAGTCTGGCTCAGACGCTCTTTGAGCGTCTCGCATATGCCAAACGAGTTTTTAGCGCATTTTCAACCGGTTACGCTCGTAACGTCGCTGAAACATTGCACTTTGTGAGGCATTTGCTAGCATCAGCTATCGGCTAGTAATTGGCGTAGGCAGTATACGTGCAAAATAGTGATCAGCCCGCTTCACAAGAGGCCGGTGACCGAATACGAGACGGTGCGCTGAAGGTTTTTCAGGGCCTGATGGCCTCACCTGTCAGCGCCTGTTTACTCGACACCTACGGGTATTGTCACGCTACCAACCACGCATTTGAGCGGCTATTGGGCCAATCCTGCGAAGCTGCACACACTTCCAAACTGCTGTTGCACAGTCCATCCCGTAGCCATCTGCTGGACTCTCTGACATCTCTTTTTCTGGGCGAACAGACCAGCTGCACGTTGAACCAGTACCGTGTTCAGATCGCCGATATTCAGATCGAGCTTCAACTGCATCTCTCACCGCTGACCGATGATCAGGGCCGCGTCTACGCTGTCCTCGCACTCGTTCAGGACGAACGCATTCACCGCCAGCGCGAGCTTGAACTGAAGCAGCTCTCAAACGCGGTGGAAAACAGCGGCAGTGCCGTTGTGATCACCGATGCCAGTGGTGCGATCGAATATGTCAACACGCGCTTCACCGACATCAGCGGCTATACCCTGCGCGAAGTTGTCGGCAAGCAGCCCTCCTTTCTCAAGTCTGGTAACACGCCTCCCGAGGTGTACGACGCATTATGGAACACCATCCGCCGCCACCAGAAATGGCGCGGAACCCTGCATAATCGTCGCAAGGACGGAACCCTGTACTGGAGCCTGCAGTCAATTTCGCCGATTCTGGACGAAAATGGCACGCTGTCGAAAATCGTCTCGGTCAGTGACGATATCACCCAGCTCAAGGAGCACCAGCAGCAGATGGAGCGGCTGGCGTTCTACGATCCACTGACCGATCTTGGCAATCGACGCCGCTTTCGCGATCAACTCGAAGAGCTGCTGCGCACCCCCAGCGATGATATACGCGCCCTGCTGCTGCTCGATCTCGACCACTTCAAAAAGATTAACGACACCATGGGACACGAGGCGGGCGATACACTGCTGCGCACCGTGGCCAACAGACTGCGCTTTTGCGTCAACGAACCCCATGCGGTGTACCGCCTCGGTGGCGATGAATTTACCGTCATTCTAAAAGACCTCACCTCGATCGATCGTATCCGCGACTACTCGGACGACATCATCGAGCTGCTGGCACAGCCGCTGGATATCGGCACACACCAGATGCAGGTGACGGTCAGCATCGGCATCACATTGATCGGCATCGATGCGATGGATGTCAGCAGTCTGCTGCGTAATGCCGACCTGGCCATGTATCGCGCCAAACATATCGGCCGCAATACCTACCAGTTCTACAGCCCCGAAATGAATGCCGAGGCGCGCCGGGCGCTCACACTTGAGCATGACCTGCGCCAGGCACTGGACCGAAACGAACTCAAGCTGGTGTTCCAACCCCAGATAGACCTGCTCAGCGGTTTACTGGTGGGTATGGAGGCACTGCTGCGCTGGGATCACCCGATAGAGGGCTCCATCCCGCCCGCCGAGTTCATCCCCATGGCGGAAGAGACCGGACTGATTATCCCCATCGGTCGCTGGGTACTGCTACAGGCATGCCGGCAGGCGATCAAGGTACGGGAGTTTGTCGATCAGCAGTTCCGGGTGGCCGTAAACCTGTCGGCCCGGCAGTTCGACGATCTGGGGCTGCACGCTACAGTGGCCTCGGTCCTTCGCGAAACCGGACTACCGGCCGATGCACTCGAGTTGGAGATCACCGAAGGCTTGATGATGGACAACTTCACCCACTCGGTGGAAGTGCTACATAAACTCAGGCAATTGGGCGTCACGCTGGCCATCGATGACTTCGGGACCGGCTATTCCTCACTGAGCTACCTCAAGAAGATGCCGGTGCAGGTGCTGAAGATCGACCGCTCGTTCGTACAGGATATCCCCGACGACCGAGACGATCTGGCCATCACATCGACCATCATTCTGATGGCCCGCCAGCTGGGCCTGCAGGTCTTGGCCGAGGGCATAGAAACCGAAGAGCAACGCCAGTTCCTGTTGGCGTCCGGCTGCCGGGTAGGACAAGGCTACCTATTCGACAAACCACTGCCGGTTGAAACCCTGATTGACCATTACCAACCCCACCAGAAACCCAGCACCCGTTAATTTCTGAAAAGTTACCCACAGATCAGAAGTACAAAAACGATTCATTCATATATTTGTTTTTTAAAGAAAAATAAAAGACAGATTACAGGGTATCCATATTTAAGTAACAGATTTATACACAAAACTGACACCCGTTCGCCACCCTGCCGCTTTACGCTACACGGTCTACACTCAGAAAAGGATGACTAACTGCCAATGCGAGGCGGAAGGAGGCGTATATGTTTGTAATTAGGCCTATTGAGTACCGGGACCTAGACCTTCTACAGCAGATCGCCGTGGAATCCGGCCCCGGATTCACATCCTTGCCGGACAACCCCGATTTCCTTGCCGACAAAGTGCGGGTATCGGTGGAAACCTTGCGTAACCCCAGAGCACAGCCCGGCCCCGAAACCTACCTGTTCGTACTGGAGGACCCCGAAAGCGGAGAGGTCGCGGGAACCTGCGGTATTGCCTCAGCCGTCGGGCTGGATACTCCGTTTTACCACTACCATTTGAGCACCGTCGTGCACTCTTCGCGTGAACTGGATGTGTATAACGAGTTCAAGACGCTGAACCTGTGTAACGACTACACTGGAAGCTCCGAGCTCTGCACGCTTTACCTACGACCGCAGTACCGCCAAAGCGGCGTCGGCACACTGCTCTCTAAGTGTCGATTTCTATTCATCGCAGAGCATCCTCGCCGCTTCAACGACCGCGTCATCGCTGAGATGCGCGGGTTTACCGACTCCCATCACACCAATCCCTTTTGGGAGGGACTCGGGCGCCATTTCTTCTCCATGGACTATGACAAGGCAGATTACCTGACTGGTGCTGGCAACAAAGTGTTTATCGCCGAGCTGATGCCCAAACATTCAATCTATATCCACTTGCTGCCCAAGGATGCTCAGGAGGTGATCGGTCGCGTACACCCCAATACCGAAGCGGCCTACAGGATGCTGGAGATGGAGGGGTTCCGGTTTGAGAGTTATATCGACATTTTCGACGCAGGCCCTACGCTGGCGGCCCGGCAAGGGGATATCAGGGCGATTACCCAAAGCCGCCGACTGCGTATCAGCGTACAGGATCAGTCGGCCCCGGAAGGCTCACAACGTTTTCTGGTGGCCAACACCCGCACCACCGGTTTTCGCTGCACCACCGCGCAGCTGAAACCCAATCGCGGGCAGGTTGTGCTGACACCATCCCTGGCGCAGGCCCTGCATGTTTCAGATGGCGATCAGGTCCGCGCTGTTGCCTTGAGCACGCCGTCCGGCAAGACAATCACGCACTCGAGCCCACCCTCGGGGTGATTGCGTAATCGCAGGGAGCCGCCAAGACGTTCAGCGGCGCGCTTGGATATACTCAACCCCAGTCCATACCCGTCGCCCCCTGCGTTGCGTGCACGGACAAAAGGCTCGGTCAGTTTTACGAGCAACTCTTCCGGTACCCCCGCCCCCTGATCACGCAGGCTGATTTCAACACCCCGAGCTCCCTGTTGACGAGCAGACAGCGACAGCTGTGTGTCTTCGGGAGTATATTTCAGCGCGTTGCGTACAAGATTATCCAGCGCACGGCGTAGAAGATCCTCGTTCAACGCAAGGCGAAGGGTGTGCGGCTCCACATCGGTTACCACCCTACGTTCCGGTTGGGTGAACTCAACATCCTGGCGCATCTCATCAAACAGTGTGGCGATCGCAAACGGTTCCCCCTCTATGGGGGCCTGATCCAGACGCGACAATGAAAGAATCTCGGCGATCAGTCCATCCAACCGCTCACACTCGCGGTTGATGCGTTCGGCGGTTACATCCCCTTCGCCCAGTTTCTGCTCCGCCAGACCTGCGGCCACCTGCAAACGTGCCAAAGGCGCACGCAGCTCATGGGACACATCCTGCAGCAACCGTTGCTGAGCCGTCAGCGTCTCCTCGACATAACCCGCCATCTGGTTGAATTCACGGGAGAGTTCTCCGATCTCGTCCTGGCGACAACTCAAGCGGGTATGCGCCCGACTGCTGAGGTTCTGATGGTGATAGAGCTCCCGCGCATGGCGGCACAGCTGGTTGATCGGTCTTACGATCAACCAGCTCAGCAGCAAACTTGCCAACGCCGATACCAGCAACACCAGTACCGCCTGCATCGACAGCAGGAAGCCCATCAGGCGTTTGAAGTAGAACCCTTCTCGCGGTGCCAACACCACCGCTAGCAGTTTGCGACCGTTGTCATCGATCTCGAAACGCATTCCCCCTTTTTCCGGAGGGGGACGATCATCGAAACCCAACACGACCTGGCCGGTATCGGCGTTAATGATCCACATCGGTATCGAACGGCGGCGGTGATCATGCTTATCGAAACTGCGCCAGAGCTCACGGCCTTCTGCCTCACCACGCGCCAAACGATCCAGCATCAGGCTAGCCTGAGCCCGCGCACGGGTCTCGAGCAACTCCTTGCTCTGCCGTTTCTCGGCGATGGACAGCACGCCCAGTACAGCACTGCCGGTACCGGCGGCGCTAACCAGCCATATCACCAGAAAAATCTTCCAGAACAGTTTGCTGTACCACTTCATGCGCGGTCCTTGACGAACTGGTAACCCTGCCCCCGGATGGTCTTGATCGGCTCGACGCCCTCTTGCAGCAGCGGCCCCAGCTTCTGGCGCACGCGACTGACATGCACATCCAACGCGCGGTCATAGGCGGTTAGCTTGCGATGCAGCACCAGCTCGGTTAGCTGCTCTTTGCTCATCACCCGTCCGGCGTTGTGGATAAGGTATGCCAGCACGTTGAATTCAGCACTGGTCAACTCCACCTGCACGCCATTGACACGAACCTCACGCAGCCCCGGATCCAACTGTATTCCCGAGCGCTCGATCACCTGCTCCGGGAACAGGCGCGGCTCCACCACGACGTCGGGACCTGCGCGGCGCAACACCGCGCGCACGCGGGCAAGGAGCTCTCTCGGGTTGCAGGGCTTGCCCAGATAGTCATCGGCCCCCATTTCAAGCCCGAGTATGCGGTCAATCTCATCACCACGACCGGTGAGCATAATCACCGGAGTCCGCAGACGGGGTCTCAGTTGCTGTAGCAGCTCCAGCCCGCTGGCACCGGGCATCTGTATATCAAGAATCAGTAGATCCCACTCGTTCTGTTCATTAAGGCGAACAAGCGCCTCCTCGGCCGAATGGGACGCTTCGACGCGATAACCCTCATGGGCGAGATAGTCCTGTAAAAGGTTACACAGCTCAATATCATCATCGATGATCAGCAGTCGTTCATTGCTCATAGATACTCCTGACACGGTGCCACACCTTTAATAGTACGGCCTTCATCTCGTGTATGGGGAAGCTTTACCAAACTTTACCGCCGCATAACCCAACTTAGCGCGGCTGTTTCGCATACTGAACCCATCAAAAGCACTGATGAGGAGAACACACCATGCGTAAGTTACTGATCGGCGGCGTTGTCGCCACCCTGCTCACCGCCTCCGCTATCGGCTTCGCCGCCGCCAATGAGAAAGGCGAATACCGTCAGGAGCGTTTTGCCCAGGCGCTGAACCTGACCGAAGAACAACAGGCCCAGATGAAGCAACTGTGGGAACAGCACCGCGAAGAACGCCAAGGCATGCGCGGGGAACGCCAGGGTTACATGGGCGCGATGCGCTCGCTTGACCCCAACTCCGAAACCTTCCAGGCGGATGTGGATAAGTTGATCGCCGATGCACAAGCACGCGTCGCAGAGCGCATCCAGGATCACGCCGAAATGAAGCAGGAGATGAGCAAGATCCTAACGCCGGAGCAGCAGGCCAAGATGCAGGAGATGATGGCACAGCGCGGCGGCATGGCGTTCGGCCCCGGCAAACACAAAGGCAACCAGGGTGAAGGGCGCAACTGCCACTGATCGCTTTATCCATACCACTACGAAAAAGAGAGTGCACAGGCACTCTCTTTTTTATCGACGCGTAGAGCTTACACCACCCGTTCGAAGATCAAATCCCAGACACCATGACCGAGGTTTTCGCCGCGACGCTGAAATTTAGTAACAGGCCGCCACTCGGGTTGAGGTGAGTACTCGCCCTCGCCCGCGGCATTGCGATACCCCTCAGCCGCGTTCATCACCTCCATCATGTGTTCGGCATAATTTTCCCAGTCGGTCGCCATATGGAAGGTGCCGCCGATCCGCAGCTTCTTGCGCAGCGTCTGCGCAAACCCGGGCTGAACGATGCGGCGCTTGTGATGGCGCTTTTTCGGCCAGGGGTCGGGGAAGAACAGCTGTACGCAATCCAGACTGCCATCGGGAATACACTGCGCCAGCACCTCTATGGCGTCATCACAGAATACCCGAATGTTATTGAGCCCTTCATCCCGTGCTCGCGCCAGCAGGCGGCCCACACCGGGAGGATGCACCTCGATACCGATAAACCCCTTCTCCGGTGCCCGACGGGCCATCTCGATCAGGGAGTCACCCATGCCAAAGCCGATCTCCAGCACTACGGGACGGTCATCGCCGAAGACGCTGGAAAAATCGAGCATGCCGCTACTGAGTTCAAGACCGTACACCGGCCAGTTATCTTTAAGGGCACGCTCCTGCCCTTCGGTCATGCGTCCTGCCCGCACCACGAAGCTGCGCACCTGGCGCAGCGGTCGCTGCTGTTCTGTCTCGCTCATTTGATTTGATTCTCTAACAGTTTCGGGCGCCATGGCGCCCGAATTTCGTCTAGCGGTCAGGGCTTACTCAGCCGATAACACCGGCCAGCGGCGAGGAAGCGCTGGCATAGGCCTTGCGCGGCATGCGCCCGGCCAGATACGCCTCACGACCCGCTTCGATCGCCTTGCGCATGGCGCTGGCCATCAGCACGGGCTTGTTCGCAGCAGCAATGGCGGTATTCATCAGCACTCCGGCACAGCCCATTTCCATCGCAACCGCCGCATCGGACGCGGTACCCACTCCCGCATCCACGATAATCGGCACATTGGCCTCTTCCATGATCAGGCGGATGTTGTGCGGATTGAGAATGCCAAGGCCAGAACCGATCAGCGAGCCCAGCGGCATCACGGCAACACACCCCATCTCTTCTAGCTGCTTGGCCACGATCGGATCATCGTTGGTGTACACCATCACCTTGAAACCGTCCTTGATCAGCGTCTCTGCTGCGGACAGGGTTTCAACAATATTCGGGTAGAGGGTTTTCTGGTCGCCCAAGACTTCGAGCTTGACCAGATCGTGCCCATCGAGCAGCTCCCGCGCCAGACGACAGGTACGCACAGCGTCCTGAGCGGTGTAGCAACCGGCGGTATTGGGCAGGATGGTGTATTTTTCCGGTGACACCACATCGAGAAGGTTCGGTTCATCAGGATTTTGGCCGATATTGGTACGACGCACGGCGACGGTGACAATTTCAGCACCGCTGGCGGCGATCGCCTCTCCGGTCTCCTGCAGATCCTTGTACTTTCCGGTACCGACCAGCAAACGGGATTGGTAGGCTTTGCCGGCGATGACCAGCGGGTCGTTCAGGTGTTGCTCTGACATCTCTCTATCCTGCAATTGATTCTGTTTAAAGACACCCAGGCTCAATGAGCTCAGCCGCCACCGATGGCATGCACCACCTCGACGCTGTCACCCTCCTTGAGCGGAGTGCTTTCGTGTTCGCTGCGCGGGACGATCTCCATATTCAGCTCTATCGCAATACGCTTGCCCGCCAGCCCCAACTGGTTTACCAATTCGCCCAGCGTCGCGCATTTACCGGCGTCAAAAGGCTCACCGTTCACCTGAATCTGCATTACGTTTTACCTTGCTTGAAAACCGCAAAGGCCAGCACCAGCCAGCCCGCCATCAATGATACCCCGCCGATGGGGATGATAATTCCGAGGTAGTGCACCCCTGTCAGCACCAGCGTGTAAAGGCTGCCGCAAAACAGCAGCATGCCGAGCAGAAACAGCGCCGCACTCAATCGCAGGGGGCGACTGTCGCCACGCAGCTGGAGCACACCCACAGCCAGCAGCGCGAGCACATGATAGAACTGGTAGGTGACGCCGGTCTGGAATACCTCAAGCAAGCGCGCAGACAGCGCTTCACGCAGTGCATGCGCCGCAAATGCGCCCAGCATCACAGCCAATGCACCAGCCAATGCTGCACTCAGCAGGGTTAGTCGGGCAGGCATCCCACTACTCCGAAAACAAACAGGGTGCATAGTATACGCGCTGAGCCCGACGCGTAAAAACGACAAAGCCGCTGAACTCTCCGTTGCCGGAACGTATCAGCGGCTTTAGGCTAAGCGCCAGAATGCCAGCGAGGGCCGTATCAGGCGACCATCGCCGCCTTGATCTTGTTCATCGCGTTCTTTTCCAGCTGGCGGATACGCTCGGCCGACACACCGTACTGGGCCGCAAGATCATGCAGCGTCGCTTTCTCTTCATTGAGCCAGCGCTGCATCAGGATATCGCGGCTGCGCTCGTCGAGCGCTTCCATCGCCGCCATCAGCGCCCGCTGGGAGCTCTCTTCCCAATCGGCGGCTTCAAGCTGACTGGCAGGATCCGCACTGTGATCTTCCAAATACGCCGCCGGTGCCTGCCAGGCACTGTCTTCGTCACTGTCCACAGGTGCATCGAACGCGGTATCGGTAGAGGCCAGACGGCCCTCCATCTGACGCACGGTCTTGGCGTCCACACCGAGATCCAGAGCAACGGCCTCGACTTCATCGTTGCTCATCCAACCCAGACCTTTCTTCTGCGAACGCAGGTTGAAGAACAACTTGCGCTGGGCCTTGGTGGTCGCAATCTTGACGATACGCCAGTTACGCAGGATGAACTCGTGCATCTCGGCCTTGATCCAGTGCACGGCGAAAGATACCAGACGTACACCCATGGTGGGATCGAAGCGTTTGACCGCTTTCATCAAACCCACGTTACCTTCCTGAATCAGGTCACCCAAAGGCAGACCGTAACCAGAGTAGCTACGTGCAATATGAACGACGAAGCGCAGGTGCGACATTACCAACTGCCGCGCAGCCTCCAGATCGTTCTGGTAATGCAGACGCTCAGCCAGCTCTTTCTCCTCCTCGGCGGTGAGGATAGGTATTGTGCTCACGCTCTGTACGTAGGCGTCTACATTGCGCCCCGGAGAGAGTTGTTCAACAACTTGTAAGCTCGTGCCCATTTAAGGAGTCACCTCGTAAACATCCAGCAATATGAAACCGGAACTAAGACCGGAATCAGGCGGGAAAAGTTCCACCCAAAACCGTTTCAATCCCATTCCGGACCGGAAAAAATAGCGCCTGCCCAGACAAAACGCAACACCTGTACCTAACCGGGCTCCATGTCACGCAGGTGTCGACCGACCGCGATCCAGGCGCCGCCCAGCCCCAGCAGGATACCGATTAGCAGCAGCGTCAGGGATTCCGTCGGCCCCAACCCCTGAACGACATAGCCATTGAGGTAGAGTGCGGCAAGCGCCTGCACAGGCTCAGAGATCAGAGCCAGCGCCAGTTGCGCCAGTAACCATGCCAACAGCGCACCAAAGGCACCAAACCATATGCCGCTGTACAGAAACGGCCGACGCACCCAGGCGTCGGTTGCGCCGACCATCTTGCTGACCAGAATCTCGTCACGGCGGCTTTCTATGGTCATCCGCACGGTGTTGCCAACCACCAGCAGCACAGTGAGCGACAGCAAGCCGCCCAGCACCCAAGCACCCCGCTCGGCCAGTGCCATGAAGGCCCCGAGCCTGCGTACCCACTCAAGATCCAGCCGCGCCTCTTCTACCTCGGGCAGTGCAGCCAACTCCTGCTGCAGCTGCTGTAGCTGATCGGGCTCTTCGGTACCGGGAATCAGTGTAATCACGGCGGGTAGCGGATTGCTGTCGAAAAAGTCGAGCAGATCGTCAAAACGTGTATAGGCTTTGAAATCGGCCAGTCCCTTGTCCCGGCTGATCAGCTCAACCGAGATGAGATCATCGCGCAGCAGCAGTTCTCGACTGAAGCTGTCGACTCGCTCATCACTCAGCGACACATCCAGATACAGCGAGATATGCGGATCGGTATCGAGACCCGCCGTCAGTTGCTCGACATTTTTCAGTGCCGTGAAAATGAAGCCGGGTAGCGCCAGCGCAATCGCAAGAACCGCCAAAGTCATCAACGAGGCCAGCGGGGTGCTCCAAAGTCGTACCAGCGCCTGAGCCGCCACCTCATAATGATGGCGCAGCCAACCTCGCAGCCGGTCAGCAACACCGACACGGTGCTGCACGGCACCTCGGGGTGGCATCCGCCCCTTTGTCTGGGACTGCGGGCTCTTGCGCTCAGTAGCCATCGGACACCAACCGTCCAGCCTGCAGAGAGAGCACACGGTGCTGCAGGCGATTGATCAGGGATAGGTCATGGCTGGCGATCAGCACCGTAGTACCGATACGGTTGAACTGTTCGAACAGGTGCATGATGTCCTCGGACAACTCGGGGTCCAGGTTACCGGTCGGCTCGTCGGCCAGCAGCAGCTTGGGCTTGTGTACGATGGCACGGGCAATGCCGACCCGCTGCTGCTCGCCGCTGGAGAGCGTAATCGGGTTCAGCTTCTCCCGCGACAACAGCCCCACCTTGTCCAATGCCGCCCGCACACGCCGCGCCGCGTCCACCGGATCATAGCCCGATATCTGCAGCGGCAGGGCCACATTGTCGAACACGCTGCGATCAAACAGCAGCTGGTGATTCTGGAACACAACGCCGATCTCGCGGCGATGAAAGGGGATCTGCTTGCGCGGCAGTTTGGTCAGGTCTCGATCCCCGACCCAGACGCCTCCGCGGCTGGGCCGCTCCATCAGCATGATCAGCTTCAGCAGGGTGCTCTTGCCGGCGCCGGAGTGACCGGTCAGAAAGGCGAGTTCGCCCGATTCAAGGGTGAAATCGAGCCCCACCAGCGCATCATGGCCGTTGGGGTAACGCTTGCCGACATTGCTGAAGCGGATCGCGGTCATAATCGCTCTTAATCGAACAGGGCCTTGACGAACTCGTTCGCCTCGAATGGGCGCAGATCATCGACCTGCTCACCAACGCCAATAAAGCGGATCGGCAAGCCAAACTGTTTGGCGATGGCGAAAATGATGCCGCCCTTGGCGGTGCCATCAAGTTTGGTCAGGGTGATACCCGTGACACCCACCGCTTCCTTGAACTGCTTGGCCTGACTGATCGCATTCTGCCCGGTGCCGGCATCGAGTACCAGCATCACCTCATGCGGTGCGCTCGGGTCGATCTTCTGCATGACGCGAACGACTTTCTGCAGCTCCTGCATCAGATTGTCCTTGTTCTGCAGGCGCCCGGCCGTATCGGCGATCAACACATCCACTCCCTTCGCCTTGGCCGACTGCAGGGCATCGAACAGCACCGATGCTGAATCAGCCCCTGTGTGCTGAGCCACCACCGGCACATTATTGCGCTCGCCCCAAACCTGAAGCTGCTCAACCGCCGCGGCACGGAAGGTATCGCCCGCCGCCAGCATCACCGATTTGCCTTCGCTCTGGTAGCGTTTGGCCAGCTTGCCGATCGTTGTGGTCTTGCCCACCCCGTTGACACCAACCATCAGGATAACTGCCGGGCTCTTGTCTTGTGGCAACCGCAACGGATGTTCGACACCTCCCAGTAGTTCTGCGAGCTCCTCCTTGAGAGCCTCACGCAGCGCTTCGGGATCCTTCAGCTGCTTGCGCGCTACCCGTTCGGTCAGGCGAGTGACGATCTCGGTCGTCGCCTCGACACCCACATCGGCCATCAGCAGCAGCGTTTCGATCTCTTCAAGCAGATCGTCATCGATCTCCTTGGCGCCGAGAAACAGGCTGCCAAGCTGTTCGGTCAGGCCGGATTTGGTGCGGCTAAGGCCGCTTTTGATCCGTTCGAACAGGCGGGTCTGGCGCGCTTCGCCCTGCTCAGCTTCAGCCTTGGCAGCCGCCTCTGCCGCTGCTTTCTCGGCCTCGACACGGGCTTTCTCCGCTGCTTCACGCTCGGCCTGTTCGGCCGCAGCCTTCGCGGCCACCGCTTCCTCTTCGGCTTTCTGCCGTGCGGCGGCTTCAGCGGCGGCCTTCTCCGCTTCGGCCTGCTCCAGCGCCTGACGCTCCGCCTCTGCGCGCTCCTGCGCCAGCTGCTCGGCCTCGTCTGCAACGTCTGCTTCCGGCTCGACTGCCTCTGGCTCCGGCTGCTCCGGCTCTACCTCAACAAAGGCTTCAGGCTTGGCTTCGACAGGCGTCTCGACTTCCAGCGCACTTTCAACAGCCACTTCAGTTTGAGTACGGGCTTCGGTCGTATCCTGCTCGGTCTCAACCGGCGCGCTTCCAGCCCCATCGGCCACTTGTCGCGACTCGACGGTTTCACGCGCTTCAGTCTCCACAGCGGATGTCGGGGACGCCTGCTGCTCGGTTTTGCTACCACGCAGGTACAGGTAAATGACCAACAGGATGACGAAGGCCAGCGCACCAGCGCCGTAAGGGAGTAAATTAGGATCCAGCCCGTTATCGAGCATCCAGGTGTAGAGTGCTTCCATAAATTCTGTAGTATCCGGATAACAGGGACGACCAGCCTCGACGCTTGCGCCCCATTCGATGAAATTCCAAAGCGCGTTATCTTACCATAGCGGCGCGCTTACTTAAGCGAAGGACGCATAAAGCTTTGGTCAAAGTCCGACAGCAGCCGCTCTTCAACCGACGTTACCTGATGATTCTTATCTGGGTATTACCGATCGTGATCCTGATTCTGCATCGCGCCGGACAACAGCCCAGCCCTCTGGACCAGATCCATTGGCAGAAAGCATTGGGCTACCTGATGCCTGACAAGCGCTCAGGTTATCAGCTCAAGCTGATACTGCCTCTGCAGAATACGGCCAGTGATGAGGCCTGGGTCGCCAACCAGTCAGTGGAACGCGCGCTTGCCCAGCGACTCGAAAGCCCGTCCGTGCAACAGCGGCTCAATGAGATACAGTGGCAGGCCCGGCTGGAGCGGCGCAGCCACTACCGGAGCGTTATCTTTCATATGGCCAACGCCCCCAGGCCCGAGCAGCTTCAATCCATAGTGAGCATCCTGTCTCAGCCTGCCCCTGTCGATTGGAGCGCGTTGCAGAAGCGTCTGCAGGCTGAACGTTATCTGAACAGTCAGTCGGCCGAAGACCGCCTGCTGGCCGCCTTTGGCGACCAGTTGCGAACCAATACCCACGCCGCTGATCTCTATGCCGGACTGTGGACAACGCCCCTCCGCCGCATTCTGATCGGAGAAGGATTGAACAACTCAGATACAAGCGTACCTCCGACAGCCGATGGCGTACCCTTATCGACACCTCAGGCCGGTACACTGATAATTCCCGCCACCGGCAGCCGTCTGGATACTCGCTGGGAGCTGCTCGCCCAACCTATCCCCGCGCCGCACGATGGCGCATCACTTGCTCGGCAACGCCTCGGCGCCGAGCTGGTGTCGCACCTTTTATCGCGCATGGCGCCCGCTGACGCCGATTACCGCTGGCTCTGGCACCCCCTGGCAACCGGAGGGTATCGCGCGTTGTTGCTGCATCAGTGGACAGCGCCGCTGCCCGATGGTGATCGTCTGGCGGAGCAGCTCGATCAAGCGCTACTTGATGAGACCCGCAGCACCCTGCTCAATCAACTCGACGTGCTAGAGGCGCAGACACCCGAGCAGTGGCTGGATCTGGTTGCGCTCTATCGCATGCCGCTGGACAGTCACACGGCGTTTCGCGCTACACTTGAATCCCTGAATCTCACGCAGGCGCGCCAACTGCTCACCGATACGCTGGTGCCTGCCCAGAGCCTCCATATTCGATTTAACACCGCTGGACACTGACCTGATGAGCCGCCGCAACCACTCAGCACGCCCCCGCCAACCCGACGCCTCTGAAGCTGTACTTCGCATCATTGGTGGCCAGTGGCGCAGCCGCAAGGTCAGCTTTCCCGAAATCGAGGGACTGCGTCCGACGCCGGATCGAGTGAGGGAAACATTGTTCAACTGGTTGCAGGGCGTAACCGATGGCGCCCGTTGTCTGGATCTGTGCGCCGGTAGCGGAGCCTTGGGGTTGGAGGCATTGTCCCGAGGTGCTGCGTCCGTCACCTTCGTCGACCGCTCACCGCAGGTCGCCCGCGCACTGCAGGCCAACCTTCAGCTGCTTAAGGCGCAGAATGCAGAAGTAATCACCGCCGCCGCGCTGGACTGGCTGGATGCCCGGCCCACCGACGAGTCCGAGCGGTTCGATCTGGTCTTTATGGACCCCCCATTTCGTCAGGGCCTGATCGCGCCGTTATGCGCGCTGCTGGAGAGCCGAAACCTGCTAGCGGCCCGGGCGATGATCTACATCGAATGTGAACGGGAGTTGACGCTGCCCCCCCTTCCTTCGGATTGGCAGCTGTATCGGGAGAAGCAGGCAGGTCAGGTCAGCTACCGACTGTACGAACGCCTGTCAGAGCATTGAGGGTTTGAGCGCCCTCAGGCCTTCGAGTTGGATTGTCATCAGACACTCCACTTGCACCCCGAGGTCAAACTGCTCGGGCAAGGTCAGCCAGAGATCAATGGCACCGACCAGCGCAATCATCATGCTGGCACTGATCTGGTCCAGATCCAGTTTTTTTCGCAGTTGTTTCTGTTTGCGCGCCTGCTTCAAAAAATAGTGCAGGTAGTTTTGCCAGGTTTCCAACTGGCCGTTCAAAACTGGCTGCAAAGGCCTCAGCTCCGGTGAGCAAGCCCGCCCGTAGTGGAACAGCCGATAGATATTGCGCGCCCGGGCATCCTGAGTGAGCTGTCTAAGGCTGTTGCGCACAAAGGCCTCCAGTGCACCCAACGCATCCTGCTGCACCGCCTGTCGCTGCTCCAGATAGTGGCGTTCAAAGGGGAGCTCGCACTGGGACAGCAGCTGAACCAGCAGATCCTGCTTGTTTCGGAAATGCCAATACATGGCGCCGTGGGTCACCCCCGCCTGCGCCGCTATCTGTTTCATGGTAACCGCTTCCGGTCCCTGTGCTGCAAACAGCACCAACGCCGTATCAAGCAATGCTTGCCGGGTTGCTTCCGCGTCTTCGCGGCTACGCCTGACCACGCCCCTCTCCTTAGTTGCCGCCGGCCACTTCAATTTAGACCGGACTGAGGCAAGAAACTACGATGCGGCTCGGGAGTAATCAAGCGACGTCACACAAGAGTCATCAAAACGTCACAAAGCACGCAGTATTACCGACCAATGCGTGGGCGATCAGGATAATACCCTCACGCTTTATGCCTTAATAAAATATAAAACATAAGTTTTTATAACTAAATTTAAATATTCGATTCCATTAATCTATTTGTGCGCCTCGGGCAATTGGGCTAACATCCGCGCCTTAGGATGCTTGAACCCTGTGCAGATGCAAAAAAGCCTGGGACAAGTTTCTTGAAACAGTGTCGCTCATAAATACATAGGTCAGCGCCTGTAATGAATACGGTAGTCTATCCCGGCACTTTCGATCCGATTACCAACGGTCATACCGATCTGGTTGAACGCGCCTCTCGTCTGTTTGATCGCATTGTTGTCGCCGTCGCAGACAGCCCGAAAAAAGGGCCCGCTCTGGATCTCGAGCTCAGGGTCAGCCTGGCAAAGCAGGCACTTGCCCACCTCGACAGTGTGGAAGTGATTGGCTTTGACTGCCTGCTCGCTGACTTTGTCCGGGAACAGGGTGCAAACGTAATCCTGCGAGGACTGCGCGCGGTATCGGATTTCGAGTATGAGTTTCAGCTAGCCAATATGAACCGCAAGCTGGCACCCGAGGTCGAAAGCCTATTCCTGACACCGGCAGAGAGCCTGTCGTTCATCTCGTCTACGCTGATTCGTGAGATTGCCTCACTTGGCGGAGATGTCGGCCAGTTTGTCCATCCGTCGGTTGCCAGCACCCTGAAGCAGCACTATCAGCCGTAACTTGAACCCTGTCAGTCATTGAGGTAGCCAACATGGCATTGATGATTACCGATGAATGCATCAACTGTGATGTATGTGAACCGGAATGCCCGAACGAGGCGATCTCTCCGGGTGAAGAAATCTATGAAATCGATCCGGGCAAATGCACCGAGTGCGTCGGTCACTATGACACGCCGCAGTGTGTGGAAGTTTGTCCGGTCGACTGCATCCCGAAAGATCCGGATCACGTCGAGTCCGAAGATCAGCTGATGCAGAAGTATCAGAAGCTGGTTCAGGGCTAAACGCCCGCGATCGGCCACACAAAAAACGGCAGGTTCAACCTGCCGTTTTTTGTTGTCTATCCCTCACCCGCGTCAGAGCTTCAACTCTGCCAGACGCTCGTTCAACCCGAACACCTCATCCATTTTCCGACCGACCAGGTTGTCGCCCACCAGATGATGGGCATATTGCATGTGCAGACAGCGCACCTTGTCCCACTGGGCAATGCCGCCGATGCCGTAGCGGTGATACAGATCACTGAAGCCCAGCGCTTCGATGCGCGCACGATCCTCCGGGTCCATCAGGCGCCAGCGCAGGTCGACATAGGCTTGCTGTTGCTGCATATACTGCTGCCGAAGCACCTCGTCATCAGCCAGCGCCTGCTCAATCTGCTTGACCCAACCGCCCGTTTCGATCTCGGCGATCATCTGGTAGAGATCGCGCGAACAGAGCCAATAAAGTGTCGGGAACGGCTTGTCATCGATCAGTGAACGCATCTGCAACACAACAGGTACGCCCTGCTCGGTGGCATACGCGATAGCCGCTATCCCGCGCGGTTTACGCCCTAGCTGACGTTCAATCATGACAAGTTGTTCAGCAGTCGGCTGCATCTGAATCCCGTTCCAGTCTGTTAAACATGAGCATAGTCGGCGCCCTGACCGAGCCAGCGGCTGATCAGCGCCTGTGTCAGCGAAGGGCTGTGTTCGATATCGGCCGCGGCCCGCTTGACCCGCGGCAGCAGGTCGGCATCACGCTGCAGGTCGGCGATGCGAAACTGCATCATGCCGGTCTGGCGCGTCCCGAGCACCTCGCCGGGCCCCCGCAACTCAAGATCCTTCTCGGCAATACGAAATCCGTCCGTGCTCTCGCGCATCACTGCCAGACGCTCCCGCCCCTGCTGTGAAAGCGGCGCATGATACATCAGCACACAGAAACTCTCGACAGAGCCGCGGCCCACACGACCACGCAACTGGTGTAACTGTGCCAACCCCAGACGTTCGGGATTTTCGATAATCATCAAGCTGGCATTGGGCACATCAACGCCGACTTCAATGACGGTGGTCGCCACCAGCAGGTCCAGTTCGGCAGACTTGAACGCGGCCATAATCTGCGCTTTCTCGGCCGCTTTTAGCCGCCCATGCACCAAGCCAATACGCAACTCCGGCAGCGCCTCTCGCAACGACTCGGCGGTGACCTCAGCCGCCTGACACTGCAACGCCTCGGACTCTTCGATCAGCGTGCAGACCCAGTAGGCCTGACGCCCCTCACCACAGGCTTTGCGCACGCGGTCAACCACCTGATCCCTGCGCGAGTCTGCGATCACCACGGTATTAACCGGTGTCCGCCCCGGCGGTAATTCATCGATGATCGAGCAGTCGAGATCGGCATAAGCACTCATGGTGAGCGTACGCGGAATGGGGGTGGCCGTCATGATCAGCTGGTGTGGCGTCTGTTCTCCGTTGCGCCCCTTCTCGCGCAGGCTCAGGCGCTGATGCACGCCAAACCGGTGCTGCTCGTCGATCACCACCACCGCCAGATTGGAAAATCTCACCTCGTCCTGAAACAGCGCGTGGGTCCCCACCACCAGCTGGGCCTCGCCATTTGCGATGCGCTCCAACTCGCGGCTACGCTGCTTACCCTTGACCTTTCCCGCCAGCCAGGCAACCGAGATACCCAGCGGCTCAAGCCACTGACTAAAGTTGTTGAAGTGCTGCTCAGCGAGAATCTCGGTCGGTGCCATAACGGCGGCCTGAGCACCATTTTCCAGCGCCTGGAGCGCCGCCAACGCGGCGACAACGGTTTTACCGGAGCCCACATCGCCCTGCACCAGCCTTAACATTGGGTGCGGCATGTTTAAGTCTCGCGCCACTTCACGCGCCACTCTCAACTGGGCGCCGGTCAGCTCGAAGGGCAGCTGGGCGATAAACGGTACGCTCAGGCTACCAGTCGCCTTGAGGGCGGGAGCGCCCTGTTCACGCACGCTGTGGCGGATCTGTAATAGGGATAGATGGTGCGCCAGCAGCTCTTCAAACGCCAGGCGTCGCTGTGCTGGGTGGGTGCCAGCGAGCAATCCGTCGAGATCCGCATCGACAGGCGGCTGATGCAGGTAACGGATTGACCGTGCCAGTTCCGGCAATTTCCATTGGCTGCGCAATGTATCGGGTATCAGGTCTTCGACGATGCCCCGATCCAGCCACTCCAGCGCCTGAGCGGCCAGCGACCGTATCCGCCCCTGCGTGAGCCCCTCCGTTAATGGATAAACGGGCGTCAGCCGCTCCTCGACATCCACAGACCCGGTCGCTTTCAGCACCTTATATTCGGGATGCACGATCTCCAGCCCCGACGGGCCGGGCCTTACTTCGCCGAAGCAGCGCACACGCGCACCGCTTGCCAGGTTGTTTTTCTGGGCCGCCGAAAAGTGAAAAAATCTCAGACTCAGGGTGCCCGTGCCGTCCTGCAACCGGCACAAAAGCGCGCGGCGACGCCCCTGCACGATATCGCTGGCGGCAATCTGCCCTTCGATTACCCCTTCATCGCCGGGCCTGAGCGAGCCTATCGGCAGGATCCGGGTTCGATCCTGATAGCGTAGCGGCAGGTGGAGCAGCAGATCCTGAATGCTCTCGATCCCCAAACGCTGTAACTTCAGCGCCAGCGCGGTCCCGACCCCTTTGATGTCGGTGACAGGAATCGGTGCGCATCCCCCGCTCAGCATCAAGCGATATCCAGCACCGGTGGTAACTGACGACAGGCCGTAATCGCCTGCATCAAGGCCTCAATAGCCTGCGGGCGCGGGAAGCTGGCACGCCAGGCCAGCGCCACGGTACGGGTCGGCTGAGGCGCCTTGAACGGCCGCGTTGCGACCAGATCACGCGAGGGGTGCCCCTCGATAGCAGAAACCGGCAATACGCTGGTCCCCAGGCCCGATGCAACCATCATGCGTATCGTTTCGAGCGAACTGCCCTCGGTAATGGTGTGCTGGTCGTGAAATGACTGGTTTATTGTCGGGCAGGCTTCGAGCACCTGATCGCGGAAACAGTGTCCCTCGCCGAGCAGTAGCATACGTTCTTCGTTCATCTTGCTGGCGTCGATTTCACTCTCCTTCGTCAGCGGATGCTCCTTGGGCAGCACCATCATGAACGGCTCATCGTACAGCGCACGGGTCAGCACATCCGGTTCGTGGAACGGCAGCGCAATAATGATGGCATCGAGCTCACCATTACGGATCTTGCCGCGTAGCACTTCGGTGAAGTTCTCTTCGATGTAAAGCGGCATCTGCGGTGCCAGCGCCTGCATCTGCGGTATCAGCCGGGGAAACAGATAGGGTCCGATGGTGTAGATAGCTCCAACACGCAAAGGCGAGGCCAGCTGGTCCTTGCCCTCCTTTGCCATTTCCCGTATCGCCTCGGCCTGCTCAAGCACCATCTGGGCCTGTCGCACCACCTTTTCACCTACAGGTGTAACCCTGACCGCGTTTTTGCTGCGCTCAAACAGTGCAACCCCCAGCTCCTCCTCAAGCTTTTTCACAGCTATCGATAATGTCGGCTGGCTTACATAGCAGCGCTCGGCCGCGTGACCAAAGTGTTGCTCCTGAGCCAATGTGACGATGTAACGAAGCTCTGTCAGCGTCATGCAGATTCCTCTGTTAAGATACGTCCGAGTAAATGCGTGGAGATCAAAATGCATACGACCCGGGTACTGATTGCAGGCTGCGGGGATGTCGGCACCGCTCTGGGCCTCAGGCTCAGCGCAGAGGGCGCCGAGGTCCATGGTTTGCGCCGTACTATAAACCAGCTCCCCAAGCCCATCCAGCCAATTGCAGCTGACCTTGCGGCCAGCGGTCCGTTGCCCGCGTTACCGGCCTGCGACTATCTGGTCTACTGCGCGGCGGCCAAAAGCCGCGACCTCGATATCTATCGCGCCGTTTACGTCGATGGCCTGCGCCGGACCCTGGCGGCACTGCCGGTTCCGCCCAAACGGCTATTCCTGACCAGCTCCACGGGCGTTTACGGGCAACACGACCATGAATGGGTAGATGAGTTCAGCCCCACCGAGCCCGACAGCCCGACCGGCCAGATCCTGCTGGAAAGCGAAACCGAAGCTCGCAACGCGGGTTGCCCTGCCACCGTCGTGCGCTTTTCCGGCATATACGGCCCCGACCGAAACCACCTGATCAGCCAGGTGCGTTCAGGCATTCAGGCACCGGAGACACCCATACACTATAGCAATCGAATCCATCGGGATGATTGTGCGGGAATATTGACGCATCTAATCCGGCAAGACCTGCTCGGTGAGCAACTGTCACCACTGTATCTGGCCAGTGACGACGCACCCACGCCTATCCATGACGTGATGGCATGGCTGGCCGAGCAAACCGAAAGCCCGGTAACACAATGGCGTGAGGTACGTCGCGGCGGCAGCAAACGCTGCCGCAATCAGCGGATAAAGGCCAGCGGCTACCAGTTTATCCACAGCGATTATCGCAGTGGCTACGCAGCCCAGCTGGAGCGTTGAAGGCCGCCGTACAGGACGGCGGCCTTACAGGAGCTAGCTGTTGGCCAGTTCGTTAAGCAGTGTCTGCTGAGCACTGAACAACTCTTCTCCCTCGGCGGGAATATTCTGGGTGTAGCTGCCATCGGAGTGCAGCTCCCAGCTCTGGCAGTTGTCGCGCAGATAGTAGTCCAGCTCGCTACGGATGCGCGCGGCGTGCTTGCCGTACAGCTCGAAGCCGGTTTCGACACGGTTGAGCATGTTGCGCTCCATCCAATCGGCGCTTGAGCAGATTACGGTCGGTTTACCGGCATTGGCAAACCAGTAAACACGGGTGTGTTCGAGGAAGCGGCCAATGATGGAGCGCACCCGGATGTTATCGGAGATCCCCTCCAGCCCCGGGCGCAACCGACACATGCCGCGGATGATCAGGTCAACCTTAACGCCAACCTGGGAGGCCTCGTACAGCGTACGAATCAGCTTGGGCTCGGTCAGGCCGTTGACCTTGATGATAATGTGCCCCTCATTGCCGGCCTTGACGTTTCGGATCTCGTTATGGATGAGCTCGATCATCTTGGCATGCAGGGTAAAGGGCGCATTGTAGAGCTTCTGCAGCTTCTGGATTTTGCCCATGCCGGTCAGCTGCTGGAAGATCTTGTGTACATCCTCGCCCACCTGCTCATCGGCGGTCATATAGCTGTAGTCGGTATAGAGTCGAGCGGTGCCCGAGTGATAGTTGCCGGTACCCAGATGGCAGTATCGGGTCAGGTTATTACCCTCCCGGCGCACCACCAGCATCATCTTGGCGTGGGTCTTGTAGCCAACCACGCCATAAACGACAAGACAGCCCGCCTCCTGCAGGCGGCTGGCAAGCTGCAGGTTACTCTCCTCGTCAAAGCGTGCGCGCAGCTCAATGACGACCGTGACCTCCTTGCCCGCTCTGGCCGCCTCAACCAGCGCGTTGACGATATCGGACTTCACACCGGTGCGGTACAGAGTCTGCTTGATCGCGATGACGTCTGGATCCTTGGCCGCCTGGCGCAGCAGATCAATGACAGGCGTAAACGACTGGAAGGGGTGCAGCAGCAGCTGGTCACCCCGCTTCAGCGCGGAGAATACATCGTCGGTGCTCTTGAGCTTGTTGGGCAGTCCCGGTGTGAACGGATCCCAGCGCAACTCCTTGCGCTCGACCAGATCACGCACCGCCATCAGACGGGTCAGGTTAACCGGGCCGTCGACGCGATAGACATGGGCCGTCGGCAACTTGAACTCCTCCTGCAGGAACGCGATCAGATGTTCGGGCGTGCGGTTATCCACCTCAAGACGCACTGCATCGCCGAACTTGCGGGAGTGCAATTCGCCGCGCAGTGTGCGGGCCAGATCCTCGATCTCCTCGAAATCGAACGACAGGTCGGCGTTGCGGGTGATGCGGAACTGGAAACAGCCATCCACTGTCATGCCCGGGAACAGGGTGTCGGCAAATTCATGGATGATCGACGACAGGAAGATCAGATTATCGCCGCCATCGCACAGCTCGTCCGGCAACCGGATCAGGCGTGGCAGAGAACGCGGTGCCGGTATGATCGCCATACCGGTTTCGCGGCCAAAGGCATCTTTGCCGTCGAGCTCAACGATAAAGTTCAGGCTCTTGTTAACCAGTCGCGGGAAGGGGTGCGACGGATCCAACCCGATCGGACTGATCACCGGCACCACCTTCTCGTTGAAATACTCCTCAACCCAGGCTCGCTGCTCGGGCGTCCAGGTGCCACGGCGATGGAAGTGGATCCCTTCGCGCTCCAGTGCCGGCAGCATGATCTCGTTGAGAATACGGTATTGGCGGTCAACATTGATCTCGCAGATCTCGCGAATCTTCTCCAATACCTTCTGCGGATGCATGGCATCGGGGCCGACAGCCTCGCGACCGTACTTGAGCTGACGCATCTGCTCAGCTACGCGGATTTCAAAAAATTCGTCCAGATTGCTCGAGAAGATCAGCAGGAACATCAGCCGCTCAAGCAGCGGCTGCTTCTCGTCCAGCGCCTGCTCAAGCACGCGGACATTGAACTGGAGGTGGCTCAGTTCGCGGTTGATATACAGCTCCGACGCCTTGAGATCCACCGGAGGTGCCTCGATAGGATCGATCGTCGGCAAGCTCTCTCGGCTGTCGCGCAGCGCAACGGTCGCATCACAGACCTGTTCCAGCTCAGCGTTCTCGATCATCTCTTCAACTCCAGTTTCCAGCTCCATCATTTCCCTGCCAATAATAGATTATCGGTTTAAAAGACGCGCCGCTCTCATCGCGAAATAGGTGAGAATGCCGTCGGCGCCTGCGCGTTTGAACGCCAGCAGCGATTCCAGCATGACGCTCTCTTCATCCAGCCATCCGTTCTGGAATGCAGCCATATGCATCGCGTACTCGCCGCTGACCTGATAGGCAAAGGTTGGAACTTTGAGCTCCTCCTTAACACGGCGCACGATATCCAGGTACGGCATACCCGGCTTGACCATGACCATGTCGGCCCCTTCGGCCAGATCCAACGCTACCTCGTGCAGTGCTTCATCACTGTTACCCGGATCCATCTGGTAATTGAACTTGTTGCCCTTACCCAGATTACCAGCCGACCCAACCGCATCACGGAAAGGTCCGTAGTAAGCGCTCGCATACTTGGCAGAGTACGCCATTATACGTGTATTCACGAAGCTGCGGTCCTCCAGCTCATCGCGAATCTGGCCGATACGACCGTCCATCATGTCACTCGGCGCAACCACGTCGGCACCGGCCTCGGCATGAGACAGCGCCTGACGCACCAGTGTTTCGACGGTGCGATCATTCAGTACATAACCGCGCTCGTCGATGATTCCGTCCTGACCGTGGGTAGTAAACGGGTCCAGCGCCACATCGGTGATAACACCCAGCTCCGGCACAGCATCCTTGATCGCACGTACGGCACGCTGCGCCAGACCATTGGGGTTATAAGCCTCTTCCGCCAGCTCTGACTTGGCGCTCAGCGGCGTGACCGGAAACAGCGCCACAGCGGGGATACCCAGCGCCGCTACCTCCCTGACCTCCTTGACCAGCAGATCGATGCTCAGACGCTCGACGCCGGGCATGGAGGCCACTGCCTCTTTCTCACCCTCACCCTCGATGACAAACATCGGGTAGATCAGATCGTCCGGGCTCAATCGATTCTCGCGCATCAGGCGGCGGGAAAAATCGTCTGCACGCATACGACGCATACGGGTATCGGGGTAAAAACGCTGACTGTTGCTGAAAGCCACGGCTCGTTCCTTAATTCTGGATTCGCATTTGACGACAGTAAGATGACACTTGCATGACAACCGATAGGGATACAAGGCCAGGTCGACGCATGAAGCCATAGTAACCCAATCGCTCCTGCGCCTCATCAGGCCCGGATCAATCACCCTGTGCAATGCGGGCAAAACTGAGTATGAATATTTCGAGAGTAAAATCGGAAAAACTAGGAAAAATTCCTATATCCATTTTTGCAGGTGCGGTCATAATGGGTTTCAGGATCTCCTGTTCAGGGACTGAATGCCCGGATGGCGCGTAAAACGGCATCGCAGGACAGCAGGACGCACGCAGGATGCATCAAGGTGCATGGACAAAGGACGCCAATAAAGGGGTGTATGACGGAACATGCACCCCTTTGTCTTATAAAGAGCCTTGTAAAGAGCCTTGTACAGACCCACCCTACACTCCCCTCTCCGTCCAATACACGCACAGCCTCGCACCACACAGCCGTGTAGTGGCCAGTCGTCACGTGTCAGTTCAGATAAATTTCAGGAAGTAGAGCTTTGAAGCTCGGGCAGACGGTCGGCCCATACGCGCTGAGACAGCGACGCTATAGGCTCTTGACGGCCATCAAGTAACCAATCGACCAGTGCCGATGCGGTATCGGGCCAAAGCAGCGGATCGGGATTGGTTTCATCCAGCCACCGGGTGATGGCAGCCGGCTCAAGACGCTTCATGACACGGGCTCGGCCCAGATCAGCCAGCGCCCGGGCATTCGCCTCCTGTTCGATTTGATTGGCCAGTGGTTTGATCAGCAGCTTTTTCCCGGCCTGCATAGCCTCACTGCACAAACCGAAACCGGCATTACACATGACACCATCACAGCTCGCCAGATCACGTTGAAAGCCTTCACGTGAGAAGGGCTTGATCACCAAATTGCGCGCTTCCTGCTGTGCCTCTACCGCTGCGTAGATCAGGAACCGATACTCAGGGAAACCCTGCAACAGATAGCAAATATCATCTAGACGCTCGAACGGGAGATACACCAGCACCTCTTTCGCGCGCGTGGACACGGTAAAACTGGGGGGCTCGATCAATGGCGGCAGTATTGGCGCATCGAAATGGTGCCAGTGCACACCGATCGCCTGGTCCACCGGCGCAAACAGTTTCAAGGCCGGTTTCAACCAGGGTGCCGTCTTGGTACCGGGAACCCGATAACAAAACGCGTACTGATGGGCGATCCCGAGACTTGGCACCCGCTGACGACGCGCCGCCCAGGCAGTAACCGGTTCGAAGTCAGTCAGGACAAGATCGTAACCGCGGACATCCAGAGACTTAATGTCCCGCCATAACTGAAGCAGGCTATTACCGAACAGCGTTTTCGCCAGCTGCACCTTGCCCGCATCGGTGAAGAAGGTAAGGCCCCGCCGCGTGCGATAGTCGCCAAAGGGCTCCATGTTGAAATAGCGATCAGGCGTCCGGCCGCTAAAGAGGTAGTCCACCTCGACACCCGCTTTTGCAAGCACTGTGGACATCACCCTGGCACGGGTTATGTGGCCGTTCCCTGTCCCCTGAACGCCGTAGAGTATCCGCACCTCAGAACATCTCCCACAGGTGAAGCGAGAATACCCCGCAACAGATACCCAACAGGGCGCCAGCGGCGATATCCGTAGGATAGTGCACACCCAGCAGAATTCTGGACAGGCCAATCAGCGCCGCCACCACAAAGGCACCCAGTGCCAGCGAGGGGTAGAAGCTCGCCAGCACGGTTGCGAACAGGAAGGCTGCAGCAGCGTGGCCGGATGGAAAACTGAACTTGTCGGACGGCTCGATCACGGCCCTGAATCCATCGAGACGATGGCAGGGGCGGTCCCGGCGTATGGTGTTTTTCAGTAACAGATAGAGTGGTAGCTCCAGAGCGAACGCGAGTAACCCGACCTCCAGAAAGGTCAGCCCCAGTTCCTCCTCCCAGAGCGCAAGCCCCAATCCCAGCAGCAGATACAGCACACCGTCGCCAAGCCGGGAGACAAACCGACTGACAGGGGCCATGCCGAGATCCCGATGTAGATCGTTACACCAGTAAAAAATTCGGGTATCCACGGCGGTCAGCTTCTGCAGTCTGTTCATAGCGGTCATCCGGTTCTGTGCAGCCTGAGGGCATTATTTACAGAACCGGATGACAACCCGATGACTGAGGATTGACGCTTTGGTGACGGTAGCCGCTGGGCCGCTTAATCCAGAGTGCGCTGAAACCAGTCACAGACCAGCACGGTCAGCTGCTCGGGATTATCCCAAGGGATCATATGCCCCTCGCCCGGTACCCGTATCCACTCGAACGGGTGAACCAGTGCCTCAAGCACGCGGCGCGTATACTCCACCGAGAGCACTTCGTCGTGCTCACCCTGAATGATACCGGCCTTGAAATCGTACTGCTGGGACGCCACACCCGCGCGGTGGGTGAAAAGGCTTGAGAGTGTGCTCAATGGATAGTCAAACACAACACGGTGGTCATCGTTGATCGCCTCCCCTGCCGGATTACCAGCCAGCAGGGTGTCAAAGTCGATAAACGAGCGTAGCGGTAAACGTAGCGACGGAAACAGCTGTGCCGAGCCCCAGGTCCAAAACCAACCCGCCTGATGCAACATGTCTGGCGGTACCTCAGTCAACAGCAGCGTGCCGCACAACACCGAGCCGATTCGCGCATCGCACTCGGCCAGCGCAACAGCCAGCATCGCGCCGATGGAGTATCCGTAGACACCGACCTTGCCGTTGGAGCGCGGTAAAAGTGCCGACACCACCCGCTCCAGATCACAGACCGTCTGGTCGACGGTATATTCGCCGCGCCGCCCATCGGAATAGCCGTGCCCCCTGGGGTCGACACCGACGACGTTAAAGCCTCGCGCGCTGACGGAAGCCAGCAGCTCAGCATAGAGCTCCGAATAGGTGCCAATACCCGGCAGAAACAGGATTAGCGGCGAGGCATCGCTGTGGTGGTAATACTCACAGTGCACACCCTCTGGCCCGATGCGAAACGCTTCCCGGGCTGACAGAAAGCGCTCGATTCCAAGTTTTTCGCGCAGCTCACGGCGCACTGGATCATCCGGTGCATCAAATACCGGGGGTGCCAGATGTTCGGCAGGACGGTTCATCTTCGCTCCCGTTTCACGATGGGGGATGGCATATCAGGCGCTACGTCTGACACAGGCTACAAAATACCGTGCTGCGCTGCGCCAAACGTACCTCTTTCAGTATGTTGCCACATCCGGGACAGGCCTCACCAGCACGGCCGTAGACATTCAGCTCTTGGCTGAAATAGCCAGGCTTACCGTCGCCACCGACAAAGTCCCGCAGTGTCGTGCCACCCTGCTCGATTGCTCTGGCCAGCACCGCCTTAATTGCCGCCACCAGGGTTTGCAGTCTGGCGATCGAAATCCGTCCGGCTGCGCGCCGCGGATCGATCCCGGCCAGATACAGCGCCTCGTTGGCGTAGATGTTGCCAACTCCGACCACAACATGACTGTCCATGATCACCGCCTTGATGTTGGACCGACGGCCCTTGCAGCACCTGCCCAGATGATCGACATCAAATGCATCCGACAGCGGCTCGGGCCCCAGCGATGCCAGCAGCTTGTGCTCCTCCCCCTCGGCTTGCCATAGCAAAGCGCCAAAACGTCGGGGATCGGTCAGACGCAACATCAGACCGCTGTCGAGCTCAAGATCCACGTGGTCATGCTTACCGGCCACCGTGCCCTGAGGCAGAATCCGCACACTGCCCGACATGCCCAGATGAAGCAGCGCACAGCCTCCATTAACGGCAATCAGCAGGTATTTACCCCGACGACTAACGGAGCGGACGATCTGCCCTTCGAGATGGGCAGCTAGATCTGACGGTACAGGCCAGCGCAAGCGGGGCTGGCGCACCCTCAAGGCGGTAATCCGGTGCCCCTCGAGATAGGGTGCTATACCGGCGCGACTGGTTTCGACTTCAGGTAGTTCAGGCATGCTCTAGATCCAATGCGGTCAGCGGGCACGCTGAGGGCGCAACACCAGATAGACGCCAGCAACGGTGATCGCCACCCCGCATAGCGCAATCAGCCCCAGCTGCTCGTCGAATAACCACCAGGCCTCGATCGCGGTAACCGGTGGCACAAGGTAAAAATAGCTCGCCACCCGCGATGACTCACCCTCGCGAATCATCAGCATCAGCAGCAGGATAGCCGATACGGACAGTCCCAGTACCAGCCAGGCCATGGCGCCGATGAGCGGCAGTTGCCAATCGACAACACGGGTTTCGAACGCAAACGATAGCAAGCCCATCCAGACCGCCGTGGCCAGATACTGAAAAAAGGAACCGGCCACCAGATCGACGCCCTGACCAAAACGTTTCTGGTAGAGCGTACCCACCGAGATGGCGACCAGCGCTACCAGCACTGCCAGCAACGCCGCTGGCATCAGCTCGAACTGGTTAAGACGGTTGCCACCGGCCAATACCAGCACAACACCCAACAGCCCCAACGCCAGCCCAAGCCACTGCAGCAGGCGCAACCGCTGCTGCCAGATCACCCAGGCCAGTACCGCGGTCAACAGGGGTTGCAGGCCGACAATGAGGGAGGTCACGCCCGCGGGCATCTGCCAGCGAATCGCAGCAAAGACACCGCCCAGATAGCCGGCATGGACCAGTGATCCGACCACCATCTGGTGAAGCGCCTGATGACGATTCGGCCAACGTGAGCGCAGCACCAGAATGAGTCCTGCGAACACTACAAGCGTCAACAACATGCGAATAAACAGGAAGTTGAACGGCTCGATGTAGGGCAACCCGAAGCGGGCGCCAATGAAGCCCGTACTCCATAACAGCACAAATAGCAGCGGTACTATCTGTTTAACGCGCGAAGAATCCAGCATCCCTGTTGTACTCATTGTTACCCCATAAAAAGACAAAAGGCCGCCCTGCTATAAGGGCAGCCTTCAGCAGAAGGACTGTCCCGGTAATTACACCCGGAACTGCTTCATCAGATCGGTCAGTTTGTTTGCCAACGCAGACTGCCGCGACGAGTTATTGGCCACCTCGGCGGAAACCTGATTGACCTCGTTGGCCGCACCGTGGATCGCTTCGATATTGGCGTTGATACCTTCAGAAACCTGATGCTGCTCCTCGGCGGCACTGGCGATCTGTGTAGCCATATCGGTGATCTGGTCCACTGAGCGCTTGATCTGCTCAAACGCCTCATGTGCCTGCTCGGACAATGACACCGCCTCTTTCGACTTCGCCTGGCTCGCCGCCATGGTATCCACGACCTGCTTGGTACGTACATTCAAGCGCTCAACCAGAGCACCGATCTCTTCGGTCGACACCTGAGTACGCTGCGCCAGCGTACGCACCTCGTCGGCGACCACGGCAAAACCGCGGCCGGAATCGCCGGCTCGCGCCGCCTCGATCGCTGCGTTCAGCGCCAGCAGGTTGGTCTGCTCAGCAATGCCGCGAATCACCTCAAGAATGGTGTTGATCTGGCCGGTTTCCTGTTCAAGCTCACCGATATAGTTCACCGACTGGGCAACCTGCTCGCCCAACTGGCGCACACTGCTTTCGGTGCTTGCCATAATCCGCTTGCCGCTGTCGCTCGCTTCCTGACTTGCACCTGCCGCATCGGCAGTCTGAGCGCAGCTGCGGGCCACTTCGCTGGCAGTCGCGGACATCTCGTTGACCGCGGCCACCATGCTCTCGACTTCGCGCAGCTGGTGTTCACTGGCACGATCAACAGCCGCTGCACTGCTTTGTGCCTGAGCCGAAACACTGGCCACCTCATGGGCGCTCTGGTTCACCTGAGTCACAAGCCCCTGCAGCGAATCCAGGAACTGGTTGAACCAGGTCGCCAGATCGCCCGCCTCATCGCGGCTGACAACACTCAGTCGGCCGCGCAGATCACCACCACCCTGGGCAATCTCCTTCAACCCCTTACTCACCATCAGAATCGGCTTGACCAGCATTCCGGAGAGCCAGAACGCCAGCACACAGACCGCCAGCAACACCAGCGCGGTAATACCCAGGGTCGTCCACATCAGCTCTTGAGCAGGCGCCATGATCTCGCTTCTTGGCATCAGAGCGACCAGTTTCCAGCCCAACTCATCGGACTGGTGAACACGCGCTTCATATTCCTCGCCATTGAGCGTCAACTGCAGAAGCCCCGAGGAAGCCTTGTCCAACTGCTGATAGGCGCTGCCGGAGAGATCGGCTAAGTTCTTGAAGTTATTATCAGGATTCGAGGCATCGACCAGCACCTTACCGGTATCTTCGACCAGAATCAGAAAGCCCTTCTCACCCAGTTTTACCTGCTGCGCCATATCGGTCAGAGATGCCAGCGATACGTCAGCAGAAAGCACCCCCAGCAGCTTGCCATTGCTGTCTCTAAAGGTATGCGACACCGGCACCAACGTGATGTCATCACCGGCCCAATAGTAGGAGTCACCAAAGAGAATGGCATCGGGCTTAGCCTTGGTGGTCATGTACCAAGGGCGCTTACGCGGATCGTAGTCAGCCGTCATCTTGCTTTCAGGCCACTGCACGTAGCCACCCATTTCGGTGCCGATATAGACATAATTAAAGCCGGGGTGCGTGCTACCGAAGCGCTCGAGATGACGATAGATATCGGCCTCCAAGCCACCGTTTTTCGTCGGTGTCATCTGTTGCTCGGGCTGGTCGTAGTAGGTTTTGATACTGTCATCAACCTGCCGCAGGATCGGTGCCTTGGCCAGATGTTCGATATCCCGTCCTATATCCCGAAAGAATGCGCTGAATGAGTCATCAACCGTCTGTAGTTGCAGTGCGCTGATTTCGGCAAAGCGCTCCTGCGCCGCCTCCCTCGACTGGCTGATACTGAATAGAGAGAGCAGAACACTCGCCAACAGCGTATTGGCGACAAATGCGAGGATAAGTTTCTGTTTGATCTTCATTATCTGTAGGTTCTCGGATTATCCGGTTGGACCAGGGCCCATCCTCTTGCTAGCGCCGCACACCCTGTAGCTGCAATCCCAAGTACCCGATTTTCAGGTTGGGACCTTAATATAGCGGAAGTTGCGAAATTCATTAACTGGAATACGACATCGGACAGTTGCCGCAGAGTCATGCCCACCGAAGCGCTCCAAATTTTTACTGCTGACCCTCTCAGCTGTGCAGCTGACATAAAAAAACCCCGGCGGGTAAGCCAGGGTTTTTTGAAAGCTGATCAAGATTACTTGATCTTGGCTTCCTTGTAGATCACGTGCTTGCGAACAACCGGGTCGTATTTCTTGAATTCGAACTTGTCCGGAGTGTTACGCTTGTTCTTGTCGGTGGTGTAGAAGTGACCGGTACCGGCAGAGGATACCAGGCGGATCTTCTCGCGTGCGCCTTTAGCCATGATTCAAATCTCCTCAGACTTTCTCGCCGCGGGCACGCAGTTCGGTCAGAACTGTGTCGATGCCCTTCTTGTCGATGATACGCATGCCCTTGGAGGAAACACGCAGACGTACGAAACGGTTTTCGCTCTCAACCCAGAAACGGTGCCAGTGCAGGTTCGGCAGGAAGCGACGACGCGTCTTGCGCTGAGAGTGGGAAACGTTGTTTCCGGTTACCGGGCCTTTGCCCGTTACCATGCAAACTCGAGACATTGTTTTAAACCTTATGTTTGGGTTCTCTATTAACCTCTGTCCGATGTTTATCGAGAGCGATGCAGCAACTCTCTCAGGCGGAGCGTCCAATAAACCGAACTGAATACCGTACCATTACGGGACAGAAGGCCGCGTATATTACAGATATCTAGCGGTCAGTACCAGCCTTTTGTTTATTAAATCACCAGCGTGCCACTCGACCATTAGAGCCAGCCGCGTTCGGCAAAGGAGACGCTCTCGCCATCTCCCACCACTAAATGATCGAGCACCCGCACCTCGACCAGCGCCAGCGCCCGCACCAGCTGGTCGGTGATCTGGCGATCCGCCTGAGACGGCTCCGCCACACCCGAAGGGTGGTTGTGCGCCAGTATCATTGCCGCCGCCTGATGCCTTAGCGCCAGCGCCACAACCTCACGGGGATAGACACTGGCCGCGTTGATGGTGCCGAAAAACAGCGGCTCATATCGAATCACCCGATGCCGGTTGTCCAGTAACAGGCAGGCAAATACCTCACGTGGCTCATGGCGCAGCTGCGCGGCCAGATACTGGCGCACCGCTTGCGGGCTCTCCAGCGCAGAGCCGCGTTCAAGTTGTGCTGCCAAGTGGCGGCGCGACATCTCCATGACGGCCTGTAGCTGCACATACTTGGCCTGCCCAAGCCCAAGTGCGGCGCAAAACTGGTGTTCCGATGCTTCCATCAGTTGCCTCAGGCCCCCGAAACGGGTCAGCAACTCGCGGGAGAGGTCGACCGCGCTTTTGCCCTTGACGCCGGTTCTGAGAAAGATTGCCAGCAGCTCTGCATCGGAGAGCGCATCCGCCCCTCTTGCGAGCAGTTTTTCCCTTGGCCGCTCCTGCGCCGGCCAGTCCGATATCGCCATTATCCACCTCCTTGTGGTTTGGCAGTGTGCGTTCCGTACTACGCAATACAGAGCCAAGATGGTATCGTAAAGCGCTTAATCAGCCCACCAGCTCATCCAGATATTATCGGATACACAGGGTATGCACAGACTTACTAACCGTCGGATTCTATTGGGAATCACTGGCGGCATCGCGGCCTATAAAAGCGCCGAGTTAACCCGCCTGCTCAAGGGTGCCGGAGCCGATGTTCGTGTCGTTATGACACCGGCGGCCACCGAGTTCATCACGCCTCTAACGTTGCAGGCGCTCTCCGGTAATCCCGTTCATCTGCAGCTGCTTAATCCCGAAGCGGAAGCCGGGATGGGCCATATCGAGCTGGCCAAGTGGGCCGACCTTATTCTGGTTGCACCGGCCAGTGCCGATTTCATTGCCCGACTGGCCGCCGGCATGGGGGACGATCTGCTCACCACTCTGTGCTTGGCCAGCGATGCCCCCATCTGCCTGGCACCGGCGATGAATCAGGCCATGTGGCGTGACGCCCGCACCCAACAGAATGTGGATAAGTTAAAAGCCAGCATCGACATTCAGCTGTTCGGCCCCGGTATCGGGGAACAGGCCTGTGGCGATACCGGCCCGGGGCGTATGCTGGAGCCCAGCCAGCTCGCTGAACTCTGCGCCGGACAGTTCGAGACGCTTGCACTGAGCGGACGTACCGTTTTCATCACCGCAGGCCCCACACGCGAAGCACTGGACCCAGTCCGCTACATCTCCAACCATAGCTCCGGCAAAATGGGCTATGCACTGGCAGAAGCGGCGCGGGATGCCGGTGCCCGAGTGAAGCTGATTACCGGCCCTGTCAGCATCGCCGCCCCCGAGCGGGTGGAGTGCATCAGGGTGGAAAGTGCCCAGCAGATGCTGGATGCATCGCTGACCGGGTTGTCCGGTTGCGACCTGTTCATCGCGGCCGCCGCGGTGGCTGACTACCGTCCTGTCTCGATCGCCGAGCACAAGATCAAGAAAGGCTCCGAAGAGATCATGGAGCTTCATCTGGTCAAGAACCCGGATATTGTGGCCACCGTGGCCGCCGCTGAGGATCGTCCCTATACCGTCGGGTTTGCAGCGGAGACCCGTGATGTGGTGAGTTATGCTCAGAACAAACTCGCACGCAAAAAGCTCGATCTGATCGTGGCGAACGATGTCTCCGCACCCGGCATCGGCTTCAACAGCGACGAAAACGCCGTCACGCTGGTCGGGCCCGATAGTATTGAAACCCTGCCTCAAACCCATAAACAGCAGCTGGCTCGCCAGCTGATCAACAGAATAGCCAGACACTTCAATGAGTATGCGAAAACTTCAGGTAAAGATTCTTGATTCCCGTATCGGTCAGCAGTTTCCGATGCCCGCCTATGCCACCGAAGGCTCCGCCGGTCTCGACCTGCGCGCCTGCCTGGACGAGGCACTGACGCTGGAGCCCGGACAGACCGAACTGATTCCCACCGGCCTTGCAATCCATATTGAGGACCCGAACCTGTGCGCCATGATCCTGCCGCGCTCCGGCCTGGGGCATAAGCACGGCATCGTGCTCGGCAACCTGGTCGGCCTGATCGATTCCGACTATCAAGGCCAACTGTTCGTATCCTGCTGGAACCGCGGCCATACCACCTTCAGCGTCGAGCCGGGCGAACGCATAGCCCAGATGGTGCTGGTACCGGTTGTACAGGCGGACTTCGAGGTAGTCGAAGAGTTTACCGATAGCGACCGTGGCGACGGCGGTTTCGGATCCTCCGGCCGACACTGAACCGAATAGCGTGCAAGGAGCCTGCAATGAGCTTTGATCTGGATACATTCGACACCGGCGTTTTCCGCGCCTATGACATTCGCGGCATCGTCGGTAAATCGCTGACCGAACCGCTGGTCTACCATCTGGGCCGCGCCTTTGCCGCCAGTGCCCATGAGCAGGGGATCGGCGAGGTTGTCGTCGGCGCCGACGGCCGACTGTCCGGCCCGCGTCTGAAGGAGGTGCTGACCGAAGGTTTGCGCGACGGCGGTTGCGATGTCATCGATATCGGGTATGTGCCGACACCGGTGCTGTACTTTGCCGCCCACCAGCGTGCTCACCAGACCGGCATCATGATCACCGGCAGCCACAACCCGTCCGACTACAACGGCTTCAAGATGATGCTCGCCGGACACACGCTGTCCGGTGATGAGATTCAGAGCCTGCGCACGCGTATCGAGCAGCGCGCCTACACCGATGGCAAGGGCTCGCTCAGCGAAGAGGATGTTGCAGAAGCCTACCTGCAACGCATCGCCGGCGATGTGCATGTCAGCCGCCCGCTCAAGGTGGTAGTGGACTGCGGTAACGGTATCCCCGGTATTCTGGCGCCGGAGCTGATTCAACGCCTTGGCGTTGAGATCATCCCACTGTTCTGTGACGTGGATGGCACCTTCCCCAACCACCACCCGGATCCGGGCAAGCTGAAAAATCTGCAGGACGTGATCGCCAAGGTTGCCGAAACCGGTGCCGACCTTGGTCTCGCCTTCGATGGCGATGGCGACCGCGTCGGCGTTGTCACCGAAAAAGGCAAAGTCGTCTATCCCGACCGTGTGATGATGCTGTTCGCCGAGGATGTGATCTCCCGCAACCCCGGTGCCGAAATCCTGTTCGATGTTAAATGCTCTCGCCTGCTGCCACAGGTTATCGCCAAGGCGGGTGGCAAACCGACCATGTGGAAAACAGGACATTCGCTGATCAAGCGCCAGATGAAAGTAAGCGGGGCGCTGCTCGCCGGCGAAATGAGTGGCCATATCTTCTTCAAGGAACGCTGGTACGGGTTCGATGACGGTCTCTACAGCGCTGTACGTCTGCTCGAAATACTGGCCAAGCGTTCGGAAAGTGCCGATGCCATCTTCAGTGCGTACCCGGAGGATCTGAGCACGCCTGAGATCAATATCGAGGTGACCGAAGAGAACAAGTTCCAGATCGTCGAAGCCCTGCAGCAACTCGATTTCCCGGACGGTGAGGCCTGCCGTATTGACGGTGTTCGTGTCGACTATGCTGATGGCTGGGGTCTGGTTCGCGCTTCGAACACGACACCGGTGCTGGTGTTACGCTTCGAAGCAGAGACAGAAACGGCTCTCGAGCGTATCCGAAACGAATTTCAGACCCGTTTGCACAGCGTTGACGCCAGCCTTGATATCCCCCACGACTGAGCCGGCGCCACAACACAGATAGAGGAAGTCACAATGCCCCTGACCCGAGACCAGGCGATCTCCACCGCCAATGTATTGTCCGAAGCAATGCCCTATATCCAGCGCTTCGTCGGCAAAACACTGGTAATCAAATATGGCGGTAACGCCATGACCGACGAGAAGCTCAAGGCCAGCTTCGCGCGCGATATCGTGATGATGAAACTGATCGGTATCAACCCGATCGTCGTGCACGGCGGCGGTCCGCAGATCGGCGATCTGCTGGATAAGCTGAATATCCAGTCACACTTCATCAACGGTATGCGCGTCACCGACGAAGCCACCATGGACGTAGTCGAGATGGTGCTCGGCGGTATGGTCAACAAGGAGATTGTCGGCCTGATCAACGCCGCCGGCGGCAAGGCGATCGGCCTGACCGGCAAGGACGGTGAGCTGCTGCGTGCACGCAAGCTCAAGGTCAAGCACAAGACCCCAGAGATGGAAGCGCCTGAGATTATCGATATCGGCCATGTCGGCGAAGTCGAGCGGGTGAACGTCAAGGTGCTGGATATGCTGGTCAACTCCGACTTCATCCCGGTGATTGCACCGATCGGCGTCGACGAAAAGGGACTCTCGTACAACATTAACGCCGATCTGGTCGCAGGCAAGGTGGCAGAGGTTCTGCAGGCCGAGAAGCTGATTCTGCTGACCAATATCGCCGGCCTTATGGATAAGGAGGGTAAGGTTCTGACCGGCCTTTCAACCCGTCAGGTGGACGATCTGATCGAGGACGGCACTATCTATGGCGGCATGCTGCCCAAGATCGGCTGTGCCCTCAGCGCAGTGAAGAGCGGCGTGAACAGCGCCCATATCATCGATGGCCGCGTCGAACACTCCTGCATGCTTGAGATCTTCACCGATGTCGGTGTCGGTACTCTGATCACCAACAAGAGCCTAGGCTAAGGACGGCGGATGAGCGAAAAACAGCTGGAACAGAAGGTCTCGCGTCGCGAGCAGATCCTGCAGTCTCTGGCCCAGATGCTCGAGGTCAACCCTGGGCAGCGCATCACGACCGCCGCGCTGGCCCGCGAAGTCGGCGTCTCGGAAGCGGCACTGTACCGCCACTTCCCGAGCAAAGCGCGTATGTTCGAAGGCCTGATCGGGTTTATCGAAGATACCCTCTTCTCACGCGTCAACCTGATCGCGGGCTCAGACGCCAGCGGGAAACGTCAGTGCGAGCAGATCCTCACGCTGCTGCTGGCCTTCGTAGAAAAAAATCCGGGCATGGCCCGCATCCTGACCGGCGATGCGCTCTCCGGCGAAACCGAGCGCCTGAGGACACGGGTCAACCAGCTGTTCGAGCGGCTGGAAACCCAACTCAAGCAGATCATGAGAGAAGCCGAGGTCCGAGAGGGCCTGCGCACTGAGATCCCTGCAGGATCAGCAGCCAATCTGATTCTGGCTACAGCGGAAGGACGCATCCGCCAGTTCGTACGCAGCGAGTTCAAGCGCCGACCGACCGAGTTCTGGCCAGAGCAATGGACACGCCTGGCCCAAGGCCTGTTCCGGCAGGGCTAAGGTCTACGCAGACGAAGGCACCCTCGGGTGCCTTTTTTTATCCCCGTGCTTCCCACCGTATCGCTATGCACCAAATCGTCCGCGGCCCTACCGAAAAAATGTAATACCGGTTACTCTTGGCGACCTATTACAAGAGTACACCTCCGGAAGGAAGCAAGGAGCAGAGATGTCGGAGCCATTCAAAGGCCCATTTGATGGTCGCCCCCTGGCATTTGCAATTGCCATCGCCGCTATACTGCTGACCGCCAGCAACCTGCGAGGCGGCATCGTAGTTGTTGGCCCGCTGGTAGAGGATATCCGCACCGGCCTTGGTTTCAGCGCCAGTCAATTCAGCATGCTGACAACACTGCCGCTGATCTGTTTCGGCATTGTATCCTCTATGGTTCCGGCGCTGGCTCGCCGACTTGAGCCGCCCCAGCTGGTGATCATTGGCTTACTGTTGATCAGTGCCGGTGCGCTGCTGCGCATGACCTCGACATTCAGCCTGATCCTGATCGGCACCCTGCTGCTGGGCTCCGCCATTGCACTGCTCAATGTGCTGATTCCCGGTCTGGTCAAAGGCTATTTTCCGCGCCACCCCGGCGTCATGACCGGCCTGTACACGGTGACACTGGGCATCGGCGCCGGCCTCGGTGTGTACCTTGCGATCCCCCTTCGCGATCTATTCGACAACTGGCGGGCCCCCATGGCGCTCTGGGCCATTGTTCCACCGCTGTGTGTTCTACCCTGGCTGTATCTGCTAAGAGTGCACACACGCAGTTACCAACCGCCACAGACCGATCGGATCAACCTGTGGCGTAACACAAAGGCGTGGGCGGTAACCGGATACATGGGGCTGCAATCCACCTTCTTCTATTCGATCATCACTTGGCTGCCGAATATGCTGATCGACAACGGGCTGAGCGATACCCATGCAGGGGTTGCCACATCGCTGGTCAATCTGGCGGGGATTCCGGCCAGCCTGGCAGCCCCCCTGTTAGCCACCCGCATGAAGGATCAGCGGTTGCTGGTGCTCGCCATCGCTGTCCTCGCAATGGCAGGGCTGGGCGGCTTGCTGCTGGCGCCTTCCCAAGCCCCGCTGCTATGGGCATCGCTGATCGGTATCAGTGGCGGTGCGGCACTTAGTCTATCGCTGACGCTCTTTGCACTGCGCACCAACAGCACTATCGAGGCGGTCTCGCTCTCGGCAATGGCACAATCTGTGGGATACATGATTGCAGCCGCAGGTCCGCTGGTTATTGGCACGTTAAACGACCTCAGCGGCAGCTGGTTCTATGCTGTCGCCTTGCTGCTGGCGTTGCAGGTACTGCAATGTTTGGCGGGACTGGTCGCGGGTAAGCCGGGCACTATCGGACGCTCTTAAGTGGTGCCTGCGCACGCGTCCAGGCTTGCTGGCGGCGCACGGCATCTGCCTGTTCGTTGAGATAGGCCGATGCCGACATCAGACTGATGCCGTACTCGCCAAGCTCAGGCAGTGCCTGTTCGAGAAACGTGAGCGTTTCGGGGTAAGGGTGGCCGATCACCACGACACTGCCCTTGGTGCGGGCCAGTTTGACCGCATGCAGGAAGCGTTCACCAATGGCCTCGGCCGTGCGCTCGTTATCCAGAAACACATCTCGTTTGAGTGCGGGTATACCGGCATTCATCGCACTGTCATAGGCTTTGGTTTGCGCCGTCGTCCTGCTGTCGACGAAAAAAAGCTTGCGCGCACGCAGCACCTCCATTACCCAATCCATCTGTTCGGACTTCTGGGTCATCAGGCTACCCATGTGATTATTGACGCCTATCGCTTCAGGTACCGCGTCAAGATCCTCACGCAGTGTCGCTTGCAGCTCCTGCTTGTTTTGCTCCGGTGTCAGCGCACCCGGTCCTAGCCTGAGGTGATGAAGGTTCGCCATGGGCGCGTGCAGAATCACCTCTTTGTCCATTCTAGAGGCTTCTTCACTCAGGTGTCGGGCGTGTGGAGTCAGGGGTAATACGGCATAAGTAACAGGCCCCGGCAAGGCCAAAGCCGCTTCACCCAAGGCCAGATTGGTGCCGACATCGTCGATGATCAGCACCATTCGCGGTCCCATCTGCTGCCACGGCTCCAAAGGTGCCGCATTCAACTTGCTGACCAGCAATGTCAGCAGCACTATCAGGACAGAGCGCACGCCTTTAGCCGCCTTGAGATCCTGTCGAGACGATATTGAGCGCCTTCAGCAAATTCACCGCCTGATACAACTGGAAGTCACGCTGGGCCAGCTCTTCATCGCCATTAGTCACCTGTTCAACAGCGGCGGCGTTCTCCAGATGACCTGCGAGATCCCGCTCTTTGATGAAGTCTTCATGGACCACCGAGGTCAGACGCCCCTCCTCGACCACCAGGTCAGGCTGTATGCCCTGCGCCTGAATCGAGCGTCCTTCGGGGGTGAAGTAGCGGGCGGTCGTGAGTTTCAGTCCACGGTCGTTGCCCAACGGCAACACGGTCTGCACAGAACCTTTGCCGAAGCTGTCGGTGCCCATCAGCACCGCGCGATGATGGTCCTGCAACGCACCGGCCACGATCTCCGATGCCGATGCAGAACCGCCGTTTATCAGTACTACCAGCGGCAGGTCCGGCTCCGGCGTCTTGGCGGTCGCGCTGAACTCCAGCTGCGAACTGGGCAGGCGCCCCTCGGTGTATACGATCAGGCCCTTATCGATAAAGGTGTCGACCACATCGACCGCAGCCTGAAGCACCCCACCGGGGTTGTTGCGCAGATCCAGGACCAGGCCCTTGAGCTGAGTCTCTTCACTCATATCCACCAGTGCCTTGCGAAGATCATCGGCGGTATTGAGCTGGAACTGGGTGATGCGCACATAGCCGTAGCCAGGCTCAAGCAATTTGGGTTTGACGCTGACCACCTTGATCGCATCGCGCACCAATTTAACCTCGAATGGCTTCTCCACGCCGTCACGCACGATCGTCAACCGGATCTCGCTTCCGATCTCTCCTCGCATCATGTCCACCGCATCGTTAAGGCCAAGCCCCTGCATCGGCGTGTCATCTATCTTGATGATCAGGTCACCGGCTTTGATGCCAGCACGTTGTGCAGGGGTGTCATCTATGGGGGCGATCACACGAACGAAGCCATCCTCCATGCCGACTTCAATGCCGAGTCCACCAAACTCGCCACTGGTATGCACCTGCAGGCTGTCAAACGCGTCGGGCTCGAGGTAACTGGAGTGCGGATCCAGCCCCGCCAACATGCCCCGGATGGCGTCCTGCAGCAGCTCCCGGTCATCCACCGGCTCGACATAGGCGTCTTTGATCCGGCCGTAGACTTCGGCAAACATACGCAGCTCTTCAAGGGGCAGGCCCTGAACCGCTTCCTGCTGTCCGGTGTCTTCGACATCGGCCGCCCGCCCCTGTATGGGTACCAACAGCAGCGCACTTAACCCGAGCAGAAGAGAGGTGTGTTTCAGATCAGAGATCAGCTTCATAGCGATATCCTTGAGGTGATGTTCAACGGCGTGACAGCCACTGGCCCGGATCAATTGACCGGCCGCCGTGGCGAATGGCGAAGTAGAGCCCCGCCTGCTCATAGCCACCGCTTTCACCGGTGGTCGCGATGACCGCTCCGGGGCGAACCCAGCTACCCGTCTCGCGCAACAAACTCTGGTTGTGTCCATACAAACTCATATAACCGTCGCCGTGATCGATAATCAACAGCAGACCGTACCCCCGTAGCCAATCGGCAAAGACGACACGCCCACCATGAACGGCATGCACTTCCTGTCCCGTTCCGGACTGAATAAGCACACCCTCGTAGGACAGACCGTTTACCTTATCGCCGAAGCGACGAACAAGCTTGCCATCAACAGGCCAGTTCAACTTGCCCTTGAGCGTCGCAAACGCCTGATCCGCGGTTTCCAGTCGAGCACGCTTGATCGACTCGACGATCTTAACCAGCAACGACTCCAGCTGCTTGCGATTGGATTCCAGATCGGCCAGCTTGCGCCTGTCCTCTTGCAAGGATGCCTTGATCTTGGCAAGAGAGGCCGCTCGCGCCTCCCGTGCACTGGATAGCGCCTGCTTCTGCTGCTCAAGTTCGGCCCGCTTCTGCACTATCTTTTCGTTAGTCGTAGCGGCCTGAGTCCGGGTCGACTGAAGAGCCTCGAGCTGTGTCCGATAGACCTTGAGCTGCTCAATCAATTTCGCATTGAGTTGATCGTAGTAATACAGCAGACGTTCAACCCGCGCTGGATCCTGCTCGCTGAGCATCAGCTGCAACTGAGGCTGGCGACCTTCGCGATACTGGGCTCGCAACTGCTCCTGCACACGCTGGCCACTGGCCTTGAGTTGCTGTTCAAGCGCCGCCTCGCGCTCATTGAGCGTACCGAGGTCGGCATCCAGCCCAGCCAATTCATCATTCAGCGCGCTTAACTGTGCACTGACCTCGCCAATGCGCTTCTCGCTGTCGCGAAGCGCCCGCTCCTGTTTTTTCTGCTCACCCTTTTGCTGCTCGATACCTTTCTGCAGCTGACCAATCTCCCGCTTGAGCGATTGAATCTGGGCCTCGGTCGCCTGTTTGTCCGCGTCGGTCGCCGCCATCAAGGGCAGCGACAACACCAGAAACAGAACTGTCAGCAGTGAACGCATGCGGTGGCAGGCACCTTCAGCTCAGGTGAACGAGACTTTTGCCGGTCATCTCGCCCGGCGCCTCGAGACCGAGCAGATCAAGCAGGGTCGGCGCAAGATCACACAGCGCTCCGTCATCCAGGCTCAGTTGCTCCGCGCGCGGGCCATCGTATATCAGTGCCACCGGCCAGCTGGTGTGGGATGTGTGAGGCTCACCACTGTCCGGATTGACCATCAGTTCGACGTTGCCGTGATCGGCGGTAATCAGCGTCTCACCCTGAACCTCAGCCATCGCCGCCAATACGCGCGACAGGCACTGATCCAGCGTTTCCACGGCCTTCACGGCGGCGTCGAATTTGCCGGTATGGCCAACCATATCGCCGTTAGCGAAGTTGCAGACAATCAGATCGAATTTACGGCTCAGAATCGCCTCGACCAGCTTATCCGTAACCTCAGGTGCGCTCATCTCCGGCTTCAGATCGTACGTGGCAACCTGCGGCGAAGGCACCAGAATACGCTCTTCGCCGGGATATACCGCCTCTTCACCACCGTTGAAGAAAAAGGTCACGTGGGCATATTTCTCTGTCTCAGCGATACGTAATTGGGTCTTGCCCAGCCCTGCCAGATACTCGCCCAGCCCGTTATGGATCTTCGCCGGAGGGTAGGCACAGCTAGCCGGTATGCTGGCGGCATATTCGGTCATCATCACGTAATCGGCCAGTGCCGGACACGCCTTGCGCTCGAAGCCATCAAAAGCCTCTTCGACGAAACAACGGGTGATCTCGCGTGAGCGATCCGGGCGGAAGTTGGCGCAGATAACGGTGTCGCCGTCCTGCACGGTACCTTTCGGGTGCCCGGCCATATCGGTAATGACGGTGGCGGTTACAAACTCGTCGTTCTCGTCACGTACATACGCCTCGGCCAGTGCTTGCTGGGCAGACTGCGCGCGTTGCGGCGCCTCGCCCAATGTCATCGCGTTATAGGCCAGTTCGACACGGTCCCAGCGGTTATCGCGGTCCATGGCGTAGTAGCGGCCCACTACAGTGGCAATTGCACCCACTCCAAGCGCACGGAATTTGGCTTCCGCGGCCGCAATGGAGGGCTCTGCAGAGCGCGGCGGCATGTCCCGGCCATCAAGCACGGCATGCAGGTAAATCGCTTTCGCTCCGCGCTTGGCGGCCATCTCGGCAAGCGCAAAAATATGATCTTCGTGACTGTGAACACCGCCGGGTGAGAGCAACCCTAACAGATGCACGGCACGACCGGCCTTGATCGCCTTGTCCATCGCCGCTACCAAAACCTGATTCTCGAAGAACTCGCCATCCTCGATCGCTTTGGTGATGCGCGTCAGGTTCTGGTAAACGATGCGCCCTGCACCGATATTCATGTGCCCGACTTCAGAATTACCCATCTGCCCGTCCGGCAAGCCGACGGCAAGGCCCGATGTGTGGATACGGCTATTGGGCTTGGATGCCAGCAAACGATCCCAGGTCGGCGTATTCGCGGCCTGAATAGCGGAGGAGGGGGTGGACTCGATACCAAATCCGTCGAGGATGATCAAAGCCTTGGTGGAACGTGCGTCAGTCATGGGTCAGATACGATCTTAAATTAGTTTATTTCGGGAATATGCACTCTATTCCCCAGCATAGAGTTAATCTCGCTAGTGTACCTCAGAGCGGCCCGTAACGCGCATTTTCCTAGGCAAAGCTTATCCCCCGGACGTTGCCCATGTATACTTGGCCGCTTATTTAACAGCCCTCTGCTTACGGACTTGTTATGGATCGTCTGATTGAATTTGCCACCCAACACTATTATCTCATCGCAGCCTGGGGTTTAACGCTGGCGATGCTTCTGTGGACCGAGAATCGAAAGTCGGGCCGTTCGGTCTCTCCGGCGGAAGCGACACGCATGATCAACAAGGAAGGTGCCGTCGTACTGGATATCCGCTCGAAGAAAGAGTGGGATACCGGCCGCATCACCGGTGCACTTCACATTCCCCTGGCCGATCTTGATCGCCGCATTGGTGAACTCAAGGCTGACAAGGACACGCCGATCATCGTGGTCTGCAATCTTGGCCAGACAGCGGGTGCCGCGACCAAGAAACTCAAAGCAGCAGGCTTCAACGCAGCTGTCCGCCTCTCAGGTGGCATGACCGAATGGCGCGGCGAAAACATGCCGGTCGTCAAATAATGCCAAACGTAGAGATCTACCTGACTCGCTGGTGTCCTTATTGCCACCGGGCACGCATGTTGCTCGATCATAAGGGCGTCAGCTACACCGTCATTGACGTCGACAGCGCCCCTGAACTGCGCCAGTTAATGCGTGATCGTGCCAACGGGTCACATACCGTGCCGCAGATCTTCATTGGTAATACACACGTCGGTGGCTGTGATGACCTATTCGCGTTAGAGCGACAGGGCCAGTTGGACACCTTACTGGCAGAAACCAGCCAAGCTATCAATTAAAAAGGAAAAAACCGATGTCCGAGAATCAGACTCAACCTCAGTTCGCACTCAAGCGCGTTTACCTGAAAGATGCTTCGCTGGAAACACCAGCCGCGCCCCAGGTGTTCACCAAAGCCTGGCAGCCAGAGGTCAACCTCGACATCAACACCCGCAGCACCTCTCTGGATGAACAGCACTTCGAAGTCGTGTTGTCCCTGACCGTGACTGTAAAAAATGAAGGCGAAGCTGCTTTTCTGGTAGAAGTACAGCAGGCCGGCATCTTCCTGCTGGCAGGATTGGGTGAAGCAGAAGCCAAGCACACACTCGGCGCTTTCTGCCCCAACCTATTGTTCCCCTATGCGCGCGAAGCGATCGACAACCTGGCTTCCAAGGCCAGCTTCCCGGCACTGATGCTGGCTCCGGTCAACTTCGACGCTCTCTATGCACAGCAATTGCAGCAGGCACAGGCCAACGGTGGAGAAACCCACTAAGCCAGCCCCGCCCCGGACCGAGGCTTAACGCCCGGTCCGGCAGATCCTCACACCCCTTCAGCTTTATCCCACTTCCGTCGTGATTCGAAATAGCCACCGTTGAAAAGGTCGAAATACCGCTCTAGATGACTTGCAGCGACGGTCTCGCCAAATTGTTCCAATAAGGCGATTGCCACCTCCGCCGTACACAGATGTTCCTCTACTTTCGAGCGCCGCAATGCATAACGGGAAAGCCGCTCTGTTTTCGGCTCGATCACTGGCAAGTGCTGCAGATAACGGCTGTGCCTGAACATTCTGCGCGCCTGCCTCCAGGTACCGTCGAGGATGATGAATACCGGAATTCGGTCATTACCACCGTCGACAACATCAATCATCCTGTGTGCGTAATCTTCACCTGATGGAAAGACGATGCATGGTGCATATCGAGGATCTGCCAGCGCATCAAGCAACGCCTGCGGTGGATCAAGCCGAGACCACTCAAATATCTGCGTCTGGGCAATAGAGTGCGCTATCAGTCGTCCGGTATTGGTGGGTTTGTAAAACTCGTTATGGTGGGTCAGTAGCCAAAACTGGCAGCGAGCTTTCACCTCGTCTCGATGCTCACAAATACAGCTATCAACGGGGAGCCTGCACTCATCACAGCGCTCCACGCCCGCCCCTCGTGCGAGGTAAGGCCTTCTCGGGGGATTTTCTAACACTTGGACAACAACCTGCTGAAAATAGATCTAGGCGGCACTATACTGGCTTTTCCCTTTTCGACAAGCACAACCCTCGTAGGTCTTTAATGGAACGGAGTTTTAGTACGCTTATCCCGCCACAACCGGAGATCCTCATTGATCTCGCAACCGAATTCAAAGCTGACGAACCCAATCTGGGGAAAATAGCTGAGTTACTGAAGGCGGACGTTGCTCTCTACTCCACCATATTGAAAGCGGTAAACAGCCCCTATTACGGCCTCGCCGTTACGGTCACCTCTATCGAGAGAGCCCTAAGCCTATTGGGGCTTGAGCGCGTATTCAGCCTCGTGCGTTTGACCATCATGCGCAACACCCTCAAAAAAACGGGCCGCCTGGAGCGTTTTTGGGATACCGCGCGCGATGTTAGCCAGCTGTCCATACGCGTTGCAGAGGAGCTAACAGACCTCAGCAAGGACGATGCCTACACCCTTGGCATGCTGCACGATTGCGGCCTACCCCTTATGGTCCAAGCGTTCCCCGATTATCGCTCTTTTCTCACTCAAGCAGGCAATCTGGAGCCGGCCGAATTTGAACGTCTTGAAGTAGAACAATTCGGCTTCAGCCACTACCAGATAGGCGCCCGAATGGCGGAACGCTGGTTTCTACCACAACACGTTGCTGACGCCATCCGCTTGCAACCTAGGATCACCGAGGTCATGAACGATAGCGTTGAAACCGACGAACTCACCCGCCACTTGTTAGCCGTTTTGGCGCTGGCTCAAGACATCAGTACCGAGTACCGCTATTACTGGCGTATATCACCCAGGCAGGAGCTATCCCACCTACAACCCGCCCTGAGCTTTCTCTCCACCTGCGATGTCGACTATTTGAACTTCAAGGAGCAGATTCTCGAAAACATGGGTGCCTGACGACGGGCTATCAAGCTTCGACACAAGGATGTGGTGTCACCAAAGACCCTGTTTGGAAATGCTCTGCCCATCGCTTGTTCCAACACATCTCACCCGCCCCGGACGCAAAAAACCCCAGCACCTTTCGGTACCGGGGTTCTTCACTCCCTCTCGGGATCATTAGGTGCCTGGCGATGACCTACAATAGGTCCCAAGCAGTGCTTGGGATCCCTTCGGGACGCCTGTGGCGCCTCCCCGCCGTACCTGCGGTACAGGCGTGGTCACATGGGCCCTTTTGTAGTGCACAGCGAGTCCCTCGCGCCAAACATAAAAAAAGGGCCACCCAACGGGTGACCCTTTTTTCATATTAGGTGCCTGGCGATGACC
>NZ_JMQN01000037.1 GCF_000705555.1 Marinobacterium lacunae
ATCATCATCCGATGACCCCCTTACAGCTTCCCGATTATCCAACAGTGACGCTGTTATTAGGGCAGTTATCGGCGGGTGACGTATCCATATGGGTCTATCCGCAATACAGCTGGAAAACTGAAGTCAAACTCTCGTGTTCGCAGAAGAGTTCCAAGATCGATGATGAGCAACGCTTGCACGAGCGAGAAGCCCGATTGGCCGGAGGAACCCATCGTGGTTTGGCCATTCCCGACAAGGAGATTACACAGGGCTTTAGCATCGAGGGCGAGATTGAGGTCAACGCCGGTGGCGATGTAACCAAATACAGCTCGAAGCTGGAAGGCTCCCGCTCGAACCTGTCCTCTTCAAAACGTTCGCTCAAGCTGGAGCTGTCGAGTTCGTTCAATGAGGTTCGGGATGAGATACAGCTGATCCGTGCGATCAGCGGTGCCATCGAGATGGTCAAAAGCAGTACCTACCAGAGCCGGGGTAAAGAGACGGTCAAACTGGTGGCGTTCGACTTCAAGCCGCCGGTGATCACGCTGAAGGGAGAAGGCAAGACACGCCACAAATCCGATACATCTTTCGGCGTCGACCAGACCCTGAGCGCCGGATTTAATCCGCTGTTCGAATTCTCAATCACACTGGACCTGGTTCAGGCCGCCGCCGCTTATTTCAAGGTCGACAAAGTCGTCGCCGAAATCAGGGAGCAAGCGAAGATACTGGAGGAAAAGGTTAAGTCCGGGCAACAAGGCGCTTATGTCGGTGCCGAATTCAATATCGCGCTGGCGACAAAGCTGGAAACCGAAGGCAGCATCAAACGCACGATGGACAGCGATCACCCCGAATATGACTTTTCGGCGGAGAGCACCATTACCCTGACAGGCAACGCGAACGTGCGCGGCGGAGCCAAGGTGTGGATCGTCGAAGGCGCGTTTGAGATGAAAGGCAAGGTAATAGCGGAAGGCAAGTGCGCGTTACAGACGGTTAAAAAGAATGAAGGTGCCAAAAATGAAAAAGAGATTGTGGAACTGGTGATGTACCACAATGGCATCAAGGCCGAGGTGGAAATTACGGTTTCGGGGGGAGTGAAGGTTAACAAAGACGTAAAATCAGGAGATGGGAATAGAACCTTGGAATCTATTAAGTCAGATGAGAAATTAGAAAAGAAAGAAAGCTATAAAAAAGAGTGGGTATGGGCGGAACCGATTAAAAAGGATAGCTCCTCATGGAGAACAGTTGTGATAGGTGAAAAGTAAATGGGGAATTTTAATTTTAAAAAAGAATGTCTTGGTTATTTTTGTTTTCTGTTTTTCGTTTTTTTGGCTTCTGGGTGTAAGGGAGAAGTTGATATGTCTACGGAGTCTATGGTAATAGACCAAGTGAGTGAGGGTAATAAAATAATTTATACTGTAAATATGAATTCAAAAGAGATGTTTTGTGGGGGGGTGATCAACGGAATGGAGCAGCTTGATAATCTTTCCACAAGGGATGGTACGTTTTTTTCTGGCTTTAATGCCACGGCGTTTCTGCATAAAGGTGATAATGAGTTAGAGCTTCTTGTTGCATCTGCAGATATTTATGAAGGAGGAAGTGAGCACAGAGAAAATGGTAGATGTGAAGCTGTGGTAAATGCGGCACTAAAGGATATGGAAGTTATAGAGCTTACGAGCCTAAGCGTAGATGTTATAGATGGTCGTCCTTCGATTGCGTCTTCAAAGAAATATCCTGAAATGCACAGGACAGATTTGGAAAATCTATCAGGAATACAAGAAGGGAGGGCAACGACTTTTAAAAGAAATATATATATCAAGACTATCCCTGAGTGGGCGTGGACTCGCGCAACGCCCTTTGTTGAAAATAATGACAATATGAAAAAACTAAGACGTTCCTATATCGAAGTTATAGACCTTATGAAAAATAAAGACTACAAGGCATTGGAAGCAGCATGGTCTCTTTCGAGTAGAGAGAAAGCGCTGGCTGAGGGGTTTCAATCATCACCCGAAGATTTCTTCAATGCCATAGGTATAGAGAGAGAAATGAATGATGCAGATGACGTTGAAGTACTTGAACCTAGGAGTTGGAATGAGTACCAACTCAAATCATATATGGGTGGAAAGTTGGTAAGGCTTGAAGATAAACGAGGACATTCGCCGTTGCGGGTTGCTTCCGATTCTCAGAATTGGGTTACCAGTTTCACCCCCTACTTCTCAATAATAGACGGCCGACTCGTGATCTCCCGATAATAAAAACGACAATCAAAGGACTGGTATAGATGAGCAAAGCAGCCAAGGTAGGCGATATTGGAACCGACCATTCGGGTTTTCCTCCAACCCCAATCACCTCAGGGTTTCCGAGCGTAAATATCGATGGGATACCGGCGGCTCGTCAGGGCGATCCGTTGGCGCCGCACTCTAAGCCAAAACACGTGCCTCATGGTCGCAGCATCGTTGGGGGCTCCGGCACTGTATCGATTGATGGCAAGCCTGCGGCGCGCTCTGGCGATGCTGTCAGTTGCGGTGGTGTAGTTATAGGTGCTGAAAGCGTAAACATAGGGTGAGCTGAGTTGATATTGGAATAAAAGGATAGTGTTTTGATTCCGGCATAGGAGGTGCCATGACAGCTTGTCCCCATCCCATTGGCGTCGCCTGTGGGTGTACTAAATCCGATCCATGTCTGACATCGTTCACATTGGATA
>NZ_JMQN01000038.1 GCF_000705555.1 Marinobacterium lacunae
AAGAATAGAGGATCAGCCCGGTATCGCGGACTTAATCACATGTTCCCTAGCCGAACAGGTCGGATTGGATCAGGTGTTCGAAACGCTCGTGCGCAAAGAACTCAAGCATAAAAAGCAGGACGTTGAGCAGATGAAAATGGATGCACAAAGGATAGTGGAAGCAGCTAATGAAGCACACGCCAACGAACTCTGACGCAAAGACGTTTCTTCAACAACTCGGCGAATGGCGGGAGCAGGCAGCGGTAGGTACGGATGACCTGTTGGGCATGGTATTGCCCTTGTTCGAACAGGTGTCTGACCTCCATGCACAGGGAAAGGTAGCGCCTTTAAATGGTGTGGATGCACTATCAGTATCGATGGGGCAACTCTGGTTTAGCAATGCGGACGCTGAGCGCGTCGGAATCAATGACAGGGTTGTCAGGAAGCTGGGGGCAGAAGCGGCCTCCAACCGAGGGGTCGTCATTACCGGCCATTTTAGCCAAACCCTCTCGTCCGACACCTCCCAGATCATCGATAAGTGTATCGCTGGCCGAGAAGAGGAAGAGCCTCGGATGGCCTACTATCTCGACTACATTGCCTGGGAACAACGGGTCTACCACCACGATGCGTTAAGCGATGTGTATGTGTTGGGGTTGATCCTGGCGAGCCTCGCCGGGCAGCTAGACTTGACCGAGCCCGATGACCTCGCCACCTTCGTGAGGATTCGTACTGATATTCGGCAACTCAATGACCGAATACACCCTGTGGTTGCACAAGCGATCGCGCAGATGACAAGTCTTGTGCGAGAGGAGCGCCCTCAGGATCTGGCCACACTGACACAAGCGCTTTATCACTACCGCGATCAGGATATAGACGATTCGGTGCGCGGGATCTCGCAAGAGGAGGAGGGTGATAAACGGGCGATCCAGCGCAGTTTACGGAACAAACTCTTTGAAATCAGTCGGCGCAACCGACTTCTGTATTTTCGTGAGTCAGGTGGCAGCGTCAACCTGACACATGGCTCTGTTCCGCACGTCCTGGATTATCGGTCGATACGTTCCGAGCAGTTAATGACCGCCAATCAGTATCTGTATAAGGAGCTGAGTAAAGGAAAATCGGTTTCTCTATCCCGTTGGTTACGGTTTGAGGATTATCCCTACTTGGCGGGTAGCCTGGACAAGATAAGGCTGCAGGCGAATCGAGATGAAAAGGAGTATGGGTTTTCCCAACTCCGGTTGGTGTTGGCCTTTTTTCGCTGGCACAACCTCAAAGAAGCTCCCGAGGAGCGGATCAACACGCCACTGTTATTGGCGCCCGCCAAACTCCTGAAAAAAAAGGGGGTTAAAGATCACTACCTTTTCAGCGCAGAACTTGAGAACGTAGAGGTCAACCCGGTTTTACGCCATCAACTTCAACAGCTGTACGGGATATCGCTGCCGGAGAGTATCAACGCCGAGGAACCCGACGCGATAAGGTCTCTCTACGAAAGCCTGAGCCACCAAATCGATAGCAGCACCAGCGGCGTAGGGCTTGCGTTTATCGACCAGCCGCGGATTAAGCTTATTGCGACCAAGGCGAAACGCAAGCTGGATGACTTCCGGCGTAAGGTGCGTATAACCGGTCGAGGCGTGCGCGACTACAAGGGCCTTGCATACAGTTACGCTCGAGATAAGTTCGAGCCTCTTGGCGTACAGATATTCGAACGAAACGTGAGGGTGTCCGTCGCGCCGTGTCGTGAACTGGTCGAGGATCCGGATCGGGCGGCCGTATTCAATGCAATGACCAGCGACGAGACCACCGTCGAGCGCGATCTGTTTGTCATGGATGAGGGGAGTGCGGGCAGCAAGAATCAGTGGGAGTTCGATCTCTGTTCTCTAACGCTGGCAAACTTCAACTATCGCAAAATGACCCTGGTCAGGGATTATAGCGAGTTGCTCAATAGCGACGATCTGACCGATGCCGGGGTGAACTTCTCCACGCTATTCAGCGATCAGGCCAAAGAAACGTTAAGTCCACTCGCACCGATGCCGCTGAAGGAGCAATTCCATGTGCTTCCTGCCGATCCCAGCCAAACCGACTCCGTTCTGCGTGGGCGCAGTGGACAGAGTTATGTAATTCAGGGGCCGCCCGGTACCGGCAAGTCACAAACCATTACCAACCTTATTGTGGACTACCTGGCCCGGAATAAGTCGGTACTGTTTGTCTGTGAAAAGCGTGTCGCCCTGGATGTGGTTTTCCACCGGCTCAAACAGATTGGCCTGGATAGCCTGTGTGCGCTTATTCATGACTCGCAGGCAGATAAAAAGGCGTTCATAAATGATCTCGAAGAGATCTATCAACGCTGGCTCAAGGATGTGCCGGAGACGCAAGAGGGTGGGCGAAATACCGTTCTTGCAGAACTCGAGCAACTCTTGGACGAGCTGGAGCAGTTTTCTGATTCGATGCAGGCAAACATCGAGGGGACTGATACAAGCCTTAGACAACTCATCCAGCTGTGGGTGGCCAGTGGCTGTGTGGAGGTTAGTCTCGATCCGGCGGATCGAGCGCTGCTGCCCACTTGGGAGACGTTCCGGCGCAATGCATCCTTGCTGGGTGAATTGTCGGACCGGCTCGCCGGCGTCATGAAAACGGATGTTCTGGCCGCGACCCCGCTCTGGTGCTTGAGTGGGAGTATTACGCGCGCCGCAGATCCGCAAACCGCATTGAACGAGTTCTCCGACAGGATGCTTCTTGAACGCCCCAGGGTGTTGGCAGCAGCGGATCGGTTGTCCTCTTTTTTGCAGCGCGAAGCGCTGAACTGGCAAGGGCTACTCGAGGCTGACGAACGACTGAAAGGACTACTCCCTCTCATGCTGGACGAGCAGATTGGTTTGCTCGACGGTCAAAGTCTCTCGGCGTTAAAACTTAAAAAGCAGCTCTCGGAGCTGGATAGCCTTGCCGAGGATGCAAAGCAGAAAAGTGCGCTGGCTGCTGGGTGGGATCTAACTGTCGATATAGACGCTATCAAACTGGCGCTGAATGCAGCGCGCGATTGCGAAGGTAGATGGTGGTCATTTCTTAGCGGTCGATGGCGCAGGGCCAAAAAACTTGTAAGGGAGAAGGGCGCTGCAGTCGAGAAGGGGTATACGCAGAGCTTATCCAACGCCTATCAGGCGATTTTGGCGGGTCAGGCCCTGGCGGATAAGAAGCGTGAGATTGAAACCCGCTTCGCTCTGGAGGATGCCGATATCGCAGCGCCTTTGTTGAGCGCCGCCTGGCAAGACCCGAAAGAGCAGAGCGACATTGCACGATCAGTTTACCGGGCCTGTTTGGCGCATGCAGATGATCCAGCCGGGCTGGTAAAACTGACGCAGGACTCTGCCCTTCGCGATGTCGATGTCGAGTTGAGCAATTGGTTGACAGCCTTTCAGTATAAGCAACCCGTTGAAGTGATGGAGGCGGTAGAAGCGCTGAGGGACAAAGGGGAACTGGCATTCGAGATTGGTGATCTGCTGCAACGGCTTGATGCTGCCGGGATGCATGTGAGCCACGCGATTCGACTCATACCCTTGTCTGTAAAGCTTATCGAGAGTGTCGTCATAGCGGACACTATCTCCCTTACACTGCGTCGCAATAGAGCGCTCAATCACTTTGAAGGCGAACGTCTGGATAAAGTTTTCAACGAGTTAGATCAAGTACTGAAACGGTTACGTGATGAAAACTCGGCGTCAGTCAGGCGGGCTGCCCAATTGCACTTTCAGAGCAACATTCAGCGTGCATCAGGTTCAATGGCCGGAACCAGCGAAGAGGAGAAAAACTGGCGAAGGTCCTTTAATCGCGGTCGCAAACTACTGGAGCGGGAGTTTGAAAAGACCCGGGCCTTTAAATCGGTCCGAGAGTTGCTGTCATCGGACTCAGGCACACTGCTTCGTAACCTGAAGCCGATCTGGATGATGAGTCCTTTGAGTATTTCCGATGTGTTGCCACTGAATGAGGAGCTGTTTGACGTCGTTATTTTTGACGAGGCGAGCCAGATTCCATTGGAGGACGCGGTACCGGCCCTGTATCGAGCCCGTCAAATGATTGTGGTGGGTGATGAAATGCAGCTGCCGCCGTCGGCATTTTTTGCCTCTCAGGGTGGTGAAAATGAGGATCAGGACAGCAAGTTGCATCTATACAATATCAACGCCGACTCCTTTCTGACGCGTGCAGTCGGCGCGCTACCCAGCACTATATTGAGCTGGCACTATCGGAGCCGGCATGAGAGCTTGATCGGCTTTTGCAATCAGGCATTTTACACCGGGCAGTTAAAAACCGTGCCCAGTACGCGGGCCCTGATCGAGCAGGCCCCCGTCAATTCAGGCAGCAGTGAAGCGCCGGACGTTAACGGTGGGCGGCCAAACATCCAACTACAGGATCATCTCTACAGTCGCCCGATCAGCTACCACAAGCTTGAAGACAGTCCATACAGCAAACAGCGAAACAAAGGTGAAGCGGAGTATATCGCGCACCTTGTGAGGGAGTTGTTGCTTGACGATAGCGACGACAACACCCTGGGTATCGTCGCTTTTTCGCAAGCGCAACAAAATGAGATTGAACAGGCCCTGGACCGTCTGGCCGCTCAAGACAAGGCCTTTGCCGCACGTTTGGACGCGGAGGAGGAGCGTGAACAGGATGGGCAGTTTGTCGGCTTGTTTGTTAAGAATCTCGAAAACGTTCAGGGTGATGAACGGGATATCATCATTCTAAGCATCTGTTATGGTCCTGGTCAGGACGGCAGGATGTTGATGAATTTCGGCCCCATTAACCAGAACGGCGGCGAGAAGCGTTTGAATGTAATTTTCTCGCGTGCCAAAAAACATATGGTGGTGGTGACGTCCATCGAACCCAATCAGATAACCAACACCTACAATACGGGCGCGAATGCGCTGCGCCAGTATTTGAGATATGCGCAGGCTGTCTCCGAGGGAGATAGTGCGGGAATCCAGAGCGCACTGCTCGAATACGGTTATTCACCCTCAGCGCAAGGTGACGACAGCTTCCTGATGATCGAGGCGATAGCACAGCGGTTACGATCCGAGGGACTTCACGTGGTCACCCAATATGGGCAGTCGTCCGTAAAATGTGACCTGGCCGTTCGGCGCGCAGAGGATCGTCACTTCTCTCTCGGTATTCTTACGGATAATGTCGAACACTATAAGATCAAAGATCTGATTAACCGTTACCATACTCAAGGCAGCGTGCTCAGTGCATTCGGATGGACGCTATGCCATGTGTTAGCCAAAGACTGGTATAAGGACAGCGACGCCGTTGTTAAACGGATTCTTGCAAATCTGAAGTCGCAAGAGACTGTCTCGTCTGAATGATTGTTCTCGTATCAAGGGTGCTGAGGATCGATTCGAACCTCAGCAATACAGGCCGTGAGCAGGGGGCTACCCCTGCTCCGGCTCGTAGCCCAGATTAGGCGCCAGCCAGCGCTCAGCTTCGTCCATGCTCATGCCCTTGCGTTTGGCATAGCTTTCCACTTGATCCTCACTGATCTTGGCGACACCGAAGTACTGTGACTCAGGGTGGCTGAAATACCAGCCGCTGACGGCAGCGGTCGGCAGCATGGCGTAGCTGTCGGTGAGCGTCATGCCGGCAGTGTGGTCCACATCCAGCAGCTCCCAGAGCAGCCCTTTCTCGGTGTGATCGGGGCAGGCGGGATAGCCCGGCGCCGGGCGGATGCCCTTGTACTGCTCCTTGATCAGCGCTTCGTTGTCGAAACTCTCATCAGAAGCGTAACCCCAGAACTCCTTGCGCACTCGCTCGTGCATGCGCTCGGCGAAGGCCTCGGCGAGACGGTCGGCCAGAGCCTTGATCATGATGCTGTGATAGTCATCGTGATCGGCCTCATATGCGGCGACGATCTCATCGATACCGATACCGGCTGTCACGGCAAAGGCGCCGACATAATCCTCTTTGCCGCTGTCTTTGGGAGCCACGAAGTCGGTCAGGCAGAGGTTGGGCTTTTCGTTCACCTTCTGCATCTGCTGCCTGAGGTGATGCACACGCATGTGAACCTTCTTGCGGCTGTCATCGGTGTAGAGCTCGATATCGTCGTGGCCCACCGAGTTGGCCGGGAACAGGCCAATAACGGCGCGCGCCTTGAGCTTCTTGTTGTCGATGATATCGCGCAGCATCAGCTTGGCATCGTCATACAGCTTGCGGGCTTCCTCGCCGACGATCTCGTCATCGAGAATGCGCGGGAAACGACCTGCAAGCTCCCACGACTGGAAAAACGGCGTCCAGTCGATGTAGTGGCTCAACTCTTCCAGATCATAGTCGTCGAACACGTGGATGCCGGGCTTGATCGGTTTAGGCGGCGTGTAGCCCTCCCAGTCGATCTTGTAGCGGTTCTCGCGGGCGGCTTCCAGTGTCACACGGCGCTGGTCGTTCTGACGTGCCGCATGGCGCTCACGCACCGCCTGATAGTCGGCCTTGATCTCGGCGCAGAACGCATCGTGGCGCTCTTTCGAAAGCAGGTTGGAGGCAACGCCGACCGAGCGTGACGCGTTGGTCACATGCACAACCTGATTGTTCTTGTAGTTGGGCTCGATCTTCACCGCCGTATGCGCCTTGGAGGTGGTTGCACCGCCGATCATCAGCGGAATATCGAAGCCCTGACGCTGCATCTCTTTGGCAACGTGCACCATCTCGTCGAGCGACGGCGTAATCAGGCCGGAGAGGCCGATGATGTCAGCATTCTCTTCACGAGCGGTCTTGAGGATCTTCTCGGCTGGCACCATCACGCCGAGGTCGATGATCTCGAAGTTGTTGCACTGCAGGACCACGCCGACGATGTTTTTGCCGATATCGTGTACGTCGCCCTTGACCGTTGCCATCACCACCTTGCCGGCGGAGCTGCTGGCGCTGCCCGCTTTCTCTTCTTCAATGAACGGCATCAGGTAGGCCACGGCTTTTTTCATAACGCGTGCAGATTTCACCACCTGGGGCAGGAACATCTTGCCGGAGCCGAACAGGTCGCCGACGATGCCCATGCCATCCATCAGCGGTCCTTCGATCACCTGCAGCGGGCGTTCGTAGTTGTGGCGGCACTCCTCGACATCTTCGTCGATGTAATCGGCAACACCCTTGACCAGCGCATGGGCCAGACGTTTGTTGACCTCCCAGCTGCGCCACTCAAGATCCTGTTGTACCGAAGAGGCAGAAGCGCCGCCGCGGTACTTCTCGGCGAGTTCCAGCATACGCTCGGTGCCATCTTCGCGGCGATTAAGCACTATATCTTCTACATGCTCGCGCAGATCCGCCGGCAGGTCGTCATAGATCGCCAGCTGACCGGCGTTGACGATACCCATGTCCATGCCTTGTTTGATGGCGTGGTACAGGAATACGCAGTGGATCGCCTCGCGCACCTTGTCGTTGCCGCGGAACGAGAACGACACGTTGGAGACGCCCCCGGATATCTTCGCGTGGGGCAGGTTCTTTTTGATCCAGCCGGTCGCGTTAATGAAGTCGACAGCGTAGTTGTTGTGCTCTTCGATACCGGTGGCGATGGCGAAGATGTTGGGGTCGAAAATGATATCTTCCGGCGGGAAGCCGACCTTGTCGACCAGCACACGGTAGGAGCGCTCACAGATCTCGATCTTGCGCTTGTAGGTGTCGGCTTGTCCGGTTTCATCAAACGCCATGACAACAACGGCAGCGCCATACAGGCGAATCTTGCGTGCCTGCTCAATAAACTTCTCTTCACCCTCTTTGAGGCTGATCGAGTTGACGACACCCTTGCCCTGAATACGCTTGAGACCCTCTTCGATAACCTCCCACTTGGAGGAATCGAGCATGATCGGCACGCGTGAAATATCGGGCTCGGAGGCGATCAGGTTGAGGAAACGGTTCATCGCCGCGATGGCGTCGAGCATCCCCTCATCCATGTTGATATCGATGATCTGGGCACCGTTTTCCACCTGCTGGCGGGCTACATCCAGCGCGGTTTCATAATCGCCTTCCTTGATCAGACGGCGGAACTTGGCGGAGCCGGTGACGTTGGTACGCTCGCCGACGTTGACGAACAGCGTCTCGGCACCGATGTTCATCGGTTCAAGACCTGACAGGCGGCACTCGACGGCCAGTTCAGGAATCGTGCGCGGCGCCTGATCGAGCAGTCCTTCGCGGATGACGCGAATATGTTCGGGCGTTGTACCGCAGCAGCCGCCAACGATGTTCACGAAGCCAGACTGCGCCCACTCGCGGATCTCGTCGCGCATCTGCTCAGGCGTCTCATCGTATTCACCAAAGGCGTTCGGCAGGCCGGCATTGGGGTGTACGGAGACGAAAGTGTCGGCGACACGCGAGAGCTCTTCCACGTACTGTCTGAGCTCTTTCGGGCCCAGTGCGCAGTTAAGCCCGATGCTGATCGGGTTGGCGTGGCGTACCGAGTTCCAGAACGCCTCGGTGGTCTGGCCCGACAGGGTACGACCGGAGGCGTCGGTGATGGTGCCGGAGATCATCACCGGCAGGCGGATGCCGTGATCGTGGAAGTACTGCTCCACGGCGAAGATCGCCGCCTTGGCATTCAGTGTGTCGAAGATGGTCTCAATCAGGATGATGTCGGCACCACCCTCGACCAGGCCGTCCACCGACTCAGTGTAGGACTCCACCAGTTGATCGAAGGTGACGTTACGGAACCCCGGGTCGTTCACATCCGGAGAGATGGTCGCAGTGCGGTTGGTCGGGCCCAATACCCCGGCCACGTAGCGTGGGCGATCAGGCGTAGCGGCCGTGATCTCGTCGCACACCTCTTTAGCAATACGCGCGGCGACTACGTTGATCTCGCGCGAAATGTCCTCCATCTCGTAATCGGCCATGGCGATACGGGTGGCGTTGAAGGTGTTGGTTTCGATGATATCGGCACCGGCTTCGAGATAGCGGCGGTGTATATCGCGAATCATATCCGGCTGGGTGAGCACCAGCAGGTCGTTATTGCCCTTTACGTCCAGATGCCAGTCGGCAAAACGCTCGCCGCGGTAATCCTCCTCCTGGAGGCCGAAGGCCTGTATCTGGGTGCCCATACCGCCATCGAGAATCATGATGCGGTTTTTAAGGGTGTTACGCAGGGTGTTCAGCAAAGTGGTGTCGCTCACGTGTCGCTATCCATCCGGTTACTTCAAAAAGGCGAATATTGTACTGCAAATTGATCTGCCTCTGCCTGAGGCTGCTTCAACTTTCTGTGAATCTGGCTCACCTGGCGCCGTTTCAAACCAGATCGGTTTCCGTGGGCGCAACACAGAGATGCCTGTTTTTCTGGAGCAGAAGTACGCAGACCCGAGCCAGATCAACTAATTAGTCAGGTTTTAGGCGTACAGTGGCGTGAATCAGACAGATCGACAGTTGAGGCTTGTCGTGGACGCGGATCCGTTTCAATCGAAATGATCTGCAGCCATTCCGGGGTATTGAGCATCCGTGCACGACGTCCCAAACACTGTAATGGAGGTACCTAATATGGCTACTCAGGAATTTTTTGTACCCAATGTTTCACTCATGGGACCGGGGTGCTTCGCCAGCCTGCCGGAGCGAGTGCGCATGCTCGGAGGCAGCCGGCCGTTGGTGGTGGCGGACAAGGGAATGACGGCGCTGGGCTATACCGCACGCCTGACCGAACTGCTGGGCCGCGCCGGTATCGCAAGCGTGGTCTACGACGACACTGTACCCAATCCCACCGATATCAATGTGGAGGAGGGGCTGGCCGCCTACGAGGAGGGTGGTTGCGATATGCTGATCTCCCTCGGCGGCGGCAGCGCTCACGATTGCTGCAAAGGGATAGGCATCGTCGCCACCAGTGGCGGCACTATCCGGGACTACGAAGGGCTGGATAAAGCCAGCGCGCCTTTGCCGCCCTATATCGCTGTCAATACCACCGCCGGTACCGCCAGCGAGATGACCCGTTTCACCATCATCACCAACACCAGTAACCACGTGAAGATGGCAATTGTCGACTGGCGCGTGACGCCTGATGTGGCGATCAACGATCCGGAACTGATGGTCGATATGCCGCCGGCACTGACAGCCGCCACCGGTATGGATGCGCTGACCCACGCGGTTGAAGCCTACGTCTCCACCGCTGCGACCCCGATCACCGATGCCTGTGCACTGCAGGCGATTCGATTGATCGGCCAGTATCTGCGCAAAGCGGTGGCGCGTGGAGACGATATGGCGGCGCGTGACAAGATGGCCTACGCCGAGTACCTGGCTGGCATGGCGTTCAACAACGCCAGTCTTGGCTATGTACACGCCATGGCGCATCAGTTGGGTGGTTTCTACAACCTGCCGCACGGGGTCTGCAACGCGTTACTGCTGCCGCACGTCTGCCGGGTCAACCTGATCGCCGCTACCGAACGCTTCGCCGATATTGCCGATGCCTTGGGCGAGGTGACCGACGGCCTGTCCGAACGTGAGGCAGCCCTGCTCGCGATCGATGCAATCGAGACTCTGGCGCAGGATGTCGGTATTCCGCAGTCGCTGGCTGAACTGGGTGTCAAGGATGAGGATATAGATACCATGGTCGGCAATGCACAGAAGGATGTCTGCCGTCTGACCAACCCGCGCAAGCTGTCGGATGCGGAAGTCGCTGCCATTTACCGCGCAGCGCTCTGACAGGGCATCAAGCCGAAACAGTGTCGCTGCTTCGGCTTTTTATTAGTCTCCGGAGATCGATCCGCTCGGTCAAGATCGGCGACTTTCTGGCAATATCGGCCTCAAACCCCTATTATACCGCCCGTTTTATTCAGCCAAACCGCGCCGCAATGGGTCGAGCCATTACAAAGTATAAGGGGGTAAATGATGTTGCAGACCTTCCTCAAAGCCAAGCTGCACCGTGTCACCGTCACTCATGCCGAACTTCACTATGAAGGCTCCTGTGCCATCGATGGCGAACTGCTCGATGCATCAGGTATCCGCGAATACGAGATGGTCCATATCTACAACATCAACAACGGCGAGCGCTTCACCACCTACGCTATCCGCGCCGAAAACGGCAGTGGCGTCATCTCGGTCAATGGTGCCGCCGCGCATAAGGCCAGCAAGGGCGACCTGCTGATTATCGGTGCCTATGTACAGCTGACCGAGAAGGAGGTCGACAGCTTCCAGCCGACACTGTGTTACTTCGAGAATGCCCAGAACGACAGCGGTGTGGGTGTCAGCGATGATGCCTTGCGTGCACGCAACAAAATGACTGGTATGAAATCCGCCATCCCGGTTCAGACGGCCGATATGTAAGCGCCCCTCGATCCCCGCCTGGACGCATGATGAAAAAAATACTGATTTTACTTGTGATCGGTTTCGTTGCGGTCGGCTACCTGAAAAACGAAACGACGCTTTTTCATCCTGGAACAGGCGAAGTCGGTGTCAGTGATGAGCGGTTGGCTGATGCCTGGAAAAACGGCGAGAGTGATCTTCAGGTCGAGGGCGCCGGTGTTGTGATCAAGATTCTGGCGGACGATCTGAGTGGAAGCCGACACCAGCGATTTATTCTCGAACTCGGGACCGGGCAGACCCTTCTCATTGCGCATAATATCGATCTGGCCGAACGCATTGACAGCCTGAGAGAAGGGGATAGGGTCGAGTTCTTTGGCGAGTATGAGTGGAACCAAAAAGGTGGGGTGATTCACTGGACCCATCACGACCCCGCAGGGCGTCACGTCGGCGGCTGGCTGAGGCACGAAGGGGTTACCTACCAGTAGAAGCCAGCCGCCGATTTCATTATCCGTAAAAGAAACGGCCACCGGTTGCGTTAATCACCGTCAGTACACCCAGCGCCAGATTGATACCAACAATCTGGCGTATCTGGTTGAGTGCCTTGCCACCTGCCGGCCAGTCCTCGGTTTCGACAGCCTTTTTGAGCCGCTTGAACGGGGCGAAATAGAGGTGCAGAAACAGCAGCACCATCAGGTAGCCCGTGCCCAGCATGATATGCACGTGGGTACCAGCGTATTTGAAACCGCCTAGCAGCGCGATCATCCAGTGGCCGGTCAGCGGCAGCAGGATTACTGCGCCCCATACCCAGACAAAGAAGCGCTTGAATAATCCGCACCACAGTTGCAGGCGTTGTGGCGGCTCAAACAGAGAAGCGGCCAGGGGGCGCAAGCAGACATAAGCCAGAAACATGCCGCCGACCCAAACGATCGCGGCGAGTATATGAAGCGTCAACGCGTAAGCCATAAGCGTATCCTTGCTGTACAGGTCGAAGGGGGCTTGGGTGTTAGAGCGACACCGATACTAGCAGTAAAACGTTTGCCCCGACATGCCTCTACACCTGGCGCATTGCTTCGGTTTTATCATAATCCCCGCCGAGTTGGCGTTTAATCTCGGCCTCGATTTTCGCCTCGATCCGTTGCTGCTCCCCCAGCGGTAGTGCTTCCAGTGATTCTTCGGTCAGCCCCATATCCTTAAGCATCATGTAGCGTATTCTCTCGGCGGTGCTCATGCTGAGCAGCTTAATGAGTTCCTCTCGGGCATCCTCCTCTTCGGCTTGAGGCTGCAGGGCATCGGCCTCCGTTTCCAGCAGATAATCGCCGCCCTCCTCATCGCGCTCGTCATGCTGCCGGGAGCGGGCGGTTTGCTGGGCCAGAAGCTCGGAGAAACTCGAATCCTCCGAGGCATGTTTAGACGGGTACAGCGTGTTTATCGGCCCCCCAGTGCTGGTGATTTTGATCATGGTGCAGTCCTCCTTGTTAGATCAAAAATTGCTCAGCAATGGATATGCCTGCCGATGTAAAGCTCATTAATAACAAATGATTAGCGCTAATTATAAAAGCGGGTTCGAGGTTTTGTGACGGATGGGTGGCAAGCAATTGCCGGGAACAAGGCAAAATAATGGCCGCCATGCTTGGTCTGTCGATGGGTCTGCGGCAAAGTAGCGAAAGCGTTTCAACAGGAATATTGAAATGAACACTGATTACACCACTGTACAGATTGTGACCGCCCAGCCGGACGACCTTCGAGAGCTCGCCACATTGTTCGACCTGTATCGTGTGTTCTATGGGTATGCGTCGGATCTGGAGAAAGCATCAACGTTCATCCGCGAACGCCTTGATGGCGGTGATGGATTGGTGCTTCTTGCAAAAGTTAACGGGCATGCAGTGGGTTTTGTACAGTGTTACGCTGGATTCTCGTCGCTTGAGTGCAAGCCTAGTTGGCTGTTGAGCGACCTCTATGTGTTGGAAAGCACAAGAGGCAAAGGGGTGGGCTCCGCGCTGCTGGCGGGGGTTAGAGAACGAGCGCTCAAGGCAGGATGCTGTGTCGTCGAGTTGTTTACCGCTGAGGGTAACTTGCCAGCGCAACATCTCTACGAAGCGCAGGGCTACCGGCGGGATGTCGAATATCGACACTACGAGCTGTTTCTATAAAAGCGTGACTAGATGTTGCGGGCAAGAATGAACTGGTTTTTGCCGCTGTTCTTGGCCCGATACATGATCTGGTCAGCCAGTATCAGCAGCTCGGTGCCATCTTCACCGTGATCGGGGTAGCAGACCGCACCCAGGCTGAGAGTGACATTCACATCGCGGTAGGCCGTGGCTGCTTCGCGGGTAACGCGCTCGAGCACGTCCGACAGCATCTGATCATCGCCACAGTTTGGCAGGATTACGGCAAACTCGTCGCCCCCGATACGGGCGAGAATATCGCTCTCTCTCACGAGGCTTTTGAGCGTGGTTCCAAGTGAGCAGAGCAGTTCATCGCCCGCTTCATGGCCGTAGGTGTCATTTACCTGCTTGAAACCATCGAGATCGATATAGACAACACCGACGCGTGTCTCATTACGCTTGCAGGCGGCGATTGCCTGACTCAGGTGCTCGGCAAATAGTCGGCGGTTAGGTAGCCCGGTGAGCGAATCGTGCATCGCCTGGTGCCGCAGCAGCTCTTCCTGTGCCTTGATGTCGCGGATGTCGCTACAGACAAGCACATACTCGCCCGCACCGTGGGCACTGTCGATGGTTGATACCGATGCCAGCACAGGGATCATTTCGCCGTTGCTCAGCTTAAGTTGAAGCTCGCCACGCCATTCGTTGTCGTCCGGCCCGGAGTGACTGACCAGCGCGTTCAGTGACAGCGAGGCACTACTATCCGGATCAACAAAGAGGTCAGCGGCGCATATGGCCTCGACCTCATCACGTTCGTACCCGGTTATCTCAAGTAGCGCATTATTGGTGCGCAGCAGCTGTTGTGCAGCATCGAAAACAAGAATGCCCTCGGCGCAATGCTTGAAGACCGCTTCGGCCAGCTGGAGTTCGGTTTCGGCGAGCCGTCGGTCGGTTATATCAACGACACTGCCCCACATATACTGAAGGTGTTCGTCTGCGTCCTTATGTAGATAGTTGCGCTCAAGCAAGTGACGGATCTCTCCGTTGCGCACTATCCGGTATTCGATCTCATAGGGGCGGGCAGTTTCCTGCGACAAGCGTATTGCCTTGTCGACCTGCGCCCGGTCTTCGGGGTGCACCACCTGCAAATAAGCGTCGTAGCTTGCTTCGAATTGGTTGCGGTCGAGGCCAAACATATCGTAGACGCTGGTTGACCAGCTGAGAGTGTCTTTCTCTATATCCCACTCCCAGGTACCGACACCGGCATCCCTTTGTACCTGATTCAGGATCTCTTCATTCTCAATAGCAGGGTACAGAACCACGACGATATCAAACGGTTCAGTGCCTCCCTGATCGTGAGGCGTGAGCTCTATCCTGACAGGAACCGAGCGGCCTGACTTGTGACGTGCCGCCAGTGCGTTGAGTTGGCCCATCGGGCGGGCTCTGCGCGATTGCTGGAACATCTTGCGCCAGTGAGGATGGTGGTGGCGCTGTTGTTCAGGCACTAGCTCATCGACGCAAAGGCCGACCAGCTCACCCTTATCGTATCCAAGTAAACGACAAGCCGCCTTGTTGGCGAAGCTAATGATTCCAACAGAATCGACCGTAAGAACGGCGTTGGGGATGTGCTCGACGAGACAGGTGGCCGGCAACTCTGTTTTCGTCGACCGGCGCCACAGCCATAGATTGGCGCCTAGCGTTGCAATCAGAGCTGGCACTAAAAGCCATTCAAGCAGCATCTGCACTAAACACTCGCTCTAGTCCCCGTAAAGGGGAGAGCATAGCGCTAAAATTTTTACGAAAACAGCCTCACTGTGTGCTTTCAGGAACAGAATCGTCCTCTTCATAGGGTTCGATACGGTAAGCCTCAAGCCTGTAACCGGAGGTGCCAAGCTCATTGGTGAAACGCTCGACGGTTAATCTGCCTGTGATCCAGACCGCGTCGTAAAGGCTTTCAAGGCGGGTGCCCGGCTCAAAGTGGGTATCGATTATCTGGTTGGACGGTGGCGGAGGGGTGTGGATGCAGGCACCGAAATAGGGGACGAGGAAAAACCTGTCGATACGTTGATCATCGCCGCCCAGTGGAACGACGAAGCCCGGTATGCGAATCATGCTGCCATCGAGTTCCGATACAACGGGGGCGGAGCTCAGTACCTGCTGCATATGATCGAGCATGCTTTGCGCTTCGCCTTCGTAATCGTCGATTGCGTTGATATCGACATCCGAACCATAGAGGTCTTCATAGGAGAGGGTGTAGTCGGGCGGCATGAGATCGTCCCAGGTCATCTCGCGAACCTCCTCCCCGTTGAATACCTTCGCGTGGACAGCGGTACTCAGTAGAAGGGCAAAAAACAGGGTAATGAAACTACGCATACAGGTGTCTCGTACGTTCAGATTTTGGGGGTAAGGCCGTCGGCGAGAGTATAACGCCAGGCCTTCCATGCCGGGAGAGTGCCGGCGAGTGTTCCGGCGATCAGCACTGCTGTGAGTATCTCCCCAAGGCCGGTAGGCCAGCCAAACGTGAGGTAGAGCCCAAGGCCCTCCTGCACAATACTCTGAATGGCTGCCAGTGTGCCCCAGAGTAAAGCCAGACCCGCAGCGATGCCGGTGGCCGTCAGTATGCACGCCTCGGCGATGACCAGCCTGAGCAGGTAGAACGGTGACGCGCCAATGGCCCGCAACAGTGCGAGCTCTCGCCGGCGCTGCTGCATGCCGGTCAAGAGTACGCCCAGCATGCCGGTCAGGCCTGCCAGTACAACGCAGGCCGAAACCAGCAGCATGGCCTTCTCAACACCGCCAAGCACCTGCCAGAGTTCCTGCAGAGCCACACCCGGCAGAATCGCCATAAGCGGCTCCTTTGAGTAGCGGTTGATGGCGCGCTGCATCTGGAATACCTGTGTTTTGGTCTTCAGCCCCACCATGAACGCGGTAATCTCCTTCGGCGTGAGGTCCATCGTGGCGAGTTTATCGGCATCAGCCTTGAATCCCGGCATCGGCACGCCAGCGCGCCAGCCGATGTGAATGGCACTGATTGACTCCAGACTGACCAGAAGTGACTGATCGACCGGTGTGCCGGTCGGAGCCAGTATGCCGACTACGGTAAAGGGCTGATCCTTATGCTGCGAAAAGCTGGTGCTGCCCAAGCCGTGGGCGATAATGACCTGATCGCCAACCTTGTAGCCAAGAGTCTTGGCAACCTTGGCACCGAGTGTTACCTCATGCACAGCGTTAAATGATCTGCCCGTCGACATCGAGAGGCTCTTATCGCGGCCGAAGCGGAAATGCTCGAAAAATGACGCGCTGGTACCGACTACACGAAACCCTTTATGGGAATCGCCGAGCGACACCGGAATGGTCCACTGAACGGCACTGTCGTTGGTGATACGCTGGTAGCTGCTCCAGCGGATATTGTTGGTGGCCGATCCCAGATGAAACACGGAATAGAGCAGCAGTTCTATCTGGCCGGTGCGTGCGCCTACGATCAGATCGGTTTCGGACACGGTATTAAAGAAGCCTTCGCGCATATCCTGTCGTACCTTCTCGACCCCGGCGAGCAATGCAACGCTGAAAGCGATGGTCAGTACGCACAGCAGCGCCGTGCCGCGACGGTTTTTGAGGCTCTTCCAAAGCAGATCGATCATCATGACGCGATGCGGGCTCCTTCCAGATGCAACGTGTGTTCGAAGTGTTGCGCCAGACTGAGGTCGTGGCTGACGAAAAGCAGGCTGGTGCCGCATTCCCGGGCTTCTGCGAGCAGCAGGTCAATAAAGCGGTCGCGGTGTTCCGTATCGAGCGCGGATGTGGGTTCGTCGGCCATGATCAGTTCAGGGCCACCGATCAGTGCGCGGGCAGCGGCCACCCGTTGCTGTTGTCCAATCGAGAGGGCCGAGGTGGGGCGATTATGACTTAACACCTCATCAAGCCCCAGTTCGCTCATGAGCCTGCGGGCGTCCTCTATGACTGAACCGGAACGCTCGACGGCGCGCGTTCGTCGCCGGTCCGAAAACCGGCAGGCGAGGGCGACGTTCTCAAGAGGTGTCAGCCAGGGCAGCAGGTTGAACTGCTGGAAGATCAGGCCTATGTGATCGGCCCGCAGACGGTCACGCTGACGTGCAGAGAGCGACTCAAGGCGTTGACCGCAGATCTCGATTGAGCCCTTGTACCCCTCAAGCACACCCGCTGCCAAATTCAGCAGTGTGCTTTTGCCGCACCCTGAGGGGCCGCGCAGAAACAGGCTGCTGCCGGACCCCAGTTTAAGATCGTCGATCGTGAGAAGCGCAGGCGCATTTTTGGCCCAGCTAAAACTGAGTTTTTGGATTGAAAGTGTGTCGGCTGATCTCATTTGAACCGTATCTGTGGGTTGTCGGCGCTCAGTGTCTGTATCGACTGTGTTTCGTTGATGATCTGGGCCTCGATCGACTCAAGGGCGGGATAGCGCTCAAAGAGCGTAACCGTCGCCGATTTGATCGCCTGCGGTGATCTGCAGGTGAAGCGGTAGTCGAAACTCAGATCCATGTGCTCGTCCATGTGCTGGGCATTACCGCCATTCTCATGTTCATGTTCATGTTCATGTTCATGGTCATGCGAATGATCGTCATCGTGATCGTTCAGTGTCATCTCCTCATGCTGCCCGACTTCGGCATGATCAAGTGCGCAGCCTGCCGCGTCCGGCAGCTTAATCCAGTTCGACGGTGAGCGCATTGTTGTGTCGAGTTCGGCCAGCAGGGCTTTTTCCTCTTCGGTCTTGGGCGCATGCTCGAATCCGACCAGATTGTAAGCGGGCGATTGCAGGCTAAAGCTCAGTAGTTGACCGTCAAGCACCACCTGAAGTTCTGCTGCACCATGAACATGTGGGGCAAGGCTGTCTTGGGCGCTAGCGCTGCCCGAAAGAGCCGCGAGGATAAGGGCAGTGGAGGTGTTTAAGAGGCGGGCCATTCGAGTCTCCTTTTCGGAATGGGTGAAACGGGCATATTTATCGTTATGTTATAGTGTAACGTTTTGCGATCCAAGCGGAATTTTGTATGGCAGGCGCGACATGCAGGATCGCTGGCACAAGTGTCGACAATGTGTGTTGCCGCGGTGTGGCTGTTGTTCAATCACTTGCGGTACAGGAGGACAACGGCGCCATAGCTGTTTTGTGTCAATATTTAGGGCTTGAACCCCTGTTGGGTACGCCTTTTGTCGTATCTCATTTGTCGACATATTGAGCTAGAGTGGCTGTCGATAACGAGGAAGTGTCAACAATAAAAGAATATTCCTCCATACCCCAAGCGACCAAAAACCCAAGAATAAAAGGACCTGTGCCATGTCCTACCAAGCCGAATACAGCAACTCCATCCAGAATCCTGAAGGCTTCTGGGCTGAGAAGGCCACAGATCTACCCTGGTATACGCCACCGAAGACCATTCTCTCTACCGATGAAAACGGCATCTACCGCTGGTTTGCTGATGGCGAAATGAACACCGCCTATATGGCGCTGGATCATCATGTCGAGAGCGGCCGCGGCGATCAGGATGCACTGATCTACGACTCTCCTGTGACCGGAACCAAGCGCAAGCTGACCTACCGTGAACTGCGTGACGAAGTGGCTAAATTCGCCGGCGTTCTGAAAGCGCAGGGCGTGACCAAAGGCGATCGCGTGGTGATCTACATGCCGATGGTGCCTGAAGCGCTCATCGCTATGCTGGGTGTGGCGCGACTCGGTGCTATCCATTCAGTGGTATTCGGTGGCTTTGCGCCCCATGAACTGGCGGTTCGTATTGACGATGCCGAGCCGAAGGTCGTGGTCAGTGCGTCCTGCGGTATCGAGGTCTCGAAGGTTATCGAGTACAAGCCGATGCTGGATCAGGCGATTGAGCAATCCGCCCATAAGCCGAAGGCCTGCATTGTCCTTCAGCGTCCAGAAGCGAAAGCGGCGCTGACGGCGGGGCGTGATATCGACTGGGAAGAGGCGATGGCATCGGCCGAGCCTGCCGACTGCGTACCGGTTAAGGGCACCGATCCGTTGTATATCCTCTACACATCGGGCACCACCGGAAAGCCGAAAGGGGTTGTGCGCGATAACGGCGGCCACGCCGTTGCGCTCAAGTATTCCATGAAGGCGATCTACAACATGGCGCCGGGCGACGTGTTCTGGGCGGCGTCGGATGTCGGCTGGGTGGTCGGACACTCCTACATTGTGTACGGACCGTTGCTGGCCGGTTGCACCACTGTCGTCTACGAAGGTAAACCGGTGCGCACACCGGATGCCGGTGCCTTCTGGCGTGTGGTTGAAGAGTATAAGGCCAAGGCGTTGTTTGCTGCGCCGACCGCTTTCCGTGCAATCAAAAAAGAGGATCCGGAAGCCTCCCTGCTCGAGAACTACGACCTGTCGTCACTCAAGACCATTTTCATGGCCGGTGAGCGTCTTGATCCGCCGACCTACGACTGGACCGTCAGTAAAACCGGTAAGCCGGTAGTGGACCACTGGTGGCAGACCGAAACCGGTTGGGCTATCTGCGGCAACCTGATGGGTATCGAGCCGAAAACACCGAAGGCGGGTTCATCCACACTGCCGGTGCCGGGCTTCAATGTTCAGATTCTCGGCCCGGACGGGCAGGAGCTGCCAGCAGGTGAACAGGGCTCTATCGCACTCAAGCTGCCGCTGCCGCCGAGCTGTCTGCCCACCATCTGGGGCGACTTCGAGCGCTTCCGTACCGGTTACCTGTCTGACTTCCCCGGCTACTACACCTCCGGTGACGGCGGTTACAAGGATGAAGAGGGATATGTCTTCATCATGGGGCGTACCGATGATGTGATCAACGTGGCCGGACACCGTCTCTCCACCGGTGAGATGGAAGAGATCGTAGCGGCGCATCCGGCTGTGGCCGAGTGTGCGGTGATCGGTGTCAACGATCCACTCAAGGGACAAGCGCCGATCGGCCTTGTACTGCTTAAAGACGGTGTAGAGGTTGAAGAAGACCAGCTCCAGGGCGAACTGGTTGCGATGGTACGCAAAGAGATCGGGCCGATCGCCTGCTTCCAGCGTGCAATTGTGGTTCAGCGTCTGCCAAAGACCCGCTCAGGCAAGATTCTGCGCAAACTGTTGCGACAGATAGCAGATGGTCAGAGCTACACCGTGCCTTCCACCATTGATGACCCGGCCAGCCTGTCCGAGATCGAAGGGATCATGGACAGTCACGGTCTGGTGCAACGCGCGTAAAAAATCAGTGGCTAACCCTGGCTGCTGTAATAAAAATAAATAAGTCCAACGGCAAGGGGTGAGGTACAGGGAAGTGCCAGCCCCGCCTGCGAAGGATACGCAGGCGGGGCCAACATGGATGTGTTTAAGCGATACCCGTCTACTCGGCGCGCTCCAGCGCCAACTCGGCGTTCAGTTCCGGCTCCTGTTCATGCTGACGCGCAATCAGCATATAGAGCGAGGGCACCACGAACAGCGTAAAGATCGTTCCGATCGTCATACCGCCTACCAGTACCAAACCAATCGAGTTACGTGCCGCAGCTCCAGGACCGTCTACCAGCGTCAGCGGGAAGTGACCGGCTATGGTGGCAATGGAGGTCATTAGCACCGGACGCAAACGTGTCATGGCGGCTGTGCGGATCGCATCGATCTTGGCCTGACCCTGCTCCTGAAGTTTGTTGGCAAACTCCACGATCAGGATACCGTTCTTGGAGATCAACCCGACCAGCGTCACCAGACCCACCTGAGCATAGATATTCATGGTGGTGGTCCAGCCGTCGGTCCAGAACGGGATATCCGGGTTGGGCATCTTCAGCACGGTGAACGTCAGTGCACCGAACATCGCCAGTGGCACTGAACCCAGCAGAATCACGAACGGATCGCGGAACGAGTTGAACTGTACCGCCAGCACCAGAAAGATCATCAGTATCGCCAGCCCAAGCGAGGGCAGGAACTTGTTGCCCTCGGTGCGCAGCTGGCGGGACTCGCCGGTATAGTTGATGGTGTAGTTGGTTGGCAGAATCTCTTCGGCCGAGCGCTCAAGCACCTTCAGGCCCTCGTCGATCTGGGCCGTCATGCCTGACAGCTTGACCGCGTTAAGCTGCTGAAACCGGTTAAGCGAGCGCGGCACAGTGGTGTCGTTAAGCGTCGCAATCGAGCTTAGCGGAATCAGCTGGCCGCTGGGACCGGTGACATAGATCTGGCTTAGCTGCTCGGGATTGAGCCTGTCGATACGGGCGATCTGCGGGATCACCTTGTAGGCGCGGCCATCCACATTAAAGCGGTTAACGTAGTTGGCTCCGAGTGCTGCACCGAGATCTGCGCCCACCTGAGCGTTGGTCAGGCCAAGCGCTGCAACCTTCTGGTGATCGATCACAATCTCCGACTGCGGTTGGTCGTACTTCAGGTCGATTTCGGGCGGGAAGTAGAACAGACCGCTCTCCATCGCTTTCATCTGCAACTGCTGGGCGTATTCCAGCATCTGTTTGGGATCGTCAGTGGATGTGATGACGAACTCGACAGGGAAGTTGCTGCCGCCGGGTAGGGCAGGCGGCTGGGTTACGAAAATCTGCAAGCCCGGAATAGTCGAGAGCTGACCCTGCATCTCACGGATCAGCTGGTTGACCGACTTGTCGCGCTCATCCCAGGGTTTGGTAACCATGCCGCTGAAACCGCCGATGCCCAGTGCCGCCGCGAACGAGTCAGACGGCGCGAGCAGAATCTGGAAGGTCAGTTCGCGGTCGGGGGCGTTGTAGAACATCTGCTCGGCAGCTTTGCCGAAATGCACCTTCTGGTCAGCCGAGGCGTTGGCAGCGTTATTGATAATGCCGAACATGACACTCTGGTCCTCAAGGGGGGCCAGCTCTTTGGGCGAAAAGATGTACATCGGCACCACCATGATGCTGAGCGCAATCCACACCACGTACACCACAGGGCGCACGTTCAGAATGCGGGCAAGCAGTGCGCCATAGCCGTCGCGCAGGCGGTCGAAGAAATGGTTTACCTTGCCGGTAAAGCCGTGCTCTTCGCTTTCTGCACTTTTGAGCAGGTGTCCGGCCATCATCGGCGATAGCGTCAGCGCCACAATCCCGGAAATGGTGACGGCGCCCGCCAGTGTCAGCGCGAATTCACGGAACAGCGCACCGGTAAGACCGCCCTGTAGGCCGATGGGGGTGTACACGGCGGCAAGGGTAATGGTCATGGCGATGACCGGTCCGATCAGCTCTCGGGCACCGATAATCGCGGCGTCCATGGGCGAGCGTCCTTCGCGCAGGTGTCGCTCCACGTTTTCGACCATGACGATGGCGTCGTCCACCACAAGACCCACCGAAAGCACGATGGCCAGCAGCGTTAGCAGGTTAAGGGTGAAGCCGAACACCTGCATCAGGAAGATTGCACCAATCAGCGACACAGGAATCGCCACAATCGGCACCAGAACCGAGCGCATGGAACCCAGGAAGATAAAGATCACCAGCACGACGATGGCCAGAGTCTCGGTCAGCGTACCGACCACTTCATGAATTGCATCGTTGATATAGGCCGACGCGTCATAGCCGATATCGGCTTCCATACCGCTGGGCAGGCCGGCTTTGATCCCTTCGAGATCCTTGCGGACGAGTCCGATAACATCAATGGTGTTGCTATCCGGTAGGGGGAATATCCCCATGAACACCGCGTTCTGGCCATTGAAGCTGACGTTGGTTTCGTAGTCTTCGGCACCAAGCTCCACATCGGCCACATCGCGCAGACGGATGATGGTGTCATTCTCGTTGCGAACTACCAGTTGCTCGAACTGCTCGCGGGTGTGCAGGTCGGTGTTGGCGGTGAGGTTTACCTGCACCATATTGCCCTTGGTATTACCCACGGCGGCCAGATAGTTGTTCGACGCCAGCGCCGTTCGCACCTCAACCGGGCTGATGTTTAGCGAGGCCATGCGGCCCGGGTCCAGCCAGACGCGCATGGCGAAGGTGCGCGCGCCGAAAATATCGGCACGCTGTACACCCTCAAGCGCCGACAATCGGGGTTGAACCACACGCACCAGATAATCGGTGATCTCAGCCTGCGACAGCGTATCCGAGGAGAAGCTCAAATAGGCGGCGGCAAACTCGGAATCGGCAGACTGAATGCTGATGGAGGGCACTTCGGCTTCGGCCGGCAGCGAGTTGCGCACCTGGTTCACTTGCGCGGTGATATCGGTTAGCGCCTTGGTTGGCTCGTAGTTGAGTTCAAGGCGCGCGGTCACCATCGAGAGACCCAGCAGGCTCTTTGACTCGACGTAATCCACGCCCTGAACCGCGCCGATGGCGCGCTCTATTTCGGTGGTGACAAAGCCTTTGACCACCTCGGCGCTGGCGCCAATGTAGGGGGTGGTTATGGTAATGGAGGCGTTTTCGCTCTGCGGGTATTGACGCACGCTAAGCGACCACCAGGATTGCACGCCCGCTATGATGATGACGACACTGACCACGATGGCAAGGACAGGTCGGCGGACAAAAATATCGGTAAAAGCTTTCATGATCGATCTTCCGGCACAGGTTCGGGTTAAGTGACGCAGCTTCAGCTATTGCCGGGCTTGGGTTCGAACTTGAACTCCGGTGCCAGACTGTTATCGACCACTACCGCCATACCCGGGCGCAGTTTGAATACGCCGGTGGATACCACACGATCACCCGCTTTAAGTCCTTCTGTAACCTCGACAAAATCGCCTTTGTGTGTGCCCAGCTGGACACTCTGCTGGCGCAATACCAGTGTGTCGGGGTTGTCCTTGCTGGCTTCGATGATAAATACCGTTGATCCGTACGGGCCATACTGAATAGCCGTGGTCGGCAACATCAACACCTTTTCGGTGGCGGCTTCGAGCAGGCTTAACGACACATACATACCCGGGCGCAGAAGGCTCTCGGGGTTGGGCAGCGTCGCCTGCACACGGATGTTGCGGGTTACCGGATCAATATCGGGGTTGAATGCCGAGATGCGGCCTTCAAATGTACGATTCGGGTAGGCGTCGGAGATAACCTGAACCGTCAGCCCCATCTGCAGGTTGGACTGGCGCTGCTGAGGCAGGGAGAAATCGACATAGATTGGGTCCAGCGCCTGAAGCGACACGATCTCGTCGCCTTTATTGAGAAACTGTCCAACGCTGATCTGACGAATACCGAGCGTACCTGAGAAGGGCGCGCGAATGGTCTTTTTTGCGATCACGGCGCGCACATAATCCACCTGCGCATCGGCTTGTTTCACGTTGGTGCGGATAGAGTCGAATTCGGACTGCGCGATATACTTGCTCTTGCGCAGCTCTTGAGCACGCTTTAATGAGATGCGTGACAACTCAGCCGTGGCTTCTGCCTCACGAAGCTGCGCCTGCTCCAGTTCGATATCAAGCTGCACAAGCGGCTGGCCCGCTTCTATGTAGGTGCCGGGGGTGAATAGTATCTCGCGTACAATCCCTTCGGCTTCAGTGCGAACCGTGGTGCCTTGTACGGCCATAACAGTACCGACCGCAGCAATTTCGGGCTGGCGTGTGTATTCGAATACTTCCGCGGCGTTGACCTGCTCGGGCGGCATGGTCATTTCGGCAAATGCATCGCCCATCGTCTTGAACTGCAAAAGCTTGATACCTGCCAGGCTTGCGATCAGAGGTATCGCGATCACCGCGCCGAGCAATACCAGCAGTAGTTTCCTTAACATCTTTCCTTGTCCCTTTTTCGGTCAGTTTTTGCAGGCTTTCACACCGTTTCGCGTCTCAATAATAAAGGATATAGATCGGCAAGGCCGCTAAAGAGATGTGAAAAGTACATTAATTTCACAAACCCTGTTTATTGCGTAATACCGTCTGAGAACGGCCTCGCAAAAGAGGGTTTGTTCGGAGTTACACCGCGCGTCTACGAACATCGGACGGCGGGTAACCCATATTTTTGCGAAAGCAGTTGCTGAAATGGCTCGACGAGCTGAAACCGCAGCGCAGTGCGATGTCGGTCAGTGGCAGCTTTGTCGTTATCAGCAGGTCACGGGCCCGTTCCAGCCGTCTGTTGGTCAGGTACTGGTGCGGTGGTATACCAAGGCTCTGACGAAACATACGCGCGAAATGGTATTCACTCAGATCGGCGATAGCCGCCAGTTCGCTAAGGGGTATCGGCCTGTCGAGACTTGACTCGATATACTCGATTACCCGCTTAAGCTGATAGGGTGCAAGCCCGCCACGGATGCGCGGCGCGGTCCAGTCCAGCTGGGTATAGCCTTTTATCAGGTGCGCCAGCAGCAGGTTGACTGCACTGGTTAACTGTAACTGCTCCTCGGGTGCCTGCCAGTCGCAGTTGAGCAGAAACTGACGGTAGATAGCCGTTACCTTGGCGTCATCTGTGAAGATCTTCTCATCGAGGCGTATCTCGGCGGGGGATCTGTCCCAGGTGTTTTCCGCCAGTTCGCGTATGTGTCGGTCGTTGAAGTAGAAATGCACGAAAGTAAGCGGGCCGCGAATATCCCAGGTGTTGCAGCTCTGTTCCGGCATCAGGCACATGCGGTCGGGCCCGCCGCCGTTATGCCAGGCGTTGCCCTGGCGACGGTAGCTCTCATAGCCATCTTCGATGTAAAGGCTGAGGGTGTGGTGCGGGTTCTCTTCCTGATGGATACGGTCACGATCATTGTGCCAGTGAGCCAAGGCCATGCCGGAGGGCAAGCTTGCGCTATTCCTCAACTGAGCGTTCGATTTTGCGAGCGTTTCGAATACCCGATATGTCGGCTCCACCCAGAGCTCTCCGATCTATCCATTTTTACGAAAGCCTGATACTAGCGAGCAGGACCTGACCGTGCCAACAGGTTTGGCGAAATATCTGGCGAGAAAACCGCAAGATTGTGCAAGTCCGCGCGCCTTTGTGAAAGCTCAAATCTGCGCAGTTGGTGACACTTGTGGTAAACCCAACCTACGAGAGCACTTCTATGAATGCCGTGCTGTATATGCTGACTGTACTGATCTGGGGGACAACCTGGATCGCGATCTCGCTTCAGGAGGGGATAGTTGCGCCGGTGGTGTCGGTGTTTTACCGCTTTGCCGTTGCAGCAATCCTGCTGTTTCCGTTGCTGATACTCTGCAAGCGATTAAGGCCGCTGGATAGGCGTGACCACCTGTTTTGCATGCTGCAGGGCATGTGCGTGTTCGGCCTTAACTTCTATTGCTTTTATACCGCCGTGAGCTACATCAGCAGCGGGCTGGAATCGGTGATCTTCTCCATTGCCGTGATATTCAACGCGCTGAATGCCGTGGTGTTTTTGCGCCAGCCCGTTACCGCCAAACTCCTGTGTGCGGCCCTGCTGGGCGTTGCGGGCATGGTGAGCCTGTTCTGGAACGATCTGGTTAAGGATGTGGGCAACAGCGATACGCTGCTCGGTGCCGGCCTGTGCCTGCTGGGCACCTACGGATTCTCGTTGGGCAATATGATAAGCGCACGGCACCAGAAGCGGGGGCGCGACGTAATGACCACCAACGCCTGGGCGATGGGGTATGGCGCGCTGTTTATGGCCGCTTTGGCCACGCTAAGCGGTGCGGAGTTTACCATCGAAATGACGCCATCCTATCTGATCAGCCTGTTCTACCTGTCCGTGATCGGCTCGCTGGTGGGCTTCGGTGCCTACTTTGCGTTGATCGGGCGCATCGGTACAGGCCCCGCGGCCTATGCCACCGTGCTGTTCCCCCTGGTGGCGCTGTCCATCTCCACTGTATTTGAGGGCTATGTCTGGACGCCGGGCGGGTTTCTCGGCCTTGGTCTGATACTGCTGGGCAATATCGTGATGTTTGCGCGCTGGCCTAAGGTCCGGTTTCTGGCGCAGCGTTATCAGTAGCCCTGATAAATACGTATGAATACCTATTACCCAGGTGGTGCTCAAAGACCTGGCGTTGGTCATCGATGCATAATAAGGGTAATTGCTTATATCGTTGAAGCTGGTAGGATAAGGGAAATCACTTATTTCTGAGCGGTCGCCAATAGGGCTGCTGCACACCCAACAACAATGACATAAGGTTTGCAGAGATGAAGGTACTCGTAGCCGTTAAGCGGGTGATCGACTACAACGTCAAGGTACGTGTGAAAGCCGATAACACCGATGTGGATCTGGCCAATGTCAAAATGGCGTTGAACCCGTTTTGTGAAATTGCAGTAGAGGAGGCGGTGCGCCTTAAAGAGGCAGGTGCCGCAACCGAAGTGGTTGTGGTGTCGATAGGCCCTAAGGCGTGTCAGGAGCAGATTCGCACCGCGCTGGCACTCGGTGCCGACCGCGGTATTCATATCGAAACCGACACTAGCCCCGAGTCGCTCTCGGTGGCCAAACTGCTGGCCAAGGTGGTCGAGCAGGAGCAGCCGGGAATTGTGATTCTCGGCAAGCAGTCAATCGACTCAGATAACAACCAGACCGGCCAGATGCTGGCCGCACTAACCGGCATGCCCCAGGGCACCTTTGCATCGAAGGTTAGCGTGATCGACGGATCGCTCAACGTCACCCGCGAAGTGGACGGCGGCCTGCAGACGTTGGCGCTGAAACTGCCCGCTGTAATCACCACTGATCTGCGCCTCAACGAGCCGCGCTATGCAAAACTCCCCGACATTATGAAAGCCAAAAAGAAACCGCTGGAGGTGAAAACCCCGGCTGATCTTGGCGTTGAGTTGCGCGAGCATACGCGACTGTTGAAGGTAGAGGCCCCGGCGACGCGACAGGCCGGTATCAAAGTGGCCAGCGTGGATGAGCTGGTCGAGAAACTCAAAAACGAAGCCAAGGTAATTTAAGGGGGCAGTGATGGCTATTCTGGTAATTGCGGAACACGACAACAGCTCCCTGAAGGGCGCAACACTTAACACCCTGGCTTCGGCCGCGCAGATTGGGGGCGATATTCACCTGCTGGTTGCCGGCAGCGGCTGCGAGGCAGTTGCACAAGAGGCCGCAAAGGCCGAGGGCGTCGGCCGCGTACTGTGCGTTGATGCGCCTATCTACGAGCATCAGCTGGCCGAGGACGTCGCGCTGCTGGTAGCCGAATGCGGGCGGGATTACAGCCACATACTGGCACCGGCCACCACCAACGGCAAAAACCTGATGCCGCGGATAGCGGCGCTTCTGGATGTGGCCCAGATCTCTGACATTACAGCCGTCGAGAACGAGAACACCTACCGCCGCCCGATCTACGCCGGTAACGCCATCGCCACCGTGCAGGCGCTGGACCCGATTCAGGTGATTACCGTGCGTGGCACCGGCTTTGATCCGGTATCGGCCAGCGGTGGCAATGCCGAGGTGCAGATGCTGAGCGCGGCAAGTGCAGCGGGGCTGTCACGCTTTGTCGGCGAAGAGCTGGCCCAGTCGGACCGTCCTGAGCTGACTGCCGCCCGTGTGGTTGTCTCCGGTGGACGTGGGCTTGGCAGTGGCGAGAACTTCGCGATACTCGAAAAACTCGCCGACAAACTCGGCGCGGCTGTCGGTGCCTCGCGTGCAGCGGTGGATTCAGGCTTTGTGCCCAACGACATGCAGGTGGGGCAGACCGGCAAGATCGTCGCGCCCGAGCTGTATATCGCCGTGGGCATCTCCGGTGCCATACAGCATCTGGCCGGTATGAAAGACTCCAAGGTGATCGTGGCGATTAACAAGGATGAAGAGGCACCGATCTTTCAGGTTGCCGATTATGGCCTGGTGGCCGACCTCTTTGACGCCGTACCGGAGCTTGAGCAAAAGCTGTAACGGGGGTACGCCGCGATGATGAATTTCGACGATCTGGTCGCCTTTCTCAACGACCACTTTCCGCAGGGTGCCCAGTACGGCGAGTTGGTCGAACTGGGCGACGGTTGGGCGCGTATGCGCCTGCCGGTGGATGATCAGCATCTGCGCCCGGGCGGCACGGTATCGGGCCCCGCGATGATGGGGCTGGCCGATGTGGCGGTGTACGCCGCGCTGCTCAGCCGAATAGGGCCAGTGCCGCTGGCGGTAACCACCAGCCTCAACATCAACTTCCTGCGCCGGCCCCGTTCCGGTGCCGATATTCTCGCCTACGCCAAAATGCTGAAGGTGGGCAGGCGTCTGGGTGTGGGTGAGGTGTATATCACCTCAGACGGGGATGAAGAGCCGGTCGCCCACGCCACCATGACCTACTCGATACCGGAGCGGGGCGAATGAGCATTCAGTATGAAGATCTGATGCTGTCGATATCCGATGGTGTCGAGATCCACGCCCTGCACGGCCGCCATCCCGAGGGTGGCGGCAGGCCCACGCTGGTGTTTCTGCACGAGGCGCTGGGCCATATCCGCATGTGGAAGCAGTTTCCCGAACAACTGGCCGAACGCTGCGGCTGCGATCTGCTGATCTACGAGCGTCAGGGCTATGGCGGCTCGACGCCAATTGAACTGCCGCGCAGCAATGACTACCTGCTGGTAGAGGGGGAGTACTATCTGGCAAAGGTGACTGAAGCCGCCGCTATCGATCAGATGATCCTGATCGGCCATAGCGACGGTGGCAGCATCGCGCTACTCGGTGCCGCCTGCCTTGGCGACAGGGTGCGGGGGCTGATCACCGAGGCCGCCCACATCAATGCCGATGAACTCACGCTGGCTGGCGTGCGCCAGGCGGTCGATACCTATCGGAACACAGATCTGCATCAACGGCTGGAGCGTTATCACGGCGATCGCACCGAACTGCTGTTCAGGGCATGGACCGAAACCTGGTTGCGCGAGAGTTTCCATCAGAACATCGACCTCAGCCCCTGGCTGTCGCAAATTCGCTGTCCGGCGCTGATCATGCAGGGCAGGGATGACCAGTACGGCCTGCCGCAACAGGTGGAGGATATCTGTCAGGGGATAGGTGAGCACGCGCAGGCGGCGTTTATAGAGGAGTGCGGGCACATACCGCATCTTGAAAGACCCGATGCGGTGCTTGATCTGATGGTGCCCTTTATTCGAGAACTAATCGACTGAAGGCTGGCGCGGCGCGGCGATCAGGCCTGTGGGTTCAGGCGCGCCGACTGTTGTACCAGCTCTGCAAGGCTTCCCGCCTGCATCTTGCTCATCACCCGTGAGCGGTGCACCTCAACGGTTTTCGGGCTGATGCCCAGTGTTTCGGCGATCTCGCGGTTAGACTGCCCCTCAACCACCAGCGCCATCACCTCTTTCTCACGACGGCTCAGCTGCGCGTAGCTGTCGTGAATCTGGCTGTTCTGCGCCCGCAACTGGTGCTGCTTGGCGGCCTGTGCCAGCGCCTGATTCACCAACTGCAGCATCACCTCGTCGTCAAACGGCTTCTCGATGAAATCCAGTGCGCCGTTTTTCATGGCGCTGACCGCCATCGGAATATCGCCGTGGCCGGTCATTACGATGGTGGGCATCTCGATGCCGCGCATCTGCAAAATCTGTTGCAGGGCCAGGCCGTTTATTTCGGGCATGCGCACATCCAGCAGCAGACAGCCAAGCTCGCCGTCGTAGGCATCGAGAAACGCCTGGGCGCTGGCATAACCGGACACCTTCAGGCTTGCCGATTCCAGCAGCCACTGCATGGAGTCACGGAAATCCTCGTCGTCATCAACGATATAGACAGTACCGGGCGCAGGGTGTCGCATCATGAATCCTTCAACGGCAGTTTAAGGTGAAAGCAGGTTCCGGAGTGGCCGTCGCTCTCGGCCCACAGCTGGCCGCCGTGGGTTTCGATAATGGTGCGCGAGATCGGCAGTCCCATGCCAAGACCGGTCGACTTGGAGGTGTAGAACGGCTCGAACAGCTGGTTAAGCGCCTCGGCCGAGATACCCTTTGCCTTGTCGGTGATCCTGATATGCAGCTCATCTCCGGTGCTGCGGGTAGAGAGCATAACGGGTCGCGGGGTCTTGTCACAATCACTGTACGCTTCAATGGCGTTGCGCATCAGGTTAAGCAGCACCTGCTCAATCTGAATCTTGTCTGCCAGCAGCGTAGGGTTTGATGGGTCCAGATCCATTTCGAAGCGGATGCTGTGATCCTGCGCCTCCTGATGCAGAAACTTGCTGACATCCACGCAGGCATCGTTAATGGGAAAGCGCAGGCGCTGATACTCGGTTTTGCGTACAAAACTGCGCATCCGCTTGATAATCTCGGCGGCACGCCGCGCCTGACGGGAGATCAGCTCGATGGCACGCTTTGCCGTACCGACAGGGTCATCCGCGCCTTCATCAAGGCGGCGCTGTGCGCCATTGCTGTAGTTCAAAATCGCCGCCAGCGGCTGATTCAACTCATGGGCCAGCCCCGTGGCCATCTCGCCAACGCTGAGCAGGCGCGACATATGGGCCATCTCTAGCTGGTGGCGCTTGGCCTCTTCCTCGGCCTTACGCTTGATGGTGATATCGCGGGCGATAATCGAGTAGTACTCCACCTTCATGTTCTCGCGACGGTTGCGGTGGGCGATGATCTCGCGCACCTCGGCATGGCGCTGCTGCACCGGCAGCTGCATCGACAGCGTGCCTTCCCAACTGCCGGCGGTGGCGGCCTGAAGCAGGGCGGTTTTAAGCTCGTTCTGCGCTGTGGCGGCATCGAACAGCTCGGGCAGGCTGAGCGCGCCGGGGTTGTCACGATCAGCCCCCAGCGTGAGGCAGGCGGACTCGTTCAGATAGGTAAGCTGCAACGCATCGGGGCTGCAGAACAGAATCATATCGCTGGAGGCTTCCACCACGCGGGCCAGACGGCGAATCGACTGCTGCGCCTGCTCACGCTCGGTGACATCGCGGGTGACGCAGATAATCTCCTGCGGCTGCCCCTTCTTGTCGCGAATGGTGCGGCTGGTGGTTTCCAGCCAAACGTAATGCCCCTGCTTGTGCCTATAGCGGTACACGTTGGTGTACATCCCCTTCACATACCGCACCGACTCGGCCCGCTGTTGCAAGTTATCGGCATCGTCCGGGTGAAAGAGGGCGCGCCCGGGTGTGCCGATCAGCTCTTCGGGTTTATAACCCAGCAAGCGCTCCACCGCTGGGCTTACATCGATATAGGTCCAGTCCGGTGATGGTGTTTGGCGCGAGATCATATCGGTAGACTGCTCGGCAAGCAGCCGATAACGGTCCGCCTCGGCGCGGCACTTTTCCAACTCGGCAGGAATCGGCACAGTCATGACACCCCCTCGGGTATACCCGGAGTGCACTCCGGTGTTGCAGTGTTATGACAGTAGAATACTGCAAAAAATAGGTGAAAACACTTATGCGCATGGCGTGACTGCCCACGGCAGAAAGGGAAGGGCGCAAACGCAGATAAAACTTGTGCCTTTATTCAGACAGTCGCTATATTTGGAGAACGCGTCAGACAGGCAGTAGACGCATGCGATGACTCGCAGACGATCCGAAAGGGACTGATTTTATGGATGCGTACACTTCACCCCACCCGTCGGTGGCCATCTCGATTCTTTACGGAAAATCCTTAACGGGATGTGCTGGCTCGTCTTGGCTGCGGTTACCTTTTCTGCACGTAGTATATGAAAAGGTATACCTTTTTCGTCTGTGCACGCGGAAGGGTTGGCTAATTTTTGAAGTGATATCAAATGCTTGTAAAAACACCCTCGTTCGGGAGCGGAGTTAGAAGGTAAACCTTATAAAAACTATTATGAGGTCGAAGACCTCATAATTGGACTGTTATACGCAAAGGAAGGATCATGCTTAAGAAGGTAGTAATAGGTCTTATTCTGGCATTGCCATTGATCGCAATAGCAGAAGAAAAGGAGCCGGAATTTGAAATTTCCTGTCAGGGTGGACCTGAGGGAATGGTTATAGAAGTTCCAAGTGTAGTTAGCGCTTTAGCAAGTGTTAAATGTACACTCTACGGCCAAATTATAACCGGAGCGGAAGGTGTTCTTTGGAACTATCCTGGTGGTTTCGCGCCAGTAATAATTCCAGCACAAATGGTTCGTAGTCAACCTGAAAAGGTTAATAACGAATACTATTTCACCTCTATAACCGCAAAGAATCTTAGTAAAAAAGAGGCTGCCGAGGTTTATAAGGGGTTTGGGCAAGGATTTGATCAAATGCCAAAAGATGCGCCGGAAACAACTGAGATAATTGCTACCAATCAAAAGGGTGTGGTCCAAAAAGTGTATCTTTTCCAGCTAGGGCCGCAAACAATATGGGGCTATGCTTGTCAACCAACATGCAAGCCAGAAATGTCATTTATGGTAATGAAGTTTGAGCGTCCAAAATCGTAAGCGTATAACAAGTGCATGTTGTTCGCCCCTGCGGGGCTGGGACCTTCGTTCCGCTGCGCTTCACTACGGCCCCAAATGCAAGCGTTAGGCATCTCGGGGAATTTGACATGACTTTGTGCATCACCTACGCCACCGACACCGGCAAGGCACTATCAGTTTCTGATTCACTTCTTTCGACAATAAAACGTAAGGAAAAGCCGTCAGAAGAAAACGCTAGTTTCCTCCCCTCAGATCAGGAGCTTATTCATCAGACACCATTCGCTGTGAAGATTCATATCGTCAAAAATGCTGCTGCTTATGGTGGACACGAAGTTGACATGCTTACGGCAATAGCAGGAAATCTCTCACTAGGGCTGCAATGTACCCTACATATAGAGGCATACATGCAGTCTGGGCTTACACGCTGGTTCGGTGATTTGAAATTTGATCTTGAGCAGCGAATTCGGCAATTCTGGAATCATGCCCGAGACCAACAACTGCAGATGTCATTTGCTCTTTTTGACCATAAGTCACGCCCTCATATTTTCGAGTGTCGCTCAGACGAGTTCGGGGCATTCGCGTTTTCCTCTGCAGAAGATTCTGGAGGCTTCAAACTCTCCGTCTTGGGCGATGGGGCGGATCAAGTTCGAGAGAGCATATTGTGTAAAGTAAATTCATTGCTGTACCAGCACGATCTTGAAACGGCACTTCGAATTGCGTCCGTTTCCAAACTTCAGGAAAAGATTGAGGATGATGCCGAGTTGTTTATCGGCGGAAGCATTCAAGGGGCCCACATGCAGGAGTATCACGCGCAGTACCTTCTGGTGGACTATTTAGAAAAATGTGTGCGCGGTGCACCTATAGAACACTACGAAGAACTTGAGCTTCCAACTCTTAGGGTGTTTGATTCTGAGCACAGAATTGAAGTCTATGCCTAAAAACGTGCCGGAAGGGACGTTTGGCCCGCTGGCCATTTACGTACAACACCTAAAACGTCCCTGAACATGGGCGTTGAGGGGCCAGTCAACTGAAGGAGCGAGAATGATCACCACCGTTAGCGAATTTCAGGATGCCGTCGCATTCGAAACCTATGTTCTCGACAAGATGTTGCCGGTGGTCTCAGGTGGTGAAAACGGTTCTATAGATTTGCGAGGAGATGCCACTATCGCAGCTATTCAGGTTTCGTTTACTGATAACTTGTCGTCTGGTGCCGTAGAGAGCGTAAAGAACGATCTGGCTCCATTGATGTTTGGTGCTGCCTGGAAGGTGTTAGACCTTGCGCTGGAGCTAATTCTCAATGCCGGCGCCCTTACGGCAGACCGTAGAAATGGAAATGAGTGGTCAATCATTGCCAAGCAATCTCTCGCCGCACAAAGTGCCGGTGATTTCCACGTTCTAACTTCTGATCGTCAGGTTTGGGTGGCAATTGGCGCTCTATATGCCAATACAGTCGAGCATCGGCATTGTTTGGTTCACCGTACAGCGCTGATCGATTCAAACACCGGAGCATTAGGGGGAAAGGACAGATCAGGCAACGCACTGGCAAGTCTTTCTCTCGATCAACAGAAAGCTATTGCCCGTATAGCTTCGCTGGTAGCAGAGGGGATTGTTGGCGGTGGAGTTACAACTCGGAATCGGGACCATCTCTGTTACTTCTTAGACCAAGTAGCACCACATACTAATCAAACGCCCTTCGGTGTCACGAAGCAGGGTGCCCCGGCTACAATTTACACTGACTTAAAAATCAATGATGAGCATCTTGTCGTTGATGTCCAAGCAGCGGCTGAGAAAGCCGCAGGTGTGTTTCAGGATGTACTGCACTTCAATGTGGTTTTCGACATTCCAGATGGAACCGGCAGAAAGCTTAAGGCAAATCTTGAAGAAATTCCATCAGGTCAAACAGTGGTCGATTTAGATGATCTACCTGATTGGTTGTCGCTTGTTTAGTTACTCAGGGGTTGGCGTATTGTCGCCTAAAAAATCGTTGCAGTGGACACTTGATACGCAGCCCATTTTACTACCACAAAAACAGGCATCGACTCAGATACCGTCGAATTCAAACGCTAGGCTAAAGTTAAAATTCATGGAGACTCAGATGAAATTTGAAATTGCTCTTAAGAGTAGAAACTCTTTAGAAATTAGAGAATTTGATATTATTTCTTTCGAAAAGAATTTTCAAATTAAACCGTCCTCACTGGCAGATTTTGATGGTGCTATTGGAAGGTATTGTTTTGGTTACGATGGAACTGAACTTCCTGTGACAATAGAAAAGATAGATAACCAAAATAATGCTATAAATCTACGATTCTCTGATAACAATGTCGCAAAATTAGTGTTTTTTGAACCAATAAAAGTTGGAAGTAAAGCTAAGTATTCAATTGTAGGAAGTTATGAAAATTCTATCTTTGAAGTTAGTGTGCTAGAACAAAAATAAGCCTAACACATATGAGCCTTCTCGTAGTCAATAGGCAATAGTGTTTTTAATTGGCCGCATTGACGGCCAATGCAAAACCCTGAGCGAGGACGTCTACTTCGTCTGTCTGAGTCGGCTGTTAATGCACTTACAGCAAACACATATAGAGGCTCTCTTATACGGCTTTCGCCGCAGCCCGGCCGGTTCAGTCCGTTGGGTCGGTCAGGGGCACTAGACATTCATCGGTTAACCGGGCACTGGCACTATTCAAACGACGGGTTGTATAGACTCCAGTTAGTTTCAGGCTCAGGCCGGTGTAAGCGCACTGGCTCAGGGCATCGATGCACGCCAACGGGGTGGCTAATCAAAGCATCGGGCTTCAGGAATGGGTGTACAAAGCCGGTTCGGATCTCGTGGGATCAGTCAGCAGACACCGGTATTGGGCACACTCCGGAAGGATCCAGTTAGACGTCATGCTCACCCCGTTGCGTGACTAACCCGTCAGGAAGCGCTGTTCATCGAACACCTTCTCGTTCTTTAACATGAAGTACACCGCCCGGCCCAGCTTGTGGGCCAGTGCCGACAGGGCCTTGGCCTTGTTCATCCGTTTCTGCAAGCGCTGGAGATAGCGCTGTGCCTTGGGGTTGCCTTTCAGATAGAGTACGGCGGCCTCGGAGAACGCCCACTTCAGATGCGCGTTGCCGATCTTGTTGCCCAGGGTGCCGTAGCTCTTGCCGGCGGACTCGGCCTTGCATTTGACCAGTCGGGAATAAGAAGCGAACTTCTGTACCGAGTCGAAGCGGCGGATATCGCCGATCTCGTAGAGGATGGTCAGGGCCAGGATGCGGCCGATCCCGGGGACGGTTCTAAGCAGGTTCAGATACACCGGATTGTGCTGTTTCGCCCGCCGTTCGATGAAGCGTTCTATCTGGTACAGTTCCCGGGCATAGCAGTCCAGTATCGCCATATCCAGGTCGACATTACGCTGAACCTCCAACTGCTCAAAGGTGTGGCGTAACTGGTTGCGGGCATAGATATGCTTCAGGTTGACCCGGTTGGGCGGCAGGTTGTACTGGCTGGTGGTGTTGGCGACACGAGCCTTCAGGTCGGCACCGTGGCGCATGATGCGGGTACGGCGGCGCAGCAGGTCACGGGTGGCGCGCATGGCTCTGGGATAGGCATAGGCCAACGGAAAGTTGCCGCCGCGCATCAGGGTGGCAATCTTGTAGGAATCGATACGGTCGTTTTTGGTCTTGCCGCCGTGGATAGCGCGCATGTACAGGGCGTGGCCGAGGATGAACTTAATACCTGTTGTCCTCGCAGAAGTCGGCCACCCAGTACCAGCAGTGCATGCACTCGACGCCGATCACCAAATCGTCGCGGTAGGGTTCGATCAGTTGTTCAAGGGCATCGGGGCTGGCGGGAATCTCCTTGTGCAACAGGGTGTCACCGGCGTGATCGAGTATGCAGACGTAGAGACTGCGAGCGTGAAGATCGATACCACAATAATGGCGATGGGTGCTAAGGTAGAAATTCATGAGTCTTCTCCCTTGTTGTGTTTGGTCGCCATCCAGCTTAGCGGTTGAGCCGCTAAGCTGGGGGAGAAGGCTCAATCAGTATCAAGCGGTTGTGATCGCCGCGAAAAATGCGGCTGGGACGGCTTACGCTACGCTCCAGCCGCCCCTAAACCGAGCGATAAATTTTAAGAGGACATATGAATACGGAAGTTAATTATCTTATCTTGTTTGACAAGAAAAAATTTCAGTTTTCCGGAGTTGATACTTTTATAAAACTCATAAATTTGTTGGATGCTGTTACAGCAACAAATGACTCAATTAAGTTCAAAGGTAGTGAGTTTGGTTTTGGTTTAACTAGCGAGGGAGATCGTTTCGAAAATCATGATACTGAACTTTTCGATCTAGTTATTACTTCCAACAAAAATGAAAAAGATGTAGAGCATCTTGCACAACTTTTAAGAGAAATCCGCATAACGGTTTCTAATCAGCAAGGCACTATAACTCCTGTTTTTGACGGTGTTTCGGCATTCTATGCTGAAAAAGCTTATCCATATATTCACTATATTGAGAACCTTATGCGTAAGCTTTACTCAAAGTTTGCACTTATCAAGTTGGGACCTCAATGGGTTGATAGCATCCCAGATAACGTGGCTGTATCTGGGAACAAAAATGGTGTCAATGGTTCTAATCCTCTTTATGATATGGACTTTATCACGATCAATGATTTGCTCTTCAAAGAACACCCTCTAAAAGAAATTACTCCCGACATTCTTAAAAAATTGAAAACTGGAGATATCTCACCCGAGGAGATCGAACCATATATTCCCACATCAAATTGGGTTCGTCATTTTTCAGATCTGGTTGACTGTGAATCCAACTATCTTGAAACAAGATGGAAAAAACTCTATGAATTGCGTAATAAAATTGCACATAACAAGCAATTTACAAAACCAGATCTGGAAGATGTCAAGAAAATAACGGAAGATGTAAAGTCTAAGCTTTTACCCGCATTTACTAAAATATCGGATTTAGAAATTACAGAAGTTGAGACTCCAACCGTTGGACTGCAAAGAGAGAGTAAGCCTCCAATTGAGGGGGAACTTTGTAATGGGGATATTGTTAAGCAGGGTAGCGAAATCGTAAAAAAGGAGAACGATTTGGGAGGGCTGGCTACTTTAGCTTTGGTCGTAGGTTTTCTCGCTGCAATATCGAAGTGAAAATTTTCAACAAACTATTTAAGAGTGATTCAGCACGCTTGGAATTTTTGGTTTGAGTCAAGTTTGGTGATTACGGTACTCAATTGAGTTGTGTGGTAGCGTTCTTCACACCTTAATTGGGCGTTATTTTTTTCGAGAGGTAATCATGGAACGAAAAAGATCAGTATTTGGTGTCTTCGGAATCCTCCTTGGCAGCATCGCGCTTCTATTGTCACTCGTCCATTTCTGGGCGGGGCCATTCTCGCCAAAGCCTACACTCGAAACGTTTGTAGCCGAGAAAGCAGTGTCTATTCGAATTGCGACCATGAGTGCGTTGAAGGGTGAGGAGCCTGTCAGAGAGTATCAAACCTCAAGCTGGGACAATGATCGGATAGCCGATCTAGCAACGGCTGTTTTGGGTGGTCTGGCATTCATTCTCAGCATCATAGGATTCGCCAAGCAAGAGCCTAAAAGGGTTGTCGGTGGTGCCGCTGTCTTGGGTATCAGTGCAGTCGCGTTTCAATTCATAGCGATGTACGCCATGGCGCTCTTAGCTGTCATATTAATTGCAGCTGTTATATCGAGTATTGGATTTGGGTGAAACGTGGATTTAGGCCCTGCACTGTAACGTTATAGCTAAGGGAGTATTTATGAAAACCTATAAACTATTAGATGCTGATGGCTCTACGATCACGAGTGAAACGCCGGGGACGCTGGGTGGCAATTCTAAAGCTGGAATATACGGTCGGTTAGACTGCCCAGCCGCCAATGGTGCGCTCTCCAAAGGATATGCCCAGCACCGCGTATTCTTCGCGAACGAGCAAAGCGCGATTCAAGCAGGCTTCAGGCCCTGTGGCCGATGTATGGTGTCAGAATACAAGGAATGGAAATCCGGCCCAGAGGGCAAGGAACACTACCCTTGGAAGACATTACCTGAATAGTAATTCGTAGCGCTTACCCAGCCTCAAAACACTTCGACAAAGCCCTAGTGGCGACGTTGTCTTCCTGCTTTGCCTTTATTGCTACCGCCTTGCCCAAGCGCTTTGGCGCGTTGGCTTTTCTTGGACGGTTTGCGCCTAGCGTTATTCGACTCTTCCTGTGCCATAAGGTTCGGCTCGAAGCCTTCCATCCACTGCAGGACAAAATGTTCGCCCGTGAGTTTTTCGACGTCTTGGAGTAGGTATTTCTCTTTATGCGAGACCAATGAGACGGCCAGGCCCGCTTGACCTGCGCGGCCTGTTCGGCCAATGCGGTGAATATAGTCTTCGGCGTTGTAGGGCAGCTCGTAATTGATTACGTATTGCAGCTGATCGATGTCCAACCCGCGCGCGGCCACATCGGTGGCGACAAGCGCACGCACCTTGCCGGTTTTAAACTCTTCCAAGCCTCTATCGCGGGCACCCTGAGACTTATCGCCATGTACCGCCGCCGCACTGATGCCATCTTTCTCAAGCTCTGTCGCCAGCTCATCCACCGCTTGTTTGGTGCGGGTGAAGATAAGTACCTGATGCCAGTTCTTGGAACCTATCAGGTAGGCCACCAAACCCGCTTTGCGCTTGTTGTCGACTTCGTAAAAGCGCTGTTCAATTTTCGCCGCCGTCGCATTGCGTTCGGCCACTTCAATCAGTTTTGGCTGCTTTAAGATGTTCTTGCTCAGGGCAAACACGTCATCGTTGAAGGTTGCCGAGAAGAACAAGGTTTGGTGCGCCTCGGGTAGGCGTTTCAGGATGCGCTCGATATCGACAATAAAGCCCATATCCAACATGCGATCGGCCTCATCCAGCACCAGTGTCTCAACCGTGCTGAGGTCAATTAACTGTTTGGTGGCAAGCTCCAGCAAACGCCCCGGTGTAGCCACGAGTACATCACAGCCTTCGTTGAGTGCGTCGATCTGCGGGTTAATGCTCGCGCCGCCGTAGGCCACTACGGAGTTAAGGCCCAAGCCCTGGCTGTATTTCACAAAACTCTGGTGCACTTGTTGCGCCAGCTCCCGCGTGGGCGTCAGCACCAACACGCGAATGGCTTTTTCAGATGCTGCGCGCACGAGGTGGCGTTGAATCAATGGCAGGGCGAATGCGGCCGTTTTTCCCGTACCCGTTTGTGCCCCTGCCATCACATCGTGACCGGCCAGCACTTCAGGGATAGCCGCTTGCTGAATCGGCGTTGGTGTCTGATAGCCAAGCGTATCGACAACAGCCAGCAGTTCCGCGTGAAGCCCCAGGGTGGAAAAACTCATAAACCAGCACCGCTTACCATAAATGTAGAGGGCGCTAGTGTACCGAGTTAGCCGCTAACAGTAGACACCTTCAGTGAGGTTTGCGCGTTACAGCCGGTTAAACGTGCACCAGCGCTCAAACTAGATTAGCGCTGGCGATTTTGACCACTTCATTAGGCAGTTTATGCGGCAGGGGAAGCTGCATGGCGCAGTAGAGTGCGATGGCGAGAAAGATGCTACTGGCCCACCAGTTTTCAATGCTCACCGGTTTTAGCGCGGTTCCGAAGGAACGCTTGAACTCCATATCGGCAAGGTTAACGGCATAACACTCATCGAGAATGAGGTGCACCAGATACCCGGCGAAGACCATGCCGCCCAATGCCCATGAAAAATCGATGCTTTGTGTGGTGAATCGCCAGCACAGGAATACCGACAGCAGCCCGACGCTTACGGCGGCCATTAGCGAGTGAAATGAGCCGCGATGCTCGGTCAGGTGGGCGAATATTTGTAACAGGCCAAAGCGCACGCCCAGAAAGGCGGCGAGCATGGCGCCCCATAGATGCAGTAATGGCCAATCTGGGAAACTGAACAGCACGCCAAAGGATGCAATCACGCCAAGGGCGCTGAAGAGTCCTTTCAGTATGCCGGTTGTGTCTGAGTCCAGATCGGGGGCCAGGCTTGCGACAGTGCCAGCGGCCCAGAGGCTCATGCCTTGGCTGGGTGTAAAGAGCCCGGTGAGTAGCAGGGTAGAGGTGAGCACGCAGGATGTAACGGCACCGCCTAGAAAGTGTGTGTTGAAATTAGCCATTGCGTAATCGTGTCCCTTATCGAGGCCGGCGCTATGGGGCAGCGCCGCTGGAATGCAGCGGCATTCTAGCCGCGATAGGCTCAGACTCGTACAGGTGAATCTTGTTCCATTGGCGGTGTTTCCCTTTCATGAGATGAGATTTTATAGTGTCGATACTGTTCCGGGAGAGGTCGTATCAGTGAAAGTAAGAATTGGTACAGATTTACAGGATACCGAGCGTATGCAACGACGAAATAAACTATTCGTTGGACTTTTGCGAGGAGAACACGCTGCAGCTGCGGGAAAGACGCACAGCCAGAGTGAGGCCAAGAAGAGGCTAGATAAATGGCTGAAGCCGCCTGTCCCGTAATATTCTGTAAGGTTTGGAACGTTTAATATTCACGGCAATCATTGCCGTATTTATAAAGAATTTTAAACCGATGTGTGAAACATACGAAAACGCCGGCCATGAAGCCGGCGTTTTCGTCATCCTGCTCTGAAGATTACTCCTTATCCAGCCCCAGCTCTTCAATCGAGATCTGGCGCATCTTGAACTTCTGGATTTTGCCGGTCACAGTCATCGGGAACTCTTCAACAAACTTGAAGTAACGCGGGATCTTGAAGTGGGTGATCTGCCCCTTGCAGAACGCGCGCAGCTCTTCAGGGTCGACCTCATCGACGCCGGGTTTCAGTTTGATCCAGGCGATCAGCTCTTCGCCGTATTTCTTATCCGGTACGCCGGTGACCTGCACGTCGGAGATTGACGGGTGGGTGTAGAGAAACTCTTCAACCTCTTTCGGGTATACGTTCTCGCCGCCACGGATCACCATATCCTTGATGCGCCCGACAATCTGCACGTAGCCCTCTTCGTCCATGGTGGCGAGGTCGCCCGTGTGCATCCAGCCGGCTTCGTCGATGGCGCTGTGGGTGGCGTCGTCGTTGTTCCAGTACTTGAGCATGACGCTGTAGCCGCGGGTGCACAGCTCGCCGATCTCGCCGCGGGGCAAAATGTAGCCTGTGGCGGGGTCGACAATCTTGGATTCAAGGTGCGGCTGGGTGCGGCCTACGGTGGTCACGCGCTTGTCGAATGGATCATTGGCGGCGGTCTGGGTGGAGACAGGGCTGGTTTCCGTCATGCCGTAGGCGATCTGTACCTCCTGCATGTGCATCTTGGAGTTGACCGCTTTCATCACCTCGGCGGGGCAGATAGAGCCCGCCATGATGCCGGTGCGCAGGCTGGAAAGGTCGTATTGTGCGAAATCCGGATGATCGAGCTCTGCGATGAACATGGTCGGCACACCGTAGAGTGCAGTGGCGCGCTCTTCGGCCACGGCCTGCAGTACGGCACCGGGCTCGAACCCTTCACCGGGGTAGATCATGGTTGCGCCGTGGGTGATGCAGCCCAGATTACCCATCACCATGCCGAAGCAGTGGTAGAGCGGTACGGGTATTACCAGCCGGTCTTTATGGGTGAAGCCCATGCTCTCGGCCACGAAGAATCCGTTGTTGAGGATATTGTGGTGGGAGAGGGTGGCACCCTTGGGAAAGCCAGTGGTGCCCGAGGTGTACTGGATGTTGATCGGGTCGTCGAATTGCAGCTCTCGCTGGGCGTCGGCGAGTTGTTCGGCATCGATGGCGTCGGCCTTTTCGACAAAGTCGTTCCAGCGCCACATGCCGGGGTAGGTGTTCTCCGAGAGGTTGATGATGCCCTGCAGGTGCGGCAGGTTGCGCGACTCAAGCGCACCGGGTTCGCAGTGTTCAAGCTCCGGTGCCAGTGATTGCAGCATCTCGGTGTAGTTGGAGCTCTTGAAGCTGTTGGCGGTTACCAGAAAACGCGCTTCCGACTGGTTCAGTGCGTATTCCAGCTCGTGCAGGCGATAGGCTGGGTTGATGTTCACCAGTATCGCACCGATTTTGGCGGTGGCGATCTGGGTTTGCAGCCACTGGGCGTTATTGGGCGACCACATGCCGACACGGTCGCCGCGGCGCACACCCACCGCCAGCAGGGCGCGGGCGACGGTGTCCACTTGTGCTTTCAGCTCGGCGTAGGTCCAACGGATCTGCTGATGGCGCACGATCAGCGCATCGTTATCGGGGTACATGGCGGCGATCTGGTCGAACTTGTCGCCGATGGTCATGCCGATCAGCGGCACGGTGCTGGTGCCGCTGGTGTAACTCGGGAGTGTGGTGGGCAGGTTGTTCATCTGTTGTATCCCAATGAGTCGTTTATTGTTGTTGTCTCAATCCGGGTTTCGCACGTATTGGCAGGGCGGGGCCTTACCTATGCAGTGCGTGGTATTCGGGATTAGGCTGCATATCCACGGCGCTGGCGACGCGGTTGGTCATGTTGTAGAAACCGATGATATTGGCGATGTCCCAGATATCGCTGTCGCTGAAACCGGCATCGCGCAGCTGTTGGCGGTCGGCTTCCAGAATGCGGTCGGGGGTTTCGGTGAGCTTAATGGCAAAGTCGAGCATGGCGCGGTGGCGCGCTGAGAGTTCAGCCACGCGGTAATTCATGACAATCATCTCGCCCAGTTGCGGCTGCTCGGAGTATTCCCGCACGGCGGCGCCGTGGGCCACCTGGCAGTAGTAGCAGCCGTTGCTGGACGACACCGCCACGGCGATCATCTCGCGCTCTAGTGTTGAGAGGCCGCTTTCGCCGAACATTAGCTCGTTATAAAGCTTAGAGAAAACATCGAGTTGCGCAGGGTTCTGGCTGTAAGCCTTGAGCACGTTGGGTACCATGCCCAGCTTCTCTTCGCAGATCGCGAAGTACTTCTGAAACGTCTCGGGTAGACGATCCCGCTCCGGGATCGGCAGGTCCAGTGCCGTGATGTGGTCCGGTTGGGTGTACATGCGATTTCCTCAATGGTTCGTGTTGTCAGATTCAGATTCAGATTCAGATTCAGATTCAGATTCAGATGCGGGTTGCGCGGTACAGCCAATCGCCTGCGCCACGCGTGCGGTCAGCGGTCGGTTCAGCTGCTCGCTGATCCAGCAGCTGGTCGCAACCAGTTTGTCGAGATTGACGCCGGTTTCGATGCCAAGGCCGTTGAGCATGTAGAGCACATCCTCGGTGGCCACGTTGCCAGAAGCACCCCGTGCGTAGGGGCAGCCGCCAAGGCCCGATACCGACGAGTCGATCACGGCGATACCCTCTTCAAGCACCGCGTAGAGATTCGCCAGTGCCTGGCCGTAGGTGTCGTGAAAGTGGGCGGCCAGGTGCTCCATTGGTATCTCGCGGGAGACCGCTTCCAGCATCCGCTTGGCTTTCAGCGGTGTGCCAACGCCAATGGTGTCGCCAAGGGAGATCTCGTAGCAGCCAAGCTGGTACAGATCGCGGCTGACGGCGGCCACCTCGGACGGTGCAATCTCACCGGCGTAGGGGCAGCCCAGTGTGGTGGACACATAGCCGCGTACACGCAGCCCCTCGGCGCGGGCACGCTCTATAAGCGGCGCGAACCGCTCAAGGCTTTCGGCAACGGAGCAGTTGATGTTTTTCTGCGTGAACGCCTCGGACGCGGCGGTAAATACCGCCACCTCCGAAACGTCCGCCGCAAGCGCCGCTTCCAGCCCTTTAAGGTTGGGGGCCAAGGCGCTGTAGATCACACCGGGTTTGCGCCGGATACCGGCCATCACCTCGGCGCCATCGCCCATCTGAGGCACCCATTTGGGCGAGACGAAGCTGGCCGACTCGATATGGCAGAGGCCCGCCTCGGCGAGGCGCTCGATCAGCTCCACCTTTATGGCTGTCGCGATAACGGGGCCTGATTCATTCTGCAGGCCGTCGCGTGGGCCAACCTCGACCAGACGCACCTGTTGCGGTAGAGCCATCAGGCGGCCTCCTCGTCGTCGGTGGCCAGTGCGATCAGGGCGTCGCCCTCTTTGACCTGCTCACCCTCGGTGAAAAAGATGTCGCTGACGATGCCGTCATGAGGCGCATGGATGCTGTGCTCCATCTTCATCGCTTCCATGATCACCAGTGTCTGGCCCGCTTCAACCTGCTGACCCTTGCCGACCAGAATCGCGACAACAGCGCCGTTCATCGGGGCCGACAGTGAGCCTTGCGCGCCCTGATCCGTCTCGGCGAAGGTGTCGCGGTGCTGACGGCAGATGAACTGGTCACCCTCGTGGAACAGGGTCAGGTTGTCACCATCCTGATAGCCGTGCAGCGTCAGGCGATGGCCGTCGATTACCAGTTGCAGGGCGTCTTTTTCAAGCTGGGCGTTAACGCGGTGGCTGGCACCGCTGAGCGTGATCTCATACTCACCCGGCAGTTCACGCACGCTCAGTTCGTGAGTCATATCGCCCACCACCAGCTTCAGCGGACGGGCATACTCGGAGTTGAGCCGCCAGCCGTTTTGGGCCGAGAAGGGGGAGTGCTCGTCACCGCGGATGCGATCACCCTTGCGGGCCAGCTCCAAAAACCAGGCGGCTGCGCTGACAAGGCAGCGGTCCAGGTCGAGCCTGCCCGGTGCAAACAATCGCTCGCGGTGGCGCTCGATAAAGCCGGTATCCAGCTGCACCTCACGGAAGGGTGTGGCATCGGCCAGACGGTGCAGGAAGCGGGTGTTGGTTTTCAGGCCGCCAATACGGTACTGCTCAAGGGCCTGCACCATGCGGTTGATCGCGCCTTCGCGGCTGTCGTCCCAGACGATCAGCTTGGCGATCATCGGGTCGTAATAGACGCTGACCTCATCGCCTTCGATCACGCCGGTGTCCACGCGGACATGGGCGCTTTCATCGGGGGTGCGCAGGTAGCGCAGTGTGCCGGTGGCGGGCAGGAAATCCTGATCCGGGTCTTCGGCGTAGATGCGGGCTTCAAGCGCATGGCCGCGTATCTTGATCTCGTCCTGCTTGAGCGGCAGAGGCTCGCCATCGGCGACACGCAGCTGCCACTCCACCAGATCAAGGCCGGTGATCATCTCGGTGACAGGGTGTTCCACCTGCAGGCGGGTGTTCATCTCCATGAAGTAGAACGAGCCGTCCACGTCATAGAGAAACTCGACGGTGCCCGCGCCGACATAGTCGATCGCCTGCGCGGCGCGCACGGCGGCTTCACCCATGGCGCGGCGGGTGTCGTCAGACAGGCCCGGTGCCGGTGCTTCTTCTATGACTTTCTGGTGACGGCGCTGTATCGAGCAGTCACGCTCGGCCAGATAAACGCCGTTGCCCTGGCTGTCGCAGAACACCTGAATCTCCACGTGGCGCGGCTGTGTCAGGTATTTCTCGATCAGCATATTGGGGTTGCCGAAGGCGTTTTTCGCCTCGCGGCAGGCGGAGGTGAGTGCCTCGTCGAACGCTTTGAGCGATTCAACCACGCGCATACCCTTGCCGCCGCCACCGGCGACCGCTTTCAGCAGCAGCGGGAAGCCGCACTTTTCCGCTTCGCGCTTGAGGGTGTCGGGCGATTGGTCATCGCCGTGATAACCCGGCACCAACGGCACGCCAGCGGTCTCCATGATCGCCTTGGCGGCGGATTTTGAGCCCATTGCGGCAATAGCGCTGGAAGGCGGGCCAATAAAGACGATGCCGTTGCGCTCGCAGGCGTTGGCAAATTCGGTGTTCTCGGACAGGAAGCCATACCCGGGATGAACCGCCTGCGCACCCGACTCCTTACAGATCTCAATAATGCGATCGGCGCGCAGATAGCTTTCGCTGCTGGGCGCGGGGCCGAGCAGGAAGGCTTCGTCGGCCATGGCGACATGGCGTGCGTTGCGGTCTGCTTCGGAGTACACGGCAACACACTTGATACCGAGGCGGTGCGCGGTCTTGATAACCCGGCAGGCGATCTCGCCGCGGTTAGCTATGAGTATTTTATTGAACATCGTTGCTTATTCCTCTTGCCCTTTCGGGGCCTCGACCCAGTTGGGCTGACGCTTGTTCAGGAAGGCGCTCAGCCCCTCCTGACCCTCGGCGCTGACGCGGATATCGGCGATGCGCCGGGCGGTGTCGTCGATCACGTTCTGGTCAATCGGTTTCTGGCTCACGGCGTGGATCAGCTTTTTCGCCTCGGCAATGCCCTGCGGGCTGTTGCGGCGTAGCTGCCCGATGAGCGTCTGCGCAATCGACTCAAGCTGAGCGTCGTCATTGGCTAGCTCATGTACCAATCCAAAGCCCTTGGCGGCTGTGGCATCGAACGCCTCGGCGGTTACAAAGTAACGCCGTGCCTGACGCTCACCGATGGCGCGCACCACATAGGGGCTGATCACGGCCGGTATCAGGCCTATCTTCACTTCAGAGAGGCAGAAACGGGCATCGTTGCGGGCGATGACGATATCGCAGCAGGCGGCCAAGCCTACAGCGCCGCCGTAGGCCGCACCCTGTACCAGCGCCAGCGTGGGTTTGGAGAGGTTGTTCAGCCGCTCCATCAGGCGCGCCAGTTGCCTGGCATCTTCGAGGTTCTGCTCATGGCTGTTTTGCGCCATGCGCTTCATCCAGCCAAGGTCGGCGCCGGCGGAGAAGTTCTTGCCGTTGGCGCGAAGCACCAGCGCCCGCACGCTTGCATCCTTGTCGGTTGTCTCCAGCGCATCGATGATCTGGGCGATCATTGTGTCGTCGAAAGCGTTGTGCACCTCGGGGCGATTCAGAGTCAGCCAGGCGGTGCCCTGGGCGTCGCGCCTCAGTTCTACATAATCTGTCATGTGAGCTCCTTGCCGCCCGGTTACATGCGGAACACGCCGAAGCGTGTCTCACGCTGGGGTGCATTGAGTGCCGCCGACAGCCCCATTGCGACTACCTCGCGGGTTTGCGCGGGGTCGATAACGCCGTCGTCCCATAGGCGTGCCGAGGCGTAGTAGGGGTGACCCTGATGCTCGTAGGTCTCGATGATCGGCTTTTTGAACGCGGCCTCCTCTTCGGCGGACCAGCTCTTGCCCTGACGCTCAAGACCGTCGCGGCGCACGGTGGCCAGCACGCCGGCGGCTTGTTCGCCGCCCATGACGGAGATGCGTGCATTCGGCCACATCCACAGGAAGTTGGGGTTATACGCACGTCCGCACATGCCGTAGTTGCCGGCGCCGAACGAGCCGCCGATCAGTACGGTGAGCTTGGGCACATTGGCGCAAGCCACCGCGGTGACCATCTTGGCGCCATGCTTGGCGATCCCTTCGGATTCCGCTTTCTGGCCCACCATGAAGCCGGTGATGTTTTGCAGAAACAGCAGCGGGATGTTGCGCTGGCAGCACAGCTCGATGAAGTGTGCGCCTTTCTGCGCCGAATCGCCGAACAAAATACCGTTGTTGGCAATAATGCCGACCGGATAGCCGTAAATATGCGCAAAGCCGGTAACCAGCGTCGTGCCGTAGAGCTTTTTGAACTCGTCAAACTCCGAGCCGTCGACAATGCGCGCGATCACCTCGCGAGCGTCGTAGGGCTTTTTAAGGTCAGTACCGACAATGCCGTACAGCTCATCGGCCGCATAGAGCGGGGCGACGGGTTCACGCAGATCGAGCGGTGGGTTTTTGCGCTTGTTCAGGTTGGCCACACAGTTGCGGGCGATCTGCAGGGCGTGAGCGTCGTTTTCGGCGTAGTGGTCGGCAACGCCGGAGGTGCGACAGTGTACATCCGCACCGCCGAGATCCTCGGCGGATACCTCTTCGCCGGTGGCGGCTTTCACCAAGGGCGGGCCGGCCAGGAAGATGGTGCCCTGATTGCGCACAATGATCGACTCATCGGCCATTGCCGGTACATAGGCACCGCCTGCGGTACACAGGCCCATGACTACGGCAATCTGCGGAATGCCCTTGGCGGACATCTGCGCCTGATTGTAAAAAATGCGGCCGAAGTGGTCGCGGTCCGGGAATACTTCGTCCTGACGGGGCAGGTTGGCACCACCTGAGTCCACCAGATAGATGCACGGCAGGTGGTTGCGCTCGGCAATCTCCTGAGCGCGCAGGTGTTTCTTGGCGGTAAGCGGGTAGTAGGTGCCGCCTTTTACGGTGGCATCATTGGCCACAATCATGCACTCGACACCGCTCACGCGGCCGATGCCGGTGATAATGCCGGCTGCCGGTACGTTCTCGTCGTACACGTTGTACGCGGCCAGTTGTGAGAGTTCGAGAAAGGGGGAGCCTTCATCGAGCAGGGCGTTGATGCGTTCACGCGGCAGCAGCTTGCCGCGTGCGAGATGGCGCTGCTGGTAGTCGGGGCCGCCGCCGAGCTCGACGGTGGCGACCTTGTCGCGCAGGTCGGCCACGGCTTCACGCATGGAGGCGTCGTTGTGGCGGAACTCGTCGCTGCGCGCGTTGATCTTGGTTTGCAGAACGGGCATGTCGTTCTCCCAGTGTGCTTGTTGTTATACGGACTGCCTGTTGGGTTGTGGTGTACGCCCGATCAATTGTTCAGGAACAGCTCGCGGCCGATCAGCATGCGGCGAATCTCGGATGTTCCGGCGCCGATCTCGTACAGCTTGGCATCACGCAGCAGTCGCCCGGTGGGAAACTCGTTGATATAGCCGTTGCCGCCGAGCAGCTGGATCGCATCCAGTGCCAGCTTAGTGGCGTTTTCAGCTGAGTAGAGTATGGCGCCTGCACAATCCTTGCGGCTGGTTTCGCCACGCTCGGCGGCGCGGGATACGGTGTAGATGTACGATTTCGACGCGTTCATCAATGTGTACATGTCGGCCAGCTTACCCTGTACCAGCTCGAACTCGCCGATCGCCTTGCCAAACTGCTGGCGGTCGCGGCAGTAGGGCACAACTATATCCATAGCGGCCTGCATGATGCCGAGCGGCCCGCCGGAGAGTACCAGCCGCTCGTAGTCCAGGCCGCTCATCAATACACGCACACCGCCGTTGAGTTCGCCCAGGATGTTCTCTTTCGGGACTACGCAGTCTTCAAACACCAGCTCGCAGGTGTTGGATCCACGCATGCCGAGCTTGTCGAGCTTCTGATGACGGGAAAAGCCGGGGAAGTCGCGCTCGACAATGAACGCGGTGATGCCACGGGGGCCTGCCGTAACGTCGGTCTTGGCGTAGATCACATAGGTGTGGGCATCGGGGCCGTTGGTGATCCACATCTTGTTGCCGTTGAGCACGTAGTGATCGCCGTTGTCGCGGGCGTGCAGTTTCATCGATACCACGTCGGAACCTGCATTGGGTTCGGACATCGCCAGTGCGCCGATATGTTCGCCGCTGATCAGCTTGGGCAGGTATTTCTGCTTTTGCTCTTCTGTGCCGTTGCGGTGAATCTGGTTAACGCAGAGGTTTGAGTGCGCGCCGTAGGAGAGGCCCACCGAAGCTGAGGCGCGGCTGATCTCTTCCATGGCGATCACATGAGCCAGATAACCCATGTCGACACCGCCGTACTCCTCTTTAACGGTGATGCCGAGCAGGCCCATATCACCGAACTTGCGCCACAGATCGTTGGGGAAGGCGTTTTCACGGTCGATCTCTTCCGCACGTGGTGCTATCTCGCGGCTGGCGAAGGTGTTGATCTGCTCGCGCAGCATATCGAGGGTTTCGCCAAGTCCAAAATTGAGGCTGGTGTACTGTGAAATCATCGTTCTCTACCTATGTGCTTTGCGCATCGGATCCCGCTAAGGGGCCTAACTTGCTTGTTGTTTTTGTGTAAGCAATTCGTTCAGGGCGTCGCGGCAGCGGCGCTCTGCGTTGTCCAGTTCCAGTTGTACCATCGCGATATCTTTCAGCTGCTGATCAAGCTCGGCGCGCTTCTGGTGGATGATCTCCATCAGCAGGTTGAGCTGCTTCTCACTACCGCTGGGCGTTTCATCCCAGAGTGAAAACAGATCGCGTATCTCCGCCAGCGAGAAGCCCAGGCGCTTGCCGCGCAGTATCAGTTTCATGCGCACGCGGTCCTGACGGCTGTAGATGCGTGTCTGGCCGCGGCGGGTGGGATGCAGCAGCGCCTGATCTTCATAGAAGCGGATGCTGCGTGTGGTGACATCGAACTCGCTGGCCAGCTCGCTGATGGAATAGCTCTTTTTCTTTTCCGTCATCATCGTGCTCGTACTGTTGGACGTGTTTTCAGGCTAGTGGAAGTTTACGTTAACGTAAAGCAAAAATAGGTATATACCCTTATTTTGCTTTACGTGCTGGATCTTTCATAAGTAATTGAATGTACGAATTAAAAGATCGGGATGAGCGTGTTTTTGCAATGGGTATAAGACTAAAGTAGTAATGGTGAATACCTATTTGTATTCATGCTTTCACCTGCAATCCATGCAGCCCCCGGCGTCTTTTTTCTGCCGTTATTCCGTCACCGATGTGTCATCTGTTGTTGCTACCTTGCCTGAAATGAGATCGATCTCATTTTGTATAAACAGTGCACAGCAGGGATCTGCATGAGTGATTTGGCAACAGTTGCGAAACGAGCGGGCGTATCCCGGGCCACAGCGGCCAGAGCGTTTTCACAGCCAGAGCTGGTGCGCGCAAGCACACTGGCGCGGGTAATGGCCGCAGCAGCGGAGCTTTCGTTTCGCCCCAACAGGCTGGCGCAGCAGCTGCGCACCCAAGCTACCCGCATCATCGGGGTACTGATTCCAGATCTTCGCAATCCGGTATTCACCGAGCAGCTACAGGCGATGGAGATCGCAGCCCGGGCGCAGGGGTATGCATTGATGGTGACGACCACCGGATACGATGCCAGCCGTGAAGCGGAAATTGTGGAGGAGATGCTGTGTCAACGGGTGGACGGACTGGTACTGACTGTGGCGGATGCGGAGCACAGCGAGCTGTTAGTCAAGCTTGAGCAAGAGTCTGTGCCCTATGTGCTGGTCTACAACCAACCCGATTCCGAGTCTGTGTGTGCAGTCTCGGTCGACAACCGGCAGGCGATGCATCAGGCCACGCAATATCTCTATTCGCTGGGGCATCGTCATATCGGCATGGTTGCAGGTCCCGTGGCGCAGTCAGATCGCGCCCGTTTGCGTTACGAGGGCTATTGCCGGGCGATGGAGATGTGCGGATTGGTGCGACAACCGGTGATCGAGATGCCGCACCACACGCGAGCCCGCTTTGAGCTGTTGGCACCCTGGCTGGAAGGGCCTGAGAGACTGACGGCATTGTTGTGCTCCAACGATCTGCTGGCGTTGAGCGTAATCGGTGATCTACAGCGTCAGGGTTATCGGGTGCCCGACGATCTGTCCGTGATCGGCTTTGACGGTATCGAACTGGGCGAATTGACCTACCCGTCGCTCTGTTCCGTGGTTCAACCGCGTGCGGCCATTGGCCGTGAGGCGGTCGAGGTGTTGCTGGCCAGGATGAGGGGCGAGCAGCCGAAGATCCAAAGACTGCCTCATCAACTCAGAGAGGGTGAGAGTGCCGGACCGCTGCAACGGTCCGACACAGACGCTCGCCGCACTGTACCCGTAAGTACTTAACGTCTAAGCAGGAGTCATTATGAAGAAGTCGTCTTGGCTGCGCCAGTTGGCCGCACCCATGTTGTTGGCCGCCGGCATTGCCGGCCCCGTTCAGGCCGCTGAAACCGCTATCTGCTACAACTGCCCGCCGCAATGGGCTGATTGGGGTACCCAGCTGAAATCGATCAAGGATGATCTGGGTATCAGTGTGCCTCAGGACAACAAGAACTCCGGCCAGTCACTGGCGCAGTTGCTGGCAGAGAAAGCCAATCCGGTGGCGGATGTCGTCTACTACGGCGTGACCTTCGGTATCCAGGCTCAGCAATCCGATGTGGTCAGCAGCTACAAGCCTGCGCATTGGGATGAGATTCCTGCTGGCCTGAAAGATCCGGACGGGCACTGGTTCGCGATCCACTCCGGAACTCTGGGCTTCATGGTCAATGTCGATGCGCTGGGCGGTAAGCCGGTTCCGCGCTCATGGAGCGACCTGCTGAAGCCGGAATACAAGGGGATGGTCGGCTATCTGGATCCCTCCAGTGCGTTTGTCGGTTATGTCGGTGCGGTAGCGATCAATCAGGCCGAGGGCGGTAACCTGGATGATTTCTCTCCGGCGATCAGCTACTTCGACAAGTTGGCGGCCAACGATCCGATCGTGCCGAAACAGACCGCCTATGCACGTGTGCTCTCCGGCGAGATACCCATCCTGCTGGACTACGACTTCAACGCCTACCGCGCCAAGTATAAAGATCACGCCAATGTTGAGTTCGTGATTCCCTCTGAAGGTAGCGTCGTAGTGCCTTACGTCATGAGCCTGGTTAAGAGTGGGCCCCATGCGGAACAGGGCAAGAAGGTGCTGGACTACGTGATGTCCGACAAGGGACAGGCCGTGTGGGCGAACGCCTTTCTGCGTCCGGTAAGGGCAAGTGCTATTTCGCCGGAGGCTCAAGCGTATTTCCTGCCGGCCAGCGAATATGCCCGGGCGAAGCCTGTTGATTTTGCCCACATGGCAAGGGTGCAAAAAGCGTTCTCTGCCCGTTACATGGCTGAGGTGAATTGATGTCGCAGGATGTACTGGCGACAGAAGGGCAGCCCGCACGCCGGGCTGTCTTTCACCCTGTGTTGAAACGGTTCCGGCGGATGGCCAGCCACTGGTGGCTCGCCCCCGCGCTCGGTTTCTTTTGCGCCTTCTGGTTGTTGCCCTTTGTACAGCTGATCGCCATTGGCGCGCAGCCAGATAACAGCAGTCAGACGCTCGGGTATTGGGCGGTGCTCACGCACAGTCAGTATCTCTGGAGCCTGCTGTCGACGGTGTTGCTTTCGCTGAGTGTTTCCCTGATCGCCGTTGCGGTAGCGGGCGTCTGCGGTTGTTTTCTGGCGCGTCACCGGTTTTTTGGCAAAAGCGCGGTGTTGGCGATGTTGACGTTTCCGCTGGCTTTTCCGGGTGTGGTTGTCGGATTTCTGGTCATTATGCTGGGAGGGCGACAGGGGCTGTCGGCGCAGATTGGGCAGGTGCTGTCCGGTGAGCATTGGACGTTCGCCTACTCGTTGACCGGGCTGTTTGTCGGTTACCTCTATTTCTCCATACCACGGGTGATCATGACGGTGATGGCGGCGTTCGAAAAACTCGACCCCAGTCTGGAGGAGGCGGCGCGCTCGCTCGGTGCCAGCACCTGGCGGGTGGTTCGCGATGTGCTCATACCGGGTATTCGCCCAGCGCTGATCTCCACAGGGGCGATCTGCTTTGCCACCAGTATGGGGGCGTTCGGCACAGTGTTTACGCTGGGTACCCGCATCAACGTGGTACCCATCGCCATCTACGGTGAATTTACCAACTACGCCAACTTCGCTATGGCCGCCGCGCTGTCGGTGATTTTGGGTGTGGTTACCTGGATTTCCCTGTCACTGGCACGCCGCTTCGCGGGTGACAGCGTAGGAGGAGGGGCGTGATGTTTTCGTCGAAAACCATCCGGTCGCGTCACGGACTGTTTCTGCTGCAACTCGCGTTTACGCTGATCGTATGCGCGTTTATGGTCGTGCCGGTGCTCATGTCGGTGACGGCCGGTTTGACGGAGAACTATTTCGTTGGACTGAAAAGCGGGCTGACCACCCGTTGGCTGTTGGAGGTCTGGGATCTCTATGCCGACAGTATCTGGCTGTCGATCTATCTGGCGCTGGCCTGCCTCGTATGTACCCTGATTCTGGGTGTTCCCGCTGCGTACGGACTACTCAAGTGCAACCGTCGCTGGGCGGCCTTTGTCGAGGAGATGCTGTTAATGCCGGTGGCGGTGCCGGGGTTGGCCACGGCACTGGCGTTGTTGCTGGCGTACGGCGGTTCCCAGGGTTTCCGGACCAGCTGGCTGTTCATTCTGGTAGGGCATGTACTCTTTACACTGCCGTTTATGATGCGGCCAGTCTTGTCGGTGATGCAGGCGATCGATGTGGTGCGCCTGGAAGAGGCCGCTTCAAGTCTCGGCGCCGGTCAGCTCAAGCGCTTCTTTACGGTGGTCTTGCCCAACTGTACCGGCGGCATCCTGGCTGGCGCTTTAATGGTGATTACGCTGTCGGTAGGTGAATTCAATATCACCTGGATGCTGCATACGCCACTGACCAAAACCCTGCCCGTTGGGCTGGCTGACAGTTACGCCTCCATGCGTCTGGAGGTGGGTTCGGCCTATACCCTTATCTTCCTGATGATGATCGTTCCGCTGATGATGATCATTCAGTGGGTCGGACACTGGGCGACACGCCGAGCCGAACGCGTAGGTCCCTGAGCATAACCGAACTGGAAAAGATGATGAGTTCTTACGATGACTTTGACCGTGCCAAAACACCGGTCGCTATCCGGCTGCGCCAGTGCAGCTGTACCTTCAACGGCTCAGGCAAGGGCCGCACGGCCCAGACTGCACTGCATCCTTTGGATCTGGAGATTCGTGCCGGCGAAACGTTGGTACTACTGGGCCCCTCGGGGTGCGGAAAAACCACCACGTTACGCATCATAAGCGGGCTGGAGCAGCCTGATGCGGGCGGCGAAGTCTGGTTCGGCGATGAGGAGGTGACAAACCTGCCTATCGAAAAGCGGGATGTTGGGATGGTGTTCCAGAACTATGCGCTGTTCCCCAACATGAATGTGGCGGCCAACATCGCCTATGGGTTGCGCATCAAGGGATTGAGTGACGATGCACTCAAGCGTCGGGTCGCGGAGATGGTCGACATGGTTCACCTCAACGGCTACGAACAGCGTCGTATCAGTGAGCTGTCCGGCGGGCAGAAGCAGCGGGTGGCGTTGGCGAGGGCGCTGGCGGTGCGCCCGAGAGTGCTGTTGTTCGACGAACCGCTAGCCGCGTTGGATGCCAAGTTGCGTGATCGCTTGCGCGTGGATATCGGTCAACTGTTACGCAATCTCGGTATTACGGCCGTCTATGTGACCCACGATCAGGCCGAGGCGATGGCACTGGGCGATCGCATTGCGGTAATGGAGAAGGGACGGATCGTCCAGCTTGGCACGCCGCGTGAGATCTACCATCAGCCGCGCACCGCGTTTGTCGCCGATTTCATCGGCAACGTAAACCGATTCAAGGTTCAGGGCCGCGACGCTGAGAAGCTTCATGTGGAGGGTGGTTATCTGCGCGCAGGGCTGCATCTCGATGCCCCGGTGCTGTATTGCCGTCCTGAGGATATAGAGATCTGTGCGCCGGACAGTGCCCCGTTGCAAGGCCGGGTGTTGCAGAGCGTATTTCTTGGCCAGAGCCAGCGGCTGCTTGTTGATACCGGGGGCGATATACCCCTTCAAGTGGAGAGCGACAGTCGTCAGCGGTGGTTTCCAGGGCAGCCGATTGGCCTGTCGGTAGCGGGCGAAGCGCTGTTCCCCATTGCCGATGTCCGTTAAGCGTTCGTAAGGAAGCGTGTGAATGAGTCAGCAGTTTATCGTTGCGCAGATCAGTGATCTGCACATCAAGGCCGGTGGTCGGCTGTCGTATCGAAAAGTGGATACCCTGAAGGGGCTGTACAACGCATTGGAGCGGCTGAATGCGCTGGTGCCACAACCCGATGTGGTGGTGATTACCGGTGATCTGGTGGATTTCGGCCGGGCAGATGAGTACGCCTGCCTGAAGGAGGCGCTGTCGGAGCTGGATATGCCGTATTACCTGGTGCCCGGCAATCACGACAACCGGCAGGCGATGCGTGCGGCTTTCCCTGAGCTGGATCATCTGCACCAGCAACCAGAGTTTGTGCAGTGGTGCATCGAAGATTATCCGGTGCGGATGATCGGGTTGGACTCAACCGTGCCGGGCGCGCCTCATGGTGAGCTGTGCGCCGAGAGGCTGGCCTGGCTGGAGAGTACGTTGTCGCAGCGTCCGAATGTTCCGACCCTGGTGATGTTGCACCATCCGCCATTTGCCAGCGGTATCGGTCATATGGATCGTCAGCGATTGATGGACAGCGCTGGATTGGCCGCGGTGATCAGTCGTCATCCTCAGGTTGAGCGGGTGTTATGCGGGCATCTGCATCGCAGCATTCAGCAGCGTTTTGCCGGCAGCCTTGCCTGCTGCTGTCCGGGGACGGCGCATCAGGTGGTCTTGGATATCGATCCTGACGCACCTGCCCATTTTGTATTGGAGCCACCGGGTTATTTGTTGCACGTATGGACGCCTGAACAGGCGATGATTACCCATATGGGTATGATCGAACATTTCGATGGTCCCTATCCCTTCTTTGACAGTCACGGCCTGATCGACTGAGTACGGCAGGCGAGGGCGTGTTCGTAGCTGTGCATCGTGTGTATTCAGCCCGTCGGAGTTTACGTCAACGTAAAGCATAAATAAGGGTAAATACTTATCGGTAATTATTGGTTGCATTTGTTATTAAACTATTGAAAATAAAATAATAAATAGGTGTTTTTGGCCTGAAATCACCTCGTTATTAGACTAAAGTCGTACTGGTATATGCCTATTTATGGTTGTTAAGTTGCGTCCAGAGCTTACGTTGACGTAAGCGACCGCCAGGCGGGTCCAGCCTGGTGAAAATAACAATAAAAACACGGGACCCGATTACGACATGAGTACCGACTACGTACTGCAAACCACTGATCTGGTTAAAGAGTTCAAGGGCTTCACCGCCGTTGACAGTGTCAGCCTCAATATCGAGCGCGGTAGCATCCATGCCTTGATCGGCCCCAACGGGGCAGGCAAGACCACGGTGTTCAACCTGCTTACCAAGTTCCTCACACCGACTCGCGGACGCATTCTCTATAACGGTCGTGATATCACCACCATGAAACCGGCAGCGGTTGCCCGTCTGGGCTTGATCCGCTCGTTTCAGATCTCGGCGGTATTCCCTCACCTCACTGTGCTTGAAAACGTGCGCATCGCACTTCAGCGCAAGGAGTCCAACAGCTTTCATTTCTGGCGCTCGGAAAAGGTGCTTGAGCCTTTGAATGCCAAAGCGATGGAGCTGCTTGATCAGGTAGGCCTGAGCGAATTTGCCCGCACCACCACGGTGGATCTCTCGTACGGTCGCAAACGTGCGCTGGAGATCGCCACCACCCTCGCTCTTGATCCTGAGCTGATGCTGCTTGATGAGCCTACACAGGGGATGGGGCATGAAGATGTGGATGTGGTGGCGGCCCTTATCAAGAAGGTATCTGCCAACCGCACCATCTTGATGGTTGAGCACAACCTGCATGTGGTGTCGCGTCTGGCGGACCGCATCACGGTACTGCAACGCGGTGCCGTGCTTACCGAAGGCGATTACGACAGCGTATCGGCCGACCCGCGGGTGAAAGAGGCCTATCTGGGCGTTGCCGCCGATGAAGAGGTATCGGCTGAAGGGGGCGCTGCGTCCGACAAGGTTGAGGTTCAGGAGAGGGTTTCGGCATGACCACCTACGGTGAAAAGATCCGCATCAGCGACCTGCATGCCTTCTACGGCGAGTCGCACATCCTGCACGGTATCGATCTGAACGTGAAGCAGGGCGAACTTGTAACGCTGCTTGGCCGCAACGGCGCCGGTCGCAGCACAACGTTGCGCGCGATCATGAACATGGTGGGTAAGCGCAGCGGCACCATCAACATCAACGGTCGTCAGACCATCGGCATGGCCTCCCACCGTATTGCCCATCTCGGTATCGGCTACTGCCCCGAAGAGCGCGCGATCTTTTCCAGCCTCAATGTGGAGGAAAACCTCATGCTGCCGCCTGCCGTGCGCAGCGACGGCATGAGTGTGGAGGAGATCTACAGCATGTTCCCCAACCTGTACGAGCGCCGTTACAGCCAGGGCACACGACTGTCCGGCGGCGAACAGCAGATGCTGGCGTTGGCGCGCATCCTGCGCTCGGGCGCGAATATTCTGCTGCTCGATGAGATTACCGAAGGCCTGGCGCCAGTGATCGTCAAAAAGCTCGGTGAGGTGTTGCAAAAGCTCAAGGAGCGCGGACTCACCATCTTGCTGGTTGAGCAGAATTTCAGGTTTGCCGCGCCGATCGCCGATCGGCACTACGTCATGGAGCATGGCCACATTGTGGAGGAGGTCAGGGCGGATGAGCTCGAAGCCCGGGCCGACATGCTGCACACCTATCTGGGCGTCTAGCCCAAAAGGGAGGTGGTAAAAGGCGCCTCCCGTCTTTTCGTTCGAATAAAAATAAAACCCGATGGAGACGAAACAGGATGAAATCAATCAACAAGACTCTGCTCAGCGTCGGCATTGCCGCTGCAATGTCGGTATCCGCCGCTCAGGCTGCCGGTATCTCTGACGACAAGGTGAAGATCGGCGTGCTGGCGGATATGGGCGGTGTTTACGCCGATATCTGCGGCGAAGGCTGCGTGACCGCCGTGCAGATGGCCGTAGAGGATTTCGGCGGCACGGTGCTTGGCAAGCCGATCGAGATTGTCAGTGCAGACGATCAGAACAAGCCTGACGTGGGCTCAAGCATTGTGCGCAAATGGATCGACAACGAGCAGGTGGACACCGTGACCGGTCTGGTGGCCAGCTCCGTGACCGGTGCCGTGGCCAAGGTGCTGACCGATTCCAAGAAGATTGCGCTGATCTCCACCTCCGCATCGCATGCGTTTACCACCAAGGCGTGCTCACCCTACAACGTGCAGTGGACCTATAACGTGGTTGCACTGGCCAACGGTACCGTGAAACCGATGGTGGGTGCCGGCAAGTGGCGCTGGTTCTTCATCACGGCCGACTATGCGTTTGGTCATGCGCTTGAGAGCGTCGCCACCGAGGTGGTCAACTCAAGCGGTGGCGAGGTGCTTGGTGCCGTGCGTGCACCGCTGGGCACGACCGACTTCTCCTCCTACGTGCTGCAGGCACAAAGCTCAGGTGCGGACGTGATCGCGCTGGCCAACGCCGGTACCGATTTCACCAACTCGCTTAAAACCGCAGCCGAGTTCGGCCTGACCCAGACCGCCGATGTGGCAGGCCTTTTGGTGTTTACATCGAATGCTCAGGCACTGGATCCGGAGATCGCCGGCGGCATGAAGCTGACCACCGGTTTCTACTGGGATATGGATGAGCAGACCCGCGAGTGGTCCAAGCGCTTCAAGGAGCGTCATGGCTCCATTCCGGCCATGGGACAGGCCGGTGCCTACTCCATGACCATGCACTACCTCAAGGCTGTTGAAGCCGCCGGTACCGATGACTCCGATACCGTTATCCGCAAGATGAAAGAGATGAAGCCGGACGACTTCTTCGCTCGTAACGCAACCCTGCGTAACGACGGCCGCATGGTGCACGACATGTACCAGGTACGTATCAAGAAGGCGGATGAGCGCGCCAATCCGGACGATATCTTTGCCATCGAGAACGTGATCCCCGGTGAAGAGGCGTTCGGGCCGATGCTCGCCGAGTGCGACTTCAAGTAACGGTCCTTGCAGTCACTGGACGCAGGTGCCGGTCATCTGACCTGAGCGGCACCTGCGCTCGATGTGGACCCCACTGCGGCAGATTCTGCTGTCGAGCGGGTCACTATTCGGAATAGCAAGTGGGTAGTGCGTTATGGCGACATTTCTCGGCATCAATCTGTTTGGCCTGTTCGGCCAGCTGTTGGTTGGACTGATCAACGGCTCCTTCTATGCATTGCTAAGCCTGGGGCTGGCGATCATTTTCGGTCTGTTGAAGATCATCAACTTCGCTCAGGGCGCGATGTACATGCTCGGCGCGTTTGCAGCCTGGATGGCGCTTAACTATTTCGGCATCAACTACTGGGCAGCGCTGATTGTGGTGCCGTTGGTGGTGGGCTTTGCCGGGGTGGTGATTGAACGCTTCCTGCTGCGGCCCATCGCAGGTGAGGATCACCTCTACAGCCTGCTGCTCACCTTCGGAATTGCGCTGGTGCTGCAGGGTCTGTTTACCCAGATCTACGGTGCATCGGGCCAGCCTTATTCAATTCCCGATGAGCTCAAGGGTGGCACCAAGCTGCCGTTCATGTATCTGCCTGATTATCGTGCGTGGATTATCGTCGCCTCGGTACTGGTTTGTGGTTTGACCTGGTTCATGATCGAAAAAACGCGTCTGGGTGCCTACCTGCGCGCGGGTACCGAAAACCCGGCGATTCTTCAGGCGTTTGGCATCAACGTGCCGCTGATCGTAACGCTTACTTTCGGCTTTGGTGTTGGACTCGCCGGTTTTGCCGGTGTGATGGCCGCGCCCGTGTACTCGGTATCGCCGGATATGGGCTCCAATATGCTGATTGTGGTGTTCGCTATCGTCGTAATCGGCGGCATGGGCTCAATCGGCGGGGCGATCCTGACCGGCCTTGGTATGGGCATCATCGAGGGCCTGACCAAGTATTTCTACCCCGAAGCCTCAACCACCGTGATCTTTGCGGTGATGGTTATAGTGCTGCTGATGAAGCCTGCGGGCTTGTTCGGCAAGGAGGCATAACACGATGAAAATGACTAAAACCAAAATCGCGATCTTTGTCGTACTCGGTCTGTTGGCGCCGCTGGTGGTGTATCCGGTGTTCCTGATGAAGGTGCTCTGCTTTGCGCTGTTCGCCTGTGCGTTTAACCTGCTGCTGGGCTTTACGGGGCTGCTGTCCTTCGGTCATGCCGCGTTTCTTGGTACCGGTGGCTATGTCACAGGCTATCTGATGATCAATACCGGCCTTACGCCCGAGCTTGGCATCCTCTGCGGTACGCTGGCCGCCGGTGTGGTGGGCGCGGTGTACGGTAAGCTGGCGGTCAAGCGAGAGGGTATCTACTTCGCCATGGTAACGCTGGCGCTGGCCCAGTTACTGTTCTTCGTGTACCTGCAGGCGCCGTTTACCGGTGGTGAGGATGGTCTTCAGGGTGTGCCGCGCGGTGCGCTGTTTGGCCTGATCGACCTCAACGACAACATGAATCTGTACTACCTGGTCTACGCGATCTTCCTGTTCGGCTTCTGGCTGGTATTTCGTACCGTGCACTCGCCGTTCGGCCAGATTCTCAAGGCGATTCGCGAGAACGAGCCGCGTGCAATTTCCCTTGGCTACAACGTGACCCAATACAAGTGGGTAGCGTTCGTGATCTCGGCTGCACTGGCAGGGCTGGCGGGTTCAACCAAGACATTGGTGTTCCAGCTGGCATCGCTGAATGACGTGCACTGGCACCTCTCCGGTGAGGTGGTACTAATGACCCTGCTCGGCGGTATGGGCACGATTGCAGGCCCCTTGGTAGGCGCAGGGGTTGTGGTCACGATTCAGAACTTCCTCTCCGGCGGTGAGCTCGGCAACTACGTGAGCATCATCATGGGGGTTATCTTCATCGTCTGCGTGCTGTTGTTCCGCAACGGCATCGTGGGTGAGTTGCAGCGGTTGATCAAACGTAACTTCAGTTAGCGTGGTGGGTACATGGCATAGGGCTCAGGCCCTCCTTGGTTAGCGGGCTCCGGCCCGCTTTTTTTATCGCGGGCCACCGCCGCGATAGGCGTAGGCGCCGGTACGCATGCTGCGGTACTGGCTGGGCGAAACCCCCATGATCTTTTTGAAAATACGCGAGAAGTAATAGGCATCTTCATAACCGACGGCGTATCCGATTTCGTTGATGCTGTTGCCGGTGGTGTCGAGCAGATGGCAGGCACGCTCAATCTTTAACTGGATAAAGTGGTTGATCGGCGTGGTGCCGGTCAACTCCTTGTAGCGTTTGACGAAGTGGTACTTCGACAGGTTGACGCTCTGGGCCAGCGTATCCAGTGAGAGGTGCTCATGAACGTGCGCCTGCATCAGACTGTGCACCCGTTCGAGATCGACGCTTTCGGCCTTGTCACGGTTGCGCATCAAGGGTTGCAGCAGCGCAATATGTGTCAGTATCTGCCTTAGCTGGTTAGCCGCACAGATATAGGCGTTGAGATTATAGGTGGACTCCCTCAACTCCAGCAGCGCTTCGAAATCCCCGGCCAGTCGAGACTGAAAGCCAAGCGAAGTTAGCAGCAGCGGGGCGCTTTGACGCGGCTCGCGCAGGTGCTCGTAAAACGCTCTAGCATCCTCTCCGTGAAAGTGTGCCCAGTAGATAGTCCAGGGACGGCTTTTCAGTGCCCGGTAGCTGTGGCTTACCCCCTTGGGCAGCAGCACAAGATCGCCCGCATGCACGCTGTACTTCAAGCCTTCTACCTGCAAAAGCCCCGCGCCTTCGAGGCAATAGATCATCAGATAGTCGTCATGTTCGACGCGCTCCATATGGTGCCCGGCGGCCTGGTTGTAGTACCCGATGCCAAGCGGATACAGGCCGCGGCTGAGCGGGTGCTCAGCCAGTTGCTGCACAATTCTGCGGGGTACGACAAAGCGGATACTTTCCGGTGGCAGTGGCCAGCTTGATGGTGTGCTCATAGAGTGTGTTCGACTATAGGTGAATATCCTAAGTTAATCACAATATAGTCCATCAAGTGAGCAAGATTATCAATCCTGCACCCTCGGGGTGCGTGCTAAAACTACACCATCACCCGACACTAATAATGATAACGAGAGGTAAACGAAATGGCCCAGCAAGTGCCCCTCCTGATTAACGGCGAACTGGTTCACAGTGCAGCAACCGATATGATCCCGGTAACCAATCCGGCCACTCAGGAGGTCATTGCTCAGGTTCCCTGCACAACGGCGCAAGAGGTTGATCGTGCCGTGGCGGCGGCCAAAGCAGCGTTTGAAACCTGGAAAGACACCCCGGTTGGCGACCGCGCACGGCTGATGCTGCGCTATCAGGCGCTGCTCAAAGAGCATCACGATGATCTCGCCAAGACCCTGTCGCAGGAAACCGGTAAAACCTTTGAAGATGCCAAGGGCGATCTCTGGCGCGGTATCGAGGTGGTCGAGCACGCCTGTAACATCGCGTCGCTGAGCATGGGCGAAACCGTCGAGAACGTAGCCCGCAAGATCGACTGCTACAGCATCACCCAACCGCTGGGTGTCTGTGTCGGTATCACGCCGTTCAACTTCCCGGCGATGATTCCGCTGTGGATGTTCCCCATGGCAATCGCGTGCGGTAACACCTTTGTGCTCAAACCCTCCGAGCAGGATCCGCTGACGCCGATGCGCCTTGCCGAGCTGTTCAAGGAGGCGGGTGCGCCGGACGGTCTGCTGCAGATTGTCCACGGCGGCAAAGAGGTGGTCGACCAGCTGCTGACGCACAAGGATACCCCGGCAATCTCCTTTGTTGGCTCCGTGGCCGTTGGCGAACATATCTACCGTACCGGTACCGAACACCTCAAGCGTGTGCAGGCGTTCGCCGGCGCCAAAAACCACATGGTGGTGATGCCGGATGCGTCCAAGATGCAGGTGATCAATGCTATAGCCGGTGCCTCCGTCGGTGCCGCTGGTCAGCGCTGCATGGCAATATCGGTTGCGGTATTCGTGGGTGAGTCCCGCGAGTGGATTCCTGAAGTACGTGATGCGCTGGCCAAGGTGCGCCCCGGTGCCTGGGACGATCCAAATGCAGGCTACGGCCCGCTGATCAATCCGCAGTCCAAAGAGCGTGTACTGCGCTTTATTCAGGAGGGCAAGGCCGCTGGTGCCGAGTGCATTCTCGATGGCAGCGAGTGCGTTGTTGAAGGTTACCCCGATGGCAACTGGGTGGGCCCCACCATGTTCCGCAACGTTACCACCGATATGTCGATCTACCGCGAAGAGATCTTCGGACCGGTACTGGTGGCGCTTGAGGTGGAGTCCATCGAGGAGGCGATCGAGCTGATCAACGAAAATCCCTACGGAAACGGCACCTCGATCTTCACCTCATCCGGTGCCGCTGCACGCAAGTACCAGCATGAGATCAAGGTGGGTCAGGTCGGTATCAACGTACCGGTGCCGGTGCCGCTGCCGATGTTCTCCTTCACTGGCTGGCGCAAGTCGTTCTACGGTGACCAGCATGCCTACGGCAAGCAGGCGGTGCGCTTCTACACCGAGACTAAAACGGTAACGGCGCGCTGGTTTGAAGAGGATATCGATCACGGCGTTAATACCAGTATTCACCTGAAGTAACAGCCTTAATCCATTGAAATAGATTATAAAAGCCGGGGCCAAGCCCCGGCCGTACAAGAAGGAAACCTCTATGGATTTTGAACTGAACGAAGACCAGGTCGCCTTTGCCGACATGGCACGTGCCTTTGCCCAGAAGGAGCTTGAGCCCAATGCCGCGCAGTGGGATCAGGAGAGTTTCTTCCCGGTTGATGTACTCAAAAGCGCCGGTGAACTGGGCCTGATGGGACTCTATTCACCTGAGGATGTGGGCGGTATGGCGCTAAGCCGACTGGATGCCAGCATCATCTTCGAGCAGTTGGCGATGGGTTGTACCTCGACCACCGCGTTCATGACCATTCACAACATGGTCTGCTGGATGATCGCCAGCTTCGGTACAAGCGATACGCGCGAGCACTGGTGCCCCCAGCTTACAAGTGCCGATAAGCTCGCTTCCTATTGTCTTACCGAGCCCAACGCAGGATCGGACGCTGCATCCCTTAAAACCACTGCCCGCCGTGAAGGCGATCACTACGTGATAAACGGCAGCAAGATCTTTATCTCCGGTGCCGGCAGCACCGATGTGCTGGTGGTCATGGCGCGCACCGGCGGCGAGGGGCCCAAGGGGATATCCGCCTTTGTGGTGGATGCCAAATCCGAGGGTGTCAGTTATGGCCGCAAAGAGGACAAAATGGGCTGGAACAGCCAGCCGACCCGTGCCATCACCTTCGAGGGCGTGCGCGTACCGGCTTCGGCGCTCCTCGGCGAAGAGGGTCAGGGTTTCAGTATCGCCATGAAGGCCCTTGATGGCGGACGCATCAATATTGCCACCTGCTCAATCGGCACCGCGCAGGCAGCGTTGAACCACGCGCGGGATTACCTGCACGAGCGAAAACAGTTCGGCCGCGAGATCGCCGCATTTCAGGCGTTGCAGTTCACCCTGGCGGATATGGTGACAGAGCTGGTGGCAGCGCGTCAGATGGTGCGACTTGCAGCCAGCAAGCTCGATGCCGGTCATGCCGACAAAACTGCCTACTGTGCCATGGCCAAGCGCTTTGCCACCGATGTGGGATTCCGCGTGTGCGATCAGGCGCTGCAACTGTTCGGCGGCAACGGCTATATCAAGGAGTACCCGATGGAGCGTTATGTGCGCGATAGTCGCGTGCACCGTATTCTTGAGGGCACCAACGAGATCATGCGCGTGATTGTGGCGCGCCGCGCACTGATGCAGGATGCGGCGGATCTGATCTGACCGCAGGACGAATAACGGGAGTAACACCATGACAGATGCACTGATTGTCGAGAAACAGGGCCACACGGCGGTTATTACCATGAACAACCCGCCGGCCAATACCTGGACGGCGGAAAGCCTGAAAGCGCTGTCCGATACGGTTAAAGCACTGAATGACGACCGCGACGTGTATGCGCTGGTACTGCGCAGCACCAGCGACAAGTTCTTCTCAGCCGGTGCCGATCTGAAACTGTTTGCCGAGGGTGACAAGGCTATCGCCCGAGATATGGCGCGCCTTTTCGGTGAGGCGTTTGAAACCCTCGCGCAGTTCCGTGGCGTATCGATCGCTGCGATCAACGGCTTTGCCATGGGCGGAGGCCTTGAGGTTGCGCTGGCGTGCGATCTTCGTGTCGCTGAAGAGCAGGCACAGATGGCCCTGCCGGAGGCTAAGGTGGGGCTGCTGCCCTGCGCAGGCGGCACCCAGAATCTGACCCGACTGGTTGGCGAAGGGTGGGCCAAGCGGATGATCCTGTGCGGTGAGCGCGTGGCAGCACCCAAGGCGCATGAGATCGGTCTGGTCGAAGAGGTGGTGGCCAAAGGTCAGGCATACGAGCGCGCGCTGGAGCTGGCAAAGATGGTCGAGCAGCAAAGTCCGATTGCCGTAACCGCCTGCAAGCAGCTGATTCAGAACAGTCGCACTGCGCACCTGAACCAAGGCTACATTCTTGAGCGCGAACTGTTTGTGGATCTGTTCGACAGTGAAGACCAGCGCGAGGGGGTGAATGCCTTCCTGCAAAAACGTGCACCCGAATGGAAGAACCAGTAAGTGTAACGAGGATTCCCGATGAGCTGTGTACTGTTCAATGAGATACCGACCCAGGATGGCAAGCGGATCATCGAGATCTGTCTTAATGCCGAACGTTCGCTCAATGCGTTGACGCTTGAGATGATCGACCTGATGCAGCCGCAACTGGATGCGTGGCGCAACGACGACAGCGTAGTCGCGCTGATTCTCGATAGCGCCGGTGAGAAGGCGTTCTGTGCCGGTGGCGATATCGTCAACCTGTACAAATCGATCAAGGGCGAGGGCGACAAGGACTTCGCCGAGCGTTTCTTCACCCGCGAGTACCTGCTCGACTACACCCTGCACACCTACCCGAAACCGATCATCTGCTGGGGTAGCGGTATTGTCATGGGTGGCGGCATGGGGCTGATGAACGGTTGCAGCCATCGCATCGTGACCGAGACATCGCACCTGGCGATGCCCGAAGTGACCATCGGCCTCTATCCGGATGTGGGCGGCAGCTGGTTTTTGAACCACATGCCGGGGCGTACCGGCCTGTTTCTGGGTCTGACCGGCAACCCGATCAATGCACCCGATGCACTGTATCTGGGGCTGGCTGACCGCTTCATTGTTTCGGAGCTTCGCAGCTCGCTGATTGAGCGCCTGCAATTGGCCAACTGGCAGGGGGATGCGACAGCAGCGGTGAATACCGTACTGCGCGAACTGGAGCAGATATCACAGCCGCAGCTCGACGAGATCGCAGGCCCCATTCGCCAGCATGCCGAGCTTATCCGCCGCGTAACCGACCATGACACGCTCGATCTGATGCAGTCGGCGCTGCTGGCTGAAGATGGTAGCGATAAATGGGTGGCCCGCGCGCAAAAGGCGCTTAGCCACGGCAGCCCGCTATCGGTGCGGATTATCGCCCGCCAGCTTGAGCGTTGCCGTCATCTGTCGCTCAGGGAGGTGTTTGAACGTGAACTCGAACTGTCTGTGCAGTGCTGCCGTCACGCGGAATTCCCCGAAGGCATACGCGCACTGTTGATCGACAAGGACGGCAAGCCGGACTGGATGTTCAAGTCGGTCGCTGACGTCGACGCCCAGGTGCTGGATTCGTTTTTTGAGTCGCCCTGGACAGAAAATCCGCTGAGCGGTCGGTTGAACTGATCGCTTGAGCCCCTCGAAACGCTGATGACCGGCCACAGCTGCCGGGCCAACAAAATAATAAGGAAAAGAACATGGCAACTATCGCATTTATCGGCCTGGGCCATATGGGTGGCCCGATGGCAATCAATCTGGTCAAGGCCGGACATAACGTTCACGCCTTTGACCTTGTCGACGAACTGGTTAAGGGCGTGGTGGCAGAGGGGGCGCAGGCCGCTTCAAGTGCGGCCGATGCGGTGTCCGATGCCGATTTCGTGATCTCCATGCTGCCCGCTGGGAAACATGTCGAAGCGCTGTATGTCACCGGAGACGCGCCCTTGTTTGATCGGGTGAAGCCCGGCGCACTGATTATCGACTCCTCGACCATCGATGCCGCAACGGCGCAGCGTGTCGCCAAAGTGGGTGCCGAACGAGGCATCAACTTCATTGATGCGCCGGTATCCGGCGGTGTCGGTGGCGCCAAAGAGGGCACGTTGGCGTTCATGGTCGGGGCTTCTGATGCCCAGTTTGCTCAGGCAAAGCCGGTGTTGGAGTGCATGGGCAAGAACATCTTCCACGCCGGTGATCACGGCGCGGGCCAGATCGCCAAGGCGTGCAACAATCTGCTGCTCGGTGTGCTGATGACCGGCACCTGCGAAGCGCTGAATTTGGGTGTGAAGAACGGGCTGGACCCTGCGGTGCTGTCCGAAATCATGAAGCAGAGCTCCGGCAATAACTGGGCGCTGCAGGTGTACAACCCGTTTCCCGGTGTGATGGAAGGGGTGCCCTCAAGCAACGGCTATCAGGGCGGATTCATGGTCGACCTGATGTACAAGGACCTGGGGCTGGCGATGGAGCTAAGTCAGCAGAGTGCATCTCCGGTGCCGATGGGCTCGGGCGCACGGGCGCTGTTCAGCCTTCACAAGGCAAAGGGTAACGGCGCTTTGGATTTTTCCAGCGTGTTGAAACTGTATCAGGACCAGTAAAAGGCCTGAGCAGTTCGACCATCCGGCTTCCGTCGCCATCCCCTCTAGCGGCGCGGTAGCCGGGTGCATCCATCCTGATAAAAACAATAACGGGGTTAGACGATGGCTTACACCGACGAGTACCGGTCAGCACTTGAGAACGGCGAGCGTTATTGGACAGCGCAGGCCGACCGTATCCACTGGTTTCGCAAACCGCAGACCACACTGAAAGAAACAGCCTCAGGCACCTGGAGCTGGTATCCCGACGGCGAGTTGAACAGCTGTTATCTGGCGCTTGATCATCAGATCGCCGAGGGCCGCGGCGAGCAGGTCGCGCTCTACTACGATTCCCCTGTTACCGACACCAAGCAGGCGATCACGTATAACGCACTGCGCGACAAGGTGGCGCTGTTTGCAGGCGCCCTGCGCAATCAGGGCGTTAATAAGGGCGACACCGTGCTGATCTACATGCCAATGATCCCCGAAGCCGCGGTGGCGATGCTGGCCTGCGCGCGCCTCGGTGCGGTGCACTCGGTGGTATTCGGTGGCTTTGCACCGAACGAGATGGCCATTCGCATCGACGATGCCGAACCCAAGGTGATCCTCACCGCCTCCTGCGGTATCGAATTTGACAAGACTATCGCCTACAAGCCGCTGGTGGATCAGGCGATAGCGGGCGCTAAACACAAGCCGCTATGCACTATCGTCTGCCAGCGTCCGATGCTGAAGGCTGACCTGAACAGCCCGCAGGATCTGGATTGGGAGCAGATTCAGGAGGGCGTTATGCCCGCCGAATGTGTCCCTGTACGCGGCGAAGACCCGCTCTACATTCTCTACACATCAGGCACCACCGGTCAGCCCAAGGGGATTGTGCGCGATAACGGCGGTCATGCCGTGGCCCTGAGCTACGCACTGAACAATGTCTACGGTATGCAAGCGGGCGATGTCTGGTGGGGCGCCTCGGATATCGGTTGGGTGGTCGGCCATTCGTTCATTGTGTACGGCCCCCTGATGGGCGGTTGCAGCAGCATCTTCTTCGAGGGCAAGCCGATCCGCACGCCGGATGCCGGCACCTACTGGCGGGTGATCGCCGAGTATGGCGTTAACTCTATGTTCTGTGCGCCCACCGCCTTCCGCGCGATCCGCAAGGAAGACCCGAACGGTGAACTGGCAAAACAGCATGATCTCTCAAGCCTGCGTTGGATATTCGTCGCTGGCGAGAAACTGGACTCCTCAACCTATTACTGGCTCTCCGACCTGCTGCAGGTGCCGGTACTGGATCACTGGTGGCAGACCGAAACCGGTTGGCCGATGACATCACCGATGATGGGCCTGTCTTGTCCGACCGAGTCTGATCCGGCCGAACCGCGCCTTGGCTCAACCCATAGGCCGCTGCCCGGTTATGACATTCGTGTGCTGGATGCCGAGGGCAACGAGCTGCCTGACGGAGAAGCAGGACATATCTGTGTGCGCCTGCCGATGCCCCCGGGTGTGGCCTGGAGTATCTGGAACAACGACGAGCGCTTTGTCAGCTCCTATCTGACAGCGTTTCCCGGTTACTACCACACCGGCGATGGCGGCTATCGGGATGATGACGGCTACATCTACATCACCGGTCGCACCGACGATGTGATCAATGTGGCTGGCCACAGGCTCTCCACCGGCGAAATGGAAGAGGTGGTGTCGGCCCACCCAGCCGTAGCCGAGTGTGCGGTAATCGGCGTCAACGACGAGATCAAAGGCCAGCTTCCGGTAGGTCTGGTGGTGATTAAAGCCGGTGAAGAGATCGACGATGCGCAGCTTGAGGCTGAACTTGTACGGCGGGTGCGTGAGCAGGTAGGTGCGTTGGCGTGTTTTCGCCGAGCCGTTGTGGTCAAGCGCCTGCCGAAGACTCGCTCAGGCAAGATCCTGCGGGCGACGCTTCGCAAGATAGCCGCCGCCGAGCCCTACAAAATGCCCTCCACCATCGATGACGCCAGCATCCTCGACGAGATTACCGAACGCCTTAAACAGGCCGGTTTCGAGTGAACAAGCGAGTCCTTGTGATTTGAGAAACTAATTTGAAAACAGGTAGATACCTATGGATATGAAAGAAGTACCGGCAGTTGTTACCGGTGGTGCCTCGGGACTGGGTGAGGGCGCGGCACGGGTGTTGGCCGCCGCAGGCTGCCGGGTGGCGATACTGGATCTGCAGCAGGAGCGTGGCGAAGCGGTTGCCCGCGAAATTGGTGGCATATTCGTCAAGTGTGACGTTACCTCAGCCGAAAGTGCCGAAGCCGCGTTTGCCGCGGCGCGCGAAGCGCATGGTCCGTGTGGCATATCCGTGAGCTGTGCAGGCGTAGCACCCGCCGGGCGCATTGTGGGTAAGGAGGGCCCGATGCCGCTGGAGGACTTTGCCCGCGTTATCCAGATAAATCTGGTCGGCACGTTCAATGTTCTGCGCCTGGCCGCTGCTGATATGGCCGAACGTGCGGCCAATGGCGACGGCGAGCGTGGCGTGATTGTGAATGCCGCCTCAATCGCCGCATACGAAGGGCAGATCGGGCAGAGTGCCTACGCGGCATCGAAAGGGGGCGTGGTTTCGCTGACGCTGCCGGCGGCCCGCGAGCTCGCCCGTCAGGGTGTGCGCGTTAACACCATTGCGCCGGGGCTGTTCATGACGCCGATGATGGCGAGCTTCAGCGACGAGGTGCAGCAGAGTCTGGCGGCCACGCTGCCTTTCCCGCAACGCCTGGGTAAACCGAACGAGTTTGGCATGCTGGTTGAGCAGATCGTGCGTAATCCGCTGCTCAACGGCGAAACCATTCGTCTTGATTGTGCGCTTCGCATGGCGCCACGCTGATAGGAGTACGTGAAATGTCTGACAACAGTATTGTGGTTCTGGGCACGGCCCGCACCCCCATGGGCGGCATGCTGGGTGACCTCAGCGATGTGCGCAGCCCCGATCTAGGCGCAGTGGCGATCCGTGCAGCGGTGGAGCGTGCAGGGTTATCACCTGATGCCGTCGATGAGGTGGTCATGGGCTGTGTGCTGCCAGCGGGGCTTGGTCAGGCGCCGGCCCGACAGGCATCCCGAAAAGCGGGTATCCCCGATGCCTCGGGTTGTACCACCGTGAACAAAATGTGTGGCTCTGGCATGAAGGCAGTGATGTTGGCGCATGATCAGTTAAAAGCGGGTAGCGCCCGCATTATGGTCGCCGGCGGTATGGAGAACATGAGCCAGGCACCCTACCTGTTGCCGAAAGCGCGACAGGGGATGCGCATGGGCCATGGTCAGGTGATCGACTCCATGTTTTTCGACGGTCTCGAAGATGCCTATGAAGGTGGCCTGATGGGCGTGTTCGCCCAGCGCACCGCCGATGAGTGCGAAGTTACCCGCGAAGAGATGGACGGTTTCGCAATCGGCTCGCTCAACCGCGCGCTTGCAGCGATCAACAGCGGGGCTTTCCGTGACGAAATCGCGCCGGTCAGTGTGAAAACGCGCACCGGAGAAGTGGTAGTCGACACCGATGAACAGCCCGGCAAGGCGCGCCCGGAAAAGATCCCCCAGCTGCGCCCGGCCTTCAGTAAAGATGGCAGCGTGACGGCCGCCAACTCCAGCTCCATCAGCGACGGTGCCTCTGCACTGGTCCTCACGACTCAGGCCGAGGCCGATGCCCGGCAACTTAAGCCGGTGGCGCGCATCGTCGCCCACGCCACACATGCCCGGTTGCCCGCCGAGTTCACCCTCGCGCCGATAGGTTCCATCGAGAAGGTGCTCAAACATGCAGGGTGGAACACCGAAGATGTAGACCTGTTCGAGATAAACGAAGCCTTTGCCGTGGTTACCCTTCTGGCGATTCGCGAGCTGGGGCTCGATCCCGACAAGGTTAACGTGCATGGCGGCGCCTGTGCGTTGGGCCACCCGATCGGATCGTCCGGTTCGCGCATCATCGTCACCCTGATCCATGCGCTGAAGCAGCGAGGGCTCAAGCGTGGCGTGGCGTCGCTCTGCATCGGCGGTGGCGAGGCAACGGCGGTGGCGATCGAGCTTCTCTAACTCTTCGATCTTTCCCGTAAAAGCGAGTCAGTAGCGCTCCTCCAATGGGAGGTGCGCCGGGCCCCCTTTATGCCCGAACTCCACTCGCTACATAGGGATAGGTGATCACGAATAACAACAATAAGCAGGTATAGCGATGAACAACGTTAAATACAGCGACTTCGTGCGCGACTTCAGCGTCGACACCATACTGAACCGCTTCGTCGGCGACTACGAAAACGGCATCAATGTCTGTCAGGAGATCTGTGACCACCACGCCGATGATCCGAGCCGCGTGGCCCTGCGCTACGAGCGCGTCGACGGTTCCACTGGTGAGCTGACCTTCCACGAACTGCAACAGCGCTCGGCTCAGTTCGCCAACTTCCTCACCAGCCAGGGGATAGGTCGGGGCGACCGTGTGGCCTGCCTGCTGCCGAGAACACCTGAGCTGCTGATCAGCCTGTTGGGTACGCTGCGGGTCGGTGGTGTGTACCAGCCACTGTTCACCGCCTTCGGCAGCGGCGCCATCGAGTACCGCCTGGAACGCGCCGATACCAAGCTGATCATCACCAATCCGGAGCAGTGGCCGAAGTTGAAGGATGTGGCCGGGCTGCCGCGCACCATGTTGGTCGCCGACGCTTACCATCCGCTGGCGGGCGAAGCGAACTTCCTGTTCGATGAGGCTCAAAACGGGCAGAGCAACGAATTTGAGCCGGTACGCCTGGGGCCGGATGAACCCTTCCTGCAGATGTTCACCTCCGGTACTACCGGCAAGTCCAAGGGCGTGTCGGTACCGGTACGCGCACTGCCGGCGTTCTGGGTCTATATGCGTTATGCCATCGGTCTGCGCGCGACTGATAACTTCTGGAACGTGGCAGACCCCGGCTGGGCCTATGGCCTGTACTACGCCATTGTCGGCCCCATGCTGCTCGGCTGCACCACACACTTTAACGAGGCGGGCTTCAGCGCCGACAACACATTCAGTTTTCTTGAGCGCTACAACATTACCAACTTTGCAGCGGCCCCTACGGCGTACCGCATGCTGATGGCAAACGAAAAGCTGCTGACGAACTACCCCGGCATAAACTTGCGCGTGGCTAACAGCGCGGGCGAGCCGCTCAACCCTGAAGTGGTCAACTGGGTACGCAGAGCCTTCAACTGCCGTGTGTGCGACCAATACGGACAAACCGAAACCGGCATGACCGCCTGTAACTTCCATGAGCTTAGCCACATCCACCGTGATGCCAGCATGGGCTATGCCATGCCCGGCTACCGTCTGGTGGCGCTGGATGCCGACTTCAACGAAGTAGGGGAAGGCGAAACCGGCGAGCTGGCCATCGATATGGAAAACTCGCCGCTCTACTTCTTCCAGGGCTACACCTGGGGGGAGAAAAGCCCCTATCAGGGCCGCTACTACCTGACGGGTGATGTCGTCATCAGCAACGGCGATGGCGCCCACTCCTATACGGGCCGAGATGATGACATCATCGCCTCGGCGGGCTATCGCATAGGGCCTGCGGACGTTGAAAATACCCTGCTTGAGCACGAGGCAGTGATCGAAAGCGCTGTCGTCGGCAAGCCCTGCGAAAAACGCGGCTATATTGTTAAAGCCTACGTTGTCACCCACCCGGAGTACGATGCTGACGATAAGCTGATCGAAGTGCTACAACAGCACGTACGCAACCGCCTCTCGACCCACGCCTTCCCGCGGGAGATCGCCTTCGTCACCGAACTGCCCAAAACCTCCAGCGGCAAGCTTCAACGCTATCTCTTACGCCAACGCGCACAGGATGAGCTAAACGGCTAACCGATAAGCAAAAAAGGCCCGACTGTTCGGGCCTTTTTTTGTGCCTATGCCCACTGCACCCTCGGGCAACTGCTTTGGTTTTAGTGAGACTGGTCGGTCGGGTCGGCGCGATCTATCACGCAGCTTATCTGGCAGGGAAGAGGGAACTATACGGCATGCTGTCTAATACACTGTTATAACTTTTGAGAATGCGGGCTTATGAAAAGTGATTGGAGGTATGATTGGACGCAGATTCCTACAGGCATGGATGTTAAGTGTCCGCATTGTGGTGGCTTGGTAAGTTTTAAAAGGACTAATTTTAATCGTCCTGTATATACAAGGTGCTCAAGCCGACCTCCAGGGCATTGAGGCTGTAGAAAAACCTAATTTTCACGCCTGTTTCTGATAAAAAGAGCCACTCACACGGAGTGATTTTTATGCCTAAATTTAATCTATACAACTAAACATCAATTGCACCTAGGTACATTTGAGTACGCCATTCATTACTTCATTGATCAAAAACTCTATCTTTCCATCTTGAATCTCACCCACTGTTTTACCAAGTAAGTACGCTCCAGCCTGCTGGCGAGGGGTACTTCCAGACAATTCTCAATCTCATGTATTGAAAGGCCTGTACCAAAAAGAAAAATGACCTGTTGACAAAGTAGGACAACCGACCTACATTTCAAAAACTAGGTCTAGCGACCTATTTTTGGCTTTGAATTATCTATACATCCAAAGGGGGATGCTATGCACAAGAGTCTGTTTGATGCCATTCAGTTGGGTGATCTGACGCTGGCAAATCGTATGGTTATGGCGCCAATGACCCGAAATCGGGCCGATGCAAATGGCATGACCACACCGATGATGGTTACGCACTACCGGGAAAGGGCTGGTGCCGGGCTTATCATCACTGAATCAACGCCTGTCTCACCGCAGGCCATCGGTTATCCCTTTACCCCGGGGCTTTATACAGATGCTCACGTTGAAAGTTGGAGACGTGTCACTGATGCAGTGCATGAAGAAGGGGGGCATATCTTTATCCAGCTTCAACACTGTGGTCGAATATCCCATCCCAGTTTTCAACCAGATAACGGCTTACCTGTAGGTCCTTCAGCCATTCGACCTGAAGGTCAGTCTGTTACCTACACCGGCATGCAGGACTTCGTGACGCCGCATGCGCTTCAAACAAATGAAATCAGAGATGTTGTGGAGCAGTTTAAAAATAGCGCTGAGCTGGCGAAGCGTGCTGGTTTTGATGGTGTGGAAGTTCATGGAGCTAATGGCTACATTATTGATCAATTTCTTCGTGATGGGAGTAACCATCGGAATGATGCGTACGGGGGCAACGTTGAAAACCGAATGCGCTTGCTGAATGAAATTCTGGATGAAGTATCCTCAGTATGGCCTGCACATAGGGTAGGCGTGCGGTTGAGCCCTGAAAACAGTTTTAATTCCATGTCTGATTCGGCGCCACAAACGCATTTTGAGTATTTTGCAGAGCAATTGGGTAGGCGTGGTCTAGCGTATCTTCACGTGCTTGAAGGTGACATGATGACCAAGGTCAGTGTAATCAATTATTCTGATTTTGCTAGAAAGTACGATGGCGTTTATATCGCAAACAATGGATATAATCTGGAAAGCGCACAGGAGTCGATAGGTAATGGTGTTGCTGATATGATTGCGTTTGGGGTTCCGTTTTTGGCTAATCCGGATTTAGTGCGACGTTATAAGGAGAACTTATCTCTGAATGACGTTGACGCCAGCACATTCTATGGTGGTGATGAGAAAGGCTATAACGATTATCCAATATATGCATAGAGACAAATTACATAAGGAGGTCGATTTATGGGGCATGGTTTAACACGGCACCAGATTGTAGAGGTTGCTGATGACTTGTTTTATCGACAAGGTTTTGAGCATACCTCCTTTGCTGATATCTCCAGTCTGGTAAATATTTCTCGCGGAAATTTATACCATCATTTCAAGACCAAGGATGATATTCTTGATGCGGTTATTAATGTTCGCCTGAACAGAACACAGCACATGCTGACCTCTTGGGAAGAGCAAGGAAAAACTCCAAAGGACTGCATCAAGAGTTACATAAAAATTCTTCTCACGAATTGGTCAATGATCAGGAACTACGGTTGTCCTGTCGGCACACTGTGTACGGAACTCGCCAAGTTAAACCACGCCTCAAAAGCTGAGGCCAATAAAATTTTTACGCTCTTCAGGGAGTGGCTGAGAGGTCAGTTTACTGAACTTGGGCGTGCACAGGAGGCCGATGCGCTGGCTATGCGTGTACTTTCCTGGAGTCAGGGAGTTGCGACTCTGGGGAATGCTTTTGATGACTTAAAATATGTGAAACAGGAGGTAGAAAAGATGTGCGATTGGCTCGATACATTGTAGGTTTAAAAAGACTAAATAAGTTATTATTAATATAAAAAGGATACAGATATGTTTGTTGTGCTGCTTAGATTCTCAGATAATAAATTCCGGGCCGGAGAATTCATGGATGGTCATAATCAGTGGATTAAACAAGGTTTTGAAGAGGGTGTTTTTTTATTGGCAGGCAGCCTTCAACCCAATCTGGGTGGCTCCGTAATCGCTCACAATACCTCACGGCATGAACTACAGGAACGAGTAAACAATGATCCTTTTGTGGTTGAGAATGTTGTTTATGCCGAAATACTTGATATTGACCCTAAAAAATCCGACAAAAGACTTGAATTTCTTTTAAATTGATTTTTTGGAGATAAAAATGGGCTCTACTGTTGTTGGTGCGGATGGGAGGTCTCGCCTAGAATAAAATCTGCAAAGGCCCTCGTTTTGACTGGCATAAAAGTCCTTGAAGGGTAGGGTTGAGCTAGGGAACATGTGAACAAGT
>NZ_JMQN01000039.1 GCF_000705555.1 Marinobacterium lacunae
AAGAACCCCGGTACCGAAAGGTACTGGGGTTTTTTGCGTCCGGGGCGTGGGATGCTCACTTATCGCGACGCAGGGGACTATTGGTCTCTTGCCTAAACCAGACCAGCGCTCTGACAGCTCTGTGTAGGACTGGGAGATTAGGGTGTGGTCGAGGCAGGGCACTATGTAATGGCTGATCCTGTGAGTAAGCGAACAGGGTACAGGTCAGTAGGACGTTATTTTTCGCGAGTATAAAACGACGAAACCCCGCATCGATGATGCAGGGCTTCTGAAAGAGGTGGTGCCCGGAGGCGGAATCGAACCACCGACACGGGGATTTTCAATCCCCTGCTCTACCGACTGAGCTATCCGGGCAATCAGGTTGCATATTCAACCACTTAGAGCCGATTGGGTCAAGCGTGGCAGACCATTATCATAGCCTCAGAGGGTAATGCCGTAATCATCACGATATTGGCGGATGGCCGCTAGCTGCGCCTGCATGTCGCCTTTCTCTTCGAGGAACTCAATAAGGTCGTCAAGTGATACGATGCTGATAACAGGCATACTGTAGTCGCGCTCAACTTCCTGAATAGCTGAAAGCTCTCCTTGACCTCTCTCCATCCGATTAAGTGCAATGGCAACCGCTGCGGGTTTGGCGCCTGCATTGTCGATGATCGTCATGACCTCGCGAATGGCGGTGCCTGCTGTGATTACGTCATCAATGATCAGCACCCTGCCTTCAAGCGGAGCACCGACCAGCGTACCGCCTTCGCCATGATCCTTGGCCTCTTTGCGGTTGAACACATAAGGGACATCGCGTTGATGCTCGGTAGCAAGGGCAACAGCGGTTGTCGCAGCCAGAGGAATACCTTTGTAAGCAGGGCCCAGCATGACATCGAATTCGATACCGGAGGCCACAATCGCTGACGCGTAGAATTGACCGAGTTTGGCTAATGCAGCGCCGGTATTGAATAGTCCCGCGTTGAAGAAGTAGGGGCTTTTACGACCTGATTTCAGTGTGAACTCGCCGAAGCGCAAGACTTCCTGTTCAATGGCAAATTCGATAAAGGCGCGCTGATAGTCCTGCATAAAACGGTCTCCGATTGCGTGTTCCGGCGGGAAATAACAGGCGCTTATGATAACGCTAAAGGGCTTAGAGGGCTGCCCCTGAAGCGATATCCGGCGACATTCTCTCTGATTATGTCTGTATATGAGTTTTCACCGTCATTATGGCTAAAGTTCTATGGAAAAATTTTAATTTTCCGTCTCTTACCGATACAATTGTCGTTCTTGATTTTCATTCTCCCATGCTCGCTCGGGTGAGGCACAACAAACTATGCGCGTGATCACATTCAATACTCAGGGTATTGAACAGGCCGCTGACAAAGGCTTTTTCGACTGGATGGTTAAGCAGGATGCGGACGTTGTCTGCTTGCAGAACCTGAAAGCGCGCGAGTATCAACTCGATGGCGATCGTTATCACCCGGACGGTTATCACGCCTATTTCTTCGATGCCTTTGAAGACGGCTTTAGTGGTGTTGCCATCTACACTCGCCACCTGCCGAAAGCGATCATGACTGGGCTTGGTTTTGAGCAGTGCGACTATCAGGGCCGGTTCATCCAGGCGGATTTTGACAAGGTTAGTGTGTCGTCCCTGACCATTCCGTCGGGGTTGAAAAGTGAAGAAGCGCAAGCGGCCAAGCTGGAATACCTGGAACACTTCAAGGCCCACCTCAAGAAGACATTGCGTAAGCGCCGCGACTTCATATTTGCGGGTACCCTGAATATTGCACATAAACCGGTCGATCTCAGCAACTGGTACGTAAACCAGAAGGTGTCCGGCTTCCTTGCCGAAGAGCGGGCCTGGATGGACGAGATCATCAGTGAGATGGGTTATGTGGATGCTTTCCGAGAGATCAACAAGTCAGAGCGGCAGTACACCTGGTGGCCGGACTATAACCGGGCCTGGACGCTGAACGAGGGCGCCCGTCTTGACTACCAGATTACCACCGCAAATTTGCGCAAGAGTATTAAGGGTGTAAGCATTGATCGAGAGCACCGATTCTCGGAGCACTGCCCGCTGATCATCGATTATGCGGTCGATATCTAAAGCTCAAAAAGCTGAAATAAAAAAAGAAGCCGGTCGGCTTCTTTTTTGTTTCCGTGGGAGGGCATGCATCAGCTGTTGAGTGCCTCGGTCTGAAGCTGGATCAGCTCCTTGATACCCTTGCTGGCGAGAGACAGCATCGCATTGAGCTCATCCTGTGTATAGGGCTCACCTTCTGCGGTTCCCTGTACTTCAACGAAGCCACCATTGGCCGTCATGATCACATTCATATCGGTATGGGCTTTGGAGTCTTCGGCATAATCAAGATCCAGCACGGGATGCCCTTCATAGATGCCAACGGATACGGCTGCGAGCTGATGCTTGATTGGATCGCCTTTCATGGCCCCGTTCTTGTCCTTCTTAAGAACGTTCACCGCGTCCTGCAGCGCCACGAAGGCACCGGTGATCGAGGCGGTACGGGTGCCGCCGTCGGCCTGAATTACATCACAATCGATCGTGATGGTGTTTTCACCTAACTTTTTCAGATCCATCGCAGCGCGCAGAGAGCGGCCTATCAGGCGCTGAATTTCGACGGTACGGCCGCCCTGCTTTCCACGCGCCGCTTCACGGTCACTACGGGTGTTGGTGGAGCGAGGCAACATGCCGTACTCGGCCGTCACCCAACCAGAGCCTGAACCGCGCAGGAAGCGGGGAACGCCGCGATCAACTGTGGCGGTGCAGATCACCTTGGTATCGCCGAATTCGACCAGTACCGAGCCCTCTGCATGTTTGGTGAACTGGCGAGTGATGCGCACTTCGCGCATCTGGTCCGGCTGGCGACCGCTCGGACGCAGTTTTTTCAAACCCAGATTCTGCAGTTGTTCGGAAAGCGTGGAGGACATGAAGATACCTTAGTTGAGGTTTTCCCCGCGCCGATAGAGGCATGGCGGCGGGGCTGTTAATATGTGTCGAATCAGAACAGACAATTTTAATCGAGATTGCACCATATGACACGCAGCATGACCGCCTTCGCCCGCCAGGAACTGCATAAGGATTGGGGAACGCTTACCTGGGAGATTCGTTCGGTCAACCACCGCTATCTCGAACCGCATCTGCGCTTGCCGGAAACTCTGCGCGATTTGGAGGGCTCGCTGCGAGAAAAGCTGCGGATCTCACTGAGCCGGGGCAAGGTCGAGTGTACGCTGCGATTTGTGGCCGAGGCCGGAGCCCGCTCCATGAATGTGGATCAGGTGCGTGCTCAGGAAGTGATTGCGGCCGCCACGCAGGTGAGGGCATTGATGCCGGATTCGGCGCCACTTGATACCTTCCAGGTGCTGGGCTGGCCCGGCGTGCTTGTCGAGGCCGACCTGGATATGGATCTGATCAAGCGCGAAGCCCTTGGCTTGTTCGACCGTGCTCTGTCTGATTTGTCTGCAGGTCGTGAGCGCGAAGGGGGAGAACTCAGCCAGCTGATTCGACAGCGTTTGGACAGCATCTCTGAAATCGTGGCTGAAGTACGTGCGTTGATGCCGCAGATTCTTGAAGCCCAGCGTGACGCCATGCGCGCACGTATCGAGGAGATGAACGTGGATGCTGACCCGATGCGGCTTGAGCAGGAGCTGGTATTGGTTGCTCAGCGTGCGGATGTGGACGAGGAGATGGACCGGCTCGATACCCATGTGCAGGAGGTGCGCCGGGTGCTTGGACAGAAAGGGCCGATCGGGCGACGTCTCGATTTCCTCATGCAGGAGCTCAATCGCGAAGCGAATACCCTGTCGTCCAAATCAATTGTTGCCAGCACGACACAGCGAGCGGTCGAACTGAAAGTTCTGATCGAGCAGATGCGTGAGCAGATCCAAAATATCGAATAGTTTTTTCACCCGTCCAAGAATGTCTTAGAAGCCCTGTTATTTGCTTGTAAATACAGGGCTTTTTTATTTTTCCCGTCCAAATCGGTTTATAGATGTCCGTTACCAACTACCTGTTTAGTGGTGGGCAGAATGGTGGGCAGCCCCCTCATTTTTGCTCAATAAGCATTTTGCGGTGAGCAAATTGGTGGGCAGTAAGTTACCCAATTTTCGCATTTAACTCGCCACCACAACAGGTTAGCTGCTGATTCAATAAGCAAATCGGTGGTGGGCAGCCATTATTGCCCCCTCCATTATTTCAGCAACTATGGAGTAAACATGGGAAAACTCACAGCAAAACAGGTTATTGCATACAGCAAAGCCGACCCCAAAAAATATTCAGATGGTGAAGGTCTATATTTTTGCGTCCGCAAACAAGGCTCGCCTTACTGGATGATCCGCTACACCACAGCCAAAGGACGACGAGAAGCAACCTTGGGGCAATTTCCTTTAATGTCGTTGGCAGACGCTCGAATTGCCGCCGCATACTTTCGAAAGGAAGTACGTGACGGCATAGATCCTCTTCTAGAAAAACAGAAAATCGAGTTACCTGACATTGAAACCGTGGATCAACTGTTCCATGACTGGTATCGAACCGATCTTAGTCGACGACTTAAGCATCCCAAGATTCCGTATCGGGTTTACACCAAAGACATAAGCCCAGTCATTGGCATTAAGTGTATTGCTGAGGTGACCGCACGTGACGTGCGGGAGGTGCTAGAGCGCATTCGAGAAAGTAACCGCCCTACCATTGCCAACGATACCTTGATGTACATGAAGCAGCTATTTCGGCATGCGATAAAGCTCGACTTAACGCTGAACAACCCAGCCGCAGCATTTACCGTAGACGATGCCGGTGGCGTGGAGTCCAGTAAAGACAGGATGCTTAGCAAAGAGGAAATTCACTACGCCTTTAGCGTGTTTCATTCCCATATCAATAGCTTTGGCCGCGACAACTACCTCGCTTGCTGCCTGTTTTTGGTATTGGGTGTACGCAAAAGCGAACTGTGCGAAGCCATGTGGCGTGAAATGGATTTAACCACAGGCGTGTGGGATCTGCCCAAAGAACGCAGCAAAACCGGCGTGCCAATCAGCATTCCCTTACCACGCCAAGCCATTGCTTGGTTTAACGAGTTGCAAGTCCGCGCTTGTGGCTCGCCTTATGTTTTCCCAGCCAGACGAGCAAGCCATCGTCCACATATGGGGCCAGATACGCTAAACCGTGCCATTTCTAAACTCTTTGGTCGCGAGCCTGGGCGCAAAAAACAGCCTCCCAATAAAATGGGCAAACTTGAACACTTCACCGTACACGATTTGCGCCGCACCTTTCGCAGCCTTGCCGCCTCTTTGGGTATTGCAGGCAACGTAGCCGAACGCTGTCTTAACCATAAGCTAAAAGGCGTTGAGGGTATCTACGACCGCCACGATTACTTTGAAGAGCGCCGAATTGCCCATCAAACCGTGGCTGATGTGGTTGAACCATTGGTGAACTTTGAGCCCGCTTCACAACACCACACAGGAGGGCGCTAACATGCAATTTATGATGCGACTCGCCCCCATTACCTTTCCAATAGCCATGCTGGCAGGCCTTGGTTGGTGTATTGGCATTGCCTTACTCGAACAACCTCATGGTATAGGCTACGCACTTACTCGGTATTGCCTGATGGTATTCGTAGTACTCGCTCCTTGGCTGACGCTAAAACTCACGTTCTACGTGATTGTCAGTTTAGGACGCAAACTGGGGCTCATCCCGATCCCGCCTGCACGCCCAACGCATAGCCTAGGTTATGAAGAATCACTCTATTGGTTCAGAGTATTGGCCTTCTTCGATGGCAAACGCAGCCGCATGCCGAAAAGGCCTATCAGGCGAAACTAACAAGCCCCCATTTGCTCACTTACCGTGGGCAGTTGGGACAATGGGGCAACACTTGATATGCCGAGCTTTAGAGGGTGAATAAGAGGAATTTGAACCGCCCCAAGGAATGGGGCAATCGGGGCTATGCAAAGTTTATAATTGGGTTAAACGCTGCTTTGCAAGCGCCCAAGGTAAGCGACGACCAGCTTTTGCCATTTTATCGTAGGCAGCTTGAGCTTCTTCAACTGACAATACACCATGGGTGACGAGCTGCTCAACAACCCATAGCGTACCTTGAACTAATATCGCTTCTTTTTCAGCCGCCTTCCTAAGCGCCATATCCCCAGTTAGCAATGGACACTGTTCTTGTTTCGCCAACGCAAGTGCAAAGCAATCGTTCATGCTAGGGCCAGCATACTTTTGCCTCAGTTCAAATGAGTACATCATAGACTCAGGGCTTAACTCTCCCAACAACAACCCTAACTCGAGTAAATAGCCATGTTGATTGCTTAGCTCCTCGTGGAATAACACATCTGGAACTTTGAACTGGTAAGGCAAATTGAAAAAGACGCCTAATAATTGGCCTTCTTCGAGATCAATGAGGATATTGGCATCACTGATCAACAAATACATTTAAACAGCCTCAGCCAACATTTGGCGTTGCTTATGCAATGCCATCACTGACATCTGTAACAGCTCAGCGGCTTTGGATTCACTAACAATTCCCTCTGCCAATGCACGATAAACCAACTGCTCAAACAATAATGTTTGCTCTTGTGGATAAGGATTCCCAGGCTCTTGCTTACGCCAACCGTTTTTTGAGAACTGTATAAATATTTGGCGTTTTTTCTCTTCGGTGATCACACCAAGGTCGGCACTGCGATACAAACAAGCTGCCATGCTTAAGCCATATTCGTGTTTCAGGAAATATAGCTCTTTGGGGTCTACGTTCGAACGTCGCTCTCCTAGATGCTGAAAAAGGCCAACTTCGGGCAGTAAAAACGCAGAAGCAAAGCGGTTGCAGGCCATCTCTTCGTCAAGGGATTCATCGAGTAAGCCATGTAAAACAAGGTGGCCAAGTTCATGCGCCAATGTAAACCGCTGGCGGCAACCAGGCCAATGAGAAGACACAACAACAATTGGCTGCCCTGATATTTTGGCTTGTAACCCATCAAATTTATCGGCTTGGGGTACGTTACTGACAATCACCAAAATACCTTTAGACTCAAGCAAGTCGATTAAGTCTGGCAATGGATTCATACCTAACTGCCAATCAGTACGGACTTTGGCGGCAACCTGCTCTACTGCGTCTAAAGTGCTTACAACAGGAACGTCGGGCTGGTAGTTAAAACTCGCTATCGGGAAGTTTGGCCATACATTTTTAAGTGATAACCAGCGTTCGGCTTGGTCAACCACATCAGACTCAATCTTCTTTAGCAACTTAGCTGAAGCTGAGGCTTTTTTACGATACTCCACCTCACCCAAAGTCACCTGTGCTGGGCGAAAGAAGTATTCAGTACGAACCGACAAAGCCGTCGCCAATTTAAGTAAAACTCCCGACGAAGGCATACTCTGGTCGTGCTCGTATTTTTTAACCATGTTGGCACTAATACCAACTTGCTCACCCAAGGCCTGCATCGACAGGCCAGCGGCTGCACGGGCTCGTTTTATGCGCTCTCCAATCATACAGACCTCTGGTTTATGAAAACTAAAATTATTTTAAAAATATAAACCAAGTTGGCGTTTTTGTCGATTGGTTTTACAGGGCAATCATTCGCGTGTTCGCGCACACACTTCCCCATGCCTTTACCCCCATACGCCAAAACCACTATCCGTTTGGCTTTTGGATCGAAACGCCAAACAGGGAAATTAGCCCATTCACTGTTTGGCTTCTCGATTGAAATCCAACGCTGCTAAGCCTTGCCAGTACTGGCTCAAAGCAAGGTTTGGCACTTTTTGTACCCTAAACCAACCTCGGCATCAAAGTACAAACCGTTTGATTTTTTAAACCCAGAATGCAAACGATCGTTTGGCGTCTCGATTTTTTTGCATGGGCTAAATGCCGTCAAACAGCGCTGTATTGGACTATGTATATCAAACAGTTAGCCGCGCACAGGTCATCATAAAAAACCGATTTGACTGGTTAGTTTGATGGCCATTTCTTTCATCTAATTCACCACTGAGTCTGCACCCGACCACTGAAAATAGACGGCATGACGAACCAACAAGGTGATAAGTGACGTGTTATGGGCAAGTGCTAACGATTGGGATAGAGAATGGATACAGCAGGTGGTCGCTTTACTGGTTGGGCATGGCGCGTTTACCCTCTACCCAGCATTAAGCCAGTGCGATAATGCCGCCGAACGTTTAACCCGCTGGTTGACCTATCAGTTACCGCGCGTTAAACAAGCGCATCCAGGCTGCCCCATTCACCAATGGCTGAATAGCATTGGCGCGCAAGTGATCGTAGAAAAATGGCAGAGCCCCGAGCAATGGCCAAACCTGTATTGGCTACCTTTACCTGAGGTTGAAGGCCACGCGCAAGGCGGGTTGGTTTTGTTACCGGCACATTTGTTACCGGTATATGCGGATTACACGAGCAAAACCAACACATTGAAAGCAAACACACCGGCCAACGCCTGTATCTTTTGGTGCGCTGCGCCTTTGTCTAAAACAGGAAAGCGCGCTACCTTGCACCCCAAACAGCAAAACCGCGGCTTTTGCCTGCCCTGCTCGCCAGAGCAAGTGGGCAAATCATGTACGGGGTTATTACTGAGAGGTTTTAGAAAGGAGAGCCAAAAACGAAACGGCAACGTGATCAGCCACAAGATAAACCTAGCTCTACTGCACCACCTTTGTGGGCCGGAGAGTGATGTGTGGTTGAAAGCGAATTTTGGTGCCATAACTCATTACGGTACCAAAAATTAGAAGCCTGAAAAAAGAGTAACCCCTCACAGGGCGCTGATCTAACGGGTAGCGAGAGGGGTGTTGTTGGTGCAATTTTAATATCAAAAGCGCCAAATAGCTCGATATCATTTGATGTCGCTTTTTAATTGGCAGTATGTATCAGACTGTTTTAAACACCTGCTTTTTAAAGGCATTCATGGCGAGCTTGTTAAAACGAGCTTCATCTGCACCTACCTGTTCACTGTTACAATAATCACACATTGAATACTGGCTTTCAATTTGGCCTTGTTGCCCCAAATGCACAACCGTAATCTTTTCAGTATACAGGATGAGTTGACCCATCTCACAAATTGAACAGGTTCGAGTATTCATCACATATCCTCCCACTGCATTGGCTAACAGCTAGAAAACGAGGCTGTCATTCTCTTAACCTTCTGCATAATTAATAACACTCGCTCACACCATTGCCGCTTCGTACACTTTTTCAACCTCGGTAAACTTAGTGACGCTCTCTAGGCGAGTTAAGGTTGTGAGTTTCATCGAGTTTTTCATTGGGCGATGTGGCACATTGGTCACTGGCGTTTGCAGTGATAGCGGTTTGCCAAGCTCAAATAAATAATACAAATCAGCAGAACCTGACTTCTTACCCGCTTGATCTTCGGTAATGGCGTAGCGTGGTAATACGGTGACTCGTTTAACCGGCCAAAGTTTGTCAATTTGCTTGGATGAACTTTGAGTGTCTGAGGTAGACGCCAACGCTAAATAGCGAATTTCCTCGGCAATATGCTGCTTAAATTTCTGTAAAAACGTGCTTTGCGGCAGGTGATACCACCGCGCTGTGCCTTGCTCAAATTGTTCAAAGTAGCCATTATCACGGCCACGCTGCCCACCTAATGCCACTGTCATCGTCAAATCAGGGTACAGTACTTGACGCATGCCGTAATACGGTATGCGTGCGGCTTCTTGTACGTAAAGCCTTTCCGCCATGCCAGCCACAGGATACATGGCCTCATTGCCTTGCCCTGTTTGTGCATTCGGCGCTGTGCCAATTTGCGTTTGCAAAAACTCTAACAACCACTGGTGACCGGAATAACGGCTCTTAGTCTGGGTTGATTCAGTTTGACTAAGTTCGTTTTGGCTAGGCCCATTTTGGCTAGGTAAGAGGGCAAATGCGCCAATACCCACTTCTTCTATCGCAGCTGCGTAGGGGTTGGGTGTTGTGGCTTGATCAAAAAAACCTGGGTATAAAGCAAACGCACCAAAAACTGGGCGGCTTTTTTTAGCAGGTTGTCCTTCGATTTTACTGGATGGTGACTCAGACAAGCGCGGCTCTGATAGACGAATCAAGGCATCCCGATAACGGTGCATTTGGTTAATGGCATCGTCTGGTACGTAATCGGTACTTTCGATATCTTCATTGCTGTCATCAAAGCGGTTTTTCTCGGTTTTAATACGGTACTTGGCATCAAATAGCCAAATAAACTGCTTTTCTTCTGATGAGTCTGCTTTTGTTAAATGGGCGCTTTTGGGCAGTGTCACTTCCAACACAATATCCGGCTTTTGGTTAACCAAATAAGACCGAATTACACCGTCTTTATTGAATACAGGCTCGTGTGCTAGCCTTGCAGTGACACCATCGCTACGTTTAAAACGAAAGGCGCCTTTCAAGCCATCTTCTTTAAATCTGTACTCAAAAAAATCATTTTGTTTTAGCTCTGCCGCCCCGTTTTCAACCAATTCAAAGCCGAGATCCTGCTCTAAAATCTGCTTCAAACACAAAAAGCACCATACTTCGTAAATCTCGGCCACTGATTTCATTGAAATGCTCGACTGATTGCCAAACATATCTAAATAAAATTTCAGCTCCTGCCAAATACGATATACCGCGCTGTAACCGGTTTTTTGCTGTAGCACTAACGACTCACGGTTTAACCCTGTGTATGCACCCACCTCTTTTAAAAAACTTTGGCCCAACACTTTTTGCAGCGGTTGTTGCCAACTATGCAGCTCATTTAAAAATGAATCCGACAACCGTTGCCGCTCTGGTGCTTGGTTACTTTGTCTAAGCTTTTGTTCAAACTCCGCTAATTGCCGCTTGCTTTTACTCACCGCCATTTTAATAAAGCGGTTTTCTGGGGTATCGACACTCAGTTGCTTTTTTTCGACTGCATAGCGCTTATCGTACTGGCCATTCGCAAAGTCTTGCTTAACTTTCTCGGCTAACTTATTTGGCAGGCGGCCTTTTAATTTGGCCGCTTTAATATTGGCTACCGTCGGTTGCAAACGGCTATGAGGGGCTGCACAAATCACTTTTAAGCCTTGCTCAAAACGCTCCCGTAACGCGGCAAAATTAGCCAACCACATCAGTGGAAAATGCCCGCGTTGCTGGCTGGTCGCTGCATCTTGCTCGGTTTTTTCGACCAAACTAAAGCGCCAAAGAGGGTAAACTTTGTCGATGGCTTGGTACATGGCGGGCAAGTCTTGGTGAAGTGCCATTTTGGTTGGCAGCACTTCAAAGGCTATGTGCTGAGTCTGTGTTTTACCATTGTGCTCAAAGGTAAGTGGCAAACGTAACCAGCCCACATCATTACCGGTATTAATGGTGCCGGTTAAACGTGCGGGCACCACGCCCCTTGCGGTTTTTACTTCGGGAGCAAAACGAAATGCCTCATTCACGTTTTGGCTTCGGTGAGTTAGCCGCGCATGGGTTACTTCACTAAAAAATACCCACTCAAACTGGTACTGAGTATTCTCAAAAAACAAGGGAGAATTTAATGTCAGCTCAGCGTGTTTCGCTAAGCCATTGGCAACAAGGTCACTTTCGGCTAAGTCACTTTCATCTAACCCACTTTGTACTAAACTACTTTGTACTAAACTACTTTGTACGAAAGCATCTGCAACAAGCCCTTGCGGTTCAATCGCATTGCTCAGCTGCGCTGCTGGCGCAAAGCGCAATTCGTAGCTAGGTTGTGCATGATTAGCGCTCGCCCTATGCGCCATTGTATTCTGGTACACACGCAACCGCTGGCTAATATCATTCGCCCAGACCGAAAACTCAAAGTCAGGGGTTTGTAATCGTATTAACTCCGGCATTCCCTACCACTCCTTACACCATCACTGTACGGGTTCTGCTTATAGGTTTCATTCATTGCAGAAGGCATCAAACAGCACCGACTCATTAAGGCCAGAAACTGGTAAAGGTCGCACTGGCTAATCGCTCGCTCATCCACTGCAACTTCGCTTTTGAACGGCAAGGTATACGCAGTACTTTTTCCTCTTCAGTAGCACCATCGGCCACGATTTTCTCGCGATACAAGTCAGGGCGTTGATTGGCTTCGTCTGCGTCAGACGCTAACCAAATAGGGGCAAACTGGTCTGCCAACACAGTATCAAGTTCAACCAACAAAGCCTTTCCATCAGATGTAGTCAGTTTGTCGGTATCGCCTTCGATACGCGGCAGAACCTTACACATCATAAAGTCGTCCCATACAGCTTTTAGAGTTAGGTCATCTTGTGGTTGGCTACTAGCAACCGCGAGAAGAAGTTCATTGAGCGCACGAAATGCCAATTCAAACGGGGTATTTTTTAGCACGGCATTAACGGCCGATAAAAACGCAACGGTTTTTGTGCCATCCGCATCAAAGGTATTGTCTAAGTCTGCTTTGCTGGCGTTTGACCAAATAGGATAGCTAAGGCGTTTATTGCAACTTGTCGGAGTTCCAAAATCAGCAAACTCATCAAAGTTATTCGGGAAAAACGCACCAAAATCAAAGCTCAGCGCTCGGTCAATCACTTTGCGCGAAAAGCCGTGAGTGGTTTCATCCATATTCACTGTGCCTGCAACAAGCAGGTTAAACGGAATACCTAAACCATATTGGCAAATATGTGCCCACAGCTCATCGTATTGCGCGTCATCAAAACCTAGCGCTTCGCGCAGCTTTTCTTTATCAGCGACTTCTTTAATGGTGGCGGGTTTTAATAGGGCATCACAACTGTAGGTAAAGCTATTACCTGTCCAACACCATTCGCGGGTTTCCAGTACCGATAAATAATCAGCAAAATATTGCTCAACAGGGGCTAGGTTCATTTCATCCAAACACAGCCAGTAAGGCAGCACCTTATCTAACGCATCACGTTCACCGGCCACAACTAAGCGCTTGCCTTGGTCTTCGTTCTCTTGCACTTCAACGGTTAAGTCGCTATCAGCAATGGCACGCCAAGCTGTGGCGATAAACTGCAATACATCGGTAGTGATGTATTCAGCAGCACCATTTAGGCGTGAAATATAACCCAGCAAATCGCTCGGCTCATGCCAATCGGGGCGTACTGAGGTTAAACAATAGGTTTCAGCAAACTGCTTTGATGTTTTTGCTTGCTCACGCACAAAGCGGGTTTTACCTGTGCCTGAGATACCTGCGAGAAGGAGGAAGGGTTTGGACAATCCCGTTTTAACTAAACTAAAAGGCTGACCAGATTTATTACTCAAATACAGCTTTATTGATATAGGTTTCTGGCTAGGCTTAACGATGAGAGCTGTTACACCATATGATTTTAAAATATCTACGACAGCCCCAAGCTCATCTTGCTGTTTCTCTATACCACCACAAGTCAAAAAAGCAAATCTAGTTTTTCCGCTTCTTCTTTTTCCGAATCGTTTTAAAACTGTTTGCCATTCGTTAATACTTGAACTAGTACACTCAAACTCCTCATTTGAATATGAAATTTTAAAAATACCATTCTCAAGATCTTTTTTGGCACCTAAAACAGAAATATCACTCAACTCAACGAAAACACTAAGCACATCATCTTCTGATATATATCTTTGCTTCTTACTATAATTGTTTAAAACGGTATCCTTGATGTAATTTCTTGAAAGTTTTTCCCCAGCAATTCTAATTAGTTCAGGATCATTTTCCAATTCATCTTGGAATTTACCAGACCTGGCTGAATCAAGCCCCATATAACCAACTTCATCGGCTTTCGAAAAAATATAAGAAAAAACCTCATCCCTATTTCCTTTCATATATTGATCAATCCTGTTTTAATAAAAATTCTTTGATTGATGTTGCCACCTCATATGACAACATAGGTGGGACTGCATTACCTATTTGCATAACATTTGAAGTAGCAGAATGAGGAAAAACAAAAGAGTCGGGGAACGTCTGTAGACGAGCACACTCCCTGATCGTTAGCCTTCTATCTAATTCATAATGAAATTGGACTCTAGACTTAGCGTTTGCCCTAATTGTGTATGATGGTTCATCTGCTTTGCAGTGCTCATCACCTTGCCCATTGCCTTTCTTGGCTTTTGATGCCTTGAAATACTGGCTTTGATTAGGAATGGTCTCATCAATAACTTTTTCCAAATCTTCGATTGCCCATTTTGTTCCGCGATGCATACCAACAAATTTTGGTTCTGGTTTTAGTGGCTCGCCTTCAAGATCATTTCTGGTACAAACAAAAAACAGCCTTCTACGGCTTTGCGGCACACCATAATCCGGAGCAAAAAGATCCCAAACTTGGACTTTATAACCTTGCTCGCTAAAATCATTAACTATAGTTTCTAGCACAGCACCTTTTTGCATTCGAGCTAAATTAGGAACATTTTCAGCGCATACAATTTTAGGTTTGTGATGTTGCATATATTTAACTAGAACTTTGTATAGCTGCCCCCTGTCAGAACTAAGACCTCTTTTAGGGCCACAAGAACTAAAGTCTTGGCATGGAAAACCACCTATTAACACATCAGCACTTGGAAAATCATTAACAAGCTCTTCAGATAACTCCACTTGGCTAATAGGTATATCTAAATTCTTCTTTATTGTTTCTACGCACTTTTCATCTTTCTCATAAGCAGCCAGGGTTGAGAATGGTTGACTTTCAAAGTATTTATCTTTGTATTTAAAGCCTCCTTCAAATCCCATATCTAGCCCACCAACACCTGTAAACATTGAGACCAAAGTAAATTTATTTTCTAACAAATCTTTTTTTCCACCACTAAAACTCAAATCACATAATATATTGAAATTACTATACTTAATCTTCGGCCTAATACTTTTCCCAAAGCTCTCAATATTAATGAGCCCATGTTTCTCCAACGTTTTAATAGTTCGAGAAAGATTACTTACTGCTCGCCCAGTTAATTCAGATAGCTCTGTAATATTTTCTGGTTTTTTATCTGCAATAATCTTTAGCAAATGCTGATTTTCTTCAGATAGAACCGATGCAATTGATTTAAGGGAGTCAAACCAAACATCTACTTGGTTTGTGGAACTTGGAGTTTGACCTTTAATACCAATAATACAGCTAGTCACGTCTATACCCACCTCTGACACAAAACACCCTTAATACTAGATAAATAAACAAATCGTATGTTATCAGTTAATGATAAGACGTCAACTGTAATTCTGGCGCTAATCATCTAAGATACTGCCTTTTACGCAGTACATTCGTGGGCGAGTGTTGTCAGGTAGGCTGACTTTTCGCTGTGGCCGGTTGCCATCGGGGATTAGGTAACCTGCGGCCATCAGTGCTTTGGCGGCGCGATCTGGGCTGAGGCCTTCGGTGGCTTCACGCCAGCCAGTTGGGTAAAACAGGTAGAGGGTTTGTGGGCCGGTGACATCTATCCACCCTGCTCGTTGGCGTACTTGGCTGCTGTAACCAATTTGTTTAGGCGTAAAGCGGCTTTCGCCATGTTGCTCAATAAAGCTGCGCACTTGGCGAATGGCTTGTTGATCTTCATTGGCGGCTACACCACCGCGAGCAAGTATCCATTGGTTAAGCTGGCTTAAACAGGCGGCTTCGACACTTTGGGCTGGCCAATCGAGCACTTTGGCTTGAATGGCTAACAGGCCTGCGCTAGCCAGTAAGGCAAACTTTTCGGCTACTCGGCGCACTTGGCCGTCAGCCTCGGTTGGTAAGCTAGCTAAAAAACGTTGGCGTACGTTTTGAAAAACGGGTCGCACCTGCGCGCTGTGCTGCGTTAAATACCGTAACCAGTCCAAGGCCAAGCAGCCGTAATGTTGGCGACTTTGCTGTTTTAGGTGATCGGCTAAATCGGCGGCGTTGATACCATGACTCTGGTTAAACACGCCCATTTGCGCGCCGGCATCGGCACTGAGATCAATCACTCGCACTTGCTGGCCAGCTTTTACGCGCTTGCCGATACCGGCAAGATGGCTTTCAAGCGTCACTTCGCCAGTGGATAAAAACACCAAGCGCCAACGGGCGGGTAAGCGCATTTCACCGTATTTGCCTGCACGGGTTTTACCTTGGCCATTGGCAAGCATGTAAGCGACATCACCTGCCTCTTTTGGGTCAACTTCGCCCATTTCATCGAGCGCCAGCAAGGCATCGTTATGCGCTAATGCTGTGCCTTCTAAACCGTTGGCCGTGGCACGCCAACTGTGGCGCAGTTGATTAGGTTCGCCCCACACCGATAATGCCGGATACAGCGCTGCGGTTTTACCAGTACTGCTGGCACCATAGAGGTGTAAACCAAAACCATCCACCCCACACAAGTGCAACAAAGGCGCAGCCAGTGCAGCACAAACGCCAACGATTAATAGCGGGTTATCCAGACAATAACGGCCAACGTGCTGCCGCCAACTGTCGCTACTGCCTTGTTGAATAAAGCCTTCTATCGGGTGCATGGTTTGCAGCACCATGCGCGGGTTGTTGCTGTGTTCGCTTGGGTAAAAGGTGAGGCGCGGATGCACATAAGCGTGGTGATGCCAGCCAATACAGTTTACGCTAATGGCCTTTTGCGTGGCCAGCTCGCCCATTTGTTGAATAAACAACGAGAGCAACTGCCGCGCTTTGACACTGTTACTCAGCCGCATGCCTCGGCTGAGTAGGATTCGACGGTACTCGCTGCCGTCTCCGGCTAAGAGTTCTGCGGGCATGGCCCAATAGCGATGGCGATTGTCATCGTCTAACCAGTGCAATAAATAGCCGTAGTTGTCCCCTTGTGGATCGCGGGTGCGGGCAGCCACTTGCAGCCAAGAGCAGATTTTAACTGGGCTATCTTGCCCTGCCGGTTGCATCACCAGCCAGTTTTGCGCGTTATAGGCAAAACCAGCCGGTAACGTTGGCATGTTGTTATTTATCTCATTGGCAGGTAACGGGGTTGATACTGATGGTTTATCCACGGCCATAAGCAGCACCGATACGGCGGGTTTCAATCCACTGGTCGATATCGCTTTCTAACCAGCCCACGGCACGCGCACCAATACGAATGGATCGCGGAAATTCACCGCTGGCCATCAGGGCATAAATGGTACTGCGGCCAAAGCCTGTTTTTGCCTTTACCTCGGGCAAGCGCAAAATCCGCTGCTGACGCGCTGGGTGTACTGAGTTTGTGGGTGATTGTGTGGTTGGGTTCATCGTTTGCTTCCTCACTGATCTGTTAAGTTCAGTTAGGAGTTTGCCAGTACTAAACGGACGCAGTAGGCAGATAAATGCCCGGATCGTGCAGCTTTCTGAGGGTACAAGTAGCTACTTGCCCCAGAATTTACATAATGCCCCAAGTCATAAATACCCTGTGGGCAGGGCTAGTGTGTGCCTAAGTGGCGTGAACTAAGGCTTTGCCCAGACTGCCCCAAAAGCCCAAGGGATGAGTGCCAAAAGCTTTATCAAAAAGGGAGAGTCTTGCTCAATTAGAACGCCACAACACTTTTACGCGCATAAAAATGTAAAATATCACACTTTTCTGCGCGTAAAAGTGTAGACTGAGTTATACTACAGGCAGTTAACAGTCTAAATTGGCGGGAAATGACAATGCAGCGCAACTTACTCAACGCCCTAATAGCATGGAAAAGTCAACCTGTGCGCAAGCCATTATTGATCGATGGCGCAAGACAAACAGGTAAAACCTATCTACTGCAAGAGTTGTTTGGGAATACCTTTGCCAACATCCTTCGTATCGACTTCCTTGAAAACCCAGCATACAAAGAAGCGTTCGATGGCTCGTTGTCACCTGACGAGCTAGTAATGAACATTGAGTTGTTAACCAACCAAGCGTTCAATCCAGACACCGACTTGCTGATATTAGATGAAATTGGCGAATGTGAACGAGCCGTAACTTCGCTGAAGTATTTTGCCGAAAAAGCACCGTCCTATTTTGTCGCAGCCAGCGGTTCAAATATTGGTTTGCTCAACACCTTCCCTGTGGGCAAGGTAGAACAATACAATTTACGACCACTGACCTTCCAAGAATTTATTTACGCATCCAACGAGCAAGCACTGATCAAAGCATTTGATAGTCAAGCAAGCACACCGGCGGTGCACACTAAATTGATGGATAAACTAACCGACTATTTTTTTACCGGTGGTATGCCGGAAGCCGTTTCTGCTTGGTATCAGTTTAAGGATTCAAGCATTCTAGAGCGTGTTGAAAAAGTCACAAAAATTCATGCCGATTTAGTTGAAGGTTATCGCCGCGATTTCGGTAAGTACGCGGGCAAGGTCGATGCCACACTGATTGAATCGGTGTTTAATAGCATTCCAGCCCAGCTATCACTTGTCAGCGATGAGTCAGTTAAACGCTTTAAATTTAAGCATGTGCATGAGCGTAAATCTCGTTATAGCGATTTTGAAACCGCGATCCATTGGCTTAACTGCTGCCGCTTAGCTTTGCCAAACTACCCTATTGAAGGATTACCTAAATCTCCGTTGGCGGCCTATAAAAAAGACAATATGGTTAAACTATTTCTGTTTGATGTGGGCCTGCTCAATCATATGCTGGGCAGCAGTTATAAAGAGATTAAGCAACAAAACTATGAATACAAAGGCTATGTGGCTGAAAACTTTGTGCAACAAGAGCTCACAGCTATTGGCGTTGACCCAAGCTATTCATGGAATGACGCCCGCGCCGAAATCGAATTTATTTTGGCGACCGATGAAGGCGATATCATCCCTGTGGAAGTCAAAAGTGGTAAACGTACAAGAGCAAAATCGTTGGCATCCTACGTTGAAAAATGTACTCCAAATAAAACCTTTAAGTTAACGGGTACACAAGGCTCTTCAGCGTTAGAACAAACCAATATCGTGATGCCTTTGTATTTCACGCAGTATTTACCAAAGAGGTGGTAAAAGCGCGTTGCCTAGCCCCGAAGGTCTACACAAAGTTACCTTAGGGATAACAATTTGTAGACCTGATGCTTACCATTCGACACTCAGTCTTATCTCTCTTGGATACCATAGTATCCATATTGAGCTTATTTCTATTAAAATGGACATCATAATGTCCATTTCAGGCTAAGTGAGCTTTCTGCTGACTCATTACTATCGCGTAGAACTAGTGAAAAAATGGCAAAGCTATGTTGACGGAAATCGTGCTCGATAAAGCCCTTCAAAACTGCTATGTTTTAGCTCTAACAGCAGCATAAAAACGACACTGTTTTTCCATTGCTAACCACTAAGATTTAGTAAAAGCCATAGGCAAGTGGTGGGCAGTTTGGTGGGCAAACAGGCATTTTTGAACGGTTTCTTTTCGGTAACTTATTGATTTTTTGAGGGTCTAGACCGCTACTCAATGAGCAGATCCAGAATATTGAATGACCCTAGCCGAAAAACCACATACCCACGACAATGGCGGTGGTCAGGCCTACGACATCACAAAGTAAGCCGGCCCAGAGTGCATAACGCATGCGGGTGATGCCGACGACGCCGAAATAGACCGTGAGCACATAGAAGGTCGTTTCGGTGGAGCCCTGCATGATTGCGGCGATACGACCGGCCAGTGAGTCTACGCCGAGCGTATTGATGGTCTCCAGCATCATGGCGCGGGATCCGCTGCCGCTGAAGGGCTTCATGAAGGCCACTGGCAGGGCGTCGACGAATGCGGTGCTGATGCCCATCCAGCCTAGCACCGCGGCGATGGCCGACACCAGGCTGTCCAGCGCGCCACTGGCGCGGAAGACCCCGATAGCAACCAGCATGGCGACCAGGTAGGGGATGAGCATGACGGCGGTTTCAAAGCCGCTTTTGGCGCCCTCGATAAATTCATCGTATACCCTGACCTTGCGCACCAGTCCGGTGATCAGAAACAGTGCGATCACCGCCAGCAGCAGGCTGTTGGCCAACGCCGCTGAGACCTCCGAAAGGCGCTCCACCGGCAGTCCGCCCAGCCAGTAAACGAAGCTGGTGATCAAGGCGACCAGCCCCGCGAGCCAAGCCACTATAACGGCGTCCATTTTGATTTTCTGGATCGCCATTACAGCAAGGAGTCCCGCCAACGTCGACGCCGTGGTAGCCAGCAAAATCGGCACGAATACATCGGTCGGGCTGACGGCACCTGCTTGGGCGCGGTACATAAAGATAGTCACCGGCAGCAGGGTGACTGACGAGGTGTTCAGCACCAGGAACAGGATCTGGGCATTGCTGGCGGTGTTCTTGATAGGATTTAGCGTCTGAAGGCTTTGCATCGCGCGGATGCCCAGCGGCGTGGCCGCGTTATCGAGCCCGAGCATGTTGGCCGCCAGGTTCATGGTGATAGCGCCCTGAGCAGGGTGCCCTGGCGGTACTTCCGGCATCAGGCGATTGAACAGCGGTGAGAGCAGTCGGCTGATACCCTGTAACAGACCGGCTTGCTCGGCGATGCGGAACAGGCCTGACCAGAGTGCGAGCAGACCGACCAGACCGATGGCGATATCCACCGATAGCCGTGCCATATCGAAGCTGCTGTCGACGACAGCCTGCAGGACGGCGGTATCGCCATTGAGCCAACGTCCAGCGGCAACCGCGATTCCGATCAGAAGTAGAGCGGCCCAGACCTGATTCACTTTATGCTCCCTATACATCCCGCAAAGGCGCGTTCTGTTCTAGCATACCAAAACACACGAAATAGGGATCTCTGTACAGGTCCGGATTTTGCTTGTAACCATATGCCGCCGCGAATCACGCCGGTGCCGCCCAGAGATCTGAACGGAGCCGAGACATGCAGCCAACACTTCTACACAGGATCAGCCCTATCCTGCTTGCCATCAGTGCCTATGCGGTCAGCCTTAACCTGTTTTTTGTCTTGTTGCCGATCCGCATGAGTGAGCAGGGGATCACCACCGCCGATATCGGTCTGGCGATGAGTATGTACCCTGCCGGTGCGATATTGGCGGGCCTGTTCGGTTCCAGGGCGGTGCAGCGGGTGGGGCATATCCGGGCGTTCGCCAGCATGGCGGCGACACTGGCGATCATCGCCGTCGGTCACAGTTACGTCGACAGTGTCTGGTTTACCGGCCTGCTGCGTCTTCTGGCCGGCTTCTGTTTTGTCACCGGCTTTATCACCCTGGAGAGCTGGCTCAATGTGCTGACCGACAGCAGTAATCGTGGGCAGGTTTTTAGTTTCTACCAGATCTGTATCGCGATCGGCTTTGGCAGCGCCCCTTTCCTGCTCAACCTGTCGGTCGACAGTGACCCACGCCTGTTCGGGCTGATCGGTCTGTTTCTGTCACTTTCGCTGATCATCATGGCAATGAGCCGAATACCTGTGCCGGAAGTGCCCGATCGTGCGCGGCCGATGTCGCCAAGGCAGCTGTGGAACTACTCGCCCTCGGGCACCCTGTCGTCGTTCTGTGCAGGGTTGATCAGCGCTGCCAGTGTGTCGTTGATCTCGCTCTACGCCTATGAGCGCGGCTTCAGTGGCATATGGTTGGCGCTGATTCTGGGCTCCTACCAGCTTGGCGGTTTGCTGACCCAATACCCGACTGGCTGGCTGGCGGACCGGTTCGATAAGCGTACGGTGGCGGCGGGGCTGATGGTATTGGGCGTTGTGAGTAATCTGCTGATCGTACTGGATTATTTTCACGCCATACCGGTACCGCTGCTGGTGGTGGTGTTTCTGGTGTCGGGTGGATCGGGCGTGGCGCTGTTCCCGTTGGCCGTCACACAGGTGTTCGACCACATCGATCTCAAGGAGGCGATGCCCGCCACCAGTACGTTGCAGATTCTGTTGGGTATAGGCGGTGTGCTGGGGCCGGTGATCGCCGGCTTCCTGATGAGTCAGTTCGAGATCATCTGGCTGTATTACTACCTGATAGCGGTACACGCCGCGGTAGTGGTTTTCCTCATGGTGCGCCGATTCTTTATTCGCACCGAGCGCCTGTCCGCCAGTGGCCCTTATCAGGTGACGACGCAGGCCAGCTCCCTGGGGGCTAGCGCGTTCGATCCGCGTCTGGATTACAGCCTGGCCGAGATCAACGATCCGGCGCTGAAGCTGTTGCTGGTTGCTTTGCGGCAACACCCGAGCGACCCCTCTGAGCTGATCCATACGGCGTTGGATAGCGCTGCACTGGCCCCGGCGGATGTGGCCACGCAGATGGTGCTGGCGTTGCCAAAACAGTCGGGCGAGCTGATGAAGCATCTGGTTGAGCTCTACCCTGAGCAGCGGCTGGAGATCGCCCGCTCTCTGCATGAGCTATTTGCATTGCATAAGGAGCGTATCAACAGCCTGCTGGAGGAGGGGCTGCTTTACGGTGCCGATGATGATGAGGCGCGTGTGATCAAGGAGATGGTCAGTGCCAGTTAGCGATAAACAGGGAAAGCCGCCTGCCCCCACGCTCGGGGACAGGCGGTGGAGATGTGAACTACGGGTTGGTTGAACTGCGCTCCTGCCAGCCACCTCCGAGCGCACGGTAGAGATCCACCTTAGCCTGCATCAACGCCAGGCGTGCACTGATGCTGGCCTGCTGGCTGGCCACCAGATTGCGCTGTGCATCCAGTCGCGTCAGCATGCTGTCGACGCCGTTGTGGTAGCGCTGATCGGCGATGTTGAAGTAGCGGGTGTAGGCCGCTTCCGCCCGCTCCTGTGCCGCCAGCTGAACCGCGTAGCCGTCACGCTCGGTCAGCGCGTCGGATACCTCAGTAAAGGCGCTTTGCACGGCTTGCTGATACTGGGTCAGCGCGATATCGCGATCGATTTTGGCGGTGTCCAGCTCTGCATCGAGCCGTCCGGCGTTGAATATCGGCAGGCTGATGCTGGGCATGAACGACCAGCTGCCGCTGCCGGCTTCGAACAGGTTGCTCAGGTCACGGCTCATAGAGCCCGCATTAGCGGTCAGGCTGATACTGGGAAAGTAGGCCGCGCGTGCGGCGCCGATATTGGCGTTGGCCCCCTTGAGTTGATGTTCGGCGGCCAAAATATCCGGCCGGCGTGTCAGCAGTTCAGAGGGTATGCCTGGGGCAACATCGGCCACAGCATGAGGGTCGATCTTATCGGCCGGGTTCCACTGCGCGCCAAGTGGTGCGCCAACCAGCAGGGTCAGTGCACTGCGGTCCAGCTCGCCAAGGCGCCGGTAGCGCGCCAAGGTTACGTTGGCATCTTCCAGTGCCGCCTGGGCTTGCGACAACTCAAGCTCGGACGCAACGCCGAGATCGAAGCGCTGTTTGACCAGACTCAGGTTGTCGGCTTCGATCGCCAGTGTCTGCTCGGCCAGTGTCAGCAACTCACGATCGGCCACCCAGTTCAGGTAGGCATTCGTAACGTTCGCAACCAGCGTGATCTGCGTGGCGCGCAGATTTTGCTCCTGCGCCAGATAGTTCTCCAGCGCTTGCTGTTTCAGACTGCGTACGCGGCCAAACAGATCAAGCTCATAGCTGGCCAGCCCAACCGTTGCGCTATAGCTGGACGAGATGCTGTCCTGACCACTGCTGTTGTAGGTCTGCGGCAGACGCTGGCGCGTACCGCTGCCGGACGCCTCGATAGAGGGCAGCAGTTCCGCTCTCTGGATGCGGTATTGGGCGCGGTACCTGTCCACGTTGAGCAACGCCAGATTCAGATCCTTGTTGTTCTCAAGGCTCTGGGAAATTACCTCCAACAAGGCCGGGTCGGTAAAGATGTCACGCCAACCGGTATCAGCGGCAGCCAGCGTTGCCGGCTGTCCATCCTGCCAGGTGTTGATGCTGTCCACCTGCGGCTGCTGATAGTCAGGGATCAGCGAGCATCCGCCCAGCAGCGCGATGGTCAGCGCAAGAGGGATCACTTTCATGCGGTTTCTCCTTCGCCACTGGCCGGGGCGGGTTTGCTCTTGGTGAAGCGAATGACCAGTACGTAGAACAGCGGTACGAAGAAAATTGCCAGGAAGGTGGCGCTGAGCATACCGCCGATTACACCAGTGCCAATCGCCTGACGACTGGCCGCACCGGCACCACTGCTCAGAGCCAGTGGTGTCACGCCCAGGATGAACGCCATCGATGTCATGATGATCGGACGCAGACGCATACGGGCGGCCTCGACCGCAGCGTCGAACAACCCCATCCCCTGATCGTAGAGTGACTTGGCGAACTCGACGATCAGGATCGCGTTTTTGGCCGACAGACCGATCGTGGTCAGCAGGCCAACTTGGAAGTAGACGTCGTTATCGAGCCCGCGCAGACTGGCGGCTGTCAGGGCACCGAGTACCCCGAGCGGCACTACCAGCAGCACCGAGAACGGTACCGACCAGCTTTCATACAGGGCCGCCAGGCAGAGGAATACCACCAGCATCGACAATGCATAGAGTGCCGGTGCCTGTGAGCCTGCCATGCGCTCCTGATAGGACATGCCGGTCCATTCGATGGACAGCCCCGGTGGCAGCTTGTCGAGCATCTCCTCCATCGCCGCCATCGCATCGCCGGTACTGTAGCCCTCAGCGGCCTGGCCCTGGATATTCACTGCTGGCACGCCGTTGTAACGCTCAAGGCGTGGTGAGCCGAAATCCCAGTAGCTGGAGGCGAAAGCAGAGAACGGCACCATCTCGCCATCGGCGTTGCGTACGTGCCAGTTGTCGAGATCGCTCGGCAACATGCGGTACGCGGCATCGGCCTGAACGTACACTTTCTTCACGCGGCCACGGTCGATGAAGTCGTTAACATACTTCGATGCCCAGGCTGTGCTCAGGGTAGTGTTTACGTCATCGATATTCAGCCCCATCGCCTTGACCTTTTCGTGGTCCAGCTCGATATGGAAAATTGGCACATCCTCCATGCCGTTCGGGCGTACGCCGGTCAGACGCGGGTCCTGGGCGGCCATGCCCAGCATCTGGTTGCGGGCGGCCACCAGCGCCTGGTGGCCGATATTGCCGCGGTCCTGCAGCATCATGTTGAAGCCAGAGGCGGTGCCGAGCTCCGAGATCGGTGGCAGGTTGATCGGAAAGATACGAGCGTCGGGGATCTGGCTGAATGCACCCCAGGCGCGGCCGATAATGGCACCCACCGACTGGGATGGCTCGGTGCGTTCGTCCCACGGCTTAAGCCTGATGAACGCAAGCCCCATATTCTGACCCTGACCTGCGAAGCTGAAACCGGCCACGGTGAACAGCGACTCGATGTTTTCCTCGTGATCGGCGAACGCCTCGATCTGTTTCATCACCTCAAGCGTACGGCCCTGGGTGGCACCCGCCGGCAGTTGAACCAGCGTCAGGAAGACACCCTGATCCTCATCTGGCAGGAAGGCGGTGGGCATTTTCACGTACAGGTAGCCAAGCCCGGCTACCAGAATCAGGTAAACGCTGACCAGACGCACCGGGCGCTTGAGAATGCCGCTGACACCCCTCTGGTAGCCATGCGTCGCGCGATTGAAGTTGCGATTGAACCACCCAAAGATACCGCCGCTTTCATGATGACCCGGCTTCGCCGGTTTCAGGATGGTGGCACAGAGTGCAGGAGTCAGGATCAAGGCGACCATCACCGACAGCGCCATAGCCGACACGATGGTCAGCGAGAACTGGCGATAGATGGCGCCGGTCGAGCCAGGGAAGAACGCCATCGGCACGAACACGGCGGCCAACACCAGGCCGATACCGACCAGCGCACTGGTGATCTGCCCCATCGACTTGCGCGTTGCGTCGCGCGGTGACAAGCCATCGTCATGCATCACGCGCTCGACGTTTTCGACCACCACGATCGCGTCGTCCACCAGCAGGCCGATCGCCAGAACCATGCCGAACATGGTCAGTGTATTGATACTGTAGCCGAACGCAGCCATGACACCGAAGGTGCCAAGCAGCACCACGGGTACGGCGATGGTGGGGATCAACGTCGCCCGGAAGTTGCCGAGGAACAGGTACATCACCAAGAACACCAGCACGATCGCTTCGCCCAGAGTCTTGACCACTTCGTCGATGGAGATCTCGATGAAGGGAGTCGTATCGTAGGGGATCACCACCTCCATATCGGCGGGGAAGAAAGGCTTGAGCTCTTCAAGACGTGCCCGCACCGCAGCGGCGGTATCCAGTGCATTGGCCCCGCTGGCGAGCTGGATTGCCAGCCCTGCGGCTGGCTTGCCGTTGTAGCGGCTGGTCACGGAGTAATCTTCGGCACCAAGCTCGATCCGGGCCACATCGCCGAGGCGAACCTGTGAGCCGTCGCTGTTGACCTTCAGCAGAATGCGTTCGAACTGTTCGGTACTTTCAAGCCGGGACTGGGAGATGATTGTGGCGTTGAGCTGTTGACTGCCGAACGCAGGCAGGCCGCCGAGCTGGCCCGCTGCAAACTGGTTGTTCTGGGCCGAGATCGCATCGTTCACATCCAGCGGTGTAAGGCCGAAGGAGGTGAGCTTCTCCGGCTGTAGCCATATGCGCATTGAGTACTGCCCGCCGAAGATACGGATGCTGCCGACACCCTGTGTCCGTGATAGCGGGTCTTTCAACTGGCTGACCGCGTAGTCGGCCAGGTCCGCCCGGTCGAGCGTGCCATTGGGTGATACAAGGCCGATTACCATGAGGAAACCGGTACTGCTCTTGGTAACACTGACGCCCTGCTGTTGTACGGCCTGAGGCAACAGCGGCTCAGCCTGTGACAGCTTGTTCTGTACTTGAACCTGCGCGATATCCGGGTCGGTACCCGGGGCGAAGGTCAATGTGATCTGAACGTTGCCGGATGAGCTGCTGTTGGATGACATATACAGCAGGCCGTCGAGGCCGGTCATCGATTGCTCAATGACCTGCGTGACGCTGTCTTCCAGCGTTTTGGCAGAGGCGCCGGGGTAGCTGGCTGAGATCGCCACCGAGGGTGGTGCAATCGTCGGATACTGCTGAATTGGCAGAATCCGGATCGCAAGCAGACCGGCGACCATGATGACAATGGCGATTACCCAGGCAAAGATGGGCCTGTCGATAAAGAAACGTGCCATGAAAAGCTCCTTACTGGGCGTTGCCTGCGGCGGTTGGTTCACGCGGCGTGACCGTCGCGCCGGCAGCCACTTTCTGCAGGCCACCGATGATCAACTTGTCGCCGGCCGAAAGCCCGGAGCGCACGACCCACTTGTCATCGATGGCCCGACCCACTTCAACTGGGCGCACTTCGACCTTATTTTCGCCGTCGACGACCATCGCCTGAGTGCTGCCGTTGGGCAGACGGGTGATCCCCTGTTGAGGGGCCAGTACCGCCGCATCCAGATGTTCTACAACGACGCTGGCGCGCACGAACATGCCCGGCAGCAGGAGCTCATCGCCGTTGGTGAATTCAGCGCGCACGTTCACTGTGCCGGTGCCCTCGTCGACACTGCTTTCTGAAAACTTCAGGGTGCCGGTTTCGCTTAGCTGGAGGCCATCTTCCAACTGCACGTACACATCGGCTGTAAGGTCATCGCGGTTGCGCTTCATTTTCAGCACCGAGCTTGCAGGCTGGCGTATATCCACGTAGACCGGCGAGAGTTGGCGAATAGTTGCCAGTGCACTGCTCTGGGCAGCTGAAACCAGTGCGCCTTCGGTGACGCTGGAGCGGCTGATGATGCCCGAGATAGGCGCGGTAATGCGGGTGTAGTCCAGATTGATGCGTGCGCTCTGAACCGCGGCCTTGGCCGCTTGAATCTGAGCCTGTGCCTGCTTCCATTCCGCTTCTGCATCGTCCGCCTCCTGACGGCTCACAGCGGAACTCTTCACCAGTTCGCGGTAGCGTTCGGCGAGCAGGCGGGCGCTCTGGGCGTTGGCCTGAGCCAGAGCCAGTTCGCTCTCGGCACTGGCCAGTTCCGCTTTGTACAGGGATGGATCGATCTGGTAGAGCAGTTCGCCGGCCTCGACGCGAGAGCCCTCCTCGAAACTGCGGGCCAGGATAATGCCACCGACCTGCGGTCGAATCTCGGCACTGCGGTAGGCCGCCACGCGTCCGGCGTAGGTCTCGCTAATGTCGACTACCTGTGTTTGCAGTGTCACCACATCAACAGTGGTTGGCGGGGGTGTGGCGCCGGCGCCCTGGTCACTTTTGTCCTGGCATCCAGCCAGGCTCAGGAGGATGCCGCCGATCAGCAGGCTGGAGGGCCAGCTACGTAACAACGTGATAGTTTTTCCCATGATCTCCTCATGTAACTCAGAAGGTAATTAAAGGGGTTGCAAGGGGCGCCGGGCGTGGCAGCCGTGACGATTCTGATATACCGGCCAGTTTACATACATTCGCGTTTGTATGTAAACTGATACCAGTGAAAAACTTAACAAAAGAGTCAACAATTGCGTAGAACCAAAGAGGAAGCGGAAGCGACCCGCCTCTGCATCATGAGTAGCGCCCTGGAGCTGTTCTCGGAAAAAGGGATAGCGGCGACCAGTCTGGCGGATATTGCCCTTAGCGCTGGTGTGACCCGAGGGGCGATCTACTGGCACTTCAAGAATAAGTGGGATCTCTTCGATGGGCTGTGGGAGCATTACTCAAGCCCGCTAACGGTGCTGGGGGCGGCCAGTGCGTCGGATGATCAAGTCGACCCGCTGGGTAAATTTGTTGAGCTGCTTCGGCTGGTATTGGTCGGGGCTGAGCAGGATCAAAACATCCGTCGTCTGGTGACCCTGTACACGCGCGAGACATCGGTGCTCTCGAACGACGATATGCCTGAGCGCATGCGGGCGCTCGAGAACGATCTGCATACCCGACGTGTACGCGCACTGGAAAACGCGATCAAGAAGGGGCAACTACCGAGCGATCTGGATCCGGAGGCCGCGTCACTTCTGATCAAGGTGATGGTGGATGGCCTAATCGTCAGCTGGCTCAGAAGTCCTGAGTGTTTCTCATTGAGTGAAAGGGCCGGTCAGTTTGTCGAGTCGATTATCGCGGTGCTACAGCACGGAGCACGCAAGCGCACCAGCGGTTAGGGATGCGTTAAATGACGTGGAATTTCTGGGGTTTTAGGGTATGTTTGATACCTAAAAATACCCGAGTGGAGTTCCGCCGATGCTGTATCGATACGGTACCGCAGTGTTGCTGGCGCTGCTGTCACCCCTGGCGTCGGCAGAGAAGCTGACGCTGTTGAACTGGGAGGCTTATCTCGCCCCCGACGTCATCGAACAATGGGAGTCCGAGACCGGGGTCAGTGTCGAGCAGGTGTACTTCGACAATGACGAACGTCGCGACCGCATGATGGTCGACGCCAGTCGTCACAACATTGACCTTGTGGTGCTCGATGAGGTCGCGTCCCGTCTTTTCGGCGAGCGGGGTGTGTCCTTCGCGCCCTCCGTCGAACAAGCCCCCAATCTGAACCATATCGATCCCCGTTTTCAGCAACAGTGCGGCGAGCACAGCATCCCCTATATGTGGGGCACGCTCGGAATCGCCTACCGTAGCGACAAGGTGTCGCTACCCCCGACCAGCTGGTCGGCACTGGTGCGACCGGCGCCTGAGATGAACGGTCATATCGGCATGATGGATGATGGTACCGACATGCTGGCCCCGGCTCTGTTGATGCGCGATCAATCGATCAACAGTGCATCGCGGGAGGTACTGCAAACCGCGTTCGAGGATCTCAAACAGCAGGAGCCTGCGGTACTCACCTACGATTACGCGATCACCTACCTGCAGAGCCGTCCCGAGGCAAATGAGCTGTACATGGCGCTGGTATACAGCGGTGACCAGGGGGTGCTCAATGAGATCTCCGGTAGCGAACACTGGCAGTATGTCGTCCCGGATGAGGGCAGCATCCTGTGGGCGGATTGTCTTGCGATTATCCGTGGATCGGAACACGAAGCGCTGGCCATGCGCTTCATCGATTTCCTCAACCGGCCCGACATCGCGGCACGTAATGCCGAATCGCTGTGGGTGGCCACACCCAATAGCGCCGCGCTCGAACTGATCGATCCCGAATTTCGTGCTGATTTGACCATCTATCCGCCGCCTGAGGTGATGGCCAAGAGTCAGATTTACGAAGTGCTAAGTGATGACAACGTTATGCTGCGCAAGCGCATCACCGGTGCGATAAGGAAACTGCATGACGCTCAGTAGGCGAGCCGCCCTGCTGATCGTTCCAGTGCTGCTGGTGGGGTATCTGCTGGTTGCGCTGGCCGTCTATTTCGTTGAGCGCTCCTCGATCGAGCGGCGTGAACAGGCTCGCCTGCACACCCAGCTGACTGAGCTCGGCGCCACCTTTTCTGTCTACGCCTCCTTTGCCGACAGCTATCTGTTCGCCGTCAGCGAATCCGAAGAGCTGCACCGTTTTATGCAGGAAACGGATGACCGTTACAGGAAGCGTGCACTGGGCAGCCGATTGGAGGCAGCTTTTGGCAATCTGACGCGCTCGCGCTCGGATTATATCGCCTTTTCGCTAATCGACACCGAGGGCAAACCGGAATACTTCTTCGCCAGCACCGATAACCCGTTCAGAGAGCAGTCATCACAGGAGCTTGCTTTTGCGCAGCACAGTTTCAGCGCCAAGGCCCTATCGTCTATCGAGGTGTTGACGCTTGAATCAGGCGCGTCACTACTGGTCCAGAACCGATTGCTGGACCTGCGTACGTTGGCTGCCCCCTTGCCAAACCATCTCGAGCACAGCGTTGCGGTTCAGGTAGCGGTGGAGCTGACCAGCTTCGATGACCAGCTCCGCCGTCTGCGTGGAATCTACGGTGGATCGCTCCAGTACAGTCAAACCATGACCGAGTCTATGGAGCCGTTCAGCAGTCAGGTCAGGCTTCTGCCAAATCTCTACCTGCGCGTCGTACCGGATCCGAGTTTTATTGCCGAGCAGCTCGGGAGCATGAAAACCACACTGGCTCTCGGCGCCTTAATGTTGTGTGCGCTGTGTTCGGTGTTGTTGATGTGGTTGATTCGTCGTTTCATCACCCGTCCGGTGCAGGTCCTGGAGCGGCAACTAAGCGAGGTGATGCATGGCATGCAGAACCGCATCAGCTACTCCGGCAACGATGAGATTGGCCGACTGGCGCGACAGTTTCAGCAGCTGTACGGTCAACTGGATGACGCCTATCGTCGGTCTCGCCAGCTCGCCGAGCAGGATTCGTTGACGGAACTGCCCAACCGGAATCGGTTTTACGAGCTGGCAGTGCGTGAGCTGAAGATTGCCGGTGATCGAAAGCTTCAGGTTGGCCTGTTGTATATCGATCTGGACCACTTCAAATTCGTCAACGATAAGTATGGCCACAGTGTTGGCGATGCCCTGCTTAAGTCCTTCGCCCACAGGGCCAGCGCCTTGCTGCAAAGCGAGTGCAACCGTTCACCGAGCTGCGGCCATGCGGTACTGGCACGATTGGCTGGTGACGAGTTCGCGGTACTGCTGTTTGGTTATGTTGATGCCGGACAGCCGGAACATTTGGCGACGCGACTGCTCAATCTGGTGAAGGATGGCTACCAGTTCGAGATGGGCAGCTATCCGGTGACACTGAGTATCGGGATTGCGCGCTTCCCCGAGGATGGCCACAACATCACTCAGCTGATATCCAACGCCGACACGGCCATGTATCAGGCCAAAAGCGCCGGTAAAAACCGGGTGGCATTCTACTCTCAAGAGCTGGCGCGCAAGGCACGGCGTGAGCTTGAGATCGAGCATCAGCTCAAGGTGATCGACTTCGACCAGGAGTTGTATCTGACCTACATGCCGATTATCGACGCACAAGGTCTAATCGACGGTTGTGAGGCGCTGCTGCGCTGGGAGTCACCGACGCTGGGCTGGGTCGGACCTGACAGCTTTATTCCCATTGCCGAACGAACCGGATTGTATGGTCAGATCGATCGTTGGGTTGTGCAGCGATCACTTGACGACCTGCAGCAGTTGAAAGCACTGTTGGGCGACTCGATCACGCTGTCGATCAACCTGTCCTCGGCCGAACTCACCGTGCCCGATTTCGATCAGTACATGCGGGATCAGTTGGAGCGTGTAGGTGTAAAAGCTGAGTGCATCGAAGTGGAGATGACCGAGACTTTCGGTGTCGAGGCTTCGGTACAGCGGAACCAGATGCTGGCCCGGTTGCGTGGGCTGGGGTTGCAGATCGCCATCGACGATTTCGGCACCGGTTATACCTCCATGATGCAGATGGTTGAGTACCCGGTAGATAAGGTGAAGCTGGATCGCAGCTTCATCGAACGGTTGATCGAGCCGGCCAACCAGCGGCTGCTGGCACCCATTATTTCCCTTTGTCATGCGCGCGGGCTACGCGTTACGGCAGAAGGTGTCGAAACCGAACAGCAGGCACAGCTGCTCGTTGCAGCTGGCTGTGATTGCCTGCAAGGCTATCTTTTTGGCAAGCCGATGCGGCTGAAACAACTTGAAACCTGGGTTCAGGAACGCAGGGCTGAGCAGATCAGCGCAGATCTGGAGGTGATTGAGCCGCGATCGGTGCAGACATAAAGCAATCCACGGGTATACTAGCGTGAAAACAGGAATCGAATAACAGTGAGTTGCGAGGTGTAAATCGTGGGTGCAGTCGATATGGGAGACGAGAACCTTCATGTTCTGATGGCGCGTCAGCCGATCTATACCAAGAGCCACGACGTCTCGGCTTTCGAGCTGCTTTTCCGCGATCCGGATGGAAAGTTCGTCGATGGGCTCAAGGACAAGGATGCTACGCTCGGCGTTTTGATGGGCACCTACTCCAGTATCAGTAAGGGTGGTGAGGTACAGAACCTGCCCTGCTTCCTGAAGGTGACCGATACTTTCCTGCTCGATAATGAGATGCCGGATCTGCCGCGGCAGAACTTCGTCATCGAAATTCTGGGCCACTCCAAGATTTCACCCGCGCTGATTGAGCGGGTCAAGGGGCTGGCGAATGACGGCTACCGTTTGGCGCTGGCTGACTACAATCCCACAGACCCCCGCTTTGGGCCGCTGCTTAATGTGGTTCATGTACTCAAGCTCGATATCCAGAAGCTCGGCCTTAGTAACGTGCAGAAGCTGGTGCAGAAGCTGCGGCCCTTCCAACTGGAACTGCTGGCCGACAAGGTCGAAACCAAAGACGAGTTTCGCCAGTGCCTCGAGATGGGCTTCGAGCTCTATATGGGCTATTTCCTCAGCAAGCCTGAACCGGTAAAGGGCAAGAAGATCACCGGCAATAAGGTGCTGCTGATCCAGCTGCTGACCGAATTGCAGCGTCCAAGTGCCACGGCACAGTCGGTCGAGGAGATCGCCCTCAACGACCCGGCGTTGACCTTCAAGATTCTCAAGGTAGTCAACTCGGCGGCCTTTAACCTGCGCCGCGAAATCACCTCCCTGTCCCACGCGATCGCCATGTTGGGCATGGAGCAGGTGCGTCGCTGGGTAATGTTGTTCTTGGCCAACAGCAATGGCGATAAGCCGGATGACCTGACCCGCAACATGCTGCAGCGTGGCCGCATGTGCGAGCTGATCGCCGAGATGAGCGGGCGTGAGGAGCCGATTAACCACTTCATCGTAGGCCTTCTGTCCCAGCTGGATGTGATGATGGATATGGATATGGCTGAGCTTATGAGCCAGGTGCCTCTGCATCAGGAGATAAAGGCCGCGTTGATCAGTCGTGCCGGTTCCTACGGTGAAGTGCTTCAGGAGGTCGAGCATTACGAGCGCGGTGAGTTCGAACACCTGCGCAAGATGCTCGATAAACACACCTATGAGGTGGCCTATCGCCACAGCCTGAGCTGGGCCACTCAGGTGATGCAGGCGCTGCAGAGCGCGGCATGATCGGACTGTTGCCGCCGGACTTGGCGGTGGCGGACGCGGCCGTACTCATATTGACCGCAGGCTTCACTTCGATGTTGACGGCCGCGATGGGGATCGGTGGTGGGTTACTGTTGCTGGCGGTGATGGGCCAGATCGTGCCACTGACGGCGCTGATTCCGGTGCACGGTCTGGTGCAGCTGGGCTCCAATGCCAACCGTGCGGTCATGATGCGCCGACATATCGACTGGCGGATGGTGGGATTGTTTGCCGCTGGTGCAATTCCGGGGGCATTGCTGGCATCGATGGTGGTGGTTCAATTGCCGTTGGCGACCATCCAGCTCTGTATCGGTCTGTTTATATTGTGGCTGGTGTGGGGGCCGAAGCCCAGCAAACGCGAACTCACACGCTGGAGCCTGATGCTGATGGGCGGGCTGACCACGGTGTTGACGGTGTTTGTGGGCGCCACGGGGCCTCTGGTTGGTGCCTATATTCATCGCAACAGCTTTGACCGTTTTCGCACTGTCGGCACCTTTGCTACCTGCTTGTCGGTACAGCATCTGCTGAAAGCGGCGGTATTCTCATTTATCGGCTTCAGTTTTATCGACTGGCTGGGACTGTCACTGGCCATGATCGCCAGCGGTGCACTGGGTACCTGGATCGGCCTGCACCTGTTGAAAAAGATACCCGCAGAGCGCTTTAGTCTGATCTTCAAGTCATTGGTTACGCTATTGGCGCTGCGCATGCTCGGGCTGGCGATGACGGCGTTGAGTGCCGCCTGAGTAAAGCTGTAGCGACAAAAAAGGCGACCCGAGGGTCGCCTTTTTAATGATCTGCCAATCAGTCGAGCTGTGACAGGTCGCGTACTGCGCCTTTGTCTGCGCTGGTAGCCAGCTTGGCGTAGGCTTTCAGAGCGGCTGACACCTTACGCGGACGCTCCTTGGCCGGTTTCCAGCCCAGTTTGTCCTGCTCGACGCGGCGAGCGGCAAGTTCGTCATCCGACAGCAGCACGTCGATGGTGCGGTTGGGGATGTCGATGCGGATGCGATCGCCATTACGGACCAGACCGATAGCACCGCCCGCGGCCGCTTCCGGAGAGGCGTGCCCGATCGAAAGACCCGATGTGCCGCCGGAGAAACGACCGTCGGTGAGCAGGGCGCAATCTTTGCCCAGGCCCTTGGACTTCAGATAGGAGGTCGGGTAGAGCATCTCCTGCATACCCGGGCCGCCTTTCGGGCCTTCGTAGCGGATGATCACGACATCGCCGGCCTTCACTTCGTCGTTCAAAATCTTCTGCACCGCTTCGTCCTGGGATTCCATGACGTTGGCGCTGCCCTCGAACACCAGAATCGAGTCGTCGACACCGGCGGTTTTAACCACGCAGCCATCCAGGGCGATATTGCCGTGCAGTACCGCCAGACCGCCTTCCAGAGAGAAGGCATGCTCGATGGAGCGGATACAGCCGTTGGCGCGGTCGCCGTCCAGCGTCGGCCAGCGGGTGGCCTGACTGAATGCAACCTGGGTCGGGATGCCGGCGGGTCCGGCACGGTAGAACTCGACCACTTCGGGGCTCGGGTTACGCATGATGTCCCACTGATCCAGCGCGTCCTTCATGGTCTCGCTGTGTACGGTCGGCACATCGGTGTGCAGTTTGCCGGCACGGTCCAGCTCACCAAGGATACCCATGATGCCGCCGGCACGATGCACATCCTCGATATGGTATTTTTGCGTGTTTGGCGCCACTTTGCACAGCTGCGGCACGCTGCGGGAGAGGCGGTCGATATCCTTCATGGTGAAGTCGATCTCCGCTTCCTGGGCGATCGCCAGCAGGTGCAGAATGGTGTTGGTGGAACCGCCCATGGCGATATCCAGCGTGATCGCGTTCTCGAACGCCTTCAGCCCCACGGAGCGCGGCAGTACGCGCTCGTCGTTACCTTCGTAGTAGCGCTTGGCCATCTCGACGATGGTGCGTCCGGCGCGCAGGAACAGCTGCTCGCGGTCGGCGTGGGTGGCCACCACGGTGCCGTTGCCCGGCAGAGCCAGACCCAGCGCCTCGGCCAGGCAGTTCATCGAGTTGGCGGTGAACATGCCGGAGCAGGAGCCGCAGGTGGGGCAGGCGGAGCGCTCGACGGCATCGACCAGCTCGTCCGATGCGGTGGGGTCGGCCGCCAGCACCATGGCATCGACCAGGTCCAGCTTGTGGTCGGCCAGCTTGGTTTTACCTGCTTCCATCGGCCCGCCGGAGACGAAAATGACCGGGATGTTCAGGCGCATGGCGGCCATCAGCATTCCCGGGGTGATTTTGTCGCAGTTGGAGATGCAGACCAGCGCGTCGGCACAGTGGGCATTGACCATGTACTCGACGGAGTCGGCGATGATGTCGCGGCTCGGCAGTGAGTAGAGCATGCCGTCATGGCCCATGGCGATACCGTCGTCGACGGCGATGGTGTTGAACTCTTTCGCCACACCACCGGCCTTTTCGATCTCGCGTGCCACCAGCTGCCCCATATCCTTGAGGTGGACGTGGCCCGGTACGAACTGGGTAAAGGAGTTGGCAACGGCGATGATCGGCTTATGGAAGTCTTCATCCTTCATGCCGGTGGCACGCCACAGGGCGCGTGCGCCCGCCATGTTGCGGCCCGCTGTTGAGGTCTTGGAACGATACTCTGGCATCTCGGATCCCTCGGTAACTGGGGGTGATCTGTCGTTTCGGAAAGGGCCAGAGTATAGCAGATCGCCCCACGCATGTATTCGCCTGCGCCAGACGCGGGTAAGGGCGCAAATAACGTCTAGACTGCCGGTGTGAAAAGCAAAAAAGCTGAGTTTCAAAAGGGCAGGAGGTCTGTATGCGCATAGGCGTTCCCAAGGAGATAAAAGTACATGAGTACCGTGTCGGTCTGACACCTATGGGTGTCCATGAACTGGTGGCACAGGGGCACGAGTTGCTGGTGCAGGCACACGCAGGTACGGCAATCGGCTATGAGGATGAGGCTTACCGCGAGGCCGGGGCTCGGATCGTGAACGATGCAGAAGCGGTGTTTCGCGATGCCGAGATGATCGTCAAGGTAAAAGAGCCGCAGTTGAATGAGTGTGACTGGTTGAGCCGGGGCCAACTGCTGTTCACCTATCTGCATCTGGCGGCCGACCGGCCGCAGACCGATGCGCTGCTCGCCAGCGGCTGTACGGCCGTTGCGTACGAGACGGTGGAGGATCGTCAGGGTGGCTTGCCGTTGCTGGCACCAATGAGCGAGGTGGCCGGACGGATGGCGGTACAAGCGGGTGCCCATTGTCTGGAGAAGGAGCAGGGCGGGCGCGGCGTGCTGCTCTCTGGTGTACCGGGTGTGTCACCCGGACGTGTGGTGGTGATCGGCGGTGGCGTCGTGGGCAGTCAGGCGGCGCGCGTGGCTCAGGGCATGGGCGCTCAGGTTACCATTCTCGATAAGTCGCTTCCCCGCCTGCGAGAGCTGGACGATCTGTTCGGCGGCCGTGTCGGTACGCTCTACTCCACCGGCGAGAATATTCGCCAGCAGGTGGCTCAAGCCGATCTGGTTATTGGTGCGGTGCTGGTGCCGGGCGCACGGGCACCCAAGCTGGTGACGCGGGATATGCTGGCGTTGATGCCACGCGGTGCGGCATTGGTCGACGTGGCCATCGATCAGGGTGGCTGTTTTGAAACCAGTCATCCGACGACGCATGCTGACCCGATTTTTGAGGTCGACGGTATTGTGCACTACTGCGTTGCCAATATGCCGGGCGCGGTTGCACGTACCTCGACGCTGGCGCTGACCAATGCCACGTTGCCCTATGTGGAGGCGCTGGCAGGGCAAGGCTGGCGGCAGGCGCTGCGCACTGTGCCGGGATTGGCACCGGGATTGAACGTGCATGACGGGTCGCTTTATTGCGCCGGTGTCGCGGATGCGTTCGGCCTGGAACTGGGGGATCTCGACCATCTGCTTGCATCTGATCAATAGCGCGAAAAGTTCATGCTGGATTCATCTGTCTCTGACTAAAGTGGCGTTAACAGGCTGGCAGATCAGCGCTGGCCGTTCACCACAGGGGGTACCCCCGGGAGGCAGTCATGAATTCAAAAGTGCTTATTGCGGGATTAACCCTGTTGTCGGCACTGGGATCGAGCCTGGTCGCAGAGGCCAGCCCTTTCGATCGCCGGCCGCAGCAAGGTATTGAGCTGAGCCACTACAAGCATCACGATCGCTATCCGGCGCATGACCGGCGAGAGCGTCTGGCACGGGTGCTTGATGTCAAACCGATCTGGCCCAAGCACGATCGGTATTCAAAGCATGACCGGTACTGCCGGGATGACCGTCGGTACAGTGATCGAGACGATCGACGTGACCGCGGCGACTGCGGCGACCGCGACGAGGCGCGAATCGTCGGCGCGCTGGCCGGCGGTGTGGTTGGAAACATGATCGGGCGCGAGCATGACAACGCCCTGGTCGGCACGGTTGCCGGTGCGCTGATCGGCTCTGCCGGGGCCGATATCATCGTCAGTCAGGGCCGCATTTCCCATCGCGGCAAAGAGTGTGTCAGCCGGCATAAACTAAAGTATCATCAACAACCTGTCGCCTATCGGGTGCGTTATATCTATCGCGGCCAGGTCTATACCACGCGTACCCGAGAACACCCGGGCCGCTATATCGAAATTGATCACTATTACGATAGAAGAGGTTGAGTTTATGTTGCGTGTGAGGCGGGTTGTCGTGCGTTGGCTAAGTGTTGCTCTGGTGGCGGTGATCCCCTCTCTCCTCAGTCTGCCGGCGCAGGCGCAGTGGGCGCCGGCCGGCGTCCTTCTGGCGCAGAGTGCCATCACGCTCAAACAGGCGGTTGAGATCGCCCGTCAGGCGTTTGGAGGCGAGGTCGTCAAGGCGGACGAGGTCACACGCAAGGGCCAGCATCTGTTCCAGATCCGGCTGGTCAACAATGGTCGGGTGCGTGATGTTCTGGTCGATGCCCAAACAGGCAGGATACTCAACCCCTGATCCTGAACAGGAGGTGACAGCATGAAGCTACTGATAGTTGAAGACGATCCGGATCTGCGCCGTCAGCTCAGTACCGGCCTTAGCGAGCGCGGTTACACCGTGGAAGAGGCCAGCGATGGCGAGGATGCACTCTATCTCGGGCGTGAATACCCCTATGATCTGGCGATTGTCGATCTGGGCCTGCCCAAGGTGTCGGGTATCGAGGTGATCCGCCAGTGGCGCTCGCAAGAGCGTAACTTCCCGATCCTGATCCTGACCGCACGTGGTGACTGGCAGGACAAGGTTGAAGGGCTGGAAGCCGGTGCCGATGACTATCTGGTCAAACCCTTCCACATCGAAGAGCTGGTGGCCCGGCTCAATGCGCTGTTGCGGCGTGCCGCCGGTCATGCCCGGCCGCAGTTCGATTTCGGCCCGCTCTCGCTCGATACCGCTGCCCGGGTGGTGTATCTGGACGGCGAGCCGGTCAAGCTGACCAGCTATGAGTACCGTACATTCGAGTATCTGGTGCTCAATGCCGGCAAGACCGTATCCAAGACCGAATTGACGGAGCACCTGTACCACCAGGACTATGATCGCGACTCCAATGTGCTCGAGGTGTTCATCCGCCGTTTGCGTCAAAAACTGGACCCCGAGCAGAGTCTGCAACCGATCGAAACCGTGCGTGGGTTGGGTTACCGGTTTGTTTTGAAAGCCACCGATAACGCTGGATGATTCTGGCATCGCTGATACCCCGCTCACTCAAGGCGCGCCTGTTCTGGGCGTCGGTGGTGCTGTTGCCGGTGGTGATTGTCTTTGCCGCTGCAGCCCTGCAGCGCGCTTTTCATAACAGTCTGCGTGCATCCGAGGCCAGTCAGGCCCGGCTGCATGTCTACCTCCTGCTCGGTGAGGCAGAGCTGCGCAATGGCCGTATCTGGCTGCCGGATTCGGTACAGGAGCCGCGTTTCAGCCAGGTGCAGTCCGGTCTTTACGCGACGGTTCACTCCAGAGCCGGTGAGCTGCTCTGGCGCTCACCCTCCTCGGAGCTGCTGTCAGAGGAGCTGATGGCAGATCTGCCAAGCAGCAATCTTGAACCGGGCCAGACTCTGTTCCGGCATCTGGCCGCGGATGGCCTGTTCCTGTTCCAGTATCCCGTGGTGTGGGAGGGCGAGAATGGCGAGCAGCGTTTTCTGGTCTCGGTGATGCACTCTGACGATAGCGTCAATCACGAGATGCAGGCGTTTGCCACCCAGCTTTGGGGCTGGCTCGGCGGTGTTTATCTGTTGGCGCTGCTGATGCAATTCCTGATCATGCGCTGGGGTCTTAAGCCGCTCGATCACCTTGCAGAGGACCTGAGTCAGATCGAGCAGGGGCAGTCTGACAAGCTCAAGGGCACCTATCCGCTCGAAGTGCAGGCGGTCACCGACAATCTGAACCGACTGATCGAGAGTGAGCGCCGCCAGCGGGAGCGCTATCGCAATACGCTCGGTGATCTGGCCCATAGCCTGAAAACGCCGCTGGCGGTCATGAAGGGGGCCGCTGATGAGATGATCGACAGCGAGCGCTACCGCCAACTGGTTGATGAGCAGACCTCGCGAATGACGCAGATCGTTCAGTACCAGCTCTCGCGTGCGGTGAAATCCCCGGGTGCGCCACTGGCGCAACCGGTGGCGGTGGAGCCGGTTATCACCCGCATACTGTCGGCACTTTCCAAGGTATATGCCGACAAGCATATGGTTGTGCGCACCGATCTTGAAGCGGGCATCAGCTTTGCCGGTGACGAGCATGACCTGATGGAGCTGCTCGGCAACATTCTGGAGAACGCGTTCAAATACGGTGAGTCACAGGTACTGGTGCGAGGGCGTCAGGATGGTGCGTTGCTGGTGCTGGAGGTGGCCGACGATGGGCCGGGGGTGAGCGCCGATCGACGGCAAACCATTCTGGAGCGCGGCGCCCGGCTGGACTCGTCCGCGCCGGGGCAGGGGATCGGGCTTTCGGTTGCCGTCGATATACTCAGCAGCTACGACGGCGCGCTGGAGATCCGGGACAGCGCCGATCTGTCGGGCGCTGCCTTTTTGATCCAGCTGCCGACGCTGTAGTCGGCCGACGGGTTCAGAGCGTCTTAATAAACACCTTGGAGTTACGCTGGAAGTTATACAGCTCCTTTTTGCGGCTGGGCAGTGCCTCGAGGGGCGCGGGTTTGAAGCCGCGCTCCAGAAACCAGTGCGCGGTGCGGGTGGTCAGCACGAACAGCTGCTTGAGGCCCTGCTCCTTGGCCATATCCTCGATATGCTCCAGTAACAGATCACCGCGGTTGCCACCTCGGTAGTCGCCGCTGATCACGACACAGGCCAGCTCCCCGATCGCCTCGTCGGCAAAGGGGTAGAGCGCCGCACAGCCGATAATCGCACCGTCGCGCACGACAATGCTGAAACGCTCGATCTCGGATTCGAGCAGCTCACGGGAGCGGCGAACCAGTACACCTCTCTCTTCCAGCGGCGCGATCAATTCGAGTATGCCGCCCACATCTTCGATATCGGCGGCGCGAACCTGCTCGTAGGACTCCTTGCTGATCATCGTGCCGGTGCCGTCACGGGTGAACAGCTCGATCAGCAGTGCTCCATCCTGCGCGTGGCTGACCAGATGACAGCGCGGTATGCCCTTGTCGCAGGCATCGGCGGCCGCTTGCAGCAGACAGGCCATTTCGCTCCAGGGCTTTTCCGGTTCGGCGGATACGCGGGTGGAATAGTGGTGCACCAGTCGACGTGCCGTTTCGGCCAGCAGTTCACTGCGCAACTCGCCACTGGAGTCGTAGATGCCTTCCTGTTGTCCGAACAGAATCAGCTTGTCCGCGTTGAGCGCCACGGCGGCACCGGTGGCCACCTCCTCAACCGACAGGTTGAAGATCTCACCGGTCGGCGAGTAGCCGAGGTTGGAGATCAGCACGATGTTGTCCATGTCGAGCTGCTGCTTGATCGCCTGATGATCGACCCGGCGTAACTCCCCGGTATGGCCCATGTCGACACCGTCGAGGACGCCGAGTGGACGTGCGGTGATAAAGTTGCCGGAGCAGACGCGGATGCGTGCGCCGTGCATCGGCGTATTGGCCAGCCCCATGGATAGCTGGGCTTCGATTTCGGTACGAACCCGTCCCACGGCCTCTATCACGCAGCGCAGCGTCTCGCTGTCGGTAACGCGCTGGTCGTGGTGCAGGCGCGTTTCCAGCCCGGCCTCACGTGTGCGTTCATCGATCTGCGGACGGGCGCCATGCACCAACACCAGTCGCACATCCAGACTGTTCAGCAGCGCAATATCATGCACGATGCTGGCAAGGTGAGTGTCGTTGATCGCCTCGCCACCGAGCATCACCACGAAGGTCTTGCCGCGGTGCGCATGGATGTAGGGCGAGGAGTGGCGAAACCAGTTAACAAAGTCTTGGGTCGTATCGTTCACACGGTTTACCTGTAAGAGGTCCTGTTTAGAGGCAATAACGGGAGATCATCTGTTTGAGAATATCGATGGTGGGCTGGATCTGATCCAGTGCCAGATATTCATCGGGCTGGTGTGCCTGATCGATTGAGCCCGGGCCCATGATGATTGTGTCCATCCCCAGCTGCTGCAGGAAAGGCGCTTCGGTGCCGTAGGCAACCGCCTGCGCCGTGTGTCCGGTCAGCTTTTCGGCCAGGGCGACCAGTTCGCTGTTGGCCGGTGTCTCGAACGGCGGAATGCCCGGGAACAGCGGTCGGGCCTCCAGCTTTACCCCGAAGCGTTCGCCAAAGGGCAGCAGGCGCTCACTGATCGCATTACGCAGACCCTCGAGCGACATGCCGGGCAGCGGTCGCAGGTCGAATTCAAGTTCACAACGACCGCAGATCCGGTTCGGGTTATCGCCACCGTGGATGCAGCCGAAGTTTAGCGTCGGCATATCGACCTTGAAATCCGCATTGCGATGACGCGCCTGCAACTCACCCCGGAAAGCGGACAGCTCGTTGAGCACCTGTTGCATGGCATCCAGCGCGTTAGCGCCCAGTGACGGGTCGGAGGAGTGGCCTGAGCGCCCTTCAATCCGCACCGCTTCCATCATCATCCCCTTGTGCATTCGCACGGGTCTGAGGCTAGAGGGTTCTCCGATCACGGCAGCCCGCGCCTTGGGGCGTCCGGCATCGACCAGTGCACGGGCACCGGACATGGAGCTTTCCTCGTCGGCGGTGGCCAGAATGATCAGCGGGCTTTTCAGCGGTTGATCGGCAAATGACTTGGCCGCTTCTATGGCCAGAGCGAGAAAGCCCTTCATATCGCAGGTGCCGAGGCCATACAAACGCTGATCGCGCTCGACCACCTTGAACGGGTCGGAGCGCCAGAGCTCAGGGTCGCAGGGTACGGTATCGGTGTGTCCCGACAGTACCAGCCCGCCGGGGCCGGTGCCGAGTGTGGCAATGAGGTTGGCCTTGGTCGGCTCACCGGGTACCGGCATCACTTCACAGTTGAACCCCAAGGCCTCGAGCCAGGTGTGCAGATGTTCAATCACAGCCAGATTGCTCTGATCCCAGTCCGGCGTGGTCGAGCTGATAGAGGGTGCGGCGATCAGCGCGCGCAGCATCGTCATCGTATCGGGAAGGGGCATGGCGTGGTCTCCGCTGTTAGAGAGAGTAGTGTGCCGCGGATAACCGGCAGGTTCCAGTATGGATCCTTATGCGCGATGGAACAATTCAGCGGGAGAGGCTGGGCCGCCAGAGGGCCCTAAAGGCACAGGGGACGAGCTGAGCTCGTCCCCTGTGACAACGGTATGTGCGAATGGCTTGATTCAGTTTGGGCTCGCGGAGAAGATGGGAGGATTGTTGCTGCCTCCACCTGTGTCACCAAGCGTGCTGATTGTTTCGAAGGTGGTTGTTTGCTGAGTGGTATCAGTATCGCTCGGCTGCACTTGGTTGGCGTTCGCGAGGATTGCATTAATCTGTGCGGCAGTGGTGGGGTTTGCCTGCGCGAGCGTGGGGTCGTTTGAGGCAGCAGACAGGGCAGAGACCACCTGTTGTTCAGCTCCAGGTGAGGCTTCGGTAACCGTCGGAGCGGTAACCGCAGCGTAGGCGTTGGCCATGATAGTGACGGCTGCACTTGGATTGGCTTGATAAACACTGGGGGTCGATGCCAGCTGGCTCAGGGTGACAGCAAGAGCGCCGACACTTTGGGGAGCTACCCGCTGAACCGCCGGGTTCACGATAACCCGTGAGGCGATTGATGCGACCGACAATGCCTGCGCTGGAGTCTCGGTTGGGTTTATCGCGGCCACCGCTGCCTCGACCGCGCTAACGGCCGCTTGGGGGTTTACTGCCACCAACTGCTCAGCGGTTGTCGCGACGTTCATCGCCAGCGTAGCGGCAACTTGCGGATTGCCGCCGGATAACGCCCTTATCGCTTGAGTGATTGCATTGGGGTTTCCGCTCTGCACTGCCGCTCGCAATGCCGGAGGCAGGCTGTTCGTTCCGGCCGATTGTGTCCAGCCAACCTGTGGCAGCAGAAGCGTCAAAGCGCAGATAGCGCCCAACAGTATTTTTCGCATTTTGAACCCTTATTTAGACGGTTGGCTTCCATAGCATTGGCACTGTGTGCCGGGTAAAAAGCAGTCTACACAAGGAATTACCGGTGGCCAATACGGTGTTGCCTAATAGCCGGGTGGCGAGGGGTACGCAGGAGGAAAACGGGGGAGGTGAGAGCTCCCCCGGGGTGGCTCAGGAGAAGATACCCTTGAGCATGAAGAAGAACATGATCGCCAGCAGCGCACCGGCCGGCAGGGTGACCAGCCAGGAGATGAAGATGGTGCCGACCACGCGCAGGTTGAGCGCCGCCATGCCGCGGGCGATACCGACACCGAGTACGGCGCCCACCAACGTGTGGGTGGTGGATATCGGCAGGCCGGTACCGGATGCGACCACCACGGTGGAAGCCGCCGCCAGTGTTGCAGCAAAGCCACGGCTGGGTGTCAGTTCGGTGATGTTGGTGCCGACGGTTGCAATCACCTTGTGGCCGTACATCACCAAACCTGCAACGATACCGCCGCCGCCAAGCAGCAGCACCCAGGCGGGCATGGCCGATTTCTGGGCCACGCCGCCGTCGGCGGCAATGACGCCGACCACCGCAGCCAGCGGTCCGACAGCATTGGCCACGTCGTTGGAGCCGTGTGCAAATGCCATGGCGCAGGCGGTGAACAGCATCAGGATGCCGAACACCTTCTCGACACTGCTGAAGTGATAGTCGCGATCAGCGGTTGGGTCCTGCTTGATCCGGCGCAGCATCAGGATGCCGACCGCCATAATACCGAGCGCAACCACCAGCGAGATCAGCGCGCTCTGGCCCCAGCTCAGGTGTAGACCGATATGCTTGAGGCCCTTGGTGAAGGTCACCATGGCGACGATGAACCCGACCAGAAAGATGTAGGCCGGCACGTAGCGCTTGGCGTTACGGAAGGGGTCTTCGGTATCCAGAATCAGCTGTTGAACGCTGCGAAACAGCGCATAGCCGATGACACCGGCGGTCACCGGCGAAACCACCCAACTGGCGACGATGGTGCCGACCTTGTTCCAGTGCACGGCATCTACCGATACGCCCACCGCAGCAAAACCGACGATGGCGCCGACGATGGAGTGGGTGGTCGATACCGGCCAGCCATAGTGTGTGGCAATCAACAACCAGAGACCGGCGGCCAGCAGTGAGGCCAGCATACCGTAGACCAGCAGCTCTGGATTGGCCGATAGAATGCCAGGCTCGATGATGCCTTTACGGATCGTTTCGGTTACTGCGCCGCCGGCGAGATAGGCCCCGGCGAACTCGAACAGGATGGCGATGACGATCGCCTGTTTCAGCGTGATCGCGCGTGAGCCAACGGAGGTGCCCATGGCGTTGGCGACGTCGTTAGCGCCCACACCCCAAGCCATGAAAAAGCCGAATATGCAGGCGAGAATGATGAAAATCTCACCGTGCTGAGCAATGATTTCCATGAGAATCCTTAATCTTGCCGGTTAGCGGGCCAGAAGCAGCTGCAGGCGGCTGCCTACCTGCTGGGAACGGTTGGCGAGATCGCCTATCCAGGTGATGATCTGGTACAGGAACATCACATCCACCGGATAGAGGTCGCGTTCGATGGTGAACAGCGTCGAGCGCAGTTTGCGTTCGCAGCCGTCGGTTTCGTTCTCGAGGCGATCCAGCTCGGTGAGCAGGCGCTCGACCAGATCGATCTCATGGCCACGGAAACCGGATGTCACCAGCTCATCGAGCTCGTTGAGTGCGGTTTTGGCCTGTTCTGTGGTTTGCAGAGCGGTGTCGAGGAACTCGATCAGGCCCTGCTGCAACGCATTCGGGATGGTCATCTGACGGCCCAGAATGAGTCCGGCGATATCCTTCGCCTTGTTTGCGATCTTGTCCTGCATGCGCAGCAACTCCAACAGATCGGAGCGCGGCACCGGCAGAAAAAGGCTGCTCGGCAGGTTCTGACGAATTTTCCGTTTGATCTCGTCCGCTTCATGTTCGAGCGTGACGACACGCTGCTGATACTCTGATGCCTTTTCCCAATCCTCCGCGATCACCGCATTGAAGAACGGGACCAGTTCAGCGGCGCATGCCTGCGCCTTGGCGATATGCTCCTGCATCGGCATGAAGGGAGAACGGGCGAACATCTGGAAAAGGGGACTGTTAACCATTGATGTGTACCTGTTAGCCGGTTTGAAGGTGGCGCAAGTATACGGATCAATCCGTAATTTTTGTAAAAAAATAGCAATGAATTTGTCATATGGCAGGTAATTCGCGCGACAAATCAGCTTATTGACTCCTGAGAACGCTGTGTCGCGCAAAGGTGCGAGGCTGGAGACTTGGTTTTCACCCACCTAGAATGGTGGTTATTCACATGATGAGGTAGATCGATGGGATCTGAAACGGAACTGAAGCTGGGACTGCTGCCGGAATACAGCGAAGAGGTCGCGACGTTGCCCATGCTGGAGCAGTTGGCCTGTGCGCCCTCGCAGCACCGGACGCTACGCAACGTCTACTACGATACACCCGAGCAGCATCTGCATCGTGCCCGAGTGGCCTTGCGAATCCGTCAGGACGGCGACCGTTATATCCAAACCCTGAAAAGTGCGGGTAACGGTCAGGCTGGACTCTCGGTACGTAACGAGTGGGAGTGGGTGCGGCCCGAACCCAGTCTGGATCTGGCGCTGCTCACTGAGCATCTGCCGGAGTCGTTGCGAGATGAGGTCCTGCTGGCATCCCTGGCGCCGGCTTTTGAAACCAACTTCGAGCGCCAGTTGTGGTGGCTCGGCGGAGAGGATGACGCGGGCACCTGGAAGGTTGAAGTGGCGCTTGATAGAGGCGAAATCCGTGCGGCTGACAAGCGTATGCCGCTGTGTGAGCTGGAGCTTGAACTCAAGGCGGGGCCGACCGATGCCCTGTTTCATCTGGCGCTGGAGATCGCGCGGCAGTTGCCGGTGCGGGTCTGCGATGCCAGCAAGGCGCAGCGTGGGTATCAACTGGCCGGTATCGACGCCCCCCTGCCGGAGGTGACGCCGCGTTTCGATGGCGATGCCGTGTTGAGTCTGGTGGCGCTGGTCGAGGCGTGTCTTAAAGCCTGGCCGGTACAGCTGGAGGCGGTCATTGCGGGTGATGAACAGGCACTTGCATCGCTGGCGCGGACGCTGGATCTTCTGCTGGTTGCCCTTGAGTCGCTGCCGGAGGTGGCCGAGCACTGTCAGGTACTGATCTCTCAGTATCAGCGCCTGAGAGCGGATGTGGCCCGTGCCCACGATTGGCGTCTGCTCGAGTGCATGCCGAAAGCCTGGCAGCAGGCGCAGCGGGATGCGGGGCTCAAACTGATGCAAGGTTTGCAGCACAAGACCCTGCCGGGTCAGCTGGCCCTGGCCACCGGGGAGCTGCTCTGGCAGATTGCCGATGATGAGGCGACGGGATGAGCGACGCTAGAGTTCTGATTGTCCACACCGGTGGCACCATTGGCATGGTGCCCACTGACAGAGGGCTGGCGCCGGCCGCGGGCTTTGAACAGCTGCTCAGAGCGCGCTTGGGCGAGCGCTTAGCCGGATTGCCCGAGTTTGACATGGTCGAGCTCGAGCCACTGATCGATAGTGCGGAGCTGAAACCCGCGCATTGGCGCCAGATTGCTGAACCGATTTTGCAGCGTTATGCGGACTATGACGGTTTTGTCGTGCTGCACGGGACCGATACGCTGGCCTACACCGCATCGGCGCTTTCCTTCATGTTGCAGGGGCTGAACAAGCCTGTGCTGCTGACGGGTTCTCAGATTCCTCTCAGTAGCGCCCGTAATGATGCAGAGGGTCATCTGCTGGCCGCGCTTGGGCTTGCCGGTGGCGGACAGATCAATGAGGTCTGCGTGCTGTTCAATGGCCGGCTGTTGCGTGGTAACCGCTGCGTCAAACTTGATGCCAGCGCCATGGCGGCGTTCGACTCCCCCAACTGCCCCCATTTGGGCGAGGTGGGTATTGGTATCCGTCTGCGTCATGACCTGCTTCTGCCGGCCGGAGCGCCTGCCTTTACCAGCCCCGTTTTCGACGCGTCCTCGGTGGCGGTTATTCGCCTTTTCCCCGGCATTCAAAACACCTTTGTCCAGGCGGTGCTGAGTCAGCCGGGTTTAAAGGGTGTTGTGCTGCAAAGTTACGGCGTCGGTAACGCTCCGGTAAGTGATCGTTCACTTATGGAGGCGCTTGAGGCGGGTGTGCAACGGGGTGTGAGTATTATCAACATCAGTCAGTGTGTGCGGGGAGCGGTCGCGCCGGCGACCTATGCTACCGGTGCTGCGTTGGCCTCCGTCGGGGTGATTCCAGGTGCGGATCTGACGCTGGAGGCGGCGTTTGCCAAACTGCATTGGCTGATTGCGCAGAAAGCAACGCCCGCGCAGATCGCATCGGCGATGTCGCGGGCGTTGTGTGGAGAGCAATCGGCGCCGTAATCCGGCGTCAGTGATTGAGGATCTGGCTGAGGAACAGCTGTGTCCGCTCATGCTGCGGGTTGTTGAAGAAC
>NZ_JMQN01000040.1 GCF_000705555.1 Marinobacterium lacunae
GTCGAGATCTCCATCTCCGTAGGGTAAATGGAAATCTCATCGAGGTCATGGTGCTAATTCAGGGGAAAGGTCAACCGGAGAAAGTACGAGCGCATATCGAGCGCTTCGAAAAGCACATCGAACACTATCTTGCTCGGCTCGACCAAGCCGATGCCGCAGATTTTTACCGGGAAGACGAAGTCACTGTCGCTCAAAAGATTTCATGGATGAAACAGCGCATATCCGAACTAAGGATCATCGAAGATCAAGTCAATCGACACCCAGAAAAGCAGGTCTCAACGACAGACCCAGATTCTCGTCTACTGAAGACTGAAGGTATGACCCGACAGGTGTGTTACAACGTTCAGAGTGCCGTTGATACCAAGCATCATCTCATCGTCGCCCATGAGGTCACAAACACCAATGACCGAGGCCAACTCCCATGGCTGGCCCAATCGGCTCTTGCCAACAATGAAATTACAGTGATTGCCAACAAAGGTTATTACAGCCGCCAAGATATCAAAGAGGCTCAGGATACGGGCGTCAGCGCCCTGGTTCCCAAAGGGGATACTTCCGGGGCAGAGAAAAATGGCATTTTTAATAAATCGCTGTTCTGCTATGAACAGGAGCGGGATCTCTATATCTGCCCGGCGGGCCAGGAACTACAGTAGCGTTTCGAGTCCCTTGAAAAGGGACAGGCTTTGAAAGTGTATTTCAACAGCGCAGCGTGCGGGGACTGCTCGATCTGGGCCAAGTGCACACACTCAAAGAAAGAGCCGCGGAAAATGCGTCACTGGGCCCATGAAGATGAAATGGAGAGCATGAAGCGACGGCTTCAAGCGGCACCTGACACCATGTTGATACGAAAGAGTACCGTTGAGCACCCCTTCGGCACCATCAAGGTCTGGATGGGATCAACCCACTTCCTGACCAGACGATTTAAAAATGTCAGTACAGAGATGGGCGTGCACGTACTCGCGTATAACCTGAAGCGAATGCTCTCCATACTGGGACCGAAAAACTTGTTGATAGCGCTGAAAGAATAGCCGTTTCACCGGCTGTATAAGCGACGGGATGCCTCCAGGTACCATCTAACAGAACAAAGTAGATGCTAGCGGTATGTCATCTGCCGCATGAGACAGCAGCTATCGTGTCACACCGGCACTATCAGTCCCTTGCAGATGTGTTGTTTTCACACAGCCTGTGCGCTTGGTAGACCCTGCCCGATGTGTATTTGGTGACCTCTCTGTCTGATTTGGCAGCATCTGCGATGTTATGACCTACCACTACCTTTAACCGCTATCGAACGTCACTGGCATAGACGCTTGCAAAGGTTCAGTATCGAATGATTCAGGTATGTAAAAAACCATCCGGATCTAAAGTGTGCTCGATCAACTGAAAAAACGTGCGCGGCAACTTAAGTCTGAGACGTTTGCGCTTTACCTCGCCGCGCGCGACCCGAGAACACCCTGGTATACCAAACTGCTGGTGGCCAGTATCGTGGCCTACGCTCTCAGCCCGATTGACCTCATTCCCGACTTTATCCCCGTCATCGGATATGTCGATGATCTCTTCTTGTTACCTTTAGGTATCGCCTTGGCCATAAAACTGATCCCAAGCACGATATTGGAGGAGTGTCGCATGCAGGCACACTCAGCCTTCCAAAATGGAAAGCCTGTCAGCTGGATCGCGGGAGCGGTCGTTGCCATTATATGGCTGGTACTGACAGCCTTTTGCGCCATGTGGATATTTAAGGTGTTGGCGCGCAGCCCGTAAGCCTATCCAACATTTCCGACTCATATAGACAGTTGGACAAACCGCTTCAGGTTATGTCCGCCGCGCAGCCATTGTTGCGGCTTGCCCAAGGATCAACACGCCCGCGCCTCCGATAATGCCGGCAGCGATGCGGTTAAGCCTCACAAGCGTTCCGGATTGTGACATCAGACCCTGTGCCTTATAAGCGAGGATCGCATAGGGTGCGAGGGTCGCAAAGATCACGGTGATCGTGAGCAAGCACAGTGCCGACCATTGCGATAACCCAACAGCCGTCAAATCAAGTACCGTTGGCAGCAGTGCAAGATAGAACACCACGGTTTTCGGGTTGCCTAGTGTGACAGCAAAACCTGCCAGAAACGCCTTCAAGCCCCTACGGTTCTTCACATCATTCACACGGGTCAAACCTGCCTCGCTTGTCCAAAACTTGTAGGCGAGGTAGATGAGGTAGAGCCCACCAAGAACCTTCACGATAAGAAACGCGCCAGCAAAGAGTTGGGCTATCGCCGCGAGGCCTGCCACTGCTAACGAGAGATAAACAAGATCGCCTAAGGCTATCCCGGCCAAAAAGAACATTGATGCGCGCAACCCCGCCCCGAGGGATTGCCCGACCAGTGCAGCGATACCGGGGCCCGGGATGACAGCTGCAATGGATAGAGCGGCGGCATAAGCTAAAAGCGGTGAAATGGCGTCCATGTCAGTAATCTCGTAAGTAGGTCGATGTACATTTGGAATGCAAAAGGCAGTATACAGTTAACAACGCTGGATGATTCAAACGGGAGCCGCTATGAAAGTCATGATTGATCTCTGTGTAATACCGCTTGGCGTGGGTGTGTCGGTATCGGATTACGTCACCGCCTGCCAGCGGGTGCTTGAGGACGCAGGCCTTGAACATCAGATGCATGCCTACGGTACAAACATCGAGGGCGACTGGGATGAGGTGATGGCCGCCGTGAAGCGCTGTCACGAAGTGGTGCATGAGATGGGGGCGCCGCGCATCAGCTCCTCCATGCGCCTGGGTACCCGCACCGATCGGGAACAGAGCATGGACGATAAGATTCAGAGCGTTACAGCCAAGCTGGCCGCTGATTGAGGTATCGCACAATGGCTGTATCATGGCCGGCCCCGACTGATTCGGGCCTTTATGTAACAGCTGCCTTTTTAACCAAGCCGGACAGACGCGATGACTCAACAACAGCCCAACAACCCGCTACACGGTCTCACACTTGAGTCCATCCTGACGCGACTGGTCGAGCACTATGGCTGGGACGGCCTCTACGACAGGATCAATATCAATTGCTTTCACAATGATCCGTCGATCAAGTCGTCACTGAAGTTTCTGCGCAAAACCCAATGGGCAAGAGACAAGGTGGAAGCCTTGTATATCAAGACATTCGCCTGAGTGCCCGTCGGCTTGCGACATTACGCCTTGAGCCGATCCAGCAGTGCCTGACACTTGCCCGCCTGCACCTCCATGCCGGGCAGTGTCTCCAGCGCCTGTTTCATCAACGTGTAGGCATCCACCAGCCGTCCGTAGTCAGGAAACTGTTTGTGCAGGCCGCTGAGCAGTTGCACCGCTGTCTTGGCATCGCCACCACCGAAATACTCGTTGGCCAGATGGTATCGAATGTGCGGATACTCCGGCATGTAGTCCGGCAGCAACGTTTGCAGCCTGCGTGCATCCTTTAGCATGCGAAAGGTCTGCCCGCTCTCCAGCAGGTGGTGAAAGTATCGATCGGCGAGTTTGCGCAGGGTCGGTTTGTTTTCCAGCTTGCACAACACATCGAAGTATCGCTGCCACAGGCGGGTGTTTTTCGGATCACTCGCAACCGCGTGATGCAGAATACTGAACACCCGCGAGTACTCCCCCGCTTTCAGGCAGAGATTCACATGCGCCAGCGCCACACTCGCAGGGGTTGCAGCCCTTAGCAGCTTGTCCTCGGCATCGTGGGACGACAACCCTAAGCGCTCCTGATGCTGGTACAGCAGGTAGCCCATAAGATGAAACTCCACCATCGAGTAGTAGGAGGAGATGGAGGATTGCACGATAGCCGAGAGCGCATGCTGCTCATCACCGATGACGGCACTGAGCAGCGACACCGAGCTCACCATAATGAACAGGAAGATGATCAGCACCCAATAGCGCAGGCCCGTGGCTTTGATCAGGCCGAAAAAGTTAGCGGGATTGAGCGCCTCAACAAGGTTATCGGTCATAGCGAAGCTCATCAGGATGGCCGGCAGCACGACGATCAACGTCATGATCACCAGTATCGCCGCAATCGGGCCCAAAACACCGCCAAGCAGACTAAGACCAATACCGATCAACACGAACATGGCAAACAATCGGATCAGGATACTGAACGAGCCCTCCACCGCCTCACTCAGCGTCGGGGGCTCCATATGCCCCACCGATGTAGCCTTGAGGCAGAGGAAGCTGTAGTTCACGGCCACGCCGCTGCAAAACATCAAGGCGATGAACTGCAACAAGCCGCCAATCGGCAAGATCGACAGCACAGTCGTGATAACGCTCAAGCCGATGATAAAGCCGATAGCATTGCGATTAAGCGGGTAGATAAACGCCTTCTTAAGCCGTTTGGAGAGGGGCTCAACGCTGTCCGCCGGTATCCGGACTCTAAGCAGCCCGCCACACTGAAAGCAGCGCGCCTCACCCTCTACCGAGTGGTCGACACACTGGGTACAGAAATCATCCACACAGGCATCGCAGCGGAAGTTCGGCGATGTATCGGGGTGGTATTTACATGACTCCATTGTGACCATCCTTAGTCAGCTGGCTTGCATACTGCTGGTACTTCTGGGCGTTGCCCTTGTCGCGCAGCTCACCATATCGCGTCGCCAGACGCTGGCACAGCAGCAGAACTTCATTGGGCTTGTACCCGCTCTGGTACAGGTGCTCGGCAATGCTCGCAGCGCCCTTGAGATCATCCAACGTGGTGAAACGGAACGCCAGCTCAAGCTGATCAGCAGCCGGAAGCAGCTCACTGGCCTGCTCTTCCTGCTGCCATACATGGTTAAGATCACCAATCTCCGGCTGCGTGAGCCCTTTCTGCGTCATCAGTGCACAGAAGCTGGGAATGAACGGCTCGCCCCGTTTGATTTTGTCCAGGTTGTATCGAATGCGGGCTAGTAAGTAGTCCACACCCTCACGCTCGATAAGGCTGGCGAGCTGCTTATGGGCATCGTCAAAGCGTAGCAACTCGATCGCGCGGTAGATCTCCGCCAGTGTTTTGTTCCTGTGCGTCAGATCCTGATCCTGTTCGATATAGGCTTCGTTTACGGCGTTTTTGTTGAATAGCATCGCCAGCCCAATCAACACCGCGCCCGCTACAAAACCGCCGGCATGGGCCATGTAGGCCACGTTCGAGCCGTCCATGGAATAGTATTGATAGATCTCCTTGCCGATATACAACGGCAAGATCAGTAGCGCAGGGGCGCGGAAGTAACCGACAAAAAACAGCACCCAGTAGAAAAACTCGATGCGTCTGAGTCGAAAGATCGCCAGATACATCGCCATAACGCCCGAGATTGCGCCCGATGCACCGATCAGCGGGGCATCACTGCCCAATGTAAAGACCACCTGTGTGAGACCGGCCAAAGCGCCACCAATCAGGTAGAAAATCAGAAACCGCAGATGACCGAGCGCCGCTTCTACCGCAAAACCGAACAGCAGCAGAAACAGCATGTTGCCGAAGATATGGGCAAAGCTGCCGTGCAGAAACTGGTGGGTGATTAAAGTGACCGGCGACAGATCGGACGATCGCAGGCCATAGGCAAAGCTGCTGATGGAGTCGAAGGTGTTCTGGATCTCGGGCCGCACCTGTTGCCATCGCTCGTATAGGTCAGGCTCGAAAGCGTACGGTGCCTTGTTGGATATATGGCGGTAATAGCCGGTATCCATCAGCATCTGTTGCGCAATGCTGTACTGATCCCCCGCTTCTCTCGCCTGCTGCAACTCGCTCAGTTCGGCGTCGCGGTCTTCAAGCTCCATATAGCGCTTGAAGATCGGCCATTCATCGTCGATGTAGTGAGACTCGACAAAACCGCCGATCGCCTCCACCGCCTTGCGCTCATCGCCACTTTGATACAACAGGAACACCAGCAGATTCGCGATCAGAATCGCGATCAGCACAATCGGCGCGTTCTTCCATTCAAGCCGCTTCTCGGTGGGGACGATGATCATCGTTTTTAGCCCTTTTAAGTCCTTTTAGTGAGCATCACATCCATTTTTGCCAGCACCATCATGCAATTCCCACACGTTTGGGTCGAGCACTGACGGATACTTTCTTGACTCAGGCAGCGTTAACGCCGTTTAAACCTTACCAATTATGAACCAAGATCACCTGCGCCCAATGGAATGAAAGTTGCTTTGATTGAATTCAAAGCAAGGAATGTTTTCATAGGATATGGGTCATGATTCACAACATCTCATCCGGCACAGCCACAACACCTAGCAAATCCGGGCCCTCCAGAGCCCAGGGCGACAGTTTCCAGCAGTTGCTGGAGAAAGCGACCAGTCAAAGACAACCGGACGAGAACGTCCATCAGCGGCAAGACATTGCCACCGCTCAATCGGGCGACGATCAGAACGGCCAATCGGATACCGTCCAGTACAAGACGATCAACGGTATTGATGTGATTGTGGCGGGACACTCACTCGATAGTGACAAGACCGGAGGCTTAAGCTGGGACATCGACATGTCGGTACTAGCAGATCAGGAGGCACTGGAGCGCCAGCTCGCCGAACACCCTGAGTACAGCCAATACCGGTTAACCCAAATCTCGGTTGAACCGCTGGACGGCCCATTGGAGCGCTTGCGCTCAGTCGGCATGAGTGACGGCCTGTTCACTCTGCCTAGTGATGTATTTGAAAGGTCTATGCATTGGCAACGCACTATCGCAGAGCTTGCGGACCAGCTGGTGATTGAGCGTGAGCTTCAGCAAACCTATGGCGAGAAGGTGAAGCTGGCCTACAGCCAGGCAGAAGGTTCTTACATCATGCTTAAGCCAGGCGATGGTCGCTATGATGAGGTCACGACCGGGCAAGATGCGTTGGATAATCTGCGCGAAACACTCGCCCTCAGCGATACGAGCGAGCAGGACACACGCATGGTGCGCGAAATACTATCCGGCGCAGGTTTCTATCTTTAACCGCATCACTTTGGCCTGACGCACTCTTTTATATCGGCCTCGTTCACGTTCGATATGCTGCCGAGCGCTTCAAACTTTGCATCAGGATTGTTGGATCAATACGCGTCAGTGCATATAAGACCCTACATTGCACGAATTTGTTACTGAAAAAGCCTATTCAACGCCCCTGTTTAAATACTCCTGACCGATAACGTCAAACAGCTTGGCGATTCCTGTCATTGTCGAAATCCCGCCCTGCCCTAGACTTAGATCACCGGAACAACAAAAAACGGACGGCGTCTTCAATCGCCGCCCAACACTGCTACGGAGCCTGACCATGTTGATGGAAGGAAAAACGATTCACGTTGCAGCGGTAGAAGAGGGTTTGTATGAGCTGGTGTTCGCAAACGGTGAGCACAGCGTCAACACTCTGAACCGGGCTACTTTAGCCGAGCTGCAGGAGGCACTATCGGCCCTAAAAGCCGCACCGGATGTCACCGGGCTGCTGATTTCCAGTGCCAAGGAGAGCTTCATTGTCGGTGCCGATATCACCGAATTCATGGGCCTGTTCTCGGCCGGCGAGGCCGCCATCGTTGAGGGGCTTGGACAGATCAACACCCTGTTTACAGGCCTTGAGGAGCTTCCGTTCCCCACCGTAGCCGCAATCAATGGCCTTGCACTTGGCGGTGGCTTCGAGCTCTGCCTCACCTGTGATTACCGTGTCATGGCCCAAGGTGCCAAGGTTGGCTTGCCCGAAGTAAAGCTTGGGATCTATCCCGGCTGGGGCGGCACAGTGCGCCTGCCGCGACTGATCGGTGTGGATAATGCCAACGAGTGGATCTGCGGCGGTGCCGAAAACCGCGCCGACAAGGCATTGAAAGATGGTGCGGTGGATGCGGTTGTCGCCCCCGATCAGCTGCGAGACGCGGCACTGGACCTGCTGCGCCGTTGTGTTGAGAGCCAGTTCGACTACCGTGCCCGCCGAGCCGAAAAACGCAGCCCGATCAAGCTGAACCAGATCGAGATGATGATGGCATTCGAGTCTGCCAAGGGCGTCGTGGGTGCCAAGGCCGGCCCCCATTACCCGGCGCCGCTGGCGGCGATCAAGACGATGCAGAGCCACGCCACCAAAGGGCTCGATGAGGCACTGGCAATAGAATCCAAGGGCTTTGCCAAGCTGGCAACGAATGATGTTACACCGGCGCTGGTCGGGCTATTTCTGAAAGATCAGCAGATCAAGCGCATAAGCAAGAAGTACGAGGGTGACACGGCGCCGGTGAAACAGGCGGCCGTGCTCGGCGCAGGCATTATGGGCGGCGGTATCGCTTACCAGAGCGCATCACGCGGTACGCCGATTCTGATGAAAGATATCAATGAACAGGCGATCCAGCTCGGCCTTGATGAAGCGGCCAAGCTGCTCAACAAGCAGGTTGAACGCGGCAAGATCGATGCACCCAAGATGGCCAAGGCGCTTGGCCATATTCGCCCGACGCTGAGTTACGGTGACTTCGGCGCAGTCGATCTGGTAGTTGAAGCGGTGGTCGAAAATCCGAAGGTGAAGAAAGCAGTACTGGCCGAGGTGGAAGCAACACTGCCAGAGGGTGCGATTCTCGCATCCAACACCTCCACGATCTCGATCACCGAGCTGGCCACGGCGCTGAAAAAGCCAGAAAACTTCTGCGGCATGCACTTTTTCAACCCGGTGCACCGGATGCCGCTGGTCGAGGTTATCCGTGGTGAAAAAACGTCCGACGAAGCAGTGGCACGTACCGTTTCATATGCCAAGGCGCTGGGCAAGACCCCTATCGTGGTCAACGACTGCCCGGGCTTCCTGGTGAACCGCGTGCTCTTCCCCTACTTTGCCGGGTTCTCAGCCCTGCTGCGCGATGGCGCCGACTATCAGCAGATCGACAAGGTGATGGAGGGCTTCGGCTGGCCGATGGGCCCTGCTTATCTGCTTGATGTGGTGGGCATGGATACCGCCTGCCATGCCGATGGTGTGATGGCAGCGGGTTTCCCCGATCGTATGGCGCACGAGGGCGAAACGGCCATCGAGCGGCTGTACAGCCTTAACCGTCTGGGCCAGAAGAACGGCCAGGGCTTCTACCGCTACGAGGTGGACCGCAAGGGCAAGCCCAAAAAGCTGGTGGACGAGGATCTTGCGAAACTGCTCGAGGGTGCAGTAGGCGCACCGCGTGAATTCAGCAATGACGAGATCATCGCACGCATGATGATCCCGCTGTGTATTGAAACCGCCCGTTGCCTTGAAGAGGGCATCATCGGCTCGGCCGCCGAAGCGGATATGGCGCTGGTATACGGCATAGGCTTCCCGCCGTTCCGTGGCGGTGCGCTCTACTACATCGACCAGATGGGGCTGAGCGCGTTCTGCCAGCTTGCCGACCGCTTCAGCGCGTTGGGCAAGCTGTACCAACCCACCGACACCATGCGTGAGATGGCCGCCAACGGCCAGACCTATTTCGGATAAGGAGTGCAGAGCATGAGCCTGAAACCAACAGATGTCGTCATCGTTGATGGCGTACGTACCCCGATGGGGCGCTCGAAAGGCGGCTGCTTCCGTAATGTGCGCGCCGAAGAGCTCTCCGCCGCCACCATACGCGGTCTACTGGCCAGAAACCCGCAACTGGATCCGAATACAATTGAAGACGTAATCTGGGGCTGCGTAAACCAAACCCTCGAACAAGGCTTCAACGTGGCCAGAAACGCATCCCTTCTGGCAGGGCTACCCCACACGGTGGCCGGGCAGACCGTCAACCGCTTATGCGGCTCATCCATGTCGGCGTTGCATACCGCAGCGCAAGCGATTCAGACCGGCAACGGCGATATCTTCATCGTCGGCGGCGTCGAGCATATGGGTCATGTGGCGATGGATCACGGCGTGGATATCAACCCGTCCCTATCCAAACAGGTAGCCAAAGCGTCGATGATGATGGGCCTCACCGCCGAGATGCTCGGCAGAATGAACATGGTCTCCCGCGAGGAGCAGGACGCTTTCGGAGCCCGCTCACATCAATTGGCGCACAAAGCAGCATTGGAAGGCCGCTGGGCCAACGAGATACTCGCCGTCGAAGGACACGACGAACGCGGATTCAAGACACTGGTCGAGAGCGACGAGGTAATCCGCCCGGAAACCACCGTGGAAACCCTCTCCGCACTGAAGCCGGTGTTCGTGCCCAAGGTCGGCACCGTTACCGCCGGTACATCGTCTGCGATATCGGATGGCGCTTCAGCCATGCTGGTGATGTCGGCAGCCCGGGCCAATGAACTGGGGCTCAAGCCACGCGCCCGTATTCTGAGCATGGCGGTCGCTGGCTGTGATCCTTCGATCATGGGATACGGCCCGGTACCCGCCTCGCAGAAGGCACTGCAACGCGCAGGGCTGAGCGTCGCGGATCTGGATGTGGTTGAACTGAACGAAGCATTCGCCGCACAGGCGATCTCGGTGCTCAAGGGGCTTCGCCTGCTTGATGAGCTCGATACCAAAGTGAACCTGAACGGTGGTGCTATCGCGCTTGGTCACCCGCTTGGCTGCTCGGGTACACGTATCTCCACCACGTTGCTGAACGTGATGGAACAGCAAAAAGCCACCTTGGGTCTGGCCACCATGTGCATCGGCATGGGCCAGGGGATCGCCACTGTGTTTGAGCGTTTAAATTAATCCTCTCTGATTTGACTCTCACCCTTTTTAGCCGGGCCCATAAGCCCGGCTTTTTTATTCTGAGCGCCTTTCACGTCATTCGATTTCAATCGCACAAATTGTTGACTTAGCAAACGGTTGATTGGACCATTGTTTAGCACTATCTCAATATAATTGCGCAACCACGTCCTTGGTCAGCGCTTTATGCCGTTCAATGGGGCGGCTGGCCGAGACTGTATCCCTATAAATATAAATACTGAGGATCAGTACCATGGGTAACCAACAACCCTTTAGCCATCGACTCAGCAAAGTGAGTCTAGGCGCATTGCTGATAGCGGGCGCTTCTCAGTCTGCTTATGCCCAACTCTCCTGCAGTAACGTCAATACCGACACACTCGGCATTCCGGGTGTTCGGGTAGAATCCAGTCAACCGGTCGCCGAGAGCGCCAGCCTGCCGGCGCATTGCCAGATCAGAGCGGTCACAGCTGAGCGTGTAGGACAGGACGGGCACGACTATGCCATCCAGTTCGAGATGAACCTGCCCGACCAGTGGAATGGCAGTTTTGTACACCAGTTCAACGGCGGCAATGACGGCGAAGTCAAAGCCGCAACCGGGCCTCTACTAAGCGGAAACACCGACCGCACTGCACTTGGCGAGGGCTATGCTGTGCTCTCCTCCGATGCCGGTCACGATGGATCAACCTATCCCGAGGCGGGACTGGCAGGCGGATCACGCTTTGGGCTCGATCCGGAGGCACGCCTCTACTATGGCTATAAAACTGTTGAGACCCTGACGCCGATCGCTAAGCAGATCATCCATAACTTCTATGATCAGGAGCCTGAGTACTCCTACGGTGTGGGCTGCTCCAATGGTGGGCGTCATGCGATGGTAGCCGCGTCCCGACTGGGCGATGCATATGACGGTTTTCTCGTCGGGGCGCCCGGCTTCAACCTGCCAAAAGCGGCGGTTCAGCACGCGCTCGATGTTCAGCAGCTCAGCGCCATAAATGGCGATGTACGCACCTCGCTGACTGACGAAGACCGTGTGCTCGTCGCATCCGCAGTCATTCAGGCCTGCGATGCGCTTGATGGGCTGGAGGATCAGATGGTATCGGATATCGCGGCCTGTCAGGCCACGTTCGATATCGATAACTACGTATGCGCCGAAGGTCAGTCGGACGCCTGCATAGCACCTGCGAAAGCACAGGCACTCAAGACTATCTATGCTGGCCCCAAAGACCGTAAAGGTAACGCACTGTATAGCGACTGGGCCTGGGATCCGGGTATTGCCGGCGGGAACTGGAAGTTCTGGAAGATATCAAGCGGCATACCGCCCTGGGATAACCTTCCGCTCATCGGTGTGATGGGCTCGTCGTCTCTCGCGCAGATATTTACCACCCCGCCAACCGAGATCGCGGGCGATCCGGCCACACTTAATCAATTTCTGCTCGATTTCGATATCGCCAACGATGGTGACATGATCTATGCACGACGCGGCAAGTTCCATGAGTCAGCCATGTCGTTCATGACGCCGCCTGATGTGGATAACCCCAAGCTGAAGAAATTCAACCGCAGCGGTGGCAAGATGATTATCTTCCACGGGGTATCGGATCCGGTCTTCTCGTATCTGGATACCGAAAACTGGTACAAGCGGCTATCCGACAACTACCACGGCAAAGCGGACCGCTTCGTCAAACTCTATCCGGTTCCGGGCATGAACCACTGCTCAGGCGGCATGACCACCGACGATTTCAACCTGTTTGAGCAACTGGTGAACTGGGTTGAAAATGGCGAAGAGCCCGAGGCTGTAATGGCTAGCCACCGGGCCGGTGCCGAGAAGTTCTCAGGCTGGTCAGAGACGCGCACACGCAAACTCTGCCCCTACCCTCAGACCGCCAAATACACAGGTGGCGATCCTGAAAGCGCCGAGAGTTTCACCTGTGAATAACCGATAATCCGCTAGAGAAAGCCGGGCCTGATGGCCCGGCTTTTTTCGGTGTGTCAGTGGTCTGAATGCAGATCGATGGTATGTGCAGCCCCCCGCTCGAGACGGGCGGCCTCGATGCTCTTGCGCACCAGTGGCGCTATTGTCAGCCCCTGTACCACAATCGAGAAGATCACCACGGTATAGGTGATGACCAGCAGCAGGTTGTGAATATCGGTGCCATTCACCCACACCAAGCCACTGGGGATCGATGCGGCCATGGCCAGCGCCAGACCGCCCCGCAATCCGCCCCAGGTCAGTATTCTGACCGAGTTCACATCGTATCGGCGATAGCGCCTGAATACGCTGAACGGAATAGCGACACTGACCAATCGTGCAAGCAGCACCAGCGGCACAACAAGCAGCCCGATACCGATCTCGGCGAGGGTCACCGGCATACTCACCAGCATCAAGCCGATCAGCAGGAACAGTAAGGCGTTAAGGAAGCTGTCGGTTGCGTGCCAAAAGCTGTTCACATAGTAAGACCCCATCGGATCATCAGGGTTGGCCACCTTGGCGCGGGTGACGTTGCCAATGAAGATTCCGGCCACGACCATCGCCAGTGCGCCGGAGATCTCCATCATGTTGGCCAGCGCATAGCCCGCTGAGGGGATAGTCAGGGTAATCAGCAGGCGAAGGTGCGCGTCATCTTTAGAGTTGCACAGCAGAAAGTGGCCGAATAGCGCCAATACAAAGCCGAACAGGATACCGCCAACGGCATCACTCAGAAATAGCTCGGCCACACCGGACAGAGTCGGATCGGTGCCTGCAAACGCCACGGCAAAGATTGTGGTAAACACCACCAGACCAACACCGTCATTGAACAGCGATTCGCCCTCCACCTGTATGGAGATCCCTTTAGGCGCACGCATCTGCTTGATGATCGCCAGCACCGCTATCGGGTCGGTAGGGCTGATCAGTGCACCGAACAGCAGGCAGTAGATCAGCGGAACCGACCAGCCCAGCGCGGCCAGCAGCCAATACGACAGGTAGCCGACCATAAAGGTCGATGCGAGTGTCGAAAACAGCACCAGCACCGTAATCTCCCAACGCTGCTTTCGCAGCGCATGAAGATCGATCTCGAGGGCACCGGCAAACAGCAGAAACCCCAACATCCCCTTGAGGAGAAGTTGGTTGAAATCCAAAGCGCCAATCACCTCGGTAATACCCTTTGCCGTCTCGTCGTCCAGTAGCTTGACGGCCAGCATCAGCACCAGCGAGATCACTACGGAACCGGTTGTGATCGCGATGGTGGTTTGAAGCCGGAGGATATATTGGTTGGTGAAGGCTATCAGTATGGCAAGCGCCGATAAAAAGCAGAGCAGGTACCACGCGTTCATGGGTCACGTCCTGAGCATCAATTTAAAAACCGGTTCAGCGATAACGCTCCGGTCCGGAATCGACACGTGACCGGCAGACGCATTGACTGAGCACGTTCGCCGGACGGCGAAACGTATTGAAATCGGGGGTATGCGCTGTGATGAGATGTTGCCCTGAGCAGGCTTCAGCGCATTCATTTGATGGGCGTCAATGTTATCACGAAGGCCCCTATTCCTGAGTCGCGCACTCGGACTAATCAGGCAACAGAGAGTCTCGGAATTCGACCATGTCGGTCAGGGGCGGTTGGCATGATTACCGCCCCGGCAGGGTTAACGCAGTTGGCTGTCTTTGCTGCCTCGCCGGTTGTAGAGCGCATCCGATCTCTCGGTCTGCTCCAGCGCCGACTGACACTTGATGCACAGCCGAACGCCGGGAATCGCCACTCGACGCTTTTCCGGAATCGGGGCATCGCACTCTTCGCAATGGGTCAGACTCTCGCCCTTGGGTATACGACTTTGCGCGCGCTGAACCGCCGACTCTACCGTCGCATCAATCTGATCCTGTACGGCGCCATCTTGCGCCCAGCCACTTGCCATCTAGCAACCTCACGTAACCGCATTACCCTTTAACTTTACGCCTGATTGGCTATATGACATAGCCGTGAATGCGACATTCAAGGTTGCTCTTTACGCACAGCACTCAGCTCTGTGTTACCGCGTTCTTGTAAGGCGCGCGGACCGGGTTGAGCAGACAGGTCAGCGCCGGCAGCAAAATGAGCGCGCCGAGCATGTTCCACAGGAACATGAAGGTAAGCAGCAGCCCCATATCGGCCTGGAACCGTATCGGTGAAAACACCCAGAGCACGACGCCAATGGCCAGCGTCAGTCCGGTAAACGCCACCGATTTCCCCGTGCTGCGCAGAGTTTCGAAATAGGCCTGCGGCAGCGCCATCCCCTGCTTGAGGAAGGTGTTCAGCCGGGAATAGATATAGATACCGTAATCCACCCCTATACCGACACCGAGCGCAATCACCGGCAGTGTTGCGACCTTCACGCCGATGGAGAGTTGCGCCATCAGCGCCTGACACAGCAAAGAGGTCAGCGCCAGCGGCGTGATAATGCAGATGACGGTTCTGATCGAGCGGAACGTCAGCAGACACAGCAGGCTGACGACGCCATACACCCAGATCAGCATCTTGTACTGGGCATCGGCGATCACTTCGTTGGTCGCCGCCTCAAACCCGGCATTACCCGCCGCCATCAGGAACTGAACGTCATCGCTGCTGTAGTCGCTCGCAAAGCGCTCCACCGCCGATGCCAGACGTGTCAGCGTTTCGGCGCGATGATCCTCAAGGAACACGATCACCGGCATCAACGAGCAGTCATCATTCATCAGTCCCTGAGGGATATAGCGCAGCGATGAGTTGATCACATACTGATTGCGGCTGACGCTGCGCCACTTGGGGTTGCCTTCGTTAAGCCCTGCGGTAACCCGCTCGGCCACATCCACCAGCGACACGCTGCTCTGCACACCCGCTACATTGCCAAGGTAATACTGAAAACGATCCACCCGCTGAAGCGTCTCAAAGCTGCTGCACTGCTCGGCGGGCGTTTTCACCATCACCACAAATACATCGCTGGAGTTGGCATAGTGAGCGGTGATGTAGGCGTTATCCAGATTGTAACGGGAGTTTGCGCGCAGCTCGGGCGCGCCGGCGCTGAGATCGCCTATCTTCAGCGACTGCCCCGCCTGAACGCCAACTAGCGCCAGCCCCACGGCACAGGCGACGGCGACTAGCGCTCCCCGCGGGCGTGCAAAGCGCGTCAGTGCACGCCAGATGACTGCACTGTGCTCCTTGCCGTGCCTGGCCTTGTGAATCGCGCGCTTACCAACGCCGGTCCATGAGATCAACAGCGGCAGCAGAAACAGGTTGGTCAGTACGATGACCATCACGCCGAGCGCGGCCGCCACGGCGAGATCGCGAATCACCTGAATATCGATCACCATCAGGGTGACAAACCCCAGACCGTCCGACAGCAATGCGGTCACCCCGGCGATATAGATCGAGCGAAAGGCGTTGCGCGCCGCGGTGAATTTGCACGCACCGGCGGCAGCCTCCAGACGCACGGTATTGATGATCTGCACGCCATGACTCACCGCAATGGCAAACACCAGAAACGGCACCAGCATGGAGTACGGGTCAAGCCCGTAGCCCAGCAATCGCAGTAGACCCAGCTGCCAGATCACAGCCATCACCGAGCACAGCAGCGGAATCAGTGTGCCGGTGAGACTGTGTGAATAGAGATAGAGCAGCACCAGCGTTACCAACAGCGCAATACCAAAGAACAGCGCGACCTGCACCGCGCCGTCGATCAGATCGCCCACCACCTTGGCAAACCCGGTGATATGGATCTCGATTTTGTCGGAGCTGTACTTGTCGCGCACCAGCGCCTCAAGCTGCTCAGAGAAGTGCTGATAGTCGAGCCTGTTGCCGGTTTCCGGATCACGGTCCAGCAGCGGCACCTGTATCAGTGCCGAGCCGAAGTCGTTGGCCACCAGGCGTCCAAGCTGCCCCGAGCGCAGGATGTTAACCCTTAACGCTTCCAGCGACTGCGCCGAGCCGTCGTAGCCATCGGGAATCACCGGCCCACCGACAAAGCCCTCTTCGGTGACTTCGGTCCAGCGTACATTGGGCGTCCAGATCGACTGCAAGGCCGAGCGATCCACGCCGGAGATGAAAAACAGCTCGTCGGTCACCTCTTTGAGCGTCTGCTGGAAACGTTTATCCAGAATATCGCCCTCAGTGGGTGCCACGACAACTCGGATGCTGTTGCCAAGCCCGGCCAGATCATCCCGGTACTCCAGATAGTTCTGCACCCATGGGTGAGAGCTCGGGATCATTTTCACAAAGCTGGCATCGGGACGAATCTGCACCGCCTGCCAGCCCAGAAACAGCGTGACCAGCAGAAAGACACAGGCAACAGGCAATCGGTAGCCGAACAGCAGGGTTTCAAGTAACCGCTCGCTCGCCTTGATCGGCGCCAGCAGTGCGCTGTCGAGACGGCTCATTGCACACCTCCTGACAGTTCCACCTTGCTGACACCGCCCTCACCCACCAGCCAAAGACGATTGTCGAGCGCAACGCCCGCCGTGAACCCACGCCGTTGTGGCAACTTAATCCGCTCGAACTCATCCTGAGTGCGCGCCAGCAGCAGCCCACCCTGCCCTAAAACATACAGGGCATCGGGCGATGCGATTGCGCCGTTCAGTGTACCGTCTACATTCGTGTGCTCCGCCTGCCAGCTCACCCCGTCGCGAGAGCTGAAAAGATGCCCACGCAAGCCCATAAGGTAGACCTTGTCTCGTTCACTCAGGCCAAACAGAGAACCGGCGTAGGGCGACTGCGACGGCTGCCAGTGCTGCCCGTTGTCGTCGCTGTACACCAAAAACCCCGCCTCACCGGCAATCAGCAGGCGTCCTGTGCGGGTTATCAGTACCGCATTGAGGTGAAGCCGGTCGGGGTTGGGTAAGCGGTAGCCGATACTGCTCCACTGCTCGCCGCCGTTTTTTGTCTCAAACAGTGCGCCATAGGCACCCAGTGCAAAGCCGTGCCTATCATCAATGAACAGCACATCGAGCAGCACCGGCATCGCCTGATCGTCCAGGGCAAACTGCACATCATCAAGGCGATACTGCCACTCATCAAGCGCTTGCGCCGACGCGTCCGCCGGAGGGTTGTCGATCAGTTGCTGAAGGTCATCTCGCTGCTGCGCCACCAGCGCCATACCGGCGCGCTGAACCTGCCATGTTTCCCCGCCATCGGCGGTGTGCAAAATCGTGCCGTCATGCCCTACGGCCCAGCCCTGCCGGGCATCGGCAAAACTCAGTGCGGTCAGCAGTACCGACACTGGCGACTGAGCGTGCTGCCAGCTGCTGCCCCGATCATCGGAATACAGGATGACGCCCTGCTCTCCCGCCGTCACCAGACGCTCTGTGCCTGGTGGAATCTGTATATCCAGCAGCAACCCCGAAGTGGCATTGGATGAGACCAGGGCAGGTGCATCGAGTCGGTCGAACGACGTGGCGCTGGCCGGACTGGCCAACAGGGCCAGACAGAGCCATACGAAATAAAGCGAGGGCTGTTTAGGCATGAAATCCCCGGTTCTTATCATCATTATCGGGAGAGCTTACCAGCGGTGTGGATCAGCTTGTTACACCGTGCCCGAACGTGCATCGCAAGGGCCTGGCCAGCATCGCCAGCCAAGCCCGAAACAGCAATGGCAAAACGACGCTCAGTCACTGACATTTTCCGTCACCCACGCAGAAAACCCCAGCCTACCGCTCATCGGCTGTGCATCAGTTGCTGCTGGTAGGCGTCACTGCGCCGGTATTCACCCGGCGTCATCCCTGTCCAGCGTTTAAACGAGCGGAAAAACGCCGAGGGCTCGTCAAACCCCATCAGTTCAGCCACATCGTTAATCGACAGCTGAGGCGAGCTCATGTAGTGCAGCGCGGCGGCGCGGCGGCACTCATCCTTGATCGCCTGATACGAGGTGTCTTCATCAAGCAAACGACGACGCAGGGTGGATACCGACAGGTTGAGCGCCTTGGCCACCTCTTCGGCACCGGGTAGCTCGCGGCTGAAATCCTTGCCGATTAGCGCCACCACCTGCGACTTCAGTGACGGATCGTCATTGACCATCGCAATCAGCTGAAACGGTGCAGTCTTGACGAAGTTGCGCAAGCTCTCCTCGGTCTGCACCAGCGGTTGATCGAGGTAACGCGCCGGAAACACAAACGCATTCTCGTGCTGTTCGAACTTCAGTTCAGACTGGAAAAGCTTGTGGTACACCTCAAGATCGGCCGGTTGCGCAAAGGTGAAGTAAGCGGCTTTCAGTTCAATGCGTGTGCCCAACAGCCAGCTGATAAAGTGATGCCACATGGACAGCGAGGTGCGAATGCGTTCCGGCGGTTCATTGGCAAGAAAACTGTCGAAATCGAAATCGGCATTATCAATGGCAGAAAAGGTCACCTTGGCATAGCGACCCTTGCGCACCAGTACCGGTTTGATCTCCGCTCCGCGGCAGATCTCGTGAAAGGCGCTGGCCCGATAGATCGCTTTCTCCAGCGTTTTGCAGTGGATGATGGCGTGGCACATCATGCGAAAGGTGCCGTTGGGCACTTTGCCGCCGGCCAACATGCCGAAATACTCATCCTGAGCGATATACATGACGCGCTGGTATAGCGCCCCAAAGCGCTCGGCACTGAACTCGGTTTGCGCTTCTATCTCTTTTGGGTCTATACCCACCGCCTGCAGCAGCTCCCCGGTATCAAAGCCCTGCGCCTGCGCCTGCTGCAACAGATTGCGTACATAGCCAGTCGGCACCGTTACAGTACGATTCATCTCACTTGCCACCGTCTTTATCGTTATTTTTCTTTCAATTTAATTCAGTCGGATCGCTTTTGTCAGTCAATCTGCACATGAATGTCATTGTGAAGCACTGAACGGATCAGGAATATGATCATTAGCTGGGACTATGCGCAAACCTGCAATCGGGATAAAAACATAACATTATCTGATGGTTAGATAACCGATACTGCGCACAACCCCACCAAGCTTATAAAAATAACAATCCCTGGTGAACGAAAATGGAAACAAAAAACGGCATTCACACGCCGCAAGGCCGCAGACCTTTTCTTGTTCCACCCACAACACTGGCATTATTGATCAGTGCCGCCCTTGCCCCAACAGCGCAGGCGGTCCAGTTCAACTTAGGCGATATAGAGGGTCGGTTCGACTCTCAACTGTCGGTGGGTGCCAGTTGGCGGCTGAGTGATCAGGACGCTGACCTGATATCGGTGCCCAATGGCGGTCGCAGCAACGGCTCGGGCAGTTACGACGACGGCGACCTGAACTTCGAGCAGGGCGATATCTTCTCGCGCACCTTCAAAGGTGTTCACGAACTGGACCTGCGCCGTGACAACATCGGCCTGTTCATGCGCGGCAAGTACTGGTTCGATTTCGCGCTTGAAGATGACGACCACCCGCACGGCAACACCGCTAACGGCTACGCGCCGAATAGCGAACTGAGCGACTCAGGCTTTAACGATTACGCCCGCTTCACCGGTGCCGAGCTGCTCGATGCCTACCTTTACGGCAGTTTCGACCTTGGCTCAGAAGACCAGTACCCGCTCGATGTGAGACTCGGGCGCCAGGTGGTCAACTGGGGCGAAAGCGCCTTCATTCAGGGCGGGCTCAACAGCATCAGCCCGCTTGATGTCAGTGCAATCCGTCGACCCGGCGCCGAGATCAAGGATGCCCTGCTGCCGACCAACCAGCTATTTGCATCCCTGGGGCTCACCTACAACCTCAGTGTCGAGGGTTTTTACCAGCTATCCTGGGAGCCTACGGCCATCGACGGATGCGGCACTTACTTCTCGACCAATGACTTTGCCGCTCAGGGGTGTAACGGTATCCGTGTGCCCTTAGGGCTCACCGATGAGCAGTATTTCAATACCGCCTTTACCGGCATGGCCCTTGGGTTCGACCCGGTGGTGTACCGTAACGAGGATGGTTACCGTCCGGCCGATGATGACGGTCAGTTCGGTGTCGCGCTGCGCTACTTTGCCGAAAACCTCAACAGCACCGAGTTCGGTTTTTACCTGACCCGCTACCACAGCCGCCTGCCGATCAGCAGTGGCGTCAACACGCCGGTTTCGGCATCCGACCTCAGTGCCATCGGCACTGCGGCTGCAACCCAGTACATCATCGACAATGCGGCCAACCCGCTGGCTCCGACACCCGCCGAGCTGGCAGCGGCTCAATCCGCGGGCGTTTCGGCTGCCACCGCTGCCGGAACCGCGGCCGTGTTCAAGAGCACCTATTTCAGCGAGTATCCCGAGGATATCGCGATGCTCGGGTTAAGCTTTAATACCAACTTGGGCGATGTTGCCTGGTCCGGTGAGGTCTCCTTTAAGCATGACCAGCCAATACAGATCAACGGCCCGTTGCTGGTCACCGCTATCCTGACCCAATTCTCCGGGGGCAGCGGCAACAGTGCGGCCGACCAGCGTGTTGCCGATGCGGGCCCCGGCGGCACCGTCAGCGGCTATGACCGCTTCGACGTTACCCAGGTACAAACCAGCTTCGTCAAATTCTACGACCGCGTGCTCGGCGCCAGCCGTCTGGCGCTGATCGGCGAGCTGGGGTGGACCCATGTTCACGGTCTGGATGAAGGCAAAAACGCCCTCAAATACGGTCGTCCTGGTGCTTACGGCTACACCGCAGGCGATGACGAAGGGTTCGTCACAGCCGATTCATTCGGTTATGTTGCGCGCGCCGCGCTTACCTATCCCAACGCGCTGGCCGGTTTTAACCTGACGCCACAGGTCAGCTTGAAACATGGTCTCAAGGGTTATGGGCCGGAGCCCGGTTCACCTTTCCGCGAGGGCGAGAAGGCACTGGGTCTGACACTCACGGCCGATTACCTGAACCGCTACCAGTTCCAGGCCGGTTACACCACCTACTTCGGCGGCGACTACAACGCACTGGCCGATCGCGATTACTTCTCACTCAGCGCATCTGTCTCATTCTGAGCGTACGGAGCAGGAGACCCAACATGACGACACACACCCTTCAAGGCAAGATGAAACGTCCGGCGATTAGCCTTGCGCTCTCGCTCTCGATCCTCTCCGGCGCCAGCTTCGCTGCGGTTTCCGATCAACAGGCGGCGGCACTGGGCAAGGAGCTCACCCCGCTTGGCGCTGAGCGAGCCGGTAACAGCGACGGCACCATCCCCGAGTGGACAGGTGGTCTTGGCCAAAGCGATGACCGATACACCGATCCCTTTGCCAACGAAGCGCCGCTGTTTACCATTACCGCAGCTAATGTCGAGCAGTATGCCGACAAGCTCAGCCCCGGACAGATCGCCATGATCAAGCGCTATCCGGACAGCTTCCGTATACCGGTCTATCCCACGCACCGCACCGCGGCATACCCCGAGCAGCTCTACGATCTGGTGAAATGGAACGCAACCCATACGGAGCTGACCGAGAATGGCAACGGACTGACCACCTTCCGAGAAGCCGTGCCCTTCCCGATTCCGCAAAATGCGCTGGAGGTGATCTGGAACCACTTGACCCGCTATAGAGGCGGTGCCTTCGAGCGCACATTCGTGCAGGTACCGGTTCAAGCCAATGGTGACTTCACGCCGGTCAAGATCAATGAAAGGGTGAGCTGGCCGGAATACCTTAAAGACAGCCCGGACAACGGCCAAACCTCGAACATACTGTCGTTCTTCGTTCAGGAAGTGCTTGCACCGGCCCGACTGACCGGCGATGTACTGCTGATTCACGAAACACTCAATCAGGTCACCCAGCCACGACAGGCCTGGACCTACAATACCGGACAGCGCCGCGTACGGCGTGCACCGCAGATCGCCTACGATGCGCCGGGTACCGCCTCTGACGGACTGCGTACCACCGATAATCTGGATCTGTTTAACGGTGCGCCGGATCGCTACGAGTGGAAGCTGGTCGGCAAACGGGAGCTCTATATCCCATACAACAGCTTCAAACTCGCAAGCCGCGACCTGAGCTACAACCAGATACTCACCCGCGGACACATCAACCCCGACTACACCCGCTATGAACTGCATCGCGTCTGGCAGGTGGAAGCCACCCTCAAACCCGGCGAGCGCCACGTGTACAGCAAACGCGTGTTCTTTATCGATGAGGACAGCTGGCAGATCGCCATTGCCGATCACTACGACGGCCGCGGAGAGCTGTGGCGTGTTGCCGAAGCGCACGCCTTCCCCTACCGCGATGCGCAGGTGCCCTGGCTTACCGCAGAGACACTGTACGATCTTCAATCAGGTCGCTATCTCGTCGGCAGCCTAACCAATGAAGAGGGTAAGGGGTTCGACTTCACCCAACGTTTCGACTACAAGGATTTCACCCCGCAGGCGATCAGGCGTTTGGGCCGCTAATACCGTCACCGTGCAGGCGGCCCGCTGTGGCCGCCCGCTTACCACTAAATCTGTCCCCTTTCTGAAACAACACCATTCATCTGTCATCCCTGCCTTGGTATGCTTGAGCGAATTTGGGCTCAATCGGCACGCACGTCGGCGTTATGGACAATGCCCCTGTGCGCAGGGTTAATGACATGGCATTTGCAACACGCTCGCAGGCTTCGCAAAAACGCCGCCGCTCTCCCTCCCCGCGGCCAGGATCGGCACTGACAGTACTTGCGGCGCTGTTTATCTCACCTATGGCACAGGCCTTGGAGTTCTCGGTGGGTGATGTGGAGGGGCGTTTCGACTCGCAGATATCCGCGGGCGCCAGCTGGCGGCTGGAAAAGCGCGATGCCAACCTGATCTCCGTACCCAACGGCGGCAGTAGCAAGGGCTCCGGCAGCTATGATGACGGCGACCTGAACTTCGATCGCGGCGATACCTTCTCGCGCACCCTCAAGGGCGTGCATGAACTGGACCTGCAGCGGGATAATCTCGGCCTGTTCATGCGCGGCAAGTACTGGATCGACTTTGCCCTCGAAAACGACAGCCACCCCCACGGCAACACCCTCAATGCCTACCAACCCGATGCAGAACTCAGCGACGAAGCGTTCAGCGATTACGCCAAGTTCTCCGGCGCCGAGCTGCTCGATGCCTTTGTCTACGCAGGTTTCGATCTGGGCGGTCAAGCGCAGCACACGCTGGATGTTCGAATCGGCCGTCAGGTGGTCAACTGGGGGGAAAGTGCTTTTATTCCGGGCGGCATGAACAGCTTCAACCCGGTGGACGTCAGTGCCATTCGACGTCCCGGTGCGCAAGTAAAGGATGCCCTGCTCCCGACCAATCAGGCCTTCGCCTCGCTGGGTCTTACCGACTCTTTGAGTGTCGAGGGGTTCTACCAGTTTGAGTGGACGCCCACCGCCCTCGATGGCTGCGGCACCTTTTTCTCGACCAGCGACTTTGCGGCCAAAGGGTGTAACGGCGTACGGATACCGCTAGCCCTGACCGACCAGCAGTATTTCGATACCACGCTTACCGCTCTGGCACTGGGCTTTGACCCCGTGGTGTACCGACACAGCGATGGTAACCGTGTCGCCGACGATAACGGCCAGTTTGGTCTCGCCCTGCGCTATTTCGCCGACCAACTCAACGGCACCGAATTCGGACTCTACTTTGCGCGCTACCACAGCCGCCTGCCGATCAGCAGCGGCGCCAATACCGACAGCCTGAACGTATTCGACAGCACCTACTTCATCGAATACCCCGAAGATATCGACGTGGTCGGATTGAGCTTCAACAGCAATATCGGCGATATCGCCTGGTCCGGTGAGATCTCCCACCGGCACAACCTGCCTCTTCAGGTAAACGGCCCACTTCTGGTCGGCGCCGTGCTCACCCAGTACTCCGGTGGTATAGGCAATGCGTCGGCGGATCAGCGCGTAGCAGAGGCCGGTATGGGCGGTGAGATTCGTGGCTATGACCGCTTCGATGTCACTCAGGTACAAAGCTCTCTGGTGAAGTTTTACCATCAGGTGCTCGGCGCAAGCCGCCTGTCACTGGTCGGGGAAGCAGCATGGACCCATGTCCACGGCCTTGATGAGGGTGCCGATGCAATCAAATATGGTCGGGCCGGTGCATGGGGCTATACCGCCGGTGATACCGACGGTTTTGTCACCCCTGACTCCTTCGGCTATGTCGCCCGAGCGACACTGGCCTATCCCAACGTTTTCGCCGGTACCAACCTGACACCCCAGATCAGTTTCAAGCATGGCCTTTACGGCAATGGGCCAGAGCCGGGGGCCGCCTTTCGCGAAGGCGAGAAATCGCTCGGACTGACACTGAATGCCGAGTATCTGCATCAGTATCAGTTCCAGATCGGCTACACCCGCTATTTCGGGGGTGACTACAACGCCTTGGCCGACCGCGACTTTCTTTCCCTTAGCACCTCGGTATCCTTCTGACACAACCCCATTGCGTAAAGCGCACAGGAGACTGCACCGTGTTCCAACCTCTACACGCGAAACGCCTCAATACGGCCCTCCTGTTGCTTACGCTGTGCACACTGGCGAGCACAGCCTCGGCGGCGGTGGATGAGGAACAAGCGGCGGCGCTTGGCGCAAGGCTTACACCCGTGGGTGCCGAACAGGCCGGCAGTCAGGACAGGCGAATTCCGCCGTGGCAAGGCGGCTTGAGCCAAAGCGATGACCGATACAGCGACCCCTTCGCGCAAGAGCAGCCTCTATTCACTATTACAGCCGACAATCTCGATCAGTATGCCGACCAGTTGAGTCCTGGGCAGCGCGCGCTGTTCAAACGGTATCCAGACAGTTTTCGGATGCCTGTTTACCCAAGCCACCGTACCGTGGCTTACCCCGAGCACGTGTATGAGCGGGCGAAGTGGAATGCAACCCGTGCCCAGCTAAGCGATGGCGGTAACGGTTTGAAAGATTTTCGTGAAGTGTTCCCCTTCCCTATCCCCCAGAACGGTCTCGAAGCGATCTGGAATCACATTACCCGCTATCGCGGCGAAGCCCTCGAGCGCACCTTCGTACAGATTGCGGTACAGGCCAACGGCGACTTCACGCCGGTCAAGATTAACGAAAAGGTTACCTGGCCTGCCTATCTGGCGGATACGCCCGACGCTGAGAAGACGGCTAATCTGATGTCGCTGTTCATTCAGCAGGTTCAAGCCCCCGCCCGCCTGACCGGCGACGTACTGCTGATCCATGACACCCTTAATCAGGTTCAACAGCCACGACAGGCATGGGTCTACAACACCGGGCAGCGACGCGTTAGGCGCGCCCCGCAGATCGCTTACGACGCCCCGGGCACCGCATCGGACGGCCTTCGCACCACCGATAATCTGGATATGTTCAACGGTGCCCCCGACCGCTACGACTGGACATTGGTGGGCAAACGCGAGCTGTATATCCCCTACAACAGCTTCAGGCTCGCCAGTCGCGATCTCAAGTACCGCGATATTATCGCCAAGGGACACCTGAACCCCGAGCACACCCGCTATGAGCTGCATAGGGTATGGCAGGTTGAAGCAACGCTTAAGCCCGGGGAACGGCACGTCTACAGCAAGCGGGTTTTCTTTATTGACGAAGATAGCTGGCAGATAGCGATTGCCGATCACTATGACGGTCGCGGCGAACTCTGGCGGGTCGCCGAGGCCCATGAGTTCAGCTACCGCGACGCGCTGGTGCCCTGGCTGACGGCCGAAGTGCTGTATGACCTGCAATCCGGGCGTTATCTGGTCAGCGGCCTGACCAACGAAGAGGGTCAGGGGTATGACTTCACCCCGCGGTACAACTACAAGGACTTCACCCCCCAGGCGATCAGGCGGCTGGGTCATTAAGGCGCTCGGGCGGGCTCGAATCACGCCCCCACCGGATTACGCCGAATACAGGGTGCGTGTCCGCCGCCTCGCGCGTTGGGAGGCACCGTTTCGAATAGCCCAACGAAGCGTTGAGGCTAGCGTACGCATGGAGGTGCGGATCAACAGCTTTTGCCCGCCACTGAGCGTAACTCCGGCCTTTTGCTGAGCCCAGTCCGGCAGCAGATCCATGCTGGCCCTCGCCATGATATAACCGACCGGTCGGGTTAGCCGGTTCGGTGCCGGCGCACTGAGCAGCAACTCCAGCACCTGTGCCGTACGCTGGTCAAAGGTCAGCTCGGGGCGCATCCGTTCAATATAGGCTTCAACTTCAAACCGGCTGCGGGGCACCTCAACTGCACCAAGCGCCAGAGCGATGCGCGCCACCTCATCGAAGTACTGATCCTGCTCGGCAACACTCAGCCCCGGTGCCTTATACCGCATATAGGAATCGAGAAAGCATTTAACCTCAGCGACGTGAACCCAGGTCAGAAGATCAGGGTCATCCGCGGCATAGCCTCGCCCGTCAGGCGCAACGCCTTTAACACGGCTATGGATAAGTCTGACACGCTCGATAAGACGATGGGCATCGGAGGTAGAAGCGAACGTGGTGGCGGCAATAAACTGACTGGTGCGCCTTAAACGCCCCAGCATATCCTGACGAAAGTTGGAGTGATCCCACACCCCGGCCAGCGCCAGAGGATGCATCATCTGTAGCATCAACGCACCGATACCGCCGCAGAGCATCGAGGGGAAATCGCTGTGCACGCGCCAGCAGATGCTCTGAGGCCCAAACAGCCCCGGGTCACCCGGAGGGTTTTCGTAATCGATGTCATTGAGCGCCAGCCCGGTAAGACTGAAAACCTGCTGTTCTATCCGGCGGCGTATTACGTCCATATCACGTTCCCAAGAGCCCAACTGTTCGCATTGTATCGTCAGTGTAACCTGACAGGTGCAGAGACTCTCTATCCGGGTGATATCGGGATCGGTCATAGAACGCTTCCCTCAATACGCACTTTGGATTACAACTGGACAAATAGAACCGGATATCGGACAGCTCAGCCCAGAGTTAGATGAGGTAAAACGCTCAGACTCAGGAGCAGTAAACGCGGGTTAGGAGTTGCCCGGCAGTGATGGAACGCTGGTACAACCGCAGGGAGGGTGAGGATGATGCGAACACCGAACAAGACGGACGATGAAAAGCTAAAACAACGCCAAGAACGACAGAACGAGATCAAGCGCTGGAAGCAAACAGACTGGCGTCAAGATGCACTCGTTCCACCCTCAAAGCGCAAGGAGTCAGCGTGGGATCAAGCAGTAAAACCTAAACCTCTATCCGTTCGCTACGTGAGTGCAAGCTTGCCTTGGTTATTGGCAACATCTCTTATATTGAATGTGATACTGTTAATCGAACTGTTGATTAAATAAGTTTATAAAAATATCGCTCATAAATAATTTAGCCTAATATATAGTGGTGTTATATGGATATCGAAAAAGAAATAAACGATAGAGTCGGTGAGGTTAGAACCGACACATTGGATTTAAGTTTTGGTGAAATAGTTAATCTCCATGTAAATAATGAACTGATCATACAACCAGAATATCAAAGACTATTTAGGTGGAGTGATCAGCAGAAGTCGCATTTGATTGAGTCAGTTTTGCTAGAGTTACCCATTCCGCAAATATTCGTTATCGAAAATGAAGACGGTGTATTCGAACTAATTGATGGTCTACAAAGAGTAAGTACAATACTTCAATTTGTAGAACCACAGTCAATAGAAAAAGAACCGTTGAAACTGCAAGGATGCACACTAATATCAGGTTTGAATAATTATTATTTTCATGACATGCCTCTTAGTTTAAGACTCCGATTGAAAAGGACTTCTATAAGAACAGTCGTGATAAAAAAACAAAGTAAAGGTTTCTTGCGTTACGAGATGTTCAAACGTTTAAATACTGGAGGCGCTAACTTAGAACCTCAAGAAGTTCGAAACTGCTCAGCTAGGATGCTAGGAGAGGAAGGCGTTAAATTTTACACATTTATTACTAATCTATCAAAGAGATCATATTTTTCGGAGTGCACCAAAAGCCTACCAGATGCAGAAAAGGAAAAGAAAGGGCTAGAAGAGCTAGTTCTTAGATTCTTTGCTACAAAAAATTATAGAGATAAATTTAAAGGAAGTGTTAGAGATTGGCTTGATGATTATATGGAGGCTATTCTTCTCGATAAAATTGATTTTGATTATGATAAAGAAGAATTGGACTTCGAAAATGTTTTCAAAATTTCATATCTTAAATTAACAGAGAATGCGTTTTTAAGATACCGTTCTGGAAACCCTGTTGGATCATTACCTCCAGCATATTTCGAAGCCATATCTATGGGTGTCTTTAACACTCTAGACGTAATTGAGAGCAAGAGTAAAAAGGATCTCCGCAATAAAATTACTGAAATTGTTCAATCTGCAGATTTTAGAGCAGTTACAGGCCCAGGGGCTAACTCTAGAGAAAAACTACAAAAAAGAATAGACATAGTTGAGAAAGGAATCCTCTCAATATGAGTAGCTATGCTGAAACTTTAGAAAATGATCTGAGTTGGAGAGAAGCGGAGCTCGTTTCTCTAAAAAGGCTCACAATAAACAATGACAACAATGAAGTTGTTTATAGAGCAATGTTGAGAGCATGCTGGGCTTTACTTTACGCTCATTTCGAGGGTTTTACCAAGTTCACATGGGATTTGCTATTAGATCATATTCAAGAAAGAAATATAAAAATATGTAATTTATCTGAAAAATTTAAAATTTTGGCGCTGACAGAAGCTTTTAACGGTATCAGACAAAATTCCAGTTCTGAAAACATTATGTCTTTTATTAACTCAGTACTACCTACATTAATGGAGAAGGCTGCCCGTTTTGATAACGCAAAATTAGAAACCAGTAGCAATCTATGGCCCAATGTATTTAGAGAAGAGTGTGAGAAAATTGGCATTAGGTCTGAAGAACTTGAAAACAACACCGTTAGAATAAAAGCTCTTGTAAGCCGAAGAAACGATATCGCTCATGGTAAAAAAATGATAATTAGATCAATCAATGAGTATAATGAATATGAGAGGGCAACTTTACTTGTCATGCATGACTTGGCTGTAAATATTATAGAAATAATTGAAAGCTCTAAATTCAAAATATAGATATCTATATATTTAAACACAAGCCAATTATAAACTTTATTTACGGTTTATAAAGTAATAAATCCGCAATAAGCTATTGATATAATTCTCATTAAAAATCTATATAAACCAATAGAGCACAGGACTCATAAGCGCACGAAAGGACACATGAATAGGATTCGGAATACACTATATGAGGATAATCTACTCGATATTAGCAATAGTTTTTACCCTATCAGTAACAAGGATGAGATATAATCAATCTGTTAAAATAAGTAAAAAATTCCTCAAAGAATCGAATTATAACGTTCAACAAGGCCTTGAAAGCATCAGGTATCGTATTGCTGAAAGGACAGCGGACTAATGTTCTACGCCATACCTTTGCAAGTCACTTCATCATGAACGGGGAAATGTGCTGACACTTCAGAAGATCCTCGGCCACCAGTCAATACCGGTGACGATGCGTTACGCGCATTTATCTCCAGAGCATCTGCAGCTTTAACCAACTTTAAGTAAAACTGATTCGCTCAGGTGTTCAGGTGGTCGCTTGTGCCGACTGCTGTTGATCTCTGTATCCGATTCGAAAACCTCAAGGTCGACAGGTAGCATGGGCTGAAGCAGATCGGTTAGGTCTTTACCTTCGATCTCAGGGTCCAACCAACGATTTAAGGCGTCGTAGGGCAACATGACCGGTTGCCGATTGTGGATCTGGCGAAACGCGGGAACCGCGTCAGTTGTAATTATCGCGCAGCTATAGAAGCTTTCAGCCCCCTTTCCCCACCTGTCCCAGAGGCCCGCAAAGGCAAAAGCACTGTCCTTGGGTTGTATATCGTAAGGGATCTTATGACCCTCTTCGACCATCCACTCGATAAACGACGAGGCGGGTACTATACAGCGCTGATGCTTGAATGGGCCTCTAAACGCCCGGCTGGATCCGAGTGTCTCAGCTCTGGCATTGAACATCGAGTACTGAGTGCTAGGCTCCTTTACCCAGCTTGGGACCAACCACCAGCGCATATGCCTAAGTCTGGGTATGCCGTCTTCAATGAGGATGACTTGAACGTCTTCAGTCGGCGCGATGTTGTAGTGTGTTTCCAGCCGGGTACTGATGCCGAGGACGTCGAGAAGTCCCTGGGTATGTGGGTCATCAATGACGTTATAGCGCCCGCACATGATCGGTCTCTGTTTTAGACAGCCTATATAGAGGTTAGCGGATAGCGATAGGGTCGCCAACGAGGCGATCAACTATGTTTAGAGCTGCGTGGACAAGCAAGAAAACGAGACGCACAAAGCATTTTAGGGCTGTACAGCACAGGCTGGTTAGCCTTCGAAGATGAGCAAAAAAACGGCGTAGCCGGCTAAAAATATAGGAAAATGGAAATTTTATAGGAATCGCTAACAACGAAGCGCCTGTAAGACATTGATTAATGGTGCCGCTGAGAGGAATCGAACCTCCGACCTACTGATTACGAATCAGTTGCTCTACCGACTGAGCTACAGCGGCGGGATGGACGCGTAGAGATGCGTCCGCGGATGCAACGGATATTAGCAATCACCTAAGTGGCCCGACAAGCTTCCTGCTTGAGCTGAAGACTATAACCTTCTACTTTATAAGGATTCATGAATACACCGCTGTAGAATCCAATCCGCAACAATAATAAGACTGGGGTAAGGCGTAATGGGGACACCGGGGTTTCTGCCAATAGAGCGGTTTCAATCGCTGATCGATACCTTGACCGATGACGGCTTCAGGTGCGTTGCCCCTCAAGTACGTGACGGCGCCATACTGTACGACACCCTCACCGGCGTACAGCAGCTGCCCAAAGGCGTACATCAAGAGCAGTCCAACGGGCGTTACCGCCTGCACAACACAGACTCTCCTCGTTACTTTTCATGGGCCAACGGCCCGCAGGCCATCAAGCCGCTGACATTCGCGCCACGCGAAGACCTTTGGTATGCCGAGGTTAACAGCGACGGAAACCTTAAGTTTTATCAGGCTCCCACCGAATCGGAACCTGTCGCCGTAATCGGTGTGCGCGCCTGCGATCTGGCGGCGCTGGCGCTTCAGGACAAACACTTTCTAAACGCCTTTCCCGATCCCTACTATGAAGCGCGACGCAAGCGTCTGCTGCTGATTGCCGTTAACTGCACCCATGCCGCTGATACCTGCTTTTGTGCCGATACCGGCGATGGGCCTGAGGTGCAATCCGGCTATGACTTGTCGCTGCATGAAACCGACAGCGGCTATTTCGTAACAGCGGGCACGCTGGCCGGCGAGATGCTGATGCACCGCTTGCCGCTGGAGCCCGGGGATGACGCCCTCTATAGCGATGCACGCAACGAGGTAAGCCATGCCGGCGAGAGCCAGCGCCGACGCCTGCCACAGCAGGATATTCAAGAGCTGCTGTTCAGCAACCTTGACCATCCACAGTGGCAAGCTGTAGCGGAGCGCTGCCTGAGTTGCGGAAACTGCACCCAGGTCTGCCCCACCTGTTTCTGCCACAGCGAGAACGAAGTGCCGTCCACGTCAGGCCAGAGCACTGCACACCAACGCCAGTGGGACTCCTGTTTTACGCCGGGCCACAGCTATATCCATGGCATCACGCTACGAAAGGATACCGCCAGTCGCTACCGCCAGTGGCTCACGCACAAGTTCGGCAGCTGGCAGTCGCAATATGATCGCAGCGGCTGCGTCGGTTGCGGCCGATGCATCAGCTGGTGCCCGGTCGGTATCGACCCCACCGAAGAGATTCTGCAGATCAGCCAGTCCCCTACCGGAGAGCAGGCATGATCAACCCTTACCTCCCTCTCGAAGCGGAAGTGGTCGAACGGATCCAGGAGACGCCAACAATCGTGACCTTGCGCCTGCGATTGACCGACCCGGATGCTCGCCACCGATTTTACTGTGCCCCGGGGCAGTTCAATATGCTCTATCTGTATGGCGTGGGCGAGGTGCCGATCTCCATCAAATCGGGGCCCCAGAGTTTTCTCGATCAGACACTGCTACTGGACCACACCATTCGCGCCGTTGGCAGGGTGACCCGCGCACTGGTCAAGCTTGAGCCCGGCGACAAACTCGGGGTACGCGGACCCTACGGCCGGGGCTGGCCGCTGAATCAGGCAGGCGGCAAGGACGTCCATATCATCACGGGGGGCCTTGGCTGCGCACCGGCTGTGTCCGTTGTACATGAACTGCTTCGCCAACGAAGCCTCTATGGCCGAATCTCCATCGTTCAGGGCGTTAAACATTCCGACGATCTTATTTGGCGAGACCAGTACGAGCACTGGGCCAAGCAACCTGACACACATGTCCTGCTCGCCGCCGACCAGGCCGATGCGAGCTGGCGTTGGCATACCGGCATGGTGACCGGGCTGCTCGATCAGCTGGCGCTCGATACAACTCGATCGCTGGCGATGCTCTGCGGCCCTGAGCCGATGATGAGAGCCTCGGCGGAGCGGCTGATAGAGCTCGGTCTCGCGCCTGAGCAGATCTGGCTCAGCATGGAGCGTAATATGCAGTGTGCCATCGGCCATTGCGGGCATTGCCAGTTCGGAGCCGCTTTCGTGTGCAAGGATGGCCCGGTATTCAACTATCCAGCTGTTCGGGCGCTGCTCGGTACCCGGGGGTTCTGATGAGTACGACGGTTAAACCGCGAATAGCGGTGCACAAGTTCAGCTCCTGCGACGGCTGCCAACTCGCCTTCCTGAACCTTGGCGGCGAGTTGATAGAGCTGACGAGGCGTGTCGACATAAGGCACTTTCTGGAGGCGGGCCTCGATGACCCCGACGCCGACGTCGATATCGCCTTTGTCGAGGGCAGTCTGTCGACGCAGGATGAGATCGAACGCATTCACAGGGTGCGCAAGCATAGCCGCTACCTGATCAGCATCGGCGCCTGCGCCACATCCGGCGGGCTGCAAGCGCTACGCAACCTTGATAACCAGCACGACCAATGGCGAGATGCCATCTACGCCAAGCCCGAGTTCATCAAAACGCTAAACCATGCCCGCCCCATCGCCGATGAGGTGAGAGTCGATTTCGAGCTTTGGGGGTGCCCTATCAACAGCCGCCAGCTGCTTGCCGCCGTCAACTCGCTCCTGTTTGGCGTTCCGCCAATCGAGGAGCGGGACAAGGTGTGTATGGAGTGCAAACGCCAGCAGCGCGTTTGCGTGATGGTCACCGACAACAAACCCTGCCTCGGCCCTGTTACGCGCACCGGATGCGGAGCACTCTGCCCAAGCTTCGGCCGGGACTGTTACGGTTGCTATGGCCCCTCGGACAACCCCAACACTGAGAGTCTCAGTAAGCGATTTGCTGGGCTCGGATTGATGCCGGACGCGGTGGCACGACGCTTTCTGATGATCAACAGCGCAGCGCCAGCATTTCACGATGCCGGGCTGATCGCCCGGAGTACAGACACGGGAGACGGTGACAATGGCTGAGTCACGCCGGATTCGCATCGACGTTCCCGCCCTCACCCGCGTCGAGGGCGAGGGCTCGTTAAAGCTCAGCATTGAACAAGGGCAGATAACACAGCTGCAACTCTCGATATTCGAGCCCCCGCGCTACTTCGAGAAGTTTCTCGAAGGCCGGGCGTATCATGAAGTGCCTGACATCGTGGCCCGTATCTGCGGTATCTGCCCGGTGGCCTATCAGATGACCGCCGTGCAGGCCCTCGAACAAGCCTTTGATTTCACCCCGTCGGACTGGGTTCGACGCATGCGCCGACTGTTTTACTGCGGCGAATGGATTCAAAGCCACGCGCTGCACATCCACCTTTTGGCCCTGCCCGATTACCTCGGCTTTGACAGCGCCATCGCAATGGCGGAACAGTATCCGGCGCAGGTCCAAAGAGGGCTGGAACTGCAGGCGCTCGGCAACACGATCATCAAGCTGTTTGGTGGCCGCTCGGTGCACCCCGTCGGCGCTCGGGTTGGCGGGTTTCATCATGCACCGACGGATGCCGACATCAAACGGCTGAACACGCAATTGGAAAAGGCCCGGGACAGTGCCCGCGCGCTGACAAACTGGTGCGCGCAACTGCCGGTCCCGCAGGATGATGACAGCTTCATCAACGTCGCGCTCAAACACGAAAGCGAATATCCGCTATATGAGGGCACACTGGCCGGCTCGGATGGCTTGTCCATCACGGCACAGGAGTGGGAGCAGTACTTCGAAGAGACCCATGCGCCACACTCAACTGCGCTGTGGTCACTCTATCAGGGAGCGCCCTATCTGGTCGGGCCATTGGCGCGGCTCAACCTGAACCGGGAGAGATTACCCGCCGAAATCGCCGACAACCTGAACAACACCGGCATCGCCTTTCCAAGTCGCAACATGTTCCACAGCATGCTTGCCCGCGCCGTGGAGATTGAACTGGCGATACACGAAGCACTGGAACTCACAGCAGCCTACAGCGTGCCAGAGCGCCCCTTTGACGACGTTATACCTCGGGCAGGTATCGGTTTCGGCGCGACAGAAGCCCCTCGCGGGCTGCTTTGGCATCGCTATGAAACAGACGAAAACGGGCTGATCAAGCATGCGCGCATCGTCCCTCCCACGAGCCAGAACCAGGCAAGAATAGAACAGGACCTGCACAACTCACTGCAGGCGTTTGGCCTTGAGCATCCGGACGATGCACTGCGCCTGCACTGTGAAAAGGTCATACGCAACTACGACCCCTGCATCTCGTGCGCGACTCACTTCCTGCAACTGGAGCTGGAGCGCCAGCCGTGAAGCACGACCGACTGCAGATTATCGGGCTGGGCTCACCCGCGGGTGACGACCGATTAGGCTGGGAGGTGATTGAACGCTTGGAGGCGATACTGCCCGAAACAGCCGAATGCGACCTGACAGCGTACGACCGTCCCGGAGCAGGACTGATCAAACATCTGGCCGAATATAAGCATTGCTGGCTGGTAGATGCACTATGGAGTGCGGATGACGAGCCGGGCGTCTACACCCGGCCTGATCTGGAAACTCTCAAACACGCGCGCACGGGCGTGGCGGGCTCACACGGCTTCGGCGTGGCCGATACTCTGATGCTTGCGAGCCGTCTGGGTGCGCTGCCTGATAGTCTCGAACTCCATTGCCTGACGATCAATTCGGCGGACCGTCTCGGTGAGCATCTGAGCCCGGCGATTGACGCAGGCGTTGACGGACTGGTGAAGCGCCTTTACCAGCGCCTTATACAAAGCGTGGACCATTCGGTTTAAACCTCGGAGGTGACATACATTGTGGAAAACAGCAGAGGCGGACAGGAATGCCTTCTGAGTTACGCTAAATCCTGGGGAATACCTCTATGCGAGGCTAGGATGGCGTGCATTTTAGTCACTCATCACGAATTTACGAGTGAATAATTTGCAGGTAGATCTCTCACTACTTGAACAGTTTTTGCACGGTGTACAACCTGAGCCTCTAAACTGCTAGACTCCGATCAACGACGTTTTCTTCCCAGGCCGGTGAATGGCATTTTTGCCTCTCCGGCCATTTTTCTCTTTATCTTGCGGCCCCTTTAAGAAAGATCTCCACGCCTTGCGCCAGACTCTTGTTGGGTAGCTCCGGATCATACTCTAGACCCAACAATGCCTCGAAGTGCCAAGGCTGCTTGATCATCTCGACAAACTGAGCAGCGGCTATCGTGCAGCAGGCTATATTCAGACGCCCTTCGCTTTTCTGTCGCTTCAGGTACTCGGTCAGCAGCTTGCGTACACGATCAGGGCCTGCGGTATAGAACAGCGTCTTGATCTGCTCACTCTCGTTACTGTTGTTCGACAACACCAAACGATGCATGGCGATCGCCTGCGGCGTACTGATCATCTCAATAAAGCGCTGGCCAAACAGATAGAGTGTCGTGGCAGGATCATCACTCCACACCTTGTGTTCATCGAAACTGGCAAACAGGTCATCGCAGGACTGTTGCATCATCGCTTCGAACAAGCCGAGCTTGTTGCCAAAGCAACGATACAGCGTGGTCATGGATCCGCCCGCCCGCTTCATGATGTCGCTTACCGATGCATTCTCGAAGCCCTGTTCAAGAAATACCTCTTTGGCCGCGTTGAGAATGCGCCGTCTGCGCTCCTCTCCTTTTGCCGTCAGCCCCTTGTCCAAGCACTCATGCTCAAGTGAATGGCTCATCGACCCTCTACCCAATCTGCTGTTACTGAATACCTGTCCGACACGCAATTTCGGCGTGCAGAACGTCCGGGGTTGGACCCATACTTATAATGTAATGTATATTACACTATATTTTTTCATTCTCTCCCGCACGAACATCACCACCCTGGCCCGTTCCAGGTAACCATAGCGGCGTGAACAACTGCCAATATGTAGTGTGGAGAGTTTTTGACCCTGTTCCTGACCTGAAGTCTTGACCTGCCGACTGAGTGCCTAAACAAGCTGACTCAGTGTATTCGGCGTTAACGGAGCGACACCTTATATGGAATCCAAAGCCCTTACCAATAATACAGGTCTAGCCATTCCTGGATTCGTCTTTCTATTGGCGGCCCTGACGGCACTGGCGCCGCTTGCCACTGACGCCTATCTGCCGGCAATCCCCACAATAGCGAAGGCCCTCGGCCGCCCGATTCCTGATGTTGAGCTTTCGATCAGTTTCTTTCTGGCCGGTTTTTCACTCGGACAGCTTTTCGGCGGCCCCTTCTCCGATCATTTTGGCCGCCGTATCGGCATATTCTTTGGCTTGAGCCTGTTCATCACCGGCTCGCTGGCAATCACCTTTACACCATCAATCGAGTGGCTCTGGTTTTTTAGGGTGATACAAGCACTAGGCGGCGGGATAACCGTGGTCAATACACCGGCGATCGTACGTGACCTCTCAAGTGGGAGCGAGAGTGCCCGCACCATGTCCCAGATGGCGGTGATCCTGATGCTGGCGCCACTGCTGGCCCCCGTACTCGGCAGTTTGATTCTGCAGATTCTGAACTGGCAGATGATCTTTGGATTACTGCTGGTCTACAGCTGCGTTCTCGCTATTGTCATCTACCGCGTACTGCCGGAGACCCGCCAGATTCAAACCAACAGGCCCAGCGCCTTGCGCCGTTACTGGATGGTACTGCGCAACCGTCACGCACTGGGCTATCTGTTCTCGGCCTGTTTCGGTTATGGCAGCCTGTTCGCGTTCATTACCGGCTCACCATCGGTCTATATGGGATATTTCGAACTGAGCGAATCCACCTATCCACTGGCGTTCGGCGTCAATGTGATCGCCCTGGTGCTAATGAATAAGGTCAATATCCAGCTTTTAGGTAGCCACAATCCACGTTCACTGCTATTGGCCGGACAACTGATTCAGGCCGCGGCCGGCGCAGTGCTGTTCGGTTACGTATTCCTGTCTGAGACGATACAGCTCCAGTTTTTTATACCGTTGGTCATATTGTTCTTTGGCTGCCACGGATTGGTAAACGCCAACTCCATGGCCGGCATTACCGATCTGTTTCCCACCAACAGTGCGACGGCAACCGCGCTGATGGGGGCGTGCGGCTTCGCGTTTGGTGCATTTTCCGGTTCGCTTGTCGGTACGCTGTATGACGGCACCCCACTGCCGATGGCGCTGGTGATGTTTGCCTGCGCGTTACTGGCTCCAGCGCTGCGCCTGCTGCTACAGCTGGGCCCGCAGCCCGAATCGGCCGCGCGCAATTAAGACTTCTTTAAGCAAATCGAGTTAGACTGACGCATCGTTTCATGGATGCTTTAAGCGATGAAGGCACTGCTCGTTGAAGATGATCCCCTGCTCGGTCAGGGGCTGCATAACGCACTTAAACAACACAAGGTTCCAGCGGAGTGGGTCACCACCGCTGCCGAGGCGCAGGCAGCACTTCGCAGCTCGGACTTTGACGTTTTAGTTTTGGACCTCGGCCTGCCTGATCAGGACGGCATCGAACTGCTCAGAACCCTACGCAATAACGGCCAGCAGCTCCCAGTGCTGATTCTGACAGCGCGAGACGGCATCAGCGAACGGGTAAAGGGCCTCGACACCGGTGCCGACGACTTCCTCGCCAAGCCCTTTGATATCGACGAACTGATGGCCCGCCTGCGCGCGCTCGTCCGGCGTAGCAGCGGCATTGCGACGCCGACTATTACACTTGGCAACATTGAGATCATCCCCAGCCATCATCGTGTCGAGCTCTCTGGTCAGGAGGTGCCGCTCAATCGCCATGAGTATCAACTGCTGACGCTGCTCGCTTCCAGCCCCGGCAGGGTCTTCAGCCGCGAAGCGATCATCGATCACCTCTACAGCTGGGATGAGGAGATCGAGAGCAACACCATTGAGGTACATGTGCACCACCTGCGCCGTAAATTCGGCCGCGAACTGATCGGCACCGTGCGCGGCATCGGCTACCGTCTGGTGACGCCGGAGAGTCGATAAGATGAAACGCTCCATCGCCCAGTACCTGATTATTGCCCTGACACTTGCGACGACGCTGCTGCTCAGTGGCGGCTATCTGGCGAGTTACCTGGACATTCTCTACGAAACGGAAGAGGTCTACGACGCCGAGCTTGCTCAGGCTGCGCGTGTCATGGAGTCGCTGTTTATTAATCAGGATGAAGATGACACGGCGCTGCGCATTCACCTGCCGGAACAGGTGGCCACCCAGCAAACAGAAAGCAGCGATCTGGGCCACCGTTACGAGAAGAAGCTCGCATTTCAGATATGGGACGACAAGGGCCGACCACTGCTGGGCAACAGCGACGATAGCGCGGTACTGAACTGGGATAACCGTCCAGGCTATGGCTATGAACATGATCGCCGCTGGCGCACCTTCATGCTGCACTCCGACAGCGGGCTGTGGATCAAGGTCGGTCAGGATATGGAGATCCGCGAGGAGATCGCCGAGGAGATCAACAAGCACAATATACAGCCGTTGCTGCTGATCATTCCGTTGCTTTGGATCCTGATCTGGCTGATCGTACGCCGGGGGCTCAAGCCTCTTGGCCGGGTATCGAGTGAGCTCTACCGCCGGGGCCCTGAATATCTGGACCCGATCGATATCAGCTCTGCCCCCAAAGAGATCGTCGGTGTCGTCTACTCGATTAACCGACTGATGAAAGCCCTGGAGCGTTCGCTTCAGCAACAAAAACGCTTTACCAGTAATGCCGCGCACGAGTTGCGCACGCCTCTGGCCGGCATCCGCATTCAGGCCCAGAATCTGCTTTTGAACGATGCGGACAACCTGGTCACTCAGCAGCAGATTATCAGCGGCGTAGACCGCCTCAGTCACATGGTTAATCAGCTGCTGACGCTCAGTCGACTGGAGAGCGGTGAGCGTCAGAGCCACTTCGAGCTAGTGGATATGCATGCAGCGCTTGACGGGCTTCTTCAGGACCAGCGCAGGATGATCCGTGCACGCAAACTGGAGGTCAGCCTGAGTCCGGCCCACCCCATACATGCCCGCGTAACCCCAGATTGCGTCGATATACTGCTGCGCAACCTCCTTGATAACGCGTTGCGCTATACCCCGGACGGCGGCCGGGTACAGATCGAAGTTGTACAGCAGAAAGGCGATCTGCACGTACGTATCTGTGATACGGGCCCCGGCCTCGACGACGAACAAAAGCTACGTGTATTCGACCGTTTCTATCGCGCAGCCGGACAAGACAGCGACGGTTGCGGCATCGGCCTGTCGATCGTTCAAGAGATCTGCGAACGGACCGGTTATCGCGTCGAGCTCAGCGACACACCCCTCGCGCCCCAAGGGCTGTGTGCCGAGCTGATCTGTCCAGGAGCAGCCGCCGCTGCCGCTGACTAAGCGCTAAAACATGATGCTCAAGCCAGTTCGAGCGCATCGGCAACAGGTTCGGCACGCGATTGATCAACATACCGCGCGTTGGCGATAAACTCCTCCCCCCAGCGGCGAATATCGTAATAGCTGACAATATCGAACAATTCACGCATACGCGTTGACGCCTCGTTGGGCGGCATAATCAACGCCTGATAGCAGCGCTCCACCAGATCCTGAGTATCATGCGGGTTGGTCAGCAAGGCCCCATGCAGCTCCGCCGCCGCTCCGGTGAACTCGGAGAGCACCAGACGCCCCATGCAATGACTCAACCCCTGAGTGGCCACATACTCCTTGGCCACCAGATTGAGCCCATCACGCAGGGGCGTGATCCACATGACATCGGCACGCTCATAAAAGCTGACAAGCTGCTGAAGCGGGAAGCCGCGATAGTAGTAATTGACCGGCGTCCACCCCACCTGCGCAAAGCGCCCGTTTATGCGCCCCACCGCCTGCTCTATATCGGCAATCAGGTCGCGGTAGACCTTTATTTCACGCGCGGCCGGTACACAGATAATAACCAGCGTGACATCGTTATGCAGCTCCGGATGCTGCTCCAGCAGACGCTCGTAGGCGACCAGCTTCTGCAACACCCCCTTGGTATAATCGAGCCGCTCGACCGACAGTATCACCCGTCGCTCACTACCCAGTTCATCTTGCAACAGACGGGTCTGCTTCTGGGCCGCCCGCGAAGCAAGGGCCTGTTTCATGCGCTCGATATCCAGCCCAACCGGATTGGCCCCCAGACGAATGGTGCGCTGATCAGTCTCGATCTCGACCGTCATCTCACCGAGGCCCGCCGCACAGCCATAGGTCAGAAAACGCGGCGCACAGTTCTGCCGCTCCTGAACCTTAAACGGCACAACACCGCGTACCACATCAACAAAGTTCTCGACCTGACGCGGAATATGAAAGCCCACGTAATCGCACTGCAACAGGCTGCCGACGATTTCACGTCGCCAGGGCACCACGTTAAAGATGTCGGCTGACGGAAAGTGGGTATGGTGGAAGAATGCGATTCGCAGATCGGGGCGGCGCTCACGTAGATACGCCGGCACCATCCAGAGGTTGTAATCGTGAATCCAGACCAGAGCCCCATGCGCCGCTTCCTCGGCCGCCTTCTCGGCAAATTTGCGGTTCACATCGCAGAACACCTCCCAGTGCTCCTCCCTGAACTCGGCACGCTCCCAAAAGGTGTGGAGCATCGGCCAGAACGCTTCTTTTGAAAAACGCTTGTAGAAGATATCCACGTCGTCCTTGCTCAGGGCCACACGTGAGCAGATCAGATTAGGATAGGCCGCGTTATCGACACTGGTATGGGTGACAAACGGCTCTTCCGTGCCATCATCAATGCTCCAGGCGATCCAGGCGCCGCGGGTGCCGTCGGCAAAAAAGCTGAGCAGTGTCGGCAGTATGCCATTGGGTGAGCTATGCGGCTGACGACGCACCTTGCCCCGCTCTCTTACCTCTTCATACGGTAAACGGTGGTAGACCATCACAAGATCGGATGTACCCGGCTTGGCACTGTCCTGCCCCTCATGGGCGACACCTCTCGGGCCGAGAAAGCCAAAATGGCTCATCGCCTCAAGAATGCCGCCACAGCCCGGCTCCTCTGCATGCAATACGCGCGCGCTCTTATTCGTGGCCTCCAGCAGCCCCCCTTCCGAGTCGCCCACGCAGACGCCCTTGAAGCGCCCATCCAGCATCGACAGATCATTCAGCGTATCGCCAGCGGTCAGCACATCGTCGATATGCTCGCCCATATAGTCGATCAACCGTGCCAGCGTTGCGCCTTTGTTGGTGCCCTTGGGGAGAAAATCCAGGTAGTAGCCAGCCGAGTACAGCAGATCGCACCCCAGCTCATCCGCCACCTTGCGTATCTCATCGGTCACGGCATCGGGGTCGCAATACCAGGAGCAACGTCGGGCCTGAGGCACCTCCTGCCGTTTGATCGTCTCGAAACGCGCCATCGCTTCAACAATAGCGATTTCGCCAGGCCACAGCTCCTCGATCTCTTCGAGCAATTCAGACACCGGCTGCAAGGTGCTGCCATCGACAACCGTCGCACCGACATCGCAAATGATAAATTCAGGCTCGGGAATGCTGGGATCGGACAACAACGGCATGACTGCCTCAAGCCCGCGTCCGGTAACAAAGACAAGCCGTATTCCCGGGTGGGCGTTGATCAGTTGATAAAGGCGAGATCGGTTCTCAGCACTGCCGCCAAGAAAGGTACCGTCAAGGTCGGTGGCTAGAATCATGGTTTTGGCTCCTGTTTCGGCAAGCTCAATTCTGCGTTTGAACACCAACGGCGATGTATCAGCCGGCACTGGCTCTCAAACGCGGGCGTGTCAGATCTGCATGCACCAACACTGTGCACAGAGACAACACATTGAGATTTTGCAAAGCGGATTAAAGAGAGGAGAAGTATCAGGTATGAAGCGCGGGGATCAGGTCTAGTGGGGACTACCGGCCAAGCCAGTATAGGTAGGGAACGCTTGAATAAAATATTATTTATAAACAAACACATAACATGATTGCGTACCGACCGTCCGACAACGACCAGCCGCGTTCATCCCGGTTGATGCATGCATATCCGCCCTGATGGGGGAATGCCATGACAACCGCTGAAGTCGCCTCCTGATTTGCTCAGGCACACACGAGAGGTGTATGCACTACTCAATATTAAGCAATTATCAGACCAGCGCCCGAAAGGCGTTAACCTTTCGGGCGCTGTAGAGACGGGTCAATCCTGTGGCTTTCAGGCGCTACGTGCTCGCTCTGACTCGCGCATTCTCAGACGGTATCCATTCGCCACCATCTTCCAGCTGGGCAGGTACTGCTTGGCATCGATACGTTCGATGTAGCTGTCGCTCAGCGTAGCAGTCAGATCCAGCTCGAACTCGTTTTCGATACTGGGCAACAGAGAATCCGCGATATGAACAGCACTGAGCGGTGTGAAGGTATTGCCTACGGATTCATCAGGCTCATGGTGCATCAGTACCGCTTCGACAACCTGCGGAGCAAGATTCCACATGTTGAGCAAATACGCACCGAGTTCTGCATGTGTAACCCCATACGCCATGCGCTCAACCACATGCAGTGGCAGCTTCTTGCGCGCAGCGTATTTGATTACCTTCAGATAGCCCTGCCCCTGTTCCGCCGCCAACATCAGCATACCAATATCAAGCAGTAATCCGGCGAGAAACGCCTGATCCTTGAGCGCCTGCCCTTTGCCGTAGGGGCTGCAAATCTCCTGAGCCAGACGCGCAACGCTCAGAGCACGCTGGTTCATTTGGTCGAATGAAAACACCTTCCATGCTGAGGCTTCCGGATAGTGCGCATTGAGGTGTCCTGCCAGTGCAAGACCACGCACCGTGCGCACGCCTAACAGGGTGACGGCTTCGTTCAGGTTGGAGATATGGCGAGTCAAACCAAAGTAGCTTGAGTTCACCAGGCGAATGATACGCGCGGCCAGGGCAGGATCACGCTCGACAATCGCACTGATATCGCGAGTGCTGGTACGGTCACTGCTGAGGGCGCGGCTCAGCTCATGATAAATAGCTGGGGGAGAGGGAAGCTGGCGGAAGGCGGCAAATGAGCGCACCACCTTATCGCGATACAGCTGACGGGTTACGCTGACCGTCTGCTCGACAGAATGCACGATCTCTTCGATGCTGCTGCCCTGAAAGATATTACGGTGAACGACATCCAGTGCCTTGGCAAGGTTCGCGGCACTGAGCGGCGGAGACAGCAGAATACGGGCCGTTTTGGGTTTGGCCGATGCAACCTGCCGCAGAATACCGATCTCCCGCTCGAAACTGCTCAGCGCAGCAACAATAACGGCATCGTAACCGGTTTGCTCAAGCATGCTTAACGCAGCTCTTGCATCATCCGTCCGATCAACCTTCCAGTTGCAGCCATACTGCACCAGACCACTGGCCCAGGTGACGAATGCGGAATGCGGATCGATAAATAGAATTTTCAGCGGGTCGGACTTTGCAGGTCCGCCTGAGTCTGCCCTGTTCATAATGCGCCTGTCTTTTTATTCCGTGGCGTTTTAAACAATGCCACACCGGTAATCAAAAGACGCTCAGAGCGAATAGAAGTTCTGAGCGCCGCCTGTGCAATACGGCATACTCAAGATCCTCAGAAGTCGTGGACTTGCAAGCTCACTCTCCTTCGACGGCCCAGCCATCCCTCGCGGGATCTGTGGCTTTGCGTCCCCCAATTACTCGGGGTTTGCCATTATCGAGAAAGGATCTTAAAAACGTAACAAACTGGGCCATAAGCCCTATCGGTTGAACTATAGCATAACGTTGTATGAATTATAGACAATCCTTGCTCTGGATGTGACGGCTGTCAAGTATTTACCGGCGGTAAGAAGGTTATTATGCGCCCGCATAAAGCCACAATATAAAACCGTCACCAATAGACGACGCTTAATTACAAAAAACGACCTATTATCTGAACTGTTATATAACTATCACAACACCGTAATTTAACTGTTCTTTAACTGCAAAACATTGATTCGAGACTGTCCTCTGGCCCCCATCCCCTCTGCTGCCGGGCCTTATCCGTGTACCCCTACCCACGAATACGAGGACTCGAAACATGTCGAAAAAACGCATCTTCGCCGGAGCAGCTTTGGCGCTCATCGGCCCGTTCTGCACATCTGCACTTGCCGGTAACGATAGCACTACAGGTCCCTTCGGTTTCAAACCGATTAGCGGTTCTGCTTACAACACCACTAACGATCCACAAGCGCCCTGGCTTATCCCCCAAGGCTTCGAGCAATACCTGGTATCGGGCGAGAAGAGCGATATGTGGGGCGGTAACGGCCTGAATATCTACGACGACGGCGAAGACGACTGGCACGACATGAATACCGTGAATGAAAATGGCCCACACGCCGGTCGATTCCTGTTTCGTACTCATGAAGTCCGTGGCCACGAAGATGGCGGTGCCCTGTCGATGGTGGATCTGAAAACCGGGCAGCAGATCGTGCTCGCGCAGAAGGCCGATAATCCTGATACCGTCGGTTACGATGGTTACACAGCTCTCGACGGTATTCGCTGGACACCTTGGGGCACCCTGCTGTTCGCGGAAGAAACCACGGGCGGGCGACTCTTTGAAGTAGTCTTCGACTATAACGATGAAGGCCTGCCAACCCAGGCAACAATCTTTGATCGCCCTGAAGTCGGACGACTGGCCCATGAGGGTATCGAAGTCGATGAAGAGGGTAACATCTACGTTGTCGATGAATACCGTGGTCAGCGCGATGGCGAAGGCGGTGGCATCTACAAATTTGTCCCCGATACCTATGGCGATTTGAGCTCAGGCAACCTGTATGTCCTTAAGGTGGACAGCGTAGATGACGAGTTCCTCGGTCAGGCTGAATGGGCTGGCCCTATCGACCCGATGATGGCACGCCGCGATGGCACCGCTGTCGGAGGCGCCCGCTATAACCGTCCGGAAGATCTGCAGATCATCGGTACCACACTGTATGCCGCGATCACCGAAGGCACCTACACTAACGGTTCGCAAAACTACGACGGACGTGTTGTCGCGGTAAACCTGGACAGCATGAGGGTGACCGACTTCGTAAAACCCGGCGTCAATGTCGATGTTGAAAGCGGCTCAGCGACCGGATTCGATAATCCGGACAATCTGGCGAAAACACCGGACGGTAAACTGGTCATCATCGAAGACAACAGCCCGTCTGATATCTGGATCGCTCAGCCTGGGCGTAAAGGCTCTGGCGCGGCGGATTGGGTCAAGCTGTTCGCATCTCTGACCGATGATAAGGCCGAAGGCACCGGCATCTACTTTGGGCAGGACCCGGATACACTGTTCGTCAACATTCAGCACTCAAAGCATGAAGACGGCGACGGTACCTGGGCTATCAAGAAAGTAAGCAAGGGCAACAAGCACTGAAGGGTTGACCGGGTCCGACAATGTCCCCTGACGATTGAGAGCCCCCTTCAAACTCTACAAACCGCTGATTGGTGACCGAGACCTTGGCACCAATCAGCGGCAATCGACAGGGCGACGCCGTCAGACCCGGAATTCTTTTACACCGTTAAAAGGCACCGCTCATGGGCGGTGCCTTTCTATCGGTTGAATCAGTTAGCGCTACCTTCGGCTTCAGGCGCTGCTTCGCTTTTTTCCAGTACCGGTTCGAAAGCGCTGAACTCAGCACGGTCAATGGTACCGCTCTTATCAGCATCAACGACCGACAGATTCTCGCTCAGCTGCGGGTGGCTACTCACCTCTTCTGCGCTCAGCTGACCATCCTGGTTCTGATCCAGCACATCGAAAGTAGACGTTTCTGTTTCTGCCGCGAACGCCAAACCGGATACCATCATGGACGTTGCGAGACCTGCTGCAGCGACAAAATTCAGTTTTTTCATGACACTCTCCTGTGATCAATAAAATTGTGTATGCACCCCGAATAAAGCAGGTCACGTGCCAACCATAAAAAACCAGTTAATAATCAAACACATAAAAACAAATCCGCATCAAAGCCCGCCGGACATCAACCTCCCCCTGTCGCCTCACGGCGACGCGATACCCAGCAATAAACATAAGTCATTGTTTTATAAGATCAAAAGCTGTCGCCCCACAACAACAGGGCCAAAATACAATGACGAGAACTCATCTGCGACAGGGAACCTATCCCCGAGTTGAGGTTCTGTAAGCAAAACCGATTCGCGTCGAACCTATTCCTGCGTTATGGACAACATCACCTCATGAAGCTGCCGTTCTCCCTTCCCCCCTCCTTTTCCGCACTGCTGCTGTTCGGTTTCGTGCTTGTAGCCCTTCCCCTCTTGGGTGGCATCGTCGGCATGACCCGAGCACTTGAACAGATGGCGCTGGAGGGGCGCCGCTCAGTCAATGTAAGCGCGGATATTACCCAGGCGAGCCGACAGTTGGGTGAAGTTGAAATGGCACTTAAACGCGCCGCCGGGCAATTCTTTGTACTCGAAGACCCCACGTTGAAAGAGAGGCTCTTGCGGGCTCACAACCGGTTTCAGGAGACATTGGCCCTGCTTGAACCTATGCCCTGGAGCGAGAGCCAGCAACAGCAGCTGACCGAGCTCGGTGCACTGGAGCGAGCACTGTATGCGCGATTGGAAAATGCCCCGGCAACCGATGTGTTTGAATCCTACAAACACGACTTCGAACAGCTGGACGCCGCGACAGCCAGCCTTAGCGATGCCGCGACGCAGGTCATCCGTGAGCAGGTAACCGGCATGAACCAGACGGCCGACCGCATTCAAGCCACGATGATCACGCTGGCACTGGCGATGATACTACTCTCGCTCATGCTCTCTGGCGCTCTTTCATGGCTGCTCAGCCGCCCCGTACGGCAGTTGGCCGCCACTATCCGTCGCCTTGGGCAGAACGACCTCGATACCCCCAGCACCGTCCGCGGCCCTAAAGATCTCGTCTATCTTGGTGAGCAGCTGGACTGGCTGCGACACCGCCTGCAAGAGCTCGAAGAGCACAAGCTCAGCTTCTTCAGAGAGGTGTCCCACGAACTCAAGACCCCCCTGACCAGCCTGATGGAAGCGGTTGCGCTGCTCCGAGATGAAGTGACCGGGTCTTTGAACGGTCAGCAGCGGGAAGTCGTGGAGATCATGCACGGGAGCACCCGGGATCTGCGCCAGCGCATTGAGGATCTGCTTAGGTATAATGAAGCGGTCAGCGCCCCGAGCCTGTCCACCAGTCGCTTCGATCTACAGGACCTGATTGATGAGGTCTGTGCCCGTTTCGATCTTCCGATCCGCAGCAAATCCCTCAACTGTATTCAGCAGATCCCGGCTCTTCAGATAGACGCCGACCGCAGCCGACTCGCCATTGCGCTGGAGAACCTTCTGGGCAACGCGATCCGATTCAGTCCGGACAACGGCACCGTCGAGATACGGGTGACCCAAGCGCCAGGTTATGTCGAGATTGATGTCTGCGATCAGGGGCCGGGCATACCGGATGATCAGGCCGCGCAGCTGTTCCAGCCCTTTTTCAAGGGAACCCAGCAGCCCCGAGGCGCTCTTAAGAGCAGCGGTTTGGGTCTGGCCATCGCAAAGGCCCACATTGAACAGCAGGATGGGCAGCTTACGCTGGTGCCGACATACAACGACGGTGCCTGTTTCCGCGTCAGGCTGCCCTATGCACAGGAGGGCTCACACCGTGATTAAACGTTTTATGCCACTGCTCATGCTTTTGATGCTGGGCGGTTGCACCTACCCCGCCGTTAAGCAGTCGGCGGTACCCGATGCGATTCCCTCAGACAATCCGACTGTAGAAGAGATGCTCGGCTGTCTGGCGGCAAATGACCACTTAAGCGCGCAGCAGTTGCGGCACAAGCAACAGGCGTTGGAAAAACAACCGGCCAGAGCTCTGCGCAGTCGATTCGAGCGGGCGTGCTTGCTCGGGCGCAGCAACGCCAGCGATGCAGAACTGGTGCAAGCGCAGCAGATACTGGAAACACTGGAACAGGAACAGCGTCTGGACATCCAGCACAAGCAGTTAATCGGGCTCTATACCGAGCATCTCAGGCTGGTCCAACGCCTACGTCAACAACAGCGTGAGACCCGCGAATACAAAACCAAAATCGAGTTACTTAAAGGTCTGGAAGAAGAGTTGGAACCGGGAGCGGTAAAACAGGAGCAAACGCCATGAACAGTGCACGACGCTCGGTACTGCTGGTCGACGATGACAGCAGCCTGTTGCAGCTGCTCTCCATCCGCCTGCGCGCGGCCGGTTATCTGGTCGAAACCGCCGGTAGCGCCGAACAAGCACTGGCACGTATCGCCGTTAGCCGTCCGGGGGCGATCGTGACCGATCTGCGCATGCACGGCATGGACGGTATGGAACTGTTTGAGCAGATACATCATCAGGACCCGACTCTGCCGGTTATCCTGCTCACCGCGCACGGCACGATCCCCGATGCCGTAAAAGCCACTCAGCGCGGACTGTTCGGGTATCTGACCAAACCCTTCGACGACAAGGCCCTGCTGGAGCTGCTAGAGCGCGCCCTGAATGCTCCGGGCAGTGACGAGCACGCAACCGAAAGCAATACGAACGCCCCCTGGCGAGCCGGTATCATCACCGCAAGTCAAACCATGGAGGCACTGTTGGCTGAGGCCGAGCTGGTGGCAGCCAGCGAAGCCAGTGTATTGATTCAGGGCCCATCGGGCACCGGCAAAGAGGTGCTGGCCCGTGCACTGCATATGGCAAGCCCCAGACATACAAAACCTCTGGTGGCGATAAACTGTGCTGCCATCCCCGAACAGCTGCTCGAATCCGAGTTATTTGGGCATGCCAAGGGGGCCTTTACCGGTGCCACATCAGCCCATAAAGGGCTATTCCAGACCGGTTCCGGCGGTACCGTATTTCTCGACGAAATTGGCGACATGCCCTTAGCGCTGCAGGCGAAACTTCTGCGTGTGCTTCAGGACCGGGAGATAAGACCAGTGGGGGCGAGCCAGTCAATTCCCGTGGACGTTCGTATTGTCTCGGCGACTCACCGTAACCTTGAAACGGCCATTGCCGCCGGCGACTTCCGAGAAGATCTCTACTACCGGCTGAATGTGGTCACGCTGACCCTCCCGCCGTTGCGCCAACGCCCGGAAGATATCCCCTTGCTGGCACGCCACTTCCTCGGCCAGCTACGTGAAAAACACCCCCACCGCGCCCAGGACTTCACGCCGGAAGCGCTTGAAAGACTGGTGGGCTATGAATGGCCCGGCAACGTGCGCCAACTGCTTAACGTGGTGGAGCAATGCTGCGTGCTATGTACCACGGCGCTGGTGCCCGCCTCTCTGGTATCGCGTGCACTGCATGAGAAACCAACCGGCATCCATACCTATGCCGAAGCCAAGCAACAGTTTGAACGTGACTATCTGGTACAGCTGCTGAAGATTACCAATGGACAGGTCACAGAAGCGGCACGCCTTGCCGGGCGCAACCGTACCGAGTTCTATCGTTTATTACAGCGTAATCACCTGACACCGGGTATGTTCAAGCAGGTAGAGGAAAGCTGAGAGAAGGGCAAGCCAACCGCCGTGCCGTGCGGTTGGCTTTGGCATAGGGTGCGTTACTGGGGGCGCACTTCGAACGCGGAAAATTCACTGATTGGGTGATCGGTAGGCTCAACCGGTATATATCGCTCTTTCACATACTCGCGGCGCATCTCGAGCTCACCTGAGGTAATAGCCATATGCAGCGCGTCGTTCTCAAGCGTAAGCTCATCCAACTGCACAGCATATTCCGATGAACCTATACCTAAAAAGCCGCCCCGCGTGAGAACAGCGTAAACACGGCCGCTGGCACGCCCGCTGACAATATTGTCGATTTTGCCTAACGGCTCTCCCTCAAGACCGATGACAGGCCGTTCGATCAACTCTTCTGGACTATGGTTGTACAGCTTCAACACTTCAGGTGTGGCCAGAGCCGTTTGCGGGGAGGTCGGCTGCGGCTTGGTCTCCGGCATCGGAGCCGGTGCCACCTCTTCCACGACCACCGGCTCACTCTGATATTGACCGCTCTCCTTCGGCGTTGTCGCCTGCTCGACGGCACCGCTCTGCGCCGCCATGAGCCCGGCAACGACACCGGTTAGAATCGCGCGAAAATATTCCTTCTTCATACGAACCTCCAATAAACAGATGTGTTTGTGGCCCCGGAAACAAGTCGCGTCTACGGGGATGGTTCGCTAATCGCAATTACTGGGCCAGACGTGTAAAAAATTCTGAAAAACACCCCAAATAATCGCATATCATTTTGATAAATAAGGGAATATTCTTCAGCACCGTGCGAGTACTGAGAACCAAACTCACAAGCGGAAACGCAGACACCTGGATTCACTGTCGGGATCCGGCGACGCCGCTTCGCTACTCAGCGTCAGCGGACAACAGACCGGTTTGCGGGCACTGCTTGAGCAACAGCTCAGGAGGATCGAACGAGAAGGTAAAAGCCCCCACTTGCCTAAGGGCACTGAGGCCTAGGATCTGGCGATCAGTACCGGGAAACACGGCAGCGTCCACCTGCGCCAGCCGACACCCGCCAACCTCCAGACTGGACAGGGTATAGACCGGCACCCGAATCTCTGAACCGTTTGCCAAAATCCCGATCAGGTCCTGCTTGTACGTCGCCAAGTCCTGGCGTTGTAGATCGACCAGCGTCTGTTCATTGATCGTGGTAAAGCCTGAGCCGGTATCCACCATAAAAGCCATGGGCGCCAATCCCCCCACCGAGGCCTGAATATAAAAGGTGGTCGCGGCCCCCTCCTTCAACGCAACACGGGTGCCAGCCTCAGCGCCCTGTGTATTGGGCGAGAGTGGAGCCACTGCGACACACAGCAAGATCGCGGCCAGAGGGTATTTCGTCATGGGCAGGGCTCCCGTTTTGCATGGCTGACTCGACCTCAGGGCGAAAAACCTGAAAGGCGACTCGTTCGTTATGCGCGGTGTGGCCTGAATGCGCACTTAATGCGAACGGGAGGGTCTTGTGTAGGAAGGTGCCCAACCCACCACGACTGTCGACCTAACGCTTATGATGGGCTCCGCCCCCCAATCTGAAAAGACAAAACAACCGTCAGTACAGCGGCAAAAGCAGCCAACAGGGCAGCCGCTAGATACAGGTCGGAAAAACCAGCTCGGTAGCTATCAAGAGCCACGTCCTTGCCTAACACACCTAAAAATTGATCTGCCCCCAGACCCAGAGCAGCATTGAGAGACTGGAGCAGTTGACGCCCGCCCATCGAACACATATGAGCCGCTGGGCCCTGATCGCCTCATCCTGCAGACGAAATCGATGCCCGATGGTGGATAACGCGGACGTCTGTCTGGTGGGCTTACTGCTTGAAGGTGTCCAGCAGCACACCTTGCAGCGCCTCTGCGGCCACGGAAAGGCCATGTCTCGCCCGCGTCAGAATCCCGACCTGACGCGAAATGGTGGGCTCCACCAGTCTCGAGCAATGCGCCCCCAGCTCCTCCATCTGCTGCCGGCAGAGGGCGGGCACTGCACCAACACCCAGCCCTGTTGCAACCATGCGACCAACGGTGGCCAACTGGTGAGCGTCAAACGTAACGCGAAGCGACATTCCCCGTTGCGCCAGCTGAGTTTCGATCAGTTGACGCACCGTCGAAGGGCGCTGGAGTGTGATGAAATCGTAGCTGAGCAGTTGCGTCCAGCTGATCTCGGACGCCCCCGCATCGGGATGGTCGGCAGGCAATACCGCGATAAACTCGTCATTGAACAGCGGCTGAAACCTCAGGTCCTCATGCGGGCCCGGATCGAAGGTGATGCCGATCTCGATCCGGCCCTCGCGCACCATATCCACCACCCGCTCTGCGATCACGTCGTGTACCTCGACACGAATATTGGGGTACTGGGCGCGGTAGGCGAGCAGCGCGCTGGGCAACAGACTGCCCGCGAATGAGGGCATAGCGGCCAACGCTACCTTGCCCCGCTGCAGGGAAAAACGTTGCTGCAGCTCTTCCTCTGTATTGTCCCAGTCCGCCAGCAAGCGCTGCCCAATCTCATAAAGGGCTTGCCCCTCCGGCGTCAGCGCTACCGTTCGGGTGGTTCGTGTCAGCAGCGGCCCGCCGAGGGATTCCTCCAGCTTTTTGATCGCCAGGCTCAAGGCGGGTTGCGATAGAAACACCTGCTGTCCCGCTTCGGCGAAACTCTTGGTACGCGCTACTGCCAGGAAAGCGCGCAGCTGCTTGATCGTCATATTTATTTTCCAAATCAATACGAACAAAAAACAAATTTAATAAATATAAAGAGATCCGGCAAACTCAGTCGCCAGTCACAAAGATTTTCACCTCGCTGATAACGCTAACTAAAAGCAGGAGTGTTGTATGGCCGGATTTGACAAGGTCGTAGGCTGTTATGAAGAAGCCATGGCAGGACTGGAAGACGGCATGACCGTCATCGCCGGGGGCTTCGGTCTGTGCGGTATCCCGGAAAACCTGATCGCCCAGATCAAGCGGATGCGGGTCCGCGACCTGACCATCGTCTCCAACAACTGTGGCATCGACGGCTTCGGCCTCGGCATTCTGCTTGAGGACAAGCAGATCCGCAAAATGATCTCCTCTTACGTTGGCGAGAACGCCCTGTTCGAGAAGCAGCTGCTCGAAGGCGAGCTTGAAGTCGAGCTGACCCCGCAGGGCACCCTGGCCGAGAAGATGCGCGCCGGCGGCGCCGGTATCCCCGCCTTCTACACCGCCACCGGCTACGGCACTCCGATCGCCGAGGGCAAGGAGGTGCGCGAGTTCAATGGCCGCCCGCACATCCTGGAACAATCCATTCGTGGCGACTTTGCCATCGTCAAAGGCTGGAAAGCCGACCGCTACGGCAACGTGGTCTACCGCCATACCGCACAGAACTTCAACCCGATGGCCGCCACCGCCGGCAAGATCACCGTGGTCGAGGTCGAGGAGATCGTCGAACCGGGAGAGCTGGATCCAACCCAGATCCACACCCCCGGCATCTATGTCGATCGCCTGATACAGGGCAGCTTCGAGAAGCGTATCGAACAGCGCACTATTCGTAGCGCCTGAGCCCAACGACCTTAACACTCAACGCCGGAGCCGAGGCGACGGCGGAACGATGATGGAGAGACCACAATGGCCCTTTCTCGTGAACAGATTGCAAAGCGCGTGGCGCGCGAACTGAAAGACGGTTACTACGTCAACCTGGGGATTGGCATCCCCACGCTGGTAGCGAACTACGTCCCGGAGGGTATGGAGGTGATGCTGCAGTCGGAAAACGGCCTGCTCGGCATGGGCCCCTTCCCCACCGAAGAGGAACTTGATGCGGATATGATCAACGCCGGCAAGCAGACGGTGACCACCCTGCCCGGCGCGTCGATCTTCTCCTCTGCGGAGTCCTTCGCCATGATCCGTGGCGGCCATGTGGATTTGACCGTACTCGGCGCATTCGAGGTCGATGTTCAGGGCAATATCGCCTCCTGGATGATCCCGGGAAAGCTGGTCAAAGGGATGGGCGGCGCCATGGACCTGGTCGCGGGTGCCGACAACATCATCGTCACCATGACCCACGCCTCCAAGAACGGCGAGTCCAAGCTGCTGGAGCAGTGCACCCTGCCGCTGACTGGCGCCGGATGCATCAAGAAAGTCCTGACCGACCTGGCCTGGCTGGAGATTGAGGACAGCGCCTTCGTGCTGAAGGAGCGGGCCCCCGGCGTATCGGTCGAAGAGATCGTGGCCAAAACCGCTGGCCGTCTGGTGGTACCCGATCACGTCCCCGAAATGACTTTCTGAGCGTTAAACACCTAGTCTTGCACCTCCGTTGTTGTAACCTTGCTCAGACCCAATCCGTTCTCCTTCGGGTTGGGTATTTTTTATCTGAATGCGGCAGAGCCTAAAACGACCAAGCCCCGCTTATCGATCAGCAGGTCTTTTGAATAGGATGACGGTCGGGGAGAGTTTCAGTGATGAAATTAAGATTCAGTTACTTACCCGCCAATCATTAGCCCTCAATGCCGCTGGATATCAACACACCTGCTCGACCGAAATCGATGACTACCGGATACTGCCCCAGAAGCACCTGCCAGGTTCCCGTCCTCTAATTGACAAACTGACCGTTAACAGCGCGGCTAATATGGCCACTATGGCGGCAGCCAAAAACAGACCCGCGAAGCCCTCCCGATAGCTGGCCAGAGCAGCCCCCTTCTCCAGCACACCCAAAGACGGATGGTCGGTTATAAATCGCCCGGTTACTACCCACTCCAAGGCGTCCGGCAATGCCTCGCAACGACCGCTACCTGAACTGCAAAATGCGTCCTGCAGCCTGCTCTTTACTCCGGACGCCAACACCGACGAGAGGCTTGCGTACCCTACCAGCATGGCGAAAAACCTCGCCGTCGTGCTGATGCCTGACGCCATGCCCGTTCGCTCTTTCGGTACGGTGCCAAGAATCGCTTTCTGGGTCTCGCCGTTTATCAGACCACCACCGGCGCCTAGAATCGACATGCCGATAAAGAACCAGATCGGGTTGCTGCTTGTTGCGGCCAATGCCAGCCAGATATTCCCGACCGAGATGATCGCCAACCCGACTCCGAGCAGCTGATAAGATTGAAGCCGGTTCGAAAGTCGTCGCCCTATGGTTGGGAACATAAACATCGTGACCGCAAACGGCAGCAACGCACAGCCGGTCCAAAGAAAGGAGACGCCCATGCCCCGTTGGAGGTAGAGCGGCAATAGCGCCGCCATCACCTGGGCAGCGCCAGCGTACCCCAGCATGGCGATTACGGCCCCGACAAAGCGGCCGGACCTGAACAGCCTCAGGTGGAGCATGGGGTTGATCTGACGCAACTCGATGGCCACGAATGCTGCCAAGGTGATCATCCCGAGCGTAAACACGATCACCGACTGAGGGCTCGTCCAGCCGGCTTGAGGACCATTGATAAGCCCCCAGACCCAAAGCAGCATTGAGAGACTGAAGCAGATGGCGCCCGCCCAATCGAACGCATGTGCGCCGTTCGGTCTGTCTGCGTCGATAGTGCGCGGCACCGCAATAATCAGCGTCACACAGATCGGTACAAAGATAAAAAACGCCCAGCGCCAGCCTAGCAGGTAGCCAGCCAGGCTGCTTAACAAGGGGGCGATTACCATGGTCAGTCCCATGATGCTGCCCCAGGTGCTCCAGGCCCTGATCGCCTCATCCTGCAGACGAAATCGATGCCCGATAGTGGATAACGCGGGCGCCAGCAGCAGTGCCGCCCCAACGCCCTGTACCGCGCGTGCCCCAATCAATAGCGAGATATTGGGCGCAAGACTGCTGGCCAGTGCCGCACAGCCGAACAACCACAAGCCCACACACAGCACCCTGCGGCGTCCATAGCGATCAGCCATCGCGCCGGCAAACAGCAGCAGTGAGGCAAATGTGAGCAAGAAGCTGCTTTGCACCCACGCCATCTGCGAAAAATCAGCGCCAAGGTCGGACACCAGGCTCGGCAGTATCACCCCAACCAGATTGGTATCGAAAATGGTCAGGGCACAACTGGCCGACGCGGTGAGTAGCAAGCCATGCCCTTTCATGGGAAAGCCCTCTCTCGACTCATGACTTCGCGCTTCGACGTCTGAACAGCGGTTCGGGGTTTGTGACCGATCGAGCGTAAATCATATCGAAGCCAAACAGCCCCTTGAGTGCTTCTGATACCGATCTGTCTTCCCGTACGGCAAACGAACTGAAGCCACAATGGCGCATCAGTACCAGTTGATCGCGCAACACATCACCGATTGCACGCAGATCCCCCTTGTAGCCGTAACGGGTTCTGAGCAGATTGGCCTGGGTGTACGCCCGACCATCTCTGAAGCTTGGAAACTCCAAGGCGATCAGCGGCAACGTATCAAGCCAGGGCGCAATCGCTTCCGGATCGTCATCCGGCCCCAAGAGGACGCCGCATGAGATCTGACCCGCGCCCCCAGCTTCACGCAGGGTCTGCCAACGCGCAAAGGAGATAATCGGTGAGGAGATGCTGTCCAGCGGCTGATCGTCATCCACCAGACACCAGGGGTCCTCTTGCAGTACAACCGCCACCCCATTCACCAGGCCGATTGTATTGTTCATGCGCTTGCCTCCACCCTGGCGGTTTCACGTTGATAGACACCCTCCTTGAAAGGAGCAATACCGATGCGACGCACCGTATCTACAAACCGCTCCTCCACTTCGCGATAGCGTAGGTAGACGGATAGCAGTCGGTTGATCGCCTCGGGCACCTCTTCGGCCCTGAAAGCAGGCCCGATCACCTTGCCGATCGAACTATCCTTGCCCTGGGCTCCGCCAATCGTGATCTGGAAGAACTCCTCGCCGTTCTTATCGACCCCGAGTATACCGATGTTGCCGATATGGTGATGACCACACGCATTTACACACCCCGAAATATTGAGGCTCAACTCGCCCAGATCGTGCAGGAAATCAAGATTGTCAAAACGCGCCTGTATCGCCTTCGCCACTGGCAACGAGCGGGTACTGGCCAGCGAACAGTAGTCGCCTCCGGGGCAGGAGATCACGTCAGTCAGCAGGCCGATATTGGGCGTGGCCAAATTGTGAGTCCGCAGCGTTTTCCACAATGCATACAAATCGCGCTTGCGAATATCCGGCAGCACCAGGTTCTGCTCGTGAGCCACACGGATCTCGCCGAAGCCGTACTTCTGTGCAAGATCAGCCACGACGCGCATCTGCTCGGCCGTTACATCACCGGGAGGCGCAGACTCGCCTGGCTTGGTAGATAGGATGACCGAGCTGTATCCCGACACCTTGTGTGGACGCGTATTATTCTGCACCCAAACGGAAAACGCGGGATCTCGGGCCAACCAGGCACCGAAGTCAGGATCGATCGCATCAATACGCTCGTAATCCGGTGCCTGAAAATTGTGAGCAACGCGGGTGTACTCTTCGGAAGTCAGCTCCGCGACACCATCACGAATCTGTTCCCACTCACGCTCCACTTCCTGTGCGAACGCCTCTACTCCAAGCGCTTTAACGAGGATCTTGATCCTCGCCTTGTATTTATTATCACGTCGGCCGTAGCGGTTATATACGCGCAGTACAGCTTCGACATAGGTCAACAGGTGCTGCCAGGGCAGCGCCTCGCGAATCATTTCGTTGAGGATAGGGGTGCGTCCAAGGCCTCCACCGACCATCACGCGTAACAGCATCTCTCCCTGTTCGTCTTTATACAGGTAGAGTCCGATGTCGTGGGCACGGATGGCAGCGCGATCCATCTCCGAGGAGGAGATCGCGATCTTGAACTTGCGCGGCAAAAACAGGAACTCCGGGTTGACCGTCGACCACTGGCGCAATATCTCGGCCAGCGGCCGAGGGTCGATCAGTTCGTCCCCCGCGACCCCGGCAAAGGCTTCGGTGGTGATATTGCGCACACAGTTGCCGGAGGTCTGGATGGCGTGCATCTCGTGATCGGCGAGCAGTTGCAGAATATCCGGCACCTGCTCCAGCTCTATCCAGTTGAACTGGATATTCTGCCGCGTGGTGAAGTGTCCGTAGCCCCGGTCATAGCCTTCGGCGATCTGCGCCAGCGCGCGAAGCTGATTCGATGACAAGGTGCCATAGGGAATGGCCACGCGCAGCATATAGGCGTGACGCTGCAGGTAGACGCCGTTCTGCAGCCTGAGCGGCAGAAACTCCTCTTCACTCAGTTCACCCGACAGCCTGCGAGCGACCTGATCGCGAAACTGAGCAACCCGTGCCTGCACCAGCGCATGGTCATATTGATCGTATCTATACACGCTTTGTCCCCGACTCTGCCAAGTGAATACACAAGGCTAGCGGGAGCGACGGATACGGGGCAGGCTCAATTATTTTAATTTTAACCGGTACAGATCACAGCTGTACAAACAGCTCCGGCAAACGATTCAGTGCCGCCGTTCGACGGGCATCCCACGGATGGGCGTAACTGATACGCAGGCAGTTTCTGAACTGACCCGACACGGAAAACAGTGGACCGGGGGTGATGACCACGCCCTCCTCCAGCGCTTTCGGGTAGCTTGCCAGGGTATCGAAACTTGTCGGCAACTCCACCCAGACCGCCAGACCGCCCAGCGGCACACTGACACGCAGCCCGGTGGACCACGCCTGGAGCGAGGCAATCAGCCGATCCCGACGCTCCCTCAGCTCGTTGCGCTGGCGACGAAGGTGCGATGCGAAACTGCCGTCAGCCATATAGTCCGCCACCCCCTGTTGCAAATATCGACTGCTGGCCAGTTGCGTCACCAGTTTCAGACGCAGAATACGGTCATGCCAGCGAGCCCCGGAGACCCAGCCCAGGCGCAGGTCACGCGACAGTGATTTGGAGAAGGAGCTGCACAGGATCACCCGGTCATCTCTGTCCATCGCCTTCAGTGGATCAGGCGCACTGCCGAGCGCGGTGTCCGCGTAGATATCGTCCTCGATCACCGCCAGATCGTGCCGCTCCGCTAACGCCAGCAACCGCGACTTGGATTCGCTTGGCATCAACGCACCGCCCGGCGTCGCAAACGCGGGCGATACGATACAAGCCTTCACCTTCCAGCGCTCGAGCACCTCCTCCAGCGCCTCGATATCCATCCCGGTTTCCACCGAGGTCGGCACCTCAACAACCCGCAGCTCCAGCTGCTCCAGCAACTGCAGCACGCCATAAAACCCCGGCGACTCCACCGCAACCACATCGCCCCGTTCGCAACAGGCCATCAGGGCCAGAAACAGCGCATGCTGGCAGCCCGAGGTCACGCACAGCTGATCGGGCGGAACCGCCCAGCCGCGACGTGCACTGTGCAGTGACAGCTGCTCACGCAGGCCTATGTCGCCTGCAGGCGCATCGTAGTACTGGTAATCGTCACCCTTCTGGCGGCGCAGTGCACGTCCAATGGAGCGGTTCAGCGCCACAATACTGGGGGGCAGATCACCGGCGTGCAGGTCCGGTAGCAGATCGAATGCCGCGCTGCGGCCCATGATATCCAACAGCAACTCGTTAACGCTTACAGGTCTTGGCGCTTCGATCCTTGACCGACTGACCGGCTTCTTAACAGCATTGGGCTGAAGGGCTACAAAGTAACCGGACTTGGGGCGCGCCTCCACCAGTCCCTGCGCCTCGAGGCGCTGCAGCGCATGCTGCACGGTGGCCTTGGACAGGCTATGCTCCTGGCACAGGGTGCGGATCGACGGCAGCCGCTCACCCAAACGCCAGCGTTGCTCCTCGATACCCTGCAGCAACCAGCTTTCAAGCTGTCGGTAACGATAATCGGCTCCCATCTCAGGCCCTCGCCCATCTGTACCCATTATTATTATTTTTTTTATACCTGATCCTATCTCAATCACAAGCGTAGTCTGCCCCCCATCAGAAATCAGGGGGAAACCTGCGATGGAACAGATACCCGTTGTCCAAGACTACACGCCACCCTTTGCCCGCGACGGCAAATTCCACGTCCGCCTTACCGAGGGGCGCTTTCAAAACCTGCGCCGCCTGAGCAGCTGGCCCATGATCGCGCTGTTCTTCGGCCTGGCCTGGATCCAGGTGGACGGCCAGCCCTGGCTGCTGTTCTCCTTCGCCCAGCGCAAGATCATCCTGTTCGGCACTGCGCTCTCCTGGCATGACCTGCCGCTGCTGGCCGGATTGATGATTGCAGGTGCCTGCCTGCTGTTCTTCATGGCCGTGGCCTGGGGACGGGTCTGGTGCGGCTTCGCCTGCCCCCAGAGTATCTGGACCTGGCTGTTTATCCGCATCGAGGATTTCACCGAAGGGCGCGCCAGCATCCGGGCGCGTCAAGAAGGGCAACCGCTTAACGCCGAACGCCTGTTACGCCGGATCGCCAAGCACCTGCTGTGGATCGCGCTGGCCACGCTGACGGCAGCGACGTTTACCGGGTACTTCATTCCTATTCGCGAGATCGTCTCGGATGCAGCGCAGCTAGAGCTGTCGATGACAATCACCGGCTGGCTGGTGATCATGGCCGGGCTAACCTATGCCAACGCGGGTCTCGTGCGGGAAAAAATCTGCCTACACGCCTGCCCCTACTCCCGCTTCCAGGGCGTGATGTTCGATCACGACACCCGCACCGTCACCTATGACGCCAGCCGTGGGGAGCCTCGCGCCAACAAGCGAAACGCCGATACCAACAGCGGCGACTGTGTCGATTGCGGCCTATGCGTACAGGTGTGCCCCACCGGCATCGATATCCGTGACGGTCTTCAGGCGGCCTGCATCGACTGTGCGGCCTGTATCGACGCCTGCGATAGCGTCATGGAAAAAATCAACCGTCCGACAGGTCTGATCCGTTTTGCCTCCGAGTCACAGCTTGAGAACAAACCCTCACCGCTGCTGCGCCCCCGCCTTGCCGGTTACGGCACTGTTATGGTTATCGCGTTTAGCGCCGTACTCTACGGCTTCACCGGTACTACCGACTTGCTGGTGGAGGTTCGCCGAGATCGCGGAGCGCTCTTTACCCAACTGGACGAGCAGTGGATCTGCAACAACTACCGCGTCAAAGTCGAGGCTTTCGATCCTGCCGAAGCATCGGTACGCATCTCCGTCGTAGGCGAGGGCGTGTTCGAGCTATTTGGACCAGCCGATATCGACCTGAGTGAAAACAACTCCACCTGGCTGCCCTACCGGGTCTGCGCTCAGGACATAACCTCACCGAATACGAAGCTGACGTTCAACTTCCAGGGCAATGAGGTCAAGGCATCGAAGGAAACCACCTTCCTTGCCAAGTCGATCTGATTCATACAGGAGTTCGTATGTAAGACATGGCGCTCATGTAGGCCAACTAATCAAAAAAGCCGGCTCAAGAGCCGGCGATAGAGGTGAGGCAAGGACCAAGCCTCTATCGGAACCACAGCGCCGTTGCAGGCAAATATGTGGCCACGATCCAGGGTGCATAAAACTGCTGCGCGATTGGCTTGGTGACGGTGCCGACCAAGTACTGAGCGAGAACGCTTCGAAATGCTTTAGCTTCGACTAACTAGCAGTACGTCTGACTTAATCGCGCTCGCCTGCACCTGTCGCCTTGAAGAGCAACGGCAACGCAAAGCACATGAGCAGAACTTGTATTAGCTGATGGGTGGCCACGAACACGGGATCAACGTCGGTGCTGAAGACGATTGCCACCATCACTTCAATTCCGCCCGGCATGTATGCCAACAGCGCTTGGAGCAGCGGCCCCCCTCCCCCCCAATACAGTGCAAATGAGAATAGACCGCTCACGGCCAACCCCAACGCCAGACCGCCAAAAGCCCCCTTCAACGTTTCTTTCAACAGGCCTAGATCCAGATCAGCCATACGAACCGCCGTTGCCGTCCCCAAGATGACCAGCACCACTCGGAACCACTCCGGAGGAATATGAAACCCCATACCGAAGACAAAAGCGCATCGCTAGAGCTCCACTGACAGCGATAGCGATAAAACCCGAAGAGCATAGCCAGTAGCACGCCAAGCATCAGCACCATCAACCCGATGGAGAGGCTCCAGTCCTTTAGGTGAATAAAGAAATCCGCCTCAACACTTGAGGCAATGGAAACCCCCATAAACAGGGAGATAAACGTGGTCGTAGGTGAAGGCATTGAAACGGGCACTTTCACCCATATCGCCAAAAGTACACCAATCATTGCACCAACCAGGGAGAAGGCAGACCCGTCAGGTTAGCAATCCATCCTCCTGCCACGCCAATGGCAAGCGTCAACATCACTTTCAGCATACCCTGCCCTAAAAAAGTAAGGGCGGCCCCACTCTGGTGAGACAGCCCTTAGCGGTACCGTGTGTCATTAGGTTCAATCGTCTAACTCAGCCTGCAACTGAGCCGTACGCCCCTCCCCTTTGATTCGCTTGAGCAGGAAAGGCAATACTGAATCGCCCCGAGTTTCTTAGACACTCAGCTTCTTGGCTAAATACTGCTTTTCAAACTCTACTGGCGATAGGCCCTCATTGGAACCATCACGCCGACTTGGGTTGTAGAACATCTCGATATAGTCGAACACATCACTCCGTGCTTCCGACCTGTTCGGATAGATCTTCAGAAAGCTCAGCCAGTCATACCGGTAAATTGACTGCCCTGATCGGAGTGCACCAAGACCTTTTGCTTTGCCTTTCGACGCCAGAGGGCCATCAAAAAGCGCGTCAACAGCCAGCCTTCGTGTGCGCGGATGTAGGTTATATCTGTTCCCAAGAGACGTTGGGCCCCGTGACATTGAACTGCCAATCCGGGGTATTCGGCGCTGTCGCCGGGGCTTTACCGCCATGATGGCCTTGTTCCGTAACCTGTTTGACGGCTTCAAGCTTGAATGTTTCTGGATAACGCTGGTTAGATATAACACCTCCGATGTCGCCTCATTTTAAGGAATTGAGGTGTCTAGAAGACTCGGGGCGCTTCAATAATATTCCTCATTTTTTAATAAGTTAATATTTGGGTCATATATTCGCTAGCTTACCTTTACGCCCTTGATCACACGGGCACACATGAGACCTGCAACGAGCCAAAATACAAGGTTATTGAGAGTCGAGGCAAATATAAACTGGGTATGCAATTCCGATAAAGCTAAAACTGCATTCGGGTCTTCGTTTATAAAAAGCGGGCCTTCATGCATAGGCACCCATATATAGGGCAAGAGCAGCAATGGCAGCCCACTTAACCGCACAATACCTTTTGACAAAGCCATTATACTCAGCCCGATTCCAGCCATAACCACCTCGACCACCCACCACCACTGTCGAGACTCAAGCGCCGCAGCCGATGTCCCTGGGATCTCAGGCGGCAAACCTACCGAGGGAGCGACAAACACTGCCAAGAAACATAGTCCCCCAACAATCAGGCCGCCCTTCAAGGTCAGGGTACGACCAAAGCGTTCGCCAAGGTGCTGTATCACGACAAGAAGTATTGCCGCGTAGCCAATCCCCGTACAGATATTGGCAACTGACGTAAATAAGAGTCTCTCTGCACCTTCTGCAGGCGACCAGGCCCCTTGGTCGTCGTGAGTATGTCCAACATCTGTACCATGCTCAATGTTGTGATGGGCCTGTATCGGCTGGGAGTCGCCAGTGACCTCATACTGCTCGGCTTCACGAATGATTGGGGCGACGCTCACGGACTGTAAAGCCGTCATCATCAAACCCAAAAGTACACCCACTACACACGCACTAAATATCAATTGACGAAACATAGCTTTAACTCCGTCTCAGACCCAATTGCAACGACCACCACGTTCAAAGACCGTGGTGAATCAGTGATAACTTAATGGCAGGGAAATACGAAAGCATGCCTAGTATCATGCGCAGCGTTATGTACGGCTTCTAAGGGTAAAAAACCAACAGCGTAGATGATGAGGATTCCAAAGGCTAAAACGCCCCCTTTACGGACAGCAGAGGCAGCATTCGATATTCTATGGGCTGCCTGATGATCAAATTCAGCCACATATTCAGTCAGCTGACCCTTTATCGCAATCGTTTCACAGCTTTGCTTTTTTGACAGGATGCTCATGAGCCTCTCCTTCATTATATTTTTGATATTAAAGGCAGAAAGGCCGCGATACTGATCCGTAAAGCTCACCTTTCCACTTCGTTTAATCAAAATGTATACGATTTAAAAACCCGTTCTTTGTTCAGAAGGACATCATGTTGGTCGAAAGAGACAGGGGGGGGCAGGAGTGAAGAAGCCGCTCTCGCCCGGTTCGAGAGCGGCTGTAGACGCGGCTTTTTGTGCAGGCAGGGTCAGCGCCGTCGCAGCAGGCTCTGGGGACATACGCCAAATGCTCGGCGAAATGCATGGCTAAAATGGGAAAAATCGGAGAAACCGAAATCCAGCGCAGCCTGGGAAACATTGCGCACCCTGCCACTCTCTATCGCTTCGCGGCTGGCTAAAAGACGCTGCTGCCAAATAACCGACATTGGGGTTACCTGATGCCGAGCGAAGGCACGGGTGACCGTACGGGTCGACACATGATGTGCCTCGGCGATGGTTTTGATGCACAACTCCCGGTCGGTGAGGTTACGGTGAATGTAATTCATGATTCGAGCGTAAAGGTCCTGCTCGGCATGCGCTGTTTTCAGGTCCTGTAACTCCAGACTGAGCGCGAGCAGGTCTATGAAGGTTTGCGAGAAGCGGCCGGCCAGTTCGGCGCTCTGTAGCTCCGAAGGGTTGGACGCCGCCTGCCGCAACATTTCACGCAGTGGAATCACGCCGGGGCGGCTATCGTCCAGTACCGTCGCCGTAAGATTTTCAAGCCCCTTCAAACGGCTGCTAAGCAGGTGGCGGGGAATACGCACCAGTTGGATGTTGTCGCCCCCCAAGCTGAAACGGAATGCCTGTGCGGCATCGTAGAGCACCAGGTTGTCCATCTCCAGCTGCGTTTTGCGCCCGCCCTGTTCCATCTGACCTTGGCCATTTTGTACAAATCCCAACCAGAGATCGTCGTCGGGTCCACATCGCAAATGCTTGGCCGTACGCTCCCAGTAGTGCTGCGACGACGATAACGAGCATATATCCACGACTCCAACACCGCGCACAGTCAGTTCACCATCGAAGCCGAAGTCCGTCAAAGGCTTGCTGGCAGCCGGAATACAATGACGCAGGACCACGTCATTCCAATATTCAAAGCGCCGATTGGCCGAAACCTCGGCCGTGGAATACTGGAAGCTATCTAAAGACGACATACTGCTCACCCCTTTAGTTTTTATTGAAGGCCAGGCATCAGATTCGTCCCGATTGAAGGCAACATATATGCCAATCAATCCAGCGCCCTAATTTACTGCGCGGGCTCACAGTGTGCTATTTAAACCGCACCAGCCACTGCTCCATAATAGGGCACATATGCACCATACCTTCGATCTATTATCACGCTCAGTCCTTTTAGTTATATGTCCTTTTAGGCCAAACGACTGTCCGGCAGAACCAAGTATTACTGAAACTCATAATTAATATCGATAGCAGGAAGCATTTCCTCCCTTACAACTATATATACCTTCAGGAGCCATTATGGAATCCGCTATCGATAAGCACCTTAAATGCCCAAGAACGCTTTCACGCCGTGTTCCCGATGAATATGAACCGCCTTTTTCCATGTGGGTGGGACGCGCCGACACACAGGTGAAGCAGGTTGTGATGGCCTATCTCGGCATCCAGTTCCGCGATGAAACACAGCGTCCAGCCGCTCTGCAGGCGATGAAAACCATCGTATCGACGTTCGAGCTGGCAGAAGGGCCGATGCACCATGATCTAACGCATCACACAGACAATCAGGGATACCAGAACCTTATGGTTGTGGGTTATTGGCGAGACCCTGCCGCCTATTGTCGTTGGATGCAAGCCGATGAAGTAGACGGTTGGTGGAGTTCCGACGACCGTCTGAACGAAGGGCTGGGTTATTTTCGTGAAATCATTGCCCCCTCCGCTGAGCAGTTCGAAACACTTTACGCCTTCCGCGACAACCTGCCCGGGGTCGGTGCCGTTATGGATGGCATCAGTGGCGATATCGAAGAGCACGGATACTGGGGCTCAATGCGCGATCGCTTCCCCGCATCACAGACGGACTGGATGAAACCAAACGGCGATCTTCGCATTATCGCTGGCGATCCCGCGAAGGGCGGCCGCGTGGTCGTGCAGGGCCACGACAACATCGCGCTGATCCGCTCCGGGCAAGACTGGGCCGATGCAGAAGCAGAAGAAACGGAACTCTATTTCGGCGAAATACTGCCGACGCTGCAGGACGGTATGGACTTCCTGCGCGACAACGGCCAGACGGTGGGCTGCTACAGCAATCGCTTCGTACGCAATATTGACCTGGACGGCAACCTTCTCGACATGAGCTACAACATCGGCCACTGGCGTTCGCTCGAAAAGCTGGAGCGTTGGGCCGAGTCTCATCCCACTCATCTACGTATCTTCACGACCTTTTTCCGCGTTGTCGGCGGTTTGGACAAGCTGCGCCTGTACCACGAAGTGTCAGTCTCCGACGCCCGTCATCAGGTATTCGAGTACATCAACTGCCATCCACAGACCGGCATGATGCGCGACGCTCAGGCCTGACACCCAACGCTCGATCAATCCTTTACCATTCAAGGAGTATTGAAGATGCAGCCTATCCGCTTACCGATTTGTGCCATTCTGCTGGCCGCAGCCCAGGCCCACGCCGCCGAGGTGGCTCCGGGCGATTACGAACAACTCCCTGCAGGAGCAACCCTCCTCGCCCTCTACTATCAGCACGCCAGTACGGACGAACTCTACTCCGATGGGCATGAGGCAAGTTCGGACTTTAAGCTCACGTCCGACGTCGGCATCATCCGTCTTATCCAGGCCTACCAGCTGAACGAACGCCTTACCGTCGACCCTCAGTTCCTCCTGCCTTTCGGGCATGTCTCGAGCAGTGGCGACGCCTCGATAATGGGAAGCGGCAGCGGTGTCGGCGACCTGATTGTTACCGCGCCGCTTAAATACCGACTCAACGACAACGGGGACATTCTCGCCGTGTCGCCCTACCTCTACCTGCCCACCGGTAGCTACGACAAGAACGACTCTATCAATCTGGGAGAGAACCGTTGGAAGGTTGACCTACAGGTAGCTTATATCAAGCACTTCAACGAAAAGTGGGCACTCGACTTGGTCGGCGATGCAATCTGGTATGGAGACAACGACGACTATGGCAGCGGCTCGGCCCGCCTGGAGCGAGATCTGTCCTATGAAGCCCAGATCATGGGGCGCTACATGCCGGACCCCACGCTGACCTTAGGCCTCGGCTTCGGACATCAATGGGGTGGAGAAACCCAGGTCGACGGTGTTGATCAGAACGACAAGCTGGACACCACGAACGTCCGCATCAGCGCTGCAAAGTTTGTCACCCCGCGTGATCAGTTCTTGCTGCAGCTAGGCGAGGATCTTGAGGTCGACAACGGCACGAAAGAGGGTTTCCGGATGAATCTGCGCTACCTCCACGTGTTCTGATTGAGCCCACGCAGGAGCAGTCAACCTGACTGCTGTCCCTCTCAGCCAATCGGCTGACCCTATGAACCAAGTACTGCGACGGATACACACCTATCTTCGAATAGGTATATCTCGCGGTTCTTCACACATTATGGAAGCACTATGGCTATTGAACGACCTACAGCAGAACAGCTGCAAACACTGGCTAGCCAGTTGCACCTAAATCTGACGCCGGAGCAGGCCCAAGAGTATCTGACGTTGATGCAGCCTAACTTCGACGCCTACGATCTGGTCGACGGACTGCCCGACAATATTCCGGAGGTTCGCTATACACGTGCCCCCGGCTACCGCCCCACAGGCGCCGAAAACCCCCTGAATGCCTGGTACTACAAGACCGATGTGAAAGGTGCTGACTCCGGGAAACTCGCGGGCCGTACCGTCGTACTGAAAGATAATGTGGCACTTGCCGGTGTGCCGATGATGAACGGGTCGTCCACTCTGGAAGGGTTCGTTCCCGCATACGATGCCACCATCGTCGAACGTCTACTGGACGCCGGTGCCACCATCGTTGGCAAAGCCACCTGTGAGCATTTCTGTCTTTCGGGCGGCAGTCACACCTCTGATCCAGCGCCCGTACACAACCCACTGAAGCAGGGTCACGCTGCAGGCGGCTCCTCGTCCGGGAGCGCGGCGCTGGTAGCCGCCTGCGAGGTCGATATGGCCATCGGGGGCGATCAGGGCGGCTCCATCCGCATACCCTCAGCTTTCTGCGGAACATACGGTATGAAGCCAACCCACGGTTTGGTGCCCTACACCGGCATCATGCCTATCGAAGCCACGGTCGATCACACCGGCCCCATCACCGACACAGTGTATGACAACGCACTGATGCTGGAAGTGATTGCCGGTGCCGATGGCCTGGATCCACGCCAGTATTCGCCCCGGGTCGCGGCCTACACCGAAGCGCTGGACAAGGGTGTCCAAGGCATGAAAATCGGCATCCTTACCGAGGGTTTCCAGCTACCTAACCTGGATGCAGGGGTCGATGCCAAGGTTCGCGAGGCGATTGCACGGCTTGAACAGCTCGGCGCTATCGTCAGTGAAGTTTCGGTTCCCGAACACGGTCTGGCAGGTGCCCTGTGGTCACCAATCGGCTGCGAGGGTCTGACAGCACAGATGATGCACGGCAACGGTATGGGCTTTAACTGGGAGGGTTTGTACGACGTCGGCCTGCTCGATAAGCATGCGCTCTGGCGCGACAACGCCGATGCACTCTCGCCGTCACTCAAGATCTGCATGCTGATCGGCCAATACGGCCTGCAGCGCTACAACGGCCGCTACTATGCCAAAGCACAGAATCTGGCGCGCAAGGCCCGCGCGGGATACCAGCGGGCGCTGGAATCTTACGATCTGCTGGTCATGCCCACGGTACCCATTACCGCCCCACCGCTGCCAGAGCAGGGCTGTTCCATCACCGACTATATCAGCCGGGCCTTTGAAATGATCGGCAATACCGCACCGCAGGATATCACCGGCAACCCCGCCATGAGCCTGCCATGCGGGATGGTAGACGGCTTACCGGTGGGCATGATGCTGGTCGGTCGCCATTACGCGGAAAGCACCATCTATCAGGCCGCTTCAGCTTTTGAAACCAGTGGCGATTGGCGGCAGATGTAAACGCCACCGACAACGCCCCGTTAATGACGGGGCACCGGCCACGACTATCACACACGGAGAATCACATGGCACATGATCATAACCACACAGCGCCCCCCAACGAGATCGAGCTGCGTGTCAAAGCGCTTGAATCATTACTGACAGAAAAAGGGCTGATAGACCCCGACGCGATGAACGAACTGATCGACACCTACGAACACAGAGTCGGTCCCCGTAACGGCGCTAAAGTGGTCGCGAAAGCCTGGACCGATCCGGCTTACAAAGCGCGCCTGCTCGCTGATGGTACCCAAGCGATAGCCGAGCTGGGGTATTCCGGCGTTCAGGGCGAGGACATGGTCGTAGTCGAAAACACCCCCGATGTCCATAACGTGACGGTCTGCACACTGTGCTCCTGCTACCCCTGGCCCACACTGGGACTGCCCCCGAGCTGGTACAAAGCGGCCCCCTACCGTTCACGTGTCGTCATCGATCCACGTGGTGTACTCGAGGAGTTCGGTTTGACGATTGCCGAAAGCAAGGAGATCCGGGTCTGGGACAGCAGCGCAGAACTACGCTACCTGGTGTTGCCGGAGCGCCCGGAGGGCACCGACGGATGGAGTGAAGAGCAGCTGGTGGATCTGGTCACCCGCGACTCAATGATCGGCACCGGTCTCCCCCTGCAACCAACAGCCAAGTGATATCAGGAGACACACATGAACGGTATACACGACCTGGGCGGTGCCCACGGCCACGGCCCTATTCTGAATGATCCAAATGAACCGGTCTTTAGTCACGATTGGGAGCGCAGAACGTTCTCGCTGTTCGCCTCACTGTTCGTCGGCGGCCATTTTAACGTCGACGAATTCCGCCACGCGATCGAGCGTATGGACCCGGCGCACTATCTGGAAGGGAGCTACTACGAGCACTGGCTGCACTCCTTTGAAACCTTGCTGGTAGAGAAAGGTGTGATCACCGCCGCCGAACTTGCGCAGGGGAAATCGGACCCGGCGGCAGCGGCGTCGAACGCGCCGGTACTGACCCAGGAGATGGTTGCACTGGTTGTGAACACCGGTGGCTCGGCCCGTATCGACGAAGAGGTCGCGCCAAAATTCCGGGTTGGCGACCGGGTGCGGACAAAGAATATCAACCCGGTTACTCACACCCGGCTGCCACGCTATGCCCGAAGCAAGGTGGGTACTATCGAGATCGATCACGGGGTGTTTGTTACGCCCGATGCTGCAGCACACGGTCTGGGTGAAAAACCGCAGCACGTCTACAGCGTGAGCTTCACCGCAAAAGAGCTGTGGGGAGAGGACGCCTCGCCGAACGATACGGTCCGGATCGACCTTTGGGATGAGTATCTGGAGGTCGTATGACACAGGCATATTCAACACTAGAGCAACCGTTTGACACTGAGGAACCGGTGTTCGATCACCCCTGGCAGGCACAGGCGTTCTCCCTGATCGTTCATCTACACAGGTCGGGACTTTTCGCCTGGCCGGAGTGGGTGAAGGTATTCAGTGACGTGATTAAAAGCGCCCCGCCACAGCCTGGTGAGAGTGATAACGACACCTACTACCGTCAGTGGATTGTGGCGATGGAGCAGATGGTAGCGTCGCTGGGTCTGGTTGGAGAGGAGGATATAGCGCAGCGGGCACACGAGTGGCGCCAAGCGTACCTCAATACTCCGCATGGCCAACCCATCCTGTTGGCGAATGCCAGCTGTGCACCGGCGCATGACCATCACCACACACCGACACGCGCTCCCGTGGCCGTCAGCCCAGCATCCAGTTGCTAGCCGGCTAAGGTCTAACAAAATCCGGGACACCTCGAAACGAGGTAGAGGAGAAAACTATGCATATCGAACCGGGACTAGTCGACGCGAGCAAGATCTTGCTTAGCTACGCTACGGCGACAGCGGCCTTCGCCTACACGTTCAAACTGGCACGGGATAATGCACGGGAGCGCGGATTACTCTCGGTGTCATCTCGGGCGTTGATTTCGACAGCGCTGGTGCTTTTTTACTTCCAGGTATTGCCACATCAACCGATCGGCGTGTCCGAGGTCCATCTGATTCTCGGCTCGACGCTGTTCCTGCTGTTTGGCGCAGCACCTGCGGCCATTGGACTGGCTTCGGGGCTATTGCTCCAAGGGCTATTCTTTGCACCGAGCGACCTTCCACAATACGGCATGAACGTCACCACTCTGCTGGTGCCGCTATTCGCTATCGCCAGCGTGGCGCGTCGCATCATTGCACCGAATACACCCTACGTCGAATTGAGCTACCGCCAGGCTCTGGCGCTCTCAACCACGTATCAAGCCAACATTGTCGCTTGGGTCGCGTTCTGGGTGTTTTACGGCCAGGGTTTCAGCATCGCAACCCTGACCTCGGTGCTATCGTTCAGCGCGGCCTATATGGCCGTCGTCATCCTCGAACCGCTTGTGGACCTCGCTGTACTGGCCGTCGCCAAGGCGGTCTCACACAACCTGTTCTTTGAAAAGCGGCTGCATCAAGGCGCCTAACCCTGTTTAATCCGGAGCGCACGAAAGCCGTATCATTCCCCGGGTACGGCTTTCTTTTTCCTCTGCCAGACGTTAAATGCCTTAGGTTTCAGAGGTTATCCAACAGCAGACAGGAGCGTCTTGGGTCAAGTTGCATGAACCACTGTTAGCGCAGGGCCTGACGGTGGTGGCCGACCATTTTGGAATACCGGAAGAATATGACTGTGCCGCGATCGATACGCTGTACGTGTGAATTAGTCGCGCTCGCCCTCACCCACCGCCTTGAATAGTAACGGCAGCGCGAAGCACATGAGCAGGACTCGTATTAGCTGATGGGTGGCGACAAACACGGGATCAACATCCGTACTGAAGGCGATCGCCACCATCACTTCAATCCCGCCTGGCATGTATGCCAACAGCGCTTGAAGCAGCGGTACCCCTGCCCCCCAATAAAGCGCGAATGCGAATACGCCGCTCACGGACAGCCCCAGCGCCAGACCGCCAAAAGCCCCCTTTAGCGTTCCCTTCAACAGCCCCAGATCCAGATCTGCCATACGAACAGCCGTGGCTGTACCCAGGATGACCAGCACCACTCGGAACCATTCCGGGGGAATGTGAAACTCCATACCGAAGACAAACTTAACGACCAGGGACCACAGCATCGCGCCTACCAGCATGCCTGCCGGCACACGCAGTTTGACAGCCCCCCACCCGGTGAAACCAGCACCCATAAATACCAGCAACAGCTCCCAGCCCGGTATGTCATTAACCGCGCTGGCCGACACCTGACGATCCACAATGGGGAAGAGCAGAGGAAGCGCCGAGACAAGAAAGAAAAGCCGAACGCTGTGGACAAGCGCGATTCGCTTTACGCTGAGATTCGCTTGGGCCGCGAATATAAGGACTACGGCCAAATTACCGGGGATCGAGCATAAAAGCGCGTCGCTTGGACTCCAGTGGCAGCGATAGCGATAAAAGCCAAAGAGCATAGCCAGCAGCACGCCAAGCATCATCACCATCCACCCGATGGAGAGGCTCCAGTCTTTTAAATGAACAAAAAAATCCGCCTCAACACTTGAGGCAATGGATACCCCCATAAACAGGGAGATGAACGTGGTCGTACGTGAAGGCATCGAAACGGGCACTTTCACCCATATCGCCAAAAGCACACCAATCATTGCGCCCACCAACCAGGGAGATGGCAGCCCCGTCAGGTTAGCAACCCATGCTCCTGCCACGCCAATGGCAAGCGTCCACATCACTTTCAGCATACCCTGCCCTAAAAAAGTAAGGGCGGCCCCACTCTGGTGAGACTGCCCTTAGCGGTGCCCGTGTTAAATCAGGTTCAGTCGTCTAACTCAGCCTGCAACTGAGCCGTACGCCCCTTTCCTTTGATGCGCTTGAGCAGGAAAGGCAATACAAGTGCCAACACAGAAGCAATGGCAAGGCCAATGGTAATGTTGCCACTTAGCAGTATCGACCAATCCCCACCACTCATGGACAGACTGCGACGCAGGTTTTCCTCAAGCACCTCACCCAACACCAGGCCCAGAATCACCGGTGCGAGCGAGAAATGAAGTTTACGCAGGATAAATCCGAAGATGCCCAGAATGACCATGAAAAAGAGATCGAAGCTATCCCCGTGAATGGAATATATGCCTACAAATGTGAGCATGACAATCACAGGAATCAGATAGGACTGACGAATCGACAGCAGTCGAACAAATACGCCAATCAACGGCAGGTTCAGGACCAGCAGCGCAATATTGCCCAAGAACATGGACGCAATCAGGCCCCAGGCGATTTCAGGCTTCTGTTCAAACAGCAGGGGCCCCGGCGTGATGTTGAACATCAACAGAGCGCCCAGCAGAATAGCGGTCGTGCCACTGCCCGGAATACCCAGGGTCAACATCGGCACCATCGCACCTGCTGCGGATGCGTTATTGGCAGCCTCGGGGGCAGCCAAACCACGTATATCCCCCTTGCCGAACTCGTCGCTATCACCCTCGGCCATCCGTTTCTCTGTACCGTAGGCCACAGCACTCGCGATTGAGGCGCCTGTACCGGGCAATACGCCGATGAAGAATCCGATCACGGTGGAACGCAGGATAACCCAGCGAACCTTCACAATATCGGCGAATGTTACAAAGCTCTTTCCGACCGGGGTCACCTTCAGGTCGTTGTTGACCCACTGCTCCAGTAACACCAGCACTTCACTGATGGCGAACACACCAATAACCACCACGAGGAAGTCTACGCCGTCGAAAAAGTTCGGTATGTCCATCGTGAAACGCAGAACACCGGTGCCTGAATCAACACCGACAGTCGCGAGAACCAAACCGATCAACGTACCTATCAGCGTTTTAATCGGTCGACTACCCACCATGGTAGCCAGACAGGTAAAGGCGAAAACCATCAACATCACGTATTCGGTGGGGCCAAAACGTATCGCAAGCTCACTCAGCAACGGCGCCATGATGACCATCATCAGCAAAGCACCCATGCTGCCTGCAAAGGATGACACCGCCGAGATTGCAAGCGCTCGCCCTCCCTCTCCGCGCTTTGACATGGGATAGCCGTCGAGTGTCGTCATGATCGCACCGGCATCACCCGGCACGTTCAACAAGATGCTGGAGATTCGGCCACCGTATTCAGCCCCGTAGTAAACGCCGGCCAACAAAATCAGGGCCGACTCCGGGGGAAGGCCAATTGAATAAGCCAGTGGCAGGAGTATCGCCACGCCGTTGATCGGGCCGATACCCGGCAGCGACCCAATTAGCGTACCGGTAAAGCAGCCGAACAATACAAGAAACAGGTTCAGGGGAGTAAACGCCACCGAGAAACCGGTCGCTAAAGCAGATAAAACTTCCATCGGTCAGCCTCCGAAAACGGTCCCTACCGGCACATTCAATTGCAACAAATCGGTCAGCAGGAAGAAGGACACCACACTCATGACCAAGGCGTAGACACCGGCCTTAATCGGCTTTTCACCAAACAGCCATGAGAAGACGCCACCGACAATCGCTGTTGCGATAATGAAACCCAACGGCTCGTAGATGAAGGCGTAGCCATACATCAACACCAACGCGCCACCAAGCCTCAAGACCACCTCTTTGGTCGGTTTCCAGTCATCGGCACTAGGCCTGATCATCAACCAACCGGCTGCAACCGCTAACAAGGCCGACAGAATGTAGGGGAAAGCCTTTGGGCCCAAAGGCTCATACTGGAAAGGCACATCGAACTGGGCTGCTGCCCAGGCGATAAGCCCGGACAGCAACAACAGCGCACCTGCAAAAATGCGATCGTACACGGCGGGCCTCACTTAATTAATAAGACCAGCTTCTTTGGCAAGTTCACGCATTAGATTGACGCGCTTTTTCACATCGGCATCAAAGGCTTCACCAGCCGACTTGTAGGGCACCAGACCCTTGTCTTCGACAGTTTTCAGGAAGATCGGGTTTTCGTAAGCCTTATTGAAGGTATCGGTCCAATACGCATAGGCTTCGTCGCTGACATCCGGCCCCAGATAATAACCGCGCAGTATCGCCCACTCGGCATCATAGCCCTGCTCAGCAGCCGTCGGGATATCCTTGAACTCACCCTCGAGTCGGTGATCGGACATGACCGCCAGCACCTTCATGCGCCCAGCTTCCAACTGCCCTTTCATCTCCCCCATATCACCGGGGTAGACTTTGATGTGACCGCCCATCAGCGCAGCAATGGCTTCACCGCCGCCTTCATACGCCACGTAGCGCATCTTCTTGGGATCCACACCGGCCGACTTCATCAGGATGGCGGCTTTCATCCAGTCCTGACTGCCAACACCGCCACCGGCACCCAGCACGAATGCGCTCGGGTCCGCTTTGATCGCTTCAACCAATTCGCCGAGCGTATTCCAGGGCGCATCGGACTTGACGATAACGGCACCGTAGTCGACACCGGCCGCACCGACCCAACGCGCGTCATTTTCGTCCAGCTGTTTACCCCACTTGCCTTGAGCCAGGTTCAACAGTGAGCCCGAGCTGAATGCGACCAGCGCATCGCCATCATCACGACGGTTCGAGTTGATATGGTTGTACGCTACAGCGCCCACACCACCCGGCATAAAGGTGACCGCCATCGGCGAAGGCAGCAGACCAGCATCACCAAAGCCGTTAGAGGCGATACGGCAGGTAAGGTCAAAGCCACCGCCAGGTTTGGCAGGCGCGATACACTCAGGCTTATCGGTTTCGAAGGCAAAAGCAGACAGAGAGGAGGCGAGGCCGAGGGCCACGAGTAGGGTACGCGTCGTATGCTTCATACGATTAAACTCCACATCTTGTTGTTGTAATGTTCACCCATTGGGATTGGGCGTCAGTGGAGAGTAAATGCTGAAACTGACCTGAACCTGACACAGCGGCGATTTAAAACTCTTTCCCCTACTTTTTCGTCACGACCTAGACATCCTTAGGCGGTTCGCATTAACTGAATAGGTTTGATCCCGGACCTGCACCCACGATATGCGCATTCTGCTAATTGAAGACAACACCGAACTGGCCAATGCCATAAGTGAGTATTTCGGCCATATTGGCCACCCGCTGGACTGGTGTGAATCGGCTGAGTCTGCTGAGAAACTCCTTGCCTATCAAAGCTTCGAGATGTTGATTCTCGACATCAACCTGCCAGGCAAGAGCGGCTTTCAACTGCTGAAACAGCTTCGCGCTAAAGGCGACGAGATTCCCGTTCTGGTTCTGACCGCCAGAGCCGAAGTCGATGATCGGGTCAGTGCCCTGGATATTGGCGCGGACGACTACATGGTCAAGCCTTTCGATTTCAGAGAGCTGGCCGCCCGCTGTCGCGCCTTACTGCGTCGCGAGCGCGGCAGTGCCAGCAACCAGATCGTCTGCGGCAACCTGAGCTACGATGCGTCAACCGCGGCCGTCACCCTGCATGGCGCACAGATCGATCTTCGCCACCGCGAGATACAGCTTTTAGAGCTGCTGCTGAACAACCTCGACCATGTGCTGACCAAAGAACAGATCGCGGATCGCCTGTACCGTTTCGATGAAGCGTATACACCGAATGCCATCGAACAGGTGCTGACCCGCCTGCGCAAGAAACTTGCGGGATCATCGCTGCATATAAAAACCATTCGCGGACTCGGCTATCTTGCCCATGTGGATGATTAGCGGACGTTATTCGCTACGAAAGCGGCTGCTTTCGGGGACGGCCGGTCTGATGCTGGGGGTTTTGCTGGTGCTCAGTGCCGGCGTATGGCAATACGCAAACAGAACCGCCGACATCTCGTATGATCGCCTGCTGACTGGATCCGCATTGGCCATCATCGAGCGTATTCGATCTCGCAACGGACAGGTTGAGGTGGACCTGCCGTATGCGGCGCTCGATATCCTCTCGCTAGCCCCCGATGACAAAGTCTATTACGTCGTCAGCGGTCCCGATAAACAATATTTGACCGGCTACCGGGACTTCCCGTCACCAGAACGCTATACGCCGAGCGCCTCGCCTGTCTTCTATAACACCGATTATCTGAATGAGTCGATCCGCGCCGTTGTAGTATCTAAACGGCTGGACGACCCGGGCGTATCTGGATGGGTAGAGGTACGTATCGGGCAGAGCCGTATCGCCAGGAATTCCCTGTCCAACGAAATTCTCCTGGGCGAGATCGCCGTTCTCGTGCTCGTTATCACACTGGCCTTGGCGAGCCTTGCATTCGGCATAAACCGAACCTTGTTCCCCCTCAACCAGTTATCACGCACTCTGCGTGAACGCAGAGCCGACGAAATGGGACCTCTGCCCGATACCGATATAAAAGAGGTCAAACCGCTAATCGCATCCATCGATCAGTACCGCACACGCTTGCAGTCCAATCTCGATATGATGCAGGTATTCATTGCGGATGCCTCTCATCAAATTCGAACAGCGCTCAGCAGCGTTCAAGCACAACTTGATATGGCGGAAATGGAGCATGACAAGGACAAGCTTCAGAATCGATTGACACTCATACGAAACCAGCACCGCAAGCTGACCCGACTGACCAATCAGCTCCTCACCCACGCTCTGGTTGCACACCGACGCGATACCAATCAATTCCAACCGGTAAAGCTGGACACCCTACTCAGCGCCATACTGACATCCGAAGTGCGCGATCATGCCGACTCCAGTATCGAGTTCAACTATTCCAATACCCAGAGGGATCTGACGATCGACGCAGACCCTGTAAGTCTTAGAGAGTGCCTACGCAACCTGATCGATAATGCGATCAAATACGGGCCCGAAAACAACTCGATAACATTGGGTATCGACGTTGAAGCGGAACAGGTGAGTATTTTTGTTGAGGACGAAGGCCCCGGAATTCCGGATGAGATGCTTCAACGTGCAGTCTTGCGATTCGAACGAATCGAAACCGGAAAAAACACCCTGGGCTCCGGACTTGGGCTCGCAATCGCCAATACCGTAACCGAAGCACACGGAGGACAGCTCCACCTTAGCAACCGGCAGCCCCACGGATTAAGAGTCGAACTGGTGTTACCGCGGAGAAGGATATGAGCATCGCTATTCGAGCGGCCATCGTCTGCCTGCTGTCGATATCCTCACTCTTGGCTGCCGAGCGTCGGATCGACTCCGATCAAGGCTTCGAGCAGTTCACAGCATCGAAATCGGTCAAGCGCCTTGATATTTACAGCGCGACAGATACCCGAGCCATTAAACCGATTATCGAGGCCTTCGAACGCCTCCACCCCTATATAGACGTTCGCTACAACGAATACGAGTCGACAACGCTCTATAACGGTTTGACAAGCGGGAAGATCAAAGGCGCCGATGTGGTGCTCAGTTCGGCCATGGACCTCCAGGTCAAACTCGTAAACGACGGCTACGCCAGAACACTCAATATTCCCGAATCGATCGATTTGCCAGATTGGTCCCATTGGCGAAACGAGGCATTTGGCTTCACATTCGAGCCGGTGGTCATCGCCTATAACAAGGCGTCGTTCAAGGATACCCCTTTACCCTCCAGCCACGAATCACTCGTAGATGCGCTGCGTAACGACCCTGAGCAGTACTACGAAAAGGTTGGCAGCTATGACATTCGTCTTTCGGGGGCCGGTTACTTCTTTGCCACCCATGATACCGTCGTATCCAGCATATCCGGCCGAATACTTGAAAGCCTCGCGCGTGCATCGTCACACACTTACTGCTGTACGAGCGACATGCTTGATGACCTTGGCGAAGGGAAGCTTGCGCTCGCTTATAACGTGCTCGGCTCATACGCGCTGGCCCGTGCACGCAAAGACAACCGCATCGGTGTCATCATGCCGGAGGACTACACTCTCGTCATGTCGCGAGTCGCGCTGGTCCCCAAACAGACTGACAACTTCGCCGCAGCACAAACCTTTATACGATTTTTGCTGTCCAAAGAGGGCCAACAAATCATCGCCAGCAAAAGTAACTTGATCGCACTGCGCCCCGAGGCTACAGGCCCCTCATCGATTGCAGCAATCAGTGAAAAAAGACAACTACGATTTCATCCCATCAAGATAGGCCTTCCGGTGATGACGTTTCAAGACGAGATGAAGCGCGAGCGTTTTATCCGTGAGTGGTCGCAGCTATTTGATGCCCGAACACCCTAACCCAGGTATCACCCCGGCAGTACGTTTATGAGTTGTCGGAACTATGCCCTTCCCATTTATCCGAGATATGAATCGACCCGAGTTTCTTAGACACAATTCTCAATCCTGGACTTACCGGTCCAGGAAAACGCGGTAGTTAAGACTGCTTTCTCGATCTCATCCTTAGCGACTCCCGCCACCATATAGGGCTTTAGCATCTCAGCATGGCGCAGGTGCGCATAACCATAAAGCGTCGACCACATGGCCACCATCTGCTGTTTGAGCTGCATCTCATCCTCGATCTGCAACCGGCTTTTCACCAACGCACTTACTCGGTTGTACACCGCTTCCAACGCCTCACCAAACTCACTATCGGGCACCGCCTGCGACATCAAACCAGGATCGAACATCACTTGAAACAACAGCGGGTTACCCTCGGCAAACTCAAGAAAAGCCTTTCCGATTTCAGTTACCGAGAGATCAGTACCCAGGCGGCTTTCAAGCGGCTCAAGCGTCTCGCTCATTAAGATAAAACCCTTGGATGCCACCGCTGCAAGCAGTGAGTCCTTATCAGGAAAATGTCGGTAAGGAGCGCCGCGGGAAACATTGAGAGTATTCGCGAGCTCCCGCAGTGAGACTGCGTCCCGCCCTAACTCCACAACCACATCAAACGCTGCATCGATCAATGCCTGGCGGAGGTTTCCGTGATGGTAGTTATCGTTTTTTTTCATGTTTATCCGTTTGACCAATTGAACCCACAGCACTAAAGTAAGCACTGCTTACATTAAAAGAATAACACCGGTAGATGAGGATACTAGTAAGATGCCGTTTCTAAAAAACATATGGTACGTCGCCGCATGGGATAACGAAGTACCCAATGAAGGCCTGTTTACACGCACCCTCCTGAATACCCCGGTGCTGTTTTTTCGGGATGATAGCGGCAAGGTTCAGGCGATCCACGACCGCTGCCCGCACCGTTTCGCGCCGCTTTCCATGGGCCGCCACTGCGGCAACGCCGTACAGTGCGCCTACCACGGCCTTGAGTTCAACGGTAGCGGCGCCTGCTCCAAAAACCCGCATGGCGATGGCAAGATCCCCCGCGCGGCCAAGGTCGAAGCCTACCCTGTGGTGGAAAAATACAGTCTGATCTGGATCTGGATGGGCGATAAAGAGGCCGCCGACGAAGCGCTGATACCTGACTACTCCTGCATGGACCCGGAGCGTTTCTACGTGGCCAAACGCTATCTGCATGCCAAGGCCAACTATGTGCTGGAGTCCGATAATATCCTCGACCTGTCGCATATCCAGTTTCTGCACCCCAGCACCTTGGGCAGTGACCATGTAAGCCAAGCGGTCACCAGCATCGAGCAGAACGAAAATACCGTTTGGTCATTCCGGCAAACGGTAAACGAAATCATGCCCGACTTTCTCTACCAGGCGATGGGCATCCCTCATGGCACCCGAGTGGATCGCTGGATCGACGTGCGCTGGGATGCTCCGGCCAACATGCTTCTGCTCGCCGGAGCCACTCCGACCGGAGCACCGCGCAGTGACGGCACGGAAACCCCGCTGCCACACCTGTTCAGCCCGGAAACCGACACAACTACCCACTACTGGTTCGCGTTCCCGATGCCGGTAGAGATGGGCGAACAGGGCGTAGCGATCGCCGAGCAGCAGGTATCAGGCCTCTATGTGCCGTTCAGCACAGAAGACCTGCCGATGCTTGAAGCCCAGCAGAAGATGATGGGCGATAACGAGTTCTGGGATATGAAGCCTATCCTGCTGGCGAGTGATGCCGCCGCGGTCCGTGCCCGCCGAGTGCTGGACAAGATGATCGTCGAAGAAGGAGAAACCATACGGTCCTAAAGCGGTAATGCAAAACTAAATCGATACTCAATAATCTTTCACATTTCATCGGGGGATCCATGGGGTCTTCCGATGATTGCCAGTGTCTAAATAGACTGCTGGGCTCATATATGCCTGTTGTTATCGCCCGACGCTTACAGTCATCAAACTATTTCGGAAACTCCGATATAACTGAGCCCCCTGTAAGCATTTCAACCTTTCTAAAGCTCCGAAATTACCAGCAGAATCCAATGAGGAAACCAACCCATGATTGAAGTGAAGGTTATTCACAAACGCCGCGAAGCTGAATGGGTTTACAGCTTCGTTTTAGCTCCTGTGCAGGATGGAACATTACCCTCTTTCAGTGCAGGGGCTCATATTGACGTCCAAACTCCGAATGGCCTAGTTCGTCAATACTCGCTATGTAACCATCCGGACGAGAATCATAGGTATGAAATTGCAGTACTTCTCGATCCATCGTCTCGAGGTGGCTCACAAGCTATGCATTTAGAGGTCGAAGAGGGCGATATACTAAAAGTCAGCGAACCGCGAAACCTGTTCATGCTAGAAAACACTGCTAAGCGCTCATTGCTTTTTGCAGGGGGGGATAGGAGTCACTCCAATTCTCTCTATGGCTGAACAACTCGCCCAAGCTAAAGCCGAGTTTACAATGTATTATTGTAGCCGTTCGCAATCGAGAACCGCATTCATTGATCGTATCCAGTCATCAAATTATTCTCAAAATGTTAACTTATATTTCGATGATGCTAATGATGGCGTTAAGTTGAATGTCCGCGAAGCACTCTCGGATTATTCCGAGGGGGACCACCTTTACGTTTGTGGGCCCACAGGATTTATGGACTTTATTCTGGCAGAAGCAAGAAATGCCGGATGGCCGGAGAAAAGTCTGCATCGAGAATATTTCGCTGCCAAACTAGAGTCACAGAGCAACAACAGAGGCTTCGAAATACAACTAGCTAGCAGTGGGCGTTGCTTGACGATACCAGAGGACAAGTCAGTTGCCGAAGTTCTGCTGGAGGAAGGAATAGAACTGCCAATGTCTTGTGAGCAAGGTGTCTGCGGTACTTGTCTGACTCGTGTCCTGGAAGGCGTGCCAGATCACCGCGATAGCGTCCTAACCACTGCCGAGCGGGCACGCAATGATCAGTTCACCCCATGTTGCTCTAGGGCGATATCACAACGCCTGGTGTTAGAACTCTAATATCACATCATTTCGCTCTATGTCAGCGACATGACTACCCGCGATATCCAGGCGCACTTTCCGGATGCCTACGGTAGGTATCCACCACGTTTATCTCGCAGGTGCCCCATGCGGTGATAAATGAGGTCGGCGCCTGGTAAAATCCCCCCCTGGATGATTAAGAGAGTGTAACAAAGGGGACCATCAATCCTGACACAGTGGGCTTATTGGAATGCTCAAAAGACGGTGGCCTAAAAGACTTGACCATTACAGATCTTAGCGTCCGTCGCACACGGCAGGTTTAAATACGGAAATGGACAACGGAGGTTTCGAGGTTCGCCGCCAACTGTTCCAACCGAACCGCTGCACTGGCTGTATCGACGACTAAACCGGCATTCTTCTCCACCATCTTCGCAATATCATCCACCTTCCTCGCGATGTGCGTCCCCCCCTCGCTCTGCTCCTTGACTGCCGCGGCTATACCATCGATCTCACGGGTCGTAATCTCCACCGCATCCCCCGCTGTCACCATGGTCTGATACAGCACATCAAGCTGATCGAGGGTCGAGGATAACGAACGATGGCCCGACTGCAAGGATGTGTAAACAGCTTTCGAGCGACCATCCAGCGCCGCCGTTACCTCCTCAATATTGCCGGCAGAGGTGCTCGAGTGCTCGGCCAGCTTGCGAACTTCATCTGCTACAACCGCAAAACCTCGACCCAGTTCGCCGGCGCGGGCGGCCTCTATTGCAGCATTCAGCGCGAGTAAGTTGGTCTGCTCGGCAATCTCTTTCACTTGGCGGGTCAGATCCGATATCGCAGCTGTTCTTTGTAGAAAGTCTTCAACGGACGCTTGAATCTCCCCAAATGAGCGTTGAACACCTTCAGCTTCCACGTTCATTTTTTCCAAGGCTTCTCTTCCAGCCAGGGTGGCCTGCAAGCTTTTCGCGGCGCTCTCGCGCACCTGCTCCGTACCATTGGATATAGAGATGATGCTGCTACTCATCTGCTCCATGGTCGCGGCTACCGTTTCAGTCGCTTCCGATTGCTGAGCAGCACCTCGCGTGGCTTCGTGAGCATCAACGGTAAGGCTTTGGGCCGAGGCGGCAAGCTCTTGGGCCCCACCGAGCACGGTTTTAACAAGGGCCTGAAAACCATCGACCAACTGATTGAACGCGTGTCCACTCTGCGCGACTTCATCCCGACCGATAACCGATACGCGATGGGTCAGGTCGCCGGACTGCATCTGGTGTGCCGCCGTACGGATCGCGTTTACCGCTCCGACAATCTGTGCACGTATAGCGATGGCGCAGGCTAGGGAGAGCACAACTGCCAGACACACCGCGCCGGCCAAAAGCGTAATGGCTTGGTCCGCAAGATGTATGGCGGCCTCGTAATCCTCCCCGCTATAGCGCTCTTGAATCTCATTAAGTCTCCGGGCAGCGCTAAGGAAGTTACCGAACCAGCTCCATACCATCGTGAACTGGCCATCGCCCCTGGGCGTCGATCCTCCGACGACCATCTCAAAAAAGGGTTCCAACGAATCGCCATACCCGCTCAACGCCGTTAGCATATCGTTATAAGCCACTTGCTCGTCTTCACTAATGCCCGGCTCTTGAGAGGCGGCCTGGAACGCCTCTCTAGCCATCAAAATGCCCTGCCTTATCGCATCGACATCCGCCTGCAAATAGTCGAAAGAAGTTTCTCCAGCTTCAAATGCACTTTGAAAGTCTGCCCGCAACAAAAAAAGATCTTCATTGATCGAGCGCACATCGTTAATACCGGAGGTGGTTGTCAGCAAGCGCTGTATACGTGTTTCATAAATGCTTTTTAAGGCACCATTCTGGGTTTTGAGACCGTAGTAGGCTGCGGCCGCGACCAATATAAGCAACGCGGTTACGAGAGCAGGTGTGACAAGCAACTTTGTGCCAATCGAGTAGCGGCCGAGGAATTTCATGATTCTAGTTCCACCTTCATTATTATTGTGTTGGGTGTTGGGTAATCGGCAACGACGATCAAGGGCTATTTGCACTCGTACTTGCTGCCAACGCACGTGATACCAACGCGTTGAGGTCACCGTCATGAACGAACCCGGCCGCATCCGCCGATGGCGTTTCCAAAGGAGGATAACCGCCAAACAGTTTTTCGATGAGTTCCACCGGTTGCCAGGTCACCAAGGGCTGAGCATCTACGCCGTATTCTTCGGAAATCGCATCAACCAGTTCGGCCATGGAAAAGCGCAGCGTCGGCAGCGTAAAAGTGCGCGGACCCGCTGCTCCATTTAAGCCGGCAACTGCAGCATGTAACAGGTTCTCGACCACACAGGGTAAAGAGGACGCCCAGGTCGTGGCTCCCGGTGATGTCGGACAGACAAAAGGACGACCGGCCGATAACTCACGAATGATATCGCTCATAAACGCCGATAGTTGTCCCGCAGGCCCGGCCGGTCTCGCCAGCACCCCGGGCAAGCGGAGCGAGCAGCCATCGACCCAGCCCCGACGACTGAAGTCTTCCACCAACACCTCGCCAATCACTTTCTGCGCGCCGTAGGTCATCTGTGGACGAAGCGGTGTTTCATCGGTTACCTGTGAAGGAAACTCACCGAATACGGCAATGCTGCTCGCAAATACGAATTTGGCCGCATTGGAGCCGGATTCTGCCTGTTCCTTGCAAAGTTCCAGCAGCGTCAGCGTCGCATTGAGATTCACTGCACGCGCCAAAGCATAATGCTTTTCCGCCGTACCGCCGGGAACACTGGCGAGATGAAACATGACATCTATCGGAGAGTTTGCCAGCACCGATCGAACCCAGGCGTCGTCGGCAAGGTCACCTGCATGCCGGTAAACGAAATCGGGTACGGGTGCCATATCCTCAAAGTTGAGATCCAATAGCGTCAACCTCGTTACGGAGCGCTCACCTAACCTGCGACATTGTTGGATCTCTCGCGCCAAGGCCTGTCCGACGAAACCGTTGGCACCCGTGATGACCACATGCATTCGCCACCTCCTATCCGTTGGCTTTAACGACACGCTGATCGATCACGCCAAAGGGACCATCCCGACCATCGTCGAATTTCGCCTGCATGCGCACAGAATCACCAAACTTCATAAATCCCGTACGAATTTCACCCAGGTCGAGCTTCTCTATAACTCTGCGTTCCGCGATACACGCAGAGCCTGCAGCTCGGGATTCATTGGATACGGTGCCGGACCCCAGCACGGTGCCGGCGCTGAGTTTTCGTGTTCTGGCCGCATGGGCGATCAACTCACCGAACGAGAAATTCATCTCCCTACCATTGGGTGACCCGAAACGCTCGCCGTTCCACTCCACGTGAAGACTCAGCTTCACCCGACCATCCGCCCAGGCGTCGCCCAGTTCGTCGGGTGTAACCGCTACCGGTGCAAAGCTGCTCGAAGGTTTGGCCTGGAGAAAGCCGAATCCGGTCTTCATTTCACGGGGTCCCAGCGCACGCAAGCTCCAATCATTGATCTGGACCAGCAGGCGCACGCGCTTAAGGGCTCCCTCGGATGTCACTGACATCGGCACCGAGTCGAGTACGACGCCGAACTCACCCTCAAAGTCGATGCCGTCCAGTTCGCTGGGCATCGGTATGTCGTCATGGGGGCCATAGAAATCGTCGCTTGCGCCCTGATACATCACCGGGATCGTGTCGAAGTCCGGGATAGGATCGGTATTGAACGCACGTTCCATCAGGTGTCCATGGTTCAGGAACGCGGAGGCATCCAGCCACTGAGGGCTGCGCGGCAACGGCGCACCACACTGGCCGGGATCAAACGCAAATGCGTTGGAAAGCTCGCCCCGATTGAGCCGTTGGTAAAGCGTATTGAGTGGTGCTTCCACCTCGCGCCATTGCTGCAACGCTAGCAGCAATGTCGGTGCGATCGGGCTTGCATCCACGGCATGGCGAAGATCGGTCGATACCACAATCAAGCGTCCGTCCAGGTCGCCGTTTTTCAAAGTCGCTAGTTTCATTTTTATTGGTCCCTAGTCATTAACGGGAAAACAGATTTCGGTAGAGTGTCCCAATTAGCCGCCATCACTGATCAGCGTGCCGCCGTCGACCACCAGATTTTGTCCGGTAATGAATGCGCCGGCGGCGCTGGCCAACATCACTCCGACGCCCGCTATCTCATGTGGCTCACCAACACGACGAAGCGGCGTCATCGCGAGACGGCGTTCCATGAAGCTGGCGTTTTCAAGCAGCTCAGCGGCCAAAGGCGTTCGAATAAGGCCTGGGGAGATGGCATTGACGCGGATATTGTTGGGCCCCCATTCCACCGCCAAATTACGGGCCAACTGCGCGAGCCCTGCCTTGGCCAGGCCATAGAGTCCAATCGCCTTGTTGCCGCGTAAACCGGCGATGCTCGACATCAGGATCACCGAACCGCCGCCTCGGCTCGCCATTCCAGGCACTACGGCGGAGGTCAGTAGCAGTGCACTTCGAAGATTGATCCCCATGACCTGATCCCAGTCCGCTGATGTGGTTTCGCCCAACGGGCCTGCCGGCCCCTGAACGCCGGCGTTACAGACCAGAATATCGACTCGCCCCCAGACCGCTTCGGCCCGGCTCGCCAGTGCACGTGTACTGTCCGGATCAGACAGATCGCAAGACAGCGCAGCTGCCGGGTAACCCGCTTGCTGCAGGCGCTCTACAGTTGCGTTACAACGCTCCAGGTCATGGTCGGATACAAGCAGGCTGGCTCCGGCCTCCGCCATGGCGGAAACGATTGCGCTACCGAGGCCTCCGGTGGCACCGGTTATCAGCGCGACCTTGCCTGCAAGGCTGAACAGATTGCTCCGTTCCATAGCGTTAGGCCCCGCGTGCCGCCAGCGCCGATGCCAGCGCCGGCTCATACTCGCCATCAATGAGGATGAACAACATGCGACACATCTTGCCGGAACGGTTCGCCCAGGCATGATTGGTTCCGCGCTGGACCACAACGCTACCTTCACGAAGCAGCACGTCGGAATCGTCCAGCACCAACGTCATTTCACCTTCGATCACTACGCCGTAATCTACCGATTCGGTGCGATGCATCAGCGGATGGGGAGAATCCGCTTTCACGGTGGATGCCTTTTCATCACCGATCTGTGAAAAGGCACCTTTCATGTTGTCCGCCCCATGCGCCAGGAACTCTTCCGTATCGGGCGGGATATCGACAAAACGGATACGGGTACCCTGTTTGGGCGGCGGCAGCATAAGATCACCCAGCGTGGGATCGGCACCGTTATCGATAATGACCGGCGTCGATTCGGTACTCCAGACCTCGTGGAAAACAGTCCCTGGAATCGCCTCTATTTCGACCACTTTCGGCAAAGGCCCGTTACTGGTAATGATCGCCCTGCCTTCGCTGTCATGGCCGGTCACTACACGGTGTATCTCTGGAAAGCTCATTACATCTACTCCTGGTTTCAATTCTCAGTACTCGCTAAAACGGTTCTGAAACCCAGATGGGTAACCCCCAGATCAGCATCCTGGGGATGGCGGGCCGCGGCCCGGTAACGGACGCAGAAATCGGTTGCACAGAGAAAGGAGCCGCCCTTGATCACGCGGGGATCCAGATCCTGCTCGGGTCCGGCAATCAGAGCCTCCGGCTGACCAAGGCCATGCTCCTGACGTGGCCCCCTGTAGGGATCTACGGTCCACTCCCAGACATTGCCGATCATGTCGTACAGGCCATAACCGTTGGCGGGAAAGCAGCCTACCGGTGCGCGGCTGACAAAACCGTCATCTTCGGTATTCATGAAGGGGAAAACGCCCTGCCAGTAGTTCGCGGTGACCTGGCCGGCTGCGTCTTTAGGCTCTCGTTCAAGCAACTCCGGATCACCGCCACCCAGCGCCGCCCACTCCCACTGGGATTCGGTCGGTAACGTCCTGCCAAGCCAGTCCGCGTACGCCTTGGCATCTGCCAGGGTGACGTTGACGACCGGATGATTCTTGCGGCCCTCAAGATCACTGTCAGGCCCCTCGGGGTGACGCCAATCTGCACCCTCGCGGTAGTGCCACCAACCGTTGTACTCAAGCGGCTTGTCCTGTGGCGGAGCTCTGAATACCACGGCGCCCCCGTCGCGCTCGGCTTCGGTCACATAGCCTGTAGCACTCACGAATGCGGCAAACTGAGCATTGGTCACTTCAGTGCGATCGATCCAGAACGCATCAACCTGAACCGCCCCCGCAGGCTGTTCATCCGGGTAACCACTATGGGTACCGGGCGTGAATACCCCTGCTGGTATCCTCTTCATACCGGCATGAGGATCCTTGCCGAACCCCTCGGGCACACCGTCAACAGCATCACAACTGAGCACTGTGTCCGAGGAGTGTGAGCCCCCCGCCGACACGTTACCCATTACGCCATCGCTGATCAGAAAACCCGTCGCCACACTGAGTGCAGCCAAAATGCCGGTTGTCCAATAGCCCTTGGTCATGACATGACCTCACCGCCCACTGTAGGATTGGGCTTGCTCAACAACGCCCGCCCTGTCGATATAAGCACCCCGTTCCTTCAGCAATTCAGACAGGGTATCGGGATATTGCCGGGACAGATCGGTTGTCTCGCCGCGATCCTGTTCGATATTGAACAGTTTGAAGGGCACCTCATCGCGCATTACTGGACGCAGTTCCAGCGAGGGCTGCTGACTGAGTTTCCAGGGTCCCTTAACCACGTAGCTGGCGCCCATAAGCTCATCGGCAATCACGTCGTCCTTCGACCGAACCGCCGCAAACGCTTCCGGCTGACGCAGCGCGGACAACAGCGAAACTCCTTCGATGGGATGCACGGTGCGGCCGTTGTACACGCTGCCCGGGTTCGCGATACCTGCGATATCCAGCAGTGTGGGCAGAATATCGGTAACGTGCAGTCGTGCATCGCTGGTGGGCCGGCCGCTCTCCTGCTGCGGAAGCCGTACAATAAGAGGAGCAGAGGTACCGCCCTCCGCGCCGGTGAAGCCTTTGAACAGGCGGAACGGGGCGGCACTGACTTCGGCCCAGCGGGCACCGTACGCCACCGCGGAACCCGGGTGCCCGAGGTTGTCGAAACTGTTATCCACTTGGGTTCCCGGAATCGGCAGAATGAAGGCATCCGCACCTTCGGCACCGTTATCGGACATGAACATGATCAAGGTATTGTCATATTCGCCGATCTGCTTCAGATGATCGATCAGGCGCCCGACATGCCGATCCAGATTGGTGACCATGGCGGCGTAGATTTCCATCAACCGCGCCTCTTTGGATTTTTCCTCATCGCTGAGTTCGTGCCAGCGTTTCGGACCTGTGCCCCCTTCCGACGGCCCTGGCACACCCGCACTGGGCTGCATTGCCTGGGGAATAAGGCCGAGCGCCTTCATCCGTGCCACTCGCGCCTCTCTGATTGCTGCATATCCGGCGTCATACTCGCCCTTGTGTTGGGCAATATCTTCGGCCGGTGCTTGTAACGGCCAGTGCGGAGCGGTGTATGCGGCGTAGGCAAAGAACGGTTTGCCATCATTTCGATTGGCGTCGATGTAGCCGATCAACTTGTCGGTGTAGGCTTCGGTCGAAAAGAAATTTGCCGGGAGCTGCTTTGACGGAAAGACGCGCTCATTTTCCGCGTACATGACCAAATCGAGCGGTGTAGGAGGATTCGCGGGAGCGAAATGTGCAGCACCGCCATTTATCAGCGAAAACGACTGCTCGAAGCCACGGGCGTAAGGCAGCGCTTCCGGCTTGATCTTGAACCAGCTTTTGCGCTCATCAGTGGGCGCTGTGGTCTCATAAGCAAGATGCCATTTACCCACCATGTAGGTGTGATAGCCACCATCGCGCAGTAACTCCGCCATTGATAACGCTTTGGGGCTCAAATAGCCTTGATACCCCTCAGGGATGTTATCGAAGTCGTACGTGTTGGAACGGCCCCAAGGCGCATTGAACGGTTTGTTCTGGACGATATTCAGCCCCACGACTTCAGCCATATTACCCAGCCCGGCCAAGTGGTGATCCACGCCGGACAACAGACTGGCCCGGGTCGGCGAACACACCGCAGCCGTATGGAAGTTGGTCAGAATACGGCCACTACTGGCCAGTGCATCGATATTAGGGGTCTGGATCTCGCTACCGAAGGCACTCAGGTCAGAGTATCCAAGGTCATCCGCCACGATTACCAGAATGTTGGGACGACTGTCGGCCACATTTGACTGATCCGCGCCGGCGACGGCGGCAAACAGAGTACAGCCCGATAGCGCCAGCGGCGCGATAAGGCGTCTAGTGGATCTAAATATCGCTATGTTCGTCATGCTTGATAGGGGCTCTTGTTGTTATTCGTTCTCGAAGATCGCTACTGCGCGGGTCCAGCCTGCCGACGCTCCGCGAATCTTGTGCGGAAAACAGCTAATCATGAATCCCGAATCGGGTAATGCCTCCAGGTTGTGGAGTTTTTCCAGGTGGCAGTAACCGATATCCCGGCCGGCCTTATGCCCTTCCCAGATCAGGCTTTTGTCTCCCGTCTGGGCGATCTTTTCCGCTGTATAGGAGAATGGCGCGTCCCAACTCCAGGCATCGGTACCGGTGAGACGGACACCACGCTGAAGCAGATACATGGTCGCTTCATACCCCATACCACAGCCGGCGGACACATAATCCGAGTATCCGTATCGGCTACCGGCACGCGTATTGACCAACACGATATCCAGCGGCTGTAACTCGTAACCGATCCGTTTCAGCTCCGCCTCAACGTCAGCTGCCGTGGCTACATAACCATCCGGGAAATGGCGGAAATCCAGTTTTACACCGGGCTGGAAACACCACGCCAACGGCACCTGATCTATGGTCATCGACGGCTTGCGCTCACCCAGCGCCGCATCCTGGGTGGAGTGAAAATGGTATGGCGCATCCAGGTGGGTGCCGTTATGGGTGGTACAGGTGACCCACTCGGCGGCAGCCGCCTCACCGTCGGGGTAATCAGCCGCTTCGGTACCCGGGATCATCGCCATGAACTCGGGTAACGTATCCTGATGGGTCTGATAGGTAATTTTCGGCGCCAGCGGAGGCGGGTCCGACAGCACATCGTTTTCGAGGTAGATCGACAGGTCTACAAAGCGCCGCTTGGCTTTCGTAATCATCAGTTAGGTCCTGAACCGGAAGTGGATAAGGCGCCCGTTCGAAGAATCAGGCGCCCGGCTATCAGATCGGCTGAGTCAGAGCCTCCTTCGACTCACGCATGATCTGGGCGTGCTCCGCCTTATCGCCGCCGGCAATCTCGATCAAACACAAACGCTCGGAGTTCTTCACCACCATTCGGCAACGCTCCCAGCGGCGGGCATGGAAGTTATCCAGCGCTGTCTGAAGATCATCATTGGCGGCCAGTTCCTGGGCGAGCACGATGCCGCTCTCGATACCGATACCGGCACCCGATGCCAGATGCGGAGTGGTCGCGGCGACGGTATCGCCGATCATGACCAGGCGGCCGCGGTTCCAGGGTTGGGGTACGAGCAGGTTGGCCAGCGGGCGATAATCGATATTGGCCTCTTGCTTCAGTGCATGAGGGATGAGCGACCTCACCATGGGGTCGTCAAAGTGGGTCATCAGATCGCTGAATACCTGAGGCCAGGTTTCGGGATCGATATGCTCCTTGGTCGGGCGGTCCTCGGTGATAAACATGTACATATGGGTTTTAGAGACCGGGTTGATACCCAGTTTGAGGTGTTTCCCAAGCCACATGCGGGGACGCTCCAATCCCTCTGGACGCGGCATCACGGCGCGCCAGACGCCCTGACCGATATACTCGGGCTCCTTCACTTCCGGGAAAAATTCCGCCCGTAGTTTGGAGTGCACACCGTCGGCCCCTATGACCAGATCGTAGCGACCCTGGGTACCATCGGTAAAACTGACCGACACGGAATCATCGGCCAATTCGACCTTTTCGAAGGTGCATCCCAACCGCACCGAAACGCCGGCGCCACGGGTGGCATCCGCCAGCATACGCGCCAGGGCCGGGCGCATAATGCCACCGCCACCTGACACATCCGAACCGACCGGTTTCGGTGTCGGCAGTGTGGCAAAGTGTTTACCATCGGCCATACAGATATCGACACCGTCGGAGACGAAGCCTTCATCCAGGAAACGCTGGTATAGCCCGAGCGATTCCAGCGCCCGCAGTGTGGCGCCGTTGATCGTGATACCGGCACCGAGCGGACACCAATCAGGATCGATCTCGACCAAATCGACCTCTATCCCGCCTTTTCTCAGCTCTATCGCCGCAGACATCCCGGAAAACCCGCCGCCAATCACAAGTACTTTATTAACCGCCGTCATGTTTTTTCTCCTTATATTTCAGCTACACCGTGACTCGAACATCACGGTGCCCTCTGTATCTTCGTGTACCGTCAGTTCTTGAAGCCGTTTACCCGGACAGGGGCCCTGTATGCACACCCCTGTAGCTATCTCGAACAGCGCACCATGTGCATAGCAGGTGATATGCGTGCCTTGACTGTTCAGATACCGATCTTTGCGCCATGCCATGGGGGCTCCGGCCACATGGGGGCAAGCGTTCAGCCAGCCATAAAGCCGCCCGTCGCTGCGAACCAGAAACACAGAATCCCTCCCCTCTCCATGCGGATCGAAACCGCGAGATTCGCCTTCAGGCACATCCTCGGATCGACACAACGGGATCAGCCTGGTCAGGGTCTCCATCCTCTCCCCCTTATCCCTGCGCTGCGCTTTCCGCCAGGTTCATCAGGCGGCTAAAAAGTTGCTTGAACGCGGCATCGGTATCGGCGTCGAAGCGAGGATCCTTATTGGCTTCAAAGGCTTGCGCCATCGCCGCCCAGTCCGAAGGCAACAGGTATTGCCGTGCAGCCGGCAACACCTGCTCCTCTTCGCTCTTCATGTGCTGCCACTGCATCTGAGCAAACTTCTCCACTTCAACGGACAGTCGAGCGATAGATCCATTGATGCCGGACTTGCACAGATTCAGAGCCGCGTGGATATCCGATAAGTAGCTCGCACCGAGCTTATGTTGATGCTCCAGCTCCTCCAGCACGGCATCGCACACCTCTGTGCGCTCACGCAGAGCGGCGAAAAGATAACGATCCTCTTTGGGGTGATGCAGGGTCTCGGGAAAACGTTCGATATAGAGGAGCATCGCATCCAGCAATGCGAAGTCCGGATGGGCCTCAACTCGATGGGCTTCGGCGATCAGATGCTGGAGCCCGCGAATGACCGCGGCCAACGAACGATGCTCTCTTTTTATAACCGCGATCGCGCGCGTCTCGTCGTCCGCTCGCAGATTGCTTTCGACCTGCGCCACCAGCACGGGCAAGGTGGTGTCCTGTAGTACCTTGCGCGTGACAGATCCGTGTAATACCCCCTTCAACCCTCGGTGGCCATGTGACGCCATGAAAATCAGGTCGCAACCCAACTCCTTGGCCGCAGCGAGAATTGTCCGTTCGGGATGATCACTGGTTTTGATAAGTGATGAGGCCGAAACTCCTGCGGCAAAGGAGGCAGCCTCGGCTCTGGAGGTAATCCCGTTCGAGTTCCCCCTGGCCGCCACGGAAAATGCGTCCGGCGCCATCGCCTCGAGCAAAGCGCCATCGGAGCTTGCGCCAAAATCGGGACGGGCATGGAAAAAGGTCACACGTGCATTGAGGCTGCGAGCAAAGGTGATCGCTTGTTCCACCATTGCGTCGGAAAGCGCCGATCCATCTATGGGTACAAGTAGATGCTGGTACATGTCAGCTCCCGTACTGGTTCGATGAGGTTGAGGAGATCGGCTTCGTACGCTTCTGTCCCAATGTTTCCAGCGCAGCATTGATGTTTGCTTCCGCTTTGTCGGGTTTCATCAGGAAGTGAGCCAAGGCCGGTAGCAATACCAACGCCCCTAGCATGTTCCACAGGAACATGAACGCCAGCAGCAACCCCATATCGGCCTGGAATTTGATTGGACTGGCAACCCAGGTCACGACACCGACCGCCAGTGTCACGCCGGTGAGCATGACCACCTTTCCGGTGAACCGCAGCGCCCGCAGATAAGCCTCCGACAGGGTTGCGCCCTGGCGCAGTTGCGCCTGAGTCACCGAAAGAATGTAGAGTGCGTAGTCGATACCGATCCCCACACCCAACGCGATGACCGGCAGTGTCGCCACCTTGACGCCCATGCCGAGCGCCACCATCAGTGCCTCGGCCAGAACCGAGGTCAGCATCAATGGGAGTATTGCAACCACCACAGCGCGCCAGGACCGGAAGGTGATGAAGGAGAGCAGGATCACCGCGCCATAGACCAGGAACAGCATGTCGCGCCACGCCTCTTTGACCGCGATATTGGTGGCGGCCTGAATACCGGCGCTGCCTGCTGCGAGCATGAACTTCACATCGTCGGTATCGTTATTCGCGGCAAACATCTCCACGTAATCGACGACTTGAGTCAGGGTATCCGCCTTGTGATCGCTCAGGTAGACATACAGCGTCAGCAGATCGCAGCCGTTGTTATAAAGTCCACGCGGGGCTCCGGCGGTAATGTAGTTGAGCATGCTTTGATTGGGCAGGAACTCATACCATTTCGGATTGCCCTCATTCAGTCCCGACAGGACTCGCCGTGACAGCAGTGATAGTGAATTGGTGGACTCAACACCGGGTAGCTGGCGTAACTGCCACTCCAGCGCATCGACCTTGTTCAGTGTCTCGTATCGGGAGCAGGCATTCGCCGGGGTTTTGATCATCACCGCCAAGACATCACTGGAGGCGCCGTAGTGCTGGTTCATGAACGCCACGTCACGGTTGTAACGGCTATCCGAGCGCAGCTCGGGCGCGCCCTGATCCAGATCGCCTATCTTCAGTTGGGTACTGACGGCAAAGCCTGCTACCGCCAGGACAGCACCACCGAGAATAGCCGCCGTCGCCCAACGGCGTCCGGTGAAGCGGTCGAGCAGATTCCACAGCGCCTGTTCGCGGGTGGTTTTATCAGTGCTGGACTCGCCGGCGATACTGCGTTTGGCTGCCTCATCGCTAACTCCGACATAGGAGAGCAGGATCGGAAGTAAGATCAGGTTGGTGAAGATCAGCACCGCCACGCCGATCGATGCCGCAATGGCCAGCTCGCGGATCACCTGGATATCGATCACCAGCAGCACAGCGAAACCGACCGCGTCAGCCAGCAGTGCTGTCAGCCCTGCAAGAAACAGTCGACGGAAGGTAAAGCGAGCGGCCACCAGCTTGTCAAAGCCGCGCCCTACATCCTGCATGATGCCGTTCATCTTTTGCGCACCGTGGCTCATGCCGATGGCGAAGACCAGGAATGGCACCAGGATCGAATAGGGATCCAGCACATACCCCAGTGTCGGTAACAGACCAAGCTGCCAGATAACGGCGGTCAACGAGGCAAACACAACCAGCAGTGTGGAGCGCACGCAGCGGGTAAACCAGAATACGGTAGCAGTAGCGATGACAACAGCCATGGCAAAGAATGTGAGCACCGACCGAACCCCGTCGATCAGGTCACCGATGAGCTTGGCGAAGCCGGTAATATGGATCGCAACACCCTGGGCTTCATACTTCCCTCGCAACTGTTCCAGCTTGTCGGCAAAGACTGCATAGTCCAGCGAGTTGCCATCGGCATCGGTATCCAGCAGTGGGAGGTAGATAATGCTTGAATTACCGTCCACCGCTACCAGTTGCCCGATCTCCCCCGAGCGGGCGATGTTGGCACCCAGCTGTTGCAGACTCTGCGGAGAACCATCGTAACCGTCCGGGATCACAGGGCCCCCTTCCAGCCCCTCTTCGGTCACGCCGATCCAGCGGGTACTGGGGGTCCACAACGATTTCATCTGAACACGGTCAACCCCCGGCAACAGGAACAGCTCGTCGCTGAGTTGGCGCAGCGTTTCCATATAATCGGCGTCGTACAGGGAACCGTCCGGGTTTTCCACCGCCACTCGCACGGCATTGCCGAGGCCAGTCAGCTCACTCTGGTACTGAAGGTAATTCAGGATATAGGGCTGGCTACCCGGCAACGTCTTTTCAAAGCTGGCGTTGAGTTCCAGTTTCAAGGCCTGCCATCCCAGAACCGCCGTGATAACTGCGCAAAGCAGGACAACCAGAAGCCGGTTATTGAATAGCAGCCGCTCGATAATGGATCCCGAACTCGGATCGAACGGCTCCAGACTGGATACGGAGGGAGGGGCGGTATACTTCACTTTTTATCTCCTAGATCGACCTTGAAAACGCCCTGCACGCTAAGTGCAAGCAGCTCTCCGGTATCGGTCGCGAGGATATTGGTAAGCGGCGGCATGGGAGGCACAGGCAAGCGAACGAGCGCGCCGTTACGCACCTCCATTACCATTCCGGCCTGATTAACCATCAGCACAGATCCGTCAGGCCGCGCCAGCACAGCGGTGATCGAGGCGTCGACGGGGGTATCCAGCTGTTGCCAGGTCGAGCCGTTATCGCTGGAGTGCCAGACGTTGCCACGTAGCCCAGCCAGAAGGATTTCGTCGCTGCCGAGCAGCTCGGCGGCAAAATAGCTACCCTCGTAGGGTGGTTCGAGCTCTTTGAACAGACGCCCGCCATCCAGTGACAAGCGGATCAGCCCTTGCTCTCCGGCTATCAGTACACGCCCCCCGTTACGGCGAATCGCATACTGATGCATGCCGAAATCATTACCCAGACGATCCTGCCAGGAGTGCCAGGTCTCACCGCCATCTTCGCTACGTAATGCGACCCCATAGGCACCGACAACAGACAGGTCATCAGGCCCGTCCACCAGCAGATCCAGCATCGGCTTGTCAGGGCCATCGGCAACCAGCCGCTCAGCCATCAGGATCGCCGTCTCTTCGCCGCCGGCTTTGGCCTGTTCAAGTGCCATCTGAGCCACCTGCTTACCATCCAGCAGTTTTTGCCAAGACTCACCTGCATCGGTCGATTTCAGTACTGTTCCGGCATGGCCAATCGCGTAGCCTGTCGTGTCGTTGGCAAACCGCACCGCGGTGAGCGTGACACTGACAGGAACTCTGCCCTGCTGCCAATGCATACCCTTATCATCGGAAAACAGAATCAATCCCCGCTCGCCAACCACTACGATCCGCTTTCCGGCCATCGCGCCGCCCAGCAGCACTGAATGGGCACCGCGTTCTGTCACCACGGCAGGTCGATCCAGTGCATCGGTCACCGGCGCGGCATAGAGGCAGGTATTCATTCCGGTAAGCGCTAGCGCGCCTGCGATCAGGCTAGTCCTGAGTGCCCGCTTGATGGGTTGATTCATGCACAGCCTCGTTGGAAATTTCATGCCACGCCCTCCTTAACCGGCGCCTTGCTATCGCTCAGACGGGTGAATAGAAAGCTCAGGGTTGCCAATGTCCCGAATAGCAATGCGGCCAGGCCAAGGCTCTCGTAGCCAAAACTCTTGGCCAGCGTCCCCCCCAGCAGCGGACCCACGGCAGCGCCGGTCATCAACATGGCGGGAGTGGCCGCCATCGCACGACCGGATCTGTCGAGCCTGGCAAGCGCACCGAATACAAAGGTGTGGGTAAAGATCATCACCGCAGCGAAGAACGAAGCGGCAGCGGCATAGCCATAGAATGCGGTTGAACTGACGATAGTAAACGCCAGCATAGCCTGGACTACCGGACCAGCCACCATCACAACCTGTGCCGGTATCCGCTTCTCCAGCACCCCTGCCAACGCCGCCGGGAACAGATTGACGAGTCCGAGCGCGACCAAAACGCCGGTGATCGCTTCAATCCCAAACTCCCGTTGATGGCCAACACGCTCGAGAAAACTGAACGTCATCGCTTGAACCAGCGCCATCAAGCTGATGCCCAGGATGCCGAACCAAACGGCTTCAGGTAGACGCTCAGCGTTCGGGGCGGATGAATGCTCGGTCCGACCGGCGCTCTTTGGCGATTGCCCAACAACCGGGAATGTGAAAGCCGATACAGCAGCCGCCAGCATCATGATGATGGCAAATACGACGAAGAGAGCCGCCCCGCCTTTTGCCTCGATCAGACCGGGCGTTGCCCCGAGGAAGATCACCGAAAAGATGCCCAACGCGAAACCGACAATGGAAAACAACCGATGGGGGTGCCCGCTCCGGGCGATCGTTCCATGGGTCACGCTCAGGGCAGCACCGACGCAGAGTCCGGCTATTCCATGCAAGATGCCCATTAGCAGAAAGCTTTGAGTTCTGGAGACCAGCGCAAAACAGACACCAACCAGGAGGAAGCCAAGGCTGGCGACCGCTTTTGTGGGCAGGCGGTAGAATCGCGGCGCCAGCGTTACACTGGCGATCACCGCGCCCAGCAGGAACAGTGTCACGAGACTGCCGCTCTGTTGAGGGTCCAGTCCGTAATGCTGAATCAAGGTGCCGATCCAAACCGGTAGTGCAACCAGATCCAGCATCCCTGCGCAATGGGCCACCATGAGTGCTATGCAACCACGCGTACCAAAGTTCATAGCCATGACTGCACGCCTCCGGCAGTTTGCGCCGGCTTGAGGCTCGAGCCCACAATGCGACTGAGTTTCAGGCAACCAAACAGCATCGTGCCTCTCCCGTTGTTATGTTTATTGTCACCGGAGCGCCCCCTGGGAGCGCTCCGCGTTGGGTTTTCATCATTAAGGTCGGACTATTGCGTCAGGCGTAATCACCCTTCGCTGTCGAATCGGGACCCGGCGCCCATTTTTTGCGGTAACCCAACAGGAAGGTCTGGGAGCTATCGGCACCGAGGCTCGACACACGGGGTACCCAGTTGGCATCGTGCAGGTCCATGTCGGCGTCCATCTCCATATGGCAACCGAACGGGCTGTTGAAATACCAGAACCAGTTGGAACCGAAGATATGGCGACCCGGCCCCCAGAAGGGTTGATAGCCTTTCTCCACGAACCGCGAACCGTTCTGCAACACCTCGGTGGGACCGCCAAAATGGAAGGTGAAGTGCTCTACACCCTTCATGTGGGGCGGTGCACCGATCAGAAAGTGAGTGTGGTGATCCAGTGTTCCTGCCGGCTGGATAAACGGGCCGACACCTTCGAACCGGTCGGTACAACGGAACCCGAGTCGCTCCACATAGAACGCCTCTGCCTTTGCCACATCCGGAACGAAGTAAACGATATGCGAGAGTGTGCGGGGATGGATCTGACCCGCGTCGTCGTTGACGCCCAACTGGTTTACGGCGCGCTGTAGGGGTGCCCCAGGCACATTGGCAAGCTCACCCATCTTTTCCACGGATCGGCGCACAGTGACCTGAAAACCCAGCACGAAGCCTGAGTCATCCACGGACTCGATAGAGCCATCCTCCAGGTAACGGACGTCACGGTCTTTGGACAACTCATCCGCGATCGCCTTCAAAGTTGTCTCATCAGCGACACCCATGACGGTTTTGCGCAGCATGCTGCCGGTTTCCATCGCCTTGGGCAGACGTTCGTCAGAGGCGTGAGCGATGATGACGGATGTACCATCCAGCGCCTCGAAGCGACCACCTTTCTCGGTGGCAGCAACAGGGATCAAGCCATAATCCGTTAGATACTCGGCGCAACCGGCCACATCATCGACACCAAAAACAACGGCGTCCAAACCTACAATTTTCATTGTTATCTCTCCTGATTCCTATGTATTCATGCCGTGCGACCGCCGAGGGTTTCGGCTACCCAGTCGGCGATATAAGCACCCGCGTTTGCTGAGTTATCAAAGCTGGAGTGCTGCACGCCTCCCTCGCGCTCGGTGAAGATTTTCAGTTCCCGTTTCGGACTGTTGATGAGTTGGTCATAGGTGCGCTGCGCCCAGTGCAGCGGAATTTGGGAATCTTTCTCGCCATGGGTGACCAGGAAGGGAACCTTGATCCGGTCCAGTACGCCATCCAGGTGGACGTTTTCGGCAATCGCCATGAACTCGTCCATATCCTTGGCACCCCAAACCCAGCGGACATGATTCCAATAGTGCGGCACCGGGAAGTCACCCTCTTTGGCCATGCGCTTTTTCTGCACATCACGCCAGTCATGATTGGCACCCCACACAACGCCACAGGCAAAACGCGGCTCGAAGGCGACCGCACGCGGGCAGTAGTAGCCTCCCAGAGAAACACCCTCCATACCGATCCGCTTTGGATCGACATCGGCACGAGTTTCAAGCCAGTCCACGACTTTGCTCGCCCAATGTTCGGTGTCGTAGCGAGCATGCAGGCCCTGCAAACGTAACGCCTCTCCGGTTCCCGGCTGATCGACGATCAGTGAAGAGACACCGCGTTTTGCCAGCCAGCGCGGCAGGCCAACGCCGTATTTCATCTCTTTGGTGGAGTCCAGGCCATTGACCTGGACCAGAATGGGTGCCGGGCCATCTACACCCTCGGCCCTTACATACAGGGCAGAGAGGTGTTTGCCCTCGTAGGGGATCTCAACGCGTTCGCAGTTCTCTTTCGCCAGATCAATCCCTTTGTTGAACACCTCCAGGAAGCGCTGATACAGGGCCAGCCGTCCCGGCGCACCATGAGCCTGGAGACGCTCGGCAGTGAGAAAATAGGTTGCCGCTCGAACATATTTGTCGCCGGCCGAAATCATCCGCCCCCTGGACTCGTCTTCGTCAGCCAGTGAGCAGAGCTTATCTGCCATGCGTGACCAGGTTTCCCTGAACGCCTGTGTACCCGCTGCATCCGGCGCTTTCGCGGCCTCTTGCAGAGGCGCACACATCTCTTCGATTTCGCCCATCTTGGCACCCATCTCGATAGCCAGATCGACAGACAGGTTCCAGACATAATTGGTGGGGAAGTAACGGAACATACACTCTCCTATAAAAATCCTTCACAAGGCGAAGAACCATCGATCAAACACCTGGCCGTTGATCGTGCCCAGGCTGTGCCAAACGACACCGGCTCCGCGAATCAATGCAACACTGTTAAAAAAAGCCCCCGGCCAGTCCCTGAGTTTCCAGCGCCGATGCCGGGGGCAAAAGGCGATCCGATCTGTCGCCCCGATACCGGCTTGTAGCCCACAACTCCGGTTTCGAGGCACGAGTATCCAGCTGCCCCGAGGGGGGTAGGAGCAGAAGATTCACTCGTCAGCGGTATCTTCGGGATAGGTGTATAAGGGCTCACACTATCCCGACAGGTTTCAGATCAGTTCGCGTCAGGTTTATCGAACTCCTTGGGCTGCCAGCCCCTGGCCTGTAAACGTGGAGGTTGGCCAGCGCTTAGAGGGTCGATGATGGAATTTCTTGTCATTCAGGACGTTGGCCACATAGCCCTCACCGGACAGGAGATCGTAATAACCGAAGGTCTGTTGCACGGTTCCCGGGAAGTCAGGCATGACATAGTTGAACAGCCAAAGCGATTTCCACAGCTGGCCCTTGCCATCCCAGCGATCACCCAGTACGGCCTGCCAAGTGTCCTCATCCAGGTAATAGAGGCTTCGCGGAGCCTGATGACGTTTTCCGTCAGCCAGTGTTGCTTCCACCACCCAGACACGGTGGAGTTCCCAGCGCACGGCTTCCGGATTCAGATGATGGCCCGAAATAATGTTGTCCTCGCTGTACTGGAGGAAACGATTCTGGTTATACGGCACCAACATCTCTTTCTTGCCGACCAGCTTCCAGTCGAAGCCATCGGTACGGCCGGAAAATACACTCAACTCATCGAACGACATCAACCCTGCTGTCGCCGGTGTCGGTGTATCACAGCAGGCGCTTGGCAGGCGGCGCACCCGTCGCTGTCCGGTGAGATAGACGTATGCCGCGGACTCATCGGCATCCAAGTTGGTCCGTCCGACAATCATTTCGCCGGCACGGATGGGGGGGCCGGCGTTTACTAGGTTCACCTCCCAGTAGTAGCCGTCATAACCATCGGCGGAGCCCTCTTCGAAGTAATAGGGCATACGCTGACGAATCAGGCCATCAGTGGTCAGGACAACCTTGCCATCCGTGGTTATCTGGTACTGGTTAAGGTCAGCCTCCCAGCTGGTACCGCGCCAGGCCAGCAGATGGTTATTGATCGCCTCCAGACCTGTCTTGGGGATTGGAAACGGAATACCGCCGTACGCACCTTTCAGGGTGTAGCCGTCCATTTCGGCATTCACAGCGTTCCGGGCCGTATTGTCGTATACCCATTGCGGAGCGACTGCCGTGCGGTGGGTGGGATAAACATTCAGTTTGTATGTATCGGGATATTTGCGCAGCAGCGCCTTTACCCCATCAGTCAGCTTGTCTTCGTACTGATCCATGTTCTGAGCGCTCACTGTAAACAGCGGCGTCTCATCCTTGAACGGATCGCCCCGGCGTCCACCCGGTTCATCACCGGGGATCTGCTGCGTATAACCACCGGTCCAGGCGGGAATGGAACCATCGGCGTTACCCGCCTTCTCGCCTCCCGATGGGGTTAGCTCAGTACCTAAGTTTGCCGCCTCTTCTGCACTGACACCCGCTAGCGCCGACATCGACACACAGCCAAGTAAAGCAGCGAACAACCGGGCCTTAGGGATTTGTATATTCTTGTTATACATAAAGATCTCCCGAAATCAGAAAGTAGTACTCACGGACAGGGAGATGAAATCCCGGTCTTTGAGTGACTGCTTGAATTGAGCATTGCTGTTGTTGTCCAGCGTCGAGCCTTCGGGACCAAAGAAGGTGACGTAGTTGAGCGAGCCCTGCCACTGGTTCAAATAAAGCACCTTTACGCCGAGGTTCAGATCGCCGCCCCTGTCGACGCCAAATGCGTTACCCAAAGCGGAGGACTTGCCCCAGGTGTAACCCAGACCGACTGAAGGGCTGACGTCTGCACCGGAGAACAACTGGCGGTAGGTCGGCGTATACACCATCCTCAAGCCGACCGCTGACTTGTCCGCGTTCGGGTTAAGCATCTCCTCGTTCTTGTCGACCGATACCCGTGTGTTCCACGCAACCTCACCAACGAAACTGGCCTCGTCAGAGATAAAGCTTGGGCCCAGGCTGGCCAACCAGGAGAACTGGGCGTGTGCCGTTTCACCGACTGCGTAACCGGGGTTGTTGTCGTTGTCGAAATCGGTATGAACACCAATGGTGGGCAGGATGGTCTGGCCGGAGCTGGCCAGAGGCGTATTTTGACGGTAGGAGATTTCACCGGCCAGACTCCAACTACCGACACTGGTCGCGATGCTGGCCCCGTAGGCGCGAATACCCTCATGGTAGACCCAACGATACTTATCCGCGGTCAAGGCCGGCGGGAAACCGTTCAGGTATGTCCAGATGTTACTCGGGCCTGTTGCGTGATATCTGATCGCGTACAGACCCAAATCACTGTCGAGTGACGGTACGTACCAACGCAGCTGAAGACCGTACTGTCCGGTATCGGAGGGTTCCAGGTCACCTGCACGCTCAAAGGTCCCGACCGGACCGGCCAAGATTCTCTCACCCTCAAGAGCGTCACTTCCTGACAGATAGGCACCGGTCGGGATCAGCCGCGCCTTCTCCCACTCGTAGCCCACATAAGCACCCAACGACATACTATCGTTCAACGGGAGATCAACGGATAGCTTGCCGGTGGGGCGAGCCACCTCCTTGAACTGGGAGTTGGGCACCGACAGAAGCTTTACAACATCGAAAGGGGCCTGCCCGCCCGCAATACCGTTAGCGCCGAAGAAGAGACTTTCGCCCCAAAGCAGGGTATGACGACCCAAGCGTACGGTACCCATGTTGTCGCCGACAGGGAAACGGCCGTATACAAACGCATCCAGTATCTCGGCGTCGCCGCCCATTACATCCTGGGTATGATCCGAAAATTGATCACCGGGAACATGGTTGGAGGTGGTTGTATCGTTGTCGTTGCGCCCGTGATACACATCGTCGTACCAAGCAGCCGCACTTACGCGTGCGCCCACATTGCCATATCGAGCGTCGAACTCAGACAACAGATCCAGTCGATTGGAGACAAGACCTTTGTCGAAGTTGTTGTCACCGTCATCCTGGTTGACGTTATTTGGTCCAACAACGTTAAAGCCGGCATCGAACTGCGTGCTTGCAAGCCCCGGCGATCGGTCATCTACACGAAAAGCCGTGCTGTACTTAACGGTATTGTCCCATCGAAGTTGTAGATCGGAATCACCCATCTCGATCTCGAAAGCCTGGGCCGAACCGGTCGCCATCATCAGCGCGCAAGCCAAGGCGGTAGGACGGAAGGGATGCGCCCCTGCCGTGGTAGCTGTCGTCATATCTCCCTCCTCCATTTTATGGAGTTTTTGTTTTTATACGGGCTGGCTCGGTGTCGGATAGAACAACACTCGGAGGCCTGCTATTACGCTGCTTCGAGTCACCCAAGCAGGTATCAACACAGGGAAAAGATACGAAAAGGGTGACCTTTCAGTAAAACGCTTTAAACTGAACCCATGATTCGATGAGATCGAATGGTCATGCCTGGTACTGGAGGTGAGCTGTGCGCTTCAAGAAGCTGGACCTGAATTTGCTGGTTGCATTGGACACCCTGCTGAAAGCGCGCAGTGTCACTCGCACCGCGGAGCAACTGAACTTGAGCCCCTCTGCGGTAAGCAATTCATTATCAAGACTACGCGAGTATTTCGGCGACGAGTTGTTGGTTCAGATCGGCCGCAGGATGGAGATCACGCCGCTTGGCGAAAGCCTCCAGGAACCTGTGCGAGATGTGCTTAACAGAATCGAGAGCACCATCCTGATCCCTCCCGAATTTCACCCGGACAATACCGATCGAACTTTTTCCATATTCGTATCGGATTACACCCAAATTGTCTTTGTTCCACACTTGATGACACTCACCTCCGAACAATCGTCCACGGCAAAATTCAATTTTCTGCCTCAGATAGCCAACCCACATAAACAGCTGGAGCAGGGAGACGCAGACTTGCTGATTATCCCATCGGGCTTCGTTTCGCCGGACCACCCCTATGACGTGTTGTACGAAGAAGACTATGTCTGTCTCATTTGGGCAGAGAGCTCACATGCCCGGTCAGAACTGACTTTCGAACGCTACGCTCAAGCGAAGCATGTCGTTATGGCACCGCCGGCCGGAAGATCCGATTATTTCGAGTATCTGGCGAAAAAAAAATATGGCATCAATCGCGACATAATAACCACGACATACAGCTTCGCAGCCGTTCCCGGGCTGATCGTAGGGACAGATCATATCGCCACGGTCCACACCCGCCTGGCTCGCCTGCTGGTTAAGGCATTTCCATTGCAAATCAGGCCACTCCCCTTCCACATGGATTCGATGAAACAGTGCGCACAATGGCACCATTACCGCAGTAACGACCAGGGTTTGGTTTGGTTAAGAGAGATGCTGAAAGGTGCTGTCACGAAAATGATCAGATCCGGTGAACCTGAATCGACCCTGATCCAATAAACAAGGGAACGCATCTTTGAGCAGAATACTGGGTGAGCGCATATAGCTCACCGGAGAGAGGCTTGATCCCCCCTCCGGTCGCGCGCGTGGCAGAGCCGCCTTCACTCCTCTCGAGGTTCGAACAACAGCGGGTCGCTCTTCACGATCTCAGCCGTACGTTCGATATGAGATCTAAGCAAACGGGCCGCTTCATCGGCATCGCCGGCGATGGCCGCCTCCATAATCAACTGGTGCTCGGAGTTGACATCGCGTTTGTTGTGGAAGGCTCTGGGCGCCGACAGTGTGCGGTAGCGGTTGTGTTGATCCGCAAGCTGTTCGCAGAAGCCTATCAACCAACGCGAATCGCAGCCGGAGATCAGCGCAGTGTGAAAGGCACGATGCAGCGGCTCCCATTCGGGGTTGTCTTCAAACTGGTTGTCGGTCAGTGACCTTGGAGTGCGGTTCAGCCGGTGATGTGCCAGCACCACCGCCTCCTCCCACTCGGTGGTGTGGTTGGCGATCGATTCACGCAACGCAAGCTCTTCCAACCAGCACCGGGTCTTGGTGATCTCGGCGAGGTCCTGTTCGCTGATACGGGCCACCGCGAACCCCCTCAGCTCCCGCCTCTCGACAAGCCCCTCCGACACCAACCGGTTCAGCGCTTCGCGCAAGGGTGTCGCGCTTGCCGAGTAGCGTGCCGCCAGCGCCTCAATCGCCAATCGACTGCCGGGCAGCAACTCACCGCTGATCAGGTCGGTACGCAGTTGGTCGTACAGGCTGGTGGCCCTGGTCGAGCTACCGGAGCCATTGCGGATCGAAGGGGTACGCGCCATGGAATTCTACTCGCAGGATTATCGAGACCAAGTCTACTCGTTGTCGTTATGAAGAATAATATCAAGCCCCACACTAGACATCATTTTATATATAAAAATCAGCATTCCTAAGGTCAGCTAACGATCTCGTTAATAGCACCTATCTATACAAAGTGTATTTAAAACTCTTTTTATATATAAAAACGAACACTATCATCCGTTTGTATATTTATATTCTGTCTACGAAATAACCATAAGAACCTTCGTCATGAATAGCAGCTGTCACGTACAACAGGATTGTCATTACTGCTCTCTGCCGGCGACCTGTCGACATGCCTCACCAGCCCAGGAGCGGGGACAGTGATGACACATACAGCGCTGCTCGGCATCGACATCCACGCCCATGTCGTGCCCGCGCACTTTCCCGCCTGGGTGGACAGGCACATCCCGTCAGGCTGGCCGTCGACCACAGAGGCGGGGTGCCACAACGGTCACTGTCACCGCCATGTGATGATCGATGGCAAGGTGTACCGCACTGTCGACGACAGGTGCTGGAGCGTGCCTCAGCGTCTAGCCGATCTGCCCGGTATGGGGCTGGCCCACCAGGTGATATCGCCGATGCCGGAGCTTCTGAGTTACTGGCTCGATGCTGATCACGCCAGGCCGCTGTTGCGCTACCTCAACGAGACCATCGCCGAGATGGTTGCCGAGAGCGGCGGAACTCTGCTCGGACTTGCCGCGGTCCCGCTACAGGAGGTGAGCGCGGCGATCGACGAGCTTGAATATGCGGTGCAGCAGTTGGGCCTTGTCGGCGTCGAGATCGGCAGCCATATCAACGGCATCCCGTTGGGCGACAAGCAGTTGCGGCCATTCTTCGACGCCTGCGTGGCACTGGACGTTCCGGTGTTCGTTCATGCACTGAAACCGACCGGGATGGACAGGCTGGTCGGACCTTCGCAGCTACAGCAGGTGCTGGCCTATCCCAGTGACGTGGGCCTGGCTGCCGCGTCGGTCATTACCGGAAACCTGTTGCTCGACTGCCCGGCGTTGCGTATCGCGTTCAGTCATGGAGGCGGGACATTCGCCTCTCTGCTGCCCCGGCTGCAGCAGGGCTGGCACACCTTCCCGGCCCTGCGTGACCAGATCGCCGTAGCGCCGGCGGAGCTGGCCCGCCGCCTGTTTTTCGATACCTTGGTTTTCGATACCGCCACACTGCGCCATCTGGCCGCGACATTCGGTACGAGCCAGCTCATGCTGGGCAGTGACTACCCCTTCAATTTTCACGAGAGGCGACCCGTAGACCAGGTGCTCGCCTGTACGTTTTCCTCCGATGTGACTGCCGACCTGGTGTACGGGAATGCGGTGCACTTTCTGGGTCTTTCCAACTATCAGAAAGGGATCTAACCAATGAGCTCTCCTTGGATCAAGGCGTTGCGCAGCGTGGCGCTCGACGTGCCCGACCTGTCGCTCGCCGAAGACTTTTATACGCGGGTATGGCACCTGGAGGTGGTCGCCCGAACCGATGACGCCCTCTTCTTCAGAGGTACCGGCGCGGATCATCATCTGCTGTCGGCACATCAGGCCGAGCGCATCGCGATCCGCAACGTCACCCTGCGCGCACGTCATCCAGGCGTTCTGGAGCGAGTGAGCCAGGCGGTGGTCGAGGCCGGTGGCCGGATATTGCAGCCGGTAGATCAGATTCACGAGCCGGGTGGTGGTCAGGGCCTGACCTTCTGCGATCCGAGTGGACGCGTTTTACGCGTCGTCTATGGCGATCGCTGCCACACCGACACACAAGAGGTCGCCGACCGGCCGATGCGCCTGGCTCACGTGGTCCTGAACAGTCGCAATGTGGAACAGTCCCAACGCTTCTTCGAGTCCGCACTCAAGTTCAAGCTCGCGGACCGTACCCGCATCATGGCGTTTATGAATTGCGATAACGACCACCACTCCATTGCACTGGGCGATGCGGATAACGATGCCCTCAATCACATCGCCTTTCTCATGCCGGATATCGACTCGGTGATGCGCGGTGGCGGCCGCATGCGCGATGCCAATCACCCCATCGAATGGGGGCCGGGGCGTCATGGCCCCGGCAATAACGCCTTCAACTACTTCATCGGCCCATTCGGCGAGGTCATCGAATACACCGCAGAAGTCGAGCAGATCGATGAAACCTACCGTCCAGGCACGCCGGAGGATTGGGTGTGGCCGCCCGGACGCGTGGACCAGTGGGGTATTTCACAGCCGCCTTCGGCAGCGCTGAAGGAGGCTCAGAAGAGCGTGTTCTTTATCAACATTCCGAACGGACAAGCATAATGAAATTTACGACATTCCTGCATGATGGATCGCCACGCCTGGGCGTGGTCGATGGCGATAGCGTAATTGACCTGAACGCGGTACAGCCTCAGGTTCCGGCCAGTCTTCGAGGCGCACTGGAAGCGGGTGTAGACCTGCCGGCCGCCGCCGACGCCGCACTCGGCAGCAACGGCGAGCGGATAGCGCTGGCGAGCCTGGAGTTTGCCCCGCTGATCCCCGAGCCGGGCAAAGTGATCTGCCTCGGACTCAACTACTTCGACCACGCCAAAGAGGGCGGCCGCGACAAACCCGAGTACCCTTGGTTCTTCTACCGTGGCAAAACCTCTCTGGTGGCCCACGGCAAGCCGGGGCGCGTTCCGAAGATCTCCGAGCGTTTCGACTACGAGGCCGAGCTGGGCGTGATCATTGGCCGTCAGGTGCCGCGTCATGTCAGCCAGGAGGCGGCGCTGCAGTACGTGGCCGGGTACACCTGTTTCAACGACATGTCGGTGCGTGACTATCAGAAACGCACACCGCAATGGACGATCGGCAAGAACTTCGATGCTACCGGTGGATTCGGACCTGTCATGGTCACCGCCGATGAACTGCCGCAGGGGGCAGTGGGACTCAACATCCAGTGCCGCCTGAACGGTGAGGTGATGCAGAACGCCGATACCGCCGACATGATCTGGTCCGTGGCCGAGACCATCACCCTGCTGTCGCAATGCATGACGTTGGAGCCCGGCGACGTGATCGCGATGGGTACACCGGCCGGTGTGGGACAGGCACGAACCCCCCAGCTCTGGATGAAGCACGGCGATACGGTCGAGATCGAGATTGAGGGGATCGGCACGCTGCGCAATCCGATTCTCGGCGAGGAGGCATGAGCGATGGGGGCTGAACAGTATGATGTTGCAATAGTCGGTTTCGGTCCCTCCGGCGCGGTTGCGGCCGGCCTGCTCGGTCGGGCCGGGTTCCGCGTGCATGTGTGTGACCGGCTCCATGAGGTATATGACAAGCCGCGTGCCATCGCGTTGGATCACGAGATTCTGCGTGTTTTCCAGCAGTTGGGGGTGGTGGAGCAGGTCGAGCCCTATTATGAGCCCTTCACCGACTCCTGCTTTTACGGCGTGGATGGTCAGTTGATCCGCCGCATGACCATGCTGCCCGAACCCTATCCCCAGGGGTTCGTGCCGTCGGTGGTTTTCACCCAGCCACCGGTCGAAGAGGTGTTGCGCAAGGCGGTCCACGCGCTGCCCACGGTGACGGTCGAAACCGGGCTGACACTGACCTCCCTGCACCAGACGGATGCTGACGTGACACTGGAGCTGGCCGCGGAGGACGGCTCCTCGCGTTCCATCTCCGCCCGCTACGTGATCGGCTGCGACGGCGCATCAAGTACCGTGCGCGATCTGGTCGGTATCAAGCTTGAGGATCTAGCGTTCGACGAGCCCTGGCTGGTGGTCGATGTGCTGGCCAACGACAAAGGGTTGGCGAAGCTCCCGTCCACCAGTGTCCAGTATTGCGACCCCGAGCGTCCCGCCACCTTCGTTATCGGCCCGGGTAATCACCGCCGTTGGGAGATTTCGCTCAAGGAGAGTGAAGATCCTAAAACCGTGGCGACACCCGAAGGGACATGGCGTCTGTTGGAACGCTGGATCACCCCGGAGGACGCCGAACTCTGGCGCCAGGCGAGCTACCGTTTCCATGCTCTGGTCGCCGAGCGCTGGCGTGACGGCCGGGTGTTCATCGCCGGCGATGCGTCCCACCAGCAGCCGCCGTTCCTCGGCCAGGGGATGTGCCAGGGCGTGCGCGACGTAACCAACCTGGCATGGAAACTCCGCGCTGTTCTGACCGGAGAGATTCAGGGTCAGGCGGTACAAACGCTGCTCGACAGCTACGGCATCGAGCGCAAGGAGCATGTACGTCAACTGACCGGAAAGCTCAAGGAGATCGGCGCCGTCATCTGCGAACGCGACGTGGAGAAGGCGCGTAAACGCGATGCGGAACTGCTGGCCCAAGCGGATGGCAAGATTCAGCCAACACCGCGTCAGGACGTGCTACCACCGCTGTCGACCGGACTGATCACTCACACGCCGGGCGCCGGCACACTGTTTCCGCAGCCCTGGATGATGCGCGATGGCCAGAGGATCAGGCTGGATGATCTGGCAGGCAACGGTTGGCGTCTGGTCATGGGGAGTGGTTTTGAGGCGCCCCTGCTGTCCGATCTGGCCGGTGTGCTGAACCTGACCCGCATCGCGCTCGGGACTCCCGATTACGAAGAAGCCGATCAGGTGGTGGCCCAATGGTTTGCTCAGCACAATGCCCGGGCGGCACTGGTGCGACCGGATAACTATGTCTACGGCAGCGCACAGGATGTAGATGACCTGGGCCGGTTGCAACGCGAGTTGCTCGATCGGCTGACCTGAACGGAGCCAACTGATGTCGGTACCTTACACCCTCTACTATGCGCCAGGCGCCTGTTCCCGGGTGACGCTGGCGGCGCTGGAACAGACCGGTGCCCGTTACACCGCCCGCCCTGTTCTGCTCGCCCAGGGCGAGCAGAACAGGGCGGACTACCTGACACTCAACCCCAAGGGCAAGGTGCCGACACTGGTCACCGCTGAGGGTGTGCTGACCGAAACACTGGCCATCGCGCTCTACCTGCATCATCACCACCCGAACACTGGCCTGCTGCCGCATAACGACGCCTATGCGCAGGCACGCACCTGCGCCTGGCTGTCCTGGTGTGGCACCACGCTACACCCGCTGATCTACCGCTTGCGGATGACCGGCCGCATCCATCCCGATGGGAGCCTGCATGGCGAGCTGCAGCGCATCGCACTGGAGGAGTTATGTCGTCAGTTGCAGGTGGCAGAGCAAGCCCTGGCCGGCGGACGCCACTGGATCGATGGCCCACGCTGGACGCTGGCAGATCTCTATCTGCTATGGATCTGGCAGCGTGCCCTGCAGGCCGGCTGCAACCCGATCGACTACCCCGCCCTGCGCGCCTGGGCGCAACGCACAGCCGCAATCCCCGCCTGGCAACGGGCGCTGGCATCCGAGTACCCCCCCCCACCCGTCATAACCCAACAAAGGTTGATACTATGAAATCAATAAAAATGCTGTTGTCCGCCGCCTCTGTTTTCGGGGCTTGCTTACTGAGCATCCCCAGCTTTGCAGCAGACGATGTCTATCGCTTGAAGGTGTCCCATTTTCTGCCCGTCAATCACCTGTTCAACAAGACACTGGAAAGCTGGGCCGAAGAGTTGAAGGCAAAATCCAACGGCCAGTTGCTGCTGCAGATCTATCCTTTAGGGCAGATTGGCCCGGCCCCCAAGCAGTTCGACCTGGCTAGCACCGGCATCATCGACATCTCGTTGGGGCTGACCGGTACAGAGCCGGGACGCTTCCCGCTGACTGAAGTTGCAAACCTTCCGTTTGTCGTTGCCAACAGCGAAACCGCCTCCAAACGACTGACCGAGCTGGCGCCGAAATATCTGAAAAAGGAGTTTCCCGGAGTCAAGATCCTGTATTTGATCGCGACCGATCCGCTTAAATTTCATCTAACCAACCGAGCCATCACCCGCATCGACGACTTCAAGGGGCTGCGTATCCGCTACGCCGGCAGCGAAACAGTGCGCGCCTTCGGCGCCACGCCTGTGTCGGCAGAACCGGCGGAAGCCGGCGACGCGATGGCCAAAGGCACCATCGACGGTGCTCTCCTCCCCTATGAGGGCGCTCAGAGTTTCCAGTTGGGCGATGTCGCCAAATACTCGCTCGAACCGGGTATCAACGCCGCTACTTTCTTCCTGGCTATGAACAACAACAGCTACACGAGCCTGCCGCCGAAGCTGCGCCAGTTGATCGATGACACCACAGGGACGGCAGCGGCGGCACGTATTGGACATCAATTCGACCTGGTTGAAGCCGAGGGTCGCCAATACATGCTGAGCAAGGGCGTCAAAATTTCTACGGCAAGTCCCGCGTTACTCGACGATATGCACCGCCTGACCCAGCCGATCATCCAGTCTTATCTCGCCAAGATGGACACCGCAGGCTTGCCGGCCAGTGACTTCTACACCGAACTGACAAACGCTTCCCGTCCCTGATCTCTGCAGTGAGCCGAGTCGCCTCCGCGACTCGGCTCACTCTCTGAAATGGGTTCCTGCCTGAAACTCATAACAACTCTTACGATCGGCCCGGCACCCTTCCCGCATATCAAACTGCGGGGCAGGTGCCGCGCCGATCGAGTCCCGGTGGAATCAGAACGGATAGTGCTGGTGAGGGTCTTCGATGGTGATCCAGCGCAGATCGGTGAATTCGGCAATCGCTGCCTTGCCGCCAAAGCGGCCGTAACCGGATGCCTTGACTCCGCCGAAGGGCATCTGCGGCTCGTCGCTCACCGTCGCTCCATTGATGTGGCAGATACCCGATTCGATCCGCTCGGCCACTCGCATGGCGCGCTGCAGGTCGCGGCTGAACACCGCGGCTGACAAACCGTACTCGGTATCGTTGGCTACGCGGATCGCCTCCTCCTCCCCGCTCACGCGGATCACCGGTTTCACCGGACCGAAGGATTCCTCCTCATAGATCGTCATGCCGGGTTTGACGTGGTCGACCAGGGTAGCCTGAACAATGGCGCCATCGCGCTTGCCGCCGGCCAGGATCCGCGCCCCCTTGGAGGTGGCATCCGCCATGATCCGCTCCATCTTCTCTGCCGCCTGGAAGGTGATCAGCGAACCGAGCACCACCTGTTCACGCGGATTGCCGGCAGGAAGGGCCGCGGCACGGGCGGCCAGCTTTTCGACGAACTCGTCGGCAACCTTCTCATCGACGATAAGCCGCTCCGTCGACATGCAGATCTGGCCCTGGTTCATGAACGCGCCGAAGATCGCAGCATTGACCGCGCCATCGATATCGGCGTCGTCTAGCACGATCAACGGCGCCTTGCCACCAAGCTCGAGCAACGCCGGTTTCAGATGCTCGCCGGCCAGTCGGCCGATGATCCTGCCGACCTGCGAAGAGCCGGTGAAATTGACATGCCGGATCTGCGGATGCGCGACCAGCCGCTCCACGATCGTCGCGGCATCCTCCGGCGCATTGGTGATGACATTAAGCACACCCTTGGGCAGCCCTGCGTCGACCAAGCACTGGCCGATCAGACGGTGGGTGGCCGGACACATCTCCGAAGCCTTCAGCACCACCGTATTGCCACAGGCGATCGGCATCGCCACGGCGCGGGTGCCGAGGATCACCGGCGCATTCCACGGCGCGATACCGAGGCAGACGCCCTTGGGTTTGTAAACGCCCATGGCTAGCGTATTCGGCTTGTTGGACGGGATCACCTCGCCACCGATCTGTGTGGTCATGGCCGCTGCCTCACGGATCACGCCCGCGGCCAGCATCACGTTGAACCCGGCCCAGCCGGCGGTAGCGCCGGTCTCGGCGATCATCGCGGCGGTAAACTCCTCGGCCTTGGACTCCATGATCTCGGCCGCCTTCATCAACAGCGCACGCCGCTCGCCGGGACCGGTCTTCGACCAGGATTTGAACGCACGGGCGGCGGATTCGACGGCGTCATTGACGTCCTCCAGCTCCGCCGCGGCAGCGGTTGTCGCCACCTCGCCGGTCACAGGGTCCAGACGGTCATAGGTGCGGCCCCGTGCCGCCTGTCTCGCTTCACCGTCGACAATCAGGTTGATATTCATCGTTCTCTCCTCTTAAAAATGACACATCCTCTCCAGCCGGCGCCCTCAGTCTTTGTCGCGCGTATAGATCGGCACTTCGGTGGCATAGATGAAAAAGGATTGCTCAGGTCGGTAAAAGGCGGTGTCTGCTTCAGCGTTGATCTCAAGCAGCGCACGCTCGTAGGCGCGGAAGGCACCGATGACCGCGGCATTGTCGTACCAGAGGCCGGCGACGCCTTCATATATCGGCAGATCCTTGCCGCCGAAGTAGGCGAGCATTTTGTTGAACTCGGGCAGTTGCCGGTTGTGCACACAACGCCGCAGACTTCCCGCCACCTCGGGCGCCGCCAACGCCATCTCATGCGCCCGGGCCCAGCGGGTGAAAAACGTCTCCAGGTCGAGCCCTTCCGCGGCCCGCAGAAAATGCATCACTTTCGCGCCGCAACCAACGGCAGGCTGCACTACCGGTTGTTCGTGTTCTGCCACCACCAGACTCAGCGCAGCGCTCTGGTCGCTGAAATTGCGTCCATCCGGGCCGACCTTGGTACGCACATACTCGTTTGAAAACGTTGCCTGCATATCGCCCGCGTTGTCCCAGCAGAGCTCGGTTATGACATCGCGCGCAACCGCCATCGAGTGCGAGACTTCGGCGCCAGTACCGAACGCGCTGTCGAACACATGGTTTTGCCGGTAGATTTTCAGGGTCAGCGGGTTATCCAGCGTCAGCCCCCCGTGAACATGCTGCATGTAACTGAGACACTCAGCATGCGTCATCCCGGGACGCCTGCATACGGCGGCGATCATTTTGATCATTTACAACTCCTGTCTAACGAATACCAATCTTTTCCGGTGATGTTTCATCACGCAGGCAGGCGCTCAGCATGAAAACCCGCCGCCTCGATGCCGACAATGGCGCAGCGCTCGTCGTTATCGCCAAGATCGCCGGATATCCCGACCGCACCGACCACCTCACCGGAATCGTCCCGGATAAGTACACCGCCCGGAGACGCAACGAGGCGACCGCCGCTCGCGGTGGCGAGCATCGAGAAAAAGGTCGGCAGATCCTTCGCGCGCGTGGCAAGTTCCCGCGAGCCGAAGCCCATGCCGATAGAGCCCCAGGCCTTGCCGAAGGCGATGTCGAACCGCAGGATACCGGCGCCATCCTCCCGTTTATAGGCGACCAGATGGCCCCCGGCATCGAGCACGGCGACCGCGAGCGGCGCGAGGTTATTCGCCCGCCCCTCAGCCAGGGCCGCATCGACGATTGCCGATGCCCGTGATAGTAAGAGCATACTCATGCTGATATCTCCATTTATGAACCTGTATGTTTGCTTGCCTGACACGGCGGTTATAGACGTTTTGCCGGGACCTCCCGCGTCAAACGAACATCGCCAGCACACCCAGATCCGTTTCCGGACGCGGAATCTTGAAGCTGATCACCTTCCAGTCCGCGGCAGCCGGACGCTCGAGACACGCCTCCAGCCAACGGTCGACGTTGGGCCATGCCGACATATCCAGCGCAGCAAGCCGCGCCAGTGTCATCACTGCGGACACGTTCAGATCGGCGACGGTGAATCGCTCTGCTACCAAATAGCGCCGCTCCGACAGGTGCTGGTTGAGCACACCCAAGGGGCGCGCCAGTTTTTTGAGGGCAATCTCGAGCTCCGCCAGGCTGCGCTTATCCTCATCGAACAGGATCAGGTTTGCAGCGGCGAGCAGCAGTGGCTTCTCGATCTCGGTGATCACCCAGTGCGTCCATTGCGTCATCAGCGCATCCTCCTCGAGATTGGCCGGAGAAAGCGGACTGTCATGCTTGCGCGCCAGGTATAGATTGATCGCCAGCGACTCAAACAGGCAGAGGCCGTCGGACTCATACGCCGGCACACGCCCGTTGGGATTGATCTTGAGAAACTCCGGTGTATGGGTACTTCCATCCGTGAAGTTGACCGGTACGTGCTCGAACTCGATGCCAAGTTCTTTCAGCATCCACGCCGTTCGATGTGCGCGTGAATACAGCGACCCATAGAGTCTGTTCATCTTCTGCTCCCAATCAGTTTTTTGTTAGTTGCCGTTACCTCGTCAATAGCTTCCCCCTGGAAAGCCGAGGTGTGACGGCCGGTCGTCACGAACGTACGAAGAGCGGTCGTTTCCGCTCAGCTCACAGGTCCAGAACCAGCCGGGCGCTCCTGGCCCTCGAACAGCACAACAGCATCCGGTCATTCCTTTCGCGTTCGGCGGTGGTCAGAAAGCTGTCGCGATGATCCGGCTCCCCCTCCAGGACACCGGTCAGGCAGGTTCCACAGATCCCCTGTTCGCACGAAACCGGGATGTCGATGCCCTTTTCCGCCAACACCGAAACGATTGACTGGTCCGGGGGGATAGCGATCAAGTCGCCGCTGCTGCCAATCTGAACATCGAACGCTCCGCCATCCACCGGCAGCGCGGCGGCGCTGAAGAACTCGCGGTGGATGCGCTGCTCCGACCAGCCGACCCTGCGGGCGGTATCGATAATGAGATCGATAAAACCCGACGGCCCACAAACGTAGAGGTGTGCATCCCCGTCGGCCCGTTCAAGAATGGACTCCGGCTGCAAGCGTTGCCGCTCATCGGCATCGTCGAAATGAAACTGCACCCGGTCGGCAAAACCCGACTGGCGAATGCGATCTGCAAACGCCGCCCGTTCGGGGCTGCGTGTGCAGTAGTGCATCTCGAAACACTGTCCGTTCTCTGCCAGCTGCTCAGCCATGCAGAGGATCGGCGTGATGCCGATGCCACCGGCAAAAAGCAGGCTCTGAGGTACATCTGGAGTCAACGGAAACAGGTTCTTCGGTTCGCTGATACGAATGACATCACCCTGTTGAACCTGCTGATGCATGGCAACCGAGCCGCCGCGGCTCTTGGGATCGAGCAGCACGGCGATCACATAGCGATGATCCTCGGCTGGCGGATTGCATAGCGAGTACTGCCGGACAAGGCCCGCACCGATCTCCACGTCAATATGTGCACCTGGTGAAAATGTCGGCAGACACTCTCCATGGAGAGACGTTAACTCGTAGCTGTAAACGCCGCTCGCCTCCAAACGCTTTGCGGACACCTGTACCTGCAACCATTTCGGTGTTGTCGTTTCAGTCCGGACAGACAGATTCACTGGCCAACCTCCGCCGCCTCTTGCTCGGCCTTTATCAGTGCATCGAGAACCCGCCGGGCACGCACCCCCGGACCGTCCACCGACAACAGCACCGGCTTCAGCTCCCAGAAATCGGCGTCGCACCCCATGGTGCGCTGTTGCGCCTCAAGCATGGGCAGGTCCTCTGTCTCGAACGGCTTTTTCAGGAACTGAATATCCGAACTCACCGCCTCTTTCGCCGCCTCACCGCCGGATTTGTGTTTACTCACTGCGAACCAGTAGTGCGTGGTCGTTTCGCTTTCCGGTGTGAACAGGTGGAAGAAATACATGGCGTTGCCGACGTTACGGGGCTCCGGGTTGCCGGTCGGCGCCCTGCCCACGATCAGTTCCATGACGCCGGGGGGCTCCCATCGCACATCGAGCCAGCGATCGAAACGCGAACCGGGTTCCACGCCGTTGCGCTTCTCCAGTTCGGGCGACAGGCGCTCATTACGTACCAGTCGCAGCGAATAGACCGTATCGCCCTCCTGCCGGACCTCCGTTTCGGCACTTTCGGAACCCGGGCTGCCCAACGTTCCGCTGTGCAGGTAGTCGATGTGGCTGAGGTCCATGATGTTGTCCACATCGAGCTGGTAGTTGGACAGCACGTGGAGATAGTCCTTGCCGACAAACCACTCGTCGGGCGCCATCCGCTCGAAGCACGGAATGAGCGTTTCATCCGCCCGCTCCGCATCACCCATCCAGATCCACAACAGGCTGTAACGTTCGGCAACGGGGTACGCGGTGACTTTTGCCGCTCTCGGGATCCTGCCGTCGCCGTGTGGATTGAGTGTGCAGTGGCCACTGCCGTCGAACCTCAGCCCATGGTAGGGACACTGCACACTGTCGCCGCACACCTGCCCCTTATGCAGGGGTGCAAACCGGTGAGGACAGCGGTCGGCCAGCGCTTTGGCGCGACCGGAGCTGTCCCGAAAGAGGACCACCGCTTCGCCCAGGAATGTCCGCGGTAGCATTTCTCCTGGCTTAACCTCCTCATCCCATGCGGCGACGTACCAGCAGTTGCGAAGGTAGTTGATCTTTTTATTCTGCATTATGCGACCTCTTTTTTTACCGTTCACTCTCGACGCGACACAGGTGCTCTACAGCACAGCTGTCAGCAGGACCGCACCGGCGGCGCGGTCCTGCTAACGTCAGGCCTTGCCTTCGGCAGCGAGTGCCGATGAGCGCACCCAGATACCATGGAAGCCTTCATGCACACGGCAGGGGAACTTGATCACCGCCAGCGGCCCCTGCTTGAGGTTACGCGCATCGAGAATCACCAGATCGGTACGGTTTTCCGCCCGTCTGCCGACCATCGTCATCAGGAAGCCGTCGCCCTCCTCCGCATCCGGGCTGCGCGGCACAAAGCAGGGCTCTTCGGGCGATGACTCCGGCCCCGCATAGTAGAGTTCGATCTCGCCGGTCTGCTCATCGAAATGCCCGAGGCAGGTGAATGGGGGACCCTTTGGACCCGGCTCGAGCATCGGCCACAATTCCGGGTTGTTGGTACCGAACCAGTAGTGGCGGGTTCGCTGCATCACGAAACGTGGATCGACCACTGGCATCTCGCCGATATGGTTGATGAATCGTTGAATATCGACCTCGTCGCTTTCACTCGCCAGGTCGACCGTCCAGCGCTCGCCAAAGGGCGGCATCTCCTGTGCGTTCGGATTGTGCAGATCCGGAAACTGACTGATCCACCCGGAATCGTTGACGAAATGATCCAATACGAGCTTGCCGCCCTCTTCCCAGGCATTGAAGCTGTGGGTTTGCATCGCCACCTTGGGCGCGGTGAACCAGCGGATACCGGACACACCCCGGTCGCGCGGGATCACGGCAACATAGGTCTTTTTAGTACCATCCCAGTGCCAATAGGATTCGCCCTTCTGCACACGCTCCCAGTCACAGACAACAGGACAGATGACGAAAGCAATGTAGTTACGCGAGACCAGGAAGTCATGAACCATCGAGCAGTAGGGTGCCCTGAACCGCTCCGTACTCGTGAACAGCCCCTCCTTGTCAATGGTGTAGATCTCGATCTCGTCGCTGGCGACACCCTCGCAATTGTAGGCAAAGGCGATGCATTCACCGGTCAGTGGATCGAACTTCGGGTGCGCCGTAAACGTTTTGCTTTTCAGTTGCCCGCCGAAGTCGCTCTCCCTCAGCGTCGACAGATCTTCGGGGTCCAGCTCGTAGGGGCGACCGGACTCCTTCAACGCATAGAGCTTACCGTGGTGCCACATCACCGAGGTATTGGCGGTATTGGCGTCCTCGCCGACCACCTCCGCAGAGTCGGTAAACGGGTTCCGGTAGGCACCGAACAGCGCCCGACGTGCCTCGCGCTCCAGTTCGAACTTGCGGGTGCGAACAAAGCGGGTGGTCAGATCGGCGTGGCCATTGCGGATGCTGACCTTGTGCACCATACCGTCGCCGTTCAGGAAGATATCCTTCCCATGCAACGGCGGGTAGGCGTGGTCGGCACTGTTGCGGAAATAGACACCGTCCAGCTCCGGGGGGATAGTGCCGATAACTTCCAGGTCATGCACATGACCTTCGATGCGCACAGGTGCGGCATAGCCGTTGAACACGATATCATTCGGAAATCTCAGCCCTGTGGGCGGTTTTACCAGGTCGTTCATTATTGCCTCCATGGACATGTTGAGAGAGTGTTGGCCTCAGGCGCCGGCCAGCACAGGCGTATCACTGTTTTTGGCAAGATCCCGCCGTACGCACAGCATCAGGCCGACCGCTATGCCGGCGATAACGGCAACCGCCCAGCCGAGGCCCTGATATCCGCCCCCCGAGACAATAACGCCGCCGAGCAGGGGGCCTAGGCAGGAGCCGAACATCATCATCGCCGGAGTCGCCGCAACCGCCCGTCCCGATGGATCGACCTTCGATACCAGACCGAACAGGAAGGTGTGCGTGAAGATAACCAGCGTTACGTATAGCGCCGTGGGCACGGCGTAAAACGGGAAGTCGACGGCGCTGGTCAACGTCAGCGCAAACAGAGCCTGAAGCAGCGGGCCGGCGATGCCGACGGCGATGGGCGACAGACGCTTTTGCAGCAGGGCCGCGAGTACGCCAGGCGCCAGGTTGATGAACCCCATCAACACCAGGATCATCTGGATCCGGTCTTCGCCGAAATCACGCGCCATACCGATGCGTTCCACATAGGAGAAGATGGTGGCCTGGCTCAGCGTCAGGCAGACAACGACGCCGTTGATCATCCAGGCCGCACGTGGAATCGGCTCACGCCGACGCTCGGCGTCGCGATCGGCTGAGCCCGCCTGGTCGTCAACCTGCGGAAAGAACAGCAGTGACACCAGGGCACCGCAGCCCATGACGATTGCAAAGGCATGAAACAGAGTCTGCCCTCCGATCTTTCCGATCATCTCGGGCAGCGTCGCGTACATGGCGATGGCCAGCATTCCCAAGGCGATATTGACGATACCGAACAGACGATGCGGGTTATCGGTCCGTCCGATACAGCCATGGGTGACCGACAACGCAGATCCTGCGCCAACCCCCGCCACGGCGTTCAGAATCAGGAAAATCTGGAAACTATCCGCAGAAACCGCCTGCCGAGAGGCGGCAAAGAAACAGAGCGCAGCAACGGCGAAGCCACCGGCGGCAATGAAACGATGCGGCAGACGGTTGAATTTCGGCGCCAGTACCATGCTGGCAAAAACAACTGCCGCAAGGAATACAGTAACGGTCAGCCCGGCCTGGGCGGACTGCAGCCGATAGTGCTGCATCAACACACCGATCCACAGCGGCAGAGCCGCCATGTCGATCATCCCGGCCATATGACCGACACTCAGAGCGGCCTTGCCACTCAAACTATTAAGCGTTGTCATGCTATCTCCTGATAATTATTGTTCTAACAGAGTGCACGGAAGCATCGACGCAGGTGACGACGTGATGCCGTCATACCCTGCGCCGACGGCACGTCACCTCTAGAAATTCCAACTCATGATCGCAGCCAGAGCCTGGTTCGAACGGTTGTCTTGCAGACCTTGGTGCCGTGTGTAGGAGAGTTCCAGGCGACTGCCCTTCTCCAGCGTCATCGAGACACCGGCACCGAGTACGGCATAGGTGCGCTCATCGACGAAGAGATCGAGATCATTGACATATTCATGCTCGATTCCGAGCAGGAGATTTGGGGAAGCGCTACCGGGTCGAATCTCTTTTTCCAGGCGCAGATGCCCCCAGAGCGTTCCGTAATCCTCCGTATCGCCGACAACACCGGAGGAAACCTCACCAAAGCTGTCGGCTGTCTCCTCGAGAAAGTTGCGCTGATACTGAACACCGAGGATCGGGTGCAGTGCCCAACCCTCCGGTGCCACGCCCAGATCCTGGTGGTGGAATGTCCCGATAACTTCGGCCTGGGTATAGAAGCGGTCATCGCCCTGGGCATGGCGAAGCTTGAGCCCCGGCCCCACCGCAACCTGAGTTGTGGTATCGCCCCAGGAGTATTCGGCGCGTGCGGCCACACCCCAACGCTCGCCGAACTTGTTCAGCAGGTCGACACGGATCCCGCCGCCGTCATGGTCTATGGAACCCGCACCTACGATTTCGAGATTGGTCTGCTCGACGAATGCACCCACACCCAGCATCGTGTTGGCACTGGGGTAACGCAGATACTGGAGATCGAATCGCATGATCTCGCCATCAAGCTCGACCCGGTTGTCGTCGCCGTTGGCGAATGTCCCGCGCAGACTGAACAGCAGGTCCGAGCGTCCGTCCGGCAACATGTGCATAAAGCTGAGCGGAACGATCACATCGGTCGTACCGTCGGCATAGCCCGTCGTCGGCGCGCCCGGAGCGGTTGCCGTACCGACCGTGGTACGTCCCTGGCCGATCCGCCACTGCACCGAACCGAATTGATCGTTCTCGAAGAATGACCGCATAAGACCTGCCTGACCCAGGTTCATCTTTGCCTGAATCGCCGGTGGCAGTTGGGGAGCTTGTGGAGAACTTGCCTGAGCGGCCGCGTGAGATGAGACCACGAGAGCGGCAGCCGTAACTGCGCAGCGCATTACTGTCATATTTCACCCTTGTTATTTTTATAGTTACTGTCAGCTTTCACCCTTGTAATAGTCGTGCTCATGGCACTGTCGCCGGGTGATAAGCGCGTCTGCATTGCGGATCACGGTTGAACCCGTATGCATCCTGATTACACCGTCATTGACGGTATGGGTAGAAATTACCGCTCGCGCTCCCACCGATGAAACAGATTGTATTTATGCCATCCAACGATAGAATTAATACCTAAGCCGAAAATTCAGGAGAGGCAGCGTGCGTCTGGACCGATTCGATTTGAACCTGCTGATCGTGCTCGACATTTTGTTGGAGGAGCGCAACGTGACGCGTGCAAGCGAACGCCTGCATATCGGCCAATCGGCCACCAGTGCAGCGCTCGGTCGACTGAGAGACTATTTCGGCGACAATCTGCTTGTCCCGGTAGGTCGGCGCATGGAACTTACGCCGCTTGCCCAAAGCCTGGCGGCGCCGGTGCGCGACACCCTGATGCGGGCTCGCGCTACGATAGCCCTGCGGCCGAACTTCGACCCGGCCACCATGTCACGCGACTTCTCTATCGCCGCCTCGGACTACATGGTGGAGGTTCTGGTTGCTCGCGCGGTGCGCAGCCTGGCAAAAAGCACCCCCGGATTGCGGCTGGATCTCTCCAGCTTGCCTAACGATCTGATGGAGGCGTTTGAAAGGGGCGCGATCGATCTGCTCTTCATACCGGAGCAGTATGCGAGCCGGCTTCAGCATCCACAGGTCGAACTTATGCGTGACGACCAGGTATGCATGATGTGCCAGGATGCCGACATCGATGAGCTGACCATGGAGCAATATCTGGACCGGGGACACATCGCCATTCGGCTGGGAGACGAGAGCAGTCTTGCATTCGAGGAATGGTTTCTACCGCGCTTCGGCCGCCAGCGCCGTATAGAGTGTACGGTGGATCATTTCAGCGCCGCCCCCCTGCTGGTCATGGGCACCGACCGCATCGTGACCCTGCACCGCCGCCTGGCGGAGCAGATGGCGCAGCGCTTTCCTGTCAAACTGCTGGAGGCACCATTCGACATGCAGCCCGTGGTCGAGGTCATGGTTTGGCCACACTATCTCGATGAAGATCCGGCGCACAAATGGCTCAGAAGCACCGTTCAGTCCATCGCCTGCTCGCTGACAGGCACAACGGAGACCGGTAGCCAGCCGAGTTAAGTTCACATCACTCAACCCGGAGTTGGTTGGATGAACTTAAAGCAACCACTCAACGGTCGGTTGCCTCACCATCCTCATCGTCACCGAACAGGTCTCGATATGCGTCTTCGATCACATCAAAAAGACCCTCCGGTACTCGGTACTGGTCGCTCCCTATGGCGACCATGTACATACGATCACGGCGGACAATGGCAGCGAGTTCGTCGAGCACAAGGCTATCGCCAAAGCGTTGGACGCGGAGTTTTACTTTGCCCATCCGTATTCGTCATGGGAGCGTGGGCTGAACGAGAATTTTAACGGCCTGCTGCGGCAGTTCATCCCGAAAGGCATGGATCTGAACCTGATCACGGATGAGGATGTACGGCGTGCCGAGAAGAGCTTAAACCTGAAACAGCGCAAGTGCCTCGGGTTCAGGCAGCCTGAAATCGTGTTCCAAGAATGCCTTCAGGCTGCATAGGCGGGTGTCGCACTTCGGAGTTGAATTCGCGTCCGGCGAACACCCCAGCAACAGCCTTTCCCTGATGATCCGATGCTGCTGGGCATCCTGTTTACCGGCTTTGACTGCGGACCGCTTTCTTCGCAACGCCATCTGATCGGCGGTATCCGCAATGTACTCTTGGGCGGCGGTGTTGCGCCGCAACTCCCGGGCGATCGTATTGTATTAATCCAGCCCAAACTGGACATCGCGCTCGACTTTAAGTCTGTTTCAGCGGTTTACGACAGCATCCATCACAGTACTTCCGTACGCCGACTTACCATTGAAATTAACTTCCACTGCGCCAACACTCTCTCTAAGTAGTTGACAGTATCATCCATGTAGGACATAGTTGACAAAATCAACCATATAGCAACGAAGTAAGATGATCGAAACACCTATAGGCGAAGCCCTACATCGCCTGCTGCATGCTTACAAGCGCGCCATGCGCGAAGCGTATCGTGACATTGGCATAGAGCTGGCGATCGCCCATATCCGGACCCTGAAGTTGATACATCACTTTCAAGCTTCGACGGGTGCTCCTTGCACGGCACAGGCGATCGCCATCCGCTTAGAGCGAGATAAGGCGCAAATTGCCCGGCTGGTAAAGGACCTTCTGAGCGCCGAGCTGATCGAGAAGCAAAGCAACCCCGATGATGGACGTAGCCAGCTCCTGACAGTGACTCATCAAGGCGAAACGATGCTAGAACGGATCCGGATGGCGGAACGACGGGCAAGCCAGCGCATGGCGGCCGGTTTAAGCAATGAAGAACTGACAACGTTCATCCGGCTGGGTGACACCATGACGGCTAACCTCGGCGAACCAGACGGGCGCCGTCAGTCCAGCAAATCAGTTCCACAGGAAAAATTATGAACAGACCCGCACCGCGCGAACTCACATTGCTTTACAAACAGCAACTGTCGCCCCATATGCTACGCCTGACTCTCGGCGGTAAAGGCATGGGCGACTTTCCCACTGATCAGGCAAGCGCCTACGTCAAACTGATGTTGCCTCGACCCGGCTCAGACCACCCCGTTGTACGCACTTACACTGTCCGTGCAGATCGCGAATCGAATAAAGGGCGCGAGATCGATATCGACTTCGTCATTCACAAAGATGCTGGCCCTGCCTCGTCCTGGGCGATGGCCTCCCAGCCTGGTGACAGCATACTGGTCGGCGGACCTGGACCGACGAAAATGGTCGACCATAGCGCCGACTGGTTCCTCTTCGTCGGCGACATGACAGCGCTACCCGCCATTAGTGCCAATCTGGAGCGCTTACCCGAAGATGCTCAGGGTCATGTGGTGATCGAAGTGATAGACGCCGACGATATCCAAACACTCAAGGCCCCAGTGAACATGGAGCTCCATTGGCTGGTTAATCCGCATCCGGGCATGTACGACTCCCTCCTGCTAGACAAGGTGCAGCAACTATCTTGGCTTAAAGGACGCCCGTCGGTCTGGTGCGCATGCGAATTTTCCAGCATGCGCGCATTGCGGGATCACTTTCGCCCCCATCCCGATTTGACGCGCGACAACCTATATATTTCCAGCTATTGGAAGCTTGGCATGAAAGAGGAGGAGCATAAGGCAATAAAGCAGGCAGAGGCTTGCTAGAAACTCTTTTGGGGGCGACAACCCATACCGCCCATTTTTATACGCCACGGCACTCGTGAAGCAGCTGATTTCGACGCACAGGCTCCGGCGCTGTTTCGCTGCGCTCTACTCGAACCCTGTCGAGGGTTCTCACCCTCCCTGGGCTAGATCGGTAGAACCCCAGGAAGATCTGATCTGTCATGAAGTCTACATTGCCGCACTCGCAGCAGATCTTCTTGTGTCCTTAGAAGATGACCTGTTCCGCACCTCACCAAACGTCCGAGCGCTTACATCGGCAGAGCGCTGCATAGTCCAAGCCCTCCCCCATGTTCATCGTGACGAATGGCTTGGAGAGCTTGCGGAATCTGAGCGAGAGCACATCCTGTCACAAGTGGACCTGATCGGCGGCTATCCGTTTAATCCGATACTGGCACAGGAGGCCGAAGAGGACAGCTACTCCTATGCGTATGACCCTGAGTCCTTCGACGAGCCTACAGCGTGAGCAAGCGCCCAGTGCTGGAAGAGAGAACCTTCAAGCTCCCGCGACGAGCATACAAGGAGCTGTGTAGAGCGGCTGCGTATCACCGGATGACTCCGAGCGTTTACGTTGAGTGCTTGGCGCTGAAGTGGCCCTTAGAGCAGAGCGAGAGAGAAGCGAAAGGCTGACTTGACGAGGCCCTGTGTCGGACTAAACGGCATAGGGCTGTAATCGCTTGTAAGGGAATCTTTGAGTGCTGATTCGGTGTCAACATCGGTGTCAACATTGCGTCGACTTTGTCACCGTAACTCATTGAAAAACAAGGAAAATTATAGGATGGCGGTCAGGGAGGGATTCGAACCCTCGATGCCTTTCGACATACACACTTTCCAGGCGTGCTCCTTCGGCCACTCGGACACCTGACCACTCTACACTTGAATCCGGCAATACAGGTCACCGTCTCAAGTGGGTGCGCATTCTATCAGACTGATTTGAAAGAACAAGCCCGGACTGACAACTTTCACTCAGGTTATGAATTCACAGTATCTACCACCCTGCTCCAGACCCCGCGATATCAGGCGCGTGGTTCGATTTAAGCTGACTACAGGCTCGAAAAAATCGTACACCAAGCGCCGCTTTCCCCCTGAGCTATTTCAACCGAACTGGTATAGTAGCGCGCTGAGTTTCTTGTCATATTCCGGGAGTGGATAGATGTTACTGGCAATTCTTGCCGTGATTGCGGGTTTGGCGCTTTTGGTCTGGAGCGCCGATCGTTTTGTCGATGGCGCTGCAGCAACCGCGCGTCATCTGGGCATGCCGACGCTGCTGATCGGCATGGTGATTATCGGATTCGGCACCTCGGCGCCGGAGATGGTCGTGTCGGCACTGGCCTCTGCCCAAGGCAACCCGGGCCTGGCATTGGGTAACGGCTATGGTTCCAACATAACCAATATCGCGTTGATTCTGGGTATCACCGCGCTGCTATGCCCTATCGCGGTACACTCCCAGATTCTGCGCAAGGAGCTGCCGATTCTCGCCGGCGTCACCCTGCTATCCGGTTATCAACTGCTCGACGGCCACATCTCCAGACTGGACGCTGCAGTACTGCTGCTGGTTTTCTTCGCCACCATGGGCTGGTCGATCTGGCTTGGCTTGAAACAGCGTGGCGATGCGCTGGGCGATGACTTTGCCCATGAGCTGGAGGATGGGCTGATGCCGTTGAAGATCGCCCTGCTCTGGCTGGTTGGCGGCCTGATCCTGCTGGTAGCCAGTTCACGCATCCTGGTCTGGGGTGCGGTGGAGATCGCCACCGCGCTCGGCGTCAGCGACCTGATCATCGGCCTCACCGTGGTGGCGATCGGCACCTCGTTGCCGGAGCTGGCCTCCTCCATCGTGGCCGTACGCAAAAACGAGCACGACCTGGCGCTGGGCAACGTGATCGGCTCCAACCTGTTCAACACTCTGGCCGTGATCGGCATCGCCGGTGCCATCCAACCGATGGCGGTCGAGCCCGAGGTGCTGTATCGCGACTGGATGGTGATGGCGGCGTTGACCTTCTCGCTGTTCATCCTCGGCTACGGCATCCGCAAGGCCGGCCATATCAACCGGCTTGAGGGCGGGATACTGACCCTGGTCTATGCGAGCTATGCCGGTTATCTTGTGTATACCGTCGTCAGCACGGTAACCGGCTGAAGAGACCAACAGGATGATGAGAGCATTTTCGATCGCCGACGGGCGTCTGAGCGAGTGCGAGCTGGAACACCACAATGCCGCGGAGACGCTGCGTGAGGTGGGCTGGATCGACCTGCAGGAGCCCAGCAGCGAGGAGCGCTGGCTGATCGAATCGCTCTATCCGGAGAGCCTGCCGGAGGCGCATGAGGTAGAGGAGATCGAATCCAGCTCGCGCTACTTTATCGAGGGGCAGGATATTCATGTCCACTCGCTGTTTCTCTATCAGTCCGAGGGGCGCCACCACACCTCGACCGTTGCCTTCACGCTGAAGCCGGACCGCCTGCTCAGCATCCGTGACGTGGAGCTGGCGGACTTTCGCTTGATGCGCCTGCGTGTCCGCAGAGGCTGGGTCGAAGCGGCAACACCACTGCAGGTGTTGACCACGCTGTTCGATCAGAAGGTGGACAACCTGGCCGACCAGCTCGAGGACCTGCACCGAAACCTGGAGAGCGTCAGCTCACTGGTATTGGAGAACCGGGTCAGCGGCGAGATGGAGGAGTCTCTGGACAAGCTCGCGCGGCTGGAGGACAGTAACGGCAAGATGCGTCTGGTGTTGATGGATACCCAGCGCTCGATATCCTTCCTGTTAAGGCACATTCGCCAGAACCCGGAAGAGCAGGAAAGCTGCCGCGAGATTCTGCGCGACCTGGATACCCTGATGTCCCACGCCACCTTCATGTTCGAGAAGATCAACTTCCTGATGGACGCGGCGCTGGGCTTTATCAATATCCAGCAGAACCAGATTATCAAGACCTTCTCCATCGCCGCAGTGGTGTTCCTGCCGCCAACGCTTGTAGCCAGCATCTATGGCATGAACTTCGAACAGATGCCCGAACTCAAGTGGATGCTGGGGTATCCCTGGGCGCTGGGCCTGATGGTGTTATCCGGCATCGCACCTTACTGGTATTTCAAACGCAAAGGGTGGCTCTAAGCCACCCTTTTGCTTCTGCCGATTTTGCGGCGGCTACTCGTCTTCGATCCCTTTTAGCATGCGACGAATATACAGCCAGAGCACCAACGCAATCAGCGGCACCAAGCCACTTAGAATATACAACGCGGTATCGAGCATATGCTCGACCTGAATGGTGTTTCTCAGTGAGCGCTCGATCAGGTCAAAGGCATAATAGGTAACGACGATGACGGTGAAACTTTCCAACTTGGCCTGCAAGCGTAACTGAGAACGTGCCCGGCCACTGAGCGTGGTTAACAGATCGCGCATCTGCTGTTCTGTCGACAGATCCACCTGCGAACGGATCATCTGACTGGTCCGGGCGATACGCTTTGAGAGCTTCTCGATCCTCAAACCGGCTGACTGACAGGTCAGGCGCGCAGGATCGGCCCGTCGCTCCATGAACTGGGCAATGGTCTGCAAACCTTCGATACGGGTTTCACGGAGCTCTTCTATCCGCTTATCAAGCAGCGCGAAATAAGCTTCGGTCGCGGAAAAACGGTTGGCCGTGGTGGCGGCCAGCGCCTCCACGCTGGACGCAAGACTGGTTAGTTCATCGAGCAGGTCTGCCGCAGGTTCCGTTGACATCCGCGCACTCAAGCGCGCCAGTGTCTGATCCAGGTGGGTAATGCGCGGCATAGCCCGTAACGCTTCAGGCAACGCGAGCAGTGCCATATGGCGGTATACCTCGATCTCACAGAGCCGCTGTAGCAGTCTCCCGCGCTGATAAGAAGCCAGAGACATATCCTGGACCAGGATGCGCGTCAGGCCACTGTCACGGCGGTGATGAAAATCTGTCCAGACCTTTGCATACCCCCCCATCAACTCAGAGCCGACAATCTGATGATCGAACTGGCTGCGCACCCAGGTATCCACATTCTCGACGTCAGAGGAGCATATCACCTCACAACCACACAGAAAGGCGCCCTGAAGACTGGCGATGCGTGACTGAAATCCCGAGGGCAATTCGGTGCTACCAAAACGGTAGGCGGTAAGTGTGTAAAACTCGTTATGCGCTTCAAAACGCAATGCACAGGCATCGTTTCGACAGAAAAAGAAGGATGAGAGCGGCGCGTCGAACAACCCCATCTCGTGAGCGATATTCACCACCTCGCGTTGCACATCGCTGAGCTTTGTCTGCTCATCGATGACCACGCCGATATGGATCAGCGAAAGCGGCGAATAGAGTTTCTGAAAAGGTCTGGCATGTACTTCACTAATCACCTGCTGGCGTAACGGGTGAGTCCTCATGACGGGCTTGTTCCTCTGGAAGCCTTAGACTTTAGTCGCATAATGCCCTAAATCAAGCAGCTCTGTCTCTACCTGAGAAGCCGGTATCGGCGGCAAGTAGAAATATCCCTGACCGAGGGTACATCCGGCCTCAGCCATGAAGCGTCGTTGCTCATCGGACTCGATGCCCTCAGCAACAGTCGATAACCCAAGATGCGAGGCCATGTCGATAATCGATTTCACGATCGCTTCATCATGATCGTTACCCGGTACCCCATCGGTAAAGACCTTGTCGATCTTCAGCGTGTCCAGCGGCAGCTTTTTCAGATAAGCCAACGAGGAGTATCCGGTGCCGAAGTCATCCAGCGCCACGCTGATGCCAAGCTTGCGTAACGCGCACAGCAGTCCCGCACTGGCATCGGGGTCCTGCATCAGCAGACTTTCGGTAATCTCAAGTTCAATCCGGGATGGATCAACCCCCGTTTGATCCAGTATCCGACGCACCTGTTCGGGCAATCCCTCATTGAACTGCAAAGCCGACAGGTTAATCGCCATGCAAAGCCCTGCGCTATATCGCTCCTCCCAGACCCGCTGCTGTCGACAGGCTTCCTCCAGTACCCAACCACCGATGCGCTGAATCAGTCCGGTTTCCTCGGCCAGCGGTATGAAGTGATCGGGGCGAACCTGGCCGATCCCCGGTCGGTTCCAGCGGATTAGCGCCTCAAATCCCACCAGCCCCCCCTGCTCCAGATCCCACTGGGGTTGGTAGTAGAGCTCAAGCTCACCTCTGGGCAGCGCTTCGCGAAGCGCGTTTTCCAGCGTCAGGCGTTCATGTACCTGTCGGTTCATATCCTCGGTGTAGAACTGATACCCATCCCGACCATTAGCCTTGGCATGGTAAAGTGCGGTATCTGCATTCCGGCACAGCTGAGGAAAATCGAGTCCATCGTAGGGGTACACTGCAATACCGATGCTGGCGGTCACCGCCAATTCGCAACCTTCAATATCTGTACGTTTTGACAACACACGCTGTAAACGCCCCGCCATTTCGGCCAAGGACTCGGCGGTGCCATAATCTGAGAGCAATATCACGAATTCATCGCCACCAATGCGGCTAACGGTGTCAGTTGGGCGTACAGAATAGGCAATACGACGCGCGGCAACCTTAAGCAGCGCATCCCCTGCCTCATGGCCCAGGGAGTCGTTGACGTTCTTGAAGCGGTCGAGATCGATGAACATGACAGCCAGCTGCTCTCCCTTGCGCTTACAGGCAGCCAGCTGCTGTTCGGCACGGTCACTGAGCAGTTGACGGTTGGGCAGATTGGTCAGCGAATCATACTCCTTGAGCTGCCTCAGCTGTGCTTCCTGCTGTTTGCGCTCGGAGATATCCTCAAGGGTCATTACCAGATTGACGCTGTCGTTTTCTACATTCTGAGCCAACGTCATCGACATCCAGGCCGGGAACCGATAGCCATCCTTGTGCCGGTTCTGCACTTCGCCCTCCCAGAAGCCCTCGGTCTCCAATTTTGCCCTAAGCTCGTCAAAACCGGGGCCGTCCACACCCTCAAAAAGGGTTGCAGCCGTACCACCCTCTAAATCAGCCAGATCATAACCGGTCAGGAACGTAAAAGCAGAGTTGACCTTCAATACCCGATCAAAACCATCTGCTACCAGCATCCCCTCATTTGAGGCTTCAAACACCTTGGCAGCTATACCGAGCTGGGTGGCATTTTCCTGTAGCGCCTCCTGTTGGCTCTTGATATTGCCTTGATAAGCGCCAAACAGTCCGGAGAGCCAGCGCGATAGCACATAGGCCAACACGAACCCGACAAACGCTACCAACCCCAACAGGGGAATAGCAGCTAATACCTGCTTATGCAGGTCTTCCCGATAGATCTGACGTTGTGCCGCAATCGATTCATTCCAGCTGGACCGATAGGTACCTACGATCAGAACCCAATCAAGCTCCGGCACGCTGCGTACCAGCGATAACTTGGCTTCCTTCAGCGTGCTGCCCGGCTTAAACCATTTGTAGCGCGCAAAGTTCCCTTCGGCGCTTGTCTGCGCCAGAATGTTCTGCACCGCCTCGCCATAGGCTGGGTCCATCTCGGAAAAATGCTTGCCCTCAAGCTCGGGTAAACCCGGACTCAGTAATAACCTGCCCTCAGCGGTCAAAACCGCAAAATACCCGCCGTCACCAAAGCGCCTATTGGCCAGACGCTCAAGTGCACGCTCTTTCAGCTGATCTTCGAAGTGAAAAACATAGTCGCCAGTACCAATCACCCACCCAAGCGGTTCGAACAAGCGCGCGTAAACGACTTTCTCCTTCATCTCGTCTGGATAGCCCGGCACGTACCAGCGATAACGCGCATAACCTCCCGCCGCGTTTTCAAGCGCCACTTTGATAGTGTCCCTGGCGGTATAGGTGCCCCGGTCATCAACGCTATCCCAGAACGAGCGCCCCTCCATATCAGGGCTGGGCGGAAGCAATATCATCTCGCCCTGCGTATCACCTATAAAGTAATACCCTCGCCCATCAAAAAAACGGATATCGCGCAGTGCCTCTTTTATCAGGCCCGCCACCGAACGTTTACTCTCGCCCTTGAGAAGATGTTCCTGTTGATAAATGGTATCGGCAATCTGCCAAGCCTGATTGACCTGATCTCTGGCCCCGTCCATCAGCAGCCGTTCGGCCTGTCCGTAAATAAAGCGGATCTCGGACACTGCCGAGTCCATCTCACTCTTCAGCGCTGTGCGCTGCTGCTGTTCGATATCGGATTCAATCTCGGACAGGCGTTTGAGGTTGTCGTAATAGGCACTGCCCAGAGTAAAGGCGATCGTGACCAGAGCCATGACGGTAACAGTAAGCGTCAACCCCCAGGTTTGGTAACGAATATATTTGGGCGCGTCGATATTCATACGCATGGGCTGTCCTTTTACTGTGGCTCGCTCACCACACCTACTGCTACTGTTCAGCAATCCATGTCCGGCTTACAGAATCCCGTAACGCCTAAACGCCTAAACGCCTAAACGCCTAAACACTAAAACCTGAGATCAATCTAGCATGTTATGTGTCGTCTGATGATGCCACAACTCAAGACTTATACATCGGTCTTTGCGCATAAAACCCTAGAGGATACCCGCCATTGTTGTGGCAAACATGACAAAACCACGCTGCCACTGCATTGTAGTACGACATCAAAAAAATCTACCCACCTGATTTTAAAGTACTTTTAAGAACAGTATTGGAAGGCGAGATTCTTGCTTTATCACCTCATATTTTGAATGAGGACGATGACGATGCTGTTGAATACCTATGATGATCAGGCTTTGCTCTTCAACACCAACTTTATTGAGAAAACCAGCAGTGGCGGAGTCGCCTATCGTGGCGAATTGGTTGTACAGGAGGGGGAGATTGCAGATGCCCAGGGGCGCCGCAAGCCACCCGTATCGTTATTGCTAGGCGCGGTGCTGCTGGAAGAGAATGAGCAGATTACCCTGATGGTTGGCCTTCTCAACGAACTGGCGACGCTGGAGCCGCTGCTGGAAAAGTACGGTAAGGATCTGGCCGACAACCTTTGCGCCATGATTTTCGCGCGCAATATCGACACGCCACTGATTCTCGATGCGCTTGGCAAACGCTTTTTTCTGATTCCGCTGGACGAGGGTATACCGTGGAATGCGGCGATTGACGAGCTGGCGCTGGAAAAGAGTGATTTCAAAGGCCAGTCTGCCGGCGACAAGCTGGTGACGCTGTACAACGAGATGAAAGGCTACAAAGCCAAGGGCGATCAGGTCAGTCTTGAGGAAGCGCTGGAACGCACCGTCGAGGTGAAACTTACAGCCCGCGGCCCGGTTTAACCGACTTTACAGTCAAGGGCGCCTCCTCAAGGCAGGCGCTCGTTGCTGTTTATACGATTTGAGCTTGCTGCTGAAGCCCGCTGTGCAACTCTCGCACGTTGTTGCGAACATTGACGATATTGGTGTGTTTTGAAGATAGACAGATCAGGATCTGATTTCCCTCCAGCAGGAATCCGCTGACCCGCTTCTCGCCGATCTCCAGATGCGCCTCGTCATGTGCCGAGCGTAACTTGGCCGCATTTTGAAACACGTAGTTGAACGCCTTCTTGGCGATCGTTTCATGGTTACGACGCTCAGCCGGGAACGTGGAAAACACAACCTGATCGGCCTGCATCAAGCAGCACCCTTCGATAAAATCGAGCTCATCCACGGCTTCGAGTAACTCAATCATTATCACGACTCCATTGCAGCAAATCAGCCGCCTGTTGCTTGACCACAGTCAGACTCAAACCCTTGTCAGAACACATACCCAAGGCCTGCTCTTCCTCGACGAACACCGACAGCGTCTCCTGCTCTTCTCCACAGAGCATGAAACTGTCGATGTTACCCAAGAATGCGGCTTTCTGTTCCAGCGCCGATACCAGATTCACCATCGCCTTGAGCAACGCCTGACTCTGCATACTGGCCACATTGGAACTGAGTACCTTGCGGTCTGCGCCCAGATGCATGGCGCCAGTAATACCGCGTGTGTTGATTGCCGCGTCGATCAGCGACACCGGTTTCGCTCCGCTGTCGGCGACTTCTTCAGGCACTGCGACCGCCTCGGGCACTGTGCTATTGCCTGACAGCTTCTCAGCCAACGCCTGCCAATCGACCGTCTTTTCACGTCTGCCAACCACCTCTTTCACCAGCTTCAGCACATCGGCAGGGTCACGGGCATCGATAAACAAGACGGTGGTAAACAAGCCCATGCGCTTGAGCTCGTTCATGTAATAGTTGTAATCGGGGTTCGCCCGCACATCGGCGTGAGTCACCGCGATCACCAATCGGCGCTTGACCAGGTAATCGCGAAACTCCTCAACGTAAAAACGAATATCCTTGAACGGATCAGTACGGGTATTGTCCACCAGCAGGATCAGGGCCTCGGCATCAGCCACGAGGTCACTCATCATCAGCTGCCACATGAACCTGAAGCGCTCCTGCCCCGGCGTACCGTACAGGTGAAGCTTTGCGGTGTCCGTCAGTTCCAGAACACCGTAGTCCATCGCAATAGTGGTTCTCTGTTTTCGCCGAATCACCGAGTCGCTGACCTTGGCGTCGGTATCCACAGTCTCGATCTCACTGAGAGACTTAATCGCCGTGGTCTTTCCCGAACAAACCGAGCCGGTAAACAATATTTTGTAATCAGCCATGGTAATCCTCTTTCGCGTCCGGCCCGGGAGCGCCGTGCCGATCGATTCATATACTGCATGAAACAGCCGTTTAGCGCTGCGTCGATTCTTAGCGTAAAACGTTTAAGTTTCAACCCGGTTAGGAAGCATCTTGTTCCTGAACAGGTAAAGAGTAGAGCGAGATCAATTATTCCTTTAATGCCGCTGGAGTTCTCCCTGATGGGAGCCCATCCCTGTATGAGGGGATTTGGCACCGCTTTGACTCTCCATCCTAGATCACGCCCCTCAGTTCATAAAGCAGTAATTTGACCTTTAACCACCGGTAGCCGATGATTCCGCTCACCAAGTGCACCACGTACCCCCGAGGAGATGGAATGGAGTTCGCAATTCAATACTGGCACTGGATCGTGTTCGGCATGGTGCTGATTCTGGCAGAACTGGTGGTACCGAGCTTTACCATTTTCTGGTTTGGCTTGGGTGCCTTCGTTATCGCCACGCTGCTGGCACTCTCGATAGACCTGTCATTGGGCTGGCAGCTACTGATCTGGGCGCTCTCTTCAATGGCGTTCACACTGCTCTGGTTCCGCCTTTTCCGTCCCCTGATGGTTGACCGCACCAAGGCAGGGATTGCACGCGAGGCGATCCGCGGCGAGTCCGGACAGGTCATAAAAGCGCCCGAGGAAAACCAACGTGGCATCGTTCGTTTTTCCACTCCTTTGATGGGAGACGACGAATGGGAGTTCATCTGCGCGGACCCGGTTCATCTGGGTGACCGTGTATTCGTGCTGGAGCTGTCCGGCAATACGCTCATCGTGGAAAAACGCTGAATAACATACTGTCTGCTACTTAAAGCAAGGAGAACCGCTCATGTTTATCGATGGATTGGTAATGGCCTTCGTCTTCCTGGTGCTGGTCATCGTTACCGTCGCACTCGGCGTCAAAACGGTGCCACAGGGCAGCAAATTCGTGGTGCAACGCCTTGGCAAGTATCACCGCACACTCGGGCCGGGTCTCAACTTTATATTCCCCTATATTGATGCCGTGGCCTACAAGGTCACAACCAAGGATATCGTGCTCGACATCCCGTCGCAGGAAGTTATTACGCGTGACAACGCCGTGATCATCGCCAACGCCGTGGCCTATATCAATATCGTCTCGCCGGAGAAGGCTGTATACGGTGTTGAGGACTACAGTATTGCAATCCAGAACCTTGTGCAGACCTCGTTGCGTTCGATCATTGGCGAAATGGACCTTGATGACGCCCTGTCCAACCGCGATGCGATCAAGGCCAAACTGAAAGCGGCTATCTCTGATGACATTGCTGACTGGGGCATCACCCTCAAAACTGTCGAGATTCAGGATATCAACCCGTCGGAAACCATGCAGAAAGCGATGGAAGAGCAGGCCGCTGCCGAGCGTGGTCGTCGTGCAACTGTCACCCGTGCCGATGGTGAAAAGGCCGCCGCTATCCTTGAGGCCGAAGGACGGCTGGAAGCCTCCCGCCGCGATGCTGAAGCCAAAATAGTACTGGCCGAAGCCAGTCAGACCGCCATCGAGAAGGTCACTTCAGCCATTCAGCAAAATGAGTTGCCGGTCATGTTCCTGCTCGGTGAGCGCTATATCGATGCCATGAAGGATATGTCCACATCGGACAACAGCAAGATGGTCGTACTGCCGGGCGATATTCCCGCCACTGTACGGTCTATCATGGGTGGTTTTGGCCGCTGAGAAACAGCCTCAGCCGGCCTGTGGCTCGGCTGAGGGCTCACTGAACAGATAACCCTGCGAATAATCGATCCCCAGCGACTCCACCACCGCCTGCACCCCTTGTGAGTGCACAAACTCCGCCACCGTTTTGATACCCGCATTGCGCGCAAAGTAAACGATTGAACGGGTAATTTCGTAGCTGCGCTTGTCAGTATCGATATTGCGGATATAACGCGCATCAATCTTGATGTAATCCACATCCAGCTCAAGAATACGCTCGAAATTTGAATATTCCGTGCCGAAATCGTCAATCGCCAGCCGATAGCCCCGCCGTTTGAGATCCTGCAACTGGGGCAGATGCTCACGCGTCGCGCCGCTACTCACACCTTCATGGATCTCCAGAATCACTCTGGAGCGGTCAATACCGTAATAGCGGGCTATCTCGTCAAGATGATCGGCCAGATAGCCAAGATCCAGATCTTCACTGGTGATATTGAGTGTAAAGCTGACATCGGATGACGCCATGCAGGCAAAGCTTCCGGCGATGATCTCGCGTGTCAGCATCGGCAACAGACCCGACAACTGGGCAACGGGGATAAACTCGGCCGGCGAGTGAATCGCCCCGTCCCGCTCAAGACGCGCCAGCACTTCAAAACTGTCGATACGCCCTGTGTGATTGTTCCGTATTCCCTGATACCAAGGCACGATGCCGCCCTTTCTGAACGCCTCGTGCAGCCAGCCATTCCAATGCGTAAAGTCGAGCCGACGCTTGGGTTTCAATTCGTCACGCTGACTATCGTAGAGGTGTGATCGGTTCTTGCCCTTCGAACGTGCAGTTTTCAGTGCCGACAATGCCCTGCGCATCAAATCGCGACCGCCACTTACGCCACCGAAGTTGAATGTCAGCGTAAAGCAGAGCTGGTCAACGTCTACTTCGTTACACAGGAAATGCTGCTGAATACGCAGAATCTGTAGATCAAGGTCAATTAGGGCTGGGAAATGCAGAGCAAACTGATCGGCATCTATTCGAAACAGCTCGCCCTGTATATCAAGTGCTACAAGCGCTCGTGCAACAGCGGTAAGCAGTTGATCGCCAATATCGACGCCATACGCAGTATTGATGTAGCTGAAGTTGTTCAGGTTCATCAACAGCAACGATTGCTCGTTGCCACCCTCCTCCAGCTGAAGCTTCAGCTTGGCCGTATTGGGCAGTCCTGTCAGCGCGTCATACTCCAGTGCCCGGATTCGCCCTTCACGCTCGCTTTTAAGCTCACTGAGATCGGTAAAGACCGCGACGTAATTGGAGACAACGCCATGACGGTCCCTCACGGTGTTGACCGTCAGCCACTGAGTCAGTAACGAGCCATCCTTGCGCCGGTTGGTCACCTCACCGCTCCAGCGGTCATGGCTTAACAGTTCACCCCACAACTGGTGATAAAACGCCGCATCGTGAAGGCCCGAGGCCAAAAGCTTCGGAGTTTGTCCTAACACTTCCGAGGCGCTGTAGCCGGTAATGGCTTCAAATGCAGGGTTCACTTCAATGATGCGATTAGCCCTGTCGGTTACGATGACACCCTCCGACGAGCTATTCAACGCCGTGGCAAAGAGCTCCAGACGCTCGGTGTTAACCTTCAACGCCCGTGCCTGCTCCTCTCTTACCAGCAGCATGCTGATAAGCGACGCCCCCACCTCAAGTAAGCGCTTGTGAAACGATGACGGCTGACGATGCTCGAAGGATGAGAGCGCGAATGATCCGATCGGCTTCTGATCGGCATTGCGAATCGGCATGGACCAACAGGCACACAAGTTGAAATCGTAGGCCAGTTGACGCAGATCCTGCCAACGACTGTCGGTAAAAGTATCGGTCACGAACATCGGCTCATTCCGATACACCGCGTTTCCGCAAGAGCCACCACCGGGCCCCGGACGCAGACCGCACAGAGCTTCAACACCCTCTTTAGGGACAGACGGCGCAGAAAGAACATTGAGTTCGCCGCTGGCATTATCCAGCAGCATGACGCTGGCGATTGAGTTGGGCAGAAGTGCCTGAGCCATTTCGCAGGTGCGGTCGATAATCGCCATGTAGTGGCAGTTCTCCGCCACCAGACGAAACATCTCCTGCTGCAGCGCGAGCAGCTGATCCAGCTCCTCGACTGTGACCTCCAGCTCGGTATCCGGCCGATTTAGCGGCTCGGTCCTGTGTGGGGTGTGTTCAGACCGTTCAGACATCTCCGTATTCTCGCTGCTCGGCGCATGGGACGATTCTAAACGATACTAACGCTGACGGTTCGCCTTGCCCAGCTAAACCATCAGCGTCAGTGGTTGGATCAGGCGTTTTCGATCGCTTCGCACGCTTCCAGCGTATTCTGCAACAGACACGCGATAGTCATGGGACCAACGCCGCCCGGTACTGGCGTAATAGCCGACGCTTTTTCATACGCCGATTCGAAGTCTACATCCCCAACCAGTTTGCCGGTTTCCAGGCGGTTGATGCCCACATCGATGACAACCGCACCGGGCTTGAGCCATTCGCCCTTGACGAAGTTGGGGATGCCCACTGCGGCAATCACAATATCCGCGCGCGCCAGCTCACCCGGCAGGTCTTTGGTCTTGGAGTGACATACTGTCACCGTCGCACGCGCCATCAGCAGCTCAAGTGCTACCGGACGACCAACAATGTTGGACGCGCCGATGACGACGGCGTTCTTGCCCATCGGATCGATACCGTAGGCTTCAAGAAGGCGCATACAACCATAAGGTGTGCACGGGCGCAGCGTCGGCGCTTTGCCGGCCAGACGACCGAGGTTATAGGGATGGAACCCATCCACATCTTTTTTCGGGTTAATGCGTTCAATCACCGACTGAACATCGATCTGCTTGGGGAGCGGCAGCTGAACAAGGATACCGTGGATTTCAGGATCGGCGTTGAGCTCGTCGATCAATGCCAGCAACTCGGCTTCAGCGGTGGAGGCATCAAGGCGATAGTTGCGGGAGAGAAAGCCGACCTCTTCACAAGCACGCACCTTGCTGCCGACATATACCTGAGATGCCGGATCTTCGCCGACCAGCACCACGGCCAGGCCCGGTGCTGGCAGGCCCTTTTCACGACGCTGTTTAACCTTTTCGGCAATCTCTTTGCGCAGATTTGCGGCCACGGCCTTGCCATCGATACGTTTGTCGGCTGTTTCGCTCACACCTTTCTCCTCGAAGCGCCTGCTTCGCACCATAAGTAAATTCTGCCGTTCGATCCCGGCAATATAGATGGCGCGCAATTTTACAGTGTCAGACGCCTCCCCGCACCCTTGTCGGAGCGGTCAGTAACGATAACCGAGGATGTCGGTGTATGTTGTCACCAGTTTCAAATGAAATTGAGTGGAAAGAGAGCATCTGAATAGATGCTCTCCTGGTGCGCAGGTTACTGACCGGAGCTAATCTTGCAGGTCCGTGTCCTCACACGCTCGGTTTTCAGCGATACGGATGTCAGCGGGAACAGGTACTGTATTATAATCATCGGCCTTTTCCGAATGGCCGGGCAATCCAAGATAGCTCAGTGCAATCGGCAAGATCTTGTTCCGTAACCTGTTTGACGGCTTCAATCATGAATGTTTCGGGATAACGCTGATTAGACAGAACACATCCGATGTTGCCTCACTTTAAGGCATTGAGGTATCTAGAAGACTAGGGACGATTCACTTGCCGACTCGACAAGAGCGTCAACCGGGAAAGTTGGTGTTCCCGTGTCAACTTATCACCCGATTCGCTACCTTCGGCAGATACTGACAATCCTTGACGGCATATCAGTCATACGGCCAGCCTTGGCGAAGCTAGTTTATATGGTGGCCATGCCGCACGCCTGGGGTTATACTTTCGCGCTGAAATCCTCGCAGGGCAGCTCGCTCCCGCCTCCCCCCGTTATACGATATGCTCGGTCTCAGCGTTTATTGTCGCCTTGAGTTATGGTTTTAAACTGCGGAAAAATGAGGAATCTGGGGCCGCGGGGAAAGCATGAAAACTTCGACCGCTTAGAATTTCGTTGTCCAAGGAGCTCTTTTGTACACAACCAATCTGTTTGACGAATTGCTGGTCCTGTGGGGTCAGGACTTCCCAAATGACGATATAATCGTCGTCCAGGCCGCCTTACGCATCCGTTTTCTGGCAGAACTCGAACAGCAGGCACTGCAGGATGTACTGGCCGAATTCCATATAGGCGTGGGCGACAGTGATGTACTGTTGATCCTGTCACGCCACAATACCCCCTCACGTATAAGGCCCAGCGATATTGCCGCACTCTGCAACGTTTCAACCGGTGCAATTACCGGACGGCTGGATCGTTTACAAGCACGTGGCTACATCCGGCGCGAAAACTCGTCAGAAGATAAGCGCGCCTCTTATGTAGAACTGACTGAAACGGGTAAGGCTTTAGGGCTAAAAGTTCGTCAGGCTCTGAACGAACGCTCCCGCTTTCTTCTCACGTTGCGGAACATCCCCAAAGCCGACTTGGTAGAATTCAATCGAGTACTCGATGGAATGATTACCCAGCTTGTCGACTCCAGCGCTGGGAAGAGATAGCGGGCAGAGCGGCGCATCGTCCAGAACCACCCGCAGAAGTGCCGGTTAGGTCAAGGGCGAACCAACTTGTAGGCTTCGCGCACAGCCTCGCGCTCGGCGATACGGCCCATGTAAGAAATAATTCCCGGCCAAGGTTCCAGCGGAAAATCGAGAACACGGGCCCAAGACAGAATCACGAACGCGTAGGCGTCCGCAATGGAGAAAGTCTCTCCAGCGAGGTAGGGTGTCGTTCCCAGTTGAGCATTGATCCTGCCCAATACACGCGGCAACAGCATTGTGCGTGTTTGCTCTGTGTAGGCTTCTGGCGTAAAGGGCCGAAGGAGCGGCGAAAACGTCTTATGCAACTCGGTCGCAATATAATTGACCCACGACAGCACTTGGTAGCGCTCGATACTGCCTGACGCGGGTAAGAGATCAGTGCGCCCTGCTTTGTCAGCCACATACTGCAGAATAACCGCCGCCTCAGTCAGCACTGTACCGTCATCAAGTACCAAGGCCGGCACTTGCCCCTTTGGATTAATATCAAGATAGCTGGCCCCATCAGGTAAAGTCTTTTCCTTCAGGTCGACCTTGATCGTCTCAAAATCAGCCCCGGTTTCCAAAAGGATAATTTGACAGGCCGTTGAACACGCACCTGGGAGTGAATAAAGCTTCATGGTTTTATTTCCTTTGATAGTGCCGATAGCAGCCCTTTGGGACTGCCGTCGGCGATGAATTTTCATTACTTTGGTAACGCAATCTTGTTTACGCCGCTCCAGTGCTCAGCAAGCTTGCCGTTCTGCACACGGAACGCATCGAAGAGGTAGTAATCATATGTCTCACCGGGCCTCTCGGGATCGGGCTGAGGAAGATATCCACAGACGACAACCATGTCGTTCTCGGCCACCATGAAGAGTGGGGGGTTACGCATTTCGTCAGGCGCCTTCACAGGCCCATCTGGGAAGATCATACGCACAAATGCTTGTAATCCTTCGCGGCCTGGCGGGATATGATCGCAATGCTGGACATAGGATTCGGCCACAAATTCCGGGACAATCTCAGCGTTCTGTCCATCAAACACCTGACGGTAGAATTGTCGGACGAGTTCCTTGTTCTTTTCCTGTTCGGTCATGTTCTTGCTCCTATAGATATAAGATTTCTATCCCGATGGTTCTCAAGGCATTTTTCGAGGCGAAAGGCCGGTTGCGGCGCTGATGTCCCATACCAGGTTCAAACCAAAAACCCAATCGTCTTTAAGCCGAGCATCTGAAAAATCTGCTAACACAGTCGTGTTAGGATTTATTAGGTAGGCCGCCGTCGCCTCAAGAAAAGCGAATTTTCCGATCGGAGTTGATGCGTGAACATCAACCAAAAATGTATCGCGCGGCTGCTTTTCATCAACCCCAGAGAAGAAACGACGAGCGTTCCTTTCATATTCGGCGCGTTTTTTGTCCAATTTAATGTAACGAGCTGACGATCCGACCGTCAAAAGCGGATTACTCGGCAGAAACCCGCTATACTCTGCCCCAGCGTATATTTCCCAAGGATACGCTACACCCTCACCAATCGTGTGGAACAATCCACCATAAACAGCAAGACTTTTACTAAAGGGAGCAGATGGATTTTCCTTCCATATCGTTTTCCTAGCCTGCCCGTATAGTGTTGTCATTCCTTCATGGGTAATAACGGTTGGTGAAAATGGAAATTCAGGGTTCCCGAATCCAGAGCTGTAAAGCGCATCTTCGTAAGACGAGGTTGTGTGCGCAATTCCAACTTCATATTTCAGTGGTTTGGGGTTAGTCATCAAGCTTTCTTCATGAAAAACGTTTGCGACAAAGTACAAGCCATCTCGATCACCTTCATCCCAATCCCATCCATTCCCCGTTTGCCAGTTTTCTGGATTATCCTCTGCGATGGCAAAGTTGAAAGTAGTCTCAGGCGTAGGACGATATGACAATTGGCTGCCCCATACCGCAAGCGTTTCACCCGGCATGCTGAGATTTACAGCTTTAGTTGAATTTATGCAGCCATATCCAGCACAAAATTGCCCTCGCATGAAGTCCAGAGCTATCGGTATACGCCCCGCCTCGAGCGTCAACCTGTCATCAGCATTATCGATCGCAAAAGAAAATCGAGTTACATCCGTTCTAGAGTCAATTACCGGAATAGGGAAAAAGACGTTAGAAATCTCAAATGTGTATTCATCTTCATTGTGCGATATTTCGTTTATAGTTTCAGTTAAGTTTAAGCGTAAGTTGTCATTCACATGCCAAGTCGTATCAACAATCAAGCCGCCGATATTGACATTAGTTCCACCGGCAAATCCGAAATCCGGTGCGTTTTGATATATATCAAGATAGGTTAAATTTAGCTCAACGCCAGCGTTGTCAAGTAGCCTACCAATGTTAGATAGTGGGCCTTCGAAGTTTGATTCGTTCGGCATAACCTGAATTTCAGTGCCGGTATCATCCGACTTTGAAATTTCTTTTGCTGCAGACGTTTCCGTTAAAAATATTGCAGTAAGCGCAAAGCATATGACGAATTTTATATTCATTACATCCTCTCTTTTATTATTTTTTTTGAATGTTGGGTATTTTTTGTTTAAAAACCACTCAATTATGTGAGTTTGTTTTGGAGTTGGGTGATACGTAAATCAGACTGAAGCCATTTTGGGTGGTGTGGCCAGGAGCATTGCTGGCACTAGGATTAGGCAGAGCATGATCGATACCCAAAACGCAATCAGGTAAGTTCCAGTTGCATCGAAAAGCGCACCCGAAACGCCAGCGCCGACAGCCGATAGAATCGTCGAGGGGGGCATCATCACACCGAAGAGCATCGGAAATGAATTCTTACCGTAGTAGTTGCCAATCAGTGCCATGGTGCAAACTTGCGTAGCGCCATACCCTATTCCGAGCGGCAGTGCATAGGCTAGGATCCCCGTCATGTCCTCAGGGTGCATCATGAGAAAAAGCCCGACAGCCATCAGCACTACCGCGACAACCGCGATATAGTGCGGGGGAATACGGTCTCCCCAGACACCTGCACCCACGTTGCCGATGAACGAACCGACAACCAATATTGCGACGGCGATCGCACTGTCGGCAGAGCTCAAGCCGATATCCTGCAGGTGCACAACCCCGTGCGCCATTACGAATACCCAGCAGATTCCCACGAACGAGACAAACAGAAGCAAAAACCAGAATGTACGGGTCCTGATTGCCTGTTTGAGAGTCCACTCGAAAGTGCTCTTGTGGACTTTTGGGTTCATGAAAACCGCACTGTCGGCAGTCAGCGTTTGTGCAACGGCTCGGTCAATCTTAGCCTCATCGATCACCACGGTAGCAGTAATCAAAGCGATCGCTCCCAGTGCAGCGATAAACCACCAAGCCAGCCTCCAGTCGTTGTCAAGTACGCTCAGCAACGCATCCAATCCCGGCGGTGAAATGAACCCCCCGACCTCGATTGCCGAAAGCACCACCGAGATGGCAAGCGCCCGACGTAGGAAAAACCACTTGGCCACAACCGTTTGTGCCGGCAGCATACCGGCAAAAGCGACACCAGCACCGATCAGCAAGCCAAAAGCGACCGCAAACTGCCAGCCACCCGTCACCCAGGTCGCCATTGAGACTGCACCCAGCACAAATAGACTGCATCCGATAGTCGTCACCCATTTGTACCCAAGCCGCGTGGTGGCTATCGCCACCACAGGCCCAGGTAGACCCATCATCATGATGAACAACCCGAACCCCATACCGAAGGCAGCTCGATCCATCTGCAGATCCTGAATCATCTGCGCATTCAGGATCGAGGCACCAATCGTAGGTACTGCCATTACCAGGAGCACCATTAACCAGAGCGCTCCGAGAACCTTCTTAGCGTGAAAACTGTATTCAAACCCCTCCCTATTCTCCGCATCCTCGAAAGCCATATCACCCGTCGGCTTCTCAGCCGGTACAGCACTTTCCATGATTTACCTCCCCATTGAGCTTGTCGCTCATACCTTGTAAACAGGCGCTCAAGGCGCCTTGTATTCTTTTTATTTTCTTAAGGTTTATGGATTGCGGTAGGATCCGGCAGCCCGCCGCCAAACATAGGGAATGGTTCAACACCAAGCAGGTGCCGGCCATAAATTTCCGCCATCGGTTCCAGACGGATCGCGCCATGCAAAAGCGCAACACGGATGTCTCGTGCAAACCGCTGAATCGGGTTTGTTTCCCAAGCAGTCGCGGATCCAATTGTCCGCTGCAGCATCCCCACCACATCGTCGAGAGCATGCCCTGCCCATACAGCTTCCATTACCACCGATTGCTCGACGTCAGCCGGGATCTCTCGACCTTCCGATGCGTACTGGTCAAGAAGGTCTGCGCTGGCCAAGACCACAGCTTCGGAAGCCCGGATCGCACCATGTGCTTTCGCCGCCGCAACCTGAGTCGAAGCCATATCCGCCACTCGCTCATAGGGGAGATTGAACGGCTTTTGTTTCTTGGCCATATCAATAAACACTTCGAGCGTGCCTTTAGCCATCCCTAGCACGATCGCGATCACACTCAGGTTAGTGAGCAGCATCAAGCCGCGGCCATCAAACTTACTCGCAAAACCGCTATAGCGATAACGTGCCTCATCCATGCGCTGTGGGAACTCCATCATGTCCATGAAGCGATGTTCAGGGCAGAATGCCTCCGCCTTAACGGTCAGGCTGTTCGACGAACTGGCCTTTAGCCCCATCACATGCCAGTTGTCGATAATTTCAACCTGATCCCGCTCCAGTATCGCCATCCCACGGCCTTTTCCTCCACTAGGCAGGTCGTAGTCGCAGCCGACACCTAGCCATTTGGCATGTTTGCACCCGCTACCGAAATGCCAGAACCCGCTGACCATGTAACCGCCATCGACTTTGCGTGCCTCACCTACCTTAGTTGCGAAGATTGAAGCCCCTGCCGCAATCGGCCCGTGCCAATTTGCCACATCTGAGAAGATCTCTTTCACTGCTTGATCGGGGAAGGTCAGCATGTTGCGTAGCCCACCCGCAACAAAAGCAGTCCAACCCGCAGCACCGTCACCACGAGAAACCTCTGTAATAATCTCCACAGTATCACGCGCGCCAAGAGCCAGACCGCCAAAATCGGACGGCAGAGTCAGACGAAAAACACCAGCCTCGCTCAAGGCCTTCACCGCCTCAGGAGCCAATGCTCCCAATTTCTCTCCCTCAAGGGCGGTTTCACGCAACATCGGTACAAGATCCACCACCTTGTCACGAATGGACCGCCCAACTGTGGTCGACCAAGGAGACTCGAACGGCTCCGCTGCCGTCCCCTGCACTTGTTTAATTGCCGCTTCCATTATTTTTTTCCTTATGAATTTTTATATTAAACAATCCGACTCAACGCCTATCAGTGCGAGAGAGAGATCGGCCTCTGTAGTTCATGAAAGCTACTCATGAACCACGCAGTGGGTTCACACTGGATGTCGCTCAGGTCGACCCCTTCGACCGCACAGATGACAAGGTCATGGTCACCGGCCGGCCGAAGCTCAACGAGGCGACAAGATAGGCAGGTATTGAAGCCCGACAGCATCGGCAGCCCCTCCTGCGACTCTTCCCATTCCAGATCATCGTTGAACTTGTCCGCTGATCGACTCGCAAAGTGCATGGCCGCCGAGCGATTCGGGTATTCGACAAAGTGAACAGCGAATCGACCAGTCTGGCGAATCGCCTCAAGTGTCGCCGAAGTCTGGAACATGGCAAAAACTGCCATTGGCGGATCCATGGAGAGTGACGAAAAACTTCCGATCGTTGCGCCAAAGGGCTTTCGGACCTCATCGAATGCGGTGACGATAACCACACCGCTTGGCAGGCGAGCGAAGGCCGAAAGACATTCTTTCTCGTGTGTCAATTTCATTCCTCCCTAAGTAACAGCGTTAGCCGTCCACTCTCAACAGAGACTGGTGCCGCAGCTGATTTATACCAAAGCTAAAGCAATATAATTTAGCTTGTAGGTAAACTACATTGCTTTAGAGGCAAGGTAAAATATATTTGCTGCTTCGTCAACTGATCCGCTCCCCACTTTCTAATCCATGAAGCTCTTAGAAATGTTCAGGACGATGAACATAAAGGAGCGATTTATCGAAGAGCAGATCACCCCTATCTTGAAAGGAGCTGAAATAGACCATAAGAGGGGCTATTGCTTATACCAGCAGGCAGAGTTGGCCGTTCGCAAACGTAGGCGCCGCAAAGGCATGATACTGGAGCGTCATCCTCTGACACGGCCTGATTGGCCCCAGCTAGAGCTGGTCAATGGACTTTATCATGGCCTCGCTCTCGAATGGGCGACGCATCAAGTGCCAGACCAACGTGGATGACTTCACTAAAGAGTGCCTGGATATCCAGTTACACTGGGCATATCAGGCGAACAGGTCTGTCGGTCACTTGATGCCATAGTGGCGTTCAGAGACTACCCTAAAGCCGCCGGAACGGTGAATTCACCGGCAAGGCACCCGACCTAGTACAGAGTGAAGCTGATACAACCAGACAAACGATGCGAAACGGGTATAAAGGGAGGTTCAATGGCTAATTCAGGGGTGAATGTCTGAACGAGCACTAGCTCGAGGACTTAGCTCAAGCTCGACAGCTAATCAGTGAGCGGCGAGTCAATGCAATGAACAACGATCGCACTCATCACTGGATAATCAGACTCCGATAGAGTTCGCGTCTGCGTTCAGGATCACCATATACCCAAGTGACTGAGCACCACCGCAGCCAGATTCTGTACGAACTAAAAAATACGACAGATCACCCTAACGGGTGTTCGCTTCAGTATATTGAAAATAAAGGATTTTAATGGTCGGGACGGCAGGATTTGAACCTGCTACCCCTTGCACCCCATAAAAGAAAAAACCATTCTCAGCGCTTCTCTCAAATTCCCATCGATTCCAAGATATCAGAATTTATCAATTATTAAACAATAACTTAGATATAATTTTATTTTCAGCAGTTCCCATGAGATCTCACCTAAGCTAATCTCAAATGGCAACCGAGTGGCAACCAGAGAAGAGATTAGACCACATGGCTTCCATTACCGACCGCCAAATCAATGCCAAGCCAGGTGAAGGAAGTCGCTGGTTAAGCGAAAGTGTTATCAGAGGACACGGCGCCCTTGTAATTCGAATCACCCCAAAAGGAGAGCGGATCTTCTACTTCCGGTACATCGACAGCCGAGGCAAGCGGGAAACCATGCCAATCGGCAATTACAGCCGTGAAGAAACGCAAGGTTGTCTGACCCTCATACAAGCCAGAATGAAAGCAAAAGAGCTTGCCGGATTACACCAAAGCGGTATTGCTGATCTGCGCCAGCACCTCGAAGCAGAAGAACAACTCCGGCAGGCAAAGGAAGAAGCCGAGCGTATCCGACTGGAACGAGAGAACCAGTTCCACCGCAGCCGCATGACAGTCAACGATCTGTTTGAACACTGGATGAAAGTTGATCTGATTCGCCGCAAAGACCAAGGAGAGGAGATGCGCCGTCTCTTCTCCCGTGACATTCTTCCCGCCATAGGCTCAGTTGCGGCAGAAGACATTCGCCGCCGTCACATTACCGAGATAACAGATACGTTCCTATCCAGAGGAACACCACGCATGGCTAAAGTAGCCCTTTCCAGCCTTCGCCAGATGTTCCGTTTTGCAGTTGTAAGGGAGATTGTCGAGGCCGATCCCACAGCCGCCATCAGCAAAAGCAATATCGGTGGGCAGAGTGTTGAGCGTGACAGAGTTCTATCTGAGGATGAAATCCGCCAGCTGGTAAAGAAGATGCCGGATGCTGGACTAATGCCTTCTACAGAACTTGCCGTCTGGATCCCCCTATCGACTGGCTGCCGTATTGGTGAGCTTCTTTCAGCCGAGTGGAAGCATATCGATTTTGAACGGTGCGAGTGGTTCATGCCCGACACAAAGAACGGCAAACCACATACCGTTTACCTATCCAGTTTTGCAGTCGAACAGTTCAAAAGATTACAGCAATACACTGGCTCAGGATCCTGGTGCTATCCAAACCGAAGCAATTCTGCTCCAGTCTGTCCCAAGACAATCAACAAGCAGCTCCAGGACAGGCAACGTCAGCCAGAACAAAAGCCCATGAGCGGACGAAGCAAAAGCGGAGCAGCACTGCTATTACCTGGTGGAAAGTGGACACCACACGATCTACGCCGCACTGCTGCAACGATGATGGTCGAATCAGGGATCCTTCCCGAAGTAGCTGAGCGCTGCCTCAACCATACCGAGCAGAACAGAGTTAAAAGGACGTATCAACGCCATAGCTACGCCCGTGAGATGCAACATGCTTGGGAGGTACTGGGGCAGAGACTATCAGTTTTGACCCAGCCTAAAGACAGCAACGTTATCAGCGCCACTTTCGGTTACAAAGCTTAGTTTAGAGTTTGGCTGATCTACCGGGACGCCGGGAAAAGGTGGTACCTCACCGCCCTGGTCAGCCTCCTATAAATGAGGGGACACGGGAGGAAGTGTCATGGGTTGGCATACCATGCCGAGCTACTCAATTAATGAAGCAGCTCTACTGATTGCAGAGCTCGATCCTAGCGAGGTCGAGAGTCCGGAATCTGCCAAAAGACTGAACTACGATGGTTGGGAATCAGCCATCAGCTGGAATAAAGCCATTAGCGAAGGGATGAAAGCCAAGGAGCTTGAGCCATACCATCGCGCCGTATTCGTTGAAGCAGATCCAGTCAGTCAAAGGGTTGATGTAGAGACCCTAGATTATTGGGCGGACCTGGATTGCTCCAAAACGAAAATTTCCAGAAGTGAATTGAGGCGATGGACCTCACTCCACGATTCAGCCCCGGTCTTCTTGTTTAACGCCCAAGAAAGAGCCATCAATGAGAATATGGGCTACGAGGCTGCTAAAGCGAAGTTTTTCCGCAACGAAGCAGCCGCTGATGAGGGACGCCAAGTATCTGATGAGGCCGTTTCTGCCAGCCCAGTCTTTGAGACCCCGCCCGACCTATTAGAGATCCAGAAACTGCTGGACGGCAAACATGTGCACCAGGCCGAACAATTGGCCTTGGCATTAAAGGCTTGGCTCGGCGTGTCACACCTCTACAAACAGAACCTCGGGTCAGCAGCATCCCCCAAAGGAGATGTTGTGGAATGGCTGAACGACAATGCCTCAGAACTGGGCAAGACCCAGCAGGAAAGGATCGCTTCATTGGTCAACTGGGATAAGTCCGGCGGTCGCCCTACCACAGGAAAATAAAAAGGGTACCAACCCTTTACTGAAAAGGGTCATCCCCATTATAGGCCCCGTGATTCGGGGCCATCAGCCCTACAACGCAAAACCCTTCCCCTCTTTCACATCAATAACAATACCCACCCTTTTAGGCTAAATCACAAACCCTTTCATCTGTTTACAGCCAACCAGCAGCGCCAACATTCCCATCACGACACATTCACAACTGATGGGTACCAGCATGAATAAGCACGTCATTCTGACTCGCAAGGAAGTAGAGAAACGCACTTCATTTAGCCGCACTTCCATCTACCGCTTAATGGATCGTGGTGAATTCCCCAGGCCTATTCGTCTGAGCGCAAACCGGGTTGGCTGGTTGGAATCTGACCTGGAGCAGTGGTTGGAGCAGCGTACTGCTGACAGTCAGCCAGCGGCATGAGAACGAGGTGAGTGATATGCAGAAGTTAGTAGCAGCCCCCGCAGCCACCAATTTGCAGTCCACTAATACCATCAAACCCGCTCGCAAAATCGAGCGTGTATTAATTTACGTGCTCAATCACGGCTCTATTAATCGCCGCGAGGCTGAGAAAGATCCCGTGTTTGATCACTGCCTTCCAAGCACTATTTCTGAGTTCAAATCACGAAATGGTATCGAGTTTATCGGTGCACCGGAAAAGCTCACTGGCTATGAAGGCCACACGGCCATGATGAGCCGGTATCGCCTGACCGCCCCGGGAGTGAAACAGGCTCGCAAACTGGTCAACGAGCTGCGCCGCAAGCGCGGTCTCCCGCCGATCGCCTGGGGGGAGTGACAAAGTGGCCGGCGACTGGATCAAGATGCGCAGCAACCTCTGGGATGATCCCCGTATTGCACGCCTGTGCGATCTGACAAATCAGGGAGAGGCGACGATCATCGGCGGCCTCTATTGGCTCTGGATGTCAGCCGATCAGCATACCGAGACCGGCCTGATGCCTGGTTTGTCTATTCGGCAGATCAACCGCAAGGCGGGTATCGATGGCTTTGGCGAAGCATTAGTCGCGATTGGATGGATCTCGGAGAGCGAAGACGCGATACACATAACCAACTTCGAAGAGCATAACGGCCAGTCCGCTAAGCGACGGGCCACTGATGCCAAAAGGAAGGCGCGTTCACGCAGTAGTTCCGCCGTTTGTCCAAACGATGTCCGCGACATGTCCGCAACTGAAGCGGACAAAACACGGACTCCAATAGGACGGAGTGTGGAGCTAGAGAAAGAGAAAGAGAAAGAGAAAGAGAATACCCCCTGTAGTCCCCCACTGGGGGACCACGCGACACCGGAACAGATCGATCAGATTTTCACCCGTGCCTACAGTGATTCATTTGCTGGCGCCTTTGCCATGACCTTCGACTGGGAGCCTGGCCGCTCTCTGGATGCCAGGCTGGCGCAGATGGGTATCAACCTTGCTGTCCACCCCACTCTCTACGCTGACGCCTTGGCCGCTTTCCGTAACCACCATGAAGCGACCAGCAAAGTAAAACGGCAAGCACAGTGGGAATCCGCACTGGCTAGCTGGATACAGCGCGATATTCGCAAGCTGGAGTCCTCCCAGGGCTCAACCGCCCGCGCCAGCAATGGCGAATGGTCGCCTCCTCCCCTTGCTGACTTTCCGGAGGAGGACTGAGCGATGACCAGAATGGTTTTTGATATCGCCGAGGAGATTAGCAGCGAAAAGCACCTGGCTCTCGAAGAGGAACGAGCCACCAATGCGGAAGCCTCATTCCTCAAGGTATTGATGGTCGATAACAGCCTCTATCCCTCGCACCCTATCAACCGGCACTGGTTCGCTAACGTCCGCTTTCGGAAGGTCTACGAAACAATCGGGTACCTGATCAAAGAGGGCCGCACAGCTGAACCGACTACCGTAGCCGACATACTGGAAAGCCAAGAGCCCAATACGCGTTGGCTCGAACTGGTGGTGGATATATTCCGCAACCTGATTGCCTATCCTGAGTCGGTTGATACCTACCTCGAGATCATTCAAGAGGCCCATACCAAACGCAATGCACGCGCGATCGCACGTCGTTTGTTATCCGACATCCACAAGGGTCGGGAAGCAGTAGACACAGCCACCAGCAGCTTGATGGAGCTGTACACCGATAGCACCAAACACGACTTCGACTCGAAGGCCGTAATCAAAGCAGCCATAGAGCGCACTGAAGAAGCGTTCGAGAAGAGCCAGAACGGCCAGATTGTGGGTATAACCACTGGCCTGATCGATCTGGATAACGCCACCGGTGGGTGGCATGACACGGACCTGGTGGTGATTCCTGCTCGGCCAGCGATGGGCAAGACTGCCCTCCTGCTCAACCTGGCACTCAACTCAGGCGTCCGGTTCGGCGTGATCTCCAGCGAACAGGCACACGATCAGATGGGTGTGCGAATGCTCAGCATTGAGGGGCATGTATCCGGCTCTAAGATTCGGCGCGGCAAACTCTTGAGCGATGACTGGGGCAAGCTTTCCAATGGCGCGCATGGGCTTGCCAATCGCGAGTTCTGGATCAACGACGACCCCACCATAACGATAGACGGTATCCGCCGACAGGCTCGCAAATGGGCCTATACCAACGAGATCAAGATCCTGTTTGTCGATTATATCCAGCGCATCTACCCCACCGATGCCAAACAGCCAAAGCACCAGCAAATCGAGGAGATCACCCGAGGCCTGAAGTCTCTCGCCAAGGAACTACACATCCCAGTTATCGCGTTGGCGCAGGTCAACCGCGAGTGCGAGCGACGCCCCGACAAGCGGCCAGGCATGGGCGATATCGCAGACGCTTCGATCATCGAGAAAGAGGCTGATGTGATTGCGACTCTCTACAGGGATGAGGTTTACACCCCCGACTCTCCCCATAAAGGCGTTGCCGAAATCGGCATCTGCAAGAACCGACACGGGCCGACCGGAAAAATTCTGGCGAAGTGGGACGGCTCCACCTTCCGATTCGAAAACTTGCACCTCAATAGGGAAAACCAACAGTGAGCCACCAAAGAGGAAACACCATGAATGCAATCACCCAGATGCTGACAGGCAATACCGCGATCACAGGCGCTATGAAGCGTATTAACCGGATGAAGGAGATCGAGCAGCGGCTTGATGAGCTGAGCGACCCACGATCCGACGCTCAGCAAGTCGTTAGACGCTGCGAGTACGACATTGAACAGCTCGAGCGCGAAGCGGTTGTACTTCCAAACCAGCGCGGTCCTCGACGCCCTACCGCCGAGATTGACAACGATATCAAGCGGGCTAAGACCGAACTGCGGCAAGCACAATCCATTCTCGACCAAATCCTGGCTGAACACGAATCGCTGACTGAAGAGCAAAAGAGTCTGCAGGCAGGCGGGGCCAAAGTAACAGCCAAGGATCTGCAGGCCGCGAACAAAACTGTCGGCGATACCCAGGCGCAAATCGAAAGGGTTGTGGGCGCCCTGGAGCAAATGGTTATCTCGGAACCGACCGAACTGCAAGCCGAACATGATGCCCTGGCCGCCGAGCGCGATCTCCTGGCTGCGGATGTCGCTCTTGGTGAAGCCCCTCAGACTGAGTTGACCGCAATGGAGAAGCAACTGGCGGCACTCGCTAAGAAGCTGACTGGCGCCCTTGAAGCAAAACGCACAGCCGAATCCACCGCCCGGGGCTACGCTGCCAAACTGGAGCAACTTAAAACGGACCTGGTAACAGCGGAAGAGGCTTTTAAAGAACTAATGGGTCATTGGCTGACAGCCGAGCGGGAGAGTGTCGTTGCCGAGATCAACGCCGCAACCGAGAAGCTGGGCGCGACCTATGCCGACCTATGCGCATTGCAGTCGATCGCGCGCCGCACCGGTGCAACGTTGGGCGGACGAATTCCGTCTGAACTCAACCTGGTCGTCGGTCGTCACGAAGATCTGCCACCTGATTTTCTACACACCCGCTTTTCACCTGGAGAGGCAAGCGCCCAGTTGGCCGAACAGCGTCTGAAGAAGATTCGAATTCAGTAACTCACTTGGTGGTGAGCATTGCCCGTCCGTTCCGCCATGCTGCTACATGGATAGAGCTCCTCCTTGCTGCTACATGGTTGGAGCCGGGCCTTTTTCCACCACAACACATTTGGAGATATACCCATGACAGTAAAAACCATGGCTCTTCCGGCTGGCTCCTTTCTCGCATATAGCGCGCCCATATCAACTGACACTGTAACGATTCAGCAAGGGCAGATCCTGAATGCTGGGCACGTATTGGGCGAAGTGTTGAACAGCATGCTCACTTCGATTGCCGACACGGGCAATACCGGTGACGGAACAGTAACCGCGCTCTCAACCTCCACAAAACTCAAGAAGGGAACTTACGAAATAAAGATCATTGAGCCGGCCCCAGATGGAGGCCTGTTCCAGCTGCTCAACACTCGCGGCAAAGTTGCTGGCGTTGGGACGGTCGGCCAGGCATTCGAAGCCGAGGGGCTCAGCTTTACGCTTCAAGACGGCACCACAGACTTTGCCCTCAATGACCGGTTTACGATCACCGTTGAGAGCACCGGCAAAATGATCGAGTGGAATCCGAGCAACACTGATGGAAGCGACACACCGGTAGGGATTCTCTTCGACGTAACCGATGCAACAGACCAAGACAGCCCAGGCGTCATGATCAGCCGCGAAGCCAATGTAACCACAGAAGACCTGACATTTTTCGATGGAGTCACTGCCGATGACATTCAGGTCGCACGTGAACAGCTGGCGCTGAAAGGGATCAAGCTGAGCTGACCGGAATAATGAAAAGCCTGCCTCGTAACCCTGTGAACGAAAGCCAGGGTAACGGTAACGAAAACGACGGGGCCCCTAGCGTTTCTATTCAACCACGGGGGCGGAGCAGGCACGCGGTTTTCGAGAAATTTTCGAGTTTGCATGTGATCCACCACAAGTTAAATAAACCTATTTGTTTCAGATAATTAGCCAGATCGAGGTGCTGATATGGCAAACAACGTGAACGGTATTCAAGATGCCTACTGCTGGTCGATCAACAAGATCGCCATACAGTTCGAGATGGACCGGCGCACTGTAACCGAGCGCATCCGAGCTGCTGGTATCAGTCCGGCGGGAATGAAGAATGGACACCCGGTCTATGCCTTACGAGACGTAGGACCCGCACTGTACCGCCGGCAGATGGAGACCATGACAGTTGAGTTCAACGAGGATGGAGAACCACTGCTTGAGCCTAGGGATCGGCTGCACTGGTACCAGGCCCAGATCTATAAAGTCCAGTTTGAAAAAACCGCCAAGGCGTTGGTAGACGCCGGTGATTACCGGCGAGAAATGGCAAAAATGGCTGCCGTAATGCTTCCCTTTCTGGAGTCAGTCCCTGATCACTTAAAGGATGCGACCGATCGGGAGGGATGTGGCCTGGACGATGCGACCCTTGCCTGTGCGGAACGGGCGGTATCGCCGATTATTGAGCACCTCCGGGAGGTGATAGACGACAACAATATTTAATTGTTACCACCGTCAATGCGTTTCCATCAAAATTCACTTGAACGTGCAAGGCGGAGGTTTGAGTATTAAGACTCTACCCACTTAAGAAGAACTGGGGCCCGCAATGTCTAAGACACGTCATGAGTTATTAAACAAGCCATTTAACTGCCCGGAAGTTGGTGAAAGAGTATCTATCGAAGAAACTTTTTCCATTCTGTTAGGAAATAGCGGAGAGGAACTCGCTCGGTGTATCAGCTCGACAAAGTGCAGCCACATGGATAACTGCGTAATTGCAACCAAACGCGCAATGTCAACGTCTTACGACTGGAGTAAATGTGCTTATCTAAAAGCGAATAAGACTCGCTGATCGAAAGGCTACCCCATTCGAATATAACCAGCAGAAAGGGAAAAAGATGACCTACGCGGACGAGAACGGTTTCAGTGAACGAGATGACGACGAATCCTACATTGTGACTAGTCGTTACCCTGTAACCGACCATTTCTCAGACATCTGCCAATGCGACAGTCTTTCACTAAAGTACAACGGCGAATTCGTTGAACTCGAATCAATATACTTCGTAAACGATGAAGAAGGTGGGATCTACTGGGGGACAGTCTGCGGGATCGATCCACCTTTCGGACAATGCAATAACGAGCTCGGTCTAGAGACCGGGGATGAAATATCCTTCGAGGAATACCACGTTTTCACCTGCAATTTAAAAGACGCCTAGACATTACCAAGCCTAACCCACTCTCTGGACAAGGAAGACCAAATGGAAACAGGTGTCTTTATCTCTGCCGCCGCTGCAGTGATCGCCGCCGGGGCAGCCCTTATATCTGCAGGTACGCTGAGAAAAGAGCTTCTCACCCAGCGTATTGAGGCCGCTAAGTGGAAGAAGGATTACTTCTCCGATCTAACCCATTGGTCCGATGAGTCGATGAGACTGCTCTCCGAAGCCCTCCACCTGTGTGATTTGGCACCCACGAAGTGCGAATCCCCAACCTTTTTTGACCGCCGGCACCAGCTCAGGGTGAACCTGTCAGCCCAAATAGACAAAGGCCGCTGGTTCTTTCCAAATGACGCCACGGAAGATCATGGTCAGCACAAAGAGGCGGCTTATCGGGGATACCGCCCGGCAGTACTCGATGCGCTAGTCGATGCCTACAGTGCGGTTTCTGTTCTGGACCACCAGGGAAAGAGCAACCACCCCCACATGAGGAAAGAAATTCAGCAGGCCAAGCGGATTTTCACCAGCGAGATACAGCAGGTTCTAGATCCACAGAGCCGCGACAAGGAGTTCAAAAAACTTATCGGGCAAGCCACTAAAAATGGATAACATCCCCTGTCTGCCAAGGCATGCCTACCCCTTTACCGTGGTATCTTGATCAACAATCTAATCACAAGGAGGTGTTTATGAAGTGGTTGAAGCTCTGGTGGCCAGTACCCGCCGCGTTGGTAGCTGCGTGCGGACTCTATTGGCTCATCGATCGCACTATGATTTTTGGCCTCGCTCCGTCCTTTGCTCTATCCAACGTCGAAGCAACTACCCGGGCAAACTGGGGCGCTCTTGGCGACGTCTTCGGTGGGCTACTCAATCCTTTGCTGACTCTCTTCACGATCATCCTTCTGATCAGAACCATCTGGATATCACAAGAAACGCTGAAACAAACTGAAGAAGCTTTACGGGTCTCTAACGAAACATTGAAAACTACAAAAGCCCAGCTAGAAGTTAACAGGGCCGAGCTAGCCGACAGCAGGGCTGAGATGGCCCGGTCAGCGTCGGCACAAGAAAGTATCGCTGAGACACAAGCAGTTCAAAGTCGCCAAAACGCCTTTTTTGAAGTGTATAAGTTGTATACCGAAGCTGTTGGTGAATCCATTTCAGTGAGCGGGAATGTAGGTAGAGGAGATGAAAGCCCTATAACATTCATACTTCGCCATGCATTATCCATGAATACCGATGATGACCTGGTTAGATGTCTGGAAAGTAATATTAAGGATCACGCTGCGCTAGGTTCGGTTGTGAGGCTATGCGTATTGGCATACGCACTCAGCGACGGAGATAGTCAGTTAGATCTTATGGTCTCAGCACCTTTAGATTCACAATGGAAAGCAATTTTCTGTTTATTCGCAAACTTCTCAGATCAGAGAGAGGCTAATTTATTAGCGGAAGCGATAAGGGAGGGGCGCCTGTTTGGAGATGAGTTGCTTAGGAATCCGAGATTTCCTGATTATCACGGATATCTGAGTAATGCCACTAGAAATCTAAATGTTAGCTATCAGTCTTAGTAATAAAAATCCGGGTGAAAACAATGGATAAAATTTATGTTACCTGTTCGGCTTGCGATGATCTAAGAGGCATAGTGTTAATTAAAATTTCACTTCTATACCTTAATAGCAGTGACTAATTTATTACGACTCAGTACTATTTTTAAATGAAATGGATTTCTATGAATAACTTCAAAATCAATACCATTAAAAAGATTCTCGACAACAAATGCCCCGTTACTATTCCTAGATCAGGGGATAAAGGAAAAGCCGTTAACTGCTATTCAATCAGTCTTTATTCTGGCGACAACCCAATTTTACTAGTTAATGAAATAGGAGAAAAAGGGCTAATTGGCGCTTATTTCGAAAGTAACGAGTTTGTTTATAATGCTACAGTTCCATTTTCTCTTATGGATGGCATGACAGTTCGCATTGATCATTACCATAGGCTTACTTGCCACATATATAGTGGAATTTACGACTATATCATTCATGAATGGACGAAATTTTATATATTACAAGAGCTTTACTACTCACTTAAGAATAAAGTCCCACAGTTCTTTTTCAATAGAAAAAGAATCCAATTTCAAACACGAATGACAATCCTTGAAAAAATAATAACAAAACAAGCATCAGCTCCGCATAGAACATTCGGTTCACTTGACTTGATGACATACCTTTATGGTATGCGTTGGTATTTACACCCTAAAAAAAGAGAAGCAAGAGAAAAATTAGACCTATATCTTGAATCATTTGTGGCTTCCGGCGAACTTGTAAAGCCAGTTACTCTTGAATATAAAATCACAGGTAAAGCTATTGCAACATTAGAGCAATATCAAATAGAAATCGCCAGAGAAAAAGATAACGCTAGAACCCAAAAAGCTATAGCAATTCTAACTTTTATTCTTGCTTTATTTTCTGGAGTGCAGTCGAATATTATAGAAACAACCTACAAATTTAATCTAGATCCTCTCATAAAGTTTATTATATCGTTATTTGAATAAACCGTGCATACGCCTTGACCACACTAACCTTCACTGCTAATTTCCACCCTTGAGGCGTCGAAACCTCCACAAACCGGATAGCCCAACCCCGTCAGCGTTGGTTTTTTTGCGCCCAAAATCTGCCAAGATTAAGGGGCAAGCCCCCGTTGCGTCGGGAGGGCGACGAATACAACACCCCTTGTGGGGAATAAGTCCGCGGTCCGTTTGTGCCGTTTCGAACCTCCCGACACCCATACGGCTTATGGGTACTTCGAAGAAAACAAACGGAGGCAGTCATGCCTAAAGCTCGCCAGATCCACCAGAAGCGCCCTACCGGCGCGCTACTCGCTCATCACACCAACCCTAGCCCTCTAGCCCATGCTCTCACTCTGCGCCCCCAAACTGGGGATGCAGGGCAGCCCAATGGCCGGGAGGTGCAGTCATGAACTCATACTACCTCAAAGACAAAAGCGAACTGCTGAACAACGCCGGTCTGTTCATGATCGGCATCAAGCAGGTTATGGATCTCCACTTCGACCAGGAGAACAACGACAACGGCACCCCTCTGAAACAGAATGCCTTGTACAACTTGATGCTAGGTCTCGAACTCGCAGGCACTCGCCTGGTATGCGAAGCAGAGGAGATGGCAGAGCAGATAGAAGAGGAGACCACGCGATGAGCAACCATAAGAACAAGAGCACATCCCGGTGGTTTCATGTAGATGCCCAGCTGTTCGATCTGAGCTGCCTCCTGGAGCGTGCTGAGGTGGTTGGCAACTTGGGACTCGAGAGCTTTGACAGCCTGCCGGAGCACGATCGGGAGGTTCTACTAGTAGATCTTCTGTTCCGGATCCGGGAAGCGCGTGCGGCCGTTTCAGCTTGCGCTGAGGTCAACCGCCCAACACCAATAAATCCTGCTACTCACTGAGGTAGTGGCTGGCGCTGCCGATCCTGGTAGTGCCAGCCCTGACAACAGCAGCCGCCCTTTGAGTCTCGCATCTGAAACGAATCTATCGCAATATCAACGCATCACAGATGGAGTACTGCTCGATACTGAGTACTTCATACAGGAAAAATGCGCATGCGCATTACGATGTTAAGGGGCCTCTCTGAACTAACATGGATATCCTGAACAGCCGCGAATGGGCCATTTTAGTTTGGGTACTCATTGCAATCGGTTACATCAGTCGACCGCAACGATGGCGTACATTAAAAGAGCCCTTCCTCGGAGTGCTCCACGCCCTCGGCTCACGGCATCTCGTTTCTGCAATCACACTAATGACCATTTATGTGATCGCGGTGATTTACGGCTTGTCACATTTTGGCCTGTGGGATGTTACCCAGCTCAAAGGCACTTTGATTTGGTTTTTCTCTGTTGCACTATTTTCGCTATTCAGAATCGAAGATTTTTCGGAATCACCTCAAAAGCTCATGGGGTTGGTAGCAGACAGCTTCAAATTAATAGTCTTAATAGAATATTTAGTTGGAGTATACACATTTCACTTTGCTATTGAATTCGCTCTGATCCCCCTTGTTGCATTCCTTGCTGCTGCTGTAGCGTATGCAGAGGGTAAGCCAGAATACCAATCAGTGCATAAGTTCCTAAACAGCGTGATGTCCATAATTGGCACGGTTATCCTCGGTTCGGTGGTATATCTACTGGTTCTCGACATTCATCAAATAGCAAACAGCCAATCTGCCTTTGACTTCATTGTGCCGGTAATTCTTTCTACTCTGTACACACCGTTTATGGCTTTCATGGCCGTTTACAGTACATATCAAACCGTGCTGATAAGGCTGCGTTATTCCATTAATAAGCGGCATGTCGAACTCTACGCTCGGTTGGCCGCAATGGTAATCTTCAACATAAGGATTAAGCTGTTGAAACGCTGGTCTGCTGATGTCGCAAAGTACCGGCCCCAAACGATACGCGAGGTCAACAGCTCGTTTAGTCAGCTCTTTCAAATGCTCGCCCGAGAAAAATCCCCTGAAACAATTTCTCTCCCTGAAGGCTGGTCGCCAACACAAGCGAAGAACTTTTTACGCTCTGAGGGAATAGAGACTGGACACTACAATCCAATTGACCCAAGGGACCCTTCAGAGTGGTTCTGCTGCTCAACACTGGTTGAGTTTGGCTCAGGATTATTTCGGAACAATATCGCGTACTACCTCAACGGCGACGAACGTGCGGTTAAGTGTTTGAAGTTAAAACTAAACGTCAATAGTCCTGAGCATGCTGAGGAAGCTCATGCAAAATTGCTGTCTACCGCAGACACTCTGGCGTACGCCGCTCTAGGACTCAACTTACGAGAAGAGCTTTGCGAGGCTATCATCCCTGGAGAGGAGGGAACCTTGAATGGGCCAAATTTTAGAATCATGTTTACTAAGACCGCGTGGCCGAACAAGGCTGTAGAGGGGTACGATCTTGGTGTTGAGGTGTCCAGCCTCTAACAATCACACGAAATTCGCCCTGGATATTAGCTGTATGCCGCCACTAAGGTGACATCCTAGAAGGATCTTTCAACAAAATCCGTATCAGCCTATGCTGAGCCCATTCAAACACGGAAGGCAGCACAATCGATGGACCCGAGAATTCCCATACCCACAGACAACTTCCATAAGTTCCTGGCTACCTTTGGTCTCTACCTGACCATGCTCTGCCTTGCACTCCTGGTGATCAACATCAACTATTCGAACAGTGTCATCGGCGAGACGATCAACGCTATGTATGACTTAGGTGATATCAGCACGGGCACTGAGGCTGAGATCTCTGACAAGACAGCAATGCAGTCATACCTGAAGTCAAAACTCGACAATGCTCTATCTGATCGCAATACCATTACCTACTGGTTATTGGGCTTCCTCGCCGTAGGCATACTTATGACAGCTAAAGGTTTCACAGTTTGGTACAAAAAAATCCAACCCCAGCAAGATCGGATGACTGACCTGGAGGAGGAGAAGCTGTCCCTGGAGGTCGCCGAGCTCAGGCGACAAGCAGCGAGTCATAACAGCACCGCCCCAGACGGTAGCGAGTAACTGCCTCCAACAGAGGGTAACTGCGCTGGATACGATTGCCCCACTCGCTCCCCCCTGGATGCCTCACAGAGTTAGATAGACTATGAACTTTTAGCTCCGAGAATCTGAGGGGGTCAATATGGTTCTTTCTACAGATCCAGCGCGATGCCCAAAGTTGACGGGGCGACCTTCCCCGAGGGGATCAATTTAATCCTCTGACACATCCTCTCTCATCCCGGGACTACATACGAAACAACAGCAGGACCTGGCAAGTACGTGGTTTTCTTGAAACTGATCGGTGTAGACTGAGCAAACAAAGGAAGGATCAACGACCGCAGGAGGCGATCAAATGGACTACAAGGTATTGGCAACCCGTAACGGTGTGCGCCTACTATCTACTGGCGACACGTTTTCCCTATCCAACGCTCTACCCCTACCCGACATTTTTGACGCTGAACTGATAGATATTCTGCCAATCCATACAGATCAAAAGCTGGTGGCTGTGGTTGCTGAACCGATTTACCAAATGCTGATTGAGAGCTCACAGATAACCACTTGAACTGCAGCAATGTAAAGCCGATCTGACAGTAAATGTCTTTACGCTCCCGGCGAGCCATTTAACTTGGAGAAGCCTCCCCCATGACAAAACTTGGAGCTATCGAGTTCGACGACCGCATTCTGGACGCGCTACGTGACGACCGCCTTGTCGTCTTCGCCGGTGCTGGCGTTTCAATGGGACCGCCGTCGAACCTAGCCAGTTTCTGGGAGCTGACCTTCGACATCGCGCGTGGCACCGGCCTCAATCCCAGCGAACCACTAGATCGCTTTTTAGGTCAGTTGCATCACCGCCAAGTCGCTGTTCATGAGCGAGCCGCCCAGCTCCTCTCACCCGCTAAAAGCGCTCCGAATGCACTGCATCACGATCTTCTACGGCTGTTTCGGACGGCAGAGCGCGTCAAACTGGTGACCACCAATTTCGATTTGCACTTCGAATCTGCCGCCAACATCTTGTTCAACACCGCCCCCAACGTATATCAAGCACCTGCTTTGCCTCTCGGCTATGACTTTTCAGGCATCGTTCACCTTCATGGTGCTCTGCCAAGCGCACGGCATCTAGTACTGACAGACGCTGATTTCGGCCGGGCCTACCTTACCGAGGGCTGGGCACGTCGATTCCTTGTAGATGTGTTCCGCAACTATACCGTGCTGTTCGTCGGCTACCGCCATAACGATGTAGTTATGAACTACCTTGCACGTGCGTTGCCTGCCGACAGTGTCGCGAACCGGTTTGCCTTGACGGATGAGGATGGAAGCTGGGACCTTCTGGGAATCAACCCCGTCCGCTTCGTTAAAGGTACTGACGAACATGCGTACAGGGAGCTATACGAAGGCGTGCAGCGACTCTCAGAACGAACAGCACGCGGGGCACTGGACTGGCAGTCACGCCTCGCCGAACTAGGCAACCGCGCCCCGCCAACAGATGAAGAAGCGATAAGTGAGATCGAGCAGGCAATGCGCGAAGTCCACACGACTCGTTTTCTACTCAACGTCGCACGCGATCCTGAATGGCTCCGGTGGCTGCATAAGCGCAAGTATCTAGATGCACTATTTGTCACTCTCGACCTCAAAGAGCGAGACATATTACTTGTCGAATGGCTAGCTAGGAATTTCGTAATCGAGCATCCCACGGAAGTGTTCGAGATTGTGGCGGCGCATGGACTACAGATGAACTCAGTGCTCTGGTGGTCGATTTGTCGCGAGTTTGGGATCATGTCGGAAAAGCCGCTGGAAAACTCTGCGCTTAGCCGCTGGATCACAATATTGCTTTCGAGCGCATCAACGCCTGCGGATCCCCACGCGTTGATGTGGCTGGCTGAACGCTGTGCGCGCGAAGGTTGTGTCGAACTGACCCTAAAGTCGTTCTTAGCCATGTGCGAGCACCGGATCAACGTTAAACCAGGCTTTTCATGGCCCGATGACGAGGAAACCGAACACCGACGGCAACTGGAAGCGGATTGTCCGCTGCAAGCCGATCATTGGTCTTTGGATGAAGTTTGGACGAAGTTCCTAAAGCCACACCTGGCACAAGTTGCGCAACCGCTGTTGTCGAGCATCGCGCTGCGACTAGAGCAAATGCACAGCGATCTGTCAGCTTGGGACAAGGCATCGCGTGAATGGGATCCGATTAGTTACGGGCGTTCGGCCATCGAGCCACATGATCAGGATGAATATTCAGATGCCATTGACGTTCTGATTGACGCCGCGCGCGATACACTTGAGTGGCTCGGAGAAAATTCTCCTGCCCTACTAGACGCTTGGATCGAGATGCTGGTGATCTCGGACGCCCCTCTGCTGCGTCGCCTGGCTATACACGCGATAACGGTGCATCCTGAGCGGTCGCCTGAGGAGCGCCTGCAGTGGTTGCTGGATCGTGTAGGCCTTCATGAGCTTCCCGAGCATCATGAAGTCCATCGCGCTGTAGCTCTGAGTTATACATCTGCGGATGATCAAGCGCGGAAAGCCGTCGTTGATACAATCTTGGCACACACCCTGCCGACTTACGATGATTGTCCTGCCGAGAAGCGAACCGCTCGCTCACATTTTGACTGGCTATCCTGGCTGCTTCAAGCTAAGCCCGATTGTCTGCTGGCTGAAGCGGCCTTGGCACCAATCAAGGCCCAGTATACGGAATGGCGGCTTTCGGATCATCCAGACCTCACTCACTGGGTGGGATCAGCGGATTGGGTAGGCTCGGAGAGCCCTTGGTCCGTCGATCAACTCCTCGCTCGGGAACCTTGTGAACAACTCGATGACTTGCTGAACTTCACAGGCAATCGCTTCGAAGGCCCAAGCCGCGAGAGTTTATTGGCCAACTGTCGCGAAGCTTGCAAACAAAACTCTAGTTGGGCATTCGCTCTGGGTAAGGCTCTAACAGAACGAGCACTGTGGTCGTCTGACTTATGGCCGGCGTTGATCCGAGGACTACAGGAATCTGAGCTGGCCGCAGATGGTTGCCGTGACTTACTGACCTTGGTATCCAATCCGTTAATGTGGTCAACGCATGCGTACGAGATTGCGAATCTGCTTTACAGTTTGGTAAGAGACGGTGGTAAACCGTATTCGCTCGACTTGCTGGAACAAGCGAATGCCATCGCACTCCCCGTATGGAAAACCTTGGAAGCAGGCACTCAGGACCAAGATATTGACGACTGGCTATCTCGCGCTATTAACCGTCCAGCCGGCGTCATCGTCGAGTTCTGGATCAACAGCCTGTCACTGCTTTTACACGGAAAGACTGGAGCTGATCGAAGTCTACCCGAGAACTACCGCCATTGGTTCACGCTAGTTGCGCAAGATGAGACATCAAAGGGTGGAATGGGCCGCAGCCTTCTTGCCAGTCAATCTGCTTTCCTGTTCGGCATAGATGAGGCTTGGACGCGACAGCATATTATTCCGCTCTTCAGTGATCCGGATCGGACTAAGTTTGGGCAAGCATGGGATGGCTTCCTCATGTGGGGCCGTTTAAATCCGGCACTTGTCGATGCACTGCTGCCAGCTTTCATCGCTGCGATGCCAAGGCTAGCTGCAGATATGGGCAACCGCCGCCGGCGATTCATCGAGTTCTACGCAGCGCTCGCCGCATTTCACGTATCAGATCCGACTCAACAATTGCTACCTGCGCTTTTTGATCACGGATCGCTAGAAGATCGATTGACGTTCGCAACGCATCTCGGATACTTCCTGCGCAAAATGGAACAATCAGCCAGACAGCAATTGTGGAATGGTTGGTTACGCCAGTATTGGCAGGATCGACAGCAAGGTGTGCTAGCTACCTTGGATGATACCGAAATTAGGAAGATGCTAGAGTGGCTGCCTTACCTTGGCGACGTCTTTCCTGATGCTGTAGCCTTGGCCGGTAGCTTCCCCGTTATCCGAATTGAACACGCTTATTTTCTCTACGAGCTGCGTAATAGTGAACTAATCACCCGGTTCCCCATTGAATCTGCAGAGTTGCTTATCTACCTTGCTAACTGCATCTGCCTTTCGGGATACTCTCCCGCTGATCTAGAAGAAATCAACGCACGTCTACCACAGTTACCTGACCAATTGAGGCATAAAGTCAATGAGGCGCTAGCTCGCGCTGGTGTACTGAATGCAAGCAATTAAGTGTTGGTTGCATCAAGGACTCGATTAAATACTTGTAGAGTGCTCACCGACTGATTCCAAAGCCTAATTCTGACGGCCGATGTCAGAGCTGATAGCGCCTAACACACCTTACAGACTGCCGGAGATAGGAATCGAATCTCTGGAGCTCAATAGCCTGGTAACATCCGCGCCCAGCTTATTTCACGAGCACGAAGGATGACATACCGAGCTCTGTAACAAAAACAGCGCAGTACTTTGCAAATGGCAACCGAGTGGCAACCAGAAAGGACGTTGAGCCAGAAACGAAAAAATCGCCACATGGCGATTCATATAACTACTTGATTTAAATGGTCGGGACGGCAGGATTTGAACCTGCGACCCCTTGCACCCCATGCAAGTGCGCTACCAGACTGCGCTACGCCCCGACTAGGCGGAGACCTGAAGGTCTCGAAGAGAGATGCGAATACTACATTAAGGTTTTGATAAATGGAAGCTTTTTATCTAACCGATTTTAGTAAATCGCGAATCGTTTCAAGCTCGGTAATGGTCTGACGCAACAGCTGACGATAGCGTTTGGCATCGTCACCCGCTTGCTCGCCTTTGAGCCATTGGCGTGCTCCAACAATCGTAAACCCCTGATCGTACAAGAGGCTTCGAATCTGCCTGATCAGCAAGAGGTCCTGGCGCTGGTAATAGCGGCGATTGCTGCGTTTGACCGGCTGTATCTGCTCAAACTCCTGCTCCCAATACCTCAGAACATGAGGTTTAAGATCACAAAGTTTGGCAGCCTCGCCAATGGTGAAGTAGCGCTTGCCGGGTATGGGCTCCAGCTCAATCTGCTGAGTTGGACTGCTGTCCGGCATAAGCTTCTACACGTTCCTTGAGCTTTTGGCCTGGGCGGAAGGTTACGACCCGGCGTGCCGAGATCGGAACCTCCTCTCCAGTTTTAGGGTTCCGGCCCGGCCGCTGTCGCTTGTCGCGCAGATCGAAGTTGCCGAAGCCGGATAGTTTCACGTGCTCGTTTGATGCCAGACTGGCGCGAATTTCCTCAAAGAAGGACTCAACCATCTCTTTCGCTTCGCGCTTGTTAAGCCCCAGTTCCTCGAACAGACGCTCAGCCATATCAGCTTTTGTCAAAGAGCTCATGACACTCACCCTGTCTTAGTCTCTTAATGTTGCTCCGACTTTTTCACTCAGAGCGGTAACAACAGCGCTCACCGCGCTGTTTATTTCTTCATCATTAAGAGTGCGTGATGGATGTTGCCAGGTCAAGCCCATAGCCAGACTTTTTCGTCCCGGTTCAATACCTTGGCCCTGATAAACGTCGAACAAGGTGACCTGTTTAAGGTACTCGCCAGCATTCTCCGCCACCACTTCACGAAGCTTCGCAAAGGGTGTTTCGGCACTGACAAGCAGCGCCAGATCGCGACGCGACTCGGGGAACTTGGACAGTTCGGAGAAACGTGCCACACGGCCGTCGACCACCGCATCCAGCGCGATTTCGAACAGATACACCGGACCGGTCAGATCCAGCGACTTCTGTAATGACGGATGCAGGGCACCGATACGACCCACCAGCTCGCCATCCAGCAGGATTGCGGCGCTCTGGCCCGGATGCAGTGCAACATGGCTGTCGGCACGGAAACTGAATCGGCCGGCGTTGCTGCCCAGAGCCAACAGCGTTTCCAGATCGCCCTTCAGGTCGAAGAAGTCGACCTTATCGTTACCGGCACTCCACCCCTCCGGCTGACGGCTACCGCAGATGATGCCGGCCACCACGTTCTGCTGCTGCAGTCCATCGGTGCCGGGAATGAAGCGTTGACCGATCTCGAACAGGCGCACACGCGACTGCTGACGATGCTGGTTATACTGCACCGCCTTGGCCAGACCCGGCCATAGCGTAGTGCGCATTACCGCCATCTCGGCGGAGATCGGGTTGGCCAGCGCCATCGGCGTGTTCTGGTCGTCGAACTGCTTGGACAGGCCCGCTTCGATGAAGCTGTAGGTAATCGCCTCCTGGTAGCCCAACGAGATCAGGTGGGCACGCACGCGGCTCTGGTTCACCTTCGCTTCAGCGATCGGCGGAATCGGCAGCTCGGCGCGCGGCGTACGCACCGGCAGGTTGTTGTAACCGTACACACGGGCGATCTCTTCGATCAGGTCCATCTCCAGGCTGATATCGAAGCGATAGCTCGGCACGCTGGCCAGCCACTCACGCTCGCCGTTGCGCTCCAGGTTCAGGCCCAGACGGGTCAGAATCTCTTCGATCTCCGCAGCCGGGATCTCCAGCGCCAGCATGGAGGTGACCTTGTCGTGGCGCAGGCGCACCTTCTCCGCCTTCGGCAGCTGATCTTCAGCCACGGCCTCGGTCACCGGACCGGGTTGACCGCCGACGATCTCGAGCAGCAGCGCGGTGGCGCGCTCCATGGCGCGACGCTGCAACTGCCAGTCGACACCACGCTCAAAGCGGTGGGAGGAGTCGGTGTGCAGACCATAGCTGCGAGCACGACCGGCGATCGCCAGCGGTGCGAAGAAGGCGCTCTCCAGCAGGATATCGCGGGTCTCATCGGTCACCGACGTCGGCTCGCCGCCCATGATACCGGCCATCGCTACGGCGGCGCCGCTGTCGGCAATCACCAGCGTATCGCTGTTGAGTTTGACCTCCTGCCCGTCGAGCAGGGTCAGCGCTTCGTCCTGCTGCGCCATGCGCACCTGGATGCCACCGTTAAGCTTGTTCAGATCAAACGCGTGCATCGGCTGGCCGAGTTCGATCAGCACATAGTTGGTCACATCGACCACCGGATCGATGGAGCGGATACCAGAGCGGCGCAGCTTCTCCTGCAGCCACAGCGGCGACTCCACACCGGGGTTGATGTTGCGGATCACGCGCGCCAGATAACGTGGGCAGCCGTGCGGCGCCACCAGCGTCGCCTCGATCTGATCATCGATCTGCGGCGCTACCGGCGAGCAGTCGATCTCGGCCACCGGCACCTTGTTCAGCACACCCACTTCACGCGCCATACCGGCGACGCTGAGGCAGTCACCACGGTTCGGCGTCAGATCCACATCGATGATCTGGTCGTTCAGTTTCAGGTAGTCGCGAATGTCGCTGCCAACCGGCGCATCGGCGGCCAGTTCCATCAGACCGCCATGGTCGTCGGACAGACCCAGCTCATCCTCGGCGCAGAGCATGCCGAAGGACTCAACCTGGCGCAGTTTCGCTTTCTTGATCTTGAAATCGCCCGGCAAGATTGCGCCTACCTGGGCGAAGGGCACCTTGATTCCGGCACGCGCATTGGGCGCGCCGCATACAACCTGTACCGTCTCCTTGCCGTCACTGACCTGACAGACGCGGAGCTTATCGGCATTCGGGTGCTGTTCGGCACTGAGTATCTCACCGACCACTACACCGCTGAACGCGCCGGCAACCGGCTCGACGTCGTCCACTTCCAGCCCCGACAGGCTGAGCTGATCGGCCAGGGTCTGGGTATCAATCTCGGGCTGCACCAACTCGCGCAACCAGTGTTCACTGAATTTCATGCTGCTGTCCTGAAATCGTTCAATTCTGGGTGGGGCCGATCAACGGAACTGGCCAAGGAAGCGCAGGTCGTTCTCGAAGAACAGACGCAGATCGTCAACGCCATAGCGGAGCATCGCAAAACGCTCAACGCCCATACCGAAGGCGAAACCGCTGTACTCTTCCGGATCGATACCCGACATCTCCAGCACTTTCGGATGCACCATGCCGCAACCCAGCACCTCGAGCCACTTGCCATCACCGCGGTCGATATCCACCTCGATGGAGGGCTCGGTGAATGGGAAGTAAGAGGGACGGAATCGCACCTTCACATCCTCTTCGAAGAACTCACGCAGGAACTGCTCGAGCGTGCCTTTGAGGTCAGCGAAGCTGATGTCCTTGTCGATCAGCAAGCCTTCCACCTGATGGAACATTGGGGAGTGTGTCTGATCGTAGTCGCAGCGGTAAACGCGACCGGGGCAGATGATACGGATCGGTGGCTTCTGCGCTTCCATGGTCCGCACCTGCACCGGTGAGGTATGGGTACGCAGCAGAGTGTGTGCATCGAAATAGAAGGTATCATGCATCGCACGCGCCGGATGGTGAGCCGGAATATTCAGCGCCTCGAAGTTATGATAATCGTCTTCTATCTCAGGCCCCTCTTCGACGGTGTAGCCGATACTGCCGAAGAAAGCTTCGATACGTTCCAGCGTCTTGGTCACCGGGTGCAGGCCACCGAGCTGCTGGCCACGGCCGGGCAACGTGACATCCACGGTTTCCGATGCCAGCTTCTGTTCCAGCGCCGCACCTTCGAGCTGCGACTTGCGGGCATTCAGTACGTCAGACAGCTCATCCTTGGCCTCATTGATCTTGGCGCCAGCTGCAGGGCGTTCCTCGGCGGAAAGCTTGCCAAGCCCCTTCAGCAACTGGGTAAGATGCCCTTTCTTACCGAGGTACTGAACACGCACATCGTCCAGCGCCTTTACGTTATCGGCCTGAGCGACCGCCTGTTTGCCTTCCTCCAGGAGGGCGTGAAGATTTTCCATGTCCGGCTCCAAACAAAAATAGGGGAAGAGTTGGCACCCTTCCCCTATTCGATTCGATCAATTACCTACTGATAGGCGGGTGTGACTTACGCCAAAGCCGCTTTGGCTTTCTCAACCACCGCAGCAAAAGCCACCTGCTGATGAACAGCCAGGTCAGCCAGTACCTTACGGTCGATTTCGATGTTGGCCTTTTTCAGACCAGCGATAAAGCGGCTGTAGGACAGACCGTTGATACGGGCAGCAGCGTTGATACGGGCGATCCACAGAGCGCGGAACTGACGCTTACGCTGACGACGGTCGCGGTAAGCATACTGACCAGCTTTGATAACCGCCTGCTTGGCTACACGGAACACACGGCTGCGAGCGCCGTAGTAACCTTTAGCCTGTTTCAGGATCTTCTTATGACGGGCACGAGCCTGTACACCACGTTTTACGCGAGGCATAGCAATTCCTTCCTATAAATAAAAGTTGATTCAGACTAAAGCTTACAGATACGGCAGCATGCGCTTAACCAGAGCCTGGTCAGCAGCATTAACCTGCAGCATCGGGCGCAGCTGACGCTTACGCTTGGTGCTTTTCTTGGTCAGAATGTGGCTTTTGAAGGACTGCTTGTGCTTGATGCCATTAGCAGTTTTCTTGAAACGTTTTGCCGCACCGCGGACAGTTTTAATCTTAGGCATTCTCAATCTCCACGCATTCGTTTGTAATGCGCCAGCCTGAACCGACAAAACCCACACTCTCGATTACAGGAATCGACAGCGCGGGCTTAGACGAACAGCTGACTATTTCTTTTTCGGGGCGATGACCATCACCATTTGGCGACCTTCCATCTTCGGCTGCTGTTCTACAGTGCCGAGCTCGCCGAGGTCTGCCTCGACACGCTGCAACAGCTGCATACCCAGCTCCTGATGAGCCATCTCACGACCGCGGAAACGCAGGGTTACCTTGGCCTTATCCCCAGCTTCAAGGAAACGTATCAGGTTGCGCAGTTTTACCTGATAATCCCCTTCTTCCGTACCGGGACGGAATTTCACTTCCTTGACCTGCATCTGAGACTGTTTCTTCTTCGCCTCATTTGCTTTCTTCTTCATCTCATACTGGTGCTTACCATAGTCCATGATCTTACAGACAATGGGATCCGCATCAGAGATCTGTACGAGGTCAAGTTCGGCTTCTTGAGCGAGCTCAAGAGCCTGATCAATCGTTACGATACCAACCTGTTGGCCATCCGCGCCGATCAGTCGAAGTTCACGTGCACGGATGTTTTCGTTTATTGGCGGCAAATTCTGACGAGGGCCGCGCTTGTTATCACGCCTGATAGTGTTATCTCCTGAAGAATTTTATTGTTGACGCCCTTTACGGTTCACTTCCTGACTTAGCAGTTCAAGCAGGGCATCAACCGGCATGGTGCCGAGGTCCTCACCGGAGCGCGTACGCACTGCAACGGAGCCGGACTCTACTTCTTTATCACCTACCACAAGCAGGTAGGGCACTTTCTGTAAAGTGCGCTCGCGGATTTTAAAGCCGATCTTCTCGTTTCTCAAGTCCGCAACGGCTCGATAACCCTGATTTTCGAGACGTTCTGTCACCTCTTTCACGAAATCGGCCTGTTTATCGGTAATATTCATCACCGCGACCTGTACCGGTGCCAGCCAGGTCGGCAACGCTCCGGCATAGTGTTCGATCAGAATACCGATAAAGCGTTCGAACGATCCAAGAATTGCACGGTGTAGCATCACCGGCGTTTCACGCTCGCCCTGCTCGTTAACGAACTGTGCATTCAGGCGGCCCGGCATCGAGAAGTCGACCTGAATGGTACCGCACTGCCAGACGCGGCCCAAGCAGTCACGCAGGGAAAACTCGATCTTCGGACCGTAGAACGCACCCTCGCCCGGCAGTTCATCCCAATCCAGTTGCGCGGTATCCAGGGCATCGGCCAGCGCTTTCTCCGCCTTGTCCCAGCTCTCATCGGAACCGACACGCTGCTCTGGACGGGTGGAGAGCTTATAGATGATGTCAGTGAAGCCGAAATCAGCATAGACCTCATGTAGAAACTCAATGAACGAGGCCACTTCTGACTGGATGGAGTTCTCGGCACAGAAGATATGTGCGTCATCCTGCACGAAACCGCGCACACGCATGATGCCGTGCAGTGCGCCGGAGGGCTCGTTGCGGTGGCATGAGCCAAACTCGGCCAGACGCAGCGGCATCTCACGGTAGGAGCGCAACCCCTGATTGAACACCTGAATGTGGCAGGGGCAGTTCATCGGTTTGATGGCAAAGTCACGACTCTCGGAGTGCGTGGTAAACATCTGCTCGTGGAACTTGTCCCAGTGGCCTGACTTCTCCCACAGGGTACGCTCGACCACCTGAGGCGTCTTGATCTCCTGATAACCGTGCTTGCGCTGTTTGGCACGCATGTATTGCTCGATCTGCTGGTACAGGGTCCAGCCGTGCGGGTGCCAGAACACCATGCCCGGCGCTTCTTCCTGCAGATGGAACAGGTTCAGCTGCTTGGCCAGCTTGCGGTGATCGCGCTTTTCGGCCTCCTCCAGACGGTGCAAGTAAGATTTCAGCTCCTTCTTGTCACCCCAGGCGGTACCGTAGATACGCTGCAGCATCTCGTTCTTGGCATCGCCGCGCCAGTAGGCACCGGCCACCTTCATCAGCTTGAACGCTTTGATATGGCCGGTGGAGGGTACGTGTGGACCCCGGCAGAGGTCGATGAAATCGCCCTGACGGTAGAAGGAGAGAGGCTCCTCGCCCGGGATCGATTCGATGATCTCGACCTTGTACTTCTCCCCCATCTGCTGGAACATCGCCACCGCTTCACTGCGGCTCATGATGGAGCGGGAAACCTCAAGGTTCGCCTTGGAAAGCTCATTCATACGCTGCTCGATCTTCGCCAGATCTTCCTGCGTGAACGGCCGCTCATAGGCGAAATCGTAATAGAAGCCATGTTCGATGACAGGACCGATGGTCACCTGAGCACCCGGAAACAGTTCCTGTACGGCCATCGCCATCAGGTGCGCACAGGAGTGCCGGATAACATCCACACCCTCTTCGTCACGCGCCGTCACGATCGCCAGCTGCGTATCCTGCTCGATGAGGTAGCTGGTATCGACCAGCGTACCGTCGACCTTGCCCGCCAGGGCAGCTTTGGCCAGTCCGGTGCCGATTGAGGCAGCGACATCGTATACAGTTACCGGGTGATCGAATTCGCGTGTACTTGCGTCTGGGAGGGTAATGACAGGCATCGGAGTTCCTTTAGCTTAGTGGTGGCCCCTACGACAGGCCACATAAGTGCTTCGCTGGCGGCCCCACTGGCCACCGGTTGAAAATAAGACGGGCAAGTATAGCGCTGCACCGCAGCAACCTCCACCCATACGGACAACGCTGGCGATTACGCGTACAATTGGGCAGGTTAACGGCGACAGAAATATACAATAACCATGCCCCGTATCCGTCTTCGCATCAGCACGCGCCTGATGCTTGTACTCTGCCTGTTAGTCCTGCTGCAATCCGCCCTGCTAGGCGGGTTCGCCCTGCGCCACCTTGGTGACTCCCTCGAGGACCAGATGGCCCAGCGCGCCCTGCAGCTGGCATCGATGATCTCCCAGACCCCCTCGATCCGTGAAGCAGTCGCGGCCAACGACAGCGAGGCCACACAACGCATCGCCAGTGAGCTCAGAGACGCCACTGATGCCAGTTTTATCTCCATCGGCAATGCGCAGGGTATTCGTCTGGCACACCCACTGCCTGATCGAATCGGCAAGCCTATGGTCGGCGGCGACAACGACGAGGTACTCAAGCAGGGCCATACGATCATTTCACAGGCAGTCGGCAGCATGGGGCCCTCCATTCGAGGTAAGGCACCTGTCTTCAACGACGTGGGCGAGATCGTCGGCGTTGTCTCCATCGGCTACCTGACACAGGAGATCGATGAGACAGTTCTGACCTACCAAAGAGTTGTCATCACCGTCACGCTCGTTCTGCTTGTGCTCTCCGTTCTGGTCGCCAGCTGGATAGCACGGCGATTCCGGGCCGCGATTTTTGATCTGGAACCGCATGAGATTGCGGCCCTGTTTGAGGAGCGCAATGCCACGCTGGAATCGATCCGCGAGGGGATCATTGCCATCAATACCGACGGGCAGATCACCACATGTAACCAAGCCGCTATCGAGACGCTGGGACTGGATGCCCGAAACCTGATCAATCGCCCCATTCGAGAGGTTGTACCCGACAGTCGGCTACCCGATTTGCTTGAAAGCGGCGAGCCGGAATTCGATACCGAGATGGTGATCGACGGACGCAGTCTAATCATCAACCGCATACCGATTCGGGTAAAAGGCCGCCTGACCGGCGTTGTCGCCAGCTTCCGTGTACGCGACGAGTTGGCGATGGTCAGTCGCCAGCTAACCCGTATTCGCCAATATGCGGAGACCCTGCGCAGTCAAGCGCATGAATACGCCAACAAACTGCACACCATCGCAGGGCTTATACAACTCGACAAAAGTGATGAAGCACTTGAGCTGATCGGCCAGGAAACCCGAGACCATCAGGCGATGCTGCGTTGGCTCGTGGACTCTGTGGACGATCCGGTGGTTTCGGGCTGCCTGCTCGGCAAGTTCAACCGTGCTCACGAGCTGGGGCTACAGCTGGTGATAGACCCCGACAGTCATCTGGGCCCGCTCCCTGCCAATATCACGCCCGAACGTCTGGTCACGCTCATTGGCAACCTGATCGACAACGCGTTCGACGCAACCCTCAGTGCCAAAGGTCGCAGTGTATTGCTCTCGATGACCGATATCGGCCAGGATCTGATATTCGAAGTGGAGGATCAGGGCCCCGGGATTGCCGAAGCAGACATGCCCCGTGTATTCGAGCGCGGCTTCAGCCGCAAGGCCGAGGGCCGCGGTATCGGCCTTTATCTGGTCAAGGAGGGGGTGAGTCAGCTCGGTGGCGAGATTGTGGTCGAAAACCTCAATGACGGTGGCGCCCGGTTCACACTTTACCTGCCCAAGGAGACGCTAGGATGAGCACACCTTTAGGTATTGTCATTGCCGAGGACGATCCTCAGATTGCCGAGATTCAGCGCCGCTTCGTCGAGCGCGTCTCCGGTTTCGAGGTTCGCGCAATCGCCCATACCACGCGGGATGCCCGTGAGCTGATCGAGGTATTGCGGCCCAATCTAGTGATGCTTGATATCCAGTTTCCTGACGGCAGCGGACTGGAGCTGTTGCGCGAACTCCGCGCCGCCAGACAACCCACCGACGTCATTCTGATCACAGCGGCAAAAGAGGTGGACAGCCTGACCGAGGCGCTGCGCTGCGGGGTATTCGACTATATTCTCAAGCCACTGGTGTATGAGCGTCTGGAGCAGTCACTGCATAACTACCTGTCGCATCTGGAACGCCTGCGTCAGCTCGGAAGCCTGAGCCAGCAGTCAGTGGACGGCCTGCTGCCGAGAAGCGGTACTTCAGTAAACAGCGTACCAGCCCCCTCCCGCCTGCCCAAGGGCATCGACACGCTGACGCTGGATAAGGTGCGCGCAGTCATGGCGCAAACGACTGACAGCTACAGCGCGGAGCAGGTCGGGGAGTGCATAGGCTCAAGCCGCACCACGGCGCGACGTTATCTCGAATATCTGGTATCCGAACAGGAGCTTGAAGCCGATATCAATTACGGCAGCATCGGTCGTCCCGAAAGGCGTTATAAACGTTCGACTGTTTGATCGAAGCCTAAAAAAAAGAAACCACCCTGGGAGCGGATCCGAAGGTGGTTTAAAGGTGCCGGACAACAGGAAGCTCAAGTTATCCGGCAGGTGCAGGAGCAGTCACACGCGGTATCAGTCGGCTTCCTCTTCCACTTCCATCCGCGCACGCGCATTTTCCATGCGGCGGCGCAGCAGCGGGCCGAGAATATAGGGCAAGGCAAGGCCTAGAATCGCCACACTCCAGATACCGATGCTCAAGCCGCTGGAGAACAGGATTGACCAGTCTCCATCGGAGATTGTCAGTGCGTGACGCAGGCTACGCTCCATCTCAGGCCCCAGCAGCATGCCGAGAATCACCGGCACCAGCGGCACTTCCAGCTTGCGCAACAGGTATCCCATCAGACCGAAGCCGACCATGAAGTAGAGGTCAAGCGCCGAGTTACTGATTGAGTAGATACCCACAGCCGCGATCAGTGTCACCACCGGCATCAGGTACTTGGGAGGGATACTGAGCAGCTTGACGAACACACCCACCATTGGAATGTTCAGGACAAGCAGCATCAGGTTGCCCACCAGCAGTGCCGCGATAACACCCCATACCAGCTCAGCATTCTGGGTGAACAGCATCGGACCCGGTTGCACGTTCAGCGAAATCAACATCGCCAGCAGAACCGCAGTGGTACCGCTTCCCGGTACACCGAGGGTCAACATCGGTACCAGAGCGCCATTGGCTGCCGCGTTATTACCCGCTTCAGGCGCCGCCACACCGCGAGGGTCACCCTCACCGAAATACCCCTTGGCGCCAACAATGCGCTTCTCCAGCGAGTAGCTGATAAAACTACCCAAAGACGCACCAGCACCTGGCAGAACACCGGAGATAAAGCCCAGAACCGAACCGCGCAGGCTGGTCGGCAGGATGTGCAGGATATCGCTCATCTTCAGATTGAGCTTGTTCAGCGTGGCACTGGCCGCGCCTTCGCTGATATGGCGTTCGATGAAGAACAACAGCTCGCTCACTGCAAACAGACCGACGATGGCGATAATGAAATCCACACCCTCGTACAACTCAAGGATGTTGTACGTATAACGCTGGTTGCCCGTGGTGATGTCGACGCCTACGGTCGAAATCATCAGGCCTAAAGCCGCCGCGACGACCGTCTTGACCTGATTCTTTCCGGTCACACCGCCCAACGTGGCAAAGGCCAGAGAGAACAGCGCAAAATACTCCGCAGGACCAAAATGCAACGCAAAACGGGCCAAAATCGGCGCCAGAATAATCAGGCCGATGGTGGCCAGCAGACTGCCGATAAACGACGCGATCGCCGAAATCGCCAGCGCTTCCGCCGCCTTGCCCTTGACCGCCATGGGATAACCATCAAGTGTGGTCATCATCGCCGGTTCATCACCGGGAATATTGAGCAGGATCGAGGAGATACGCCCACCATACATGGCACCGGCATAGACCGACGTCAGCATGATCATCGACGCGGCTGGCGACAGTCCGAGACTGAATGCCAGCGGAATCAGAATTGCAACACCGTTGGCAGGGCCTAATCCTGGCAACGCACCGATCAAGGTACCGAGCATGGCACCTATCGCCGCAAACATCAGGTGCTCAGGCGTTAACGCGACGGCAAAGCCCTGCAATAGAAAATTCATTGTTTCCATCAGTTCAGCTCCATCACGTCAGCTTGAGAATGCCCGCAGGCAGATGCAGCTCAAGCACGAAGTTGAACAACAGGTAGATCACCACTGCACTGCCAAGACCTGTCAGACCTGACGGCAGTGGCTTTGCACCCATGCGCCAGCAGAGCACACTGACCATCAGCGTGGTGGAGATCACAAACCCGAGCGGTGCCAACAACGCCGCGAAGATCAGCAGCAGAACCAGCACAAATCCGAGATCAAACAACGTTTTGGTACCTGGCCACTCCTGATCGGGATCCGGCTTGACGATCATATAGATGCTCGCGAAACCCATAATCACCGCCAGCAGCAGCGGGAAGGTTTCCGGTCCAACCGCTTCGGATCCACCAAACGGCTCGGGGAACTGGCTGGCCTCCCAGCCGTACGCGACGGCCAGGAGGAGCATCAGGATTCCCAGGATGCGGTCACCGATCATTTGATCAGCCCGATTTCGGTAGACAGATCACGGATATCCTTCACCTGCTGCTGTACGAAGGCTGTAAAATCCGGACCAGACTTGTGGAAAGGCATCAGACCGTTCTGCTGCATTACCTGCTTCCAGTTGTCACTTTCATAGACACCGTCGATGGTCTTAGTCCACCAATCGAAGGCATCATCCGGCACACCGGCCGGCAAATAGAAGCCACGCCAGTTCGGCGCGATAGCTTCGATGCCCTGCTCTTTCGCGGTCGGCATATCGGCATACTGACCCGGCAGACGCTCGTCAGACAGCACCGCCAGCACGCGCAGGTCACCGGACTCTACGAAGCCCAGCACCTCGGAAACGTCACCGGTAAAGCCCTGAATATGGCCGCCGACCACCTGAGTGATCGCCTCACCACCACCATTGAATGCCAGGTACTTGATCTTTGGCAGGTTACCTACGCCTGCGGCCTTGGCTGCGATCAGCACCTTCAGGTGATCCCAACCACCGGCAGCACTACCACCGCCAAACTTGACTGACTGAGGATCGTTTTTCAGCGCTTCCATCAGCTCATTCAGGTTTTTGTAGGGAGAGTCCTTGGCCACAGCGATGACACCGTAGTCGGCACCAAGTGCCCCGACCCAACGGACCTGATCGGCATTCATGCCAACAAACTGGCCCTGCGCCAAACGCGTTGTTGTGGCTGTACTGGCTGCAACGAGCAGCGCGGTGTCACCTTCACGCTTGGATACGGTATGAGCATAGGCTACACCACCACCGGCACCGGGCATGTTCACGGTCTGAACGTTGCCATCGATGTAGTGAAGGTCAGAGAGGATCTTGCCGACGCTGCGGCAGGTGAAGTCCCAGCCGCCGCCTGGGTTGGCCGGCGCGATACATTCGGCGGACTTGGCCGGTTCAAATGCGAAAGACTGAGAGGTTGCGAATACGAGAGAAGTGGCAAGCAGCAGCTTGCGAACGGAACGTTGCATCAGCGTAATCTCCAACATTATTGTTTTATTGTTGCCGGCCTGATCATGTAGGGGGGAATCAAGCCTTTCGGTACCTCTTCGGGTATCCGATTACGCTGAAAAGATAGTGCGGTGCTAACCCCTTAGATAGTTAAGACAATTAATAAGTATTGAATACTTAAACCGCTTTTTGTGCATATTGTTCACGCACGTTTTCCGGCACTACCGGACGCTGCTGGCGTAACAGCAGCTTCGACACGGTTACGTCCGCCACGCTTGGCGATGTATAACGCCTGATCGGCCTCATTGAGCAACGTATCAAGGGCAACCGCGCGCCCGGCCAGAGTGCTGACCCCGAACGACGCCGTAAACTGAATGGTTACTCCTTTCACGGTCGGCATGCGAGCATCGGTTATGCTCTGGCGCAAACGTTCCGCCACCTCCAAAGCCCGCGCCTTGTCGGTCTGCGGCAAGAGTATGGCGAACTCCTCGCCTCCGATACGCCCCACCATGTCCACTTCACGCAGCACCTTCAGACACAGCTCGGCGAGCTTCTTGAGCACAGTGTCGCCCACCTTGTGGCCGTAACTGTCATTGATCCTCTTGAAGTGATCCAGATCCAGCATAATCACCGACAGCTCACCTCCGTATCGCTCCACCCGCGCCAACTCGTTTTCGGCCTGCATGAAAAAGAATCGGCGATTCGCAAGCCCCGTCAGGTAGTCATAGTAGGCGCGGCTTTCGAGCTCTTCATAGGTGCGGCGGTTTTCGATGGCGATACCCGCCAGATTGGCCGCAAAGCCGATGCGTTCGATATCCTCAGCGCTGGGTTCCCCCGGTTCACGATGGTAAATACCGAAAGTACCCAGCACCTGTCCGCGCGAAGAGATGATCGGCTCCGACCAGCAGGCCCTGAGCCCTGCTTGCCGCGCAAGCTCTGCATGATCCCGCCAGAATTCATGGGTGGTGATGTCATCGACGATCACCCGCTCACCACTGTAGGCCGCAGCACCACAGGAGCCCACTGTAGGACCTATCTCGACGCCATCGATCGCACGGGTATACCAATCGGGAAGATCGGGGGCCACACACCGGCGCAGATGACGCCCCTCGTCATCGAGCAACAATACACTGCACAGAGAGTCTTCATCTTCAGACTGTACCTGACGCACGATGGCGGCGAGTATTTCCGACAAGGGTGCGCCATTGGCGACCATACCGAGCATCGCATCATGCGCCAGATTACGCTTTTCACTCTGCCAGTGCGCGGTAATATCGCTGAAGTTCACAAGACGCTTATCACCCACCCAACGCACATGGATCATCACCCGTCGGGTCGAACCATCCTTGCAGGTGACCGATGCTTCGAGCGTCGGCGGCGTCAGACCACTGGATCTCAGCCTGGAAATTTCGCTAAACCAGGGTTTGATCACCGCTTCGCGGTAATGGGCATCGGGGTATGCCTGCCTATACCAGCTGGCGAGATCTGGCAGATCGTCAAGCGTGTAACCGAACAGGCTGCTGAAACAGCGGTTGATATACTCAATCTTGCCGCTGGCGTTGGACCAACCGATCGCAACAGGTGAGGAGTCAAGAATATCCTCAAGCTGTATCTGCCGTTTACGCTGCCGCGACAGATCACGCTCCATATCCCTTTGCCGCAATCTGGCAAGGCCGCTCTTGGCGAGCATCTCGGCCATATCCACAAGACAGGCCATCAACGCATCAACGCGTACTTTCTCTACGACAGGAATGTGGGCGATGGACGCAAGATAGGCCGTTTCATCGAAGCCAAAACGATGGGCCTGCTCTTTGAAGAACGCCATGTCCGGCGACTCATGCAGCAGTTGACCCAGAAACAGTGTGGCGACGCGCTGGCCCTCGATCACAACCGGTGTTGCATAATCGAAAAGGCCATTGCTGCAGTGGCTGCCGCAGAACACGCCCGTTCGGGTGCGGGCGATCAGCTCAAGGTTGCTCTCGCGACAATTAGACGCAGACTCGGGACTCATCCGGTGAAAGAGTGTACAGGCGCTCTCCCAGCCGGACTGAATAAGCAGCTCCCCCTCTTCCGACACCAGTCCGTTAGCGATACCAGTGGCGCGATAAAAGTGTTCGAGCATCCGCTCAAACGCCGGGAGATCTACCAGATCACTAAAGCCATAGCGGGCCTGATCAACGTCTTTATCTGCCATGCATCTACCTCGTGCGTTGATGGCGCCGATTTGTGCTCATCAAAGCAAGATACTACCACCGGCATACTAACGCGCTGCCCACGCAATATCGATCAAAAATTGGCCGTTAACAGATTCAAAGCAGGTCCTTGGCACGGTAATAGAGCATGCCCAGTGCCAGCAATGGCGAGCGCAATGCAGGACCGCCCGGGAAGGTCATATGCTTGACCCGATCAAAAACATCGAAGCGCGCAGCTTGTCCGCTCAAAAGCTCCGCGATCACCCGCGCCGCCATATGCGTTGCATTGACGCCGTGCCCTGCGTACGCCTGGGCAAAGAGTATGTTGGGTGCATCGGGCAGACGGCCGATCTGCGGCAGACGGTTGGCGCCGATACCGATCATACCGCCCCACTCATACTCCACCCGGACACCTTTCAGCTGCGGAAACACACGCTCCAGATTGGGCATCAAGGCGCCGGTAATATCGCGCGGATCGCGGCCGGAATAGTTGCACAGACCGCCGAACAGCAGACGTCGGTCCGCCGACAGGTGGAAGTAATCCAATGCCACGCTGAGATCGGCAAATGCCATGTTCTGCGGAATGATATCGCGGCATTGCGCGTCGCTCAGCGGTTCGGTAGCGATCAGATAACTGCCGGCAGGTAGCACCTTGCCACCGATATGAGGCTCAAGCCGATGGCCAATATAGGCGTTGCCGCACAGCACCAGATAGCGGCAATTCACCTCGCCTGAGGGGGTCTCCACCTTCGGCTTGTCACCCTTGACGATCTTCTCCGCCGGGGTGTACTCGAAGATCTGCACACCGGCTTCGCGAGCTGCCCTCGCCTCCCCCAGCACCAGATTGAGCGGGTGCAGATGGCCGCTTCCCATATCGACCATGCCGCCGAGATAGCGATCCGAGCCGATCACCTCGTGCATCTCGTCGCGCTGCAGTATGCGTGTTTCGTGTCGATAACCGAGACTCTGCAGAAACGCCTGGTCCTCCTCCAGCTCGCGCATGTGACGCGGCTTGAGCGCCAGATCGCAGTAGCCCATCTGCAGATCGCAATCGATGGCATAGCGCGCGACACGCTCACGCACGATCTCCACCGCTTCGATCCCCATCCGGGCGATAGCATCGATCCCCTCCTGCCCGATCTCACCGGTAAACTGGTCGATACCGTGACCAATTCCGCGAATCAGCTCACCGCCGTTGCGGCCCGAAGCCCCCCAGCCGATGCGCTTGGCCTCAAGCAGCGCCACACTGAAACCGCGTTCGGCAAGCTCCAGCGCGGTATTAACGCCGCTGAAACCGCCGCCCACAACACACACATCGACGCTAATATCGCCCTCCAAACGCGGGTGTTCGGCCATCTCCCGGGCCGTCGCAGTATAAAAGGATTGCGGATGCTGTTCGGTGTGAACGGCGACTTTCATGGAGCCTCCCTGGGCTGTTTAATTAAGCAAGCGGCTGTTGCTGAGTAATGCAGTGGATATTGCCACCACCGAGCAATATTTCGCGTCCGGGCACGCTGACCACCTCTCTTTCCGGATAGAGCGCCTGCATCAACTCCATCGCGGCCCGGTCGGCCGGATCATCGAACTGCGGCATGATAACGCCACCGTTAACCAGCAGGTAGTTGATGTAGGATCCAGCCAGACGAATCGACGGATCACGCGGCTGACTGCTGTCGTTGTGGTCAACCCCGGCACACTCATCCGCCGAGGCGTACAAGGGGCCTGGAATCGGCATCTTGTGCACGATCAACTGGCGTCCCGCCGCATCCCGGGCAGCGTCCAGACGCGCCAGTGCAGAGCGACAACGCGGGAAGTTGGGATCGGCCTCGTCGTCTGTCCATGCCAGTGCGACTTCACCCGGGCGGACGAAACAGCAGAAGTTATCCACATGGCCGTCAGTTTCATCGCTGAACAGCCCTTCCGGCAACCAGATGGTTTTACTGATACCGAGATACTGCTCTAGCTGATGTTCGATCTGCTCACGTTTCATATGCGGGTTGCGATTGGAGTTAAGCAGACACTCCTCAGTGGTGAGCAGTGTGCCTTCACCATCGACGTGGATAGAACCGCCCTCCAATACAAAGCCCTCGGTACGATAGCGCGGGCAACGCTCGATCATCGCCACCTTGGCGGCCACCTGCTCATCCTGATCCCAGGGGAAGTAGAGCCCGCTTTTCAGTCCACCCCAGGCATTGAACTCCCAATCGACGCAACGCACCTCGGAACCGTTGGTGATAAAGGTCGGACCTGTATCGCGTATCCAGGCGTCGTTGCTGGCGATCTCCACCACCCGGATATCGGGGTGATCTAGCATCCGGCATGCATTGGCAAACTGCGCCGCGCTGACGCCGACGGTGACCAGCTCGAACCTGGCGATCGCCAGCGCTACGGCGGTGAATGCCGCCTGCGCGGGCTTAGCTCCCAAGCGCCAGTTATCGGGACGCTCCGGCCAGAGCATCCATATCTGCTGCTGTGGCGCCCACTCCGCCGGCATATGAAAGCCATCGGCGGCGGGCGTTCCGGTAAGAGTTTTCATGCTGTGTTCCACTGTTATTTAACCTGTTTTCCGACAAACGCACTGCTGCGTCCATCGAAGGTGGCCAGCGCGCCATAGAGTTCCGGACGCCGATCCCTGAATACCCCCCATCCGCGCCGCATCCGGGCAAGCTCATCCAGATCGAAGCTGTGCACCAGCACAGTCTCGCTCTGCTGATCCGCCTCGGCCACCAGCTCGCCATGCTGATTGGCAATAAACGAGGAGCCGTAGAAGGTTATTGAGACTTCATCCTCCCACTCCGTCCCGACGCGATTGGAGGCAATAACCGGTGTCAGGTTGGCCGCTGCATGACCCTGCTGGGTACGCTGCCAATGACGGCGCGAGTCCAACCCCGCATCCTGAGGCTCACTGCCGATAGCGGTCGGATAGAAGATTAGCTCGGCCCCCTGCAACGCGAGACAGCGTGCGGTTTCGGGAAACCACTGATCCCAGCATATACCAAGTCCGATGCGGGCATAGCGGGTGTCCCATACCTGAAAACCGGTATCGCCCGGCGAGAAGTAGAACTTCTCGCTGTAAGCCCAACCATCAGGAATATGGCTTTTACGATACAGGTTAGGCAGTACACGACCATCGGCGTCGATCATCACAACCGAGTTGAAACGCGCCTGTCCACTCAGTTCGTAGAAGCAGATCGGCAGCACCACCTCAAGCTCGGCCGCCAGACGGCTGAAGTGGGCAATTGCCGGATTCTCATCCACAGTGGTGGCCAGACTGAGGTACTCAGCTTTGTGCTTTTTGCAAAAGTAAGGTGTTTCGAACAACTCCTGCAGCAAAATGATCTGTGCACCCTGACTATGGGCCTGACGCACCAGCGCTTCCGCGCGTTCGATATTGCTCAGCCTATCGTTGTCGCAGGCCATCTGGGTAGCCGCAACGGTTACTACACGGGACATAACAGGCTCCTGTTATTGTTATTAAACAGTATGGAGATACCAGGAATACTCAAGGTCGGAGATGGTGCGTTCGAACTCTTCGAGCTCACTCTCCTTGCACGCCACAAACACATCGAGAAACTCACTGCCGAGATACTCATTCATCACCGGCGAGGCATCGAGCTGGCGCAGTGCATCGCGCAGGTTATTGGGCAGTGTGGGCTCGAACTGGTCATAGGCGTTGCCAACGACCTTCGCCGGCGGCTCGATCTTGTTGGATATGCCGTAGTGCATCGCCGCCAGCATGGCCGCCATCATCAGATAAGGGTTGGCATCGGTACCCGCCACACGGTGTTCGATGCGGGTCGCCGCCGGGTCGCCGCCGGGTATACGCAAAGCCGTGGTGCGGTTCTCAACTCCCCAGGTAGGGGCCATCGGTACGAAGAACTCGCGGCTGAAACGGCGGTATGAGTTGATATTGGGGCAGAGGATAGCGAAGTACTGGTCCAGCGTCTCCAGCAAGCCACCCAGTGCCCAACGCAGCATATCGTTGGCCTCATCGTTGTCGTCGAGGGCGAAAACGTTGTTGCCCGCCTCATTGAGCAGGCTGATATGCAGATGCATGCCGTTGCCCGCCTGATCCGCATAGGGCTTGGCCATGAACGTGGTATCCATCTCGTGGTCGTAGGCCACGTTCTTGATCACACGGCGCAACAGCGTTGCGTTGTCGCAAGAGCGCACCGGATCGTCCACGTGCATCAGGTTGATCTCAAACTGCCCCGGTGCCGATTCGGCAACGATGGTGTCCGCCGGCAGCCCCTGAGCACGCGCAGTGGAGATGATATCCATCAGCAGATCGGTGTACTCATCGAGTTCATCGATGGAGTACACCTGTACACTCTCAGGGCGTTTGCCGGAGATTGGCGATCGTGGCGGCTGGGGCCGACCGGAGATGTTCTCCTGATCGATCAGATAAAACTCCAATTCGAACGCGGTCACCGGCGTCAGACCCAACTCCCTGAACCGGCGCACCATACCTTTAAGGATCATCCGGGGGTCGGCGAAGAACGGCGTCTCGCGATCTTCGTACATCGACATCAGACACTGTGCGATGGGGCGCTTTTGCCAGGGCTCCATCGCCAAAGTCCCTGTTATCGGGAAGCAGATGCGATCCGCATCCCCTATCTCCAGACCCAACCCTGTCTCTTCGACGGTAGTACCCTGAATATTCAAACCATAAAGTGAAGCCGGCAACGCAATACCCTTGGTATAGGCCTTGGTCAACGCCGAACGGTCTACCCTTTTCCCTCTGACAATGCCGTTCATGTCGGCAATCAGCAGATCGACAAATTGCAGATCCGGATGTTTTTCCAGAAAGGCTTCTGCCTCATCCACCGTGGGAACAACAACATCTTCCGAGCTTAAACAACTCATGCTACGCACCCGTTTAATATGAGAACTTTCAATTGATTAGCGTTATTTTCCGGTGTTCGTCCCGGCGCGGACGCAGGTCTTGCAGAAGATGAAGACGCGCACGATCGGAGCGCACGTTTTTCGTGCCACAGGACACCGATGGGATACGATTCTGATTTGAAAGAATTTTTCAGAAAATACCACCCGGGGGGTATTCAGACGCAACTCTCGCTTCCTACACACTGTGTCCAGATCAATCGTTCAGCTCAAACGCCGACGCCGCAATCACTCACGTGTGCTGCGGCTCGAGTAAGCCGAACGAGGCATACAAAACCAATCGAGTATTCAACATGGAAGCGGACCTGGAACGCTGGCTGAAAGAGCAACAGATTACCGAGGTGGAGTGTGTGGTCAGTGACCTGACCGGCATTGCACGCGGCAAGATCTCACCGGTGGATAAGTTTATCGCCGAAAAGGGGATGCGATTACCAGAGAGCATTTTGCTGCAAACGGTAACCGGTGACTATGTCGAAGACGACATCTATTACGCCCTGCTTAACCCCGCCGATATCGACTTTATCTGTAAACCCGACCCCAACGCTGCATACCTCCTACCCTGGACTCTGGAAAAAACCGCACTGGTTATACACGACACCTACGACCGCAGCGGCAACCCGATCCAACTGTCACCACGCAATGTACTCAAGCGGGTACTCAGCCTCTATGCCGAAAAGGGCTGGCAGCCGATTGTGGCACCGGAGATGGAGTTTTACCTCACCTCTCGCACCACTGATTACGACATGCCGCTTAAGCCGCCGATTGGTCGCTCCGGACGCCCGGAGACCGGTCGCCAGTCCTTCTCCATAGAGGCTGCCAACGAATACGATCCGCTGTTCGAAGATATGTATGACTGGTGTGAGATGCAGGGACTCGAGATCGATACCCTGATCCACGAAGAGGGCACCGCCCAGATGGAGATCAACTTTCTCCATGGCGACCCGCTAACCGTGGCCGACCAGGTATTCGTGTTCAAGCGCACCCTGCGCGAAGCGGCGCTTAAGCACAACGTTATCGCGACCTTTATGGCCAAGCCGGTCACCAATGAGCCGGGCAGCGCCATGCACCTGCATCAGAGCGTAGTGGACACGCACTCCGGCCGTAACGTGTTCAGCACCGTGGACGGCGAGCAAAGTGAGCTGTTCCTGAACCATATCGCGGGGTTGCAGACCTACATTCCCAGCCTGATCCCGCTACTGGCTCCCAACGTCAACTCTTTCCGACGTTTCCTGCCTGATACGTCAGCGCCGGTAAATGTGGAGTGGGGGCTTGAAAACCGCACCTGCGGTCTTCGGGTGCCGGAGTCATCCGCCCAGAACCGTCGCGTGGAAAACCGTCTTGCCGGTGCCGATGCCAACGTCTACCTGGCGATCGCCGCTAGCCTGCTCAGTGGCTATATCGGCATGATCGAGGGGATCGCCCCTAATCCACCGGTGGAGGGCCGGGCCTACGAACGGCGTAACCTGCGCCTACCGCTGACACTGGAAGCCGCCACCGAACAGATGGAGCAATGCCCGACCATGCGCCGCTATCTGGGCGATCTGTTCATCGACGGCTATATCGCCACGCGACGGGCTGAAATGGAAAACTTCAAGCGCGTCATCAGCTCTTGGGAGCGGGAGTTCCTGCTGCTGACGGTATGACCGCCATACACAACGTATAAACACTACATAAAAACTAACTCGGCAATCCGATCATAAAAGTAACAAAAGGATTAAGCGATGAGTCAATTAGCCAGTTCCCCTCAACCGCCACCTCTGGGTGGCCAGTACATTGCCGCGACAACTTCGGTCATACCGGAGGCGACGCACTATGCACAATTTACCGACCTGTACTCTGAGGAGAGAACATGAACTCGACATTCCGCAAGACACTGCTGGCACTGACCCTTGGCGCTGCCGTCACCTCCACCGCCCAGGCCGAAGAGCGAGTGCTTCACGTCTACAACTGGTCCGACTACATCGCCGAAGATACCCTGGCCAACTTCGAAGCCAAGACCGGAATCCACGTTGTCTACGATGTATTCGACAGCAACGAAGTCCTTGAGGCCAAGCTGCTCTCCGGCCGCTCCGGCTATGATGTGGTAGTGCCCTCCAACAGCTTTCTCGCCAAGCAGATCCGTGCCGGTATATTCAAGGAGCTTGATCGCAGCAAGCTGCCCAACTGGGACAACCTGGATCCCTCTCTGTTGAAATCGCTCGATCATGCCGACCCTGGCAACAAGCATGCCTTCCCCTACCTCTGGGGCACCACCGGCATCGGTTATAACGTGGACAAGGTAAAAGCGGCACTTGGTGTCGATGAGATCACCTCCTGGGATGTGGTGTTCAACCCCGAGAACCTGGCCAAGCTCAAAGATTGCGGGGTGTCCCTGCTTGACGCTCCGAGCGAAATCTTCCCGGCAACACTTAACTATTTGGGTGAAGACCCCAACCCGACCACCACGGATGCGATAGCGAAAGCGGAAGAAGCACTGCTCAAGATCCGCCCCTACGTGCGTTACTTCCACTCTTCCAAGTACATCACCGATCTCGCCAACGGCGATATCTGCCTGGCCGTCGGCTGGTCCGGCGACATTTTCCAGGCCCAGTCCCGTGCCATCGAAGTCAACAACGGCGTCAATGTCGGATACAGCATCCCGAAAGAGGGTGCCGGCACCTTCTTCGACATGGTCGCCGTACCGGCCGATGCGAAAAATGTGGATGAGGCCTATGCCTTCCTCAACTACCTGCTGGAACCCGAAGTAATCGCGAAAGTTTCCGACTATGTCGCCTACCCCAATGGAAATGCAGCGGCAACTCCCTATGTCAGCGAAGAGATTCGTACCAACCCAGGTATCTATCCGAGCAAGGAAACCAGCGAGAAGCTGTACACCTTTGCCGACCTGAGCCCGAAGATCATACGCGCCATGACCCGCAGCTGGACCCGTATCAAGTCTGGCCAATGATCTTCCGCACTGGCCGTCGCCCCTACCTAGGGGCGGCAGGCCGTGCCTAAGGCTAAACACCAGGGAAGATTTCCGTTCATCTCTGCCCGAGTCGGGCAGACCGCTTTCCGTTTTGGAGACTATCCATGACCGCAATCGAAGCAAGTGCCGAACACCTGAGCCGTGTTGCTCAGAGCGAGATCCTGAAGATCGACGGCATCAGCAAACTTTTCGACGAAGTACGCGCCGTCGACAACGTGTCACTGACGATCAACCGCGGTGAAATCTTTGCACTGCTGGGCGGCTCCGGCTCCGGCAAGTCTACCCTGCTGCGCATGTTGGCCGGGTTCGAAAAGCCTTCCGAGGGCCGTATCTACCTCGATGGCCAGGACATTACCGACCTGCCGCCCTATGAGCGGCCGATTAACATGATGTTCCAGTCGTACGCCCTGTTCCCGCATATGACCGTGGCCCAGAATATCGCCTTCGGCCTCAAACGCGACAAACTACCCAAAGCCGAGGTGGAAGCCCGCGTCAAAGAGATGCTGACACTGGTGCACATGGAGAAGTTTGCCAAGCGCAAGCCGCATCAGCTCTCAGGCGGACAGCGCCAGCGCGTAGCACTGGCCCGCTCTCTGGCCAAGCGCCCCAAACTGTTACTCCTCGACGAGCCGATGGGCGCACTGGACAAGAAACTGCGCACCCGGATGCAGCTTGAGGTGGTTGAGATCCTTGAACGCGTGGGCGTGACCTGTGTGATGGTGACCCACGATCAGGAAGAGGCGATGACCATGGCCGGGCGCATCGCGATCATGGATGAGGGCTGGATCGCACAGGTCGGCTCACCCATGGATATCTACGAAAGCCCCAACAGCCGCATGATCGCGGAGTTCATCGGTTCGGTGAACCTGTTCGAGGGCGATATCGTCGCCGACGAGGCCGACCACGCCATCATCGCAGCGCCCGGCATCGCGCAACCTCTTTTCGTTAGCCACGGAGTCTCCACCAATGTGGAGAACAAGCATGTCTGGCTGGCAGTGCGCCCGGAGAAAACTCTGCTCACCCGTGAGCGTCCGGAGGGCGAGTACAACTGGGCCAGCGGCCAGGTCCACGATATCGCCTACCTCGGCGGTCTTTCAGTGTTCTACGTAAAGCTTGAAAGCGGCCAGATCGTACAGTGCATGCTGGCTAACCGCGAGCGGCGCGGCGACTACCCGAGCTGGAACGAACAGGTTTACATCAGCTGGGAGGCCACCAGTGGCGTGGTATTGCGATCATGAACAAGTTAACGCTGAAACGGCCTAACGGCCGGGTGCTCACTGTCGGCATCCCTTACCTCTGGCTGCTGCTCTTTTTTGCTCTGCCCTTCCTGATCGTGCTTAAGATCAGCCTGTCGAGCATGGCGATCGCGATTCCGCCCTATGAGAGTATCCTCAACTTTACCGATGACGTACTGCAGATCTCGCTCAATCTGAGTAACTACCTGCTGCTGCTCGAAGACTCACTCTACGTACAGGCCTATCTGCACTCGCTTCAGATCGCCTTTTTCTCGACACTGGGCTGTCTGCTGCTCGGGTATCCCATGGCATACGCTATGGCCAAGGCCCCGCCACGTAAACAAACTATCCTGCTGCTACTGATCATGCTGCCGTCGTGGACCTCGTTCCTGATCCGCGTGTATGCCTGGATGGGGCTGCTAAGCGATACCGGTCTTATCAACAACTTTCTACTCTGGCTCGGAGTAATCGACTCGCCCTTGCGTATTATGAACACCGATATAGCGGTCTATATTGGCATCATCTACGCGTATCTGCCGTTCATGGTACTGCCGCTATATGCCAACCTGGTCAAGCTTGATCGCAGCCTGCTTGAGGCCTCCGCCGATCTGGGTTCACGATCACTGCACACCTTCTGGACCATCACCCTGCCACTGTCCAAAGGCGGCATTATTGCAGGCTCCATGTTGGTGTTTATTCCCACCGTGGGCGAATTCGTCATACCTGAACTGCTCGGTGGCCCCAACTCACTGATGATTGGCAAGATCCTCTGGCAGGAGTTCTTCAACAACCGTGACTGGCCCGTAGCATCGGCATTGGCGATCGTTATGCTTGCACTGCTGATCATTCCAATCTCGCTGTTCCACCGCTACCAGTCCCGCGCTATGGAGGCAGACCGATGAAACAACGTGACTCTATACCGGTGAAGCTGAGGTCTCGCCAGCGCCAGACCTCCTTCTCCTCCGTTATGCTTTGGATCGGCCTGGCATTCCTCTATGTGCCGATGCTGATTCTGGTGATCTACTCCTTCAACGCCTCGAAGCTGGTAACGGTCTGGGGCGGGTTCTCGGCAAAATGGTATGCAGAGCTTCTGCACAACCAGCAGATCCTCGATGCAGTGGGCACCAGTCTTGCCATCGCCTTCAACAGCGCCTGCATGTCGGTAATCCTCGGCACCATGGCGGCTTTCGTGATGGCGCGCTTTCGCCACTCATGGAGCAAGATGACCCTGTCCAACATGATCACAGCCCCTCTGGTTATGCCGGACGTCATCATCGGGCTGTCTCTGCTTCTGTTGTTCGTGCACATGGCCGATTTCCTCGGCTGGCCCATGGAACGTGGCATGACAACCGTATGGATCGCGCACTCGACCTTCAGCTCCGCCTACGTTGCGGTGGTGGTATCGTCACGGTTGCGGGAGGTGGATCGTTCAATTGAAGAGGCGGCGCTGGATCTAGGCGCTACACCCTTGCAGTCCTTCTTCCTTGTGACTGTACCGGTGATTGCGCCCTCGTTGGCTGCAGGCTGGCTGCTCGCCTTCAGCCTGTCGCTGGACGATCTGGTCATTGCCAGCTTCACCTCAGGCCCGGGTTCTACCACCCTGCCCATGGTGGTGTTCTCCTCCGTTCGCCTCGGCGTATCGCCCCAGATCAATGCGCTGGCGACACTGATCATTCTGTCTGTATCGTTGGTCGCCTTTGCGGCCTGGTTCCTGGCAAGGCGCTCGGAGCGCAAACAGAAGATGATGATGGAGGGCTAACCCACACCGTCACGAGTCGGGCGTTTGGCGGCACTAGGCGGCCGCCAAACGTTCACCCCGCTTATCCCAGGGCTTCTCTATAATCGGTAGATGGATAAGGGCAGAGAGCGCCCCGAAGCCGACGCCAATCCACCACACCAAGGTGTAGTTTGCATACAGATCGTACATCACCCCGCCCAACCAGACGCCCAAGAAACCACCTAACTGGTGAGAGAAAAACACCAGTCCGTAAAGCGTGCCCATATACCGCAGTCCATAAATCTGTGCCACAAGCCCGGACGTGAGTGGCACGGTGGCCAGCCACAACGCCCCCATAGCGATTGAAAACAGCAGGACGCTTTCCGGCGTTATCGGATTCATGATGAACCATGCCGCCACTATGGTGCGCATCAGATAGATACTGGCCAGCAGGTATTTGCGTGAATACTTGTTGCCAAGCCATCCAGCCAGCAGTGTGCCGCCGATATTAAATACACCGATCAGGGCGATAGCGATTGCACCGAGCGTCGATGTGGAGGTCACCCCCAGCGACTGGATAACGCTGCCTGGTGCAATGGCACTGCACATCTCGGCAATGAACGCGGGGAAGTGAGCGGTAATAAATGCCAACTGATAGCCGCAGGAAAAAAAACCGATGAAGATGAACGCGAATGTCGGATCCGTTACGGCCCTTTTGATCACCACACTCATACGTTCATCGACCGGGCTGCGCTTTTCCACCGGCGCTACACGCATCAACGAGAGGGCGAACAACGACAGTAAGATAAAGCCCGACAGAACAATAAAAACAGACTGCCAAGGCATTTGATTCAACAGCAACTGCGTCAACGGGGGGCCGACGATCTGACCGGCCGAGCCGGCGGCTGTTACAATACCCAACGAGAGTGACCGGTGTTTGTCCGATGCCGCGCGCCCCACCACAGCTAGAATCACACCAAAGCCTGTGCCTGCAATACCAAAACCGATCAACATCTCCAGCAGCTGGTGTTGGCCGGGGGTAATGGAGTAGGCCGAGAGCACGAGGCCCACCACATAGCAAAAAGCGCCGGCCACGATCGCCTTCCGGTCGCCGTACTTCTCCGCCAACGCGCTGAACATCGGCTGCCCTATCCCCCAGAACAGGTTCTGCAGGGCGATAGCAAAGGAGAATGATTCCCGCGGCCAGCTGAACTCCTGAGCGATGGGAATCTGGAACAAGCCGAATGAAGCGCGAATGGAAAAGCTCACCAAAATAATGATACATCCCGCAATCAATACGGGGGTGATCAGCGAATCATGGGGACTCGCTGGTACAGTAGTTTTGCTCATGTTCCGGAATTATCCTGCTGTAGACGCCACATACTCGCGTAGCGCCCATCCAGTGCCAACAACTGCTGGTGTGTGCCACGTTCAACAATTTCACCCTGATCCATGACCAGAATCTGATCGGCATCGATCACCGTTGATAGACGATGCGCTATCACCAGGCTGGTGTGATTTTTGGCCAGTGTGTTCAAAGATGCCAGAATCGCACGCTCCGTGGCGCTGTCCAGCGCCGAAGTTGCCTCGTCAAACAGCAGAATCGGCGGTTTCTTGAGGATGACACGGGCGATAGCGATACGCTGTTTCTCTCCGCCGGACACCTTCAGTCCCCGCTCTCCAACCCGCGTATCCCCCCCTTCGGGCAGCGCCTCTAGAAAGCGATCGAGATTGGCAAGGCGAATCGCTTCGCTCACCTCCTCGACACTGGCCCCAGGCTTGCCATAGGCGACGTTGCTGAAAATGGTGTCGTTAAACAGCACCGTGTCCTGCGGCACGACGCCTATCGCCTGACGCAGACTGAGCTGGGTGACCGTCTTGATCGGCTGGTCATCGATCAGAATGTCACCGCTGTTCAGGTCGTAAAACCGGAACAGCAGCCGTGCCAGCGTGGACTTTCCTGCACCACTGGGGCCGACAATCGCCACTTTCTGACCGGGCTCCACACGAAAGCTCAGATCGCGCAATATGGGACGCTCGGCGTGATAGGCAAAGCTTACGTTGCGAAACTCAACGCTGCCGTGGCTTACCGTGAGTGGGCTTGCATTAGGTGCATCGGTTACACCAGGTGTTTTCTTCAGCAACCCGAACATGTTCTCTATATCGGTTAATGCCCGGCGCACTTCGCGATAGACCATGCCAAGAAAATTCAACGGCAAAAAGAGCTGCAGAATATAGGCGTTAATCATCACCAACGAACCAAGCGTCATCTCCCCGGCGACAACATCACCTGCTGCCAGCCACAGCAGTAAGACCATACCAATGGCGATGATCAACGCCTGCCCGCTGTTAAGCAGCATCAGCGTCATCCGCGTTTTCAGCCTGGCGCTCTCCCAGCGCGCCAGGTTGCGGTCGTACTGTTCGGCCTCGAACGCTTCGTTATTAAAGTACTTCACTGTCTCGTAGTTGAGCAGGCTGTCGATGGCGCGGGTATTGGTTTCCGAGTCGAGCTGATTCATCTCGCGTACGAACCGGTTGCGCCATTCGGTGGTGAGAACGGTGAAGTAGATGTAGATACCCACACACACGAGGATGATCAGCGCATACCAGACACTGAAATTGATCATCAGGATACCGGCGACCATGGCCAGCTCTATCAGCGTCGGCACGATGTTGAACACCAACATCCGCATCAGAAAGCCGAAGCCGTTTCCGCCTCTGTCGATATCGCGGGAGATCCCCCCGGTCTGCCTCGACAGGTGAAACTCCAGATCCAGCGCATGCAGGTGGCGAAACACCCTCAGTACCATACGCCTCATGGCCCGCTCGGTGATTCGGCTGAAAACCGCATCGCGTGCCTCGGCAAAGAAGACCGAACTGAATCTCAGCACACCGTAAAAGGCGAGCATCAAAAGCGGTACGGCAATCATCTGGTGCTGGGCGCGGTCCAATCCATCGACGATATTCTTCAATGCCCAGGGCATGGTGACGGTGGCCACCTTGGCCGCGACCAGCAGCAGGAAAGCCGCACCTAATCGGCCTCTGAATGCCCAAAGGTAGGGCCAGATCGTCTTGATGACATGCCAGGCCTCCGAGGCGCCCACAGGCTCCTTGGATGGCGACAGATGGTGGTGACTGGTGCGCGCGCTTCTGGACATGAATCCGGTATCCGTCAGTCAACAGCCTGAGACTGTGATGTCTGTTCGCTGACGCGGTTGCGCCCAGCGCCTTTGGAGGCCAACAATGCGTGATCGGCACGCAGGATCAGGTCATCCGGCCCATCCTTTTCACCAAGTTCGGCGATACCCACACTCAGTGTCACACCAACCAGATCGTTGTCCACTCTCAGCCGATGGCTCTGAACGGCCTCGCGCAGTTTTTCAGCCAGCTGTCCGGCTTGCATTCGATCGCACTTGGGCAGCAGAAACAGGAATTCGTCACCACCCCAACGACATACAAGATCCGCCCGACGCGTCATGGCGGTAAACAGCTCTGCAATAGAGCTGATCACCTGGTCACCAACAGGGTGTCCATAGGTATCGTTGATCTGTTTGAATCCGTCCAGATCGCCGATCATGCAACTGAGCGGCTCTTTTCGCCGACGCGCCTGGGCGATCTGCTGCGGCAGTACCCGATCCAGAACCTGCCGGTTGGCCAAGCCGGTCAGCTTGTCCGTATGCGCAAGTGCCTCGAGGCGGCGCTGAAACGTGTCGATGGTAAGCCAGGCGAGCAATAGCACAACCAGTGTCACGATAACCGAGCCGATCAGGTTCAGGATTAGGGTGTGATAGATCTTGTCGGAGGCGGGATTATTCGCCTGCTGCACGATCAAGTACCAGTTAAACTCCGGCACCAACCGACTGTTGACGTAGATCGTTTGCCCCTCGGACTCGTAGCTGAACGAACTGCTGGGCGAGGTCAGAATACGCGTGGCATACAGACCAAGCGCCGGGCTGTTCCGGATCTGGTCGACCCCGCTATAGGTATCGCTGTGTATCATCACCTTACCAAAACGGTTGATGAAGAATATTTCGCGATTGAACCTGCGCTGATAGTCGTCGATCAGCTGTTTGACCACCGACGTGGACAGGCCAACTCCCACCACACCAATGAAGTTGCCGTCGTAGTCGAACACTTTGTAGTTGATGAAAACAGCGATGCTGTCCAGGTTTGCCGTATCACGGTCGATGTTGATCTCATAAGGTGCCAGGTCACTTTTGAAGCGAAAGTACCAGGCATCCTGTGGATCATTCTTGCTGACCTCCTTGAGTGTGCCCGTGGGATGGTAGTACCTGTGGGTTTTGTCGGACACGAAGAAGCTGGTCTCGGTTTCGTACCGCGCCTGAATCTCTTTCAGGTAGCGGGTGATGGCCGCCGGGTCCTGCTCGCCGGCCAACGCCCAGTCACGAACAAAGGTGTCATGTGACATCAGTGAGGATATGAATATCGGGCGAAGCAGATCACGCTGAATCTCGGAATAGATGTTGTCACCGGTCAGCGGCAGGGTGCTCTCTTCGATCTCCCGCTCCAGGCTGTCACGTGCGGTGTAGTAACTGATCAGGCTGGTGGTGATGAATCCGGCAAACAGCAGGAGGCTGAGAATAATCAGAATCTGGTATTTTTTGGTCAACGGTACACTCTCCACAATCCCTTAGAGCACGCGCCTGTCGAGACAACAACAGGTTCTCAGCGTCGGCATAAAATACCATAGATGAGTCATGCTCAGGATTGAAGCTGGCCGATTGGGACGAGAAACCCGGTGTTGAACACACCGGGTTGGAGAGTAAAACGCGCGGGCTCTGCGTGAACGTTCTGTTAGTCTGCCCGCCCCCGAGTCAGGAAACGCGTCATCCATTTAGCCACGAGCGCCGAATCCACTTTGGCATCCTTAGTGAGGGTTTCCAGCCCTTTGTCTGCCACTTCGTCAGGCACCACCGCGCTCTTGCGCGAGCGTACCAGCTCACGCTCGTAGTCGATGGAGAACTCGGGATGCGCCTGCAGCGTCAGGATACGGTTGTCGTAAACAAGGCCTGCGTAACGGCAAAACTCGGACGTGGCGAACAGGCGGGCACTTGGCGGCAGCTCCAATACCTGATCCTGATGCATGGCATTGATGGTGAAGGCACGCTCACCCGCATCCAGAAACGAGTGTTCGCCTTCGATGGCATAGGTATGCAGGCCTACGCCCCAGCCTCCCTGGTACTTCTCCACTTTGGCACCGAAGGCCGAGGCGATGATCTGGTGGCCGAAACAGATGCCGACCAGCGGGATATCCGCCTCGTAGATATCGACAATCAGCTGCTTGAGTGTCTGCATCCAGGGCAGGTTGTCATACACACCACAGCGCGAGCCGGTAATAATCCAGCCCTCGCACTGATCCGCGGACGCAGGAAACTCACCGTCGCGTACATCGAATATGGAGTAGCTGTGAGCCTCTGGCCCCATCAGTTGAACGAACATGTCGGCGTACGAACCGTACTGACCGATCAGGGTATCCGGTGTAATACCTGTGGCTAGAATCCCGATTTTCATTATCTGTCCTCTGACACAGTCCTTGAAGTAGGTTTCTGTCTTGTCTGTATAGACTATAGAGGGTGTCTAAACGTCAAAATATCCCCGGGTAGGTATATTCGCAAAACAACCGCTCTCGTTACTGTTGGCTCATCCCGTATGGGTATCGCTCGGCATCGGCAAGGCTTGTCACCAAGGCCACACAGTCGAGCAGACCACAATAACGACTGGAGACAACCCATGAATGCGATCAACAAGGAACCGGCCCGCAGTGAAGATATCCGCGCACTGGATGCGGAGCATCATCTGCACCCCTTCACCGATACCCACGCACTGAATGCCAAGGGTGCGCGCGTGATCGAGCGCGCAGAAGGGGTCTACCTCTGGGACAGCGAAGGCAACCGCATTATCGACGGCATGGCCGGCCTCTGGTGCGTCAATATCGGCTACGGTCGCAAGGAGTTGGCCGAAGCTGCCTACACGCAGATGAATCAGCTGCCGTATTACAACACCTTTTTCCAGACCACAACGAGCCCTGCAACCCAATTGGCAAAGGAGTTGGCCGTCCTGACACCGGGCGACCTGAACCACATCTTCTTCGCCAACTCAGGCTCCGAAGCGATCGATACCGTGATCCGCATGGTGCGCCGATACTGGGAAGTGATGGGCAAGCCCTGGCGCAAAACCCTGATCGCGCGCAACAACGCCTACCACGGCAGTACCATCGGCGGCACCAGTCTCGGCGGCATGGGCGCCATGCATAATCAGGGCGGCCCCTTCCTGCCCGGCATCGAGCATATCCGCCAGCCGTACTGGTATGGCGAAGCAGACGGCCAGAGCCCCGAGACGTTCGCACTGACCTGTGCACAGGCGCTGGAAGAGAAAATTCTGGAGGTCGGACCGGATAACGTCGCCGCCTTCGTTGGTGAGCCGATTCAGGGTGCCGGGGGCGTTATTGTTCCCCCCGAAGGCTATTGGGCCGAGATCCAGAAGATCTGCCGCAAGTACGATATTCTGCTGGTGGCCGACGAGGTGATCTGCGGCTTCGGGCGCACAGGCAACTGGTTCGGCAGCCAGACACTGGATATCAAACCTGACCTGATCTCCATGGCCAAGGGCCTCTCCTCCGGCTATCAGCCGATCTCGGCCGTCGCGGTCGGTGAGCGTGTCGCCAGTGCCCTGATCGAGAAAGGCGGCGAGTTCTACCACGGTTTCACCTACTCCGGCCATCCGGTTGCCGCCGCGGTAGCTCTTGAGAATCTGCGCATCCTGCGTGAGGAGAAGATCATCGAACAGGTACGCGATGTCACCGGCCCTTACCTGCAGCAACAACTGCGTGAGCGGCTGGGCAACCATCCGCTGGTCGGTCACATCGAAGGTGTGGGTCTGATTGCCGGTATGGCGCTGGCGCAGGACAAGGCGCAGCACAAGCTGTTTGACTCAAACCTGGATGTCGGCACCATTTGCCGTAACCACTGTTTCGCCAATGGCCTGATCATGCGCGCCTGCGGCAACCGTATGGTGCTGTCTCCGCCGCTGGTGATCACCAAGGCCGAGATCGACGAGATGCTCGACAAAGCGTTGCTCTGTCTTGACCTCACCGTTGCATCACTCAAGGAGATGGGCGTCACCCTCGGTAGCTGATTTTTCGTCCTCGACCCTGTGGCATATAGCAACGTTCTGTTTCTGCGTTTATTGCCAGATGTTGTTATATGCCATTTTTTTGTGTAGAAGAAAAAGGACTGATTCTATTCAAACCACGCGGCAATGCCGCATTTAAATCGCAGTACTCCCATGGCTGACACATATCAGACGATCAACGTCCAGGATAGCTGGCAGAAGAACCTGGCGTTGCTGATCGACCATATACGCATGCCCAGCTTTCCCGATCTGCTCATCGAATATCTCGCGACCCTCTGCCAATTCGATACATCCCTCACCGTTACCTACAAGAAATCGTTCAAACCGATCATCATCCAGCCAACGGATCCGTCGGAACAGAGCAGCACGCTACGCTCGTTCATCGATAACGGCTACTACCTGCTTGATCCGCTGTTTAACGCCATACAGAACGACGTCAGCTCGGGCGTTACACGTATATCGGAATACGCACCGGATTCGTTCGAGAGCAGCGACTTTTACGTGAACTGCTACCAGTATTTCGGCATCGTCGATGAGATCGTGCTGATCATCAAACTCGATCAATCGGTCACCTGCGCCATCTCGCTCGGACGCAAGAAAGAGCTAGGATCGATCACCCGAACGGAGCTTCGCGCCCTGCAGGAGATATTTCCGGTGCTCAGTGCCCTGTTCCGCCAGTTTTGGACAGCGCAGTCCGGCGAGTATGTGCAGTACGAGCAGTCGGACGACTCGATGAAGCAGGCCCTCAAGAGCTTCGGTAGCGGCGTGCTGACTCAGCGTGAGCGGGAGATCACCCACCTGCTGCTCAAGGGCAACTCATCGAAAGCGATTGCGGACAGTCTTAACATCAGTGTGGGTACGGTGAAGGTGCATCGAAAGAACATCCACGCCAAGCTCAACACGTCGACACAGTCAGAAATTTTTACCCTGTTTCTGAACCACCTGAAGAGCCTGACCGATTAGAAACAAAAAGGCCCCGGCGTGCGCACGGGGCCTTTTTCAATCGGCAATCGGGATCAGAGCGATATCCAAACCGACTTAAGTTCCGAATACTTGTCCAGCGCGTGCAGCGACTTATCGCGGCCGTTACCTGAGCCCTTAACCCCGCCGAACGGCATAGTGGTATCGCCCTCGCCCCAGCCGTTAACCCAAACCATGCCACTTTCGATAGCACCGGCTACGCGGTGAGCGCGCGAGAGGTTGTCGGTCCACACCGAAGCGCCCAGACCGTATATGCTGTCATTAGCCAGAGCAATCGCCTCCTCTTCGGTATCGAAACCCGCCACTGCCAGCACAGGGCCAAAGATCTCCTCACGCACACAGGTCATCGCCTGATGGGTCTCGGTGATGATGGTCGGCGTCGGGAAGAAACCCTTGCCCTCGGGCATGGACAACCCACCATGCTCGATACGACCGCCTTCGTCGATGGCGCTCTGCACGTAACGGTTGACCGTATCCAGCTGAGCCTTGTCGACCATTGGCCCCATTCTCACCTTCGGATCGAGTGGGTTACCCGGCTGGTACTTACCGGCAAACCGCTTGAGTGCTTCGATGAACGGCTCGCGGATGCTGTTCTGCACATAGAGACGTGAACCGGCTATACACACTTCCCCCTGATTGGTGAAGATCGCGCCAGCGGCCCCGCGGGCAGCCGCTTCGATATTCTGGCAATCCTCGAACACGATCAGCGGTGACTTGCCACCGGCCTCGATCCAGACCCGTTTCAGGTTGGATTGTCCGGCGTACTGCATCAGCATGCCCGCCACACGGGTAGAGCCGGTGAAAGCTAATGCATCGACATCCATATGCAGGGCCAGCGCCTTGCCTGCTGTGTGCCCAAAGCCGGGAACGACATTGAGCACACCGTTAGGCAAGCCGGCGTCCCGCGCCAACTCTGCAAATCGCAGGCAGCTCAGCGAGGCTTTCTCGGAGGGCTTGAGCACCACGCTGTTACCGGCAGCCAGCGCCGGTGCCAATTTCCACATCGCCATCAGCAGCGGGTAGTTCCAGGGCGTAATAGCACCCACCACACCAACCGGATGTCGGGTGATCAGTCCCAGCGTGCTCGGCTTGGTCGGCGCAATCTCGCCGTACACCTTGTCGATACACTCGGCAGTCCAGCGCAGGCAATCGATGGCATCGGGCACATCGATGGCCGTCATTTCGGAGATTGTCTTGCCCATATCGAGGGTATCGATCAAGGCGAACTCATCAGCATGCTGCTCGAGCAGGTCGGCGAGTTTCAGCAGCACGCGCTTGCGCTCGGCCGGTGCTGCCCGCGACCAGTCTCCAGCCTTGAACACCCGACGTGCAGCAACAACCGCCGCGTCGATATCCGGCGTATCGCAGCTGGCCACATCGACCAGCAGCTCTTCGGTGGCGGGATTTATGGCCGGAAAAGTGTCACCGCTGATCGACGGGCGGAACTCTCCGTCGATCCAGGCCTGTGCACGAAACGAAATATCCTGTGCCAGCGCGGTCCACTCGGTAAGCGTACGCATAGAACCTCCTAATAAATTGCACCATTGACGCGCAGACTAGTCTTCCCGGCACTGAAATCCAATATACCCTGAGGGGTATTCACAGCCATGGAAGAGATGGTGCGACTATCAGTTCTCCAGCATACGCTCGGCATCCAAAAGCTTCTGCAACGCCAGCGTATAATACTGACCGCTTGATCCGGCGCGGTTGATATAGCGCTTGAACTTGGTCAGCGCCGCTTCAGGATCGTCAAGCTCCAGTAACGCCTCGCCCCAGAAATAGTAGAACGAGTCTTCCATCGGAATACTCAGACGATCGAGAAGACGCGCATAGAGCAGCGCATCGATATAGTTTTCGCTTTTCAGAGCCGTACTGAACGCCACCAGATACTTGTCCCGCTTGAACTGCATCGGCAAACCGCTATCCCGGGACTCCGTCTGCGCAAGACGATCTTCCAGCCGTTCAAGCCGCTGCTTCTGCTGGTGCGCGGCATACCACTGCCTGACCATCTCCGGCGTTACATTTTTGGTCTTTGCCGCCAAGGTGTAGCTGTCGTCGCCGTCGTCATTCTTGACATCCGGCGATGCGCCAACACTGATCAGGTACTCAACCAACTCGCGATTATCGGCAAAAACCGCCAGACTCAGCGGACTCCAACCGTGGTCGGTGGTTACATTTAGGCTGGCCCCTCTTTTGAGCAGATATTTCATCATGGCAACATCACGATACCGTGCGGCCAGCAGCACAATACTCCAGTCGTCGGGGCTGCGTTTGGTCATGTCGGCGCCACCATCGAGCAACGCTGCGATCGTCTCGATCGAGCCCTCGTAACGAACCGCAGCCAGCAGTGGCGTCCACCCCTTCCAGCTGGCATCCACCCTTGCACCGCCTTCGAGCAACGTCTTCACTATGTCGGTCTGCCCTTTTTCAGCAGCCCGGTACAGCGCTGTATAACCGGTTTCAGAGACTGCATTGGGATCAGCCCCTTCGTTGAGCAACGACTGCACGCGAGCGGCGTCGTTATCGAAGGTTGCGGTAATCACGCGCGGCTGCACGGAACAACCAGCAAGCCCCATCAACAGGACAACGCCGGCGAACAGGGGTAATTTCGGTATCAGTCTCAAGGATTGGCGCTTCATGAGAAGTCCCTTTCAGTATATGGTTTGGCCTCAGGCAGGCATGATGCGTCGCACTATTGTGACGTTACAAAAGCGGTACCGGCTTGACAAGGTAGCGTTACCGTCTGCTCTTGCTGCCCTTGCTACGATATCCAAGGTAGGAGCTGAACATGTCAGTATGGAAAAAACGCCTTTCAATCTTGCGATCAGCTCTTCTGGCTCTGCTGATCCCCGCATTGCCGCTGCACGCTGAGGGCCTGTCGCTGGACGATCTGATGGGCACACCTGCCAAGCACTCCTCAGCAGGCAGTAGCCCCGACCAGCTGCTCGATTCGGCAAAACCTGCCGGCGGTGCCAGCCTGGATCTCAGCGATATTCATGCAGGACGCGAACAGGCCAGACAAGTGCGCGCAGTCGATGATTTGAGATCACAAGACAGGGAGATTGTACAACGCTGCCACTGTGCACTCAGTTCAGATAACTGCTACGACTTCAGCCCCCGCCGTTTGAACCTCTCTCAACAGGTGGTGATCGACGCGGCTAAAAAAGCCAATCACGACCTGACCGAGCAAGCAGCCAATATCTGCCGGAGCTGGAACGGCTCGAAAAACCTGGCGGTTACCGACATGGCCGCTATCGAGGCGCAGGCAAAGCTGGCTCACCGCTATCAGGGCCTGCTAGACAGTGTTGAGAAAGCCGCGGATGACAGCGCGTCAAAACTGCGTCAGAAGGATGATCAGATCGCGGCCAGCATCGCGCAGCAGGAGTCTCAATCGAGCTTCGACTGGGGCAAGGCACTGGCGTTGGGCGTTGGTGCCGTGGCAGGCGGATTGGGTAACCTCGACTCCGCCAGCCAGACCGAGATTCTGGGGGCTATTGTCGCCGATAGTTTCTCGGGGGATTCCAGTATTTCCAACCTTCAGTCGACCGTGAACTCGTTAAATGCGGAGTTGCAACAAGTCTCCCGCAGCGCCAGCCCCGGCGTACAGGGCGGTCAGGGCGGTCAGGGCGGCGGTATCAGCATCGATGAGAACTACAGTTTTACCTGCCCCTCCGGTCGCAGCGACAACATACGGATTCAGGCCAAGAGCCAGAGCTGCGCCCAGGCAATGAAGCGCTATGCGAAAGCCGCCGGATGCAACCTGATCGATGAACTGGAATCGGCCCAGCAATCCTATTACAGCGCCTGCGCATCGGAGATGTATCAATGAAGCCTATCGCATACATCGCCCCACTGCTGCTGTGCAGCGCCATGGCATCGGCCGATGAGTGCCGCGACAAATTTGTCGCCTGTGTCCAGAACACCGGGAATCCGGGCACCTGCCAGTCGACTTACCAGCAGTGCAAAGCCCCTGTCAAAGCACCGGCACCCGAGGAGAGTCAAGGTGATGCATTGAGCCTGGAACCGAGAATGAGCCAGCTAAATGGTCTGGATACCGTTGAGCTGTGGGTCGCCAATACGGGTAAGGTGCCTGTGCAAATCGGCGATGTCTCCTATGACATCCGCTGTGCCGATGGCACGACTCAAACCGCTTATTTTGAACTTGGCGGCATGGTCGGACCCAATGCCGAGCACCAGCGCGTCGGCTTTCCTCAGGTTATCTGTGCCGACGCAGGCGGCGCTGTGGCGATGCTCGAGGGCAAGGAGGCGCCCGATACCGGCAGCGCCAGCCTCGCGGCACAGATCATCTACTACCTCCCCTGTGCCAATGGCACGACTCAAACGCTGACACTGGAATACAAGCAACCGGGGTTCTATCAGTGGCAATCCACCAGCGGCATAACAGGACGCTTTCCCACCAAAACTCTGATCAACAGCGATATGGTTGCGATGGCCTGTTCCCCCGAGTCGCCCCCACAGCCAAACCGGATGCAACAGGTGCTTGAAGAGCTAAACCGGCTGCTCAACGACCACTCACAGGGAACGCCCGTCCCGACCAAATCGACCACAACAGGGGTTAGGGGTTAAACACCCAACCTGCCCGGGCTATTCACCGGCCAGAATCGCCCGCGTATACAGGATGTGTTCGCGGGCAATCTCCCGTGCCCGCCGCGCATCACGGGCCTGAATGGCATTATGTATCTCGGCATGCTGGCCGCGAATCCCTTCGGGATAGCGGCCAAACTTTTTCAGTGTCCGTGACAACACACCGTAGATGGCATTGAAGTAACGCTCATAGAACAGCTGGCTGAACGAGATCAGCAGCAGGTTATGGCTGGATTGGGCGATTAGCGTATGAAAGCGCAGATCCGCCCGGGCCTTGGCCAACGTCGTCTCGCTCTGCCCGCGTGCATGCATCAATGCGTACTCTGCCGCCAGGGCCTTGAGCTCCTGATCGCTGGCCCTCTGCGCGGCGTACCCAGCACACTCACCCTCCAAAAAGGCGCGCACCTCCAGCACCTGAAGCTGGAAATCCAGATCATCACCCAGCCCTTCAAGAGGCAGTTGCAGATGAGGAGCCATCAGATTAGTGATTCGGCTTGCCCTCCCTTGAGAAGACTCGATAAAGCCTGCCGCATTTAGTCGTGACAGCGCGTCCCGAACCATCTGCCGGGACATGCCGAAATCCTCTGCCAAACGCCGTTCAGAGGGTAGCCTGCCCCCAGGAATCAGTTCACCACTGGCGAGCTGGGTCACCAGTTCCTCATACAGACGATCACTTTGCCCCGGCGATGCCGGTTTGTCGCTCAAGCGGTTTTCGGCCAAGGAAGACGTACCTTTTCAGTTCTTGGTCAGACCAGTTGACAGGATAACATTTCCAATATCGGTTGCCTCACCTATCTTTCACTGCACGATAAGCAGATAGAGATACTCAGATTATGGCTAACCCGCATCCCCGTGTCGGGCTGTTCGTGACCTGCCTGGCTGACATGTTCCGCCCGGAAGTCGCCTTCGCCAGCGTCAAGCTGCTGGAGATGGCAGGATTCGAAGTCGAGGTGCCGGAGCGGCAAACCTGCTGTGGCCAACCGGCCTTTAACTCCGGAGACCGGGCAGACGCCGCGGCGATCGCCCGCCAGACAATCGAAGCGTTTGACGGCTTTGAGTATGTTGTCGGCCCGTCCGGTTCATGCATCGGCATGTTGCACCACTACCCCGAGCTGTTCGCCAAGGATGATCCCTGGTATCAGCGTGCTCAGACACTGAAAGCCCGTGCCTTCGAGATCACCAGCTTCCTGGCGGTACATCTGGATCTGGATAAGCTGTCCAGCTCGTTCAGCGGTAAGGTGACCTATCACGACTCCTGCTCAGGCCTTAGAGAGCTGGGTATCAAGAAACAGCCGCGCATACTGCTGTCTAAAATCCCCGGTGTTCAGATCTGTGAAATGGAGGAAGCGGAAACCTGTTGCGGCTTCGGCGGTACCTTCTGCGTCAAGTATCCCGATATCTCCAACCGCATGGTCGGCAACAAAAGCGATAACATTCGCGCCACCGGTGCGGACACTCTGCTCGGCGGCGACCTGGGCTGTCTGCTCAACATGGCCGGCAAACTCAAGCGCGAAGGCATTGACGTCAAGGCACGCCATATCGTCGAAGTGCTGGCCGACATGGCACAGATACCGGCCATTGGCGAAAGTGACAGGGGGGCATAAGCGATGGAGATCAGAAGCAAGGCGTTCAAAAGCAACTCACGCATTGCGCTTGAAGATGCCAACCTGCAACGAGCGTTGGGCAACCTGAAAGCGGGCTTTCCTTCCAAACGTGCGGCTGCCATCGCTCGCCTGCCCGAGTTCGATGCCCTGCGCGATCAGGCGCGTGATCTGAAAAACCATATCCTCGAACATCTGGATCTGTATCTGGAGGAGTTCGAAAAGAATGTGACGACCAACGGCGGTACTGTGCACTGGTGCCGCAGCGCCGAAGACGCACGCAAAACGATCCTGCAGATCTGTCAGCAGCAGGATGCCAAAACCGTGACCAAGGGCAAGTCGATGGTGAGCGAAGAGATCGCGCTCAATGAATACCTCGAAGCCAACGGTGTCACACCGGTGGAAACTGACCTTGGCGAGTACATTCTGCAGCTGCGTAACGATCATCCCAGCCATATTGTCGCCCCGGCGATTCACCTGACACTGGACGATGTCTCCACCGCCTTTCACGAGCACCACAAGCGGCCGAAGAGCGACGACCCTGCTGTTCTGATGCAGGAAGCACGAGAGGTGTTGCGCACCAAGTTTGTTGCCGCCGATGTCGGTATTACCGGCGCCAACTTCCTGATTGCCGAAACAGGCTCTACCATTATCTGCACCAATGAGGGTAACGGCGATCTGACACAGACATTGCCGAAAACCCATATCGTTGTCTCGTCGATAGAAAAGGTTGTGCCGACGCTGGAGGATATGACCCTGTTCCTGCGCCTGCTGGCACGCTCGGCTACCGGTCAGGAGTTCACCGTCTACAACACCCTGTCCACAGGCCCCCGCCGCCGCAGCGATCAGGATGGCCCGGAAAACTTCCATGTGGTGCTGGTGGACAACGGCCGCAGCGACATGGTCGGTACCGAGTTTCAGGAGATGCTGCGCTGCATACGCTGCTCGGCCTGCATGAACCACTGTCCTGTCTATGGCGCCGTCGGTGGTCATACCTATGGCTGGGTCTATCCCGGCCCCATGGGATCGGTCTTAACGCCGCAGATGGTTGGCATCGAGAACGCGGGTTTGCTGCCCAACGCCTCAACCTTCTGCGGCAAGTGCGAGGAGGTGTGCCCGGTACGCATTCCATTGCCCAAGCTGATGCGGCACTGGCGTGACAAGGAGTATGAAAAGCACCTGAGTCCGGCCAGTGTCCGCTGGGGCTTGGGCACCTGGAGCTTCTTTGCCCGCCGCCCCTCTCTCTATCGCTGGCTCTCGCGCGGCAGCAACCTGTTTTTACGCCTGGTGGGCGGTAAACGGGGCCGTATCTCTAAACTCCCGCTTGCCGGTGGCTGGACCGACTTCCGCGATCTGCCAGCGCCAAGCGGAAAAACATTCATGCAGCAGTGGCAGGAGCGCAAGCAATGAGTCGAGCTGAAATCTTTAACCGCATCCGTTCTGGCCTGCGTACCGGAGCCGACGACCAGCAGCGCCGTGACGCCGTGCAGAACCGCTTGCAGGCCAAGGCTCGCAACCTGATTCCGGCACGGGCTCAGCTGCCCCACGATGCCTGCGTCAAGCTGTTCATCGATATGGCAGAGGAAAGCGCCGCCGAGCTGATCGAGCTGCAACATCGCAGCGAATTGGCGGCGGCGGTCGAGCACTGGCTCGAAGAGAACGGAATCGCCCAATTGGTGATGGCCAGCGATGAAAACCTGACATCGTTGAACTGGTCCGGCAAAGGCACACTGGTACGCGAAGAGCGCGTCGCACAGGCCGGCGACGAAGCCAGTCTGACCAACGCGTTCTGCGGTATCGCGGAAACCGGCACGCTGATGCTGCACTCGGGCCCGGACAGCCCGACTACGCTGAACTTCCTGCCCGATATCCACCTGGTGGTGCTCTCATCCAGTACCATCGTCGGCCCTTACGAGGAAGCCTGGCAAAAGTTGCGCAATGCAACCGATGGCGTGATGCCACGCACGGTCAACCTGATTACCGGGCCATCACGCAGTGCCGATATCGAACAGAGATTGCAGATGGGTGCGCACGGTCCGAAGCAGCTCATTATTTTTCTGTTAACAGACGAATAGTCCTTAAGTCAGCATTTAACGACAGTTAAATGCTGTTCGCTTTATCTGCAAGACAATAAACCTGTCCCATCTATCAACTTCATACTTTTGGCCGGTGTGCCTCCGGCGCTCTACTTCTATATTGCCCATTTGCTTAAACCGGACGACGGAAGGCTTATGGACAATCCAGAAGAGAGCGCCCAATGAATATAAGATCCTATTTATCCCTTATCTTTTTAATGCTCTCGCTGAGCCTCATCAGCCAGAGCAGTAGCGCTGCCATCGAGTGCGGCGGCCAGGGCCAGGCAGCCTGTGAATCGAAATCTGCCGAGTTCGTGCGCGGGGTGCCGACTCATGATGCCTGCCGCGACGGCGGTTTCGTCGACCCTATCAATGGTGGCGAGTGCTGGAGGTGCCCGGAAGGATTTGTACGCTCGTGGCGTCCAATCACAGACAAAGGCGCTGCCTGTATAAAACCTCGTGGAGGCCTTGCCTACGAAAAAGCGACGCAGATACCAACCAACGGCGGTAACTGTCCTGCCGGACAGTTCTTCGATCCTCGGGAAGGTGGTGAGTGCTGGTCCTGCCCGGAAGGCTATGACCGCTCCTTGGCAGAGGTCGATAAATTCAACGCTTGTGTAAAAGCCGCTCACGAAAAATTTGCGGCAGCTACCCAGCGCAGTACACTCAAGACGCAGTGCGATGCAGGCCAGTTCTCCGATCCCAATGGAGGGTGCTACTCCTGTCCCTCTGGCTACAATCGTACCGGTTACCCGGTTACCAGCAACAAAGCCTGCTCCAAAGCTGTCAGCAGCGACAAATCAGCGGTTAACCATGGCCGTGGCACTGGTATATTCGGTACCGACTGTGGGTCAGGACAGTTCTGGGACCCGAACGGCAGCTGCTACTCCTGCCCATCCGGATATTCCCGCACCACCGCGCCAGTAACCGCTGGCAACGCTTGCCGCCGTAATTATGAAGATCTGAAACCTGCGAACTCACATGGAAAACTGATTACAGCCTGCCCCGCTGGCCAGTTTGGTGACCCTAACGGCAAATGCTACACCTGCCCTACAGGCTACAAACGCACAGGCTATGCCGTGACCGACTCACGCGCATGCGCCAAGGTGGAACCTGAAGCCGTATCGCGTGCCACACAGGAGAGCCGATTGTGTAAGGCCGAAGATGGGGAGTTCGTCCATTTCGGCCAATGCTGGACCTGCCCGACCGGTTATGATCGTAGCATTGCGCCAATCGATTCAGACCTGGCATGCATTACCAATGCCTCTGAATTTACCGCCGCCGAGTTTCTAGAACCCTGGGGCTGCGACGCCAGCAAAGGAGAATTTTGGGACCCGCTCAACAAAAACGGCTCCAAACTGGGTTCCTGCTGGAAATGCCCGAGCCAGACCGAACGCAGCACTGCCCGAGTGGATTCGAACCAGGCCTGCATATCCGCCGAGATTCGCTGGGTAAATGATCCCTATGACGAGCCAGGTATGTTCCGTCTTGGCCGAACCAACCAGTTCACCAAGATGGCTGTCAATCTGTTCCAGTCACCAGAAAGTATCGCCAGCATTACCGATTTTATGCATCGAATCTGGGAGGGCATGGAGGAAAAAACCGGCACTGCGGATCAATACGTGAAAGAGCAGTGGCAGCTGATCGCATCCAACCCTGCCGAAAGTCCCGCATTCATCGCGTATGTGTTTACATCGATGCAGCAGATTCTGCTGCTTCCCGCCAATGAGCGCTCGGCAGACGAAAAGGCGCTGTTAACCGCTTTTGAAGACTATATAAATGCCCGCCGACTTTATATGGCCGAACAGGCGATGGAAGCTTACGACGGCTGGAAAACGGCATACGACTGGCGTGCTGCACAGAGAAGCAATCTGGCGAGTCTGGCAGGTACAGAGAGTCCTCCACCGGACTTCTTAGCCCTGACACAGGGCAGCCTAGAGGGTTCATCTAAGTCAGGTGCTTCTCTTATCGCCATAGCAGCGGTCAATCGGGCGTTGAGCCACCTGTCTCAGTCACAACTGGTAAATCTTGGTAATGCTATTTGGCCCTACATGGGCGAGGGCCTAAGAAGACAGGTCATCAAGCAAGTATCCGAGAAAGCTGCAAGACAGGCTGCAACAACGGCCGCAAAAGCCAGTACGACAATCATGAGAAGCGCCGGACCGCAGATCATATTTGCCGTGTTTACGATCGTTACTGAGATCAGGATGAATCAGGTCATCGACATTGCGAATGCCCGCATCAAAATTCAGGAGTCTATCGACTATATCAAGCGTAATCCGGTAAGTCTGGATGATTTGACCTCTTCGGAAGAGCAGTATCAGATGATGCTTAAATACTGGAGCCTGGCCACAGACACCAAGTATTCACCGCCATCGGCTGTGATTTCCGCTGCTAAGAAGGCGGAAAAGATAGCGCGCGAAAGCGGTTTCGCACGTGAATATACGGCTCCCGAAAGCTCTGAATCCGGGGTTGTCCTGGTCGGTAACTCTGTCACTATCGACACCGGAGAAAGCTCCGGTACAGAGAAGAGTCCGGTTGGGGAGATCGAGATTCAGAAAGTCGAAAGCATCTCCTGGAGCAAGGAGGCCGACAAGGTTGAAGATATTTTCATCGACCATGCGGGCAATATATTCCGCAAGGTAATTGCATCGTCAGAGCCTGTCATTCAGGTATTTGATTCCGGTCGTAAACAGTGGAGCGATGTCGCCAAAGGCTTCTCTGACATCGCCGGCGCTGACGACGGAAAAGTCTGGCTGATGGACTCAGCCGGTGCCTTGTATAGCGGTTCGGTCGATGGCTCAGATATCAAGAAAATCGACGGTGCCGCATCGGCCATTACGTCATCGAACTCCGGCGATCTTTGGGTGGTAAGCGACAAACTCAATAACCAGGGTGGTGATATATGGATACTGAGTAATAAACGCTGGCAGAAAAAAGCCGGTGTCAAAGCCGTCGCGATTGCCAATCAGAATGGATATATGTGGGCTGTAAACAAACAGGGGGACATCCTGCGCTCAGACACCAACGACGCGAGATCACTGCTGCGCTCGCGCATGAAGAAGATGCCGGGCAAAGCATTGGATATCGCATCCGGCCGTGACGGTTCAATCTATGTGGTCGGCACCGACAACCAACTCTACCTCTGGGATGATACGGGCGGCCAGTGGGTTAAAAAGCAGACTTCACCCAAGGCTGTGCGTGTGGCGGTTGAGCAAGCCGGGGATGTCTGGTTGATTGACGAAAAAGGTAGCCTGTTCAGGGGAAGCTATCGCTGAGCCTGAATTAAAACCTTGTTTAAATCGGCCCGATCAGGGCCGATTTTTCTAGTCTCCTTCTTAGCTTCCGTTATCGGCACTCCCTTCCAGCGTAGCGTTCAAACCGAAGCGTTCAGTTGATGCACGATGCATGTTTCAAACTGATTATCGATAGAGTGCAGGGATACGCTCCCGAACTGATCGAGCGGTAATATCGCAGCGAGTGCGCGGCGTCGGTCCAGCACTGCGTCCTCCCGTATTCTGAATATAATTCATTTTGTAAACTTTTCGTTACACATTCGGCGCTTTTACGAATTATGTACAACGACGTTACATGACCTATACCTAAAGCATTTCCCGTCGTTGCATTACCCGATCCGGCGGAATCCCCCCACCTCTCGCTGTAGGAGGGTGTTCCATGAGTCGATTACAATTTAGCGCGCTGGCACTGATATTTGCATTGATTGCCCCCCTGCACACCAGCCTCGCCGCGCCTGCCCAACCATCCGGCCTCGATTTGCCGAGCTATGCACCTGACCGCGTGCTGGTCAAGTTCAAACCCGGTGCAGCCGCACAAGCCCGAGAAATTCCCGCCGATGCACAGGTGATCGAGAGCATTCCCCAGATCGGTGTACTGGTGCTCCAGGTGCCGATCGGGCAGGTGGGCAACAGTCTGGCGGCGCTCAGGCGCAACCCGAATGTGCTCTACGCCGAACCGGATTACTACCGCGTGCTCGTCGTGCCCAGTGAAGATCCCGGCCCTCTTCCGATGAGCGATATCACCAACCTGTTCGACGATCAGTGGTATCTGCGCAATACAGGTCAGGGTCATATCGTCAAAACTGTGGATCTTTTCGGCAACGTCAGCCTCGATACCCAGTACGGCACGCCCGGTGCGGATATCCACTGGCCCGGCGCCGATTTCGACTGGTCGACCATTGATACGAACAGCTTCGATCTGGCCCGTATCGCAGTGCTCGATAGCGGGGCCGACTGCGCTATACCGGATCTATCAGGCAACGGTGTCGATATACCCGGCAAGTGTCTAGAGAAAGTCAGCCTCGTTGGCAGCGATCCCGGTACCGGCTGGGACCCCTGCCCCGACAGTGATGAAGCCTGCGATAACCTCGGGCATGGCACCTTCACCGCCTCCGAGGCGGTAGCCAGAGTTAACAACCAGCTTGGCCTCTCCGGCGTGGCCTATCGCACCGGTGCCGGCATCTTCAAGGTGTGCTATCAGGAACTGGTCAGTGATGGACTGTTTCTCTACCTTGTAGGGCTCTGCCCTGTATCCCACTCTATCGCCGCCATCGGGCAGGCAGCGGATAGTGGCTACCACGTGATCACCATGAGCTATGGCAGCGACTGGATTACCCCCACCGGTGAGATCTACGCCACCGATCCATCCAATGCCGAGTGCGATGCCATCGAATATGCCAACAGCCTCGGTGTTGTGGTCGTAGCAGCGGCGGGAAACAACGGCGACACCGGCAAGGTGTATCCGGCCGCGTGCACCGATAGCAGCGGCAACTCCAGTGTGATAGCCGTCGCGGCCTCCAACGACGAGGATGATCGGGCCACGTTCTCGACCTACAGCCGCAACCGCGATGACTGGGTATCCATGGCGGCCCCCGGCGATGGACTCATAGGACTCTTGCCCGGGGCGGCCTGCGGCATCTCGTCAGCATCCGACAGCTGTGTCGACTGGTGGAGCGGCACATCGATGTCGGCGCCACTGGTAGCCGGCGCTGCCGCGCTGGTATGGAACGATCTTTATACCCGTCTGGCCGACGGCGCTCCCACCGAGCCAAGCCTTTGTACCTATGCCGGCATGCCGTGCAATCAGGTTGTACGCCAACGCCTTGAAGATAATGCGGCTCAAGTCGGAGCCAACGGCCAGAACCTGCTGAGCTGGACCGCCCACGGCAGGCTCGACCTGAGTGCAGCACTGGCCAACGACGTTGTTCCGTCAGGAGGGGGGGACCCGGGCACAGGCGTGGTAGCCGCTTTCAGTTACGACTGTATCGGGTTGATCTGTAACTTCACCAATGCATCCCAAGGTCAGGGCACCCTCGGCTATAGCTGGAACTTCGGCGACGGCGTCACCAGCAGTGATACAAGTCCCGGTCACACCTATGGCGCCGCCGGCACCTATGAGGTCACGTTGATCACGACCGACAGCGGTGGCAGTGTACCGGTGAGCGCCAGCGTGACACTCAAAAGCGGCAAGCGCTCCACAAGCGGCAGTGTGAGCAGTTCAGGTGGAGGCAGTTCAGGCGGCACCTGCACACATCCGAAAAACAAGTGCTGATCCTGTCGGGATGACACCCTATGCCGGGGTGTCACCCTGCCCACCCCCGGTATTGGCCCAGCGGTACGGGCTCGCCTGTTTAACCCAATACCCGGATTTCATCCGAAACAGAACATTGCGCGCATAGCCTGCAACTGGAAGCGGGCCATCATCGGCCCACAAAAGTGAAGCCTCACCATTCAGATGCAGATGGTCTCCGCTCTGGTAGTCGATAAACAGCAGCGCTGTCTCCGTATCCGTCATGATATTGCCAAGCGTATTAAAGAAGTTGTTTCCTCTGAAGTCGGCAAACGCCAGCGTATGCGTATCTAACTGGTGCACAAAGCCGACCACTCCTCCTCGGTGCGAGATATCGTATCCGGCCATAGGCTCAGTCAAACTGCCCACGGCAGGTGCAGCACGGCTGGCGATAAACAGGGTATCAGCCTCGGATATAAGCTCAGCCACAGGCCCCAGAAGCGAACTGATTGCCTCAGGTTGCACGGCGTCAACAGGACTGTGAGCGCAGATTTCACGCGGCACTATGTACTTCGGACAATTACCGAAACTTTGCTCGACCTCCAACACCAGCTCGTCGGCTGAAGCTGCGATAACCCGGCCATTGGCGCGATTGCGGCGCCGGCTGGAAAACTCGAGACCAAGTACCGCATAGCGCTGCCCCTTTGTGAACTGCATAAACAGCGGGTCACTTGCGCTCAGTGACAGCTTTACCGAAAGCGTTCGCTCATCAGGCGATGCGACAAAACCGGGTTCGCCATACAAGGCAGTCGCCCACAGCCTGTCACGGCAATCGGCGCTGGCGACCAGCAGCATCGGCAAATGAGCATAAAACGCGCGGTGCTGTTCAATAAGGTAGGGACGCAGCACCTTTTCGCCCACGGCCGCCATTTTGTCCGCGACACCGACCCGTGTCTGAACCTCACGTTCTCCGGCATGAAAGGGCTGCGTCTGCATATCAATTCCCTCCGGTCGCGATCAGTTCCATGCGGATTCCACCGGGAATGGTGCACATCATGTGCCTGATCGGTGTGTCGCCCAGCGGCTCAGGTGCAAACTCGATCTCGACGCCATCAAAATTTTGTAGCCGCTCATAAGCCTTTTCAAGGCCTGTTACACCGTCGACAGCCAATGCGAAGTGATGCAAACCCAGATTACTCTTGCGATCGAAAGACACCGCGTTTTCGGCCTGAACCTGCCATAGCGTCAACATCACTGTACCGTCGTGTATAAACACCGCCGGATAATCCGGTTTCTCCCCTACCCGCTCAAACCCCAGCGCGTCACAAAAGAAGCGCTCGGTTTCAGCCAGATCGGATACCGTCAATCCCAGGTGGTGCACACCTTTGGTCATAGCACTCATTTAGGTTGCTCCATTGCTTTAAACTTTAAAGTGAACAGATCTGTTCACCAACAAACAGAACACTAGTAGACAGATCTGTTCACGTCAATAGCTTTCGAGTAAGCTATTGGAAGAAACGGTTTCAACGACAGACACACGATGGCCAATAGCACCCCACGCAAGCAGCACCTTTTAGACACCGCCTTCCGCCTTTTCAACGAGCGTGGCTACCACGCGACCGGCATCGACCTGATACTGGCCGAATCCGGGGTATCAAAAGCAACCTTGTATAAGCACTTTGCCAGTAAAGAGGCGCTGATTCTGGCCGTGCTGGAGCAACGGCATCGTCAGCTGATGGAAAGCCTGGAGGCATCTCTGGCCAGGGACCCCAGCCCCGCGGGCGTGCTCGTAATCTTTGATCTGTTAGCCACATGGTTCAAAAGCGTTGATTTCTTCGGCTGCAACTTTATCCGCGCCAGTGGCGAATACTCGGCTCACGAGGACAGTATTCACCGTTTCGCCGCAGCACATAAAACCCGCATGGCCGACGTGCTTGAACACCACTTGAAGCCCCACTGCGGCGGCGCAAGTGCAAAGCTGGCCTCTGACCTGATGCTGTTGATCGACGGCGCTATCGTCGCAGCACAGATGCTAGAGGATAAGGAAGCGGCTGCTCGGGCAAAGGAGATCGCCCGTTTCATGCTCGATAGCACCGGGTGTGGACAGCAAGCGTAACCCCCCCCTGTCCTAAAGCACGTTAAAGATACTTCCCACATATATTTTTAAAGTGCATAATGGATGCATGTTTTAAATGCCGGTTGGGAGATGATCGAAATGGTTCAGTGGTCCAACACCGAAATCGCCGTCTTTATCGCACTCTTATTCGCTATCGGATTCAAGCTGTGGTCAGTCTGGCATGTACAGATCTGTGCCAAAGCAACCCGTGAGGGAAAGATGATCTTCCTCGGTCTGGTGTCCGGCCTTACGCTGTTTGCCGTCGCCGCGAAATTCTTTATCAGCTACCAGATGGCTATCTGACAGCGTCGGGTACTCGCAACGTGAGCTGCCCGTTGCGCTGAATCAGCTCAAGATGCTGCATAAAGCTCATACCGAGCAGCACGATATTCTCGCTCATCCCCGGATTGATGGTGGCACTGACATCCTGCATGCGTATTCCGCCGAGTTCGACGCTATCAAGCTGGGTTCTGTACACCGTCACAACTCCATTCGCCGTCATCGACTGCATCGGCGCACCACGCTGCAAGCCCAACTCGCTCGCCAGCCCCTGCGGTACGCTGACATTAGTGGCACCGGTATCCAGCAGGAACTCAACCCGCTGACCGTTGATACGCCCCGGCGCCAGATAATGACCGGCCCGGTTTCGATCCAGCACCACCTCGGGGCGGGCGCTGTCGCTTAACGCAAGGGTTGCATTGGGGTTATCCCGCGAGGCGATAAAGTTGTTAAAGTAAAGCGTCAGCATCGCCAGCACGACCACCCAGGTCAGGTGGGTCATCAGGCGCGCCATGCGTCGGCGGTTACGATCGGGATCGTTCATGCTCTTCTCGTCTTCTGCTCATCCTGAATAGACTGCCCTGAGCGTGATTAAATTCCATTTCGTCTGGCGGTGGCTCAAAACAGATCGATCTGGGGCGCCGACAGGGCTTCAAACCCCTGCCCCAGAAACGGCAGGATCGAATCCGCCACCGGCAGCAGCTGCTTATCCACATAGTGTTGGTAATCGATAGGCGAGCGCAACAGCTCCAGCGGCTCGGGGCCGTTGACCGTCATCAGGTATTGGACGGAGTCACCCACGCCATAGGCTGGAGGCAGGTGCAGCTGCTTGCGCTCCATCTCCAATAGTCTTGCGGCCTTCACATGTGGCGGCTGGTTATGGGTATAAGCGTCGAGCGGCTGTCGCAGGCGTCGCCTGTACACCAGCTGCTCGTCACGCTCTCCGCCGCGCAAGGCCTCAAGCGTTGCCGTGATCAGTGACTCGTAGGGCTGGTCATGAAAGATACGTTCATACAACTCGCGCTGGAAGGTACGCGCCAGTGCCGTCCAGTCGGTACGCACAGACTCAAGCCCGCGAAACACCAACTCTTCACTGCCGTCTGAGAGGCGCTTGAGACCGGCATAGCGCTTCTTGCTGCCCTTTTCGCTGTGCCGCATGCGAGGCATCAGAAAACGGCTGTAGTGCGCCTCGAACTGGAGTTCCAGCGCACACTCCAAGCCAAAGCGCTCCCGGAGTTGCTGTTGCCACCATCCGTTCAGCTCATGGGACAGCTGCTCCCCATAAAGTGTGGTATCCCGATCAGCCCAATCATCGCCGAGCCAGACGAAAACAGAATCGGTATCGCCGTAGATCACCTTGTGGCCATGATGCTGCTCGATACGCTCGGCGGTCTGATTAAGTATCTGATGACCGCGCAAGGTAATGGAACCTGACAGCCGCTGATCGAAAAAGCGGCAGACGCGAGATCCCAACACACCATAGCAAGCGTTCATCTGTATCTTGATCGCCTGCGAAAGCGCCGCGTTGCCCTCGGCCTTGGCCCGATCCCGCGCCAGCCATAGGTGCTCGATAATATCCGGCAGCAGTGCCTGCGAGCGTGAAAAAATAGCGCCGTGAAAGCCCGGCACCAGATCGTCGGGATCAGCATTTTCCAGCCCCCCCCGACTCATGCCGAGCGGGTCGATCTTGAACGTGCGGATAATGCTCGGATACAGGCTTTTAAAATCCAGCACCAGAATATGGCGATAAAGCCCGGGTACGGAGTCCATGACAAAGCCCCCGGGGATAGACAGGTCAGAGCGCCCCGAGGCGTATTGGGGCGCCACATGCCCCTTGCGGTGTAGCACCGGCAGGTAGAGGTTATCGAAGGCCTGTTGCGAGCCCCCCACCTTGTCCAGCGGCAGGCCTGTCAGTCGGGCACGCTCGATCAGGTACTCGATCAGCCCCGCCTTCTGAAAAATTTCGCTGACCAGCCTGCAATCTTCAAGGTTGTACCGCGCAAGCGCCAACCGGTCTTCGGCATACAGCCGCTGAATTTCGGCCCCGCGATCATCAACCTTGTCGATCGCCTTACCCCGCCCCAGCAGCGCATTCGCGACAAACTCAAGGCCATAGCGCTCAAAGCGCCAGGTCGCGCCCTTTAGGGTATCGATGCCATCGAGCACGACCCTGCCCGGTATCCGCGCAAACCATCGCCCGTTCTGAGCACGGTCCACCAGAATCGGCGAGGTGTCTCGACCGATGGTCAGTTTTACGCCCAAGGCTCTCGCGCGCGCCTCCAGCACCCGGAGATCGAAGCCGATCACATTCCAGCCGATCAGAATATCGGGATCGTAGGAGTTGATCGCCGCGATCATTCGTACCAGCAGGTCGCGCTCATCGCGACAACTCTCAATCCAGGGTTCAACGGGAGCCTCTCCATTGACCAGCACGCGCTCGAAACCATCGCCTTGTAACGCTACCGACAGAATACGATCGGCCCGCATCGTGGTCTCGATGTCGATGGATACTATGCGAAAAGCGGGATCATAATCGGCAGGCTTAAGCAGGGTCTTGCCCGCTCGTTGAGTGCAGGCGGCACCGGCATGAATAAACCGCTCCATCAGATAACGGTCGACAGGCCGGATATCCTCCTCCATCAGCGCGAGTCCTGCGCCGACAATGCGAGCGACTGCGTCACGATAGAGCGCAAGTGTGCGGCAATAGAGCGCCGCAACCGGCCGCTGCTGAAGGTCGCACAGCTCCAACTCCCTCAGGCGCCAACCGCTGAGTTCGGACAACAGTTCACGGATAGCGTCGAGCTCCGAGGCGAGCACGAAGCACACCGCGTCCTCACCCTGAATATCGATACGCTGAGGTCCAGCAGCGGTGGACAACCAATAGGAGAGTTCGATTCCGTCGGCCAGATCCCGTTGCTGGCGAGTCAGTACGAAGCCGGTGGTCACGGTCGATCAGACACCGAAAGGCTGCACGATCTCCATTCCCGGAAAGTGAGCCTCCAGTGCTGCAGCTGAAGCTGATTCGAACAACATCTTCAGGTTCGGGCCTGCATCCATGGTGAAGTAAACCGCCAGCCCCTCTGCGCGCAGACGCCATACCTTTTGCATCGCCGCCACACTGCCAGGCTGCCAATAAAGCAACGGGGGCCAGGATGCAATCATGGTGGCATGCATCGACAGCGCATTCTGCTCGGCCACGCTTCCCAGCAGTGCGAAGTCACGTGTCTCTATCGCCTGCTGTAGACGGCTAAGATCGGACGCGGCCTGCAACGGCCAGCTCTGGTAGAGGTGTGCTGTTTCCTTGGTGCGTTGCATCCCGGCACGGGAGTCGACGCTTTTTTCACTCTCATCGACTTTGATAAGACCGATCGAGAGCCCGGGCCAGGTTTGCTCAAGTGCTACAGCATGGCTATCCAGGCCATCTTCACGCACGCCCATCTGCCACTCGACAAAACCATCGAACAGCGACCGACACGCGCTACCGCTACCCAGGCGGGCAATGATCGACTGCTCGGTAGCTGTAAGACCAAGACCGAAAGCATCGACCAGCGCCTTGGTCAGCGCACCGAACCCGGATGCCGATGAAGCAAGCCCAGCCGCCGTCGGTATGTTGTTGTGAGTGTCCACCCGAAAAGCCAATTCGGGATGCCGTATTCTAAAGAGATCGATGAATCCGCTGACACGGCGAGCAAAGCGGCTGTCGGATACCTGCCTGACGCCGTTCAGCCAGACCTCGTCGCTGGCGGCCTCGATGGGCTCGACACGGGTGCGACTGCCAAGGGTGTCCAACGACACCGAGAGTGAGGCATTCACAGGTAGATTCAGCTCCGAATCTCGCTTGCCCCAGTATTTGCACAAGGCGATGTTGCTCGGTGCAAAGTGCTCGGCACTGGCTTTCGGTATGGTCGCCTCCGGCATCCAGCCAGCCATTACATCTATACGGTTCATAGCCCTCTCAGCTCCTGCTCTCAGCCAACTGCTCGCTCTCCGTACCGCGCGCAGACAATCCGATGGGAATCTCTTCAAAGCGTAGATCGCCGAACTTCGCACTGCCCAGTGCAACGACGCAATCACCCAATCCTGAGCCGGAAATCTTCGCGCCCAAAACACCTTCTGCCGAGCGAAGCCGATACACCAGCTCTGCCAAATTGCCATCGCAGACACCCAGGGCATCCATCAGACCTTGATAGACGTTCATCAGTTCGCCGAGCGCATTCCAGTCACTGTTATCCACAGCGGCCCTGGCATTGAGGCTGCATTGCTCCATAAGCCTGTCCAGCCCGTCATACAACTCCGGATATCGCTGACGCTTGGTCTCGACCAGCTCCAGCACATCCGGTGTTTTCATCTTGTAGCCTACATACCAGAGACTCAACGTAGGTAGGCCCTTGAGCGGAATCAGCTCTCTTGGCTCTACCCTGTAGGCGATCACGCCACCGTAGAGGCTGGCGGCCAGATCGGTGCCTGAGCCTCTCCCGTTTTGAACCTGGTGAATCACCTTCAGCGCCGAATCGAACAGTTGCTCTGTACTGAAACCCGTCCCGGCAAAACGATCCAATACAACGGTTAACGCCGCTATCACGGCAGCAGAAGAGCCAAGGCCGACACGGTGGGAAAATTCGGAGGTGATCTTCAGCTCGAAGCCGGATGCCAGGTGTGAGCGCCATTGTCGTAATGCCGCTATGACAAATTTAAGCTCGGACGACTCGGCTAATTCGCCAAGCGTTGACTCATAGACGCCCAGTGCACTGTCGACACACACACGATCATCGTCGCGCGGCCGGAGCTCCACATGGATATAACGGTCAACGGCGCAGGCAATTGCCAAGGCGCCACGTAAAACGGCATGCTCGCCCATCAGCATGATACTGCCGGGCGCACTAGCCCTGATCATCGAGCAATCGGACACCTGCTGGATCCTCCTTCAATTCGCCCCAATGCCAATCTCCAGGCATCTCCAGCGTAGATGGCGTACCCTCAGGCAGCCATACCAGCATCAACCCGCCACTCTCGCCAGAAACCGATCCGGCGCCGGCCACCTTGGCGGCTCCGCCGCGCCGTTCCACCTGCTCGGCGAACCGCACAAGGGTTGCAGGCACCACACCAATTCGAGTCAGCAGCCTGTGATTCTGCCGGATCATCTCAGCCAGAGGTGCACCGCTGCCAAGGCGAAGCTCGATCTCAGTGGTCACATCCGCAAACTCACTCCAGATCACCGATCCTGAAAAGGCACGTCTGACCCGCTCCACACAGGTTCCCGTACTGGCCGCGGGCGTACCGGTAAATACCCAGAACCAGCCCTCACCGAGCCCCTGTTCAGCCAACGCCGGCCGGCTGATCTGCCCGTCACGCAGGCGAACCAGACCACCGCTGCACACAGTCGCCGCATCGATCAAACTGCCCCGTCCGTGCTGTAATCGCTCACAGTGGTGTACCTTCTGGATCAGCTGATCAAGGTCGTCGAAATGGCCAAAAAGTGTGAGCAAGGCTGCAATCAGCGCCGCCGATGATCCCATGCCAGCACCGATAGGAATATCGGAGTCTATACGCACGCTGCCTCGGGGAATGCTGTCCAGCCCGGACACCATCCGCGCCATATCGACAGCATAAAAGGCCAGTTCTGCGGGTTTTTTAAGAATCTGCGTAATCGAGAGTTCGCCGCGCAGATAACGTTCGAAATGACTATCCAGGCGACGTCTAAGGGCCGCGAATTTATCCAGCCCCAGTACATGGGTTCGCTCTTGCGCGTGCCAGCTTAATCTTGGCAGCCTGTCGGACTGGTAGTAGACACGCATATGCCGGTCCACAGCCAGCGCCAGCGCCGGCGCGCCGTAGACCACGGCATGTTCACCGCTGAGGATGACCTTGCCCGGTGCGCAGGCAACTCGCATCAGAAACCCTCAATCAGCAGGGGATATACTCGCGCTTGTGATGGCTGATTGCAGCAAGGCGGAAGCGACCACGGGTAATATGCGGCAGCTCGTGTTCGCCACCATCTCGCGGATCGGGATGACGATAAAGGTTCAGGTACTCGTCGTAGCTAAGCGCCTCACGCTCGGACAGCATCTTGCTGTGCCGGTCGGCGTGTAGATGTTGCTCATACCCCGCTTGCACGGTGCCGCTAAAAAACTCGGCGACACAACCCGAACCGTAACTGAAAAATCCGATACGCTGACCGGCAAGGTTCTCCCGGCAGGTCTCCAGCAGGGAGCAAAGACCGATATACATCGACGCGGTGTAGCTGTTGCCGATAATGCGGTTGTAGCTCAGCGTCGGCTCGATCTGCGCCTCAATCTGCTCAGGTGCCATGGCGGCTTTGTTCAGTTTGACCAGATGTTGATGCGCCTTCTGCGCCATGCGGCTAAATGGCAGGTGGTAGCAGAAATGCCGCAGATCCTCGAAAACCAGCGGGCTTGCTTCGCGGAAACTTTCCCACGCCTTCTTCAGCGACTTGAGATAGATTTTCGTTGAATACTTGCCGTCCACCAGAGCGGTAGAGCGATAGTTCGGGCGCCAGAAATCCATGACATCCTCGGTGTAATTGCCCACCTCCGGATCGATACTGACAAGGCGTGGGTTAGCACCGATAAGCATGGCCACGGCACCGCAGCCCTGGGTCGCTTCACCCGGAGTGTTAAGGTCGTAGCGAGCAATATCGGACGCGACAACCAGTACCTTTCGGCGCGGATCGCGGGCCACCAGCGCGCAGGCCATCTGCAACGCGGCCGTCGCGCTGTAACAGGCCTGTTTCAGTTCAACAACACGACAGTTAGCATTCAGGCCGAGCAGCCGATGCACATAAACGCCTGCCGCTTTTGACTGATCGATACCCGTTTCTGTGGCGAACAGGAGGGTACTGACAGCATCGGGCCCAACGCGCTCGATCAGTGGTGACGCCGCATTAGCGGCCATAGTCACCACATCCTCATCAGGCGCGGCCATTCCCATTTTTTCCTGGCCGATTCCGACATAATACTTTTCAGGATCGGTATTCTGGACTTCCGCCAACGTCCTCAGATCAAAATAATAGCTGGACGTGTAGAAACTGATTTCGTCTATACCCACGGACATCTTTGGCTTAGATCCTCAACGCTCTTCTACGATCAGCGCGCGGTTGTTACGCATGGTCGCAACATCCGGCATGCCAAGCAGAAACATCGCCGTTACAAATTCACGTCTGACCCGCTCGATCACTTCGACGACGGCATCGACAGATTGACTGGCCGGGCGCAGGAAAGGCGCGGCCATACCGCACAGAGAGGCGCCGAGTATAACAGATTTGGCCATATCAATCCCATCTCTGAGCCCGCCGCTGGCGATCAACGTGGCACGATCCAACCAAGGCTGTGCGCACTTGAGTGCCACAGGCGTCGGCAGCCCCCAATCCTGGAACCGGATGCCTATATCGCTACCATCATCGCGCCGATGATGCTCTATCCGGCTCCAGGAGGTGCCACCGCTGCCAGCGACATCGAAATACCGTATACCCTGTGCATAACCGGCTGCAATATCCTCAGGCGAAAGCCCACACCCCACCTCTTTGAGCAGCACCGGCACTTTCAGCCCACGCTGAATTGCCCCGATCTTTTCAACCACGCCCCGGAAGTTAGTATCGCCTTCTGGCTGCACCGCTTCCTGCAATGGATTCAGGTGCAGATAGAGACCATCAGCACCCACACATTCGACGGCATCCCGGGCCTGCTCGATTGTAAACCCATAGTTGAGCTGCACAGCGCCGATATTGGCCAGCAGCACCGTATCGGGCGCAAGGCTACGCAGTTCAAAGCTAGAGCGGGCAGCGGGCTGCCCGAACATGACCCGTTGGGAGCCGACCGCCAGCGCCACACCGCAGTGCTGCGCCGCTTCGGCCAGATTGGTATTGATCCGGCGAACCAGCTCATGATCCCCACCGGTCATGGAGGAGATCAGCAGCGGAAAACTAAGCCTGCGGCCGAGAAACTCGATCGCCGAATCGATTTCAGCCAGATCCAGTTCAGGCAACGCCCGATGCGTCAGGACGATGCGATCGAAGTAACGTCCATCACGGTCAGTGGAGGGGTCGTTCTCTATCGCCCTGATGTGCTCGATCTTGCGGTCATTGGTTTGATCCGACATCAACGCTCCAGCTGGATATGTGCTTCCATCAGCTCACCGGGGTTGGTCTGGGCAGCAAGTAGCGACAGCTCTCCGCAAAGCACCGTTGCAGCACAAATGACGGCCAAACGGCGGGCATTGGCACCTGGCTCACGCTCTTCGCGACACCCCAACTGTGCGAGATTCGCCTCGACGAAATCGATTCCCTTTCCATTACCCACACTGCCAACAATAAGGTTGGGCAGAGTGCAGGAGAAATACAGATCGCCGTTGCGTACTTCTGCGTGGACCACACCCTGCGAGCCTTCAATAATGTTGGCGGCATCCTGCCCTGTGGCCAGGTAAAACGCCAACAGCATGTTGGCATAATGGGCGTTGGCGCTGCGTAACCCTCCGGCCATCAACGTACCGATAAGGTTCTTCTTGATATTGAGATCGACCACCTTCTCCGGCGTCGTTTTGAGCCGGCGCTCACAAATATCGCGCGGAATCAGGATTTCGCTGACCACATACTTGCCGCGACCCAAAATGCCGTTTACGGCTGTCGCCTTTTTGTCCGAGCAGTAGTTGGCCGATATCGAGCTGTAGCGAAGATCGGGATACTCACCCAGCAGCCAGGGGATCAGCTTGTCGGCAGCGTTGGTCACCATGTTGTGCCCGGACGCATCACCTGTTGTAAATTCAAGCCGCAGGTAGATCAGGTTACCCACGATCTGACTGTGCATGTCGATCAGTTGCGCGAAGCGGCTGGACTGAGTCACCACCGCATTCAGATCTTCCCGACGGGACTTGATCGACTGCAAGGCCTGATGAGCCGCCAGTGCATCATCCGCCTCGAGCAGGATCGAGCGAGTCATTCGTTCGTCGATAAGTGTCGTCTTGATTCCGCCTTCACAGAGTGTGGAAACTCGTGCACCTCGCCCGACGGAGTGCCACAAAGGTGTCTCATACGTCGCCAACGGCACGCTGAGTTTCTCATCCACTATGTGGCCACTGATCTGGATCGGCCCAACCCAGCGCATTGGGATAGGGGCCTGAAGTATCTTGTGCGCTTTCATCAGCTCTCTTTATCCCGCTGCTGTCGCGACAGGCAATGGCGGGACAGCGTACATCCTGTAATTAAAACAAAAAGAGGGTTGCAAACCCTGCAACCCTCTCAGGCAAAAACCTCAGGTGGGCGCGATTTTAGCCACCCACCCCGGTAGATGCAATCTTGGCTCAGCTAGCGCTTTCGCTGCTTTCCTCGGCCGTTTTCATCTCATCCATCGCAGGCTCAGCCTGCACCTCGGCCGTCATGGTTGCGGATTCTTCCAGCGGAACGTCGATGTTCATCGCGCTCAGAAGACCGCCCATGCCGTTGAGAATACGAAGCTTGGCAATCTGCTGATCGAGCTGAGCTTCGGCCAGCTGGTTCTTGGCGGAGAAGACCTCGTTCTCGGTATCGAGCAGATCTAGCAGGGAGCGCTGTCCGATATCAAACTGCTTCTGATAGGAGTTGCGAGTCTGCTCACTTGAACTTACATGCTGTTGCAGATGCTCGATCTGGCGTCCGAGAATCTCGTAAGCGTTCCAGGATAGTTCCAGGCTCTGCTTGATCTGGCGCATGGAGTCACGCTGAACCTGCTGGGCCTCGCCGATCTGATACTCAGTCTGACGAATACGTGCCTTGTCAGCACCACCGTTGAACAGGTTATAGCGCAGTCGCAGCATGGCGGTCAGATCTTCATCATCACCTTCGATACCATCCAGGTTTTCGTCCCAGCGACGCTCGATCTCAAGATCCAGTCTCGGATACATACGACTCTTGGCTGCATCACGCTGGGCATAGGTCGCCTCGACATCACTCTGAGCAACACCCACAACCGGATGGCTCTCATTAGCGATAGCCAATGCTTCTTCGAAGGTACCCGGCAGCTGCAGCGCATCATCCATCAGTGGTTCAAGATCGGCCGGCGGCTCTTGACCGACGACACGCTGGTAGTTGGCCTGAGCGTCGAGCAGATTATTTTCAGCAGCCAGTGTATTTACCTCTGCCAGAGCCAGTCGGCCTTCAGCCTGCTGAATGGAAGCCAGCGTGCCCAGGCCAGACTCGGAGCGACGCTTGATCTGATCGTAGATCTTGACGTGATTGTAGAGAGTCTCTTTCGCCAGCTTGACCAGTTGATCACGGCGTAGAAGCTCCAGGTAAGCGCGAGAGGCCTGTAATGCATAGTTTTCCGCCGAGTCGGATGCTTCCGCAGCAGCCGACTCCATACGGGCGCGTTGACGCTTCACTTCGCTAGGCGTTGCAAAGCCGTCGAACAACATCTGATTAATGTTCAGGTGAGCCTCACGACGGTTCAGCTCGACATCCTGAACACCCTGGTCTTTGTCTGTCCACTCATATCCGTAACCCAGAGTGGCATCGACGGTCGGGTAGTAGCCCGCTTTTGCCTGGTCAACCTCTTTGACCACGGCCCGGTAGGCCTCGATTGCCCGCGCAACATCCGGATTCTCCGCCAGATTGTCCGCTACGACTTCCTGTACTGTCGCGGAGTGCGCCGTGCCGGAGACAGCAACGAGCACAGCAGCCGCAAGCATAGACTGTTTAAACGCCATTTTTCTTCCCCTATCCTTAAAAGGTGTCCCTGATCAGACAGCGTTACGCTCAGTTCGCTGAGCTAAAAGAATAAGCTCTACACGATCACGCGCGCCAGTCTTGTTCAGAATAGCACTCATGTGAGCCTTTACCGTACGTTCAGTAATATCCAAACGTCGTGCCACTACTTTGTTGCTTGCACCGGACATTACTTCGACGAGTACTTCATTTTCCCGATCGCTCAAGCCATATCGTTCAGCCAGGCTTTGCACCGGCGGCTCCACCTGCTCAAGGAGCTGGCGCAACACCGATTGAAGTACATCTTGCCCTGCCCATATGTCGCCGCGTTTTACCGCCTTGATCATCTCATTGAGCAGGCTATAAGTGACGAAGGTATTACCATAGGCCTTGGCCCCTCGCCGAATCAGTTCACGACCCTCATCTGTATCAGGATGATCGGTCAGCACAACTAAACTCAAACCACAGCCATGAGCATGCGCCAACAACAACTCTTTTTCAGCTCCGCTGATGCTCTGCCAATGAGCCAGGCATAAACCGTTTTGGGGCAAAGCCACACTCGACAGCGGCTGCTCTAGCCTATTCAAGTTAAGATCCAGTGCTTCCGTCCAGCGCTGAGCGATGTCGTCCCTCATTGCGATACAGAAATAGTCCATTCTATCGCTCCGTTAAAGCCCGCTGACGCGCTTTCGTAATAGGCTTGAGCAGATACTGCATGACCGTTTTCTCGCCCGTGACAATATCCACGGAAACGGTCATGCCAGCTATCAGCGGCAAGTTCTTATTCTCGCCCAAATAGGGATTTTCCGTTTCCAGACGCACCTGATAGAACGTCTCATCCTTCTCGTCGACAATCGTACTCGGTGAGATGTATACCAGCTTGGCAGGCAAGCCACCGTAGATCGCAAAATCGTAGGCACTTACTTTCACCATCGAGGGCTGGCCAACCTTGAGCTGGCCGATGTCCGAAGGACGAATACGTGCCTCGATCAGCAGCTTATCTTCCCAAGGCACGATGTTCAGCAGAGGATCACCGGGGCGAACAACTCCGTCAATGGTGTTGATCAATAACTGCTTGACCGTTCCCTTGATCGGGGCGCGAACATCTGTGCGCTGGATTCGGTCCTGCATACCACTAAAGGTTTCACTCAGTCGCGCCCGTTCAGCCAGTACGTCATTCAACTCGGACCGGGCCGTATTACGGAACTGAAGCTCCATTTCGCTGCGTTTCTGGTCGATCTCTTCGATGGTCGACTGAATTCTCGGCAAACTCAGTTCGATACTGGATAGCTCGCCCCTGAGATCGTTGACCTGGCGCTTCAATCGCAGGTATTCCACCTCGGAAATAACGCCTTCGCTCAACAATGGCTCGGTAATACGCATCTCTTGCAGAAGCAGATCGTAGCTGCGACGAACCTGCGCCCGGCGAGATTCTGCCTCCTTGAGTTCTTGACGCCGCTGGTCACGCTGCTGACCCAGTACAGCAAGGTTGGCATTCAGCTCCTGCTGACGCGTCGCGAACAGGTTCACCTCTTGATTGAGCAGGTATTGATACTGTTCAGGAAAATCCTTCGGCGTTTCCATCGGCTCGCCATTTGCTTCCGCAGCGAGCCTGGCGGCTTTTGACTTTAATTCAAACAGCCGTACTTCACTCTCTTTCACCGAGCTCACGAAGCGCTTGTCTTCAATTCGCATCAGGACCTGGCCCTTCTCCACCAGGTCTCCTTCGTGAACAAGTATTTCGGAGACGATCCCGCCCTCGAGGTTCTGTACAACCTGCAACTGGCGGGACGGTATTATTTCGCCATCACCACGGGTAATTTCATCCAGCGTGGCCCAGTTGGCCCACACACCGGCGGCCAAGATAAACAATGCCATAGCCCATAATAACGCACTGGCCCCTTTCGGCGCCTGCTCCAACATCGCTTCACTGATACTGGATGTGTAGCCCAGATCTTCCTGCTTCAACTTAACTTCTTTGCGCTTCATCTACGGCTTGTCCCTTAACGGCGCACATGCAGGCGTCCTTGTTTGAGCGCTTCAAGCACCGTGTCTTTCGGCCCATCGGCGACAATCTGCCCCTGATCGACCACTATCAGTCTGTCGACCAATGTTAGCAATGACATTTTGTGCGTAATCATCAGCAATGTGCGCCCTTCAAGCACCTCATTGAGCTGGCGCTTGAACTGATCCTCGGATGCGTTATCCATAGAGTTACTGGGCTCATCCATAATCAGCAGACTGGGCTGATGCAGCAAAGCACGCGCTATGGCTATGGACTGCCGCTGGCCACCCGACAACGCCTGCCCACGCTCGCCCACCTGCATATCGAAGCCCATGGGATGCAAATTCACGAACTGCTCAACACCTGCCAGGCGCGCAGCCTGTAACATTTCAGCGTCCGACGCCTGCGGAGAGCCAACAATGATATTGTCGCGAACGGTACCGGCGAACAACATCACATCCTGCGGCACATAACCCGTATTAAGGCGCAAATCTACAGGATCGATCTGTTTGATATCGACACCATCCAGCAGGATGGCTCCGTCCGTCGGTTGATAAAGCCCCAGCAGCATTTTCTCGATAGTGGTTTTGCCCGAGCCGATACGCCCGATCATGGCCACACGCTCACCGGCATTAATCTTGAACGAAACCTGTTTAAGCGCCGGATACTCGACATTGGGGTAATTGAAGCTTACGTTTCGAAACTCCACATTACCGTCCAAATTAGGACGATGAACGAAGTGCTTACCCTCCTCCCGCTCAACCGGGAGCGACATAATCTCATCCAGTGTTTTAAGCGCTTTGGCCGACTGTTCGTACTGAATAATCAAGCTGGCAACCTGGGCCATCGGCGCAATCGCACGCCCAGTAAGAATGACACACGCAATCAAAGCACCGAGCGACAGCTCCTGCTCCATGATCAGGTAAACACCGCCGATCACCAGCAGCACAGACGCCAACTGCTGAACGAATCCAGCAAAAGTAACCACCGACGAAGAGAGCATGCGCGAACGCAGCCCCCAGCGGGAGATATAGCCGACCGCCTCCTCCCAACGCTGCTGTAATGGACTCGCCGCGCGCTGGGTTTTAACCGTTTCCATCGCGGTCAGTGATTCAACCAGAGTACCGTTCTTCTGCGCCGTCGATGCAAAGGTGCGCTCCACGGCATCACGCAGCTTCGGCCGCACAATGAGGGAGTAGATGATAATCATCGGTATCGCCACGGCGGGTACAGCCACCAGGGGACCACCGATCAGGCTGATAACGAAGATATAGATCAGCATGAAAGGAATATCGATGAGTACGGTATTGGTCGTGGAACTCAGGAAATTCCTGATACTGTCGAATTCACGCAGGTTACTGGAGAAAGCACCCACCGAGGCAGGCATCCGGTCGTAACGGATACGCATCACTTTCTCGAAAAGCTGGGCAGACAACAAAACATCGGATTTTTTGGCCGCGACCTCGATAAAATAAGCACGCAGCATCTTGAGGCCAAAATCGAACAGATAGACGATAAGAACGCCGACCGCCAACACCCACAGCGTCTCGACAGCACCGTTGGGCACGACGCGGTCATATACGTTCATTACGAAGAGGGGGTTGGCCAACACGAAGAGGTTGATCAGGAAACTGGCCAGCAGAACGTCACGGTAGATACGTGTCGAGCGTTTCAGCGTGCCCCAGAACCAGTGACCGCTGCGACCATCGAGTACGCGGCTGGACTCTCCGCCCGCTTTGTACTCTGCCCGCACGAAGATAAGATAACCGCTGTACTGAGGCTCCAGCTCACTGAGCGGTATGCGGTAGCTGCCACCGCTTTCCGGCTGCTGAATCACAGCCTCGCCGGTGTCGCTGTCGATTTCCTGAAGAATACAGGCGGTATCATCATCCATAATCAGGACGACTGGAAGTAAAAGCTCCGACAGCTGATCCAAACGCCGCTCGGCAACCTTGGCGGCCAACCCGGCACGCGTTGCGGCTCTCACAAAAAGCTGAGGCGTAAGTCGATGATTAACAAGAGGCAAGCCATCAGCCAGCACCCCGGCAGATGTCGGCCTGTGGTACTGCTGAGCTAAAATCACCAAACAGCTTAATAGTGGGTCGTGCGATGCATCCATACTCGTTGACCTTAGAATTATGGCGGTTAATACTAACAGCTGTTTGACGATATTCCATCCCCCACCGCCAAAAGGATTCAGGCAGATGCTATACGCCAAGTTTGATGATCAGGGAAAGGTGATCAGCCTGACCGAAACCCCTGCCAGCGGTGCCCGCGAAGTCACCCTTCGAGATCCCAAGGTGCTGGAATTCCTGTCAATGAACGATAGTCAGGAGTTCGATCCCGATGTATTTCTGGACCAATCGGACAAATCGACTATCCGAATCCTTGAGGATTTGATCGACACACTCGTCAGCCAGCATCTGATTCGGTTCACCGACCTGCCGATGCCCGCACAGAAGAAACTACTCAGTCGAAAACTGGCGCGCAACCTGGCCAGAGAGGAGGCTGGGCTTTCAAGCCCGGAGGGACAACCTCAAGAAAATGGCGGCAATATTCTGGACGACGAAGAACAGCTGTTCTAACCCCCGTCTTATTCGGCCGTACGGCCCATACGGCCGGCGATCTCAGCCAGACGCTGATAAAGCCCCTTGTAACGCTGTTTCTGCTTGGGCGTAAGCGCCCCGTAGTGCAGCGCATAGAGAGTCTCATCACATAGCGCCATCAAATCCTGTTCAAGCATCGGGATAGAAGATCGACGGATGATCTCCAGTGCAGTCTGCACCAGATTGAGCCCAATCCCCGGGTTCCCCTCCTGCTGCTCATAGGCATCCAGGAAAGAGTCCAGCGCGGGATCCAGCTCACCATGACGGAACTGGGTCATCCCCTTAAGGTTGGCGCGCCCCCACTTCAACCCCGCCATCTGTTTGGTCAACTCCTGACGCAACCCCGACATCTCATCATGCACGGAGGTCCCCTCGACCCCTTCAATCAGCTGATCAAGCCACATCAGACGCTCATCCAACGTCAGCTCTTGAAAGAGACTAAAGGCATCGCGCGCAGCCAGCTCGCCACTTTGTGCATCACCCACCACGCGATAGACCTCGCTGGAGAGCAACCGACAGCGAAAATGGATAACCGGCATATCCAGGAAGTCGCGCTGGGCTCGTTCAAGCATACGGACCGCCTCCTCTTCGGCATCCGCATTGGAACCACCCCGCGCCTGCATCTGCTCCAGCAACACTCGAACCAGACCAAAATAATAATCCGGGTGCTGGAAAGCCGAGTAGCGACTGTACCGTATCGCAGCACGGAACGACTCCACCGAGAGACGAACATCCCCCCCCATAGCTGCCACATCACCCAGATCCCCCTGCAGCAAGGCTACGGTGGGCTGCAAGACGACAGCCTGACGCAACAGATTCTGCGCCTGCTCCAACTCCCCTCTTACACGATGAAGCCTGGCACGCCAGACGAAGGCTTCGATGCACACCTGCTGATCGCCAATCACCTTGTCGAGCTGCTCTGCCGCTTGGTTAAACCACCCGCACCGGGCAGCCGATATGGCAAGCCCAATTCGAACCCAAGGCTGGTCACGACCGTGCAACAAAAGTCCAAACAACTCGTAGGCCTGCTGAGGCTCATTATTACGCAGCAGGACCCCACCTTTCAGGCGCTGAAGATAGACCTTCATCCCTGGGTAATGCTCTTCCAGCCGTGCGCACTCCTCCAAGGCGTCTTCCCACTTACCATCGTCCAGCAACTGCTCTACCGGCCCGAGGTTTTTTTTCAGGCGCATTACCTTTTCGAGCTGCTGACCAACGCGGATACGATCATAGGGCTTGGATATATAGATATCGGGAGCGTTTTCAGGCGAACCGAGCAGAAGATCGGACTTTTCCGGCTCGACCACCAGAACATAACAACCGGAGTGGTAACGCAGGCCTTCCGCCTGCAGCTCGAGCATCAGCTGCAAGCCGTTCTTCTCGTCGCGGCCAAGGTCATAACAGAGAAAGCAGAAATCGACAGGCAACTCTCTCAGCATGCTGAGCGCCATATTCACAGATGAGGCCGCAAGTACCTCACCAAATCCCAGATTGCCCAGGATTGAGCGCAGAGACTGCAGGTCCTCCAGCTTCTTGTCGAGAATCAGTGCCGACTTTCCAGAGAACAGAGCTTCCATAACTTCAGTGACAGCCAATTTTTCGAAAAAGTAGCATGAGAATCAGCCCGTTAGCAAAAAATTGCTGCATAGCCATCAAACCTGAGACACAAAAAACCCGCCGACAGGCATGCCAGCGGGTTTTGATGCGATCAGACAAGCGCCTGATCAATCATCCAGAAGATTGCGCCCCTTGCTTGCGGCTATGCGCATACGCAAGGCATTCAGCTTGATAAAGCCTTCTGCATCTTTCTGATTATAAGAGCCGGCATCGTCTTCAAATGTCGCGATACTCTCATCAAACAGACTATCTTCAGAGCGACGACCCACAACCGAAACAGCACCCTTGTAAAGCTTGACGCGAACATCGCCATTTACGTTACGCTGGCTGTAATCGATCATCTGCTGAAGCATCTTGCGCTCTTCGGACCACCAGAAACCGTTGTAGATAACCTTAGCATAGCGCGGCATCAGCTCATCCTTCAGATGCGCAGCTTCCCGATCCAGCGTGATCGACTCGATGGCGCGGTGCGCCTTGAGCATGATGGTGCCTCCCGGGGTCTCGTAGCAACCGCGGGACTTCATACCCACAAAACGGTTTTCTACGATATCCAGTCGTCCAACGCCGTTCTCGCCACCGATCTTGTTCAGGTAAGCCAGCACAGTCGCCGGACTCATCTCTTCGCCGTTGATGGCAACGATATCGCCCTTGCGATAGGTCAGTTCAAGATAGGTCGGCTGATCCGGCGCCTGCTCGGGCGCCACGCTCCAGCGCCACATATCCTCTTCGGCTTCCGCCCAGGGATCCTCAAGAATGCCGCCCTCATAGGAGATATGCAGCAGGTTGGCATCCATGGAGTAGGGTGACTTTTTCTTGCCCTTGGCGAAGTCGACCGGGATATTGCGCTCTTCACAATACGCCATCAGCGTCTCGCGCGAGGTCAGATCCCACTCACGCCAGGGTGCAATCACTTTGACGCCAGGCTTCAGGGCATACGCACCCATTTCGAATCGAACCTGATCATTACCTTTGCCGGTCGCACCATGAGAAATAGCATCAGCACCGGTTTCGTTGGCGATCTCTACCAAACGCTTGGCGATCAAAGGACGTGCAATCGACGTACCCAGTAGGTACTCACCTTCATAGATCGTATTGGCACGGAACATCGGATAGACGTAGTCGCGCACAAACTCTTCGCGCAGATCTTCGATGTAGATCTCTTTGACACCCAGCGCCTGCGCCTTGGCACGAGCGGGCTCAACCTCTTCGCCCTGCCCCAGATCGGCAGTAAAGGTCACTACTTCACAGTTATAGGTATCCTGTAGCCAACGGACGATCACAGAGGTATCCAGACCGCCGGAGTAAGCCAGTACGACCTTCTTGATATCGGACATGTTGCGACTCCAGATCACAGAAATCCGGCCCCCGCAGCGGAAACCGGTCATTTAAAGCGGAAAGCGCGAAAGTATATCAGAAAGCGCGGTCACGTATAACCAGCGCACGCACTCAACGAACAGGTGCGTCTTCTCGCTCCAGACGAATGGTCACACGGCGGTTACGTGCACGATTCTTCGCGCTTGTATTGGGAACGACGGGATAACGTTCGCCATGATAGCGGGTGACGATTCGATCTTCCGCCACCCCTTGCTCCACCAGATAACGCGACACCTCTTCTGCACGCTTCTTGGACAAGTCGCGATTCAACAACCGACGCCCAAGATTATCCGAATGACCATCCACGTAGATGGTTTGCACACTATTATCAGCCTTGACATAGGTTGCAATCAGCGCCAGACGCTCGCGCGTCGCATCCGACAGCATCGTCTGGCCGGACGGAAAAAGCACTGCCGTACGCGCAACCTGGCGATAGTTAACGGGCAGCAGTCCCGCAATACAGTTGAGATAATCGGTGTACGCAGACTGGAAGTTGGCAGCCGAAACGCCGACCTTGAGCAACTCCGGTGTGCCATACCATTGATCGGTATTAAACGTAGGCGTCATGCCGCGATAGAGCGCCGCGAGCATATTTTTGGCAAGCATGGCAGGCACCTCAATCACTCCGGTTCCTGGCGCCGCCTTAACCACACCAATCATCTGAGGATCGATACCGGGCTGCCATGACGAAGCCTCGGCAACTAGCTTGGCCTGCCCCTCTACCTGCTGTTTTTGAGTGGGCGTCAGTGTGAATCGCACCTCCTCCCCTGCCAGATGTTCGAAAGAGGCAACCCCGTACGATGGGATCTCCTGCTGGAGCCGACAGACAAACTGGGAACTCTCCATCTCCCAGCGTGAATCCTCAATAGAGGCACGAAAGGTCACCGCCCCAGCATGCTGAAACGAAAAAAACAGAACAAGAAGCAGCAACCAGAAGCGCATCCAGTGAATTCCCATCACGTAAAACAAGAGGTCGATCCGCACACCCTAACTTTATCAGCGGGTTATCGGCCAAAAACACCCGTCCTTTAACGCTCCTTTTGCGGGCACAGCAATTGGACCTCATACACTCGACTGTTAGAATGAGCCCATATCCGTTCTCCAGCAACCCCAGAGTTAAGGAAGCCTATTGTCCTCCACCAAACACCCTATGTCCGATCGCTTTCGCGGCTTTCTACCCGTTGTCATCGACGTTGAAACCGCAGGCTTCAATCCACGTACCGACGCCCTGCTGGAGGTTGCCGCGGTCACGCTCACCATGGATGAACAGGGCTACCTGATACCGGACAAAAGCTTTGATGCCAAGGTAGCCCCCTTCGAAGGCGCGAACCTGGAACCCGAAGCACTCGCCTTCACCGGAATCGATCCGTTCGATCCTGAGCGCGAAGCGATGTCCGAACTGGATGCTCTGGAGATGATTTTCAAACCCGTGCGCAAGTCCATAAAGTCTCACGACTGCAAGCGCGCGGTACTGGTCGGCCACAATGCGGCTTTTGACCACAGCTTCATCTGCAACGCCGCAGAGCGTGCCGACGTAAAGCGCAACCCTTTCCACCCCTTCTCGACATTTGACACCGCCACACTGGCAGGACTCGCGTTTGGCCAGACTGTGCTGGCACGCGCATGCGATGCGGCCGGCATCGAGTTTGACGGTAAGCAGGCGCACTCCGCGCTCTACGACACCCAGAAAACAGCGGAACTGTTCTGCACTATCGTCAATCGCTGGAAAGACCTGGGCGGCTGGGAGATGGTGCTCGCCACCCGCGACTAACCCAAAGACACAGACACAAAAAAACCCGCCGAAGCGGGTTTTTTCTCAATCAAGCGATTACAGCTTGTCGGATTCTTCAGCCAGGTACTTGGCAACACCTTCCGGAGATGCGCTCATACCTTTGTCGCCTTTGTTCCAGCCAGCCGGGCATACTTCGCCGTGCTCTTCGTGGAACTGCAGCGCGTCAACCAGACGAATCAGCTCGTCCATGTTACGTCCCAACGGCAGATCGTTGACGATCTGGGAACGAACGACACCTTCTTTGTCGATCAGGAAAGCGCCACGGAAAGCGACACCGCCTTCAGCTTCTACATCATAAGCCTGGCAGATTTCATGCTTGGTATCAGCAGCCAGCGTGTACTTGACCGGACCGATACCACCGGCATTTACCGGAGTGTTGCGCCATGCGTTATGGGTAAACTGAGAATCGATAGAAACGCCGATAACCTCAACACCACGCTCAGTAAAGGCATCCATACGGTGATCCAGAGCGATCAGCTCGGACGGACATACGAATGTGAAGTCGAGGGGGTAGAAGAATACAAGGCCGTATTTGCCCTTGATCGCTTCGCTCAGCGTGAAGCTATCAACGATGCTGCCATCGCCCTTGACAGCTGCAACTGTGAAATCGGGTGCTTTTTTACCTACGAGTACGCCCATTGCTCACTACTCTCCATGCTTGGGTTGAGTTTTTCTAGGGTTAATCAACCAGTTAAAATTACCTGATCAACCATAAGGGTTCTAATAGAGCCACGCTATACGGTCGATTAAGGCTAGCTATTGCCAACCCTGATCAAGCCTCTTCTGAATCCTGCTGCTTGGCAGCGGCACTGACAAGCTCTTTCAGCTCGCCGCTTTCGGCCATTTCGCAAATGATGTCGCAGCCACCAACAAGCTCACCGTTGACCCAAAGCTGTGGAAATGTCGGCCAGTTCGCGTATTTCGGCAGCTCTGCACGTATCTCAGGCGCCTCCAGTATATTCACGAACGCAAAGCGCTCGCCACAAGCGACCAACGCTTCCGAGGCCCTGGAGGAGAAGCCACACTGCGGAAAGCGGGGAGTGCCCTTCATATATAGCAGAATCGTATTGTTTTCGATCTGCTCCTTGATGGTATCGACTACGCTCATGGTTACACCTTGCTGTTGTATATATTCGGTCCCGGGTAGCGCCCGCCACCCGGATGTCAACAGGCTATATCCTACCTCTTTAGTGGGATTAATAAAATATCCCGCCAGGCAGCCAAGCCTCCATCCTGTGAAAAACAATATGGGGACGGCAGGCCGCAATACAAGGACCAAAGGCGAATATCACGTTGACACAATATTATTGCCAAAATACTAACCCCCACATAGAATGTCCGTTTTTTCGGCAGCTATGGCTGCCTTTTTGCGTTGTAGGGAGAAACGCCCCATGTCGTTACAGCCACTGATGAATACCTATAACAGGCTCTCGGTCGCCTTTGACTACGGTAAGGGCGTCTGGATATACGACACCGACGGCCATCGCTACCTGGATGCTCTATCCGGGATCGCCGTGACCGGACTTGGTCACGCACACCCAGCCGTCACCCGCGCGATCGCCGATCAGGCCGGACGTCTAATCCACTGCTCCAACCTCTACACCATTCCGCTTCAGGAGCAGCTAGCTGAAAAGCTCACCTCAATTTCCGGAATGGATAATGCGTTCTTCTGCAACTCAGGTGCTGAAGCGAACGAAGCAGCGATCAAGCTCGCACGTCGTTACGGACACCAGAAAGGGATCGAGGTTCCCACGATTATCGTGATGGAGAACTCCTTCCACGGCCGCACCCTTGCCACCCTCAGCGCCACCGGAAACCGCTCAGCCCAGGCTGGCTTTGAGCCCTTGGTCGCAGGATTCGTCCGCGTTCCGTACGACGATATCGAAGCGGTGCGTCAGATTGCCGCCAAAAACACCAATATTGCGGCAATCCTGGTGGAGCCCGTTCAGGGCGAAGGCGGCGTGCACATCCCCGCCGATAACTACCTGAACCAGCTGCGTGATATCTGCGACGAGAATCAGTGGCTGCTGATGCTCGATGAAGTCCAGACCGGGAACGGGCGTACCGGCCGATATTTCGCTTACCAGCATAACGACATTTTGCCTGACGTGGTGACGACGGCTAAAGGCCTGGCGAATGGCGTACCGATTGGCGCCTGCCTGGCACGAGGGGAAGCGGCAAAGCTATTCACACCGGGAACGCACGGCACAACCTATGGCGGCAACCCGCTTGCCTGCGCCGCTGCGCTTGCCGTAATTGATACCATTAGTGCCGATAATCTTTGCCAACACGCGGACGTTTTGGGGCACTATATCGTCGAGCAGTTCCGTGCCAAACTGGGTGATGCACCCTATATTCGAGAAATCCGTGGCAAGGGCCTGATGATCGGCATCGAGTTAACCGAAGCCGGCAGCGAACTGGCCGTATTGGCCAAAGTAAAAGGCGTATTGCTTAACGTAACAGGTGGTGGCCGAGTCGTTCGTATGCTGCCACCGCTGATCATGAGCCAGAATGAGGCCGACCTCATGATCAACACCGTGTCCCAGCTCATTCGCGTATATGCGGGCGACGAGCGCACCGAGTGACACGCTGAACCTTCATTCACATTGACCTCTGGAACCGACGGCAGAGCCGTCTGTTGATACTATGAGTATTAGACATTTTCTGACCCTGCTGGATATGACACCGGCAGAGCTGCAAGGCATTATCGAGCGCGCTAGCGAGCTCAAGCAGATGCGCAACAACGGCGAAATCTACGAGCCGCTGAAGAACCGTGTTATGGCGATGATATTCGAGAAGGCATCAACGCGTACTCGCGTTTCCTTCGAGTCCGGTATGGCGCAATTTGGCGGGCACGCCATGTTCCTGTCGCCCCGCGATACCCAGCTCGGTCGTGGTGAGCCGGTTGAAGACAGCGCTCGCGTCATCTCCAGCATGGTCGATGTCGTAATGATCCGCACCTTCAGCCATGAACTGGTTGAAACCTTTGCCGCCAACTCCCGGGTTCCGGTCATCAACGCACTGACCGATGATTATCACCCTTGCCAACTACTGGCCGACATGCAGGCGTTCAACGAACTGCGCGGCTCGATCAAAGGCAAAACAGTGGCCTGGGTCGGCGATGGCAACAACATGTGCAACTCATACATCAACGCCTCTCGCCAGTTTGACTTCAAACTCAATATTGCCTGTCCGCCAGACTTCGCACCCAATGATGCCCTGGTACAAAAGAACGCAGACCGCGTAACCGTATTCAACAACCCAGAAGAAGCGGTTGCCGGTGCACACCTTGTCTGCACTGACGTCTGGGCGTCGATGGGACAGGAAGACGAGCAACGTCAGCGAGTTCGCGAATTCCGCGGCTATCAGGTAACCCCCGCGCTAATGGATCTCGCCAGTAAAGACGCCCTGTTCATGCATTGCCTCCCTGCCCATCGCGGTGAGGAGATCAGCGAAGATATGATGGACGATCCACGTTGCGTAGCCTTCCATCAGGCGGAAAACCGGCTTCACGCTCAGAAAGCGCTGCTGGAGTTCCTGCTTGTAGGACCCCGTTAAGGGGCACTCCCCTCGGTTACAGCAACCGCGCGAAGGCGGACCGGAACCTCGCCAGAGTCTGGTCCGCCGTCTATACTGGCCTTCAGCGTCCACTCCTGGGTTTAGAGAGAGTCAGTCAGGTATGATAGAACTACGTCATTTGAAAACCCTGTCCGCTCTGCGCGACGCGGGAAGCCTTGTCGAAGCGGCCGAAAGGGTTCATCTGACACAATCCGCACTCTCCCACCAGATAAAAGATCTCGAAGAGCGTCTTAACTGCTCGCTTTTCATTCGTAAGACAAAACCGATCTGCTTTACCAGCGCCGGCCAACGCCTGCTTGCTCTTGCAGATGACATGCTGCCGATGATCCGTAACGCCGAGCGTGACATCGCCCGGCTGGCCGGAGGAGCTGCCGGACGGCTCAACATCTGTATTGAGTGTCACAGTTGCTTCGACTGGCTGATGCCGACCATCGATCATTTCCGCCAGAACTGGCCCGAGGTGGAGCTGGACCTGTCCACCGGTTTTACCTTTCAGCCGTTGCCAGCGCTGGCGCGAGGCGATCTTGACCTTGTCATTACATCAGACCCTGAGCCTCGCAGCGGCCTGCACTACGTACCGCTGTTCAGCTACGAGTCTGTACTGGCGCTCAGCCGTCAGCACCGGTTGATTGCACGAAAGTTCATCCACCCACGCGATCTGGCCCAGGAAACGCTGATCACCTACCCGGTAGATCCCAATAGACTGGATATCTACACCCGTTTTCTGGACCCGGAAAATATCGAGCCTGCCGATCAGCGCACCGCAGAGCTGACCGTGATGATGGTACAACTGGTCGCCAGCGGTCGTGGCGTTGCAGCCCTGCCCAACTGGGCTTTACACGAATATCTGGAGCGCGATTATGTCGCTGCTCGCCCGCTGGGCGAAAAAGGGCTTTGGTGCACACTGTACGCCGCTATGCGAGAGGACCAGAAAAACGCCGACTTCATGGTCGACTTTCTCAATACCGCGCGAGAGGTCACCTTTCGCAATCTGAACGGAATTCGCGCGGCATCCTGATTACCCTGCAATCACCCCATCTGCACCAAAGGAGTACGCTGCGCCTTTGTTTGGCGGCTCCGATCACATACACTTAACGAATCCACACTATTCCGCCCATCAAGAAGACGTTTACGGACACGACCCTATGTCAAACTGGAGCCCCCGCAGCTGGCGGGCCAAACCGATCGTGCAACAGCCGATCTACCCCGACCTGAACGCCCTGAACACCACTGAAGAAACACTTGGCAAGTATCCGCCCTTGGTGTTTGCAGGCGAAATCCGTTCTCTGCAGGACGAGCTGGCTGCCGTCAGCCGTGGTGAGGGCTTTCTGCTGCAAGGCGGCGACTGTGCCGAAAGCTTCGCGGAATTTAACGCCAACAAGATCAAGAATACGTTCCAGTTATTACTGCAGATGGCCATTGTGCTGACATTTGCAGGCAGCTGCCCGGTAGTCAAAATCGGTCGTATGGCCGGACAGTTTGCCAAGCCGCGCTCATCCGGCAGTGAAACACTGGACGGAGTCGAGCTGCCGAGCTACCGGGGGGATATCATCAACGATATCAACTTCACCGCCGAAGCACGAACACCGGACCCCCAACGCCTGCTCTCTGCCTACCACCAGTCGTCAGCCACTCTCAACCTGCTGCGTGCGTTTGCCGGCGGCGGCCTGGCCGACCTGCATCAGGTGCACAAGTGGAACCTCGGCTTCGTATCGCAAACGCCTCAACACGAAAAGTACGAGCACCTCGCCGCCCAGATCGACCAGACGCTGGCGTTCATGGAGGCATGCGGGCTCAACGCAAGCAACACACCGCAGCTCAAGGAAACCGCTTTCTACACCTCTCACGAGGCGCTGCTGCTCAATTATGAAGAGGCGCTGACACGTCGCGACAGCCTCACAGGCGATTGGTATGACTGTTCAGCGCACATGCTCTGGATTGGTGACCGCACCCGCCAGCCTGACCATGCCCATGTGGAGTTCCTGCGCGGCGTCAAGAACCCGATCGGCGTCAAGGTCGGTCCCAGCACCGACGTAGACGATCTCCGGCGTTTGCTGGAAATACTCAACCCACACAATACAGCCGGTCGCATCACCCTGATTGCCCGCATGGGGGCGGAGAAGATTCTGGACAAGCTGCCGCCGCTGGTACGTGCCGTACAGCAGATGGGGGCAAATGTCGTGTGGAGCTCCGATCCGATGCACGGTAATACCATTAAAGCCTCCAACGGGTACAAAACCCGTAACGTCAACGCCATCCTGCATGAGATGCAAGGGTTCTTCGAAGTGCACCAGGCCGAAGGCAGCTATGCCGGCGGTGTACACTTCGAGATGACCGGTAACGATGTCACCGAATGCATCGGCGGTGCTTACCAGATTACCGAAGAGGGACTGGCAGACCGTTATCACACCTACTGCGACCCCCGCCTGAACGCGGACCAGTCGCTGGAGCTGGCTTTCATGATCGCCGATACACTGAAGATTGCCCGGAGGCAACGGTGACCCCAGCCCAGCAGATTCTGCCCATATTGATGGATATCGAGCGCGAGATGCGCGCGCTCGAACTCTGGTCCGAGTCCATGCCTGACGCCGAAGCGCTGATGAGTCAGCAGCCGTTCTGTATTGACACACTGGATTTCCATGAGTGGGTGCAATGGCTGCTGCTGCCAAGACTTCAGCACATCGTCCTGGAACAGCTGCCGCTTCCGGAGAGCTGCTCGGTAGCACCTATGGCCGAGGAAGCATTCAAGCAGATAAGTGACGATACCGGTTGCCTGCTACAACTGCTTGAAGAACTCGACCGGGCTGTGACCGACGCATCCTGATCCCGCTCCTGGCGTTACGGAAAAACTGGCATGGAACACCCACTGTTTGAACAGCTGCTACTAATTCTGGTTGGCGCGGTCATCGCCACGACCGTGTTCCGACGTTTTAACCTGCCGCCGATTCTGGCGTATTTGGCAATAGGTGCACTGCTTGGCCCCTATGCACTGCAGGTGACCGACCCTCACCAGATGACGCTGATGTCCGAACTCGGTGTCGTGTTCCTGCTATTCATGCTCGGGCTTGAGTTTTCACTTCCGCGTATGATCGCCATGCGCAAGCTCGTATTCGGTTTGGGTTCGCTACAGGTTATCCTAACGACACTGGTGTTGATTCTGATCTCCATCGCCTTTGGCATAGAGTTCAGAGGCGCGATCGTCATTGCAGGCGCTCTGGCACTATCATCGACCGCAATCGTCACACGGGAGCTGCTGCGGCTGAACCAACTCAGCGCACCCCATGGACAGCTGTCCTTCGGCATCCTGCTGTTTCAGGACTTAGCCGCGGTATTCTTCCTGATTGTCGTACCCGTTCTTGGCAGCGACGGTGGCAATATCGATACGGATACACTGCTGCTTTCCCTGCTTCAGGGCGCAGGACTGCTCCTGTTGCTGATGGTGCTTGGGCGCACAGTACTGCCAGCGCTGTTCCATGAAATCGCCCGCTCCCGCTCCGACGAAATGTTTGTGCTCATGGCGCTTGTTACTGCGCTTGCCGCCGCTTGGCTGACCCATGCTGCCGGTCTTTCGATGGCCCTTGGCGGCTTCCTGGCCGGCATGATGCTCGGGGAGAGCCATTACAAGCACCAGCTTGAAGCCGACATCCGGCCCTTCCGCGACGTTCTGCTTGGGCTGTTTTTTGTCACCGTCGGCATGCAGCTGAATCTAAATACCCTGGTTGAGAACTGGTACTGGGTCATTCTGTTCACGCTGGGCTTGATGCTGCTCAAGGCGGCGATCATCTCGCTGGTAACAGGCCGCCTCAACCACGATCCCAGCAGCGCGCTGCGTGCCGGCCTATGCCTGTCTCAGGGCGGCGAATTCGGCTTCGCACTTCTGGCTCTGGGTCTGGGCCATCAGATGGTCGACAGCGAGCTCAATGCCATGATCGTCTCGACGATCATTCTGAGCATGATATTCACGCCGATGCTGATCAACTACAGCGGCCCGATTGCCTCCAAGCTGCTGAAGCAGTCGGACAAAACCAGCTCCGACCCATTCACGCCGCCAACGCTTGAGGAGCTCAGCAACGCCACCGAACATGTCGAGAATCATGTCATCATCTGCGGTTTCGGTCGTGTGGGCCAGATCGTGGCCCGTTTCCTGCGCCCGCTGAACATCCCCTACATTGCAATAGACTCCGATCCGTTTCGAACCCACGAAGCCGCACAGGCGGGCGAGCCCATGTATTACGGGGACGCCCGTCGTGGCGACATCCTCAAGGCTATTGGCGCCGAACGTGCGCGCCTGTTGATTCTAACCGTACCCGATCATGTCGAAAGCATGGCGGCACTGAAGCAGATCAAGCGCAACTACCCTGACCTGCCAGTGCTGGTGCGCACCCAGGACGACAGCAAGCTGGAGCTCTACCAGAATGCCGGAGCTGCGGAAGTGGTGCCCGAGGCGCTGGAGGGAAGTCTGATGCTGGTCTCCCACATACTGACACTGCTCGAAGTGCCCTCTGAAGAGATTCGCTCACGCATTGACGAGGTCAGATCCCAACGCTACCAGATGTTGCACGGTTTTCTTCATGGCAAGCGATCGCGCAAGGTAACAGAGGCTGGCATACCCAATGAGCTCCGCCACCCAGTCACTCTGACCCAAGACTGCTACGCAACGGGAAGAACACTCGGCAGCCTGGGACTGAAAACGGTCGTGGTCAGTCTGCGGCGGGGCGATATCGAATTAGGCCCCCCACCGCACGAAGAGTGCCTCGAAGCCGGCGATATACTCATCCTTTCAGGTGAGCCTAGCCTTGTCGAAGCGGACGAGGAACGGCTGTTCAGTGGTTGACCCGGGGCTGCTAGAATAGCCCCCAGCCACCCTGGATAACCAGCAGGAGATACAATGCCCAGCGCCAACCACCCGCAACCCACCCTGATTCATGTACTGCGTGAAGCGGGCGCTGCAATACGTCTGTTTGATATGGGACGGCGCGTCAGCAAGCTGACGGGTGAGCTTTTCGAGCGCATCGAGCAGGCACGGATTCCCTATCCACTGCCTTTTCTCCACCACGCCTGGATCGGCATATTGATCTGGCATCCCAAGCAGCCTGAACAGAATGCAATCTGGTTTCTCAAACTTCCGCTGGACGAGCAGGGCTTTCTGGTGCAGGCAGCACGTGACGATCTGGTGCAGAGACTGCTTCAGAATGCTGTCAACGCCAAGAGTGGCGCACTTGAAGAGGATGCGCTCAAGGACAACCCGTTCGCCTTCAAACCAGACCAGGACAAGATGGCTATCTTCCACGCCCTCGCCGCCCAATCGACGGGCGTGTCCGCGTCAAGCTATTTCGAGACCGCGCAAGACTACATCAACGGCGAACTGCCGCTGGATCGCTGGACCGACCTGGCTCTCCAGGGGCTGGCCGATCTAGTGGTCAGGCTGGACGACAAGTCCAACGCGAACGCATTGGCCGCTCGAATAGCTGAATTGCCGCTGCCGGCGCTGGCATCTATATCAACACTGCTCGAGCATTTAGTACCGCCGGTCAAGGTGAGGGATGCGCTATCGGCACGCCTTGATCAAATGCTGGCCGATTCCACCACAGACCCGCTGGTGGTCGCAGCTGTGATTCGCGGCCTGTCGAACATTCAGGACGAACACTTCAAACAGCGTGAAGTCCTCAAGGTCCTTGCCTCAAAGCACGCGCTGGAAGCCGAAGTGATCGTCGCCATTGCCACCCGATGCTCACTGGCACTGCAGGCCCCCGAAGTGCTGCAGCCGTTTCTGGAGAGGCTCGCCGCCGGGAAGGCCGGTCAGGCGGGATTCAGTCGGGTATTGGCCGACCTGATGTTCATGCCCGCCCTGAGAGCCTTGATCATGCAGGCATTTCGCAATCCACAGCGCAGCGAGACGCTGGCCGCGGCAATTGGCGAGATGTTCGGACAATCGTTCGGGGGGCATTGACGCCTCATCGATTGACGATGGCGCCAGCCTGTTCGGGCAGATCGATCTTGAGCCCTTTGGCATCGATCTCGGCCTGAGCCTGCTTCTTAAAGCGTTCACGCGTAGCACTGCCCTTGGGCAGTGTCAGGTAGTACAGCAAAGAGCAGGCGAATTCCGGCTCAAGCTCGTGCTCCTGAGCAAACGCCAGCATGAACCGCGCAACCGTACTGTCCTGTTTGTTCTCGATCGCTGGAACTACTGGCAATTCAAGCTCCTCGCCCTCGCGAACCCGACGACAAAGTACTTCGTACTGATAGCGAAAGCGCGGTAATACCTCGGTTTCATCTTCCGAGCGCAGCTCAAACCAACCGGTATTGCGCGCGGCCAGATAAACGGCCGGATGACTCCAATGATGCTGTCGTGGACGATCGGCGTGCATGCAGGCCTCGATATAGGCATCCCGTGCGGATGGCAGTCCGAAGTCGCCACCGATATCACGCAAGATCGCCAAAAACTCGGAAATTGTCGGCATCCAGGCGAGTGTTTCCTTGCAGCGATTAACGGCCGCGACCAACTCCCCTTCACCATAGTTACGCAGGCTCAGCGCCCACTCACGTTTGGCAATACGGATCTCATCCTCGGTTTCGAAACAGCTTTTGAATTTATGGCCGTAGATCGCCATAAAACGCGCAAAGATCATGTTGACCAGCGCTTTGGTTTCGACTGAAATCGATTGAGGCTGACTTTGCGGCCCGGATTGATTACCAGTCGGTGTCCTTGATGTCCATGATGGCTGCGGTAACCCGTTTGCGCTTTTCGCGAGAATCTGGTCGGGAGTTTTCATGGCCAGAGGCACCTGTCAATGTGGAATCACGCTCCTGCTGATAGCGTTTGTCGCGTGCATCCTGTGTTTGTTTCTTTACCCACTCTCGTTTGACCCAAGCGAGAAACTTTTGATCCCAGTTACTCTCTTTTCGGTCTTTGTCGAGAAAATAGAGCACAAATTCATCGATGCAACCGTCTGCAAAGTCTGCGGGAATGGCATAACGCGGCAGCATCTGATGGAACAGCTCTGACGGCTGCCAACCGATGAACATCGATTGCAATTTCTGATTGCGCTGCTCGGCCTGCTCGAAAATCTCCTCAAGCTCATCCTTGTGCCGACGCCAGCCGATACTGCCGCCGAATGTAGGAGCAGGCCCGCGGCGCTGGGCAAGATTTGTCTGCCGGACAGGTCGGGGCGTCGGTGGCGGCTCATCGACCACTGGCAAACGACTCACCTGCTCGACAACAGGCGGGTTATGCCGCACGGGTATTTCGGGCACCGGCTCCTGAACCTGAGGCCGTACAGCCGTGCTCACCTCTGGCGCCGGCATTCTCACACGCAGATTTCCGGCGCTCCCCCAGGTAATCTCAACCAATCGCTCGGCGAGTAGCACATCACTGAGCGCACGCAATTGCGCCTCGTCCCAGAACGGCGCCAGTGCTTGCCACTGATCGCGCGAGAGCAGCAGCTCCGAGCGGCCCTTCTCGTCGGTCATGCCATTACGCTCGGCCGCCTCATGATACAGGCCAAGCAGCAATGCAGGTTCCACCCCGATGCGGCAGGCCAGCGAGGGGTAGATCAACATCGGCTTTTCCGGGAAGGTGAAACTCATAGGGGTCAGCAGACTCAGTTAGTGTGTTTACAGCATTACAGCTTAGCGTACAGGTGAGGATACCGGTCAGGAAAAAACCACCGTCTTGTTGCCATGAACCAGAACCCGATCTTCAAGATGCCAGCGCAAGCCGCGCGCCAGTGCCAGCTTCTCGACATCACGCCCCAGACGCACCATCTCTTCAGGCAGATGACGGTGACTGACGCGAGTCACTTCCTGATCGATGATGGGGCCTGCGTCCAGTTCCGGCGTGACATAGTGACAGGTTGCGCCGATCAGTTTCACGCCACGGTCATAGGCCTGATGATAGGGCCGCGCACCGGCGAACGACGGCAGGAAACTATGATGGATGTTGATGATTTTATGCGGGTAACGATCACACACTTCGGTGGGCAGTATCTGCATGTAACGCGCCAGCACAACGGTATCAGCGTCGTGTTCCCGGATCAGCGCGTCCACGCGCTCGAAATGGGGCTGCTTGTTTTCGGGGTCCACCGGCACACAAAAATAAGGAATGCCATGCCACTCCACCATTGAGCGCAAGTCTTCGTGGTTTGATATAACGCAGGGAATCTCGCAGAACAGCTCGTTACTGTGATAGCGGTACAGCAGATCGGCCAGACAGTGAGATTCGCGGCTGGCCATCAGGATCACCTTTTTCGGCTGCATCGAATCGGTGATGCTCCACTCCATTGCAAAGGAGTTGGCTATCGGGTCGAAGGCTTCACGCAGACGCTCCAGCGAAAACGGAAGCGATGAGGCATTGATCTCCACGCGCATGAAGAAGTAGCCGCTGACCGGATCGGAATGCTGGTTGGCGTCGGTAATCGAGCCACCATGGCTGGAGATGAAATTACTGACCATCGATACAATGCCCACACGGTCCGGGCATGAGAGGACCAAACGGTAACTACGTTCCATGAAGAGCGATCCTGCGCTGGCTAAAAACGAAAGAGCGGTATTCTAACAGCCCAAGGCCCACTCAGGGAGTCCAAGACAGACTAGCATCATACTCGCCGGGAGGCCTTTGCGTTACTATCAGATAAAACATAACAACGGCAGAGGACCTGTCCGCCATGAGTTTTACGCCCGAGAAGATGGCACCCCTTAAAGCCCGCCGTCTTGGAATCAATACCCATCACGAGCCCACACTCTACCTGCGCGAAGACAGTCCGGTCTGCCGCTCGGAGGGCTTTGAAAGCCTTTCGCGAATCACCGTAAACTGCCAGGACCGGCACATCATCGCCTCGTTGAACATCGTCTGCTCAGACCTGCTGGAGCCAGAGCAGGCCGGTTTTTCCGAGTCCGCCTGGCAGATGCTGGATTTGAAGCCAAACGCCGAGATATGGCTCTCGCACCCACGCCCGGTACAATCCCTCTCCTATGTGCGCGCCAAAGTCTATGGGCACGAACTGGACGAGTTGCAACTGCAAAGCATCATCAACGATATTGTCGAAGGTCGCTATGCTGATGTGCATCTGGCCGCCTTTATCACCGCCTGCGGCGACGATTCACTGAGCGACAGAGAGATCACTGCGCTGACCGAAGCGATGGTCAAGGCCGGAAGCCGCATCGACTGGGGGCTGGAGCAGGTCATTGATAAACACTGCGTAGGCGGACTCCCCGGAAACCGCACCACACCCATCATTGTATCGATCCTTACCGCCTGTGGCCTGACTGTACCTAAGACCTCCTCTCGCGCTATTACGTCTCCGGCGGGCACCGCCGACACCATGGAAACGTTGACCGAAGTGGCCCTATCACTGGAGCAGATGCGTACTGTCGTCAACCGAGAAAAGGGCTGCCTGGCCTGGGGTGGATCGGTACGCTTAAGCCCTGCCGACGACATGTTGATTCAGGTCGAGCGGGCACTGGATATCGACAGCGAAGGTCAACTGATCGCCTCGGTGCTGTCAAAGAAGCTGGCCGCCGGCGCAACCCATGTGCTGATCGACATACCGGTCGGCCCCACCGCCAAAGTCCGCAGTCAGGAGGCAGCCGAGCGACTGTCCGAGAGTTTCAAGACGGTCGCGCACAACCTTGGCCTGCAGCTGGACGTACTGCTTACCGATGGCAGCCAGCCGATCGGTCGCGGCATAGGCCCGGCGCTTGAGGCTAGAGATATTCTGGCGGTATTGCAAAACAAGCCGGACGCCCCAAGCGACCTGCGAGATCGAGCCACACTGATCGCCGGCGCCATGCTGGAAATGGTTGGAGAATCCGCCCCCGGGAAAGGTCAGCAGCGGGCAATGGAAAAAATAACCTCCGGCGAAGCCTGGGACCGTTTCCGACGGATCTGCGAAGCACAGGGCGGTCTGAAAAAGCCACCGGTCGCACCCTATCGCTATGCGCTGGTCGCGCCCAGCGATTGCGAGGTACTCGACGTCGACAATCGCCAGTTGGCCAAAATCGCCAAATTGGCCGGTGCTCCGGCCGACCCGGCCGCGGGCATCGAACTGCACGTCAAGATCGGCGACAAAGTTGAGCAATACCAGCCTCTGCTGACGATCCATGCCGAAAACGCCGGCGAATTGAATTACGCCGTTGACTACCTGACCGACCACGAACTGGTATTGACGCTGAGCAGTAACGGCAAGGAGAGCACCCGATGAAACCGGTCCTTTTCAACTTGGATTCCGATCCAGACCTGTCCACTCGTCTGCGCAGGGCCCTGAATGCCGACGCCGGAGAGCTCGAACAGCGCCATTTCCCCGATGGCGAGAGTTATCTTCGCGTCCATAGCGATGTTGACTCTCGCGACTGCCTGATTCTGTGCAACCTTTACCGGCCGGACGAAAAATGCCTACGCCTGTTTTTTTTGGCCGATACCCTACGCGATCTTGGCGCCCATCGAATTGGCCTGATAACCCCTTACCTGCCCTACATGCGCCAAGACAAACGCTTTCAACCAGGAGAGTGCATCAGCTCACGCCCCTTCGCGCGATTACTGTCGGACGCGTTTGACCTGCTGGTGACCACCGATCCGCATCTGCACCGCTATAACTCACTGGACGAGATCTATACCCTGAAAAGCCGCGTGGTCCATGCGGCCCCCATGATCGCCGAATGGATACAGCAACACATCAAATCTCCACTTTTGATAGGCCCGGACAGCGAAAGCGAACAGTGGGTGTCCCATGTAGCCAGCTTGGCCGGGGCACCGTTTCAAGTGCTCCGCAAGGAGCGCCACGGTGACTATGACGTCAGCGTCTCACTCCCCGATGTCGACCGCTGGCGAGAACACACGCCAGTGCTGGTCGACGACATCATCTCCAGCGGACGCACCATGCTTGAGACGCTGGACCATCTGGCAGCTCAGGAGCTGCCGCGCGCGACTGTCATCGCCGTTCACGGTCTGTTTGCCGGTGACGCCTGGCGCCAGTTGCAGTCTCGTGCTGATGTTATCACCTGCGAAGCGGTTCCCCATCCAAGCAATGGCATCAGCCTTTCAGCAGCACTGGCCACCGCGATGGCGGAACTCCTCTCGGAGACCGATTGATGCAGAACTGAAATGGCATTGATGCAGCCTGTGCACTGGTCGTGAATATAGTAAGCAGGCATCATTGAGGGCTTCGCGATACAGTGAAAAAGGATACACCCACGATGAACGCCGTTATTGAGCTGCTAAAACAGCACCGCTCCATTCGCAAGTTCCGCCCGGATGCAATCGAGCAGGAGACACTCAATACCCTGATCGAAGCAGGGCAATGCGCTGCTACCTCCAGCTTCATTCAGGCCTGCACGGTCATTCAGGTCGATAATCCAACGCTTAGAACCGAGCTGGCCGAGTGCGCCGGCAATCAGGCATATGTCGCCAGCGCTCCGCGTTTTCTCGTGTTCTGCGCCGACATGCGCCGCCATCAGCTGGCCTGCGAAATGCACGGAGCCGAGATGCAGTCGGGTTATACCGAGCAGTTTTTAACCGCCTCGCTCGACTGTGCCCTATTCGCACAGAACGTTGCCGTAGCGGCCGAATCCATGGGGCTTGGCCTTGTGTACATAGGTGGTCTGCGCAACCAGATTGAACGCGTCTCCGATCTGCTGCAACTGCCTGAACTGGTCTACCCGGTCTTCGGTTTGTGTCTTGGCTTCCCTGATCAGGACCCCGAAACCAAACCCCGCCTGCCGCTTAATGTCGTGCTCAAACAGGACCGTTACGACGACACCCAGGACCATGATGCAATCAAGGCCTACGACGAGCAGGTACTTGAGTACTACAGAACGCGCACCGGCGGCACCAAGGAGATGACCTGGAGCGGTCAGATTTCAGAAATGCTGGTGAAAGAGGCACGCCCGCATATGCTGCCTTACCTGCAGTCACGCGGCTTCCTAAAACAGTAGACCGGCCTGGCAAACATGCCCGTCATTGCCTGAATGACGGGCTTTTCGATAGGCAGCGCGCGCACTCTCGTCTATGCTGAAAATGTACTCAAGCAATCAGCCGAGAGATGTGAACATTATGCCTGAACGACACATCAACTCCCTGCTCTCCGAGCTTGAAAGCCGCTCTCGCCGAGTGGCCAGCGAACGAGAAGTTACCCTCAAGATCGATAACGAAGACCTGATTCGACTCAAGGCATTGGCGGAGGTGTATGGCCTTAGCATCGACGAGGTCAGCGCCTGCCTCTTGCACCAGGTACTCGTCGAAGTTGAAGAGAAGATGCCCTACCGTGCGGGCTCTCGCATTATACGGGTCGAAGACGACGACCCGGTGTATGAAGACATCGGCCCGACACCGCGTTATCTGGAAGCCAAACGGCGCATCGAGCAAGAGTGCGCCTGACCGATCAAGCGGCCTGCTAAAAGCGCTGCCAAGTCAACAGTTCAGCACCAGACTTGCTGTTGCCTCTACAGCGAAGGACAATGCGCCTCTGCGTCAGCCCTGCATCTCTACGGAGGCCGCTTATCAACATCATCAAGTCAGTTCCAACCAACATCATTACCGGTTTTCTAGGTGCCGGAAAAACCACAGCGATCAATCGCCTGCTGGCCAACAAGCCGCCATCGGAACGTTGGGCCGTACTGGTCAACGAGTTCGGTCAAATCGGTGTCGACCAATCCTTGATCGACAACGACGAAGCCGTCCATATTCAGGAGATCCCGGGAGGCTGCCTCTGCTGCGCACGCGGGCCGCAACTGCGCGTCGCGTTGACCCGCCTGCTGCGCACCGCCAAACCAGACCGACTGATCATCGAGCCTACGGGGCTTGGCCACCCTGTCGGTATCGTCGATCTGCTGCTGGGGCCTGATTTTGCGTCGGTGATCGATCTGCGCTCCATGATCTGTCTGATCGATCCGCGTGTGTTGGAGCAACCCGAAATTCTGTCACACCCGGTATTCGGGGTTCAGATCGGCATGGCTGATATTCTGGTCATTAACAAGTCCGACCTCTGCACAGCAGAGCAGCTTGCCGAAGCACAGGCGCTGTCCGACAACATGTTCCCGCCCAAACACCAGGTCCTCACAACTTCCATGGGAGAGTTGAACCCTGATTGCCTGGATGCAGTGGCCGGTGCCCACACAAGACGCTCAGGCGGAGCGCTGCGCCCAGCCGCATCTGGCGTTCAAGAACCACCACCTGACAACGCAATGACCGCGACGCCCGGTTGCCCGGCATTTTTCTCCGGTGAGATGGAGGGCTTTTTCAGCCAAAGCTGGCTCTTCAGTGCAGAGGACAGCTTCGATACGAACCGCATAACAGACCTGCTCGATCAACAACGTGATTGCCTGCGCGTTAAAGGCGCTATACGCATCGGGCATACATGGATCGGCTACAATCGGATGCTGTCGGATCGGACGATCACGCAACTGGCCTGGCGAAGGGATTCACGTATCGAATTACTGTCGGCAGAACCGCTGAATATCGACGCGCTGACGAACGAACTGCTGCGCTGTCTTAAAAGCGTATGACAAAAGAGCGCGAGCTAATCGCGAGGGGATAAAGCGGAAAAGCGAAGAGCGGGCACGAAGTGTCCGCCCTTCTGTATACGGCGTTACTTACGCGACGACCGTTACGTTCTCAGCCTGAGGACCTTTCTGGCCCTGAGTTACTTCGAAAGTAACCTGCTGGTTTTCGTGCAGTGTACGACGGCCAGTGCCGTTGATTGCGCGGAAGTGAACGAATACGTCAGGACCGTTTTCCTGCTGGATGAAGCCGAAGCCTTTCTCATCGTTGAACCATTTAACGGTGCCGGTTACGAGCTGTGACATGTTTTGCCTCTTTCTTTTTTCTTTCATACCAGCGAAAAGCTGGCGACTTCTTTCCGGTCGAAATCCTGTATCCCGACCTGGTTCTTAACAAGTTCGGGCCTATCCCGAATCCTGTGTGGCGCTGATCGACTACCCGAGTCAAACCTCGCCGTTCCGGCAACCGCGCGCTGAATTACCCGCGGCGCTGAACACGTTTGACGCAACGCCAAGGCGCTGCGTCGGGCCCTGGCTCACCCTACCGGAACTCTCACGGTGCTATCCCCGGACAAACGGCAAGCGGAAACAGCACGAACAGAAAGCGTTCGCACACCATCGGCAATCGTTTGTGTCAAACAGGGAACGTCGGCCGGGATGGCCGTAAGATGAGAGCTGGTAGACACTTCAAAGGCCGTCGGTCCCTGACTTTTGGATCGTACCGGCAATTTATGAAGCTTTGCGGTCAAAAACCCGCTAACTGTGTGTAGCATCAAACTCAATGAAACTCCGAACCAGCTTACCCGCTGGCGGGCCCGGTCTTGCTGTATCGCGTCCACTACGATGGAAGTTTATATCCAACGTCTTGGATCCGCCTCAAAACACGCTATTTTCGCGCTTAAAAATTGCCGACCGGAGGACAACCTTTTCCGCATAATACTCCAGTTCAAACCAATTACAATGGTCTAGACTGGCGATATGCTCCCCTTTCATCAATTTCTTACATACTGGTCTAAGACCAATTACTTTGACTCCAAACGCCCGCCGGTGCTCCCGGTTGCCAAAAAGCTGTGCAATACTTGACCGACACCACATAAGGCAATTGGTGCACAAACCGTTATACGAGCACTCGGCAGCCTGATCGTGAATTCGGCTTGATTATGGACAATCGGAGTAGACGGATGAAACTCAAATTTTCACACAAGATTCTGACACTGGCCTTTCTACCCCTGCTACTCTTGTCACTGCTCCTGATATCGCAATCGCTCACCGACCTGAACACCAGCCGCGCCCTTGATAAGCTTGAGCACATTGCAGAACTCTCTACCATCAACAGCGCACTGGTCCACGAACTTCAAAAAGAGCGCGGCGCAACCAGCGGTTGGCTCGGCTCTGGTGATCAGGCGTTCGCCGAAAAACTCAATAATCAGCGCAAGCTAACCGACGCAGCGCTCAAGACCTGGCGCGATTATCGTACCAACCTCGACAGCGACGATGCCAAAATCAACGACACACTCAACCGCATCGATAACAGCCTGAGCCAGCTTTCCGCAACGCGCCGGACAACCGATGCCCGCACTATCGCACTGAAAGATGCTCTCGGGTATTACACCGGACTCAACAAAGACCTCCTTTCCGTCGCAGGTGATCTGTCTATTATCAGCACCAGTGCAGACCTAAGCAGAACAGCCAGCGCCTTCTTCGCTTTCCTGCAGGCCAAGGAGCGTGCCGGCATAGAGCGAGCAGTGCTAAGCAACACCTTTGCCGCCGACCAGTTTGCCCCAGGACTCTTCGCCCGTTTTCTGACCCTTGTCTCAGAACAGAATACCTACCTGTCCCAATTCGAAGTAACTGCATCTGACGCGCTTAAACAAAAATGGCAGCAGATCAGTAAGCAGTCCGCTTTCGGTGAAGTCGAGAAACGCCGCTCGACCGCCATCGACAAAGCATCTGAAGGCGGCTTTGGCATCAGTGGCACAGACTGGTTCGAACGCGCAACCGCGCGTATCAACCTGATGAAAGAGATGGAAGACATCATTGCCGGAGCCCTTATCGATCAGGCGCGTAACGATCATGCTCAGGCCAGCTTCAATATGTGGGTTGAGCTGGCGATGCTCGCCAGTGCATTACTGGTCGTTGGTGGGCTTTCCCTGCGCATAAGCCATACAGTTAACAAGCAGGTGCTCTCGCTTGATCACGCAATGGACAAGGCGCGCAGCGAACATGACCTCAGCGTGCGCGCCGAGGTCATTTCAAGCGACGAACTCGGCGACGTGGCCCGCAACCTCAACCACACACTTGAAGGTTTTGCCAGCGCCATCCGTGAAGTAAATGACGCCAGCCACCTGCTCAGTGAAGAGGCCCGTAATACCCGTCACACTGTGCAGCAGACGGAACGCAGCCTGAAAACACAAAATGCAGAAACCGTGCAGGTTGCAGCCGCAATCGAAGAGGTATCAACGGCGATCGCCGATGTCGCCGGTAGCACATCCAATGCATCCGAGGTTGCACGCTCGGCCAATGAACTCGCCGCCGAGGGCCACAGCCGAATGCAGTCAGCCTTCGGCTCGATTCAGCGGCTTGGCGACGATATTGCCAGGGTCGGTAACATCACGGCTGAACTGAGAAGCAGCAGCGATACCATCTCTGAGGTTATCAATGTCATCAACTCGATCTCCGAGCAAACCAATTTGCTGGCCTTGAACGCCGCTATTGAGGCCGCCCGTGCCGGTGAGCAGGGTCGTGGTTTCTCGGTCGTTGCGGACGAAGTGCGCACGCTGGCACAGCGTACCCACGCCTCCACCGCCCAGATTGAGGAGATCATCCAGCGACTGCAGGCACAAACAGCGGACGCCAGCCGCCTGATGGAGGAAAACCAGCGCGACATGGCCTCCACCACCGTTCAAATTCGGGATGTCAGCGAGGCGCTGGATGAAATCGTCAGCGCAGTGGATAACATTGCATCACTGTCGATGCAGATTGCCGCCGCCGCTGAAGAGGAATCCACGGCGATGAACGATATTGGCCGCAGCATCTCGAGCATCGACAGCAGTGCAGAAACGATCAGCGGACACGCAAGAGAGCTCAGCGGACAGGCCGAACAGCAGGCTGCGATGGCCGAGCAGCTTGAGCGTCTGATCAGCCGATTCCGTATTTAGCCTTATACGCGACGGGACTTGCGGGCGGAAACCGACTTACCCTGTTCCCGCCCTTTGCCCGCCTGACGCGAAGCAGGTTTGGCTTTGCCTGATACGCCGGCACCGCCGGGCTTTCGCCCCTTGCCCTTCTCGCCGTCTTGACGTGGCGGCAAGCCCGTATGCTGGGTCAGGATGCGCCCCTTGCCCGCCCGCGAAGACTTGTGGGAATTCTTGCGTCGAGGTGCAACATAATCCGATTCGGCCTGATGCTCGGGGATCAACTGATGTTCGCCCGAACCAATCAGATCCGCGCGCCCCATCTCCTTGAGTGCTTCCCTCAGCAGCAGCCAGTTATCAGGATCGTGCCAACGCAGAAAAGCCTTGTGAAGACGGCGCTGACGCTCCCCTTTGACCGTTTCGACTTTCTCGGCACTTTTCTTGTAACTCAGTCGCCTTAGCGGATTGCGTCCGCTGTGATACATCGCAGTGGCTGTCGCCATCGGTGACGGATAGAAGGCCTGGACTTGGTCCGCCTTGAAACCGCTGCGCTTAAGCCAAAGCGCGAGATTCATCATATCCTCATCGGTTGTACCTGGATGCGCCGCGATAAAATAGGGTATCAGGTACTGATCTTTGCCCGCCTCGGCCGAGAAACGCTCGAACATCCTCTTGAACGCATCGTAGGTGCCGATACCGGGCTTCATCATCTTGTCGAGAGGCCCGCGCTCGGTATGCTCGGGCGCAATTTTCAGGTAACCGCCGACATGGTGTGTTACCAACTCACGCACATACTCTGGATCCTCGACGGCAAGATCGTAACGCAGCCCCGAGGCGATCAGGATCTTCTTCACACCCTTTAGCTTGCGCGCCGCACGATACAGCGTGGTCAGCGCCGAATGATCGGTATTGAGGTTCTGACAAATGCCCGGATAGACACATGAGGGCTTGCGGCAGGCCGCCTCAATCTCAGGGCTTCTGCACGCCAGCCTATACATGTTAGCGGTTGGCCCACCGAGATCGGAAATCACGCCGGTAAAGCCCGGCACCTTATCGCGAATCTGCTCGATCTCGCGGATGATCGAGTGCTGAGAGCGGTTTTGAATGATTCTGCCCTCATGCTCGGTAATAGAGCAGAAGGTGCAACCGCCAAAGCAACCGCGCATGATATTGACCGAAAACCGGATCATTTTATACGCCGGTATCTCCTGCTTCCCATAGCTCGGGTGCGGTACGCGCGCGTAAGGCAGATCGAAGACATAATCCATCTCCTCCATGCTCAGAGGGATCGGCGGCGGATTCAGCCAGACCTCCTGATCACCGTGCAACTGTACCAACGCGCGGGCGTTGCCCGGATTGGTCTCGAGATGCAGGACCCGACTGGCATGGGCATAGAGCACCGGGTCGCGGCTGACCTTTTCAAACGAAGGAATGCGGATCACGGTCCGGCTGCGATCAAGACGCTGCCGAGGAGACGGTTCAATATGGAGAACCTGTGTATCGTCTGTTTCGACGGCCGCGTCACCCTGCTGCTTCTCCAGCTCGCACTGGGGCAGATCGCGGGTGTTAACGTAAGGGTTGATAATCTTGTCGATCTTGCCCGGACGGTCGATGCGGGTGGAATCTATCTCCATCCAGTCGTCAGGGGTATCTTTGCGAATAAACGCACTCCCCCTGATATCGGTAATTCGCTCGATCGGCTCGCCCGCTGACAAACGATGAGCCAACTCAACGACGGCCCGCTCGGCATTACCGTATAACAGGAGATCTGCCCGGGCATCCAGCAGGATTGATCGGCGCACCTTGTCCTGCCAGTAGTCGTAATGCGCAATGCGGCGCAGCGACGCCTCGATTCCACCGAGGATTATCGGTACATCCTTGTACGCCTCACGACAGCGCTGACTGTATACAAGACTGGCACGATCCGGACGCTTGCCCGCCATACCACCCGGTGTATAGGCATCGTCCGAACGTTTCTTACGATCAGCCGTATAACGGTTGATCATCGAATCCATGTTTCCAGCGGCAACACCGAAGAACAGGCGCGGCCTTCCCAATGCCCGAAAGGCATCGGCACTGTGCCAGTCTGGTTGCGCGATAATTCCGACACGAAATCCCTGAGCCTCGAGCAAGCGGCCGATAATCGCCATGCCGAAGGAGGGATGATCCACATAGGCATCCCCCGTGACGATGATGATATCGCAGGCGTCCCAGCCCAATGCGTCCATCTCCTGACGGGACACCGGCAGAAAAGAAGCGGATGAGCGTCCAGTCGACGCAGGAGCGAGCTGGTGAACAGGTGTCGAGGTATGCATAAAGATTAACCGGGTTTATAGCGGAAGGCCGGAAGCATTATACCTCAGAGAGCGCATACTTCCGACCTGTTTGCTCGGGTATTCAATCATGAAGCGGCGACAGCCAGGAAAAACCCAGCTGCGACATCTGGCGTTCAATCCAGTAACTACGCTTGAGGACGTATCGGCTCGGTGGCTCGGCGCTGTATTGCCAGGGATTTGGCAGAATCGCAGCCAGGCGCGCGGCCTGTGACGGCGTCAACTGGGACACTGGCTTATTGAACCAGTACTCACTGGCCGCTGCGACGCCGTATACACCGGGCCCAAACTCCACAATATTGAGGTACACCTCAAGGATGCGCTCTTTTCCCCACACCAGCTCCAGCAGCAGCGCAAGCGGTAACTCCAAGCCCTTTCGAAGCCAGTCCCGACCCGGCCACAACAGCAGGTTCTTCGCCGTCTGTTGTGTCAGCGTACTGGCGCCCCTCAGGCGCTCGCCCTCTAGCGCCTCCTCCAACGCCTGACCGATCGCCTTGGTGTCGACGCCGGAGTGCAACGGAAAACGCTGGTCCTCGGAGGCGATAACCGCCAACTGCACCGATCGCGGAATCGTATCGAGATCGCGCCATTGATGACGCACCTGATCGGGATATCCCGCCGGAGGATTGATCATCCTGTGCAACTGCCAACTCCACACAGGTGGATTGACGTAACGCATCAATACGAGAAGCGACAGCAACAGGGCGAAACTGCCGCCGAACAGCCACAGCAATCCGTTGCGTACGCGCACGAACAAACTGCGAGGGCGTCGTGTCGTTTTTCTCTTGCGTTTCAGTATCACTGTCACCTCTGTGTGTAAGTTGACTGCCTCACACAATACCAATGTGTAAAATAACCGGAGGTTTGATCCTGTTAATATGATCAACATTCTCTACCCGCTCAGGATCCGCGATGAATCTCAAAACCCGATTCATGCTTTTGATGCTCGCCCTCTTTGTCATCGCGGCGGCCATCGTATGGGTTCTGGTTCGCCAGTTATCCGAGTCCATCGTCGAAGAGTGGGCTACCCGCTATGCCGAAAAACAGGTGCTGTACGACAAGGGCCGTACATTGCAGCCAATTCTGCGAGAAATCGCCCTGTCACGCCAATTTGCAACTTCGCAGCAGCTACTGGAGTGGGCGCACAACCCCTCGGACGACACGCTGACCCAGAAAGCGATCACCGAGATGGAGACTTTCCGCCGCAACTTCAGCGACCACAGCTACTTCGTTGCGCTGCTCGACTCGGGTCGCTACTACCACAATAACGCCGAAAACGAGTACGCCGACCAACAGTATCGCTATACGCTGGACCCAGAGCGCTCTGCCGACCGCTGGTTTTACGACATTGTGCAGCAAAATCGCGATATGCACCTGAACGTCAACCCAGACGTCGAACTGGGCGTCACCAAACTCTGGATCGACATGCTGATGCGCGATGGAGAGCGTATTCTGGGCGTGGCGGGCACCGGCCTGGACTTAACCCATTTTCTCAATGATGTAGTCGATCCGACAGATCCCGGCATCACCCGCCTGTTCATCGATCATGATGGTGCCATTCAGCTTTTTCGTGACCAGAACCTGATCGACTTCGCCTCGATCACCAAAGCCAGTGCCGACAAAAAAACGGTCGACAGGCTCTTTTCAGACCACGAAGACAGGCAGGCGGTTCGGGAGCTGATGCAACAGCTGGCAAAAACGCCGGATCAAGTGCTGAGCCGATTCGTTACCATCGATAACCGCCGTCATCTCGCAGGCATCGCCTACCTGCCCGAGATTGGCTGGTATGAAATAACCCTACTCGACCTCGATGTTATTCTGCCACTGAGCCACTTCACCGGTATTCTACTGAGCTTCGGCCTGATGCTGTTAATCAGTTTATTCATGTTGCACATCGCATTGAGCCGTTTCGTCATCCGGCCTCTTGGACAGCTTGAATCAGCGATGGATGAAATCCGGCAGGGCCACGCGCCCTCGACCCTCGCACCGATATCCTCAAAGAGTGAGATCGGCCGCCTTACAACACATTTCCAGACCATGGCACACGCCGTTCAACGGTCCCGGGAAGAGCTGGAAACCAAGGTTTTGGAGCGAACCAAGGCGCTAGAACTACAAAGCAAGACAGACCCTCTCACTGACCTGTTGAACCGACGTGGCATGCAGGAGCGACTGGAAAGTCAAACCGAGCAGCTCGAGCGCGAGGGTCGCGCCTTTGGCCTAATCTGGCTTGATCTGGATGGTTTTAAGGACGTAAACGACCGGTTCGGACATGAAGCGGGGGACCGGATACTGGTTGGCGTTGCACAGCAGATACGCTCCGTCATCCGCCCCTACGACAGTGCCGCTCGCTGGGGCGGAGACGAGTTTCTGGTGCTGATTCAAACCGAGCAACGCGACCTTGTACACCAACTCTGTGAACGCGTACGAGAGGCTGTCGAAGCGCATCAGGTATTCTATGGTGGCGATCAGGAACCCGTCAGCATAACGCTCAGCGCAGGCAGCCATCTCGCCAGAGAGGGAGAGTCACTGGAAACCATCCTTCACAGTGCCGATCAAGCGCTCTATCAAGCCAAAGCAGCAGGCCGTAACCGCTGCATCGCCTCCTAGTCGGGGTAGCGCTGCCGAATCATATCGCCCAGCACACAGAGCGCCTCCTCCGTTTGAGCATCCACGCCATTGACGAAGTTCAACCGCATACAGTTGCGGTACTTGCCTGTAGCCGAAAACAGCACGCCAGGCGCGATTCTGAACTGTCTGTCGCTGAGTTCACGGTTGAGTTCGACGCAATCCACTTCCCGGGCAAATTCTACCCAGAGCAGGTACCCCCCCTGTGGATAGCTGATTCGGATACCCGGCGGAAAATGCTCTTCAAGCCAACTGACCATCTGATCACGGTAACGCTGGTACTGCGCTCTCACCTTGCGCAGATGCCGCTCATATCCCCCTTCGGCAATAAATTGAGCGACCGCCAACTGGGACAGAGTGCTGGAAGCCGCCGTGGAAACAAACTTGTTGTGAATCACCTGGCTACGATAACGCCCTGGAGCTATCCATCCCAGCCTCAACCCCGGGGCAAGCGTCTTCGAAAACGAGCTACACAACAGGACCCTTCCATCGGTATCAAACGCCTTGATCGTACGCGGTCTTGGCCATGCATAGGTCAGATCGCCGTAGATATCATCTTCAATGATGGCGATATCGAACCGCTGCGCCAGCAGCAGAAGCTCACGCTTGCGCGAGTCGGGCATGGAGTAGCCAAGCGGATTGTTACAGGTAGGCGTCACCGCCAGCGCCTTGATAGGCCACTGCTCCATCGCCAACTCAAGCGCCTCGATGCTCAAGCCGCTTTCAGGATGGGTCGGTATCTCCATCACCTTGAGATCGTTGGCCTTGATCGCCTGCATGGCACCGTAAAAGCAGGGAGAGTCCACGGCAACGATATCCCCCGGCTCTGTTACGGCGCGAAGCGCGCAGAACAGCGCCTCCTGGCAACCGGTAGTTATGATGAGCTCGTCCGGATGCAACTGACATCCAGAGTGGTCCCCCAAGCGCGCGACCTGGGTACGCAACTCCTCCGTACCCCGCAGGCTGTCATACTCCAAGCCCCTCATGTCGCTTCTACGCGCCTGCATCGACCAGAGTTTCAATAGAGGCTTGAGTGTGGCACCGGCCAGATCGGGCATGGCATGCCCCAGAGAGAACAGCTTCGAGGGTGCCTCAGCCCCCAGTATGTTAAGCACATCCTCCCACTGGGAAACTTCTATGGGGCGGCGTACAGGCCGGCTTACCTGTGGTAGATCGGGCGTGGTTGAACGCAGTCTGGCGAAGTACCCCGACTTCGGCCTGGACTCCACTAACCCTGCATCTTCGAGCTGCCGATAGGCTTCCTGAACCGTGGTAATGCTCACGCCATGCTCACGGCTAAGGGCACGAATCGATGGCATTCTCTCGCCACCCGCTACAAACCCCTGCTCTATGCGCTGACGAAGATAATCCGCGAGCCCCTCGTACAATTTCATCAGTGAACACCAATATTAAAATAAACCAGTACAGTTATGCTTATAAAATGATATACAGATAGAAAATACAGCAATCTGTATACTAAAAATTCTTTATATCTGAATCTGTATACCTATTCCATATTTTCTTAATCTGCTCCCTGAAATCAACAACCACCAGGGAGAGCACGATGTTTTTCACACAGCTTATCCGGTCCGCCTACCGTCGGTTACGTCAGCTACAGCAGCAGCAACGCCAACGTAAACAGCTATTAGCACTCGAGAGTCATATGCTCAAAGATCTTGGCCTTTCGAAAGCGGATGCTGCGCGCGAGGGGAATAAGCGCTTCTGGCAGTCCTGAAGTATCTGCGCTCATCACCTGACGCAAGATAATTAGAAGCGCTCAAAGACAATCTCCCGCTGCCGGTTTAAAATTGACCTATCAGCCAATTAGCTCACGGCACGGGGACAAAGGAATGTCGAAACGCGGGCGTTATGCTCAGATCTATCTGTTGCTCGCGGCTCTATTCTGGAGCAGCAGTTCAGTTGGCGAGACACTCAGGGTTGCGACCGAAGGCGCCTACCCTCCCTTCAGCTATTTTGACAGCACGGGACAACTGGCAGGCTTCGATGTCGATATCGCACGCGCCCTGTGTCAGGCCCTCGAACGGACATGCGACATCAAGGCCGTGGCCTGGACAGATCTGCTCGATGAGCTCCAAGCCGGCAAGCTCGATATGGTCGTTGCCAGCATGGCCAAAACCCGGGAACGCGAAGCGCAGGTGGATTTCACCGACTATTATTACCAGTCACACTCCATCTTTGCCGGTCGTCCCGAGGTTACCGATACCACACCTACAGCGTTGATGGGCAAGTCCCTGGCTACCGCACGGGCCACCATTCAGGCAGATTTTCTTAACAAGCACTACACACTCAGCCGCGTCATACTCACCGATAATATGCCGCAGGCGTTACAAATGCTGCTGGAGGGGAAAGTGGACTTTGTCCTCTCCGACACCACTAACCTGCTCGATTTTCTGGAACGGCCACAGGCGATGGCGGCCGGGATGGATTTCGTAGGCGATCCCGTCAAATCCCCCGAGCTGCAGAGCAAGGCTCATATTGCAGTCAAAAAAGGCGACCAAGTCCTTCGGGAGGAGATAAACCGCGCCCTTGAGCAACTTCGCCTCAACGGCACTTACGACCAAATCAACCGCAAATACTTTCCGTTCAGTATCTACTGAAAGGGGCTGAACCATGCGGACGGACAAAACTTCAGTCTTATTCCCCGGCAGGATACAGATCAGCCTTGCTACCACCCTGTATGTCGGAGTCGTACTCCTTATGCTAATGGGCGGCTTGGCGGTCTGGCTGTCGACTCCCTTGCTGGATGGCATCGTCAAAAAGGCCCGTCAGACGAGTGAGGAGCAGTTGCCGCAGATCACACGCTGGCGCCACAACGGCGAACGTGCAGAGCTGCTGCACAGCTATATCAACACTGTGTTCTGGGTCGAAGATCCGCTTATCGCTCGCCAGGCCCGACTGCAGGCACAGGTGCTGGTCCACGGCCTTGCACTTGAGGCTGACGAACAGATCAATCGCCAGGCGGACGATGTCATTACAAAGCTGCTCGCACTCATCGAGATCCGCCAGCAGCAGCGTCAGATCCAGCAGTCGCTGAATAAGCTGGCAGAATCCGAACTTGAACTCTATGAGTCGCTCGCGCCATCTTTGATGCTGGAGAGCCCTTTCTACCGGCAAAGCCACGCCATCAGCCGATTCGCTGCATCCACTACAGACACGTCCATACACAACTCGGATTGGGGGCATCTGCAACAGGAGATAACTTCTATCATAGACTCGTTGTCTGCCTTAGCTGCCGACGAGCCGCTTCAACAGACAGCCATCAACCAGTATCTCTCACTGCTGCAACGGCAGAGTCGGTCATTGACACAGATGCAGGTACTGATCGAACAAACCCGCCAGATTCACGTGCAAGCGCTTGCCGCCCAGCAAACGTTATCGGGCATGCTGAACAGCGATGCCGCGCTGAAAACCCAACAGCTGGCAGAGAGGGTAGAAAGCGATGCACTTCAGGTCAGAACCTATACACAGATACTGCTATCGATATTTGCCCTGCTGGGTACCGTGTCCGTAATCTGCTTCCATGTTCTGGTTCTAAAACCGATTCTTCACGCAACCCGGGCACTGGATAGCGTCGGACTTGGCACGCCGCTACCTCCTGATACCTGTCGACCGTTATTTTCGGAGCTCAACGCTATCGTGCAAAGCGTGTGGCGATATGGCGAGGTGGCCACCGAGCTACACAACACCAATGCCGAGCTAAGGGAGTTATCTCAAATAGACGGTCTGACGGGGCTGAAAAACCGACGTTGCTTCGACACTGCCCTGCAAAGCGAATATGACCGGTCCAGTCGACATGGACACTCCTTGGGACTGGTTCTGTTCGATCTCGATCATTTCAAGTGTATTAACGACCGGTACGGTCATCTGCTCGGCGACGACTGCCTAAAGGCATTTGCCGACTTGCTTAAACAGTTCAGTCAGCGGTCCGGCGAAATGGCGGCGCGATACGGCGGCGAGGAGTTTGCGCTGATACTGCCGGAGATCACCTTTGAGAGCGCACAGAACATTGCCGAAAAGATACGTCAGGCATGTACCGAACTGAGCATACGCTCCGAGCACGATGAGCCGATTGAGCTTTCAGTCAGCGCAGGGCTTATACATGTAAACAATACCCGGCTATACCCGCCCGAGGCGATCTTGAGGGAAGCAGACGCAGCGCTCTATCGTGCTAAGCAGCAAGGAAGAAATAGAGTTGAGAGCGTCAGCAGCCTGCCCGGCATTCATCTCTGCACACGCAACTGAACGGCTTGCACGCCACTCGGAAGGCGGGAGCGCCTCTACAGAACCGCTCCCATGCGCAATGTCGCTTTATTTCAGTGACTTAAGAAAGGCGATTAGGTAGTCCTGCTCGACTGGGTCGGTCACCGAAACGTGGCGCATGCGAGTACCCGGCACCAGCGCCTCATTATCGGCAACCCATTTACGCAGATTGTCTTCGGTCCAGGTAATACCGGAGTTTTTCAACGCATCTGAATAGGCAAAGCGAGGAATAGTACCGGCCTCACGCCCGACTACGCCGTGCAGATTCGGTCCAAAGCCGTTCTTGGCCGGATCCAGCGTGTGACAGGCTTCACATTTGTGGAACACCGCTCGACCTGCGGCAATCATCGCTTCCTGCTCATCACTGTCAGCCAGTGCAACCGGTGCTGCAACCAACGCGCTTAAGGAAAGTGCAGCTATCCATCGAATAGTCATGGGACACACCTCGGAAAGTTGTTAACGGATAGGTCAACTATATGCCGCGGTGCAGCATGAACACCTTAGTACTTCAGTACTGTTTGCAGGGTCCGGTTGATGCAGATCAAGCCGCTCTCGCCCGAAAGCGGTTGCTCCAAATACAAAACCCCGGCCTAAGCCGGGGTTTTGGTTTGCAAGAGACGACGATCAGGCGCTGTGCGCGATGATATCCTTCCACTTGGCGGGACCGGTGGTGTGAACGGACTCGCCAGAGGTATCGACAGCTACCGTCACCGGCATGTCCTTGACCTCGAACTCGTAGATCGCTTCCATACCCAGCTCCGGGAAGGCCAGAACGTCAGCATGGGTGATCGCCTTGGACACCAGATAAGCCGCACCGCCGACCGCCATCAGGTAGACCGCCTGATTGTCCTTGATTGCATCAATTGCAATCGGACCACGCTCGGACTTGCCGATCATGCCCAAGAGACCTGTGCTCTCCAGAATCTGACGGGTGAACTTGTCCATGCGGGTGGAGGTAGTAGGGCCTGCCGGACCTACAACCTCATCGCGAACCGGATCAACCGGGCCGACGTAGTAGATAAAGCGGCCTTTCAGATCCACCGGCAGCTCTTCACCGTTGTTCAACATCTCGACCATACGCTTATGAGCCGCATCACGGCCGGTTAGCATCTTGCCGTTGAGCAGGATGGTCTCGCCCACCTTCCACTCTTTCACCGCTTCCGGGGTGATCTCGTCCAGATTTACACGGCGAGTGTTGGCGCCAACCTCGAAGGTCACCTCCGGCCACTCGTCCAGGCTCGGCGGGGTCAGTACGGCCGGGCCGTTACCGTTCAGCGTGAAGTGAGTATGACGGGTAGCGGCACAGTTCGGAATCATACACACCGGCAGGGAGGCGGCGTGAGTCGGGTAGTCCTTGATCTTCACATCGAGGATGGTGGTCAAACCGCCGAGGCCCTGAGCACCGATGCCCAGCGCGTTGACGGCATCCATAATTTCCAGACGCAGCTCTTCGACACGATTCTGCGGGCCGCGCTCACGCAACTCGTGGATATCGATCGGATCCATCAGCGACTCTTTCGCCAGTACCGCGGCTTTCTCTGCAGTACCGCCGATTCCGATACCGAGCATACCCGGCGGACACCAGCCTGCACCCATGGTCGGCACAGTCTTGACGATCCAGTCGACGATGCTGTCAGACGGGTTCAGCATCACCATCTTGGACTTGTTCTCGGAGCCGCCACCTTTGGCTGCCACATGCACCTCAACCTCATCACCCTCTACGATCTCGTAGTGAATAACGGCCGGGGTATTGTCCTTGGTGTTCTGGCGCTTGCCGGCCGGATCGGCCAGGATGGAGGCACGCAGTACGTTATCCGGATTCAGGTAAGCACGGCGCACGCCCTCGTTGACCATATCGGTCACGGACATCTTGGCATCCCACTGCACGTTCATCCCGACTTTCAGGAACACGGTCACGATACCGGTATCCTGACAGATCGGACGGCGGCCTTCGGCGCACATGCGGGAGTTAATCAGAATCTGCGCCATGGCGTCCTTCGCCGCCGGGTTCTGCTCCTTCAAGTAGGCTTCATGCACACCCTGGATAAAATCGATCGGGTGGTAGTAGGAGATGAACTGCAGCGCATCTGCAACGCTGCTGATGAAATCATCCTGGCGAATAACGCTCATTCGGGACTCTCCATTCAGACTCGGGCCTTTAAGGCTCTATGTTGAGGGTCGGGGCGTTCAACATTGACAGGCTTTCCACCCCTTCGGTTGGGGCGGCATTATACACCAGTTAATGACCGGATGACTGCGGCTATTCAACTAACGGAGGGGGTCAGTTCAAGGCAAAACAGAACAACAGACCAAACACCATGACTAATTGACCGGTTGCCGGCGTCAGCGGTCGACGCTGCTCCGCAGACGTATTCAGGTAACGCAGGGGGCGAATCATAAAGGGTAGCGATATCAGCAACGGCCAGGGCGTAGCAAGCAGACCGGAGACCCAAAGCACCAGGCAAGCAATAAGAGTCGAGGCCATCAGCAACCAGTACAACCGCTTAGCCTGCGTAAAACCGGCCCTGACCGTCAATGTCTTAAGCCCCTGATCCCTGTCGCTCTCGTAATCCCGCAACTCGTTACTCAACAGCAGCAGCGATACGAGCAGGCTGATCGGTATCGACTGAGCGATGATCGCCCTGTTCAATACCCCTCCCACGGCAACATAGCTACCCACCACCATAAAAACCCCCATCAACCAAAACACGAGCACCACGGCCAACCCGCGTGACTTGTAGTTGACAGGGTTCAGGGTATAGCCCAGTGCACCGGCTAGCCCGAGCGCGAACAACCCAAGCAGAGCCATCGAGCGATCGGCCACTAGATACAACCCCAGCGGGGTGGCCAATAGGAAACACCCGATACCTGCACGAAAGTTTCGGCGTATAGCCGCTATCAGGCAGGCGCTGCCCTCCTCACCGCTTAATAGCTCGATATCGGAGTAGTCGTTAATCAGGTTAACGCCGGACTGCAGCAACAGCCCGCCAATGACTACCAGTAACGCATTTAACGGTATCAGAACCCCCTCTTGCCAGGCCGCCGTAATCCCGATCAGGCAAGTGGTGACCGCCACACCGAAAGAGAACGGGCGCAATGCATGCAGGAAGGTGTATTTGTTCTGAATCGTGTTCAATGTAAATGGGCCGTGCAGGTTGCTGAAAACAGTTCGGGAGCCACTAAGGCTCCCGAATGATGACACTTCCAGACATTACAGACTAGCGCGGCGGCGCATTGGGCAGATCACGCATCAGCAAGGCGTATTGCATATCGGTGTCGAAATCGAGCGGAATCGTGACACGATGACCGGAGCCCGGCGCGGCATCCACCGCCTGCCCCTTCTTGTCGTACAGCTCGGAGAGCTTGAAACGACGGTTTCCGACAGGTGTCATCAGCTCCAGCGTATCGCCTTTTTCGAACCGGTTTTTCACGTCGATCGTCAACGTTCCACGCTGGGCGTCATGTTCGAGCACTTCACCGACGAACTGCTGATGAACACCCACCGAGTTGCCGGTTTCGTAGTTCTGATATTCATCATGGACATGGCGACGGTAGAAACCTTCTGTGTAACCGCGGTTGGCCAGGTTCTCCAATACATCCATCAAACCCATGTCGAACGGTTTGCCGGCCACAGCGTCGTCGATCGCCTGGCGATAAGCCTGAGCGGTACGTGCAACGTAGTAATGCGACTTGGTACGCCCTTCGATTTTCAGCGAATCGACACCCATCTCGGCCAGCTTATGCACATGCTGGATGGCGCGAAGATCCTTGGAGTTCATGATATAGGTGCCGTGTTCATCTTCGAACGCGGGCATGTATTCACCGGGACGGGTTTCCTCCTGCAACAGGAAGATCTTATCGGTCGGCTTACCCTCACCCAACGCAGGCTTCGCCTCTGCAGTCGGGTCAAAGGACTGAACCGGCACCACATCGCCAGCATCGTCCTCCTTTGCCTCATGAGCATCGTATTTCCAACGGCAGGTATTGGTGCACGTACCCTGGTTGGGGTCACGATGGTTGATATAGCCTGACAGCAGGCAACGACCTGAATAAGCGATACACAGCGAGCCGTGTACAAACACTTCAAGCTCCATCTCCGGACAGCGATCTCGAATCTCTGCCACCTCTTCCAGCGACAGTTCGCGGGAGAGAATGATGCGCTCGATACCGGCGCGATGCCAAAACTTCACCGACGCCCAGTTCATGGTATTGGACTGAACTGACAGATGGATCGGCAGATCCGGATACTTGTCCTTGACCATCATGATCAGACCCGGATCGGACATGATCAATGCATCCGGCCCCATCTCGACCACCGGATCGATATCACGCATATAGGTGGTCAGTTTGGAGTTATGCGGCATGATGTTGCTGGCCACGAAAAACTTCTTGCCGAGCTCGTGTGCAACCCGAATGCCTTCGGCCAGATTGTCGTGGGTAAAGTCGTTATTGCGCACCCGCAGACTATAGCGCGGCTGGCCGGCGTAAACTGCATCCGCACCATAAGCGAATGCATACTTCATGTTTTTCAATGTCCCCGCCGGGGACAGGAGTTCAGGCGTTCGCATCGTTAACCAGATCTTTGGATTCAGAGGCTGCCCACGGCGCAGGCAGACGGGTTTCGAAAAGAGGTGTGTAGATAGAGCCACGCTCACCTGGGCGACTTTGGAACAGCACAACCGAGTCCACCGGCACCACTTCACGCAGCACAGGCCAGCACTCCGGCGCTTCAAAGCGGTTGTCCGAAGGCAGTCGTCCCAATGTCACATGTGGCCGAAATCCTTTCTCGTGATAATCGATGCCACTATCCTTCACCACCTGTGCCAAGCGTTCCTGCAAAGCGGCAAGCGGGGCGGGATCACTGGTCAGCGCAGCGATCACAGCAAGGCGCGTATTGACCGGATAATAGTCCAGCGTATCCAGATTCAACTGGAAGCTGGGGATATCATCCAGCGCCTGAGCCACCGCCCTCTCAAGCATCTGAACCTGATCGAGCGTTATCTCGTTCAGGAAACAGAGTGTCAGATGGTAACCGGCGGAATCGACCCAATGCGCATCAAGCCCGCGATCGTATTCACACAACGTATCGGCGTAGTCCGCCAGAGCCCGGGAGATTCGATCCGGGATCGGCAGCGCAAAAAAAGCACGAATGTTCATCTACGCTCGACAATCACCTCTTTTTGGAAACCGGCTATTGTGCCGCCGAACCCCGGCGGACGCAAATCCGAGTACAACACTCGGGCTTCTAGCGGGCATCAACCCGACGCTGCAATTGGTTGATCTGATCGCGCAACTGCAAAAGACTCTGGCTGAACTGCCGACGCGAACCGTCGATCGCCTGTATGGACTGCTCGATAGACGCGATACGCTGCCCAAGGCCTGCACTACTCTGAGAGCTCTGACTGAGCTTGTCGATACGGGCTGACAACGCCTGCTGAGCGCTCACCCGCTCATCTTTCTCAAGTGACAAGGCAAACCCGGTATCGGTGCTGACCGCCTTCAACTTATCAGCCTGCTCCGCCATCGACTTCTCGAGCCCTGCAACCTGCTTTTTGAGGGTGCCGAGATCACCTTTTCCTGCATCAACGCTGGCATTCAGCTTGGTTACTTTATCACCGGCTGCGGCCAGTTGCTGCTTCAGCTCCGAGAGCTCGGCAGCCTGCGTCTCAAGCGCCTTTTTCTGCTCTTCCAACTGAGGTTTGTTCCGCTGGTACGCTACGGTCCAGAGCTTGGCGATCTCCGAATCGAAATGTTCGTATTTCTCACCTGCGCGACTTTCAAGTTGCCCGATGCGTCCCATCAGGGTCTGTCCCGACTGGCTGGCAGTATCACTGGTCAGCGCCAGCATCTCGGCCATTTCGGCAATACGGGCCTGCGCCTTGGCAAGCTCGGCGCCCTGCTCATCTAGCGCCTGCTTCAGTCCTACCGTCCAGTACGCCAAACCTGCACCGCCTGCAGCGAGCACCAACAATATTAACGTCAGCAGAAAACTGCCGCCACGCGGTTTATCAGCAACCGGGACTGTCGGGCGTTTTGCTGTGGGAGCCGGTCTGCGATCAGTTTCCTGGACATCCAGTCCCGATAGATTGAGCCCGGGTTCTTTACGTTCACTCATCGTTGTTTTCTATTCCGTACAGGCTGGAAAAATCACACTAGCAGGTTTACCTGATACGAAAAAGCCCCGCAAAAGCGGGGCTTTTCAGCATTACGGCGGGGGCGATGTCGGGTAAGGAGCAGCCATTGCTGGCCACCCCTCCCCTAAGAACCGTACGTGCGAGTTTCCCCGCATACGGCTCAAGCCTTTAGAAGCCCTCCTCTGTGAGGAAGACCGACGGCCTTAGCAGATAGCACCTATTCTCGCAGCTAAGTTCAGCCAATGCTACGAAGTCGAGGCTTTCTCTGCTCGTCGAGATGCTGGCTCAGTGCTTCTTTAGCCACCTTTTCCGCAAATTTCGTCATGTAGGCGTCGAAGCCACCTTCACGACTCGTTGCATGCAAGATCGCCGCAGTACCGCTTAGTACTTTACCAGACTTATCGCTCACAACTTTCAGACTACACTTGTTTTCCATATCCCAACCTCTTATCACCAGACTGAACAAATAACATGGTGATAGATTGATCAGTTTTCAAGTGAAAGCCCAAAGCGTGCAGCTTCCGATGGCAATTCGGATGCAACAACACCAAGTTCTCCAGCTTGTCGCTACCACCCTTGTGCCGCTCAATAACATGGTGAATGTTCCACCCGGTCTCGAACGTGATGTACTGCTTGCACATCGGGCAACGCTTCTGCTGTCGACTCCAAAGCATATAGGTCTTCCGCTTGCCCTGTTCCGAGTTTCTCCACGCATACTCCAAGCGTTGCTCGTAGTAGCTTTCGAACTGCGGTAGGTACGGATTCGCGTCCGCTTTCATCTTAGTGTGCCGCTTGATCGGCGTGTCAGCTGCGTATATCAATGTGGCAAGTTTGCCGCTGGGGTACTGCTCCGCGAACACCCAATTGCGTTTCCCAACGCGCTTAAAGTATTTCGCTTTGACCCAGCGTTTACGGCGATTTAGATGCCGCCTCTTGCACCACTGCCACAGCAGCTTCCAGATACGATAATCCACGTAGTTGAAGGTTTCCTTGGCCACGATATGCCTGTGATAGTTAGCCCAACCCCGAATCATCGGATTGAGCATATCTATCAACAACCAGGCCGGGACCGTTTTGTTGTCCTTCACCACTTGCCGGATCTTGGCCAGAAACTGCTTCAGGTTCTTGTGAGCAGGCTTGATTAGCAGCTTGCCCCCATATTGCCTGATATTCTGACCCAGAAAGTTGAACCCTTCCGACACATGCGTAATCAGTGTTTTTTCCGCCGACAAGGTTAACCCACGTTCCGCCATGAAGGCTTCAACAACAGGCTTTACCTCGCTGTCCAGCAGCTCTTTCGAGATGCCGGTAATGACGAAGTCATCCGCATAACGCACATAGTTGACCTTTGTCTTGTAGCTGGCTTTGGTGTTTTTCTTCCCGAATCGGGCTTCTAACTCCTCTTCCAGACCATCAAGCGCAATATTGGCCAACACCGGCGAGATAATACCTCCTTGTGGAGTCCCCGCCTCGGTTGGGAATAACTGGCCGGATTCCATGTATCCTGCCTTTAGCCATTTTCTGACGATCACCCGGTCCAGAGGGACATGAGCAACCAGCCAGTCATGACTGATGTTGTCGAAACACCCTTTTATATCGCCTTCCAACACCCATTGAGCCGAACTCTTGCGACTGAGGTTGATGAACAACTGCTCAATTGCATCGGCCGTAGAGCGCAAGGGACGAAAGCCATAGGAATTACGATCTGCCGTGGTCTCCGACACCGGCTCAAGCGCTAACAGGTATAACGCCTGCATGGCTCGGTCCAGCATTGTCGGAATCCCCAAAGGACGACGAGCGCCATTTGACTTCGGGATATATACGCGACGTAGCGGTCTAGGCTTATAGCCCTTCCGCACTAATCGAAATACAGCATTCCATTTGGTCTCGGGGGTGTCCCATGTTTCGCCATCGATGCCGGGGGTTTTCCGTCCCCGGTTTTCCGTCACCCGTTTCACAGCCAGAGCTTTGGCCGAAAACGAGCGAACCAGCAAGCGCTGCAGGCTATTAACCTTACGCCACTGCTGATTACTGGCCGCCTTCGCGATGCGCACCTGTAGTCCTCTCACCCTGATATGACAGGTTTCCCAGTCAATACCGTGCCAGTTGGCGGAGTGGGAAGACGCAGGTACGTCAATCGTGGTTGATATACTCATCTTGCAGTCCTCCTAGGTTTGACCACCCCTGAATGACTGAAGACGCAGTAACCCCTTGCGGGAATTATGCATCCCCACAAGGGCGTCGATGAGTGAAGCCAAGGCCAAAGCCTGACTTCGATTTAGAGACTTTACAGGACGTTACGCGAGTAAAGACCTGCCAGAAGTGGGCACCGTTTCCGGTCAGGGCAAAGTTCGAACCCCTATCCTAGCCATTACAGCCAGGCATTCGCTTTTTCTGGCATCCTTTACCCGCACATCCAACAGTTTGCCTTACGGCTTACTTGCCCGATGGGCAGATGTACGGGCTTACCGAGTTCCATAACGATGACACGAGAGGGTTAGGTTCTGCCTATCTACCGGTAGCTTTGTTGTCAGCGTAATCCCAGATGTAAAAGGATTAACCAGCTACGCACCATTTTGGTTGAAGCCTGTCAGTGACTTTGGCTCCTTGCGGTTGACGGTATTTATCAGCAGTTCACATACGTTAACCATACCTCCCAGCCTAGCACCTCACCCGCGTTGTCACTCGCAGGATCCATGCACGCACCCTCACGGGCCGCACACACCGAAAAACGGGGCTACATTGTCAGGAAGCTTCGCACCACTCCATTACTGGAATCGCACTATCCCTAGGCTACAACTGGCTGAACAGCAGGTTCACTACGCATCAGCTAAATGCGCCGAACAATCATCGTTACAGCTTGCATCGCTGCGAGGTTAGATCAGTGACTCGATTGAGCCGTGGTGATCGTATCTGTGCTCCACACTATCCGGGCGGATGAACAAGCACGAAGTGGCATGGCAAAAGGCCATAAGGTGAGGACATGCAGAGAACCGGGACAAGCCCGATTCTCTTTTTGCATGCGTTGTTGGTTCGCTTACAGACGAACCGAGTCTGTGGTCTCAAGCGCTTAGCTAAACGCCATCATCGACCGGGGTCACATGGGTGGACTGACCGCCGCAGCGGCTCCTCTCATTCACAGTCCGGGTGAGAGGATGGGGCAGGTGCTCAACACACCTAAACCCCGGGCTAACACCTTGATTCAAAAGGAACCAAGGTGCCTCGCAGGCGACTCTCGTCGCACTACATCATGCCGCCCATGCCGCCCATTCCACCCATACCGCCCATGTCAGGCATAGACGGCTTGTCTTCCGGATGTTCAGCAACCATCGCTTCGGTGGTGATCATCAGACCGGCGATAGAAGCCGCTGCCTGCAGTGCAGAACGGGTGACTTTAGCCGGATCAAGAATACCCATCTCCAGCATGTCGCCGTACTCTTCGGTAGATGCGTTGAAGCCGTAAGCACCTTCGCCATTGCGAACGTTGTTTACAACGACAGAGCCTTCACCACCGGCATTGCCGACGATCTGACGCAGCGGCGCTTCCATGGCACGCAGTGCCAGCTGGATACCGATAGTCTGGTCGTGGTTTTCACCTTCCAGACCTTCAACCTTGCTCAGGGCGCGGATCAGTGCGACACCACCGCCAGGAACAACGCCCTCTTCAACGGCAGCACGGGTAGCGTGCAGCGCGTCATCGACACGGGCCTTCTTCTCTTTCATCTCAACTTCGGTCGCGGCACCAACCTTGATGACAGCAACGCCGCCAGCCAGCTTGGCAACACGCTCCTGCAGTTTTTCGCGATCGTAGTCAGACGTTGTTTCTTCGATCTGAACACGGATCTGCTGAACGCGAGCGTCGATATCAGCCTTGGAACCCGCACCATCAACGATGGTGGTGTTTTCCTTGGTGATGTTAACGCGCTTAGCAGTACCCAGGTGCTCAAGGCCGGTGGTTTCCAGGCTCAAACCAACCTCTTCGGAGATCACCTGACCGCCAGTCAGGACAGCGATATCCTGCAGCATCGCCTTGCGACGATCCCCGAAGCCCGGTGCCTTGACGGCAGCAACCTTGACGATACCGCGCATGGTGTTAACCACCAGGGTCGCCAGTGCTTCGCCTTCAACATCTTCAGCGATGATCAGCAGCGGACGTGAAGCCTTGGCAACCTGTTCCAGAGCCGGCAGCAGTTCGCGGATGTTGGAGATTTTTTTGTCAACCAGCAGCACGAACGGCTCTTCCAGTTCGGCGGTCATGGTTTCCTGGTTGTTGATGAAGTACGGAGACAGGTAGCCGCGATCGAACTGCATACCTTCAACCACGTCCAGCTCGTTCTCGAAACCGGAACCTTCTTCAACGGTGATAACACCCTCTTTGCCCACTTTTTCCATCGCTTCAGCGATGATCTGACCGACTTCTACGTCGGAGTTGGCAGAGATGGTACCAACCTGAGCGATAGCCTTGGAATCGGCGCAGGGAACAGCCATGGCACGCAGCTCTTCAACAACAGCGGCAGTCGCCTTGTCGATACCGCGCTTCAGATCCATCGGGTTCATGCCCGCTGCAACAGACTTCAGACCTTCATTGACGATAGCCTGAGCCAGAACAGTAGCAGTGGTGGTGCCGTCGCCGGCAACATCGTTGGCCTTGGAAGCAACTTCCTTGACCATCTGGGCGCCCATGTTTTCGAACTTGTCTTTCAGCTCGATCTCTTTAGCGACAGAGACACCGTCTTTGGTAACGGTCGGCGCGCCGAAAGATTTTTCCAGCACCACGTTGCGGCCTTTCGGGCCCAGGGTCGTTTTTACAGCGTCAGCCAGAATGTTCACACCATCGAGCATGCGCTGACGGGCATCATTACCGAAACGTACGTCTTTAGCAGCCATTATTCGTTTATCCTGTAATTCTGTGATCGGTTAACGTTTTTAAGCGATTAATAGCGACGATCAGTCTTCCAGTACGCCGTAGATTTCGCTTTCCTGCATGATCAGTAGCTCGTCGCCGTCAATTTTGACGGTGTTGGAACCGGCATACTGACCGAACAGGACTTTATCCCCCACTTTGACAGACGGCGCCTGAACTTCGCCGCTGTTCAGCACGCGACCCGGGCCAACAGCTACAACTTCACCGCGATTCGGTTTTTCAGCAGCAGAACCCGGCAGCACAATGCCGCTCGCCGTGGTGGTTTCTTCCTCACTGCGACGAACTACTACACGGTCGTGAAGTGGACGAATTTTCATCTGGTTGTTCTCCTGGTATCTAGGATCCAATGCGATGTTGGTTTTTTTGTGTTTGAAGCCCTGACGGGCTCCTAAATTCAGATGCCTATGGCTCGTGGCTAACTAGGTGGGGCCGTGCCGACTTATTTCAATGCCAAAAGCGATTTTTTTTTCGCTTTGACCGCGGTACCCCACACAAACAGCACTTCTCCTGCCTATGTGGGGTAGTGGAAGGGGATTTCAAGGGAAGAAATGAATTTTTTCACAGGCTCTAGCGCGGCTTTTCATCATCCCGATCGACCACTTCGCCTTCGATCACATCACCGCCACGTCCGGCATTGGAGGATCGCCCGTCGACATCTCCGCGCGGGTTTGCGCCCATGCCGCTCTTGGCTCTGGAGGCGACAATCACGGTAAAACGGCTCATCAACAGACGCACGAAGGCTTGACGCAAAGGCGGGATCAGGCAGCTGAAGCCAATCGCATCAGTCACAAAGCCCGGCGTTACCAGCAAAGCGCCGCCCACCGCCAGAACAATGCCTTCAACCATCTCCTGCCCCGGCATCTCTTGTCGATCAAGGCGCTGCTGAGCACGGCTAAGAGTCGCCAGTCCCTGATGACGCAACATGTTAACCCCTATAAAGGCTGAGAGCAGCACCAGACCAACGGTGTACCACGCCCCGATCGCCTGCCCCACTTTGAGCAGCACCGTTATCTCGACGATTGGCAGAACGATGAACAGAAGGAAAAGAAATCGCATTGCGCACCTCGAACATTTTTAGCGCTACAAGACTATCAGAGAGCTGCACACAACGGTAATAGAGGCACAAAAGTGCCTGACAGAAAGCGACATCTGCGACTATTAGGCTATTTGATCATCTATACCCAGCCCGCAAAATGAATTTTGCTGCACCACGGAAATTGCGTGTTGCAGCGCAGCATATTGCGACGCACAATAAACACTGTATGCAAAACAACCAGAGACGTGATAACGCCCATAGAGGACAGGCAATATGGAACTTAAAGACAAGGTAATCGTTATAACAGGTGGTGGACGCGGTCTGGGTCGCGCGATGGCCCTGGAGCTTGCAGCCAAAGGCGCGAAACTTGCGCTGGTGGACCTGAACCAGGCCGACCTGGATGAAACGATCGGCATGTGCGTTGACAAGGGTGTGGAAGCACGCGGATATGTCGTCGATATCAGTGAAGAAGCTGAAGTCGAAAAGCTGTTCAGTGACATCGTCGCTGACCTGGGTACCCTCAACGGGCTGGTCAACAATGCAGGCATTACCCGTGACGGCCTGTTCGTGAAAGCCAAAGATGGCCAGATCGTCGGCAAGATGTCCAAGGAGAACTGGGACCTGGTGATCAAGGTCAACCTGACCGGCACCTTCCTGTGCGGCCGCGAAGCAGCCGCGAAGATGATCGAACTGGGCACCGAAGGCTGCATCATCAACATCTCCTCCATCTCCCGCTCCGGTAACATGGGCCAGACCAACTACACCGCAACCAAGGCGGCCGTGGAAGCAATGGCAGTCACCTGGGCCAAAGAACTGGCCCGTTACGGTATCCGTGCAGCCTCCATTGCGCCGGGCTACATCGGCACTGAAATGGTCATGGCGATGAAACCGGAAGCACGCGAAAAAATCGAGGCCATGATTCCGACCAAGCGTCTGGGTAAACCCGAGCATATCGCCAAGACAGTTTCGTTCATTCTTGAAAACGACTATGTCGATGGCCGTTGCTTCGAAATCGACGGCGCGCTGCGCATCTAGCCTCAGGGCATGCCCGGAGAGGCGTGTGCCTCTTCCGGGAAACCCTCTCCCCAACTCCATCCTACATCGCTTGATTTCCCGCTTGCTTCACGCACAATGGAAAGCCCGCTCTGCGAGCGTTGCTCAATAACCTCATGACAACTCGGGAATCCAATGCCAATCCGCGTTTCACGCTCATGGATTAACGCCCTCGGAATCTATCTGCGCCCCAGACCTATCACCTTGCTATTTCTGGGATTCTCTTCGGGCCTGCCACTTTTGCTTGTGTTCTCTTCACTGTCGTTCTGGCTACGTGAAGCCGGTATTGAACGCAGCAGCATCGGATTCATATCCTGGGTCGCACTGGCCTATGCCTTCAAGTGGGTATGGGCGCCGTTGGTCGATCGTCTGAGCTTGCCGCTGCTGGGCGGGTGGCTGGGGCGACGACGCAGCTGGATGCTGCTGGCCCAAATCGGTGTAGCCGCGGGACTTTTGGCCCTGGCCGCTAATGATCCGGCACAAAACCTTCACTTCAGTGTACTGATGGCCGTGCTGGTCGCCTTCTGCTCCGCCACACAGGACATCACGGTGGATGCCTACAGGATCGAATCAGGTGACGAGAGGATGCAGGCGGCGATGGCCGCTACCTATATGGTCGGATACCGGTTAGCGATGATTACATCAACTGCAGGTGTGCTGGCTATCGCAGCCTTGATCGATACCAGTGAGGCGACATACGAGCATGCGCCCTGGATGCTGGCCTATACGGTGATGGCACTGCTGATGATTCCCGGCATTCTGACCACACTGCTCTCACCAGAACCTCCGGCTCCGCCGCGGGATGAGATGAACGCACAGCTGGCGCAGATCGAGTCATGGAGTCAACGAAACGCCCACCTTCCCGAACGGCTGGCCAGAATCGCCGGTTGGTTCTATATCGCGCTGATATGCCCTTTTGCCGATTTCATCCGACGTTATCGCTGGCAGGCAGTGCTTATACTGGCGCTTATCGGTAGCTACCGTATCGCCGATATCGTCATGGGTGTCATAGCAAACGTATTCTATGTCGATCTTGGTTTTACCAAAGCCGAGATTGCCGCCGTTACAAAGGTATTCGGCGTCATAATGACCCTGATCGGAGCCCTCGCAGGAGGCGTACTGGTCGAACGCTTTGGCGTCATGAAAATACTGTTTGCCGGTGCACTGATGGCCGCTGCAACCAACCTGCTGTTCGCACTCATGGCACTGAGCGGCCCTCAAGTGGAGTTACTGATATCGGTTGTGTCACTGGACAACTTCAGCGCCGGCATCGCCACAGCGGCCTTTGTGGCCTATCTTTCGGCACTGACCAACATTCAGTATTCTGCCACCCAGTACGCACTTTTCAGTTCGGTTATGCTCCTGCTGCCGAAGTTTCTGGGCGGCTTTTCCGGGGTCGCCGTCGACAGCATCGGCTACCCGATGTTTTTCACCGGTACCGCAGTGCTCGGCGTTCCCGTACTGATCCTGATCGTTATCGCCGCCAGAACCACCCATATTCACCACTCAAGCACAGCCAAAGATACGGCGCTCCAAGACAATAAACTGTGATCCCGACCATACAAATGTCGATCACGCTTCCGCACTATTGCAAATGATATTGATTATCATTAATCTTCAATAACCAATATCATTTGAAGGAGCGCGGCATGACCTACCAAATCGATGCATGGCTGGAACGCAAGGACCCTGAACTACGTGTGACCTTGAGAAATACAGGCGTGGTACTGCTGCACTGGCACAGCGAGGAACTCAAACCCATGCTGGAGTCCGGTCTGTTAAATCCTCATGATTTTTGCTGTTGTCAGGGCAAAGAGAAGGAGTTGGTACGAGAACTTTTCCTCATCGCGTGCATGGACGAGGGGCGTTGCGGACAGTGCCGCTACAATACCGGGGAGAAGCATTAGCCTCTCCCCGGCGCAGATCAGTCGCGGAAGTTGTTGTACTGTAACGGCAGTTCTAGATCTGCTTCGCGCAAAACAGCCATGGCAGCCTGGAGATCATCGCGTTTTTTCCCGGTAACACGGACCTTTTCGCCTTGAATCTGGGACTGTACCTTGAGCTTGCTGTCCTTGATCAGTTTGGTGATTTTTTTGGCCATTGCCTGATCAAGCCCCTGCTTGAGCAACACCTGCTGGGTAGCCTTTACACCGCTGACATCCGGGTCTTTGACCTCCATACATTTGATGTCGATCTTGCGACCGGTCAGCTTGGAACGCAGCACCTCCAGCATCTGCTGCAGCTGGAAATCCACTTCTGCGCTTAGCGTAACGGTCTCATCCTGCATGGCAAAGTCAGCCTTCACACCCTTGAAATCATAGCGCTGCTGAATTTCGCGATTGGCCTGATCCACCGCGTTGGTCACTTCATGCATATCCAGCTCGGATACGATATCGAACGAGGGCATTTTCATCTCCTGATCTACTTGAGAAACGGGCAAAGTAAAAGGCCCATTTCCGGGGTTCTGTCGGGTCGCCGGCGCCGCTATCATAGCCTTTTATAGTGCAATGGAGAGAAGCTATGCGCTGGCATATTCTCGGCGCGGGTGCAATCGGTTGCCTGTTTGCAGAGCGGCTGGCCCGGGCTGGGTGTGACGTCACCTTGCTCGTGCGTACCGAGGCGCAACTCGAGGGCCTTAACCGACTCGACAATATCGTAAGCGTCCAAATCGATAATACCTGGCATCTTGCCAGAGTGGACGCCGAAACTGTCGCGGACAGCTCCGCCATCCAACATCTGCTGGTCTGTACCAAGGCCTATGACGGACTGGACGCAATCAACGCCATATCGCCAAGGCTTGCGCCGGACGCGCAAATCGTACTGCTTCAGAACGGCTATGGCCACCAACAAAAGAGCGCACTTGCCCTCGCACCGCGTCCGATTTGGGCGGGCGTCACCACATCTGGCGCACGTCGCACAGGCCCTTTCAGGGTCGTTCAGTCCGGTGAGGGAGAAACCCAGATCGGTCGCCTCAACCTGCCCGAGGGCGCAGACCACGGCCTGCCTGATGGATGGAGCACGCTGGATCACCGCGTGGTATTAAACGGCGATATCAATAGAGCCCTGTGGCAAAAGCTGGCCATAAATGCGGTAATCAACCCGTTGACGGCCCTGCATGGATGCCGCAACGGTGAGCTTCTCAGCCCCGTTTATCGCCAGGAGCTGACCACGCTATGCACTGAAATCGAGAATGTGGCCAGTGTCTGTACCCAGCCGCTTTTCGATACCACTCTGCTGGAAGCTGTGCTTGAAGTAGCCGAGAACACCGCGCAAAACCGCTCATCCATGCTTGAAGATCTAAGCGCAGGGCGGCCGACCGAGATTGAACAGATCACGGGCTTTATCTGCGCGGCTGCGCGCGAGCTTGGTGAGGAAACACCCTTGAACACGGAACTGCTCAATGCTGTACGCTTTGAGCAGCGCAGAAAAAACCGTGAGGAGCAGGCATGAGCCCGATGAAAAAGATGAAGCGCGCAGAATATGAAGCCCTCAAACTTGATCTTCAGATTGAGCTGCTGAAGATGCAGAACTGGGTTCGCGCCAACGGCGAAAAGGTTTTGATACTGTTTGAAGGTCGCGATGCCGCCGGCAAAGGCGGTACCATTAAACGGTTTATGGAGCATTTGAACCCGCGCAGTGCGCGTGTCATTGCGCTTGAAAAACCCACCGAGCGCGAGCGCGGACAATGGTACTACCAGCGCTATATCAAGCACCTGCCGGCTGCCGGTGAGATCGTTCTGTTTGACCGCTCATGGTATAACCGTGCAGGCGTCGAGCGTGTTATGGACTTCTGTTCGCCCTCCGAGTATCTGGAATTCATGCGCGAAACGCCGGAACTGGAGAAAATGTTTGTGCGCAGCGGTATCCGGCTTTTCAAGCTGTGGTTCGAAGTCAGCCGCGACGAACAGTTTCGCCGATTCCAGTCTCGCCGCGTCGATCCACTCAAGCACTGGAAGCTCTCCCCTATCGACATGGCCTCACTGGATAAGTGGGATGAATACACCGAAGCCAAGGAAGCGATGTTTTTCCACACCGATACGGCTGACGCTCCCTGGACTGTCATCCGCTCTGACGATAAAAAGCGCGCCCGGATCAATGCCATGAGGCATCTGCTGAGCAGCCTACCCTACCCCGATCGCAACAGCGACATTACGCTGCAACCGGACCCGAACATTGTTTTACCGGCAAGGAACATCCTGAGCTGATGTTGCCCAGCTCAGGTCAGCTCTTTACAATCGCCCTCTGACCGCAAGGGTGCCCGGAATAGCCGGGATAATCGGGAAGTTGGTTGAAATCCAACGCTGCCCCCGCAACGGTGATGGACGCTGTAAACACAGTGCATCCTAAGCCCGGAGACCGGCCCTGCTGACGCCCATAGACGTTATCACTACGCCATGCGCGGCGGGCGCATAGACGAGGTATTCCCATGCACTCCCCTGTTCCTACGTTGCTGGCGGCCGCCATGACCGCAGCGACTTTCCCGGTATTTGCCGCTTCTCAGGATTCAAACACCTCCGCCGTTTCGGCCCCTTTACAGGTTGTCGTGACTGGCACCCGTTCAGAACAGCCTATCGGCACAACGCCGGGCCAGGTTGACGTGATCACGCGCGCACACATTGATGCGAGCGGCGCCCAATCTGTCGTCGAGGCATTGCGAGCCAGCGGTGCAGTACAGATCAATCAAAGCTACACCGGGAACGGCAATGACGGCGTTATCTCAATGCGCGGCTTTGGCGAGAATGCAGGGCAGAACGTATTGGTACTGGTCGATGGCAGGCCGCTGAACAACCCGACACTTCAGGCGCCGGACCTGGCAAGCATCAGCCTCAACTCGGTCGAGCGCATTGAGGTTTTTCAGGGCAGTGCAGGCACTCTTTACGGCCAGTACGCTGTCGGCGGCGTCGTGAACATCATTACCCGCAGCATAACCGGCACGCAGGGGCAGATAAACGCCAGCTCAGGCAGCTATGACCGCAGGCGTCTAAACGGCAGCGTCGAACACCGCTTCGAATCAGGTCTTGGACTGGCATTTTCGGCTGACAGCGACACCAGCGACGGCTACCGTGACAACAGCAACCGCGATTACGACCAGTTTAAAACCGAAATCTCCTATCAGCACGAGCGGGGCGAGGTCCGTTTCAGCCACGAGCAGGTCAATAACAACCAGAGGCTACCCGGCGCTCTAAATGAAGCCCAGGTGCGTGCAGATCGCCGGCAAACGGTATATCCCGATGACTACTTCAATGAAGATCTGCGAATCGACACCCTTTACGTGCATCAGCAGCTGAATGACCATCTGGATGTTCGCGCAGACTGGAGTCAGCGGGACAGCAACGGCGAAGGTGTCGCCACGTTCTTCCCCTTCCCTCAGGACACCCGGGCAAACACCTTTATGCCCCGCATGACAGGTCATTGGGATACAACAAATGGTCCGATTCAGGTAACAGCAGGTATCGATGTGACCGACAGCGATTACCAAGCCTGGAACTACAACGACATTACTCAGAACACGGAAGCGGCTTATGCACGTCTCCAGTTACCGGTGTCACCGCAATGGATGGCGACGCTGGGCGGACGCCACAGCAAGGTGGAAGATCGTGATCTCGGTGCTGATCTGCGGCATCACGATTCACTGTTCGTAAAGGAGCTGGGACTAACCTGGACCCCCTCGACGGCCCACCGCCTGTTTATCCGACGTGACGAGAACTTCCGTTTCGCCACAGCTGATGAAAACGGCTTGACGCTGCCCGGCGTCGACTTCCTCGATCCACAAACGGGGGTCTCCTGGGAGTTAGGATGGGCATGGACGGGCGCTGCAAACAGTGTGGAGCTCACCCTGTATCAGCTCGACCTGGACGACGAGATCCTCTTCGACAGTGAAATCAGCAACCCTCAGCCTTGGGATGCTAGCTATCAGGGTGCCAACATCAACCTGGACAGCTCCCGCCGCAGAGGGTTGGTGCTGAGTGCTGAGCACCAGCTCTCACACGCGTTCAGACTCGGCGGAACCTATACCTTTACCGATAGCGAACTGACTGCAGGCAGCTTCAAGGGCAACGAAGTGCCTTACGTCGCCCGCCACCAGTTCAGCCTCTACGGCAATTACCGGTTCGACCCACAATGGAATCTGTATACCGACCTGCAATATACGGGCAGCCGCTACCCCGCCAGTGATGATGCCAACGCGCAATCTCGTATTGGCTCCGATCTGATCGTCAATACGTCACTGCGCTGGAGTGCCGACCACTGGAACGCTCGGATCAATATGAATAACCTGTTCAACAGGCACTATTACACCTACTCTGGTTACTCTGGAGGGCCCTACTACTACCCGGCAGCTGGACGCAACCTACTGTTTACACTGGGTTATACGTTTTAAACGAAGCATGGTGCCGACAACTGGAGATGAACCATGGGTAATCGGCTTACACGCCTCTACACCCGCAAGGGCGACAAGGGCACTACGGGTCTAGCAAATGGTAGTCACGTCGCAAAGACACATCCGCGAATCGAAGCACTCGGAGAGGTGGATGAGCTGAACTGTCTGATCGGCCTGCTTATTGCCGATCTGTCCGAGGGCGACAGCCTTAAAACGGATCTACAAAAGATTCAGAACGAACTGTTCGATCTCGGCGGTGAATTAGCCGTCGCAGACCCGAACTATACCGTGATCGATGCAGCGGTGCTGGAGAGCATCGAGGAGCAGCTTGATCTGCTCAACGAAACCTTGCCGCCGCTGAAAGAGTTTATCCTGCCCGGTGGCAACCGCCCGGCCGCCAGTGCCCACCTGGCGCGCGCCGTCTGCCGCCGTACAGAGCGGCGCCTGGTTGAACTTGCCGCATCGGACACAGTCAATCCCTTATCGATCGCCTATATCAACAGGTTGTCAGACTTGCTGTTTGTTCATGCTCGTTTGCTTGCACGACGCGACGGCGGCAGCGAGGTGCTATGGCAACCACGCGGCGCTCACACAACGCCCACAAGTGAGGGGACGGCTCACGATGAAAACCCGACTTCTGGCGACTAGCCTGTTACTGGCTGCCACGATCAGCCCGCAGGCAAACGCAGATTGTGCAATGGATCAGACGTTTTGCGATGCAAAGTGCAGCATCGAACATTTCAGTGACAAAGCCGCGCGGCTGGGGTGCGAATCCCGCTGTGCAGCAGAGCGCGCCGCCTGCAGCACCAAGGCGGGTGCCGAAAAAGCCGTTGAGATAGGGAAAAAGGCGCTACGTGACACAGGCGCCTTCATTGAGGGCTTTACCGGCGAAAAGGATCCGCCCGAGAATAGCCATTAAACTAACTTGAGCGCTCCGAGTGGCGCTGTACCTCCAGCGCCAGCCGCGCCTGTATCAGGAACTGGTTAAAGACTCGAAACGCGCCTTCGTCGACCCGCTTTCCAACCTGAATGGTATCGGCATAGAAGAGCCCGACCGGCTTATCACCCACCCGCAGTGGCGCTGCCACAAACCCCGTGGGCGCAACCGTACGTATAAAATCCTGCGGCAGGCGTTCTGCCCACCCCTGTTCGCCACAATCGGCCACCAACAGTGTGCTGCCTTTCTCCACCAAACGAACGAATAATTGCCCTTTGGGTTCTGATGAGCTCAGATGCATCTGTTTGCTGAGCACCTCCGCGTCCAGCCCCTTCACGATCCGTGCAGATAATGTGCTGCGATCATTGCTGAGCAGACAAAACGCGACACGATCCAAAGTAGAACAACGCTCAATCGCCTCCACCGCCAGTGCAACAATTGCCGTAGGCTTAACCCCCTCAGCCAGAAGCTCGTTCATCTTCGCCAGATAATCAAGCTGCAGCTGATCCTGAGACGGCCTCGCCGAATGAGGCTCCGCCAGCACGGTAGCAGCAGGCGCAGCCGCCTGGAACTGTTCACTGCGAGAACTGATGTAGAAAGCCAACTGTCGCGAAAGCTCGTCCAGCTGATCGTTACCGCTGCCCTGATAGGGCGGTATAAGCACCTTGGCCGGCAAACCGTACTCTACGCAGATATCACATACCTGGCGAAAGGAGTTACTGATCGCCGTTTCAAGCTCCTTATGCGTCAAGCCGGTGCAGCTAGCCAACTGCTTGAGCCGTTTGCCATAATCGAGCTCACGCCCTGTATCACGGTAGTAGATCAGCTCCAACAGATCATGACAGCCTGCAGCCAATAGGTGGTTGAGTCGATGGGAAGGCTTGAGCTGTTCGGCACTCATTGAATCCATCGCCTGAACGACACTTTTCGGGAAACCCCAACTCTGTGTCAGGTCCTGACCGATATCGCTGAAATGCCCGCCGAGTTCGGCAAGCTGGATTCTCTCCCACTGTTCACGCCCCAACGCCCTAAGCTTGAGCATCTTTCGGTAACGCTCAGGCAGTGTATACGCCACCACGATCTCGCCAAGTCGATAGAGTAATCCACAGATGTAGCTCTCTTCGATATCCATGGCGCCAGAGCGCATGGCGATCTCCCTTGCCATCGCGGCATTCAGGAATGCGCTGACCAGTAGCGTATCCATACCAGTACCGGGCTCATCGACGCTAAAGGTCTCGATAAGCTTCAACGTCATCGACAGGTTCTGAATGCGCTCGAAGCCGATCAGGACGACAGCCCGGGAGACAACGCTGATATCACCGTGACCACGGTTGTAATGGGGTGTATTGGCAATCTTCAGCAGCTTTGCCGACAGGTTCGCATCCTTCATCACCGCCATTGCAAGTGCCATCGCATCACTTTCGCGCGATGAGCTTATCTGGCGAATACGGTTAACTGTGGCGCTGAAAATAGGCAAATCGCCCAAGCGGTCAAGCTGGGCATACACTGCATTTAACGTGGTCTGATACTTCACCGTCGTGCGCTACCTTCAGACAGACGAGCTACGAATACCCAAACGAGGTTAAGGCTGGGTCAATGCGGCTAATATAGTGTAGGAAAAGGCTTAAACAGTACAGGTATTGCGTCAAACAGCGGAGACTTTCGCGCTCACCATCAGCGTTTCATCCGTTGACGCACATCGACCACAGCTTCACAGAGCGCCTGTACTCCATCCAAAAAGCGTGGGGTTGGCCGATGAATCAGATCAGCGTGCAGCGAATATAAAGCGCCATTGCGTACCGCCGGCAACACCGACCATGACTCCCATCGCTCTTGCCACCCACCCCCAACCTCATCAGTACTGACAATCAGATCGGGCGCTACAGCCAGCACCGCTTCAAGACTGACCTGAGGCGCCGCCTCTGGCCGATCGCCGAACGGATTTCGAGCACCGCAGAAACCGATCGCCTCCCCGATCAGCGCATCGTCACTGACGGTTAGCAGTGGATTGTCCCAGAGCTGGTAGAAGAGCGTCGGTACTGCCCCGGCCTCAGGTTTGAGCGCTCGTAATCTAGCCTCAAACGCTGAGGCCTGCACCTGCGCCTGTGCGTCGTTTCCTGTGAGTTGTCCCAACAGACGAAGATTGTCAGGAATGCTTTGGATGCGCTTGGAGGATAGCCTGACCACCTTCAAGCCGAAGCCTTCCAGCGTGCGCAGCTGCGCCTGAGGGTTTCCCTCGAACCAGGCGATGACCAAATCCGGGCGAAGGCTGAGTATGGTTTCTGTATTGAAACGCTGGTAGTCACCCACCAGCGGAATGGAACGCGCGGCATCAGGGTAGTCGGAATAGCTGACACGACCGACGATGCGGTCGCCGCTGCCCACTGCGTAGAGATTCTCGACAATATCCGGTGCCAACGCAACAACACGGCGTGCAGGCTGTTGAAGCTCTACCCTGTGTCCACTGCCATCGACCACCGAGATGGGCGCTGAGATAGCCATACTGGCGGTAAGCACCAGCATCATGGACAGTAGAACCCTCAACATTAACACCGCCCCATTTGGAAAATGGCGCAGTATAGCACTGCGCCCTGATCGGTGACCGGTGCGACTAGCCACCGATTTTAACGATGGTTCGGCCGCGAACTGCACCACTGACGATCCGCTGCGCATACTCAGGCACCTGCTCCAGCGAAATCTCCTGGACCAGATCGTCAAAAAGTTGAGGATCGAGCTCGCGCTGCAACCGCGCCCAAGCATCGGTGCGGCGCGCAGTCGGACAGGAGACAGAGTCCACGCCTTGCAGACGCACATTTCTTAAGATGAACGGCATCACCGTGGTTGGCAAATCGGCGCTGCCAGCCAGCCCGCAGGCCGCCACCGCCCCGCCATAGTTCGTTTCGGCCAACGCACGGGACAGGACCACCCCGCCGACGGTATCGACGACTCCGGCCCAACGCTGCTTCTCAAGCGGTCGGCAAGCAGCCGACATCTCGTCCCTCGGCCGTATAGCCTGCGCTCCCAGCTTGCGCAGATAAGGCTCCTCCTCCACCCGCCCTGTAGCGGCCACTACCTCAAAGCCCTGTTTCGCAAGCAACGCAATCGCGACACTGCCGACACCGCCAGAGGCTCCGGTCACCAGTACCGGCCCCTGCTCAGGCTTGACACCCGCCTCTTCCAACGCCAACACACAGAGCATCGCGGTCAAGCCCGCGGTACCAATCGCCATCGCTGTTTGCGCGGTCATGCCATCCGGCAGCGGGACTATCCAGTCCGCTTTCATCCGCGCCCGAGCAGCCATTCCGCCCCAGTGACGCTCACCTACGCCCCATCCAGTTACGATGACCTGCATGCCGGGCACAAAACGCACATCCTCAGAACTCACTACCTGGCCAACCAGATCGATGCCAGGAATAGCCGGGAACTTCGAAATAATCGGCCCTTTACCTGTTACCGCAAGGCCGTCCTTATAGTTGAGCGAGGAGTACGTGACATCGATCAGCACCTCACCGTCGGGCAGCACCGATTCATCGAGCTGCTTGATGTCAGCCATTGTCTCGCCTTCAACCTGATCGAGCACCAGTGCCTTGAACATCGACTTCACCTCTTGATCTGGAGAACATTGAGTTATATCCAGTAAGACACTCTATTTGTCTTACAAATTAACATTAGAATCCAATCCCTCCCTCTATTTGTCAAGCAAATTAACAAATAGCGGTCGATGTGAAATACTCTAAAAAACTAGCCCAATTCTCAAAAACCAGCCGTCCCTCCCGGAGCCTTCAGGTGGAATTCAACCCCGTCAGCCAACAAAACCTGCCCCGTCAGATTGCAGACCAGATCCGCAATGCCATAGCAGACGGCACTCTGAATGCAGACGATCGCCTACCGACTGAAGAGGAGTTAGCCAAGCGCTTCCGAGTCTCCCGGCCGACAATACGGGAGGCTCTCAAACGTCTCGCGGCCCAGAACCTTGTTCGATCGCGTCGCGGGCCAACCGGCGGTACGTTCATTAACCGCCCCGATATCGCAGAGCTTGGAGAGGGCCTGTCCAGTTCAACCCGGCTACTGGCGGGATTAAACAGCCTGTCGCTCGAGGAGATCATTCAGTGCCGTCTGGAGCTGGAGCAGCTTTGTGCCACCCTCGCTGCCGACAACCGCTCTGAAGAGGATCTGGCGCGAATGGAGGCCGCCCTTTCCGCACAGAGAAAGCTGGTCGACCAACCGGAGCAGTTCTGCACCGCCGATGTCGGCTTTCACCGGGCACTGGCCGACGCGGCCGGTAACAAGCTGTTAAGCCTGCTGATGCACTCTGTCATTGAGGGCTTGCAGCCGGTGAGCAATATGGTGGCCTTTCGATATCCCGAACGGGATCTGATTATCGAGCAACATCAGGCGCTTTGTGAGGCGATTGCCCAGCGCGACTCCAAAGCCGCTCGTGAGCAGATCGCCAGACAGGTTGAGACACTGTCATCCCAACTGGAGCGGGCCCGCGACGAAAGTCAGGGAACCGGAAGATAGGCACAGCGGTCGGATTGTCATATTCTTATCTGGTGAGGAACGTTGTCGTGTTAAGGAGATGTTGTGGAAGCAAGTAATGCCTGGACCTTGGGTCTTGTCGGAATCGCCATCGGCTTGGTACTCGGGTACTTGCTCGGGCGCAGTAACAGCAGTCGACAGCAGGAGATGGCCAGCGAACTGAATGCGGCGCGCTCCGAGCTTAATCGCTATAAGGATGAGGTTACCGAGCACTTCGAAACCACTGCCGAGCTCGTCAATGGCCTGACTGAACAGTACAGACGGGTGCATCAGCACCTGGCATCCGGTGCCCAGACACTTTGCAGCAGCGAACACGCGGGAGAGTCGCTTCAGGCCTCACTGCAACCGCGTCTGCACAAGCAGGATATTCCGACGGTCACCGATGCTGTGGATAACACCGAAATCGATGAACTACCAGAACCCCCGAGAGACTATGCTCCCAAAAGCGCTGACGAAGAGGGCACACTCTCTGACGGGTACGGCTTGAAGCAGAAACCTCAACAGGATGATGAGGAAGACCCCAAAGCGCCAACCGTCGATCCCTCGACGCCCGCGACCGAAGAGACAGCAGGGGCCCCTCGGCGCTAACCCCTGAACAGATCGCCGGTATCGACTCAAACCGGATTGTCGATATCGGCGAAACGGTGCTCCAGACCGAAATGTCGCGCCACGTGAGTACCCAATGCCTGCACCCCGTACCGCTCCGTCGCATGATGCCCGGCTGCGATGTAATGGATACCCGCCTCCCGAGCAAAGTGTACGACCGGTTCCGATATTTCCCCGCTTAAAAACGCATCGGCACCCAGCGCCTTGGCTTGTTCGATCATTCTGTCGGCAGCCCCGGTGCACCAGGCGATATGCCTGATAGGATGGTCACCACCGCTTATGACCTGCGGCGCCCGCCCAAGCGCGACCTTAACCCGGCCAGCAAAGCTCTGCAGATCCACTGCCTGAGACAACACGCCCACGTTTCCGACGCTTAGCGGATTATCAGGCTCAAGGCCGCTCTGAACCTCGATGCCGAGAAGCTTCGCCAGCCGAGCGTTATTGCCATACTCCGGATGTGCATCCAGCGGCAGATGGTAGGCCAGTAGGTTGATATCCGCGCACAGAAGCGTTTTCAGGCGGCGCTGCTTGATTCCGGTAACGGCGGCAGACTCCCCTTTCCAGAAATACCCGTGGTGAACCAGAAGCAGGTCGGCCTGCCACGCGACCGCCTCATCGAGCAGCGCCTGACATGCCGTGACACCGGTCAGTATGCGCTTTACCTGAGCACATCCCTCTACCTGCAAACCGTTCGGACAATAGTCACGAAAACGCCCTGCCTGCAGCAGTTGATCGCAATACTCCACGATCCGTGCGGTTTCTACGCCAATAATATCTGTCATCTGTATTTCCCATTACTCTGCGACTATCCGTATAATCGTTGCTTTTAGTAGCGGTTCCGCTTTGCACAATCAACCTATGCGAATACTTTCATTTCTCGGCTGGCCCATCATCGCAGGCATTCTTGCGGCAGCACTCATTCTGCAGCTTTATCCACAGCTGCTAACGAGTACACCGACGGTCGAAATCCGCCAGGCCAACAACGAACGCAACAGCACGCAGGGTCCGTTCAGCTATGCGGACGCCGTGGATCGTGCCGCACCGGCTGTTGTCAATATTTACACCCGCACCCTGGTCGATAGCGACGGTAACCCTATCGGCAACGATCCACTCTATAAACACTATTTCAACTCGGAGACTCCGCCGACTCAAGAGCGGATTCACTCAAGTCTTGGCTCTGGCGTCATTATCAACCCTCAGGGGTATGTGGTCACCAACAACCACGTGATAGCCGGTGCAGATTCCATCATCGTCGCGCTACAGGACGGCCGGGAAGCCGTCGCTCAAACAGTGGGCACCGATCCGGAAACCGATATAGCCGTACTGAAAATAAGCCTTGGCGACCTGCCGGACATCACACTGGCACCGACCGAATCACTTCGCGTCGGCGATGTCGTGCTGGCAATCGGTAACCCCTTCGGGGTTGGACAGACCGTCACGCAGGGCATCATCAGCGCTACCGACCGCAACAGCCTAGGCCTGAACACCTATGAAGATTTCATCCAGACCGATGCTGCGATCAACCCCGGCAACTCCGGTGGTGCACTGATCGACCCCAATGGCAATCTGGTTGGGATCAATACTGCGATCTTCAGTAAGTCAGGCGGCTCCGAAGGTATCGGCTTTGCGATCCCTGTAGATCTCGTAAAGCAAGTTCTTGAAGATCTTATTGAACGCGGACGCGTGGTGCGTGGCTGGGTTGGTGTTGAAGCCCAACCCCTGAACCCGAGACTGGCGGAGTCTTTTGGACTGTCGCCAGAACAGCATGGCCTGATCATCGCAGGTATCTATCGAGACAGCCCTGCACACACCGCGGGACTTCAGCCCGGCGATGTATTGCTTGCGCTCGACGAACAGCCGATCACCGATGACGGCCACACGACAATGAACACCATTGCCCGACTGAAGCCCGGCGAGAAGGTACGTTTCACCATCTATCGCAATGGCGCACAGCAGGAGATAGAGGTCACAACGACAGAACGACCGGCCAACGTCAATTAAGCCAGCCTACAGAACAACAAAAAAGGCATGCCCAATGGCATGCCTTTTTTATTTAAACGTAAACAGCTGTCAGGACTTGATGCGGTATTCAGCCGAACGCGCATGAGCGGTCAAGCCTTCACCACGCGCCAACACTGACGCTACCTTGCCCATTTCCGATGCCCCCTCTTCAGAGAACATAATCAGCGATGAGCGCTTCTGGAAGTCATACACCCCCAACGGCGATGAGAAACGCGCAGTGCCCGATGTCGGCAATACATGGTTGGGGCCAGCACAATAATCGCCCAGCGCCTCTGCCGTATAACGTCCCATAAAGATCGCGCCAGCATGACGAATTTCATCCAGCATCGCTTCAGGATCCGCAACGGAGAGTTCCAGATGTTCAGGCGCTACACGGTTGCTGATACGGGCAGCATCGCTGAGATCCTGCGCCTTGATCAGCACCGCACGGTTTCGCAGTGAAACCTCGATAATCTCGGCTCGCTCCATTGTCGGCAGCAGCTTCTCAATACTCGCTTCCACCCGATCAATAAACGCGGAATCAGGGGATACCAGTATCGGTTGTGCATCCTCATCGTGCTCGGCCTGCGAAAACAGGTCCATCGCGACCCAGTCCGGATCCGTCTGGCCATCACAGATCACCAGAATCTCCGAAGGTCCGGCAATCATGTCGATGCCAACAGCACCAAATACGGCACGCTTTGCGGTCGCCACGAAAATATTGCCCGGACCGACTATCTTGTCGACACGGGGAACGGTTTCGGTGCCATAGGCAAGCGCCGCCACAGCCTGGGCACCGCCTACGGTAAACACGCGGTTGACGCCAGCCAGCGCAGCCGCGGCCAAAACCAGCTCGTTGACCACACCGTCAGGCGTGGGCACGACCATAACGATCTCTTCAACTCCGGCGACATGGGCCGGCAGTGCGTTCATCAACACCGATGACGGATACGCCGCCTTGCCGCCCGGTACGTACAGACCGACCCGATCCATAGGCGTCACTTTCTGCCCAAGCATGGTGCCATCGGCTTCCGTGTACTGCCAGGACGTGGCCAGCTGGCGCTCATGGTAGGTACGCACGCGCTCGGCTGCTTTCTCAAGCGCCGCACGCTGCTCAACAGGCAGACCGTCCAGCGCCTGCTGCAAGCGCTCCTGCCCCATCTCGAGCTCTGCCATGGAGGCGACACTCATTCGATCGAAACGATTGGTATATTCCACCAGCGCGGCGTCGCCTTCACTGCGAATACGACCAATAATCTCGTTTACGATGTCGTTAACCTTGGTATCGGATACGCTCTCCCAGGCCAGCAATGCATCGAGACGCTCCGCGAAATCGCTCTGCTGACTGTCGAGACGCACAATCTCCGTCTTGCTCATGCCTGCCCTCCCTCACGCTTGGCCACTATCGCCTCGGCCAGCTGATCCAGAATCGGCTGAATCTGACGATACTTCATTTTCATCGACGGCTGACCGACAACAAAGCGGGAGCTGATGTCCGCGATATGCTCCATCGGTTCAAGTCCATTTGCGCGCAGTGTGTTGCCAGTATCCACGATATCGACGATACGATCGGCTAACCCCATAATCGGTGCCAGTTCCATCGCACCGTAGAGCTTGATGATGTCGACCTGAGCACCCTGACGGGCAAAATACTCTTTAGTGACATTGACGAATTTGGTCGCTACCTTCATCCGCCCCTCTACCGGTGCAGCATCTTTCATGCCCGCCACCATCAGACGACACTTGGCGATCTCAAGATCAAGCGGTTCATACAGGCCTGCGCCGCCATGCTCCATCAGCACATCCTTTCCGGCCACCCCCATATCAGCCCCGCCATACTCAACGTAGGTCGGCACATCGGTGGCACGGATCACCACAAGCTTGATATGCGAATGGTTGGTATCGAAGATCAGCTTACGGCTGGAAAAAATATCCTCGGCCGGAACAATGTTCGCCGCTGCCAGCAGTGGCAGCGTCTCCTTAAGGATGCGCCCTTTGGACAGGGCGATGGTCAGCTGTTCTTTCATTAGCCTCTTCGCTCAATCATCCCGGCACACGACGTATACGCGCACCGAGCAACTGCAGTTTCTCTTCAATACATTCGTAACCGCGATCGATATGGTAGATCCGGTCGATCAACGTCTCGCCCTCGGCCACAAGCGCGGCAATAACAAGACTCGCCGACGCACGCAGGTCTGTCGCCATGACTGGCGCACCCTGCAACTTCTCCACACCTTCAATAATCGCCGTATTACCGTCGATGGTGATATCGGCGCCCATGCGGATCATCTCCTGCATGTGCATGAAACGGTTCTCAAAGATCGTCTCCTTGATCCGCCCCACACCGTTGGCGATGGTGTTCAATGCCGCAAACTGCGCCTGCATATCGGTCGGGAATGCAGGGTAAGGGGCAGTCGTCAGACTGATTGCCTTTGGCTTGCGCCCAGACATGTCGAGACTGACCCAGGTGTCACCCACCTCGATGTCTGCGCCGGCTTCCTCAAGTTTCTGCAACACTGCCTCGAAAGTATCCGGACGCGTGTTGAGACACTTGACGCTACCACCCGTTACGGCGGCCGCAACAAGATATGTTCCAGTTTCGATCCGATCCGCCATTACCGAGAAGCGACAGCCATGGAGCTTTTCAACGCCACGAACCGTTATAGTGTCGGTACCGGCACCTCTGATGTCCGCCCCCATGGCGATCAAACACTCGGCCAGATCAACAACCTCCGGCTCACGAGCGGCGTTTTCGATAACCGTTTCGCCTTCGGCCAGCGTCGCGGCCATCAGAATGTTTTCAGTGCCTGTCACGGTCACGGTGTCGAAAAATACGCGGGCACCTTTCAACCGGCCATTCATGCGTGCACGAATATAACCGTTCTCAACCTTGATATCCGCACCCATCGCCTCCAGGCCCCGGATGTGCAGATCCACCGGTCTGCTGCCGATGGCACAACCACCGGGAAGCGATATGTCGGCACTGCCAAAATGCGCCAACATCGGGCCCAATACCAGAATCGACGCACGCATGGTTTTCACGAGATCATAGGGCGCGCAAAAATCATGAATCGGACGCGGGTCGATCTCAACGCTGAGCTTTTCGTCCACCATGAGTTCGACACCCATGCGGCGAATCAACTCAAGCATGGTGGTAATGTCATGCAGGTGTGGCAGGTTGCAAATGGTGACCGGCTCACTGGCCAGCAGCGTTGCAGCCAAAATTGGCAACGCTGAGTTCTTGGCGCCGGAAATACGCACCTCACCCCGCAGAGGGACGCCACCCTCGATTATCAATTTATCCATCAGGCAATCCTGTCAGGTGAGCGTATTACTGCTTTGCAGCCCACTGCTCGGGGGTAAAGGTCTTGATAGAAACAGCATGGATGGCACCACTGGCAATCTGCTCGGTCAGACAGGCATAAACCAGTTGCTGCTTTTTAACCGGCGTAAGGCCGGCGAAGCATTCGCCAACAGCCGTTATCTGGAAATCACAGCCTTCACCTGCTGTATATACGGTGCAACCCTCAAGCTCGCGCTCGATGATCTGTTTCACTTCTTCAGCTTGCATGCACAACTCCGAATGCAGAGTTTGGATTCTTCGGGACAGGGAGGGAATGATACAGCTTCGCCGCAGGCTGGGCCACCACGTGGCCGCCCAGGCAACAAAAGGGAGGTATCGGCATGGACGAAAATAGATACTTCATCCATGCCTGAAGGCATTCAAGCCTGGCTCAAGGCTCCATCCAGCCCCACAAGATCGGCAATCGCCTTGAGATCAGCGGGAAGATTGGCAATTGAAAGCTCAATACCGTCTCGACGCGCCTTGCGACAGCCGGCCAGCCAGAGCGCCAGTGCCGAGCTATCGACACGTGTCACACCACCAAGATCCAGCTGACAGCTACCTTCCTGGCGGGACAGTAATGTCTCAAGCTCTGCACGCACCGACATAACCGATCCGAAGAGCAGCTCGCCACTGAGTGATATAACCCCGGGCGCCGACTCCTCAACCCTCGTCACTTTCGCCTTCCCCACCGGTTGCCTTGATCGCGACCTGCGACTCCCAGCTGTCGATCACACCGCCGACGCTACTGTAGCGCTGATAGAGATCGGCAAACTGGTTTTTAAAGGTCAGGCGCAGGTTGACACCGTCGACGGTCACGTTTACCAACGTCCAGCGGTCACCCTGCTTGAGCATGTAATAAACCAGACCGTAGACAGTACCGTTGGCTGCACGAACATTTACCGTTACAACCTGCTTGTCTGGATCAGGGCTATCCGCCAAAGGCTGCGCGATCTCATAGGTTTCAAATTCGAAACCCACTATCGCTTTGGCAAAGGTCTTGAGAAGCGTCGTCTTGAACACGTCGGAAAAACGCGCCATCTCATCATCGGACGCCTGGCGGTAATACTTGCCCATTACACGCTTGGCAATATAGGGGAAGTCCACAACCGGAGAGATGACCCGCTCGACTTCGGCCATCATTTGGTCGATCTTTTCCGGCGACTTCAGGCTTTCATCTTCAACCACGGCCAGCATTTCACGCGTCACTTGATCCATAACACCACTCGCCTCCTGCCAGGAGGGCTGGGCAGCCTGAACACCAAGCGCCGGAAGGAGCAGCGTAAAACCAAGAACAGCTGCCGAAGCCAGATTTCGCACGTTCATGTTATTCACTCACCTTGTTAAACAGGAATTTCCCGACCAGATCCTCCAGCACAAGTGCCGACTGAGTATCCTGAATCCGATCGCCGTCCTTGAGGTTTTCATCCTCGGCCCCCGGTGTGATACCGATATACTGCTCACCCAGCAGGCCTGCGGTCAAAATTTGTGCAGAGCTGTCCGTGCTTAAATAGTCGACATCATCACGAATTCGCATCTCCACCTCAGCAACGAGAAACTTCGGATCCAGCCGGATCGCCGTTACCTCACCGATCTGAACACCGGACATGGCCACCTTGGCCCGAGCCGTCAGACCACCGATGTTTTCAAACCGTGCGTAAACCCGATACCCACCGCCTTGGTTCGCCAGGCTAAGACCACTGATATTCAGTGCCAACACAACCAATGCAACGGCGCCCGCCAGCATCAGAAAGCCCACGCCAATTTCCATTGTACGCATGCGCATTATTACAACTCTCCAAACATTAACGCTGTCAGAATGAAGTCAAGCCCCAATACCGCCAGTGAGGAAAACACTACGGTTCGAGTCGTTGCCTGACTGATTCCTTCCGATGTCGGCACACAGTCATAGCCTTCAAACACGGCGATCCAAGTCACGACCGCGCCAAACACGATCGACTTGATGATGCCATTCAAGACATCGTCGTTAAAATCAACCGAATGCTGCATGTTCGCCCAGAAGGAACCGTCGTAGATCCCCAACCAGTCAACAGCAACAATCGCACCACCCCATACCCCTACAACCGAAAAGATCACGGTCAGTATCGGCATGGAGATAAAGCCTGCCCAAAATCTGGGCGCGATCACCCGTCGCAGCGGATCGACGCCGATCATCTCGAGACTGGCAAGCTGCTCAGTCGCCTTCATCAACCCGATTTCAGCCGTCAAAGCAGAACCGGCACGCCCTGCAAACAACAGCGCCGTCACAACCGGTGCCAGCTCACGAACCAGACTGAGCGCGACCATTTGCCCCACCGCCTGCTCCGATCCGTAATCCACCAAGATGGTGTAGCCCTGAAGGCCCAACACCATACCGATAAAACCACCTGAAACGACAATAATCACCAGCGACAGCACACCCACGAAATAGAGTTGCTGCACCAAAAGAGGGAACATGGTGATCGGCGACGGTCGTGCGATCAACGACTGCGCCAGCAACTGACCGGCGCGTCCGAACGCCGCCAGCCGGGACAGGGTGCGATGACCCAGCGACTGTATCCAATCCAGCATTTAGGGGGTTTCCTGTAACAATTCCTGCATCAAATCCGGCGCCGGATAATGGAAAGGCACCGGACCATCCGGCAACCCCTGCATAAACTGACGCACCTGCTCGGAATCGACGACAGCAAGCTGCTCGGGTGTGCCCTCGGCAATTACCCGTCCATCTGCCACCATGTAGACATAGTCTGCAATTCCCAGCGTTTCCTTAATATCGTGAGACACGATGATACTGGTATGACCCAGCGCCTGATTCAGGCGACGGATCAGATTGACCAGCACGCCCATGGCGATAGGATCCTGACCGGTAAACGGCTCATCGTACATCACGATATCGGGGTCGAGGGCGATGGCCCGCGCAAGCGCTACACGCCTGGCCATACCACCGGAGAGTTCACTTGGCATCAACTTCGCCGCACCGCGCAAACCGACAGCCTGTAACTTCATCAACACGATATCGCGGATCATGTCCTGGCTAAGATCGGTATGCACCCGGATCGGAAACGCGACGTTCTCGAACACGCTCATGTCCGTAAATAGCGCTCCGCTCTGGAACAGCATTCCCATACGTTCGCGTGCCAGAAACAGTTCGCGGCGACCCAGTCGGGGAATGTCATCGTCCTCCAGCAGGATCTGACCGCTATCGGGTTTCAGTTGCCCGCCGATCAGCTTCAGCAGCGTGGTTTTACCCGTACCGGACGGCCCCATAATCGCAGTGACCTTGCCACGGGGGACGCGGATACTGATATCGTCGAAAATGGTGCGTGAACCACGGCTGAAGGTCATGCCGCGAATGTCGATGATTATATCGCTCAGTGGATCCATAGCTGCCCGAAAGGCCTCACACTCAGTTCCTTGTGCTGCAGCGCGCGCAGCATCGCAGTCTAATTCAGAGCGCGACAATATATCACTCCCGGACAAAAACGTGAACTTCATCCCCCCAGAAGGGGTCATCTGAACAGCCGCCACGCTGTGCCCGCACAGCCCTGTGTTGTACACTCCCCTCTTTAATACCCGTAACTGTTTACAGAGAGACATCTCCACTTATGACAGACTTCGATTTCCTCCGTGCCGGTCGCCGCACGATAGAGCTTGAGCTCGATGCTGTGCAGAATCTGCTCCAGCACCTCGACCAGCGCTTTAGCCGTGCTTGCGAACTGATGATCAACTGCCGCGGAAGGGTCATTGTCACCGGCATGGGCAAGTCCGGTCATATAGGCAACAAAATCGCTGCGACGCTGGCCAGTACCGGCACACCCGCCTTTTTTGTCCACCCAGGTGAAGCCAGCCACGGGGATCTCGGCATGTTCACCCGTGACGACGTTGTTTTGGCGCTGTCCAATTCTGGCGAGACGGCAGAAGTCGTTACTATTCTCCCCCTAATCAAGCGCATGCAAGCGCCACTTATCAGCATCACTGCACGCCCTGATTCAACACTGTCCAAAGCGGCCGATGTCAGTCTGCACATTCCGGTCGATCGTGAGGCCTGCCCACTGGGTCTGGCACCGACGTCAAGCACTACAGCACAGCTGGTGCTCGGCGATGCTCTGGCGATCGCTCTACTGGAAGCCCGTGGCTTCAGTGCCGAGGATTTCGCCTTTTCCCATCCCGGCGGCGCCCTCGGCCGACGCCTTTTGCTGATGGTTGATGACATCATGCACACCGGCGATGCCATACCGGTTGTCAATGCCGAAACATCGGTGCGCGATGCATTGCTTGAAATGACGCGAAAACATTTGGGCATGACCGCGGTAACAGACAGCCAAGGCGCGCTATTGGGCATCTTCACCGACGGCGACCTGCGCCGCACTCTGGATCAGGAGATCGACCTCAAGCAAACCTGCATTCATGACGTGATGACCGTGAACTGCACCACCATCCACCCGGGCATTCTTGCGGCCGAAGCATTGCAGATCATGCAGAGCAAAAAGATCAACGCGCTGGTTGTGGTCGATGATGCAATGAAACCGGTCGGCGCTCTGAACATGCATGACATGCTCAAGGCGGGGGTTATCTGATGCTGGAGAAACTGCTCCCTGCACAGGTCGAAAAGCTGACCAATATTAAGCTGGTCGTTTTCGACGTAGACGGCATTCTAAACTCCGGACAACTTAACTTTCTGGCCGACGGCCGTGAGATCAAGTCGTTCAGCATACTGGATGGCCTTGGTATCAAACTCCTGCATAAAGGCGGCATCAAAAGCGCCATTATCACCGGCAGACGCTCCCCTCAGGTCGAACTCCGCGCCGAAGCGCTGGGCATCACCTATCTGCGCCAGGGCCGCGAAGACAAGCTGATCGCGCTTGAAGAGTTGTGGCACGAAACCGGGTTTGGTCCAGACAACACCGCCTACATCGGTGACGACCTTCCTGATCTTGCCGCCATCCGCCGGGTCAGCTTCGGCGCCACCGTGCCCAATGGACACTGGTTCGTACGCGAGCACGCCGATTGGATCACCCAGACACCCGGCGGCCAAGGCGCTGGACGTGAGCTATGCGAGTTGATTCTTGCGGCACAAGGAAAGCTGGACGGCCTGCTCAAGGAGTATTTGTAAGTGTTTAGCAGTACTCGTATTCGCCTGCTAATAGCCCTGGCCATTATTGCCCCTGTACTTATATTTTGGGGTTTCTCCGGCGATACACTGCAACAACCGTCTGGAAGCTCGAAAGAGAACGCAGCCAGCATCGATTTCTTCATGCACGACGCACGTACTGTTTACTGGTCACCGGAAGGAGACCTGGCCCGCGAGTGGCAAACACCCGAGCTCAAACACTACCCCTTGCGTTCGCGTAGCGAATTGCTGGAACCGGAAACGTCAATGCCGACACCCGAGGGCGGGCTATACAAAATGCGCGCCAACGAAGGATGGATTGTCGATGATCAGAGCCAGATTCAACTTGCAGGCGATGTAGAGGTTCACCATAATCCGCAATCTGGACCCAATGGGGTCCTGACCACCAGCAGCCTGACGATCTACCCGCCACGGAACATTGCCCGCACTGACGCACCGGCAAAACTGGTTCGCGATGGAGAGCAGACCGAAACGGTAGGGCTTGAGGTCTATTTCGATCAACAGCGAATAGAACTGCTTTCAAACGTACAGGGTAGATACAATGCGCCTTAACCGCCTGTTTCAAGCCACCCTCTGCTGCCTATTGCTGAGCGGCGTAGCGGAATCGACGCTGGCGCTTCCCGAAGATCGAAGCCAACCGATCCATATCAGTGCCAACAGCGCGAGCATCAACGAAAAAACCGGCGTTACTGTCTACAGCGGCCAGGTAGAGATCTCTCAGGGATCAATGAAAATCCGTGGCGACCGTGTCGAGCTATATCGCTCGGCTGACGGCGATGTAAACCGTATCGTCTCGATAGGCAAACCCGCCGAGTTTGAGCAACAACCCAAAGCCAGCGATCCTGTCACGCATGCCTACGGCCTGCGTATGGAGTACAAGATCAACAGCCAGCAAGTGACGATCAGCGAACAGGCAAAGGTGGAACAGGGTCAGGACACCTTTACCGGTGAGCGTATCGTGTACAATATGGACAAGGCGATCGTCGATGCATACAGCAGCGAAAGCGGCGACCAGCGCGTCAAAATGGTTATCCAACCCAAGAGCAGTCGAAACGGGCTGAACCCATGATGCAACTGGAAGCATTACATCTGGCCAAAAGCTACAAGGGCCGCCAGGTTGTTCGTGATGTGTCGATCGAAATCAGCAGCGGAGAGGTTGTCGGTCTGCTAGGACCCAACGGCGCCGGCAAGACCACCTGCTTTTACATGATTGTCGGCCTGATCAAAGCTGATCACGGCCAGATTCGGATCAACCAGGACGACATTACCCGCCTGGCCATGCACGGGCGAGCGCGACGCGGTATCGGCTATCTGCCTCAGGAAGCCTCGATCTTCCGCAAGCTGAGTGTCCATGACAATCTCATGGCCATTTTGGAAACGCGCAAGGACCTGAGCAAGCTTCAGCGGGAACAGCGAGTCGAAGAACTGCTGGAAGAGTTTCACATCACGCACCTGTCGAAAAACCTCGGCATGTCGCTATCCGGCGGAGAAAGACGTCGCGTGGAGATCGCGCGAGCCCTGGCAACGGAGCCTGCGTTTATTCTGCTGGATGAGCCCTTCGCCGGAGTCGACCCGATTTCGGTAGGCGATATCAAGCAGACCGTACGCCACCTGCAAGACAGGGGGATCGGCGTATTGATAACGGATCATAACGTGCGGGAAACGCTCGACATCTGTCAACGCGCCTATATTGTGAGTGATGGCGGAATTCTGGCGAAGGGAGATCCTCAACAGATACTGACCAACCAGCAGGTACGACAAGCTTATCTCGGCGAACAGTTCAGGCTTTGAACATGAGCGCCGCAACATCCGATCCACGTAATGGCATATCGCGTATATGAAGCAATCCTTACAGCTAAAAATCGGTCAGCAACTCACCATGACGCCGCAATTGCAGCAGGCTATTCGCTTGCTGCAACTTTCGACACTGGATCTACAGCAGGAGATCCAGCAGGCTCTGGAGAGCAATCCGCTGCTCGAAATTAGTGAAGAGGATTCAGATCTGCCCGGCGATGAAGGTGACGAGCGAGGCGAGCCTGAGCAGACCTCTGGCAACTCCGATGAGCGAAGCGAACACTCAGAGAACGCGTCGGACGATTCCTATGACGACAGCGCCTCATACGAAGACACTGCCGAAGACAGCTGGAGCGAAGATATTCCGTCGGAGCTTACGACCGACAGCTCCTGGGATGACACTTTCCAGGCAGCCCCTTCCAGTAGCGTGTCGTCACGTGATGACGATTGGGAGCCAGGCGATAACGACACCCGGGACGAAACACTTCAAGACCACCTTATCTGGCAGCTTAATCTGACACCGATGAGCGATGCCGACCGCCTGGTCGCTGAAGCGATCATCGACGGCATAGAGCCTGATGGCTATCTGACCGTCAGCGCCGAAGAGCTGCTTGAGCAGTTTTGTCAGCAGTACCCCGAAGACTTCGCCGATTGTGAACTGGACGAGATCGAAGCGGTGCTGCACCGCGTTCAGCAGTTCGACCCACCTGGCGTGGCGGCCCGAGACCTAAGTGAGTGCCTGGCGATACAGCTGCGCCAATTGCCACCAGACACCCCTTGGCTTAGCGAAGCGCTGAAGCTGGTTCAGGAACATCTCCAGCTGCTGGGCAATCACGACTACAAGACCCTTCTCAGAAGAATGAGGCTTAAAGAGGAGTCGCTTCAGGCGGTAATCCGTCTGATCCAGACACTGAATCCCAAGCCTGGCGCCATGATCACGTCGAGCCAATCAGAGTATGTTATTCCCGACGTTGTGGTAACCAAGATCAAGGACGAGTGGATCGTCAATCTCAACCCCGACGCTGCGCCACGCCTTCGCATCAACACACAGTACGCTGACCTTATCCGCCGGGCAGACAACAGTGCCGACAACAACTTTCTGAAGAACCACCTGCAAGAGGCTCGCTGGTTCCTTAAGAGCCTACTGAGTCGAAATGACACCTTGCTCAAGGTAGCGACCGAGATCGTTAGCCGACAATCCGAGTTTCTGGAGCAAGGTGAAGAGGCGATGAAGCCGATGGTACTGCATGACATTGCAGAAGCGGTGGGTATGCATGAGTCGACCATTTCACGCGTCACGACCCAGAAGTACATGCACACTCCCCGTGGTATATTCGAACTGAAGTACTTTTTCTCCAGCCACGTCAGCACATCGGATGGCGGCGCAGCTTCATCGACAGCCATCCGGGCACTGATTAAAAAGCTGGTATCAGCGGAAAATCCGGCCAAGCCTCTTAGCGATAACAAGATTGCACAACTGCTGGATGAGCAAGGAATCAATGTCGCCAGGCGCACCATCGCCAAATATCGCGAAGCAATGGCGATTCCGCCTTCTAATGAGCGCAAGCGTCTGGTTTAATTGAAGTGGAGAAGCACGATACAAAAGCGTGCAACGACGAGGAGAAAACGTATGCAGATCAACATTACTGGCCATCATGTCGAACTGACTGAAGCGCTTAACGACTATGTCCGCTCAAAGTTTGACAAGCTGGAGCGCCATTTTGACAACATCACCAATGCCCAGGTGACCCTCAGCGTTGAGAAGCAGCGTCAGCAGGCAGAAGCCGACGTCCACATTGCCGGCGGACAGATCTTTGCCACACACGAGCACGACGACATGTATGCTGCGATCGACGGACTGATCGACAAGCTTGATCGCCAGATCATCAAACACAAGGAAAAGATGAAAGCACACAAATAAACTGGAAACTCCTGTCAAATAATGAACTTAACCGAACTGCTGACCGAATCGCGCACACTCTGTCATACCGATATCGTCAGCAAGAAACGAGCACTGGAGCTGGCCAGCGAGACTCTCGCCGGCCAGCCCGGCGCTCCGGCAACCGAACAAATTTTCAGCGGTCTTCTCAACCGCGAGCGCCTTGGCAGCACCGGTATCGGTGACGGCGTCGCGATCCCCCATTGTCGTCTCGCCGATTGCCATCAGGCCATGGCGCTACTGATGACATTGGCGACACCAATAGACTTCGATGCGATCGACAATCGTCCTGTCGATCTGCTCTGCGTGTTACTGGTACCCGAAGATGGCGCCGAAGAGCATCTGCAAACGCTTGCGGGGCTTGCAGAACTCTTCAGCCAGGCGGACGTCCGCGAACAGTTGAGATCCTGCGAACAGGCAGCACAACTGTATCAGAGCGCACACGAACTGGCCGACGCTCAAAGGGCATGATGAAACTGGTCGTGATCAGCGGCCGGTCAGGCTCAGGCAAGAGTACCGCTCTCCAGGCACTTGAGGATGTCGGCTTTTACTGCATCGACAACCTCCCCGCCCGCTTGCTACCTGACTTGATCGATCAGATGCTCGGGGATCCCGAGCATCCCGACCAGCTAGCCGTCAGTATCGACGCCCGCAACCTGGTCAGCAATCTGCACGCTTTTCCCGGTATCATTCAGACACTCTCGATCCGTAAGGATCTCAGCTGTGAAATCCTTTACCTTGATGCAGCCGAGCCCACGCTGATCAAGCGCTACAGTGCCACCCGACGCAAACACCCCTTGTCTGACAGCCAATCAGGGCTGCGCGAAGCGATCGAATACGAGCGTACCCTGCTGGAAGGAATCGCCAGTCTTGCGGATATTCGTGTCGACACCACACGCCTTAGCCTCTATGAGTTACGCGATACCATCAAGTTACGCATTGCACAGAGAAGTGAACAAACGCTCTCCGTTCAATTTGAATCCTTCGGCTTCAAACATGGCGTACCGCTTGATGTCGATTTCACGTTCGATGTTCGCATGCTGCCCAACCCATACTGGGTACCCGAGCTGCGTCAGTTCACCGGTCGTGAGCAGGAGGTAATCGCCTTCCTTGAGAAGTCCCCCGAAGTAGAAGAGATGGTGGCCGACATCCGCGATTTTCTGGAGCGCTGGATCCCCCACTTCCGCCGCAACAATCGCAGCTACGTCACCGTCGGCATAGGGTGTACAGGCGGGCAGCATCGATCGGTTTATATTGCCGAGCGTCTCGCTGGTCATTTCAGCCAACTTATGGATAATGTCCATGTTCGCCATCGCGAACTGACCTAACCCCCTCGCTCGACCCTAGGGAAGCCGATGATCGAGAAGCAGCTGACAATAATCAACAAACTCGGCCTGCATGCCCGGGCCGCAGCTAAATTGATCAATACAACCGGCCACTACTCCAGCGATATCAAGATCGATAAGCAGGGCCGCGTGGTGGACGGAAAAAGTATCATGGCCGTTATGATGCTTGCCGCTTCAAAAGGTACCGACCTTGTCTTTCGCATTGAAGGTGAAGACGAAGAGGAAGCGATGAGTGCCATCGAGACCCTTATTAACAACCGCTTTGACGAGGCGGAATAGAGCCACAGCCTTCTCGCCGCTATACTTTCCGTTATACCCTGCCACCCTTACTTGAGCGATCGTTGCCGCATGAGCTCCCAACAGGACAACACCAGTCGTCTCGATGTTCTAAGCAATGCGCTCGACAGCAGTGAGATTCGTCAGCTCAAGTACATGCTCAACAAGGGGCTCAGACCGGTCGAAGCCGCCAAACTGCTGGAGAAGTCGCCGCCCAAAGAGCGCCAGCTGCTCTGGAACCTGCTCAACAAGGAGAACGAGGGTAAAATCCTCCAACACCTTGGTGACGATATTCAGACCGACATTCTAAGCCGCATGGATCCCAGCGAACTGCTGATGGTCACCGAAGGCCTCGATTCTGACGATATGGCCGACATGCTGCAACAGCTCCCCGACCGGGTGATGAAAGAGCTGCTGCGCATCATGGACAAGCAGAATCGCAAGCGTGTCGAAAAGCTGCTGTCCTACCCGGAAGATACCGCTGGCGGCCTGATGAATACGGATACGGTGACCATCAGGCCGGATATCACAGTGGAAACCGTGTTACGTTATCTCAGGCGTCATAGCGAGATTCCGCATACGACCGACAGCCTGTTCGTGGTCAGCCGTAAGGACTCCTTTATCGGCACGCTACCACTGAGCCGATTGCTCACCTCGGATCCGCAGGTCATGGTCCGCGAAATCATGCAAACCGAGCTCAAGGCCATACCGGCGGACATGCCGGAGCAGGAGGTTGCCCGCCTGTTCGAGGATGAAGATCTGGTATCGGCGCCAGTGGTGGATGATCACGGCAAACTGCTTGGCCGTGTCACCATAGACGATGTGGTTGACGTCATTCGTGAAGACGCCGACCACTCGCTGATGAGCATGGCAGGCCTTGATGATGACGAAGACACCTTCGCACCGGCCCTGCGCACAACGCGTCGGCGCGCGCTCTGGCTAGGCATAAACCTGATCACGGCCTTTATCGCATCGGCCGTTATCGGCTTGTTCGAAAACACGCTGGAGCAGGTCGTAGCGCTGGCGGTCTTGATGCCGATCGTTGCCTCCATGGGTGGCATTGCCGGCAGCCAGACACTGACACTGGTTATTCGAGGTCAGGCGCTAGGGCAGATAGAACGCAGCAATATTGGCTGGCTATTCAATCGCGAGCTGATATCAGGCGCATTGAACGGTACTCTATGGGCACTGGTTGTCGCGCTAGTTGCCGTGCTCTGGTTCAACGATATCACCGTCGGCATCGTCATTGCCCTGGCTATCGTGATCAATCTTCTGGCCGGCGCCATGGCCGGCACACTTTTACCCATGGCTCTCAAAAGCGCAGGTATAGACCCGGCTCTGGCCGGTGGTGTGCTGCTGACAACGATCACCGACGTCGTCGGTTTCTTTGCATTCTTGGGTCTTGCGACCCTGTTTTACGGTTGAAACAATGAGCGAATTCGAACACCAATCGGGGCTGGACCCTGACGAAGAACTGGGGCCAAGCCGCAGTCAGATTAAACGCGACATGGAAGCGCTTCAGGAGCTGGGCAGGCGTATTACAGAGCTTCGTCCCGACCAACAGGCCCAGGTACCAATGGATGAACGCCTGGCCACTGCGGTCGCGGAGATGCGACGGATAACGGCTCACGGTGCGCGAAAAAGGCACTTACAGTTTATCGGCAAGTTGATGCGCACCGCCGACGCCGACGCCATTCGCGAGGTAATCGAGCGCTTTGACTCGGCCTCTGCCGCCCACAACCAGCATTTTCACGCCCTGGAACAGTGGCGCGAACGCCTGATTGCAGGCGGCAACGAGGAGCTGCAGAGCTATATCGACGCCCATCCTGAGGCCGACATTCAACATCTGCGACAGCTGGTCCGTAATGCTCAGAAAGAGCGCAAGGAGGAAAAGCCGCCTGCGCAGGCGCGCAAGCTCTTCCGCTACCTGCGTGACATCAGCGAACAGGCCTGATTAAACACCCGCCTATCGCCAGCTATCGCGCCGATGCTGCCAAACCGGCATGTCGGCGCGTAGCTGTTTGACCTTGTCCAGATTCACATCTGCGACAACCACACCCTCACCCCACTCGTGACACCCGAGCACTTTCCCCCAGGGATCGATAATCATCGAGTGCCCCCAGGTTTCGCGCTTCGGGCTATGCACACCGCCCTGACCCGCCCCCAGGCAGTAGCACTGGTTTTCAATGGCTCGCGCTCGCAGCAACACTTCCCAGTGAGCCTCACCTGTCACCTTGGTAAAGGCAGCAGGTACCAACAGTATCTCGGCACCCAAGTCTCGCAAACGCTGATAGTGCGCCGGAAAGCGCAAATCGTAACAGATGCTCAGACCGAGTTTGCCAACAGGCGAATCAACGACAACCACGTCCTCGCCCGGTTCGAACCGCTCCGACTCACGGTAGCTCGACAGCGCATCCCCCACATCCACATCGAACAGGTGCCGCTTGTCATAGGAGGCGGCGACTGCCCCCCCGTCATCGACCACCAGCAACCGACTGCGTACCCTACCGTCTTCGATTTTGGATCCATCGGGCCTAAGCAGAGCCGGCGTACTGCCTGCAACCAGCCAAATACCGTACGCTTTGGCCTGGGCCGCCAGCCAGTTGGAGAGACGTCCGTGCAACAACTCCTCTTCAGCCAGCGCGCGTATCTGACCGCTTTCGATCAGCGCAAAGTTTTCCGGCATAACCGCGAGCCGAGCGCCCTGGCTGGCAGCCTGAGCAATCAACTCTCCGGCCTGAGCCAGGTTGGCTTCGGTATCCTTGCTGGACACCATTTGGATTACCGCCACTTTTTCAGCCATCAGGGCGTCTCCTTCTGTGCTGCTGCCGGTGTCTGCAGCTCAACCTGCGGATCACCCCAGTCACCGGAAATTCGATATTTCAGTGTCGTCACTTTCTCAAGCTTATCGCCGATCAGCTTGTCGATCAGGAACACCGCGCCTGCCACCTGAGGCGCACCCAATAAAACAGCGGCAAAGGGCACATTACTGGCCAATGGCAGTACCACCTCCATCTCCTTGTCTACCGTTTCATCGACGAGGTTCAGAGTGCCGCTGGCTTTAAGATTAGCCGAAGGGCCTTCCATGATTAGCGGATCCACAGTGCGCGCGATACCCTTTGCTATATCGTAGCGTCCTTCGAGGCGATCAAAAGCAACACCCTTCTTGAACAGATCGGAGAAATCGAGCCTCAAACGGCGGCCCAACGAGTTGAAATTCAGAATACCTAATACACGGAGCAGGTTGGCGCTGTTACCCGATTCAATCAGCCGTCCATCCTTGAATTTAAACCCCAAAGCACCGCCAAGATTCGCCGCCTTGATCGACCAGGGAGCCCCGGACCACTCCAGCTGTAGATCCGCACTTAATTCCTCGCTTTCAAACGTCTTCTCAAGCTGCCACAACTCCAATTGTCGCCCCAGATCCTTTCCCTGAATCTTCAGGGTCAAGCCGGTGCTTGGATGCTCTCCTCCCAACCAGTTGAGCTCACCTTTAATATTCAGTTGAGCAAGTGTCGCCACGATATTTTGTATTCTCAGACGCTGCCCCTGGGGACGCAGATTCGCCTGCCAGTGCCCCAGGTCACGCCCCCTGTATACAAACTTCTCAATATTCAGATCAGCCGGCGGCATCGACTCTGGGCTAAATAAGGACTCGTCCTCTTCCTGTTCAGATCCGGTCTTGGCGCTATCACCCGAGGGCAGTTTGTCCAGCGTCAGGCGTGAAAGGTCGATGGATATCGGTCGATCATCCCTGGGAATATGGACGTCCCCGGCAATCTCGTCACCGGCCAAATTCACCAGCCAACCTCCTCGATCAGGGGTCACTTTCGCGCTCAATCGGTGGACACTGAGCGCGCCGGCATCCACTCGAGCGATCTGCAGATCCACCGCTTTAAGTGCTACGTTTTCGCCAGCTGGCACACCGGCATTGGCATCTGCCCCTGCCGGTTGCAACTTCTCGAGCAGTGGCTTTAATTCATTGACTTTAAGGAGACCTAGAGCACCATCCACATAGAGGCCGTCACCCGCTCGCAGTACACTCTCGCCCTCACCCAAATGCACCGTACCACGCAGCGCATCGTGCGATAGATCAAAACGCCCGCTCAACGCCTGTCGATAACTGAAATCAAGCTGTCGACTGGACAACGCGAGTCCGACCTTGAGCTCGCCCGGCTGGGAAGCTTCAAGCCCCAACGGCGACGGCAGGTCCACCGCAACACCTTTCAGGTCCGACTGTATATCCAGTCGACTGATGCACGCTTTCTGCCCGTTACAGAGCGTTAACGCGGCGGTATAACCCAAGGTGCCCCGCATAAGCGTGAGCTGATCCACACCTGTCCATTTCCGGGCGGTCTCGACCGGTAACTGCCCTTGCATATCCACTCGAGTAACACCGTCACGGGTGGCAAGCTTTCCACTGAAAGACTGATCAAACATCCTGCCGGTAAGTTTTTCACTGGAAAGACCACGAGCGGTGCTGTAATTCAACCAGCCTTGAATATCGCTGATATCGAGACGCTTGGACTCTGATGAGAGTCTGGCACCGTCCAGGCGCCCCTTAGCCACAACGCTCAGCTTCGCTTTCGCGTCATGCTGCACCGGTATATCCAGATTCAAACCGGTCTCAATATGGCCGTCGAAGTGCCAGTCATCCAGCGATTCACCCACAAAGGCCATTGGTTTGGAGCGCAGAACTTTCTCCAAGTCAGTTGCAGGCCCATCCAGTTGAGCGATCACCTTGAGTCTTGGCTGATGCAGAGGCTTATAGGCCCACCCCGACTTTATTTTCGAATCAAGCAGGGTTGCATGGCGAATGTCAGCTCTCAAGTCTCCGTTATGTATGTATAAAAACAGGTCTGCGTTATCGATACTGGGCCAATCCGGGTCATACTTCAGCTGTGCATCCGCGATATCGAAAAAGAGTTGCACCACGGGTGGCTCGCGATCTTCCAGCATCCGCGTTCCACCGTGCAGCAATAGACCCGCCTGACGAATCGTACCGCCCTCTATCGCCTTTCCAAGCCAGCTGTGCAATCCTTCGCCTACTTCATGGGCAGGCGTAAAACTCTGGGCACGTGTTGCAGCGCCCTCCGTAATACCGATCTGCAGCGTAAGCTCGGTCTGCTGCTCCCGGTCATAGGGTATCTCGATACTGAATCGACCGGCCGCTTTCACGTCAGGCTCGGAAAGGTGCAGAAGCTCACTGCTGATAAGAGCCGCATCAGGAGAGAGTGACCACTTGATAACACCGTCTGCCTGCGCAAACGACCAGCCCTGGGGATAAAGTTTAGGGAAGTTCAGATCGAATCGATCCGAGCGAAGATGCAGAGCTCCACCGTTAATGTTTGCCTTCACCAACCCTGAAACACCATCGACAGCCGGTGCCCCATAGTAGGCATCAACAGCAAGATTCTCGGCATCCGCCGCAACGTGAAAGTCGCGCCACTGCCCGGATTCCGGCCAGACTACCCTGAGATTGTTTAACCGGCCCCGCGGCTTCAACTCATCGACAACCTCCAGCACTTTTTCCGGTAATGCCGACTGCTGTCCCACCCATTGCGCCAAGCGCTCAAGATCGACACTGGGCACTGCGACCTGCTGCAGTCTGAAAGGCTTTTGAACACCTTTACTCTCCAGCAACACCTGAGGTATTACCAGCCCTTCCCCCTCGGTATTGAGGTGAACATTGTTGAGCTGCAGCTGATATCCACCCGCTTTAGGCAGTAACGCAAAGTCGAGATAGCTATTGTTCAAGACCACCCGCTGTGGTGGGGCGCCATATTCCAGATCGCCCACCGCCAGCGCACCATTTAATGACGCCAGGGCACCGGCATGCCAACGTCCCCAAAATTCCGTTCCGGCGCGCAACCGGATCAGCGGCAGCTCAAGATCAATCAGCGTAAAGAGCTCGGGCCCCAGGGAATCAAGCTTTAGGTAAAAAGGGTAATCGCCCTGCAACGGATCTTCGGGCGTGCCCTCAAACTGCACTGCAAATTCAAGACGGGTATCCTCACCCAGCGCCGCTACCTGAAGGTTGCCGCTGAGCTGGTGCTGGTCGTCAACATTTTCAAGCAGGGCGTCGATCGAATTCAATTGCCTTGCACTGCCGGCATCGGGAAGCATCAACAGGCTAGCGTCGCGTATGACGACCTGAGGCTGACCTAGAATAAGTCCTAAGAGGCGTTGCCACCCCCGTTCCGACATGCCGCTGCTGTCAGCGCCGACACCGGGCCGATGCAGCCACCGACCGTCCCGTTGATGCCAGAAACCCTTTACAGAGCTGAACTCGAGTTTGCCGAAAACTGGCTGCCAACGTACTAACGATCGCCAGGGATCGAGCTGAACGTCGATATGGTCGATGCTCAAGCGCACCTCGGGCCCCTGCTCACCGGCACTGAACACCCTGAGCCCCTCAACATTGAGCGCCGGGTAGTAGCCTTCCCAGCGTGCATCGATGCGATCGATCCCCAGATTGACACCCAGTGCTTCGCCCAGATAGGCCTCAATTTCGTCCTTGTAGTCCGATACTTTCGGCAGCCCCAGGCGCAAGCCGATTATGGCGATACCAATCAGCATCGCCAGCATCAAACTCCACCAACTGAGGTGTCTAACCGACGCCTTGAGCATAAGCGGCGCGTTCCTTAGCGCAGAACCACATCGAAATGTTCGGGGTTATACATGGGTTCAACTTGGAAGCGGATCGTCTTGCCGATGAACACTTCAAGCTCCGCCACGTGATCCGATGCATCATCCAGCAGGTAATCGACTACCCGCTGATTGGCCAAAACCAGATAGGAGTCGGTATCGTAGGCACGGTGCTGACGCAGAATCTCGCGGAAAATTTCATAACAGACCGTTTCCGGTGTACGGATAGAGCCACGCCCCTCACACTGCTGGCAGGGCTCGCAGAGCACCTGTTCAAGGCTCTCCCGGGTGCGTTTGCGGGTCATCTCGACCAGACCAAGCTCCGACACACCTGTCACTTTGCACTTGGCGTAATCCTTTTCCAGCACTCGCTCAAGCGTACGTAGAACCTGGCGCTGATGATCGACATCTTCCATGTCGATAAAATCGATGATGATAATGCCGCCAAGGTTCCTTAAACGCAGCTGACGCCCTATCGCAGTCGCCGCTTCAAGATTGGTTTTGAAGATCGTCTCTTCAAGATTGCGATGCCCGACAAACGCGCCGGTATTCACATCAACCGTCGTCATCGCTTCTGTTTGATCGAATATCAGATAGCCGCCGGATTTCAGCTCCACCTTGCGACCGAGGGCCTTCTGCACCTCCTCCTCTACGTTAAAGAGGTCGAAAATAGGGCGCTCGCCCGGGTAGTACTCCAGCTTACTCTCAATCTCAGGCACCAGAGAACGGCAGAAATCGACCGCCTTCTGAAACGTCTCACGGGAGTCGATCCGGATACGTTCAACGCCGGCATGGGCCATATCACGGAGCGCGCGCATATTCAGCGGCAGATCCTCGTAAACCGCAGATGGGGCACTTGCCTTGGCAATCCGGCTCTGAATCGAATCCCACAGCCGTACCAAAAACTGTATATCGGCCGCCAGCTCGGCCTCACTTACCTGCTCGGCTACAGTCCGCAGGATAAATCCATGACCTGGAGATTCTTCCTCTTCGCTGGTACTGAGCTTCTGGATCAGGGATCTTAAACGCTCACGCTCTTCCGGATCCTCAATGCGCTGAGAGACACCAATGTGGGAGCTGCCCGGCATCAGCACTAGATAGCGGGAGGGAATCGAAAGATGGGTTGTCAGCCGCGCCCCCTTGGTCCCGATCGGGTCCTTGGTTACCTGCACAAGCAGCGACTGCCCCTCTCTCAACACATGAGCAATGGAGAGATTCGCGCGCCCTTCCGCGGACTGACTCTGGTCGACAACCTCGTCAACGTGGATAAAAGCTGCGCGCTCCAGGCCTATATCGACAAAGGCCGCCTGCATACCCGGCAAGACACGTACAACCTTACCCTTATATATATTGCCAACAATTCCGCGACGCTTGGCACGTTCGATATAGATCTCTTGCGGCATACCGTTTTCGATTACCGCGACACGGGTCTCCATCGGAGTAAAGTTGATCAGTATCTCTTCCGCCATGCCGAATTCCTTACTTCAGGCTTTTGGGTCAGACGATGTTTGCCAGACCTCAATATCGAATTCTTTCAGTATGGCCGCTGTTTGCGCCAGCGGCAGGCCAACGACCGCCGAATAGCTACCGTTGATCGAATCTACCAATACAGCACCCAGTCCCTGAATGCCGTAGGCTCCCGCCTTGTCTGCAGGTTCACCACTGGCCCAGTATGCTCGGGCACGTGACTCATCAAAGGCGACAAAGTTGACTTCCGTTATGACGGTTTCACAGATACAACGTTCCCCATCGACGACAGCAACGGCCGTCATCACCTGATGTTTTCGACCGGATAATCGCCTTAGCATGCTTAGCGCATCCGCCTCGTCACGCGGCTTTCCGAGAATTTCGTCATCCAGAATAACTGCCGTATCTGACCCGAGGGCGGGCGTAACACTGCCCGCCGCCAGGAAGCCGGCCTTCGCCTTTTCACAGGCTAGACGCGCAACATAAGCAGTTGGCGCTTCATCGTCCAGCGGGTCTTCGCACAGGTCGACAGGCATGACCTGATGAGGCACTCCGATCTGATCCAACAATTCGCGGCGACGTGGGGATGCGGAAGCAAGAATCAGAACAGACATTGGGAAACCTTGACTCAGCGTATTCGGAACAGGCGCCGAACACCTCTTAACAGCAGGAACAACCAGGGCCAGACCAGAGCGCTGATCACCGCTGGTAGTAGAAACAGTAGCGAATCGCTTGTCGTGCCGGTAATGCCCTGCATCCAGTGGAACAGCAGCTGATTGATTCCCACCAGCACCAGAATCAGGGAGGACTGCTGCCACAACGGGAACATGCGCATCCGTTTGTACAGCATCAACACCAGAAAGGCGATGATCGTCATCGACAGCGCGTTGAGCCCAAGCACACTGCCACGCACCAGATCCATGGCCAGCCCGACAACGAATGCACTTCCTATGCCGATGCGGTAGGGCAGTGCCATGACCCAATAGATCAGGACCAGAAGAACCCATTCAGGTCGCGCCCATGTCATGAAGTCCGGCATCGGAATCTGGCTGAGTACCAGACCGATGATGAACGTCCCAAGAATGATCAGCCCGCCGCCGGCGCGCTCTTCATTCATCAGGCGCCTCCGAAGGGAGCGTCACATTGACCTGTTCGTGCTGTACGAGCAGCAGATGACGGCTCTTGTCCAAGCGAGCGGAGGGCTTCGCCTTGACCTGCACGAACTGCCTGCCTGGATCGCGTATCACATCCGTCACTTCTGCCACCGGGTAGCCCCGAGGGAATCGCCCAGCCAGCCCGGAGGTGACCAGCAGGTCCCCGACACGCACATCGGCTGTATCGGCTACATGTTCAAGCTCCAGCTCATCCAGATCCCCCTTGCCCAGAGCAATTGCGCGAAAACCGTTGCGATTGATCTCGACCGGAAGCGCCGCACGGGCGTCGGTGACCAGCATTACGCGGGCGGTATAGTGCGACAGCGTAATGACCTGCCCCATGATACCACCGGCGTCCAGCACCGGCTGGCCTTCGTAGACACCATCCTCGAAACCGCGGTTTATGATCACCTCGTGCTGGAACGGATCGGGGTTTACACCGATCAACTCAGCCAGCTTGACCGGCTCCGTTACGCGTTTTCCAGCACCGAGCAACTCCCGAAGGCGGATATTCTCGGCGATAAGCGCCGCGTTCTGCTGCACCTTGCGCTCAAGCATCAACGCCTCGGAGCGAAGCCGCTCGTTATCGCTCAGCAGTGTGGCACGGCTTACAACAACGCCGGACAGGTTATCGGCGGCACGGGCAGGCAGATCGACCAACCACTGGACGGGTGTAGTCAACAGGGACAGGTAAGCACGCCCCTCTTTCATCTTCGACCAGTTCAGGTCAGAGATGATCAAAAGCAGTGCCATCAATATCAGAACGACGAAGAGGGCACGCGGTGCCCCCCCTCGAAATATGGTTTTAATAGCAGACCTCCGGTTTCTTTTTCACCAGTGCATCAACAGCATTGGCGATTGGAAACAGGTCAAAATCTTATTCGTAGGTCAGCAGCTCGAATGCGTGCTTATCGAGCATCTCCAGCGCCTTGCCACCACCACGAGCAACACAGGTCAGCGGATCTTCGGCGACGATCACAGGCAGGCCGGTCTCTTCGCTGATCAAACGATCGATATTACGCAGCAGCGCACCACCGCCGGTCAGCACAATGCCGTGTTCGGCAATATCGGCTGCCAGCTCCGGCGGACACTGCTCAAGCGCACTTTTGACCGCCTGCACGATAGAGGACAGCGGCTCCTGCAGCGCCTCCAGAATTTCGTTGCTGTTCAGGGTGAAGCTGCGCGGAATCCCTTCAGCCAGATTGCGACCGCGCACATCGATCTCGAAAACCTCTGTACCGGGATAGGCTGTACCGATCTCCTGCTTGATCCGCTCAGCTGTCGCCTCGCCGATCAAACTGCCATAGTTGCGACGCACGTAGGTGACGATCGCTTCATCGAAACGGTCACCACCGACACGTACAGACTCCGCATAGACGATTCCGTTCAATGAAATAACCGCGATCTCAGTGGTACCGCCACCGATATCCACCACCATGGAACCGCTTGCTTCATCCACCGGCATACCGGCGCCGATCGCGGCCGCCATAGGCTCCTCGATCAAATACACCTCGCGAGCACCAGCACCGATCGCCGATTCCTTGATGGCGCGACGCTCTACCTGCGTGGATTTGCAGGGCACACACACCAGCACACGCGGGCTCGGGGTCAGGAAAGAGTTGTCATGTACCTTGCTGATGAAGTACTGCAGCATCTTTTCGGTGACATGGAAATCAGCGATGACGCCGTCTTTCATCGGTCGAATCGCTGTGATGTTACCGGGCGTACGGCCCAGCATGCGTTTTGCATCGGTACCGACTGCCGCTACCGATTTCTGGTTGCCATTGACGCGTATCGCGACTACCGAGGGCTCGTTGAGCACTATGTCCCGGTCACGCACATAAATGAGGGTATTAGCAGTACCCAGGTCGATCGACAGGTCGCTGGAGAAAAGGCCGCGGATTTTCTTGAACATGAGAAGTGGATACCCTGAGGTTTGCCGTCGGGCCGCCGCCGCTGAAAACTTAGCTGGGCGACTTTACTGGCCACAAGTCCTGAAAGGCGATAACTCTAACAACGGCGGGGATTTTGGGCAAGGAACAAATATGGTAACTTAGCCCGCTTCTAACTCTTTCCTGAATAAGCTAACAGCGAGAAGCGGACTTATGTCTCTGGACCGATCCGACGTGGAACGTATCGCCCATCTGGCACGTCTCCAGATAGACGAAAGCGATATCCCGTCCTACACCGAAAATCTCTCCAGCATCCTTAACCTGATCGACCAGATGCAGCAGACGGATACCTCCGGCGTTGAGCCGCTGGCCAATCCGCTCGACGCCGTACTGCGTCTACGTGAAGACGTGGTCAGCGAAGTCAACCAACGTGCGGCGCTGCAATCGGTTTCCCCGGCTGTCGAAGAGGGGCTGTTCCTGGTCCCGAAAGTGATCGAGTAACTCTCGCCCTATTTCAAGGAATGCTTACAGATGTTTGACAAGACACTGGCCGAGCTGGCTGAAGGTCTGCGCAAGGGGGAATTCAGCAGCGTCGAGCTGACCCAAGCGTACCTGGAGCGGATCAAGAACGAAGATAACCGCTACAACAGTTTCATTACCGTTACCGAAGAGCAGGCACTGGAGCAGGCCAGAGCGGCCGATGCAGCCATCGCCGCTGGAACTGCAGGCGCTTTCACCGGCCTGCCGATTGCACACAAGGACCTGTTCTGCACCCAGGGCGTTCGCACAAGCTGCGGCTCAAAGATGCTGGACAACTTCGCCTCCCCCTACGACGCCACCGTTGTCGCCAAATTCAAGCAGGCCGGCGCGGTCATGCTGGGCAAAACCAACATGGATGAGTTCGCCATGGGCTCCTCCAACGAATCCAGCTTCTACGGGGCCGCGCGCAACCCGTGGAACACCGATTGCGTACCCGGCGGCTCATCCGGTGGTTCTGGCGCTGCGGTAGCCGCCCGCCTGACACCAGCCGCAACCGGCTCGGATACTGGCGGCTCGATTCGTCAGCCGGCCGCACTGTGCGGCATCACCGGTCTGAAACCCACCTATGGCCGCGTATCCCGCTACGGCATGATCGCCTACGCCTCATCCCTCGATCAGGGCGGGCCGATGGCCCATACCGCGGAAGATTGCGCGATAATGCTGAACGTGATGGCCGGTTTTGATCCGATGGATTCAACCTGCCTCAATCGCGAGGTGCCGGATTACACCGCAACGCTGAACGAATCCCTCGCCGGGCTGAAGATCGGCCTGCCCAAGGAGTACTTCAGCGAAGCGCTGGACCCGCAGATCGCCGAGCGCGTCAAAGCCGCCGTTGCCGAATTTGAAAAGCTTGGCGCCACGGTAAAAGAGGTGAGCCTGCCAAGAACCGAGCTGTCGATTCCGGCTTACTACATCATCGCGCCGGCCGAAGCCTCTTCCAACCTGTCGCGTTTCGACGGCGTTCGCTATGGCTACCGTTGCGAGAATCCGCAGGATCTTGAGGACATGTACAAGCGCACTCGGGGCGAAGGCTTCGGTGCCGAGGTAAAACGCCGCATCATGGTGGGCACCTACGCGTTGTGCGCCGGTTACTATGACGCGTACTACAACAAAGCACAGCAGATCCGCCGCCTGATCCAGCAGGATTTCATCCGCGTTCTGGAAGAGGTCGACGTCATCATGGGCCCAACCACGCCGCACCCGGCTTTCCGCATCGGTGAAAAGAATAACGATCCGGTTAGCATGTATATGGAAGACATCTTCACCCTGTCGCTGAACCTGGCAGGATTGCCGGGTATGTCCGTACCCTGCGGTCAGGTTAACGGTCTTCCGGTCGGCTTGCAGATCATCGGCAACTATTTTGCCGAGGCGAAGCTGTTGAACGTTGCGCATCAGTTCCAGCAGGCGACTGACTGGCACAAACAGGCACCGGCCGGAATCTGAGAGGTTTAGAACGATGGAATGGGAAGTTGTTATCGGGCTGGAGATTCACGTCCAGCTCTCCACTACGACCAAGATTTTCTCCGGTGCCAGCACTGCATTCGGTGCCGAGCCGAATACTCAGGCTTGTGCAGTCGACCTTGCCCTGCCCGGCACCTTGCCGGTGTTCAACGAGAACGCCTTGCGCATGGCGGTCATGTTCGGCCTCGCAGTGAATGCCGAGATTGGCAAGCGCTCGGTATTCGAGCGCAAGAACTACTTCTACCCCGACCTGCCCAAGGGTTACCAGACCACACAGCTAGCCGAACCGATTGTGGGTGCAGGCTATGTGGATATCGAAACCGACGATGGTGTAAAACGTCGTGTACGGCTGCATCACGCCCATCTTGAAGAGGATGCCGGCAAGTCACTACATGAAGACTTCCACGGCATGTCCGGCATTGACCTGAACCGCGCCGGCACGCCACTGGTTGAGATCGTATCCGAACCGGACATGCGCTCCTCCAAGGAAGCAGCCGCCTACGCACGCAAGATCCACGCAATCGTTACAACGCTGGGCATCTGCGACGGCAACATGGCCGAAGGCTCCATGCGCTGCGACTGTAACGTATCCATACGTCCCAAGGGACAGGAAACGCTTGGCACCCGCACAGAGCTTAAGAACATCAACTCCTTCCGCTTTATCGAACGCGCCATCGATACCGAAGTGGCACGCCAGATCGATCTGATCGAAGATGGCGGCAAAGTGGTGCAGGAGACCCGACTGTACGATCCGGACAAGAACGAAACCCGCAGCATGCGTTCGAAAGAGGATGCCAACGACTACCGTTACTTCCCCTGCCCCGACCTGCTGCCGGTGGTGATCGATGACAGCTACATCGACGCTATTCGTGCAACACTGCCCGAACTGCCGGATGCACGTCGCGCACGCTTTATCGAAGAGTTCGGGCTCTCGGAGTATGATGCAGGCGTTCTCTCCAGCTATCGCGCTCAGGCCGATTACTACGAGCAAGCGGTCAAAGCCTGCGGCGATGCGAAACTCGCCGCCAACTGGGTCATGGGCGAGTTGGCCAAATACCTGAACCAGAGCGACACCGATATCAAAGACAGCCCGATCTCGGCTGAGCAGCTTGGCGGACTGCTGGTGCGTATCAAGGACAACACCATCTCCGGCAATATCGCCAAGAAGGTGTTCGAGCTGATGTGGAGCAAGGGCGGCAGTGCCGACGACATCATTGAGACTGAAGGGCTCAAGCAGGTGACCGACACCGGCGCTATCGAGAAGATCGTCGACGAGGTCATCGCCAACGCCGACAAGCAGGTCGAGCAGTACAAGGCGGCCGAACCCGAAAAACGCGGCAAGATGCTTGGCTTCTTCATGGGGCAGGTGATGAAAGCCACCGGCGGCAAGGCCAACCCCGGTGCGGTCACCGGAATTCTGAAGCAGAAACTGGACGCACTCTGCAACTAAGCTGTATCGATCGGACAGGCTTAAGCCTGTCCGATCTCCTCCCCTCTGTTCACATCCGCACAAACACCCGACACCCTAACGTCGCCCAGCGGCTTTATCATGTTGATTTAAAGGCGCTTTTAGTCACTGACTGATGGCACAGTGCTTGCTCTACTCTCGAATGTGCGCCCTTATTGGCACAGCCTCCCCTACTCTGGACCGCTATCGCACCGCAACAACCAAAAATTAACGAAAGATGTTGCAAAAAGGTAATGCGAAACATTATCATTACCAACAGTATTTAATTACCCATCCAAACGGAGGGAGTCATGTACGTATGCATCTGTAACAACATCACCGAACGCCAGATTCAACAAGCGATCGACGAAGGTGCCCGTAACGTACGCGATCTTAACCGTGCGCTTTGCGTTGGCAGCGAGTGTGGCAAGTGCACCTGCACCGCCCGACAGATTCTCAAACGCGAGCTCACCTCCCAAGCCGAAGCTTTGGCTATTCCCGCTTAATCCCCCTACCCGCTCCAATCGCCACAGGGCGACCGACAGTCTCATCTTTTGCGCTATACTCACAGGCTGAGGCTGCCCCGCCCAGTCTCATGGAACCTATGCGCCACGACAATTTAGGAGCTACCAATGCAAGGCGATAAGTCACTTGTGCGCCGCCTCAACAAGGTGTTGACCTACGAACTGACCTCCATCAACCAGTTTTTTCTGCACGCCAGAATGTTCAAGAACTGGGGCCTGGAGGGACTGAATCACAAGGCTTACAAGAAATCGATTCTCGACATGAAGCAGGCGGATGAGCTGATCGAGCGCATCCTTTTCCTGGAGGGCCTTCCGAATCTTCAGCAGCTGGAGCGCTTGCGTATTGGGGAGCATACCGCCGAGATGCTGCAATGCGACCTGGACTTCGAGATGGACCAGATCGCGCTGTTGCGGGAAGTTATCGCCGAGTGCGAAGCGGCCGGCGACTATGTCAGCCGGCATCTGCTGGTCGAAATCCTCGAAAGCGAAGAGGAGCACGTTGACTGGATTGAAGCACAGCAATACCTGATCAACGAAACAGGAATCGAGAACTATCTGCAGTCGGCGATTGAAAAGGAGTAAGGCAATGCAGGGTAAACAACGCGTCATCGATGCACTGAACAAGCTGCTGGCCGGCGAACTGGCCGCAATGGATCAGTATTTTGTCCACTCCGAGATGTACGACGACTGGGGGTTGAGCAAGCTTTATGAGCGCATCTCTCACGAGTTCGACGACGAGAAAGGACACGCCAAGGCGATTATCTCCCGCATCCTGTTTCTGGAAGGCACTCCCGACCTGGTTACCCGGGACACGATTCATGTGGGCAAGGACGTACCGGAGATGCTGCGCAACGACCTCAACACCGAATACTCCGTTGCACAGAACCTGAAAGACGTCATCAAACTATGCGAGGACGAGCAGGACTATCAAACCCGCGAAATGCTCCGCCAGCAACTCGAAGATACTGAAGAAGACCACGCGTACTGGCTGGAAAAGCAGCTCGGCCTGATCGACAAGATCGGACTGAAAAACTACCTGCAGTCGCAGATGTAAGCCCGCACCGGCAAGCTCACATCGAAAAGGCAGCGCCCGAGGGGCTGCCTTTTCAGTTTCTGACCGCAATACGCCCGCGGGGTACTGTACATCCACCTACCCCGCTCCTGCGCATCCCTGCGTCCACGGAGTACCGTACATCCTGCACATAAAAAAACCCCGCCGAAGCGGGGTAAAACTGTGTGTGATAAAGCCGATGTCCGTTCACATACCGAGAACAGAACAATCCAGTCTCGGGGAGAGACTGCATGAGCAAGATCCAGTATAGTGATTTGAAGACTATATAAAACTCGAATTTAATAACGCAAAGCTTCGATTTTATCGAATGAAAATTCACAACCTAAACTTCCGCCACCTGCGTTACTTCATGGTCGTTGCACAGGAAGGCAGCATTGCCCGCGCCAGCGACCGCCTGAATCTGACACCGCAGACCATCTCCGGCCAGCTGAAAACACTGGAGGAGATGCTGGAGATCGAGCTGTTCGAACGTCGAGGCCGCCGCCTGGAACTCACAGACGCGGGCCGACAGGCACTGGAATACGCCGAGGAGATTTTCAGTCTCGGTGAAGCGATGCAGCTGCAATTGCATCACGCCGATACCGCACGTCTGACCTGCGCTGTGGGCATCGCCGATGTGGTGCCAAAGAGCATCGCCTACCGCCTGCTGGCTCCGGCATTAGAACTTGACGAGCCATTGCGGCTGGAGTGCCGCGAAGGCTCGATGGAATCATTGCTGGGGGAGCTGATCTCCAACCGTGTTGACCTGATACTGGCCGACCGTCCCATCGACGCGGGCACCCATGTGCGGGCGTACAATCATCTGCTCGGTGAAACAGGCATCAGCATGTTCGCCAGCCCCGCGCTGGCGGCCCGCTATCGCAATCGTTTCCCCGAGGGGCTCGATGGGGCGCCTTTACTGCTGCCAACAGACGACACCGTGGCCGGTGCCAACATCATGAAGTGGCTTCGCGCCCGCCAGATATCTCCACTGATCCAGGTTGAATGTGTGGACAGCGCCCTGATCGATACGTTTGGCCAGGCCGGTATCGGCCTGTTCTGCGGCCCTTCCGTGCTTGAGGAAGAGCTGCAACGTCAGCACGGCGTCGAGCTGATCGGTCGATTGGAGGGGATCAGAGAGCGCTATTATGCGATTTCGCTGGAGCGGCAGATCCGCCACCCCGGCGTTCAGGCCATCACGCATCGCGCGCGTGAACTACTGGGTGTTGAGCGGTAACAACTCTCGCAGTGAGTCGACGACACGATCAGCCCCGGCGTCTTGAATCGCCTCGCCGTGGTTGTAGCCATAGCTGACACATACAACCGGGCAACCCGCCGCACGAGCCGCTTCGACATCGACTTTGGAGTCACCGATCATCAGCGCCCGATCGGGCTCTACACCCAAGGCGCTGCATGCATGAAGCAAGGGCGCGGGATGCGGCTTCCTCTGATCTAGCGAATCACCCGCCACAACAACGGGGAAATAACGTGCTAACTGGAGCTGATCCAGCAATTCGGTCGTGAAGCTGCCAGGCTTATTGGTTACAACGGCCATCGGAACCCCTTGAGCCTGATAATGCTCCAGCAGTGCCTCAACACCGGGATAGATGTGGCTGTTGCGACCGTTGGCCTGGGCATAGGCCGCGAGAAAGAGCTCCCGCGCAATCGGAAACAACTCACCACCGAGCGGATCGGAATCGACCTCAAAACCACCAGCCAGTGCGCGCCGCACCAGCATGTCGGCACCGTTGCCAACCCAGCGACGCACCTTATCTTCCCCTGCAGGTGCTCGACCTATCCCCTCCAGCATCAAATCGACCGCGCGTGCCAGATCCGGTACGCTGTCGACCAGCGTGCCATCAAGGTCAAACATCACCAGCGCAGGCTGAGTACCACAGATCACCGCTCCACCTTGGCAAGCTCTGCGCGCATCTTATCGATCGTGGCGCGGTAGTCGTCGGTGTTGAATATTGCCGAGCCGGCGACAAAGGTATCAGCTCCGGCTTGCGCAATCTCGCGAATATTTCCGATACCCACTCCGCCATCGACTTCAAGGCGTACCGCATAACCGCTTTCATCGATGCGCTGGCGTACCTGCTTCAACTTATCGAGTGTAGCAGGGATAAACTTCTGACCACCGAAGCCCGGGTTTACCGACATCAGCAAGATCATGTCCAGTTTATCCATCACGTAATCGAGGTAGTGCAGCGGTGTAGCGGGATTGAACACCAGACCCGCCTTGCAGCCACCGTCACGGATCATCTGTAACGAGCGATCGATATGTTCTGACGCTTCTGGATGGAAGGTGATGAATGTCGCGCCCGCGTCGATAAAATCGCCAATCATGCGATCCACCGGCTTCACCATCAGATGCACATCAATGGGGGCCTTGATGCCGTAGTTACGCAGCGCCTTGCACACCATCGGACCAATGGTCAGATTGGGGACATAGTGGTTATCCATAACATCGAAGTGAACAATATCGGCACCGGCTGCTAATACAGCGTCGACCTCTTCACCCAAGCGGGCGAAATCGGCTGAGAGGATGGAGGGAGCTATCTTGTAGTCGGTCATCGCACAAAATACCGCAAGGGTTGAGAATCGAAGACGCCATTGTACAAAAGCATGCCGACAGATTCAGCCTCGGCGAGGTGCTCGATACAAACTCTTGCCGCAAAGCCCCGTGACACCGATAATCCGTGCATGAGCTACTTACCCTTACCGACTGCACTGCTTCTCATACTGCTCTCATCGCTGACAGGCCAGGCTCTGGCAGCAGACGAGACCGGCGATAGCCCGGCGTCCGCTGCCTCCGGCTCACTGTACAACGTGGAGCGAAGCGAAGCGGGTAACACCCCTCTCGACGAACAGCTCGGTGAGCAACTTCGAAGCGATACCAGTGTATTAACCATGGAGGTCGGCGATCAGCGATTCCACGCGTTGCGCCAGGAAGCCGATACCGCCGCAACAGCGGGGTGGGTATTGCTGCTGCCGGACCCCGGCATGGGCCCTGCTTGGCCCCAGCAGGTGGAGGCACTGCTGTTCAATCTTGCACAGCACGGCTGGCTGACACTAGCCCTTGAGCCACCACGCATCTCGGCGCCGTCCATTCCGGAGCGCACCCTTCCGGTGATGAAAAGCTTCAGCGCCGCCTCTGCAGCTGCCCCCAGCGATAGCGAAACACCAGAAACCAGCACTGAAGAGCAAAGCCCTGAGCCGAGCTTTGGCGAGCGTTTCAACGAACGGGTCGCACTAGCATTGGAGCAACTTCCGAATGAAGAGGACAAACCGAGAATCTTTCTGGCGTTTGGCCGCTCTGCAGGATGGAGTGCGTCTTTTATTGCCGAACACCCAGAGCTTGGTGCCAGCCTTATTATCCTTGACGCGATTCCGGACACACAGACCGACGCACCAACGTTGGAAGAACAATGGGGCAAGCTGACCTCAACGCGCGTACTTGATCTCTACCATACTCCCCTGCCGGGCTATCCACAGGCGGCCTCCGATGCCCAAGTGCGAAAAGCCCAATCACAGAGGGCAAAGATGGAATACTACCGCCAGTCAAGAATAGCGCCCCCCTTCAGCGGCTGGCAGAAAGAGATGCCCTGGCTGAGCCAAACCATTAGAGGGCTGATCAAGAGCCAGATTGTCAAGCCGATGGAAGAACAGCGCCGAAAAGAGCGGTATGCAGTGCCCGACAGCCCTAAACAGGTAAAGCCGGGAATGCCTGCCAACTGATCAGCGCATGCCCCTGGATTTTCGAATCAGGTCGTAAGCGGCCTGAATCTCTTGGGTCTGCTCCTTGGCCAATTGAATCATCTCCTCCGGCAGGCCCTTGGAAACCAGCTTGTCCGGATGGTGCTGACTCATCAGTTTACGCCAGGCCTTTTTGACCTCCGCATCAGTTGCGCTCGACTCCACCCCAAGCACACCGTAGGCCTGCTCAAGTGACGCGCCGGAAAACTGCTCAGGATTCTGATGCGCGCGGTAAGATTGCTCTCTGAATGCCTGCTCGGCACGAATGCGACTCAACAAAGCCTGAGCTTCTTGAGGCGTAAACTGCAGCAGGCGGCAAATTTCGGACAACAGCACCTGTTCGGATGCACTCACCTCACCATCAGCCATGGCCGCCTGAAGCTGAATCTCGACAAACATCAGCTTAACGGCACTGCGGTGGCGCAATAACGCGCCCAGTGGTAACAGGACACTGGCGATATCAAACTCGGCGCGCTTGCCCTCAGAGAAGCACTCGATCGCTTCGCGTCTTTTCTCCTCGGAGAGGTTCATACGCGCCATTACCTCACGCGCAAAACTGATCTCTGTCTCAGACACCCGGCCATCGGCCTTTGCCACCTTCCCCATGACCGTGAAGGTTGCGCGGAAAAATAGCTGCTGAGGGTTATATTGAGACACCCCTTTTCGCAACGCCCTGTCGAGCCAGAATCCCAGTGCGCCCCCCATCAGCAGACCGAAAAAACCGCCGCTGAATAATCCGATAAGCGCGCCTATCGCAAGCCCTGTGCGATGACGGTAAAGCAGCTGTCCGAATGATTCGGCTCCTGCCATAACTAAATCTCTCCTGTTAAACGTTGATCGAGCGCAGCCAGGCGCTCGGGGGTTCCGATATCGTCCCAATACGCATCGACATGAGTGCCGCAGACAGCACCTCTGGCCATGGCCTCTCGCAGCAACGGCGCGAGCGGGGCTGGCTCTTCAGGATTAAGCCCGGTAAATAGAGACGCGCGTAACAGACTGATGCCGGCAAAGGTGTAACGAGGCTCCCCCTCAGCGTGAACGCTTCCATCTCCGGCGAGATAAAAATCTCCCTGCGGATGCCAGACAGGATTATCCACCAGCACAAGATGAGCCTGCTGCCGGGTAGTCAGCCGCAACGCCACCAGCTGCTCATCGGAAAGCTCGGTATAAACATCACCGTTGACCACCAGAAAGCAGTCCTCTTCCCCGTCAGCCAGTAAGGGCAGCGCCGTACGAATACCGCCGGCCGTTTCAAGCGGATCCTGCTCGGCGGAATACTGCAGAGAAACACCAAAGCGCTCGCCAGTCCCCAACTCCTTCTCAATCTGTTCCCCCAGCCAGGCATGATTGATAACGATGCGCTCGACACCGATCCGCGCCAGACGCTCGATCTGATACTCGATCAGGGGCTTTTCGCCTGCTTTTAGAAGCGGCTTGGGTCGACTGAGCGTTAAAGGTCGCATACGGGTGCCAAGCCCCGCCGCCAGAATCATCGCTCGCATTGCTCAGCCAAGCTCCCGTGTCAACGCCTGAGCATCGAACAACGTGTGTGCAGCAAGTGCCGGTACCACCTTCTCATCAAGCAAACGGTAAAGCTCCGCGCTTTCTGGGTAGCGGGCGGCCGCGCGGTATAGGTATCCCAGTGTGCGCGGAATATCGTTCAAATAGCCGGACTTGCCATCTCTGAGATACAGGCGTGAAAAGATACCCAACACCTTCAACTGACGCTGCATACCCATAAAATCGAACTGTTTCAGGAAAGATACCTCATCAACAACCGGCACCTCTTTCCCCTTAAGACGCTGACGGTAACCCTCGACCCACCCGGATACGCGCTCATCCGGCCAGCGCACATAGCTATCCCTCAACAGCGACACCAGATCGTAGGTTACAGGCCCTCTCACAGCATCCTGAAAATCGATAATGCCCAGACCATCCCCTTCTTCAATCAGCATCAGATTGCGGGAGTGGTAGTCGCGGTGGACGCTGACCTGAGGCTGACTCTCTGCACTGGCGACCAACACCTTTTTGGCCGCCTCGAGCGTATTCACATCAGTCTCGGTAAGATCAAGCTGCAACAACTGTCCGACAAACCACTCGTCGAAAAGGTCCATTTCGCGGCGCAGAAGCGCTTCATCGTAATCAGGCAACGCCGCCGCCTCGATCGATTGAATAGCCTCCAACGCGGAAAACGCTTGTCCGTACAAGGCATCGGCCGTCTCGACTGACAGGGCGGGCAACAACAGCTGATCGCCAAAATCCTCAAGCAGCATGAATCCAAGATCGAGATCCAGTGCCACCAGTGCCGGCACCCGCACACCCTCTGCATGCCAATGCCGCGCGATGTCGACAAAGGGCTGGCTGTTTTCCTTATCGGGCGGTGCATCTACTGCGATCCAGTTTTGCAAATCTCCACGAGCCCGAAAGTAACGCCGGAAACTGGCATCGCCTGAAACCGGCTGTAACGGTTCGTCTAGCAACGACAACTTCTGCTCGGCTGCCTGCTCAACGACCCAGCCCTGCAACTGCTGCAGACGCTCACCCATAAATATTGCCACCCTCTTCCCCACCGCGACTCGCGGCGTGTTGATTACCGGTATTCAGCTCGATGCAGCATGCCCGTGCCAAGCCTCATGAGGTCTGGCATTAGCGCACGTAACAGCTGTATCATGCACAGCTCGATATGGTACTCGACTTCGAGGGTGGCGAGAAACTGGCCGCCTGAATCGCGCAAACGGAAAGCGACTTGATGCCCTTTAACAGAGCCCACTCTTTCAAGCTGATGCTTGCCATCGCAGCAGTAATCAGCGCCTCTCAGGCAATGGCCGAAAACGAGCAACGCCTGTGGAACTGCAATCTCAACAGCGCCGGAGAATGGGACTGCGAAGTCAACGAAGAGCTGATGCAACAAAGCGCTCAGCCGACTTCTGCGGACCTGCCCCTGCCCACCACTCGGCCTGAATCGGCAGTTGAAGCGCATCAAGCACCGCAACAGGCCCCAACCGATACTCAAACGGCTACAGTAGAAACCGCCCCGGCAGCCGTTGCCGCGCCGATCAATCCTGTACGCCCCGTTCGTCAAAGCACGAATACAGCGTCCGCCACAGCCTCTGAGGCTACGAAGCAGGCACCAACAAGTGCCGACCTCGCCAGCAATAATCAGTGGGAGTGCAGCGCGCTGGAAGGCCAGTGGAAATGCCAACAAAACGCCGCCTATGGCGTGGCAGCAAGACCCGGCCAGGTTGCAGTTCGAGCAGTTCCCCAGACGTACGCCAACCTCGACTGGTATACCTATTCACCCGGTGAAGAGGGCTATGGCGGTACCTGCCCTGGCGAGTACCGTGAGCCGGATATGGATCTGAATCGTGCGATGTCGCTGCAGGAACAACAAACCATTTTTCTGGAAGCATTGCGCTCATCCACTGTACTCGGCGGGATAACCCAGCTCGAAGGCGGCATAAACATGCGCCAGGGCGGGCGCCTGTTGAGCAGTGATGAAGCTGAATACGACCCAGAGTCACGTACCGCCAGCCTCAAGGGCAATGTCAGCTATCGTGAGCAGGGCCTGCTGTTGCTCGCTGACAGGGCAGAGGCCGACCTCAATCAGGGCAACGCCAGTTTCAGCGATGCCGAATACGTGATGCATCAGGAACACATGCGCGGAGAAGCCAAACGTATAGAGCGTTTCGGCGACACCCGTGTGCAGATGATCGACGGCCGCATTACCTTCTGTGAGCCAGGCAATAACGCCTGGGCGATCGGCGCGGAGTCACTGGAGATTCATACCGACGAGGGGTATGGCGAGGCACGCCACGCCACCTTCGAAGTGGGCAATGTTCCCGTGCTGTACCTGCCGTACTTCTATTTTCCGATCAACGATAACCGCCGCACGGGCTTCCTGTATCCGAAGATCAGCTATTCGGACAGCGATGGTCTGGATATCGCAACGCCCTATTATTTCAATCTGGCACCGAACTACGACGATACGTTCACGCCTCGATATGTTTCCGAGCGCGGTGTGATCCTTGAGAACGAATTCCGCTACATGAATCGTTGGTCGATGAATGCGTTGAGCACCGCATACATGCCCGATGACGACAAGTACGGCAGTGATCGATGGGCCCTGGGTATTGACCACACCGGCAACCCGGCAGAGCGCTGGTTCAGCCGTATCGATTACCGACGTATCAGTGACGACGACTATCTCGACGATCTGGACACCACCAACCTCGAGATTGCCAACGAAGATGACCTGGACCAGCTCGGTGAAATGCGATATCAGGCCGATACCTGGCAATTCATCGGACGCGTTCATCAGTACCAGACAACCGATGATGGTACCGAACCCTACGAACGCGTGCCCCAGTTGCTGCTCAAAGGTCGAGAACTGGCTCTGGACCAGCATGCAGCGCTCGATTACACCGCCGACTTTACTGCATTCGATCGCAACAATGATGATCTGACCGGACGTGAGCGCATCACTGGCAGTCGCATACACCTGCGCCCATCGGCCAGCTATCGCTGGGAGCGCCCCTGGTCCTATCTGGAACCACGCGCCACCTACTGGTATTCACAGTACAACTTGAACGACCAACCCGCTGGCTGGGACAGCAACCCGAACCTCAGCGTCCCGATTTTGAGCCTTGACAGCGGCTTGAAGTTCGAGCGGGAGTATTCCAACGCGCTGACCCAGACACTCGAGCCCCGGTTGAAACTGATCAGTGCCGCAAAGGAAGACCAGTCCACTCTTCCGGATTTCGATTCCTCGCGTCTGTCATTCAGCTATTACAACCTGTTCAATGAAACCGGCTACAGCGGCAACGATAACGTGGCAGGAACCGATCAGGCTACGTTAGGCCTAAGCAGCGGGTTCTACTCGGCCACTGGTATCGAGCAAGCCCGAATTGCACTGGCTCAGGCCTATTACTTCAGCGACAGGGATTCCTCCACCGGTTTACGCCCCGGGGACGTGGAAGGGACTGAAGATCGCTCCAACATTGCCCTGCTGGCTAACTGGAACATCTCGCCCGCTCTCTCGCTCAGGCACGACAGCGAACTCGACGAAGAGGATTTCGCTCTCGTTCAGCAGAACTACCGCCTGACCTATCAACCGGATGACATGCGACTGATCTACCTGAGTTACCGCGACAACTCCGGAGGGCGATTCGACGATCCGAGCGACGAGGTACGCCAGACCGACTTTGCCTTCCGCTGGCCCATGTCACCGACCTGGAACGTTATCGGCCGCTGGCAGGAAGATCTGCTGCGTAACGAGAACCTCGAAACCCTATTGGGTGTCGAATACGTCAGCTGCTGCTGGAAACTGCGCCTGACCGGCCGCCAGTGGGTTACCGACACAGACAATTCAAATGAAAGCGACACCGATTCCGGTATCTTCCTGCAGTTCGTTCTACGCGGCCTTGGCTCGTTCGGCCAGGATGGCGGACGCGGATTCCTGGAAGATATCACCGGCGAGGATGAGAATGCCCATGAGACTTTTTAAGCGTGTAATAGGACTTAAACTACCGCTTTTTGCAGCCCTGCTCTGCCTCCAACAGGTACAGGCAGCCGAGCTGATCGACCGTGTCGCTGCCGTGGTCAACGACGACATCGTGCTGGAAAGCGAGCTGAACAACAGAACACAGCTAGTACATGAACAGATCAAGTCTCAGGGCAACCAGGCACCGTCAGATAACGTACTGAAAAACCAGGTTCTCGAAAAGCTGATCATGGACCGCATCCAACTGCAGATCGCAGAACGCCAGGGGATTCGTGTCAGCGATCAGGAACTCAACGCCGCGCTGCAAAACATCGCCGACAAGAACAACCTGACACTGGCCCAGTTCCGCGAGGCACTCATTGCCGAGGGCCGTGACTACGCACAAGCCCGTGAGCAGATCCGTCAGGAGATGCTGCTGGCACGGGTACAACAAGCCAACGTGAACCGCCGCATCAGCGTTTCCCAGCAAGAGATCGACAACTATCTGGCAAGTGACCAGGCCTCAAGCAATGTCGACTATCAGCTAGCCAACATCCTGATCGCCGTTCCCCAGAGCGCAACGCCCGAGATCATCCAGCGTGCCGAAGCTGAAGCCGACGCCATCTACCAGAAACTGAATGACGGTGCGGATTTTCCGGAGCTGGCCGTCGCCAACTCCGATGCATCCAATGCCCTGAACGGTGGCGATCTCGGTTGGCGCGCGGAAAAGGAGCTGCCATCCGATCTCGCCTCGGCGATACGCTCTCTTCACCCGGGCCAGTACAGCAGACCCATTCGCACGCCGGCAGGCTTCCACATCCTGATGGTCCGCGACAAGCGCGGTGACCAGCAGACATTGATCGAGCAAACGAAAGTCAGCCATATCCTGATCACGCCGAACGAGATTCGAAATTCAACCCAGGCACGGCAGCTGGCTGAAGACCTCTATCGACGTCTGCAGGAAGGTCAGCCATTCGACGAGCTTGCGCGTCAGTACAGCGACGACGCGGCCAGCGGCTCACAGGGTGGCGAGCTTGGCTGGACGCAGCCCGGCCAGATGGTGCCCGAGTTCGAACAGGCCATGAATGCAACAGAGATCGGTCAGATCAGCGCCCCATTCGAGTCCCGATTTGGCTGGCACATTCTCAAGGTAGAGGATCGTCGTACACAGGACTTCTCCGACGAGATGCGTGAATCGGCGGCCCGCAACGCGATCCGCAAACGTAAATACAACGAAGAGTTCGACAACTGGCTACGCGAAATTCGCTCCGAGGCCTACATCGAGCGCAAGGATCTGAAGTAACCGTGAGCCGAACGCTACGCCTTGCCATCACAGCCGGAGAGCCAGCCGGAATTGGGCCGGACCTCTGTATTCAGATAGCCCAACAGGGCCATCCACAGCAGCTTATCGTCATCGCCGACCCTGAGCTGCTGCGCGAGCGCGCCAAAACGTTGAGCCTGCCGCTGGTGTTGCACGCGTTTGACGACAGCGCACCTGCGCAGCCCACCGCTGCCGGTGAACTGTTCGTTGTTCCGGTTGAACTAGCCGCCGAGGCAGAACCCGGCGTACTCGATCCGCGCAACGCCAGCTACGTGCTCAAAACGCTTGAATTGGCGGCTAACGGCTGCCTGAGCGGTCGCTTCGATGCAGTGGTTACCGCACCCGTGCACAAAGGCGTTATCAATCAAGCCGGCATCGCTTTCAGTGGCCATACCGAGTTCCTCGAGGATCTGACCTCCAGTGAAAAAGTGGTGATGATGCTGGCTACCGAGGGGCTGCGCGTCGCACTGGCGACCACACACCTTCCGCTGGCCGACGTACCCAAGGCGATTACCGCGCCCTTGCTGCGTCAGGTACTCACCGTATTGATCCGCGACCTCAAGACCTATTTCAACGCCCCCAACCCGAAAGTTCTGGTGTGCGGGCTCAACCCCCATGCGGGTGAAGGCGGCTATCTTGGCCGTGAAGAGATCGATACCATTACCCCGGTTCTGGATGAGATGCGCAAAACAGGCGTCGACCTGATCGGCCCTCTCCCGGCCGACACCTTGTTCACAGAACACAACCTCATCGGAGCGGATGCCGTCCTGGCGATGTACCACGACCAAGGGTTGCCGGTACTGAAGTACAAGGGTTTCGGCCGCGCCGTCAACATCACGCTGGGGATGCCGATCATCCGCACATCCGTCGATCACGGTACCGCGCTGGATCTGGCCGGCACCGGTCGGGCCGATTCTGGCTCCCTGCACACAGCCATCGACTATGCTAGCAGCATGGTACAGAGCAAAGAGCACGGCAACGCTAACTCATGAGCAAGAAACCGATTATGCACAAGGCGCGTAAGCGCTTTGGCCAGAACTTCCTGCACGACCTGGGTATCATTCGTCGCATACTGCGCGAGATCAATCCCAAACCAGGCCAGCACCTGGTCGAGATAGGCCCCGGGCTTGGCGCACTGACAGAAGAGTTACTCGAGGAAGCAGGCGCACTCGATGCCGTTGAGCTCGACCGCGACCTGATACCCGTTTTGCGTACCAAATTCTTTCGCTATGAAGACAACTTCCGCATTCACGAGGCCGACGCGCTGAAGTTCGACTTCAGTTCGCTCAAGCAGGATGATCAGCCACTGCGCATTGTCGGCAACCTGCCGTACAACATATCCACACCGCTCATCTTCCACCTGCTGAGTTTCTCTGGATTGATCAGTGACATGCACTTCATGTTGCAGAACGAGGTCGTCGACCGCCTTGCAGCCGGTCCCGGAGATAATCACTACGGCCGTCTCGGCATCATGGCGCAGTATTTCTGCCGTGTGGAAAAACTCTTCATGGTGCCGCCCGGCGCGTTCCAGCCGGCACCCAAAGTGGACTCAGCCATCGTGCGCCTGACGCCCTATGAAACGCTTCCGCTGGTGGCTCGCGATGTAAAAGTATTGCAGGAAGTGGTCCGTACCGCTTTCAGCCAGCGTAGAAAAACTCTGCGTAACAACTTGAAACCCATGATCGATGCCACCACATTGGAAACATTGGGCATAGATCCGCAGCTACGACCTGAGCGCCTTCCGCTGGAAGACTTTATCAAGATCAGCGATGCTATCGTTATCAGGCAGCAAGAGGAAAATTGAACCACGATGGACCCCTTTGAGTACGGCCGCAACATACAGATCGATGTACTGACCTCCTACCTGCCCGAGCAATCGGATCCGGAGGCGCATCGTTTCGTGTTCTCATACCAGATCACTGTCACCAACCATAACCCGGAGCCGGTCAAACTGGTAAGCCGCCGCTGGGTTATTACCGACGGCAATGAGCAGGTACAGGAGGTCAAAGGCGAAGGCGTCGTTGGCGAACAGCCCGTAATCGAGCCGGATCAGAGCTTCAGCTATACCAGCGGTACAGTGCTGGCCACCGAAGTGGGCAGCATGCAGGGTCACTACGAAATGCAGACTGAAGATGAAGACCGCTTCATCGCACCAATCCCCGCCTTCACCCTGGCACAGCCCAACGCCCTGCACTGACGCGCATTAGAACAACCCTGCCTGAACCTGACTGGGTTCGGGCCAGGGTTTCATGCCACGATACCCACTTCCGAGCAGTTCAACAAAACGCCTGGCCAGAAGCGGGGCTTCTGCATTGTCCGGCGTATGAAAAAACAGCCAGGGCTTGCGCCCCTGCGCGATCCACTTCACCACCCTGTCGGCCCAGTACGTCAACTCCTGCTCGGCAAGCCCTCTATCCAGGGGCGAGATAAACCGAAGCATCGGGGCTCCTGCAGTTGCCACAGGACGCAGAGGCAGTCTCGGTTTTGCTTTGAAGGCCTCCTGCGTGATCGGGTCGGACGCGGGATGACGAAACAGGGCACGGGTGTCGAAACTGACCCGATTCACGCCGGTTGCGGCCAGCAACTCGGTCAACCGACGGTCGGCCTCCCCGCCGGAGAAGAAATCTGGGTGACGCACCTCAACGGCATAGCTGAACCCGGCAGGCAGTAGCGCCAGAAAGCGCCCTAATACAGCCAGCTCGCGGGGGGAGAAGGTCGCGGGCAGTTGCAGCCATAACATGCCCAGTTTGTGCTCCAGCGGCGCAAGCCTGTTCAGGAAAGCGAGCAGAGGTGCTTCGACCGATGACAGCGCGCTTTTATGACTGATCTCACCGGGAAACTTGAAACTGAAACGAAAGTCGTCGGCACTTTCGCCCCTCCAGCGCGACACAGCATCGGTTGATGGCAACCCGTAGAAGGTTGTGTTGCCCTCAACAGAGTTAAAACTGGCTGAATACCCCCGCAGCTCTGTCGTGCCCTGCTGACCGGCAAACAGACTTTCGTGCCACGCCGGGTGACTCCACTGGGGAAGGCCGATGTAATAATCTGGCTGCTTCAACACGCCTCAATCCGTTAACCGCTTCAGGAGAAGAGGCACAAGACTAACAATCCATCCGGGTAATTGCACTGGCAGGAGCCCAACACCATGACCACCACCGGTATCAGCGATTTTTAGCCGGCAAAAGAAATACCCACTATTCCAAGTAATTAATTTGACAGGGCTATAGCACCTCTGTATAGTTCGCACCACGTTGATGCGGGGTGGAGCAGTCTGGTAGCTCGTCGGGCTCATAACCCGAAGGTCGTTGGTTCAAATCCAGCCCCCGCTACCAAATTTGAGAAAGGCAGATCAGCCATTTGGCGATCTGCCTTTTTCGTTTCCAGACATAGGGTTAGCCATCAGTAACAGGATGGCGGCGGCCGCAAAGCACGCCACCCTCCTTGCTAGATTAACTGCGATACTTGGGCTTTACCTCGCTGGCAGACACCCGCGGCCTGTCCGCCTCTACCTCCGTAAGCGGCTCGCAGAGCTCGATCGACGCCAGGCAGCGGCGCGTCAGCACCTGATACTCATGGGTACCCTCGGATTTCCACTTCACCTCGTCGTCGCTGAGGGTGCGAAGCACCTTGGCGGGCGAGCCAACCATCAGTGAGCGAGGAGGACACTCAAAACCCGCCTTGACGAAGGCATTGGCGGCGACAATCGACTCCTCGCCGATCACCGCACCATCCATCACTACGGCGTTCATACCCACCATCGCATTTCGCTCCACGCGACAGCCATGCAGAATGGCGCCATGCCCTATGTGTCCATCCACCTCCACCACGGTATCGGTGTCGGGAAAGCCGTGCATGACACAGTTATCCTGCAGGTTGGCGCCCTCTTTAAGGATCAGGCGGCCGAAGTCGCCCCGCAGGCTGGCATTGGGCCCGACATAACAGTGCGGACCAATAATGACATCGCCGATCAGAACAGCAGTCGGATGAACATAGGCGGTTGGATCCACCACCGGTGTCACCCCTTCAAGACGGTATACGGGCATAGCATTACTCCTCTGCCGGGGGCGGTACATCGCGGCGGTTTTGAACCACCACAAAGCGGCGGCTCACAAACGAACTGTCGGTGAGACAGGCATTCGCGGCAGGATTGCCGCCGGTGGCGTGAAAATCACTGAATGCGGCCGACTGGTTTACAAACACGCCACCACTGAGATTACAGGACAGCGCCACTTTCACATCCAGCGCCAATTCGTGCGCCTGTTCCAGTACCGTCTCAGAGGTAGAATAGACACCCAGCGTAATAGCCCCTCTCTGCCCAATCACCTCACGGGCCAGCGCCATACTCTGCTCAGTGCTGTCGGTGGCGATCAGGAAACTGATCGGACCAAAACGCTCTTGTGCGTAGCTGTCGCGATCAGCCGCATCCACCGCCAGCATTAAGGGCGTTCTCATCCGCGCATCGGGGAACTCTGGATGTTCGCCGCTCACGCTATCCAGCACAACGCGGCCCAATGCCCGACATTGATCGATTCGATCAACGGTCGCAGGATTCTGCAGGGCGCCCAGCACATTGACCGCCACCTCGGGTTTGGCCAGGAATCCGCTGACGCCGTCAGCCAGCCGTTGCGCCACCTGATCGAAACTCAGGTGTCCTTCGTCGGTATCGATACCGTCACGAGGAATGAAAATATTCTGGGGTGTGGTGCACATTTGGCCAGAGTACAGGCTGAGTGAGAACGCGAGATTGCGCACCACCGCTTTCAGGTTGGCAATACTGTCGATGATCAGCGTATTGACGCCCGCCTTTTCGGTGAACACCTGCGCCTGTGGACAGTTGCGCTCCAGCCAATTGCCAAACTCGGACGAACCGGTGAAGTCGATCAGTTTAATCGCCGGATGCTGTGCCAGCACCTGGGCGACAGGATCCGATGCGCTGTCCGGCACCATCGAAACCAGACAGGGATCAAATCCCGCCTCACTCAGCACCTGCTGCGCGACCTGAACACTGATCGCCACAGGCAGCACCGATCCCGGATGCGGCTTGACGATTACCGGGTTGCCAGTAACCAAACTCGCGAACAGACCCGGATAGGTATTCCAGGTCGGGAAGGTGGCACAGGCGATTACCAATGAAATCCCCTGAGGTACGACGGTGTAATGCTTCTCCATCGCCAGTGCGGGATTCTTGCCCTGAGGCTTCACCCACTGCGCCACCGCAGGTGCAGCATTCTTCATCGCCTGCCAGGCCATGGAGACCGCTTCCAGCCCCCTGTCTTGTGCATGCGGGCCACCAGCTTGAAACGCCATGGCAAAACCCTGCCCAGTGGTATGCATGGTGGCATAGGCAAGCTCGAAGCTGCGCTTATTAAGACGGTGGAGTATCTCCAGACAGACTCCGGTGCGCGCATCAGCCCCGGCATCGCGCCAGCCTTTCAACGCGCCTTGCATGCGCGCAATCAGCGCTTCGATATCGGGGCGGTCATAGCGAATCCCCAGCGCCATCCCATAGGGCGATAACTCCTCACCCAGCTGATCACCACTTGTCTCGGTTTCCAGCGCGAAGCGGTTACCTAGATACGCATCGAATGCCGCCCGACCATCAGCGTTGGCCGTTTCACCATAGATGCGTCCGCTTGGAATCTCGGAATAGGGAGACCAAAAGGCGCGACTGCGCCCGGCATCCACTGCCTGTTTGAGCGTCGACAGGTGGGTTTCAAAAAAGGCCAGGGCCTTGGACATAGAACCATTCTCCAGTGATACCGGCACGCCGCCACCGGGCGTGGACAGACTCATCCGGGCTCAGCTGGGCGACCTTTGTTGTATTTGTTGTCGGAATCGATACTAGTAACACACTTTTTTAGTGTCAAATTATTAATAGGTATCATGAAAGACCAAGTGCAAACCGTGCACGGTCTGTCGCGGCCTCCCTACTCTAAAAACAGATAAAAAACTCCTTTTATAACTTACATATAGCGAACAACAAGCTTATTGATTGATGTTATAAACAATCTGCAGACACTATGAAAACAACTCAGAATAACATCACAAAACAACTAATAAGACACAATTAAATTACTAAAATAACTTTTCATGTATCACTTTTCTAAGCTAAGCTTCGCTCAACAATGAGACCGATCCCACGAGAGCGGTCCGTGACAAGACAGATGACGTCAATAACTACAAAAACAGTGAAGACTATGCTGAATCATCTACTGACCGACGCGTCTTCCGACGGCGTGCTGACCATCCAACTGCACCGTCCGGAATCGCTCAACGCCCTCAATACTGCTCTGCTTAGCGAGCTGGCCGATACGCTTGATCACGCTGCAAGCGATACATTGATCGGTGCTGTCGTCATCACCGGCGATAGCCGTGCTTTCGCTGCCGGTGCTGACATCCGCGAGATGGCCGATCTGGATATGGTCGGTGTCATGAACGATCCGCGTCCGCTGCACTGGGCCCGCATTTCAGCCTTCCCCAAACCAATTGTTGCCGCTGTCAACGGCTTCGCCCTCGGGGGCGGCTGCGAGCTGGTGATGCACGCCGATATTGTTATCGCCAGTCGCGATGCCCGCTTTGGCCAGCCCGAGATCAAACTCGGCATCATCCCCGGTGCGGGCGGTACTCAACGCCTTATCCGTGCCGTGGGCAAGTCCCTCGCCTCTCAAATGGTGCTCACAGGTGAGCCGATCAGCGCCCAGCGCGCCTATGACGCAGGTCTGGTCAGCGAACTCACCGAGCCTGAACTGACGCTCGAGCGCGCCCATCAGGTTGCTGCATCCATTGCAGCCCAAGCGCCACAGGCGGTGCGTCAGGCCAAGGATGTACTGCTGCGCTCGCAGGAGACCCACCTTGCAGCAGGCCTCGCCTATGAGCGCAAGGCGTTCACGCTGCTGGCCGCGACAGAGGACCGAAACGAGGGGATCCAGGCATTCATTGAGAAACGACGTCCGCGATACAGAGGGCGCTAAGGCGCTTCGGACATCGAGACCACCACACCCGCGTTCTTTGAAGGAGCTGCCAGACATGGCTTTCGAGCATATTGAATATCGCGTCGATCAGGGCGTTGCCGTCCTTACCCTGAACCGCCCCGCCAGCCTCAACAGTTTCAACGCGACGATGCACGCCGAAGTGCGTGACGCCCTGAAACAGCTGCGCAGAGACGACAGCGTGCGCTGCCTGCTGATCACCGGCAACGGCCGCGGCTTCTGCGCCGGACAGGACCTGTCCGACCGCAACGTAGCGGCCGATGCCGAGATGCCTGATCTCGGCCGCTCCATCGAGACGTTTTACAACCCGTTGATCCGCACGCTGCGCGAGCTTCCCCTGCCGGTCATCTGTGCGGTCAACGGCGTTGCTGCCGGCGCGGGCGCCAACATCGCACTGGCCTGCGATATCGTGTTCGCGGCCCGCTCGGCCAGCTTTATTCAGGCGTTCTGCAAGATCGGTCTGGTACCGGATTCCGGCGGCACCTGGACACTGCCACGACTGGTTGGCCCGGCACGGGCGATGGCGCTCTCAATGCTGGGCGACAAGATCAGCGCCGAACAGGCAGCCAACTGGGGCATGATCTGGTCCTGCGTAGATGATGAAGCCCTGATGGACAGCGCCCTGACCTGCGCCCGCCATCTGGCAACCCAGCCCACACGCGGCCTTGCATTGATCAAGCGTGCTTTGAACGAAAGCAGCACCAATACGCTGGATCAGCAGCTGGATCTCGAGCGCGATCTGCAACGTCTGGCCGGACGCACCGCCGACTACCGCGAAGGCGTCGCCGCCTTCATGGAGAAGCGCAAGCCCGAGTTCAAAGGCTGCTGATGCAAACTGAACGTACACAGAGAGCAGAGATGAAACAGATCACTGAACACTCCGTTATCGGCGTCATCGGCGCAGGTGCCATGGGCGCGGGCATCGCACAGGTTGCGGCGACTGCCGGACACACCGTACTGGTGTTTGACAACCTTCCCGGCGCCGCGCAGAAAGGGATCGACAATACGGCCAAAGGGCTGGACAAGCTGGTCACCCGTGGCAAGATTGACGCGGCCTCCCGCGATGCGATTATCGCCCGCATGCAGCCGGTGGAATCCCTGCAATCGCTGTCCGACGCCGATCTGGTGATCGAAGCGATCGTCGAAAGCCTTGAGATCAAACGCAGCCTGTTCGTGCAGCTTGAATCGATCTGCGCACCCGGCACCCTGTTCGCCTCCAACACCTCATCGATCTCCATCACCTCCATCGGCGCGGCGCTGAAGCAGCCCGAGCATCTTGCCGGCATGCACTTTTTCAATCCGGCGCCAGTGATGAAGCTGGTCGAGATCGTATCCGGACTCGACACCCACCCCGAGGTGGCGCTTTCCCTGCACCAACTGGCCACCCGTTGGGGCAAGAAAGCGGTCTATGCCAAATCCACCCCGGGGTTCATCGTCAACCGCCTTGCCCGCCCCTTCTATGCCGAGGGCCTGCGCCTACTCGAAGAGGGTGCCGCCGACTGCGCCACCCTGGATGCATTGATGCGCGAAGCCGGCGGTTTCCGCATGGGGCCGTTCGAGCTGATGGATCTGATCGGCCACGACGTCAACTACGCGGTCACCTGCTCGGTGTTCAACGCCTATTTCGGCGACACCCGCTTCCAGCCATCGCTCACCCAGCAGGCGCTGGTCGACGCTGGTCGCCTGGGCCGCAAGTCGGGTCAGGGCTTTTATGACTACCGCGAAGGTGCCGACACACCGGCTCCGGCAACGCTGTCCTGCGCGGATGCAGATCTGCCTGCGTCTATCGTCGTCGAAGGTGATCTGTATATCGCCGCGCCGCTAATCGAGCGCTGGCGCGAGGCCGGTATCGAGATCATCGAACGTGAAGGCCGCGGCCTGATACGTGTAGGCGATACAACGCTGGCACTGAGCGATGGACGCATGGCGACCGAGCGCGCGGTTCAGGACGGCATCGGCGCACTGGCCCTGTTTGATCTTGCACTGGACTACACCCGCTGCAGCCGTCTGGCGATCAGCTGCAACCAGAAGGTTACCGAGCAGGATCTCTCCGCCATCACGGCCCTGTTCGGTCGCATCGACGTGACGCTGACACAGCTCGATGACATTCCGGGCCTTGCCGTACTGCGCACCGTCGCCATGCTCGCCAACGAAGCCTCCGATGCGGTGATGCAGGGCGTCTGCAACGCCGCCGATGCCGACAATGCCATGCGTTTCGGCGTGAACTATCCACAGGGACCACTGAGCTGGGCCGAACAGGTTGGCCTTGCCCACATCCACCGCACCCTCGGCAACCTGCAGGGCAGCTACGGCGAAGAGCGCTACCGCCCCTCTCGCCTGCTGCGCCAGAAGGTCTATTCAGGAGCACGCTACCATGACTGATATCACCGAGATGAGCGCTCAGCAGCTCGCCGAAGCCTGCGCCGATGCCATGTACAGCCGAGACACCGCGACCCGTGCACTTGGTATGAAGATCGAGCGGATCGCACCGGGCGAGGCGACACTGAGCATGACCGTCACCGAACAGATGATTCAGGGTCATGACAGCTGCCATGGCGGTTACATCTTCACCCTGGCCGACTCCACCTTTGCCTTCGCCTGCAACACCTACAACACCATCACCGTGGCGCAGGGCTGCACTATCGACTACGTCGCCCCCGGCAAGCTCGGCGATCGGCTGACGGCGACGGCCAAAGAGCAGTCACGCGGCAAGCGCACAGGTGTGTACGACATCCGAATCGAAAATCAGCGCGGCGAAACCGTCGCCCTGTTCCGCGGAAAATCCTATCAGGTGCGCGGCACCTTGATCGAAGCCCCCAGCAGTCAGACTGCGTAACCGGAGACCCATTCATGAAAGATGCACTGATTATCGATGCCATCCGCACGCCGTTTGGCCGCTACGGCGGCACACTGGCTACGGTGCGCGCTGACGATCTCGGCGCGGTGCCGATCAAGGCGCTGATGGAGCGCAACCCCGGTGTCGACTGGAGCGAAGTGGATGACATCATCTACGGCTGTGCCAATCAGGCCGGCGAAGACAACCGAAACGTGGCGCGCATGTCAGCACTGCTCGCAGGGCTTCCGGTTGGCGTACCGGGCACCACGCTGAACCGCCTGTGTGGTTCAGGCATGGACGCTATCGGCACCGCCGCCCGCGCCATCAAGGCAGGCGAAGCCGGACTGATGATCGCCGGCGGCGTGGAATCGATGTCACGCGCGCCCTTTGTCATGGGCAAAGCGGAAAGCGCCTTCAGCCGCAGCGCCGAAATATTCGACACCACTATCGGCTGGCGTTTCGTCAATAAACAGATGAAAGCCCAGTTCGGCGTGGACTCCATGCCGGAAACCGCCGAAAACGTGGCCGAGCAGTTCAACATCAACCGCGAAGATCAGGATCTGTTTGCCCTGCGCAGCCAGCAGCGCACGGCGGCCGCTATTGAAGCGGGCCGGTTTGAGCGCGAGATCGTGCCGGTGAGCATCCCCCGTCGCAAGGCAGACCCGATCAGTTTTAATACCGACGAGCACCCGCGTGCGACGACGCTTGAAGCACTGGCCAAGCTGCCGACCCCGTTCCGCGAAGGCGGTAGCGTCACCGCCGGTAACGCATCCGGCGTCAACGACGGCGCCTGCGCACTACTGCTGAGCGATGCCGAAACCGCCGAGCGTCTGGGCCTGAAAGCCCGCGCACGGGTGATCGGCATGGCCACCGCGGGCCTTGAGCCGCGCATCATGGGCTTTGGTCCGGCACCGGCGGTACGCAAGGTACTCAAGCAGACCGGCCTTGAGCTTGCGCAGATGGATGTAATCGAGCTCAATGAAGCCTTTGCCGCCCAGGCACTAGCGGTGCTGCGCGATCTGGGTCTGCCGGATGACGCCGAACACGTAAACCCCAATGGCGGCGCCATCGCACTGGGTCACCCGCTGGGGGCAAGTGGTGCCCGTCTGGTGACCACCGCACTGAACGAACTGGAGATCCGTCAGGGCCGTTATGCCCTGTGCACCATGTGCATCGGTGTCGGTCAGGGTATTGCGCTCATTATCGAGCGACTCTGACGCATTTCCCGCCCTGTCCGGGCACACCCAACAGGCTCGGACAGGATCGGCTATAAGAATAAAGTAATAGGACAACAATAATGATCAGCACTGCACACAAGTCGACCAGCATTCTGGACCCCATCGAGACCGCCAGCATCGATGAGCTGCGCAACACCCAGTTGCAGCGCATGCGCTGGAGTCTGAATCACGCCTACTCCAACGTCGAGTTCTACCGTCAGGCGTTCGACGCCGCCGGTGTTCACCCCAGCGAACTGGCAACGCTGGATGACCTGGCGCGTTTCCCGTTCACCATGAAGAACGATCTGCGCGACAACTATCCGTTCAACATGTTCGCCGTGCCGATGCGCGATATTGTGCGCATCCACGCCTCCAGCGGCACCACCGGCAAGCCCACTGTCGTCGGTTATACCCAGAAGGATATCGATACCTGGGCCGATGTCGTTGCGCGCTCTCTGCGCGCTGCCGGTGCCCATGCCGGTGATCTGGTGCATGTCGCCTACGGCTACGGTCTGTTCACAGGCGGCCTTGGCGCCCACTATGGAGCCGAGCGTCTGGGCTGTACCGTTATCCCGATGTCCGGCGGCCAGACCGAGAAACAGGTGCAGCTGATTCGCGATTTCAACCCCGACGTGATCATGGTCACCCCCTCCTACATGCTCAACATCGCCGATGAGATGGAGCGTCAGGGACTTGATCCGCACGAGCTCAAGCTGCGACTGGGCATCTTCGGCGCCGAGCCCTGGACCGGCACCATGCGCACCGAACTCGAGCAGCGCCTGGGCATCGACGCCATGGATATCTACGGCCTGTCGGAAGTAATGGGGCCAGGCGTCGGCATGGAGTGCATCGACTCCAAAGATGGCCCGACCATCTGGGAGGATCACTTCTACCCCGAGATCATCGACCCCAACACCGGCGCGGTACTGCCCGATGGCGAATACGGTGAGCTGGTGTTCACCTCGCTAAGCAAAGAGGCCCTGCCGATCATCCGTTACCGTACCCGCGATCTGACCCGTCTGCTGCCGGGTACTGCACGCCCCATGCGCCGTATCGACAAGATCACTGGTCGCAGCGATGACATGCTGATCATCCGCGGCGTCAACGTATTCCCGACCCAGATCGAGGAGCAGATCCTGCGCATACCGGAGCTGGCACCGCACTACGAGATCATCGTAAGCCGCAACGGCAACCTGGATCAGATGGAGGTCAAGGTCGAGCTCAAACCCAATGCTGTCGGTATCGATGCCGAGCCGCGCGTGATCAAGGAGCTGACGCACCACATCAAGTCCTATATCGGTATCAGCACGCGCATCAACGTCGGCGCACCGGGTTCACTGCCGCGCTCAGAGGGCAAGGCGAAACACGTCACCGACCTGCGTAAACAGTAAGTCGATCGGGGCAGTCTCGCCTGCCCCATTTTTTCGCTCACATATGATACGTATTTTTATATTTACATTATTTATTCGTATCATATAATCGATTAAACATTGATCCACAGCAATGCTGGATCGATACGAAGCAGATAGGAGACAGCCATGTACGCCCAACTCGTCGACACTGGCGTCAAACGCCTTAAGACACTTGAAGAGATGTCGCCAGAAGAGCGCGCTTTTCAGGAAAAGATCGATGCCGAGATCAAGATCGAGCCGAAAAACTGGATGCCGGACGGCTACCGCCGCACCCTGATCCGCCAGATCTCACAGCACGCTCATTCCGAGATCGTCGGCATGCTGCCCGAGAAAAACTGGCTGACCCGCGCGCCCAACTTCAAGCGCAAGCTTCAGCTGCTGGCCAAAATTCAGGATGAGGGCGGCCACGGCCTCTACCTCTACAGCGCCATGGAAACCCTCGGTGCCGATCGCGACGAAGAGGTCGCCAAACTGCACAGCGGCGAAGTGAAGTACTCCAGCATCTTCAACTATCCGGCGTTGAGCTGGGCAGATATGGGCACCATCGGCTGGCTGGTCGACGGCGCCGCCATCGTCAATCAGGTTGTGTTACAAAGAACATCATACGGACCATATTCACGTGCCATGATCCGCATCTGCAAGGAGGAGAGTTTCCACCAGCGTCAGGGATACCAGATCCTGCTGCACATGATGCGCAACGGCACCGACGAGCAGAAAGCGATGGTGCAGGACTCCATCAACCGCTTCTGGTGGCCGGCGCTGATGATGTTCGGTCCGCACGACTCCGACTCCCCCAACTCCGCGCAATCCATGGCGTGGAAGATCAAGCGCATGTCCAACGACGATCTGCGCCAGCGCTTTATCGACCAGACCATCCCGCAGCTGGAGCTGCTGGGTTGTACCGTCCCGGACCCGGATCTGAAGTGGAACGCCGAACGCGGTCACTACGATTTCGGCGAGATCGACTGGAGTGAATTCTATGACGTGGTCAAGGGCAACGGCCCCTGTAACCGCGATCGCCTGCGCATCCGTCGCAAGGCCATTGAAGAGGGCACCTGGGTCCGCGAAGCGGCCAGTGCCTATGCAGCCAAACAGAAGCAGAAAAACGCAGCTGCCTGAAACGAGGATTAGATCATGTCTGACTGGACCCTTTTTGAAGTATTCGTGCGCAGCAAGCACGGCCTGAACCACAAGCATGTCGGCAGCGTCCACGCCGCCGATGCGGCCATGGCAATGGAAAACGCCCGCGAGCTCTATACCCGCCGCAGCGAAGGCGTGAGCATCTGGGTTGTACCCTCTGCAGCCATCACGGCCTCCTCCCCGGATGAGAAAGAGCCGCTGTTCGACCCGTCCGACGACAAGGTGTACCGCCACGCCACCTTCTATGAACTGCCCAAAGAAGTGGGCCACATGTAAGGAGCGCCGACGATGACCCAGAATCAAGCTCTGTTTGAATACCTGCTGCGCCTTGGCGATAGCGACATGGTCCTCGGCCAGCGTCTGTGCGAGCTGGTCGGCAATGCACCGGCGCTCGAAGAGGAGATGGCGATCGGTAACGTGGCGCTGGATCTGATCGGTCAGGCACGTTCATGGTTGACCCTTGCGGCAGAGGTAGCGAGTGCGGCCGAGATCGAAGGTGCCGGCCGCAGTGCCGACGACCTGGCCTTCACCCGTGACGAGCGTGCCTATCGCAACCTGCTGCTGGTTGAGCAGGCCAACGGCAACTTTGCCGATACCATGGCCCGCCAGTACCTGTTCGACGCCTGGCACTTCCATCTACTGAGCGCATTGAGTCACTCAGCAGATGAGCGCATCGCAGCCATCGCGGCAAAAGGCCTCAAAGAGGTGACCTACCACCTGCGCCGCTCCAGCGCCTGGATCAAGCGCCTCGGGGACGGCACCGACGAGAGTCACGCCAAGATGCAGGAAGCGCTTGATGAGATCTGGACCTATTCAGGCGAGATGTTCATCGGCGACGAGGTCGACACCCTGCTCAGCGAAGCCGGCATCGGAGCCGATCTCGCTGCACTTCACAACCTCTGGAAGGCCGACGTACAAGCCGTATTTGCTGAGGCCACGCTGACCTGCCCGTCGATGGACGAGTACATGCAGCGCGGCAGCAAAAAAGGCCTGCACACCGAACAACTCGGGTTTCTGCTAGCCGAGATGCAGTTCCTGCCGCGCGCCTACCCCGGCGCCAGCTGGTAACGAAAGAACGAGCGAGGTACGCACGATGATCCAGTCATACGACTCTGCCAACAAAAACCAGCCGCTGATCGCCACCGACCGTGCCGGCCAGCTGCTCGAGCAACCCGCTATCGACCGGATATGGGCACTGCTCGATGAGGTGCCAGACCCCGAGGTGCCGGTGGTCAGCGTGGTTGATCTGGGCATCGTGCGTGACCTGTCTTGGGAAGGGGAGCAGCTTGTCGTCACGCTGACCCCCACCTACTCCGGCTGTCCGGCCACCGAGTTTATCGAAGATGCGATACGCGATGCCCTGCATGGCGCAGGCATCGGCAACCTGCGCTTGCAGCAACGCCTGGCACCGGCCTGGACCACCGACTGGATTACCGAGGCCGGTCGCGAAAAGCTGCGCCAGTACGGCATTGCACCACCGGTTGGATCCGCCTCCAAGCGCACCCTGCTTGGCGAAGAGCCGGATGTTGCCTGTCCGCAATGCGGTTCCCACGACACGGTACAGGTCAGCGAGTTCGGCTCCACCGCCTGCAAGGCGCTGTATCGCTGTAACAGCTGCCTTGAGCCGTTCGACTATTTCAAGTGCATCTAATTCAAATGCAACTGACGCACGCGCAGCCCGACAATAAAAGAGAGACTATGATGAGCCGTTTTCACACCCTTGAAGTGGCGGACGTCCGTCAGGAGACACGCGACGCCATCTCTATCGCATTCAATATTCCTGAAGCGCTGAAAGATACCTACCGCTACCGCGAAGGCCAGCATCTGGTGCTGCGCACCGAGATCGACGGTGAAGAGGTACGCCGTTCCTACTCCATCTGCAGCTCACCGGCTGATGAAGAGCTGCGTATTGCGGTCAAACGCATCTCCGGAGGCCTGTTCTCCAACTACCTGAACGATCAGGCACGCACGGGCCTGGCGATCGAAGCGATGCCGCCGGCGGGCCATTTCCACATTGATCTTGATCCGGAGCGCGCCGGACACTATCTCGGCGTTGCCGCCGGCAGCGGCATTACCCCGATCTACTCGATCATCAAGACCACACTGGAAACCGAGCCGCACAGCGAGTTCACCCTGTTTTACGGCAACCGCGCCACCACCAGCACCATCCTGCGCGAACAGCTTGAAGACCTGAAAAACAGGTTTATGAACCGGCTCAATCTGGTCTACGTGATGACCCGCGAACAGCAGGATATCGATCTCTACAACGGCCGCATCGATGCTGACAAGTGCAAGGCGCTGTTCGATCACTGGCTGGATGTGCCCAACCTGACCGCCGCTTTCCTGTGCGGTCCGCAAACCATGATCGAGACCGTGCGCGAACAGCTTGAAGCGCATCAGCTGGATCGCTCACGCATCCACTTCGAACTCTTCGCCACCACCGGCGGTAATCAGGCACGCAAGCATCGCGTGCAGGATACCTCCGGCAAGGTCGAGATGTGCGACGTCACCGTGATCTCTGACGGTCGACAGATCAGCTTCGAGCTGCCACGCAACAGCGACAACATCCTCGATGCCGGCAACAGCCACGGCGCCGATCTGCCTTACTCCTGCAAGGCAGGCGTCTGCTCCACCTGCCGTGCGCGGGTGGTCGAGGGCGAGGTGGAGATGGACGCCAACTTCGCGCTTGAAGATTACGAGGTAAAAGCCGGTTACGTGCTCTCGTGCCAGTGCTATCCGATCACCGACAAGGTGGTTCTGGACTTCGACCACTGATCCGGAGGTTTACGATCATGAAATTAAACAGCTATATCAACGGTCAGTGGATCGCCGGTAACGACAGCGGCACCGAAGTGTTCAACGCCGTGAACGGCGAGTCGGTCTGCACCGTCAGCAGCAGCGGCATCGACTTTAACGATGCGGTGCGCTTCGCCCGCGAGAAAGGTGGTCCTGCGCTGCGCAAGCTCACCTTCCATGAGCGCGCCAATGCGCTGAAGGAGATCGCCAAGCGCCTAATGGCGAAGAAAGAGGAGTTCTACCGCGTCTCGGCCTGGACCGGCGCCACCCGCACCGACAGCTGGATCGACATTGAAGGCGGTATCGGCACCCTGTTCACCTACGCAAGCCTGGTGCGCCGCGAACTGCCCAACGAAACCTTTCTGGTCGAGGACGACGCCCAGCGTCTGTCCGCCGAAGGCAGCTTTATCGGCCGCCATATTCTGGTACCGAAAGAGGGCGTTGCGGTCCATATCAACGCCTTTAACTTCCCCTGCTGGGGGATGCTGGAGAAGATCGCACCGAGTCTGGCCGCCGGTATGCCGGTGATCGTCAAACCCGCTACCGCCTCGGCCTACCTGACCGAAGCGATGGTGCGCGAGATCGTCGACTCCGGCCTGTTGCCGGAGGGCGCTATCCAGCTGATCTCCGGCAGCGTCGGTAACCTGCTCGATCTGCTTAACGAGCAGGACGTGGTCACCTTCACCGGTTCCGCCTCCACCGGACAGAAGCTGCGCACCCATCCCAATATCGTCGCCAACTCCATCCCCTTCACCATGGAAGCGGACTCGCTGAACTGCAGCATCCTCGGTGCCACCGTGGAGCCGGGCTCGCCTGAGTTCGATCTCTATGTGAAAGAGGTGGCCCGCGAGATGACGGTGAAGGCGGGGCAGAAGTGTACCGCTATCCGTCGCGCCATCGTGCCGCGCAACCGTGTTGAAGCGGTGGCCGAAGCGCTGAAGGCCCGCCTGTCGAAAACCACGATTGGCGACCCGGCCATCGACGGCGTGCGCATGGGGCCGCTCGTGGGCCGCAGCCAGGTGGACGATGTCTGGAATCGCGTTGAGCAGCTGCGTCAGGAGTGCGAACTTATCCACGGCGGCAATCGCGATTTCGCCATCAACGGAGGCGATGCAGAGAAGGGTGCGTTCTTCCCCACCACCCTGCTCTACGCCGACCAACCGCTGGCCAGCGAACTGCCGCACAGTGTTGAAGCGTTCGGCCCCGTGTCGACGCTGATGGCCTATGACGATATCGATCAGGCAATTGCAATCGCCAAGCGCGGCAAGGGCAGTCTGGCCGGCTCCATCGTCACCGCCGACAACCGCGAAGCCCGTGATCTGGTACTCGGCTGTGCGTCCTACCACGGCCGTCTGCTGGTACTCAATGCCGACTGTGCCAAGGAATCCACCGGTCACGGCTCTCCCCTGCCCACACTGGTTCATGGCGGCCCCGGTCGTGCTGGTGGCGGCGAGGAGCTCGGCGGTCTGCGCGCGGTGAAGCATTACATGCAGCGCACCGCAATTCAGGGTCACCCGACCACGCTGACCGCGATTACCAACGAGTTCAACCCGGGCTCCGAACAGATCAAGGATCCGGTACACCCCTTCCGTAAGCACTTCGAAGATCTGCAGATTGGTGAAACGCTGATTACCCACCGCCGCACCGTAACCGAAGCGGATATCGTCAACTTCGGCTGTCTGTCAGGGGATCACTTCTACGCCCACTTCGATGAGATTGCGGCGAAGGATTCCCTGTTCGGCAAGCGCGTGGCGCATGGCTATTTCGTCATCTCCGCCGCCGCCGGCATGTTCGTCGAGCCCTCACCGGGCCCGGTGCTGGCCAACTACGGCATGGAGAACCTGCGCTTTGTCGAGCCGGTCGGCATCGGTGACACCATTCAGGTGCGCCTGACCTGCAAACAGAAGATCAAAAAGGACCGCCGCTCCGAAGAGGAGCAGCCAAACGGCGTGGTGGTCTGGGACGTTGAGGTCCGCAACCAGCACGACAAGCCGGTGGCGCTTTACAACATCCTGACCCTGGTAGCCCGCAAGGAAGACTGAGCACCGCGGCCCGGCACAAAAACTTCTGCCGGGCCGCCAAGCGTCAGCCAAATTGAGCACATATATAGCGAAAATATAAAACCGTTCGTATCTATAACAATGATCATAAATAACTAATTTCAAATAACTAATAATAACTTTGCGCTATAGATATACGACCTTATGACACGATATAAATATTAGATAAATTTATTATGTGTCATATAATCCTGATTCATGCCCGAACGGACCTACCCGTCCATCCGGCGTTTGATGAAGACCGAAAACAATAAAAAGGACACTTCAATGAACTTGAAAAAACTGCTCGCAACCTCCTCCCTGATGCTGTCACTCGGCGCATTGCCGGCATTTGCCGCCACCGAGATGCGCGTCGCCACCTGGCTGCCGCCGACCCATCCGCAGAACACCGATGTACTGCCCACCTGGGGCAAGTGGATCGAAGAGGCCACCGAGGGTCGCGTTACCCTGAAGCTTGAATACAACATGGGCCACCCCAAGGACATGTTCGCTCTGGTAGAAGATGGCGTTGTCGATGCCAGCTGGACCTTCCACGGCTATGTACCGGGCCGCTTCCGCCTGACCCAGATCGTGGAACAGCCGGGTCTCGGCGCCGATGCTGAAGCCGCGTCCGTTGCCTACTGGCGCGTCTACGAAAAGTATTTCACCAAGGCCAACGAACATGACGGTCTTGAACTGATGGGCCTGTTTACCCACGCCCCGGGCCAGATCCAGACCGCCAACCCGATCTCCAGCCTTGCAGATCTCAGGGGCATGAAAATTCGCCTCGGCGGCGGCATTCAGGGCGAACTCGGTGGCCGCATGGAGGTGACACCGGTTAACGCACCGGCCTCCAAGGTGTACGAAATGATGCAGCAGGGCGTGATCGACGGTACCTTCCTGCCGGTCTGCGAGCAGAAAACCCTGCGTCTGAGCGAAGTCGCCCCCAACCTGACACTGCTGCCGGGCGGCATGTATCTGGGCAGCTTCGCCATTTTCGCCAACCCCGACTTCCTCGACAGCCTCGATCCCAAGGATAAAGAGGCGATCATGAAGGTATCTGGCGAGAAACTGTCGCAGATGGCCGGACAGGTCTGGGACCAGTGCGGTGTCGATGCGCTGAAAGCCAGCCGCGAAGCGGGTGTCAATGTGGTTGAAGTGGGCCAGAACGATCCGATGGCCAAGCAGTTCCAGACCCTGTCCGAAGGTATGGACAAGGTGTGGATCCAGTCCGTTTCCGATCTGGACGTGGATGCCGAAAAGGCCCTGCAGGAGCTGCGCGACACCGCTCGCAACTACAAGCCCAACGTGGCGGCAAACTGAGGTAAGGACCCATGCACTTCTCGCAATGGTTGCATCAGCACTACCATGAGAAGGGTCCGATGGCCTGGCTGGCGTTTCTGCTTGAAGCGCTGGCCGGATCCATCCTGCTGGCCCTGGTATTGCTAACCTGTGTCGACGTGTTCGGGCGCTACTTCTTCGGTAACGCCGTGGACGGTGCTACCGAGATGACCGAGATCGCACTGGCGATCATCGTGTTTGCCGAGATTCCAGTGATCACCTGGCGCGGCACCCACGTGGTGATCGATGTGCTCGATGGCGTGTTCGGACGCTGGGTCAAGGGGCTCGAAACCCTGTCAGCGGTGCTGATATCCGCCATGCTCTACCTGCTTGGCGATACCGTGATGGGGCAAGCGGCTCGGGCACTGCGCCGCAACGTGACCACCGAATACCTGCACCTGCCGGTGGGCGACATCATCCAGTATATCGGCATCATGTGCTGGCTTACGGCCGCCTGTACCTTGAGCTGGGGCATCTACCGCATATTCATGCGGCGCGAACAACACAGCTAACCCAACGGTTCCACCACCATAACGATAACAACGCCGAGGTCCACAGCCATGACTATCGCGCTGATCAGTTTCGCCATCCTGTTGCTATTGATCGTCGTTCTTCGTATTCCGCTCGCGTTCGCCATGGCACTGGTTGGCGTGGTCGGCTTCGCCTGGTTGTCCGGCCTTGGCTTTGACAACCTGACCACCTTTCGCTGGCACGGTGCGCTGGCCATGGCCTCTTCGCGGGTGATCTCCACTGCGCAGGAGTACAGTCTGTCGGTGATTCCGCTGTTCATTCTGATGGGCAATCTGGTCACCCGCTCGGGCCTCTCGCACGAACTTTACCGCGCATCCCACGCCTTTCTCGGTCACTTCCGTGGCGGTCTGTCGATGGCCACCGTTGTTGCCTGCGGCGGCTTCTCCGCGATCTGCGGATCGAGCCTTGCCACGGCGGCCACCATGGCCAAGGTCGCCATGCCGCCGATGCGCAAATACGGCTATGACGACAGTCTGGCCAGCGCCTCTATCGCCGCCGGTGGCACCCTGGGCATCCTGATTCCGCCCAGCGTGATTCTGGTGATCTACGGCCTGCTCACCGAGTCGAGCATTCGCGAGCTGTTCGCGGCGGGCTTTATTCCGGGCATGCTCGGCATCCTGCTCTACCTCGCCGCGGTCCGGTACATCGTCTGGCGCCACCCCGAACGGGGACCTGCCGGTGAACGTACTACCTGGCCCGAGCGCGTGCAGGCGCTTAAACAGGTGCGCGGCATCCTCGGCCTGTTCATTCTGGTGATGGGCGGTATCTATCTGGGCGTCTTCACCCCCACGGAAGCGGCCGGCATCGGCGCCGGCGGTGCCTTCGTCATCGCCCTGATGCGCCGCTCACTGAACCTGCCGGTACTGTTCGAGCTGGTCAGCGATACAGGACGCACCACCGCAATGCTGTTCAGCGTGGTGATCGGTGCGCTGATCTTCTCCAACTTCATCACCCGCGCCGGACTGCCGGAGGATCTGCTGGCACTGGTGACCGGCCTTGGTGTTTCACCGATGATGGTGATCTTCGTGATTCTGCTGATCTACGTGCTGCTCGGCATGGTGTTCGAGAGCCTGTCGATGCTGTTGCTGACCGTGCCGGTGTTCTTCCCGCTGGTGCAGAGTCTGGGCTTCGATCCGGTGTGGTTCGGGATCGTCGTGGTCGTGGTCACCGAGATCAGCCTGATCACGCCACCGGTGGGCATGAACGTGTTTGTACTCAGCGCTGTACTGCCCGATGTTAAAACCGGCACCATCTTCCGCGGCATCACCCCGTTCTGGTGTGCCGATATTCTGCGCCTTGTGCTGATCACCAGCGTGAGCTGGATCTCGCTGGTACTGCCAAGGCTGCTCTACAGCTAATCAGGCTTCAAGTGCACTAGCCGTCCTTGGGTGGCCCTTGAGGCCACCCCTTTTCTTCCTTGTCGATCAACCCAGACCGAGCATCGGGTTTTCACCGCCGAGGCCCGCTTGTACACTACAACCTATTCAAACTCGGGGATTTTCCGGCCGTTCATGAGCAGCTCAACTCACCTCAACGCACTGATCAACCAGTTCCGCAGTCAGCGGCCCATTCGCGCCGGTTCACTGATCATTACCGTATTCGGCGACGCCATCGTCCCCCGTGGCGGCAAGGTCTGGCTGGGCAGCCTGATCAACGTGCTGGAACCTTTGGGTCTCAACCAGCGTCTGGTGCGCACGTCAGTATTTCGCCTGAGCAAGGAGGAGAACTGGCTGGCCGCCGAGCAACTGGGCCGACGCGCCTACTACAGCCTGACCAGTCAGGGGCGGCGCCGGTTCGATCAGGCGTTCAAGCGTATCTATGTACCAGCGGTACAGGATTGGGACGGTACCTGGAGTCTGGCGGTGCTGTCTCAGGTTCCGGCCGAGACGCGCCAGCAGGTGCGCGATGAGCTTCAGTGGATGGGGTTCGGCGCCTTTGGCCCTACCCTGATGGCGGCACCACACTGCGACATGCTGGAGGTGCGCAATACCCTTCAGGAGCTGGACGCGCTGGACAGCACTATCCTGTTTGAAACCCGTGAGGGGGTTCAGCACTCCGCCAAGGCGCTGCGCGCGCAGTCGCGCGAATGCTGGAATCTGGATCAGATCAACGACAGCTACCGCAGTTTCCTCGACCGCTTCCGTCCGGTATGGCAGGAGATGAGCAACCAGAAGCAGCTTGATCCACAGGAGTGCTTCATCGCCCGCACCCTGCTGATCCACGAATACCGCAAGGTATTGCTGCGCGATCCTCAGCTACCGGCGGAACTGCTGCCGTCAGACTGGGGCGGCACCGCGGCGCGCCAGCTCTGCCACAACCTCTACAATCTGGTGTGCAAGGGATCCGAACAGTATATTGGCCGCACCATGGAAACCGCCGACGGCCCCCTGCCACCGCCCTCGTCTTCGTTCTACAAACGTTTCGGCGGTCTGAACGAGCAATAATCCCCAACAAGAAAATGCCGGCAAGCGCCGCTCCTGCGCCTCTATACGCTCGCGGCATACCTACCTCCTATACATAAAAAAGGGAGGCCAAAGGCCTCCCAGCAAGACGGCAGATGGTAATCTGCCAATGGACACTCTTTTCACTGACCGGCAAGTGGCGCGATCAGAAGCAGGCCCTGTGCCACAAACATACCGTAGCTGCAGCGACAGCTGTTCTGAGCTATGTTACCTTGCCGCCGAACATCAGCCTCGGTGTAATGACAGACACATGTGCAGGGTCAGCGGTCATCACTGAGTTATTGCAGAGAATTCCGCTTCATTAGCTCTTGATCAACCCCTTTTAGCTTCATCTCATCCATCAGGAAATTAACGGTATTTAACAAACGCTGTTCACCGCTCGGGATTAGATAGCCAAACTGGCTTTTAGTGAACGGATCGTTTTCCCGAACAGCTTCCAGCCCAGGGTCGGTAACCTGGTAATACAGCGCTTCCGGGGTCTCAGTCACCATTACATCGACTTTACCTTCAAGCACAGCCTTGGGAACATCAAGGTTATTTTCAAAGCGTATCAGCGTCGCATTTTTAAGATATTCATTAGCAAATTTCTCGTTTGTACCTCCAATATTAACTCCGACTTTAACTTCAGGGAGATTTACTTTTTCCAATGTATTGAACTCTGACTCTCTACCCTGCGCGACCAAAAAGCACTTGCCAAAAGTCATATACCCTTGACTCTCTTCCGCAGCCATCTGACGCGCTATACGCCTCGTAATCCCGCCCATGGCGATGTCATACTGATTTTCTTCCAACCCGGTCAACAACTGTTTCCAAGTTGTTTGTACAAACTTAACCTCTACTCCCATCTCCTTCGCAAAATATTCAGCAACATCAATGTCATAACCTGAAAAACTTTCCCCATCGTAGAAGGAAAAAGGTTTATAATCACCTGTCGTACCCACCGTTATATAACCTTGCTTTTGAATATCCTCCAGACGATCGGCGTATGCCGTCACACTGAACGAAAACAATGCGATCAGTACAAAAAAACATTTTTTCAATTTGTTCATTTTTTGATTCCATTTATTAGTTATAAGCCACTTTCAAAGAACCTACTTTCAATTAAAAACAAGCATGGCCCCAGAATTAAAACTTATAAAATCAATATGCCTATTTTTTCAAAAAACTCAACAAAACAATTACATGGTCATTATTAAGCACTGAAATGAGACGTCCTCCATTCCAAGCAGAGCTCAGATATTCATCGAATATCATATGCATCGCGTCAGTGTGTAAAAACATGAAATGCGCCTCCAGGATCCTCTGGCGACTCGTCGAAGCCTCCACGAACTCTGCACCCTTAGGCACTGTAATCACCGTCCGCGATCGTAATCGATGTAGCACAAGAAACGCCTAAGACGGTGAAAACCAGAATTCGTATGCTCAATTTCATGCACCTCTATTCTTTCGCTGTTTGTAGCTGACCCTGTGGCGCCACACTCGCGGCCGACGCTTGCAGGGTCCCCAGGCCAGCAACAAGGGGATTAGCTTCCCAACAAAAGCTTGTCATTGTCGAGCTCTTCGCCATCGGGACGGATCTGCGCAAACAGGTTGAGCAGATCCTTGACGCCGTAGCGGCTGCGCTCCTCACCGGCCAGATCGAAGGCAACCTGCCCCTCATGCATCATGATGGTCCGGGTGCCGTGATCGAGTGCCTGGCGCATGGAGTGCGTCACCATCAGCACCGTGAGCTTTTTCTCCGCCACGATCTGGTCGGTGATATCCATCACCAGCGCGGCGGTTTTCGGATCCAGCGCCGCGGTGTGCTCATCCAGCAGCAGGATCTTGCTCGGCTGCAGTGCCGACATCAGCAGACTGACCGACTGACGCTGGCCACCGGAGAGCAGCCCCATCTTGGCATCGAGGCGATCCTCAAGGCCCAGATTGAGGCGGGACAGCTGCTCGCGGAACAGCTTGCGCAGGTGCTCGTTCAGCGCCAGCGTCAAACCACCGCGGTTGCCGCGACCGTACGCCAGCGCCATGTTCTCCTCGATGGTCATGTTGCCGCAGGTACCGGCCAGCGGATCCTGAAACACGCGAGCCACATCGCGGGTGCGGGCGGGTGCCGACAACGCGGTCACATCGCGGTCATCGAAGTAGAGCCGTCCGGCGCTGCTGCGGATATCACCGGCAATGGTGTTCAGCAGTGTGGATTTACCGGCACCGTTGGAACCGATAACGGTGACAAATTCACCCTGCGGAATGGTCAGATTCACCCCGCGCAGGGCGCGCTTTTCAGTGGCCTGACCGGCGTTAAAGGTGACTTTCAGATGTTCACAACGGATCATGCGGCACCTCCCTGAGCGGCCTTGCGCGCTTTCCATTCACGGCGGAACTGCGGCAGGATCAGTGCCAGCCCCACCAGTACGGCGGTAATCAGGTTAAGGTCAGAGGTGGTGAAGCCCAGGAAGTCGGCGTTCAGGGCCGCCGAGACCGCCAGACGGTAGAGCAGCGAGCCGAGGATGCAGCTGAACACAATCACCAGCATTGAGCGGCTGTTGAACAGACTCTCGCCGACAATCACCGCCGCCAGACCCACCACGATGGTGCCGATACCCATGGTTGAGTCGGCAAAACCGTTGGTCTGGGCGAACAGCGCACCGGCCAGTGCAACCAGACCGTTGGACAGGGCAAGACCTGCGAAGATCTTCTCCTTGATCACTATGCCGTTGGCCTGCGCCATGCGCGGGTTGGCACCGGTGGCGCGCATCGCCAGCCCGTACTGAGTGTTAAGAAACCACGCGATCAGCAGACCGATGGCGATCACCACCACCGCAACAAAGATCAGCGTCATGTACATGTTGGGGATGCCCAGCGCCTCGAAAGGCGTCAGCACCGTCTGCTCGGAGATCAGCGCCAGATTGGGTTTGCCCATGATCCGAAGGTTGATGGTATACAGCGCCGTCATGGTCAGGATACTGGCCAGCAGGTGCAGTATGTTGAAGCGCAGGTTAAGCCAGGCCGTGACCACACCGGCCACGGCACCGCCAAGTGCGGCGCAGATAGTCGCCAGATAGGGGTTAAACCCGGCGATGATCAGGGCCGCGCACAGCGCCGCCCCCATCGTAAAACTGCCATCGACAGTCAGGTCGGGAAAATCGAGCACCCGGAAGGTCAGGTATACACCGACCGCTACAAGACCGAAGATAAACCCGATCTCAAGTGTGCCCAGAAACGAGAATAGAGACATGGGGATAGACCTCGTCTTTACTGAATCACCTTGGTGGTGCGTTTAAGCACGGACTGCGGAATCTCCACACCCATGCGTCCAGCCATGGTGGTGTTCACGTACAGATCAGACCCCACCGCGACACGCACCGGAATATCACCGGCCTTCTCGCCCTTGAGAATGCGCACCACAACAGCGCCGGTCTGGCGACCGATATCGTGGTAGTTAAAGCCAAGAGCCGCCACCGCACCGCGCTCTACAGAGCCGGTATCACCGGAGAACACCGGAATTTTGGCGTCGATGCCCACCTTCACCACCGACTCAAGCGCGGTGAGAATGGTGTTGTCGGTCGGACAGTAGATCGCATCGACAGCGCCGATAAGCTTCTGCGTGGCCATCATCACATCGGAGGATTTCGGTGCCGGTGCCTCGACGATCTCGATGCCGATTTTGGCGGCCTCCTCCTTCAACAGCGCGACGATCGCAACCGCATTGGGCTCACCCGGGTTGTAAGGCACACCGAGCGTTTTCAGGTTCGGCAGGAATTCGCGGATCAGCCCCAGATGCTGGGTAACCGGGGTCATGTCAGAGAGCCCCGTCACGTTCTTACCCGGTGCTTCGTAGTTGGACACGAGCTTGGCCGAAAGCGGATCGGTCACGGCGGAGAACACCACCGGAATATCGCGGGTGGCGCTGACCAGACTCTGCGCCGACGGCGTGGAGATACCGACGATTACATCGGGCGCTTCGCCCACCAGCTTGCGGGCGATCTGTGCGGCCATCGCCGGGTTGCCCTGGGCGCTTTCGTAGGTGAACTTCAGGTCATCGCCGCTGAAGCCGTTCTCTTCCAGTGTCTGTTTGATGCCGTCACGCACCGCATCCAGTGCCGGATGCTCGACGATGGCCGTGGTGGCCACAAACACAGGTGCGGCCTGTGCGGCCGAGAGTGTCAGGGTGGTCGCGGCAACGGCAGCGGTCAGCAGCTTCTTCAGATTCAGTGTGGGTTTCATGGATAGCACTCCGGTTAGTTATGTTTATTCAGGTTGTGCAGTCATCGGTTAGGGTCAGGCCGCGGCGCGTGGCTGACAGGCATCGAAGCCCGCTATCCGCTCCGCCCCGATCAGGTCGGCGGCATGACTGGTGGCAATGGCGCGCTCATCGGCCAGGGTGAACACCTCATCAAGGGTCACGGCGATCTCATTAACCTTGTTCCAGACCCAAGCGTCGTCGCTCTTTTCCAGATCGCCGGCAACCGCCAGCAGCCCGCCGCAGTTGACGATGTAGTCCGGTACATAGAGCACGCCACGACGGGCCAGCTCGACACCGTGATGGGGTTTGGTCAGCTGGTTATTGGCGGCACCGGCCACGATATCGGCCTGAATCTGGCCGATGCTGTCATCGTTAATCACCATGCCCAGCGCGCAGGGGCTGTAGATATCCACAGGCTGAGCATGGATCACGGCAGGATCGACAATCTCGATGCCAAGGCTGCTGCGGGCACGCTCTACGGCGTCCGCCTGCACTTCAGCGGCCACCACCTGTGCGCCACGCTCCAGCAGCAGCTCGACCAGTTTGAAGCCCACCTTGCCAAGGCCCTGAACGGCCACGCGACGCCCGCTCAGGTCATCACTGCCGTAACGGTGACGGGCCGCTGCCAGAATGGAGGTCAGTACGCCGTAGGCGGTCACCAGATCCGGTGCCAGCCCGGCGCGTCCGCCCAGGTGAGCGGTGCGCTCGGCCATAACTTCCACATCATCGGCACTGAGGCCCACATCGACACCGGTTTTCACCTTGCCACCGAGGCTTTCGACAAAATCGCCCATGGCCAGAAAAGTGGCGCGGCGGTCAATCGTCTCGGGGTTGGCGATCATCACCGATTTGGAGCCACCGTAATCGAGCCCGGCCAGCACCGACTTGTAGGTCATACCGCGGGACAGGCGCAGCACATCGGTGAACGCTTCCTGTGCATCGGCATAGTTGCGAAGGCGACAGCCGCCCACAGCGGGCTTGCCGTTCCAGGCCCGGTGCACGGCGGTAATCGCCTTGAGTCCGGTTGCCTCGTCAAAGTGCATGTACACGTTCACGTGGTTGTCGAACTCGGGATGATCAAACAGGACAGTATTCATGGATCAGATCTCCACTGCTTTTCTTGTATCGGAGGAGGTGCGCTTTACAAACGATGTGCCGACGGTTTGCGCCAGCGCATCAACGAAGTAATCGACGGAGCGATTGCTCAGCCCCGCCAGATTGAAACGGCCAGAATCGACCAGATAGATGCTGTACTGCTTGCGCAGCGCCACCACCTGCTCGCGGGCGATGCCCAAGAAGGAGAACATGCCGCGCTGGTGGCGAATATGGCGGAAATCCCCGGCTACACCCGCGTGCTCCAGACGGTCAACCAACTGATGGCGCAGGTAACGGATCCGCTCGCGCATGGCATTGAGTTCACTCATCCACAGGGCATTCAGGCGCGGGTCGTCCAGAATGGTTTCCACCACCGCCCCACCGTGGGCAGGCGGCATGGAGTAGTGGCTGCGGATACGGCTGAACAACTGACCACCGGCACGCTCGGTCTGCGAGGCGGTGCGCCCAATCAGGAACAGCGCGCCGGTGCGCTCACGGTAGAGGCCAAAGTTCTTCGAGCAGGAGGTTGCTACCATCATCTCCGGCAGGTAATCGGCCAGATAACGCACGCCGTAGGCGTCTTCATCCAGCCCCTCGCCGAGGCCCTGATAGGCGATATCGACAAACGGCATCAGGCCACGGCGTTCGATCAGCTCGGCCAGCGCCCGCCACTGCGCCGGTTCCAGATCGGCACCGGTCGGGTTATGGCAGCAACCGTGCAGCAGCACAATGTCGCCCGCCTCTGCCCGGTTGAGCGTATCGATCATCTCGCTAAAGCGGATGGTGCGCTGCTCAGCGTCGTAATAGGGGTATTCGCGGATCTCAAGGCCTGCGCCTGCAAGCAGTGGGCGGTGGTTAGCCCAGGTCGGATCGCTCACCCAGATACGCCCGGTGGGGCTGCACGAGGCCAACAACTCGGCACCGATGCGCAAGGCACCGCAGCCACCCGGCGTCTGCGCAGATACCACGCGTTGCTCGCGAATAACTGTGTGATCGCCGCCGAATACCAGCTGAGCCATCAGGCGGTTGAAGCCCTCGCTTCCTGCAGGGCCGATATAGCTTTTGCTGGTTTCATGCGCCAGCAACAATCGTTCGGCACTGGACACCGCCTGCATGATCGGCGTCTTCCCTTGCTCATCCTTGTACACACCAATGCCGAGATCGAGCTTGTTCGGGTGCGTGTCGCACCGATAACGCGCCATCAGCGCCAGAATCGGATCTTCGGCTACGGGTTGCAGCTTTTCGTACATCGAAAGTCCACCTTAGATCTGCACGGCCCTCAGGCTGCGACGATGCCGCCGCGCCGCCATGCTCGGATTGAATGGGAGTTGGTAATATCAGATGTCCGGCGGTCAGTAGCCCGGCGGAGCGCTGAAGAGTCGGGCGTAGACAATCTCGCCGCGGGGGTTCAGCTCAGAGAAGGTAAAGGAGCGTGCGGGGAGAGCGCATAGCGCCAGACCACACAGGTCACTGGATGACAACTGGATTGAAGGGGATCTATCGCGGTTCATTCCGCACCTCAGCATGACTTTCTTATTGTTATGCCAACCGCAGTTGATTGCTCCGCGGATTGGTCAGGCTGCAAACCAGTCTATCCCTTTCATTGCGAAAGGTGCTTAGAAGTTCAATGACATTACCGTCACGAATTAAAAGACTCTTCGACCAATAACCCTTTAACGAAAGAATCTTTACTTCAAGCACCGTATGGTGAAGAGATAACCGCAATCAGCACAGTGCCACTTGCCTCACAGCCGCCTTAGCCAATATTATGTAACCAGTTACGTAATTACTTACAAAGCCGAGATACACACCCCTCATGGATCAAATGCAGAGCTTTGGCAGCCTGTCGCTGGGCAGCCGGTTACGGCGGCTTTCCGACCGGCTGGTCGCCGATGTGGTCGATATCTACAAGTCGCAGGATGTGGAGCTGAACCCCACCTTCTTCCCTCTGTTCAACCTGCTGTACCGACAAGGGGCCATGTCGGTCACCGAGGCGGCGGACCTGCTGGGTGTGACCCATCCGGCGATCAGCAAGATCGCCCGCAAGATGCTCTCCGAACAGTGGCTGAGCAAAACCACCGACCCCAGCGACGAGCGCCGCCAGTTACTGGCGCTGAGCGAGCGCAGCCACCAACTGCTGACACGCATCAAGCCGATCTGGCGGCAGATACAGACACATCTCGATGCGATGATGGCGCTTCAGCAGCACCCACTGCTGGCCGCGCTGGACGAATTCGAGACACAGCTGGAACAGCAGGGCTTCAAGGCGCCGGTGCTGGCGGCATTGGCCGACGTTCAACCCTGCACCGAGATTGAGATCCTCGGCTGGGACAGCCAGCTGCGCGATCACTTTCGTGACCTGAATCTGGCCTGGCTCAACCGCTATTTCAATGGCGAACTGACCAAGCAGGACGAACAGGCCCTGTACAACCCTGAAGGACATTATCTGTCACGCGGCGGCTATATCTGGTTCGCCCGCGCAGGCGGAAAAATCGTGGGTTGCTGCGCACTGGCACGAAAAGATGATCAGCGTTTCGAGATATCGAAGATGGGCGTTGACAAGAGCTGTCAGGGTCAGGGCGTCGGCCGCCGGCTGATGCTCACGGCGCTCTCCAAGGCGCGGGAACTGGGCGCGAGCGAAGTCTATCTGGAGAGCGCTACCCTGCTGGAGCGGGCGATCAACCTCTACCGTAACCTGGGTTTCCGCGCGGTGCCCCACCCCGATGGCCAGTCGAGCTATCCGCGCTCGGATATCTACATGACGCTGACGCTTTAAACCTGGCTAACTCGATAACACCGATGGGCGGAGAGACTGATGTCCACTACCGAATTCCCCATGTCTGTCGCGCGCCGACAGGCGTTTCTGGCCGGTGCCAAGGCCACCATTCCGCTGATTGTCGGTGCCATCCCTTTTGGCATTCTGTTCGGCACACTGGCTGAACCGAGCGGCCTGTCGGCGCTGGGCGCGCTGGCCATGTCACTGATCGTATTTGCCGGCGCCAGCCAGTTTATCGCGCTGGGCCTATTATCGGCGGGGGCTGCATTGCCGGTGATCATCGCCACAACGCTCGTGGTCAACCTGCGCCATATGCTCTACGCCGCCAACCTGGTGCCCAGGATTCGTCACCTGCCGCAGCGCTGGCGCATTCCCATGGCCTTTGGCCTAACCGACGAAACCTTCGCGGCGGTGAGCAGCCACTACCTGCAACAGGAAGACGATAAAGCGCTGCACTGGTTCTATCTGGGGTCATTTCTGGCCATGTACAGCAACTGGGTGTTCTGCACGGCCCTTGGCGTGGGCCTTGGCAAGATGTTTCCCGACATGACCCGCTGGGGGCTGGACTTCGCCATGTCGGTCACCTTTATCGGCATGGTGGTGCCTTACCTGCGCAGCACACCCATGTGGACAGCAGTGATCGTATCCGGCGCGATGGCGATCGCCACCGCGGGCATGCCGCATAAGCTGGGGCTGATGGTCGCCGCCCTCTGCGGCATCGCCACCGGGCTCTCGCTGCAGTTGCTTAAGCGCCGCACGAGCGCAGAACAGGCTAATAGCGGAGTGGATAAATCAGAGGAGGCCGCACAATGAACGAAGTCGCGTTGATTTTCGGCATGTTCGTGGCCACCTTCAGCGTACGCTATCTGCTGTTCGCTGTGGCGGGCAGAGTACACTTCCCGCCCTGGCTCAACACTGCACTGGGCTTTGTGCCGCCCACGGTGCTCACGGCTATCGTCGCACCGGCTGTACTGATGCCCGAAGGCGAGCTTTGGCCGAGCCCTGCCAACCCCTGGCTGCTGGCCGCGCTGGTGGCGGTGGTGGTCGCACTGGTGCGGCGCGACCTGCTAACCACCATTCTGGTCGGGATGGCAGCCTTTATGCTGCTGCGTTTCGGTTTGGGCTTGTAGGCACCAACGCATCAGCCGATCGGCAGGGTGGTCTCGTTTTTCAGCTCGCGCAGCGCAAAATGGGACTGCACCTGCCCCACCCCTTCCAGGGTAAAGATCTTTTCGTTGATGAACTGATCGTAGCTTTGGATATCCGCCACCACCACATGGATCATGAAGTCCGCATCGCCGGTAATCGCAAAAAACTGCAGCACCTCCGGATAGGAGCTGACGGTATCCTCAAACAGCTTCTTGCTGTCGGCATCGTGCCGTAACAGCGAAACCGTCAGGATCGCCCTCAACCCCCGCGCCACCTTGGATGCATCAAGCAACGCCGTGTACTGACGGATCACCCCCGCCTCCTCCAGCGCTTTGACCCGACGCCAGGTGGCCGCCGATGACAGGCCGATCTTTTCGGCCAGCTGCTGGTTGGTAATGCGCCCATCCGCCTGCAGCGTGTTCAGGATCTTGCGGTCATAGGAATCGAACATGGCGGCACCTTGTGAAATATTCTTTCTTATAGTTAGAGATCAAAAGAATACTCTTTCTATATTCATAAAATCCACCGAATAATAGAAAGCTCATTTCGCGATCTCTGGCGTAGCATTTTCTCACCTGAATAAGCGTTTCGCTTAGCACAACAAAAACAAACCTGTACAAGCAGGATCAGGAGACAACTATGCCCGCCATCCAACGCGCAGAGACCGCCTGCGAGCCCCAGCTGGACTGGGAAGTGATCGCCTACCAACTTCTGCTGTCCCGCGAACTGGACGATCTCGAAGAGAACACCCTGGTACCGGCCAAAGAGGTGCTCTACCAGTTTTCTGCCCGCGGCCATGACCTGAGCCAGATCATCCTTGGCCAGCACCTGACCCACCCGCGCGATGCGGTTAGCGGCTATTACCGTTCGCGCCCGCTGATGCTCTCACTGGGGCTGGATCTCACCGATGCCCTCGGTGGCCCGCTGATGCGCGCCGGTGGCTACAGCGACGGCCGGGATATCGGCGTCGTACACAACCTGCCCAACCTGAACGGCCCATGCGGCCTGCCGATGAGCGGCGGCGTCGGTGCCCAATACACCCCTATCGCGGGCTGGGCACAGTCGATCCGTTACCACCGCGAAGTGCTAAACGATGCCAGCTACGCCGGCTGTATCGGTGTCGCCCACGGCGGTGAAGCCTCCTGCTCCACCAACGGTTTCTGGTCAGCGCTCACCATCGCCACCACCCAGAACCTGCCGATGCTGTTCTACATCGAGGACAACGGCTATGGCATCTCCACCACCTCCGACTACCAGACGCCCGGACGTGACATCGCCGCTAACCTGGCGTCATTCAAAAACCTGAAGATCTACTCTGGCGACGGTACCGAACCGCAGGAAGCCGCCGAGCTGATCGGCAACGCCGTGAGCTGGGTGCGCGAACAGCAGGGCCCTGTGCTGCTGCGCCTGACCGTGCCGCGCCTGAGCGGACACTCCGGGCAAGACACGCAGGGCTACAAAGATGAAGCCACCCTCGATGCCGAGCGCGCCCGCGATCCGCTGCCAAAGCTGAAAAAATATCTGGTGCCCTCGCTGATGAGCGAGCAGAAGTGGAGCGCACTGTGCACACGCGCCGCGCAAGATGTGGCCGAGGCGCTGGAGCGGGCCCGTGCCCGCCCTATCCCCTCACCGGAAAAAATCACCCGCCATGTGTTCGCCGAGACCGACGACCTGGGCCAGCCCGAGCTTCAGCTACAGGGGGGTATTGCGCCGTTCAAGCCGGAATTCCCCGCAAGCTCCACCTCTGCCCGCCCCGAGGGCAAGCGCATCAACATGGTTACGGCGATCCGCCAGACGCTGGACTACGAGCTGGAGCACAACCCGCGCATGGTGGTGTTCGGTGAAGATGTCGGTCCCAAGGGCGGCGTGCATGCCGTGACACTGGGCTTGCAGAAAAAGTACGGCGTCGAGCGTGTATTCGACACCAGCCTCTCTGAGGAGGGGATCATCGGCCGTGCGCTGGGCATGGCTCAAGCGGGGCTGCTGCCGGTGCCGGAGATCCAGTTCCGCAAATACGCCGACCCGGCCGAGGAGCAGCTGAACGACTGCGGCACCATGCGCTGGCGTACCAACAACCGCTTTGCCGCCCCGATGGTGGTGCGCATCCCAGGCGGCTTCTTCAAGTGCGGCGATCCCTGGCACAGCCAGGCCGCGGAGGTGAAGTGGGCACACGCGATCGGCTGGCAGGTGGCGATCCCCTCCAATGCCGAAGATGCCGTGGGCCTGCTGCGCTACGCCCTGCGCGACAACAACCCGACCATCTTCTTCGAGCACCGCAACCTGCTCGACGACAGCTCCGCCCGCCGCCCCTACCCCGGCGACGAGTTCATCATCCCGTTCGGCAAGGCGGCACGTCTGAGCCAAGGCGACAAGCTTACCCTGGTCACCTGGGGCGGCATGGTGCCGCGCTGCCAGAAGGCGGTGGAACTCAGCGGCCAGTCGGTGGAGCTTTACGACCTGCGTACCATCTCGCCCTGGGACAAGGACGCCATTCTTGCCTCGGTACGCAAGACCGGGCGCTGCCTGATCGTGCATGAGGACAACTTCACCGCCGGTTTCGGCGCCGAGATCGCCGCCACCCTGGCCGACGAGTGCTTCTTCGAGCTGGACGCACCGATCCAGCGCCTGACCATGCCGGATATCCCCAGTCCGCATCACCCGGCGCTACTCAACGCCGTGGTGCCGACCGCGGAGAAGATCTGCACCGCGATCAACGAACTGCTGGAGGTGTAATCATGACCGCATCGATCGATATCACCCTGCCGGAAGACCAGCTCGAAGGCACCTCCGCCACCCTGCTCGCCTGGCTGGTCAAGCCGGGCGACCGCGTGACCCAGAATCAGCCGGTGGCTGAACTGGAGACCGACAAGGTCACCATGGAGGTCGCCGCACCCTGCGATGGCATCGTCAGCACCCAGCAGGTAAAAGAGGGCGACGAGATCATACCGGGCATGGTAGTGGGCAGCATCAGCGCCGGTGACAGCCATTGTGAGGCCAACGATGCGCCCCCTCCTCAGGCACCTGCCATTGAGCCCAGCCGGCGCCAGAATAATGCCAACCGCAGCAACGGTAGTGAGCAGTTACTGAGCCCTGCCGTGCGGCGCCTGATGCGCGATCATCAGATCGACCTCAGCGGCATTGAAGGCAGTGGCAAGGCTGGCCGTATCACCAAGAGCGACCTGCTCGCCCATATCGCCGACAGCCGCCCGAAAGCGCAGCTGATTCAAGCGCCGCAAGTGGAGCCGCGCCCTGCCATCAAGCCATCCGAGGCTGAACCGGCCAGGCACGCGCCAGAGAGCCACTCGCCGAGTGCGTCAACCCTGCGTCCGCACAACACCATGCGCAAGCAGATCGCCAGCCATATGGTCGAGAGCCTGTTGCACACCGCGCCGCATGTCACCAGCGTGTTCGAGCTCGATATGAGCGCCATCCAGCGCCACCGCAGCGCCAACAAAAAGGCGTTCGAGGCCCAGGGCGTGAAGCTCAGCTTCACCACCTACTTCATCGCAGCCGTGGTCAAGGCGCTGCAGGCCGTGCCCGAAGTGAACAGCCGCTTTCACGACGACGCACTGGAGATGTTCCACGATGCCAACATCGGTATCGGCACAGCACTGGGCAACGATGGACTGGTGGTACCGGTTATCCACAAAGCGCAGGATTTGAACCTGCTCGGCATCGCCCGCCGCCTGCAGGAACTGACCGACGCCGCCCACAACGGCAAGCTGAAACCGGCGGATATGCGCGGCGGCACCTTCACCATCTCCAACCACGGCGTCAGCGGATCACTGCTCGCCGCGCCGATCATCATCAATCAGCCACAGGTGGCGATTCTTGGTATCGGCAAGATGCAAAAGCGTGTGGTGGTCGAAGAGATCAATGGCGTGGATGCCATGGTGATACGACCGATGTGCTACCTCACCCTCAGCATCGATCACCGCGCACTGGACGGTTACCAGACCAACACCTTCCTCAGTATTGTGGTGGATACACTGCAGAACTGGTCATGAGCCCTCCGCCCCGGCCAAGGAGGGATTGGCTGGGGCGACAGTGATCTATCTGAAGCTCAGCGACATACCACTGACGGTATTCTCCCCGAGGTTGCCCATAGTGCTTGAGCGTTACACCTTTGCACGCCATGATGAAAGCAACATAGGTTCAAAAGAGGGGCAACTTCATGAGCAAATCGATCAAGGTTGTAGTGAAGCACAAGAGCGAGAGCACACCCCAAGACCCAGAATGGGTAGCCAAACAAGACGAAGCGCTTCACTTTGTCCGGGGTTTACGCAAGAAGGGTGACAACCTAAAGGTGATGGTGGACAAGCTTAACGAGCATGGCCATTTAAGACCCGACGGCAAGCCTTGGGACTACGACAGTCTGAACACCTTCATTCACGAGCAGAAGCTTTAAGAAATAGACAACAGCAACCTGGCAAAACGCTATGCTGTCTATTCTTGGCGCAGCGGCCCTATCATTCCAACGCCACGGTAGTGAATGGGCCACCCCTAAAACCTGCCTTGACGTTATCTGTGCCATTCATAATTAGACGTCCATATCACTTCGAGAGTCCTCTGTGGCGCTACCGATACAGAACTTCCACCAACCACCGATTGGTCAGCCGACTTCACGACCGTTCGAAAGTGTCTTCTGTGAAATACCAATAAAAACACTTCGTCGGGCCGTGAGCCAAAGTTGTTTACCAGAATAACCTTTATCGATTACAGATTAATCTGTTGTAGTTTCAGAAAGGTAGCGCATTCGTGAATTGAGCGTTTCTGCGTGTCAGCATAGAGTGATAGCTCATCCAGGACCTTCTGACCCAGAGCTTCCTGGAACTGGGTTTGATTGGAGGATATTGAGTAGTGAGCTTGAGAATTATCTCCAAGATTAGATTGGAAGATGCCTGCTGCGCTCACAGGCAGGAAATCTTCGTATACCAACGGCTCGTACTCTATGAACCCACCAGCGATAAGATCATTTAAATTGCTTGGTAGCTCAGTTTTTTCAATGGCTCCGTAACCTTTTTTTGTTACGAAATATCTAAAGTAGGCAAGCCCTTGGTTATGGATCTCTTCATAGTTATCTGGGAAGTCTTTAAAGTAACTTTCCAAAAGTTCGATATAGCGTTGTGAGTTTTCCTCGTTTGGGAATTCCCCTAGCTCATTTCTGGCTGCATTAAGCAACTCGTCGTACAGAGTACGGCCTTTCGGCGTCAACGCTGCACCACGCTCTTCTATCTCACCAAAGCGAGCGGTGTGGCTGCCATCAGTGCCATGTTGGTCCGTAAACGCGACTTTTTCCTGAAGCGCTTTGAAGCTAGTTTGGCGTAATAGAATGGGGCAATTTCGGCGTGGCGGTCCCTCTACAACAGCTTTTGGGGTGATCCCACGTGTAGGCATGCCGGCCTGGATCTGATCTATGTCGAGAGTTCGAGGGGTTAGGTGATTAATATGTGGCCCCTTAAAAGCGACTACGTCTGCGATCAGGCGATGCTGTGCATGCAACTTGTCATACTCTGCTGCGGTGACCGTTGCTTTTGTGTGCCAGCGGAAAGTCTCTAGAGCTTCTTTGATGAATTCGTCAGCCTCTTCAGTATTAAGGCCGCCTTCGGTTTCAAACTGCTCGATCAGTTCAATGGCTCGTGGAGTGAAAATATTTCGTTTCGCTAGAGTTTCTGATGCAAGCTGACGCAGTTCTGGATCGTCGATCAGCTCTAATCGAAGAAGAGAAGTAAAAACACGGAAAGGGCTGGTTTGCAGCTCGTTCTCATGGATAGCACGAAAGCATGTTGAGTGAACAGGAACGCCAGCAGGGCTAAGGTCGTAATACCCCACTGGACTCATGCCCATAACAGCAAAAAGCCTTCCAATTGTAGCAAGCTCTGCTGCAGTCCCAACCCTTATGGCTCCGTGCCGTTCCATTGACAGTCGCTCGATTTCACCAGTGCGTTGCAAATGCGCTTTAATTTCCGGCTGTTCAGCCAGCACCTTGTTATTAACACTTGATACCAAATCGAGAAGATCCCCATACAAAGGGACTTCGTTCTGGTACATGTCAGACATGTAGCTTGAGAACCTAGCTCGAATTTCAGATGGGCTGACGAATGAGGGACTGTTATGGGACATTTTAAACTAATCTCCTGAAGCCTGTTTTATTCTTAGGTTGGCGGTTAGTGCAAACCCTTTGGTAATCATGTGCGCACTTAATTTCCACCACAAGCGATATAAATTCGGTATTTCATTCCTTAAGGGAAGGTAACTCTGCCCCCCCTTTTTTCACTGCCGCGTTAACGTGGAGATATCCCGACCAGTGCGCAGTGAGACCGGACTTAGTTATAGAACACTCGCCAGGCTTCTATTTCCGGTCAGGCGCCGTCCAGTGTAAGGGAACCATTACCTCGCTTGCGAACCGCTACCGCTGCCATTTTTCAGTACTGCCGGTAACCCTCGGAAGCGGAAAATACGTGTCAGAGTTTCTTTGACATCCTCGCCTGTGGGACTTTGGCCATTCGTCATACCCCGGCCCCCTGTGTATACACGGTCGACGAGGGTCAACAATCGTTGTCGGCGACCGTCAAGCAGAGCATCCGAGACAAAATACATCCCCCAGATATGTGCTGCGTTTCGGCCGCTGAGCCTCAGTAACAGTCCCAGTTCGCGATAAAGCCGGTAGACGCGCTTATGATTGTCCCACCAGCGTTCCCTTTAGAGCTGGGCGTGCACACAACGATAGGGAACATGTGAACAAGTCCCCCGCATGAGACAATCCCCGGCACAAACACATTGAGGATGTTCGGATGGATCAGCAGCTCACATT
>NZ_JMQN01000041.1 GCF_000705555.1 Marinobacterium lacunae
GGCTCAGGGTCAGCACCACGTTGCGTTCATCACCCGCCCAATCCGGCGGGCTGTTCCACAGGGTCAGGGTTTCGTTCAGCGCTTCAAACAGGTCCTGTTCCGGCACCGGATCAAACAGTTCTTCCGCTGCCGGACCAACCAGCGCCACGCTATGTTCACGCGCTTTGGTCAGCAGAATGGCCAGATCGATATCAATGGTCGCCGGTTCAAAAATGCCGGCCAGAATATCGTTACGCTGCCATTCGCCAAACTGCAGCTCACGTTTCGCCGGATAACGCCACGGAATAATGTCATCATGCACCACGATGGTCACTTCCACCGCACGCAGAATTTCGCTTTCACCCGGGCTCGCGCTGGTTTCCAGCAGATCGTTAATCAGCGCACGACGGGTGGTTTCATCCAGACGCACGGTCACGGTCACCAGCAGATCAATATCGCTATGCGGTTTCAGGCCGCCATCCACCGCGCTGCCATACAGATGCACGGCCAGCAGGGTCGGTTCCAGATGACGTTCAATCACGCCCACCACTTCAGACAGCTGGGTGCTCACTTCCGCAATCACCGCTTCACGCATAATGTTCAGTTTGGTTTTCGGACGGCTGCCCTGCTGGGTCACATCGTTGCTGCTCCACAGCATCAGGCAACGGCCCACCGCATAACGCGCCT
>NZ_JMQN01000042.1 GCF_000705555.1 Marinobacterium lacunae
ACGAGGAGCGCTGGTGTGAAAAAACAGCCTAAATATTATGACTGGACACCACAGTCACTTGTTAGCAATTTTTCCTTCCCGGTGTTGGTGTATCCTTCACATCAACACTGAATAATAACTGGGAAATATCAGTTGACATAATACCATCTTGATTCATCCCTACTTTATTTCTAATAGTAATACACAACTTAGTAAAAGATAATATTTCCCTTTCAGTCTGGAGAGTCCCTCCAGCACGCATAAACTCTGCCAGATGATGAATCACAACAGAATGGCCATACGTGCATATTCTCGCTTTGGCATCTGCCAAGTTACCTAGCTCTGAGTTAACCTTGTCTCTCTCCCCTGAACGCTGAGCTACTGCTATAGAAGAGGCCGCCTTTAAAAAATCAGCATATGCTTTGTTTTGAAATTCTGAAAGATTATTAAGTGTATGATTTTTCTTAGCTAAATAGGCTTGTAGAAATGCGCCTATAAAGATACCAAATAGGCCAACAAAAGGCGTTATGTAAATATAAAGGTTATCCATGCCTCTATCCCTTTGGGTTGCTAACAGCTCAATTATAAGGTCTTCGACCTTATAATAGTTTTTATAATGTTTACCTTTTAATTAACCTTGTTCCACTTTCAGGTATTCCAATCCATTGATATAAAAAGCTTTTCACAAGCTCAAACGTTTTCCACCCGGTTAGAAAGGTATACCTGCTCGCCTTCAGCCTGCCAAAAAGGTATGACATCTCTTGATGCCCCTTTACGTGCATCTGCTCGCCCGAAGAAATCTCGCAACTATTTGAAAAGAAAAAGATATTCGATACTGCCATTTCTCCTCCGTGAAAAACGCGCATACGTATAGATGTGAAAGGCTGTGTGCAGCGGCTGCGACACCCTGCCCCTAATGGTTTGACACTGCCCCATTTCAGAAGCTGCTTCCAGCTTCAAATAGGTATTTGGCGTCTTGAATCGGCCCAACTGATGCCCTTTCTTTCACACGGCGTCAGTACGCAGCTCGGATTCAAGCCAATCTTTAAACGCGCATACCCGGGGGCGGGTTTCGGCACCGGACCCGATGACGAGGTAATAGCCCATGCCGGTTATTGTGCATTGAGGTTTCACAGGCCTCAGCCAGCCATGTTCAACGGCGGATTCCGCCATCAGGCTACTGAGAAATGCAACGCCCTGACCGGCCAGCGCGGCCTGTGTTACGTGCATCTCCTGATTGTGTCGTGTGATACCCGCTACCTTGATGCTCTCGCCGTATTGCTCGCGCCACTGCGCAACGCCGATTGCCGGCAGGTCGGTGTTCTTCCATGTTGTTTCCAGCGCCCGCACCGGCTCACCCGCCTCGATGCGCGCAATTACCTGCTCGGTGGCGTAGAAGCCGAACGACTCCTGCAGCAACAGTGTTGCCTCTGGCTGCGGCGGTACGCCATACCGAATGGCGATATCCACCTGCGCCTCTCGCTTTAAATCGAGTGGCCGCTCACCGGTTTGTAGGAATACCTCCAGCTCCGGGTGCAATCGGCTGAACCCTTCCAGACGCGGCACCAGCCACAGCGCTGCAAAAGAGGCAGTGGTGCTGACTGTCAGTTGCTTCCCCTCCCGGCCGATCCGGTCAAATGCCGCGGCGAGTGTTTGCAGCGAAGTTTGCGCAGCTTCCGCCAGAATGGTGCCTGCGGCCGTCAACCGCACCTGCCTCACGCCCCGCTCGAACAGCGCAACATCCAGCCGCGACTCGAGGTTTCGGATCTGGTGCGACACCGCCGTTGGTGTGATACAGAGCGCTTCGGCGGCCAGTTTAAAGCTGCCCAATCGCGCAGCTGCCTCAAACACCCGTATCCCGTTAAGATTCATCAGCGCATCATGCATAACTTTTGCTCATCTATAGCTGCAAAATCACCCTTTGTCAGTAGCTTCAACGGTACACAGAATGGCCTCTGTCATCCACTGATCAAACGGGGAACCGTCATGACCAATATTCTTAGAATAGACGCCAGCATGCGTACATTGGACACTGAGAACGCCACTCATCGCTCACTTTCAAGGGCGTTGGCCGAACGCTTTTGTGATGCCTACGGCCGCTATGATGAATCAACTTTTATCACCTGTAGAGATGTCGGCAGCGCTCCACCACCGTTTATCGACCGCAACTGGCTGGCGGCGGTGTTCACCCAGGAAGCCTCACGCACGGTCGATCAACACATACTCCTTGATACCTCGGATCAGCTGATAGCAGAGCTGGAGCGCGCCGATCTGATTGTGATCTCGAGCCCGATGTACAACTACGGCATGCCTGCCAGTTTGAAGGCGTGGTTTGATCAGGTTGTCCGGGTTAACAAAACCTTCGACTTCGATCTGGAACGGGGCGATTTTCCTTTAGCCCCGTTGCTGTCGGGCAAGACGCTGGTATTGCTGACATCCTGTGGCGAGTTCGGCTTCGGGCCGGGTGAGATACGGGAAACGATGAACCACCTGGGGCCCCACGTGCGCACTCTGGGTAAGTATCTGGGTGTTGAAACCTTCCATGAGGTTCGAATCGAGTATCAGGAGTTTGGTGACGCGCGGCACCACACCTCAATCGAGCAGGCACAGCAGGCGGTCGATGCTCTGGCAAGGGCTCTGGCACATCGTCAGGCTTCGGCAAGCACTGCCCCGGTGTCGCTGGAGCAGTGCTGAGGCGAGTGGCTAGATCTTTTTAACGTCGATATTCATGGTCTGGATGCGGTAGGCGATCTGGCGGGGGGTCATATTAAGCAGCCTTGCCGCCTTCGCCTGCACCCAACCGGCCTGCTCCAGTGCTGCCACCACCCGTTCGCGCTCATCAAGGTCCGGGTCGTCCAGTGGGCGTCCCGCGTCAGTTGGCAGCGAGGGTTGTACCGACATCATCGGTGCCGGTGTCATGCTGGGGCGAGGCGTATCCAGCCCCTGCAACGACAACGTAGACGGGTCAATCTCGCCATCTTCGGTCATGATCGCAGCACGTTCGAGCACGTTCTCCAGTTCCCGCACGTTACCGGGCCAGCTGTGGCCCATCAGGATGCGTACGGCAGAATCGGTGATGCTGAGCTTTCGCCCCTGATTCTTCGACAGTTTGTCAAGCAGGAAGCCGCACAACTCGGGAATATCCGCCTTGCGATCACGCAGCGCCGGCAGGTTTATCGGCATGATGTTGAGGCGGTAGTAGAGGTCTTCACGGAAATTGCCGGCACGCACCTCATGCTCGAGGTCGCGGTTGGTTGCCGCCACGATGCGCACGTTCACGCGTATCGTCTTGTTGCCGCCGACGCGCTCGAACTCCCCCTCCTGCAACACGCGCAGCAGCTTGGCCTGAAACAGCGGCGAGATCTCACCGATCTCGTCGAGAAACAGCGTACCGCCATCGGCCTGCTCAAACCGGCCCTGGCGCATCTTTACAGCGCCGGTGAAGGCGCCCTTCTCGTGCCCGAACAGTTCGGATTCCAGCAGGTTTTCAGGCAGCGCCGCGCAGTTCAGCCGCACAAAGCTGTTGTGGGCCTTGGGCGAGTTGTAATGGATTGCACAGGCCACCAACTCTTTACCGGTGCCGGACTCACCCCGTATCAGTACGGTGGTGTCCCACTTGGCGACGCGTCGCACCTGATCGAACACCTGCTTCATCGGTGTCGTATGCCCGACCATCAGGTTGTCGAATCCGAACTTGCCCCGCACCGTGCGGCGCAGTTCGTCGCGCTCGTCGGTGAGGCTGCGCTGCTGGTGCTGCACCTGTGCCAGCAACCGCACCGCTTGCACAATCAGGTTGGCGACCATCTCCATAAAGCGGGACTCGTCGGAAAGAAACTCCTCAAGCTCGGAGGCAGGCTGCGCGCTGAGCACGCCGATCACCTCGCCGCTTTGGTCCTTCAATGGCACACCGATAAAGGGTGCCTCCCAGTCATAGAGGGCCAGCCGGTCCAGAAACTTGGGTTCAGAGGCCAGCTTCATCAGCACCACCGGCGTTCCGCTTTGCAGGATCGAGCCGATGATGCCCTCACCACGGCGATAGCGCACGGCATTCTTAGCCTGCTGAACCATCTCGGAGCTGCTGTGTACGGCACTGACGCACAGCTCGCCCAGCTCCGGGTCCATCAGCGCGACCAGCCCGTGCTTCATGCCGCCCTCCATATGCAGCACCTTGAGCAGTTCATTGAGGCTGGCATTGAGGTCGAGCGAACGGGTCAGGGTACGGCAGACAATGCTGAGCACACTGAGCTGTCGATCAAGCAGCTCCGAACGATTACGCGGCGTAAAGATTCCTGGAGAATTCATCATCACCTCCTCAACCCCGCTCGGCGTTCAGCGGCAGATGTACGCACACCCTGCACCCTTCGCTGTACTGCGGATCCACGTAAACGGTGCCCAAGTGCTCGGCGACGATCTCCTGCACGATAGTCAGCCCCATGCCGTAGGCCGCGCCCTGATTGGTGTGCGGCTTGGTGCTGAAGAACGGCTCGAATACGCGGGTGCGATGCTCTTCCGATATGCCAGGGCCGGTGTCGGAGATGGTCACCACCACCTCGCCGCTTTCAATACGGGCCACGATGCTCAGTTCGCGGCGTGAAGCCTTGCTAGCGGCCATCGCCTCAATGGCGTTGTCGACCAACTGCTTGAACAGGCTGTGCAGCCGGCTTTCAAAACCGATCAGCGCCGGCATGTGCAGCGGGGGGTGCCAGTCGACAAGCACGCCGTGCTTGAGCAGATCGGCGGTACACAGCTCCAGCACGTTGCGCAGCAGCTCGTTCATGTTGATCGCGCTCTTGACCCCCGGATGCTCCTTGGGCACGGCGCGTTCAAGAGTCTCGTGCGCTTCATTTCCGGCGGTGATCGCCTCTTTCAACGCCGAAATCACCTGTTCGGTCAGGGCGTGTTCGTCGCCTTTGCGTTGCTCAAGCATACGCACCGCGGCGTTCATCAGGTTGAGCGGGCGTTGAAACTGGTACAGCGCGCCGTTAAGTGCTTCGCGCATGCTTTGCAGCGCCTCCTCTTCGGCGATCAGCAGCTTGAGCGCGTTCATCTGCTCGGCGTGCTGGCGACGGCGAAGTTCGGTGACATCGTTAATCACCAGCATCAGGTAGTGCCGCTCGGGCTGGGCGAAGAAGGAGTCCGCCGTCTCGTCGCCAATTGCGATCATACTGCCATCGACCGAGAACCAGCGCGGCGAGCGGTTTTTACCGATATCCAGGCGGATTTCATGGTCGTTGAAGCCAAGCCCGCGCTCGCGGATGGCGTTGAAGCGGTCCCCCAACTCATCGCGCAGCGCCCGCAGGATCACATGGCTGGGCTCCTGCGGTGACATGTCGGTGGCCAGTGTCTTGTAGGCCAGGTTATCAAGGACAATCTGCTCCTCTTCATCGAGCAGTACCATCGCCACATTGGCGGCGTTGACCGCTTTTTCGATCATCGCCTTCTGGTTCTGCACCCGCTGTTCAAGCGAGTAGAGCTCGGTGACGTCGCGGTGCATGCCCAGATAGTGGATCGGCTGGTTTTCGTCATCCAGCACCGGCGCCACCATCAGCTCCGCCAGATAGCGCTTACCATCCTTGCGTCGATTGACGAGCACACCCGACCAGGGCTTCTGTTGCTTCAACCGCCCCCAGAGGGCGTCATACACCAGACGCGGGGTGTTGCGATTGGACAGCACCGACTCGTTTCGACCACGCACTTCGCTGGACTCGTATCCGGTCTCTTTGGTGAAGGCACGGTTGCTGTAGAGAATATTGGCGTGCAGATCAGTTATTGAGATGGCGACCGGCGAGTGCTCTACGGCCTGAAAAAAGACGCTGGCGGGCAACCCTTCGAGTAGTTCGCCCTTATCGACAACCGGCATTTCATCCGCAAGGTCAGGCTGTACCTCTTTCACCATGATCTCAGCTCCTCAGATGACGGGATACCGAGCCGGTGCAATTACTGCGCCACGGGCAGATATGCCTATATATAGAGATAAATCCACACACTTACAGGGGTGAATGTCGGATTGCTGACACATAAGAGTGCACGCCTGCACCGATCTGTCACAAAGCCAACATTGTCATCATTCACACACCACCCCTTCCTCATGATTCCTTATTTATCAATCAATTAGGCGTGGCACGCTTGGTGCAGATCCTAGCCAACGATCCATCGTCCGTATTTGGGGAGGTTTGCGCGCTATGGAATTGATCACCCTGCTTATCGGCACCGTCCTCGTGAACAACGTGGTGCTGGTCAAGTTCCTTGGCCTGTGCCCGCTGATGGGCGTATCCAACAAGTTCAGCACCGCAACCGGAATGGGGCTGGCCACAACCTTTGTGCTGACGCTCTCCTGCGTGACTAGCTGGCTGATGGAGTACTACCTGCTTGAGCCGCTTGGGCTTCAGTTTCTGCGCATCATTTCGTTCATTCTGGTGGTCGCTGCCGTGGTGCAGTTCACCGAGATGATGGTGAAGAAAACCAGCCCGCTGCTGCATCAGACACTGGGTATTTTCCTGCCGCTGATTACCACCAACTGTGCGGTGCTCGGGGTTGCGCTCCTTAACGTTCAGGAGGGGCTCAACTTCATCGAGAGCGTTGTGTACGGGTTTGGCGCATCGATCGGTTTTTCGATGGTGCTGATCATTTTTGCCGGTCTGCGCGAGCGACTGGCGCTGTCCGATGTTCCGGCCACCTTTGCCGGTGCACCGGTCGGACTGGTGACAGCAGGACTGCTGTCGATGATTTTCATGGGCTTTGGCGGCCTCGTGTAAGCCTGCCCGGGACAAGGAGAATCGGATCATGATTACTGCCGTTGCTGTTCTCACCCTGCTGGGCCTCGCACTGGGGCTGATGCTCGGCTACGCCGACAAGGTGTTTGCCGTCGAGGAGAACCCGATTGTCAAAGAGGTCGAGTCGATGCTGCCCGGAACCCACTGCGGCCAGTGCGGGTTTACCGGCTGCGGCGGTGCCGCCGAGGCGATGGTCAATGGCGAGGCACAGGTCACCTGCTGCCCGCCGGGGGGCCGCTCTCTGGCTCAGGCCCTGGCGGAAAAGCTGGGCGTTAGTGTGGATCTCTCCGGCATGGCCAGCGAGGCGATGATCGCCGCCATCGATGAGTCGTTGTGTACCGGCTGCTGCCGCTGTTACAGGGTATGCCCCACCGACGCCATTCTGGGAGCCAACAAGCAGATACACGCGGTCTTTGCCGATGCCTGCACAGGCTGCGAAAAGTGTCTGGATGCATGTCCTGAAGACTGCATCGCCATGCGCCCCGAACAGGAGACGCTGGATACCTGGCACTGGCCTAAACCCGCAGCAGCGTGAGTGGCACTTATATGTTCAATAAACTCAAGATTCGCGGCGGCGTGCACGCCGAAGAGCGCAAGGCACAAAGCACTGGCCAGCCGATCACGACACTGGGCATTCCCCCTTTTCTGTATCTGCCGCTGCGCCAACACGCAGGCAAGCCCGCGGAGCCTGTTGTCAGTGTCGGGCAGTCGGTAAAGAAAGGGGAGCTGTTGGCCACCTCCAGCGGCGAGGATGTCTGTGCATCACTGCACGCGCCGACCTCCGGCGTGGTCATCGCCATCGGCGAGGTCACGGCCCCTCACCCGTCCCAACTGGGCACCTTGGCCATCACCCTTGAAAGCGATGGCCTGGATACGCCGTTAGCACTGTCCGATACCGTCGACCCGATGACGCTGTCGCCGAGCGAGATTGCCGATCGCGTCGATCAGGCCGGTATCGTCGGGCTCGGCGGGGCAACCTTCCCCGCCGCACTCAAGCTCAAGTCCGGCGCACGCCAGAAGATCGACACACTGATCCTCAACGGCAGCGAGTGCGAGCCCTACCTCACCTGCGATGACATGCTGATGCGCGAACGCGCCGAAGGGATTATCTCCGGTGCCCGGCTTATCCAGCGCGCCATCGGCGCCAAACGCATCGTTGCAGGTATTGAGGACAACAAGCCCGAGGCAATTGCAGCCATGGAAGAGGCCGCAACACCCTACTCCGATGTGCTGGTTCAACCGATTCCGACACGCTATCCGATGGGCTCTGCCAAGCAGCTTATTCAGGCGATCATGGGCCGCGAGGTACCCGCTGGCGGGCGCAGTTCGGATGTTGGCGCGCTGGTCCACAACGTGGCCACCGCCTACGCCGTGCATCAGGCGCTGTATGAGCATCAACCGCTGATCTCCCGCGTTGTGACCGTCTCCGGGCAGTGCATAGAACAGCCGCAGAACGTAGAGGTACTGCTCGGCACGTCGATCAGCTGGATGCTTGAGGAGTGCGGGGGCCTGACCGAAGCACCGTCGCGTGTCGTGATGGGCGGCCCGATGATGGGCCAGATCCTGCACACCACCGACGTGCCGATCACCAAGGGGGCTAGCGGCATTCTGGCACTGGCAAGCCCCGAGATCAGCAAAACCGAAGCCTCACCCTGCATCCGTTGTGGCAGCTGTGTGGCAGCTTGCCCCATGGGGCTGGTGCCGCTGGAGATGGCGCGCCACGCCAAGGGTGACGACTTTGAAGGCGCCCGGGAGTTTGGCCTGCGCGATTGCATCCTGTGCGGCTCGTGCGCGTATGTCTGCCCCTCGCATATTCCGCTGGTGCACTATTTCCAGTTCGCCAAGGGTGAACTCAGCAGCCAGCGTGAACAGGCGCGCAAGGGCGAGCTGACCAAGTCGCTTGCCGAAGCACGCAAGCAACGAAAAGAGCGTGAAGAGGCGGAAAAAGCCGCAGCAAAAGCCGCCAAGGCGGCAAAGGCCCAAGCGGCGAAAGAAGCAAAAGAGCGCGCCAAGGCTGAGAAAGCCCGCCAACAGGCCGCCGAGGCGGCGCAAACCAGCGAGGAAAGCGGATCATGAATCAGTTGATCTCCTCCCCCCATGCCCATAACCGAAGTTCGGTACAGCGCACCATGTTGCTGGTGTGCGCCGCCCTGCTTCCAGCCACGCTCTACGGCCTTTACCTGTTCGGCTGGCCGGCGATCTATCTGTTCCTGCTGTGTCTGGCTACCGCGGTATTAAGTGAAGCGGCCTGCCTTAAGCTGGCCGGACGCTCACTCAAACCCTGTACCGATGGCTCGGCACTGCTCACCGGCTGGCTCATCGCGATGACCCTGCCGCCCTGGGCACCCTGGTGGATTGCATTGGTGGGCACCCTGTTCGCCGTCGTCATCGGCAAGCATCTCTACGGCGGGCTCGGCCAGAACCTGTTCAACCCAGCAATGCTGGCACGTATTGGGCTGCTCATATCCTTCCCGGTGGAGATGACCACCTGGGTAGCCCCCACACCGATTACCAGCGCAGCCGCGCCTGGCGTAATCGACAGCCTCATGATTACGGCCGGTCTTTTGCCCATACCCGATGGCATCACCGGCGCCTCGGCGCTGGGGTATGTGAAGACGGCATTGACCATGAGTATTCCAGTGACGGAATCGATGCCCCAGGTATTCGATACCCTGAACGCCTTCACCGGCAACATGCGGGGCAGCCTTGGCGAAACCTCGGCACTGCTGATTCTGCTCGGCGGGCTGTTTCTGCTCTACAAGCGTGTTATCAGCTGGCATATACCGGTTTCAATGCTCGGCACACTGGCTGTACTGGCGTTTGTCTTCAACCTGATTCACCCCGAGCGCTTCGAGCCGGCCAGCTTTCACCTGCTCTCAGGTGCCGCCTTGCTGGGCGCGTTCTTTATCGCCACCGATATGGTCACCTCCCCCACCACCTCCAGCGGACAGTTGGTGTTCGGGGCAGGCGTCGCCTGTGTCACGTTCATTATCCGTAGCTGGGGCTCGTTCCCTGAGGCTGTTGGGTTTGCGGTGCTGTTCATGAACGCGCTAACGCCGATTATCGATCGCTATTTCCGTCCGCGTATCTACGGCTACAGCTACACCGGCAAGCCGCTCAAATCCAAGGAGTAGCCCGATGAATCACGGTATGACAACCACCCCGCTGATTCCCAGTTACACCCGTGGAATCGGCTATCAGGCGGGCCTGCTTGGCGGCATTGCCATGCTGGTCAGCATCATTTTGATGATGGGCGAGCACGGCACCCGTGACGACATCAAGGCACGCTTCGATGAAGACCGCGCCGCGATGCTCAGCCAGGTGCTGCCGCATAGCCTTTATGACAACAATCCGCTGGAAACAACCACCACGCTTGAAGGCAACCCGTTCGGCGGCGACCCCACCGTCTTTTTGGCCAGCAAGGCAGGCACACTGACAGGTGCCGCCTATGAAGTGGTCACCCATAACGGGTACAGCGGCACCATCGTGCTGATCATTGGCGTTAACGCCGATGGAGAACTCACCGGCGTGCGCACGGTAAAACATGCCGAAACCCCGGGACTGGGCGACAAGATCGAGATTGCGAAGAACGACTGGGTCGAGGGGTTCAATGGATTCTCACTGAACAACACCCCCGTGAAAGAGTGGGCGGTAAAAAAGGATGGCGGCCGTTTTGACCAGTTCACGGGCGCAACCATCACACCCCGTGCCGTAGTCGGTGCTGTTTACGAAGGCTTGAAGGTGTTCGAACAGCAAAAGGTCCACCTTCAGAGCGCGGTTAACGATCTGAATGCCGATACAGTGGAGGCGCAACCATGAGTACGACATCTTATAGAGAGATCTGGAGCGAGGGGCTCTGGCACAACAACGTTGTACTGAGCCAGATGCTGGCGTTGTGCCCGCTCATGGCGGTCACAACAACCGCCAGCAACGGACTGGGCATGGGGCTTGCCACACTGGTCGTGATGCTGTTTTCAAACATGCTGGTATCGATGCTCAGGGGGATTATCACCCCTCAGGTGCGTATACCGGTCTTCATTGTGCTGATTGCCGCCATGGTGACAATGGTCGACATGTTCCTCAACGCCTGGATGCATGAGCTGTACAAGGTGCTGGGGCTGTTCATTCCTCTGATCGTTACCAACTGCGCCATCCTTGGTCGCGTCGAGAGTTTTGCATCGAAAAACCGCGTCGCACCTTCCTTGTTCGACGGGTTCGCCATGGGGGTCGGGTTTACCTGGGTACTGGTCGTGCTCGGCGCCATTCGCGAGTTCTTCGGCTCGGGCACGCTGTTCGCAGACGCCTCCCTTCTGCTCGGACACTGGGCTTCGGTGATCGAGATGGACGTGTTCCCGAACTATGGCGGCACCTTGCTCCTTATTCTGCCCCCGGGCGGCTTTATCTGTCTGGGCCTTATGCTCGCAGGCAAGCGGGTGGCAGATCGGGTAATCGCCGCACGCGAGAGCATCCGCAATGAGCAGACAGGCACAGCAATGGAGGGCACCGCATGAAAATTGCTGTCGCCTACTCGGGAAAGCAGAAGCAGGAGTGGATCAACCTGAGCGTTGACGATCAGGCCACCGTGGAGGATGCGATCATCCAGTCGGGCATTCTGCAGCGCTTTCCCGAGATCAATCTCAAAACCCAGAAGGTCGGCATCTTTGGCAAGTTAAGTAAGCTCGATGCGCCGCTGGCCGATGGTGACCGCGTGGAGATCTACCGGAAAATCACCCGCGTCATGGACGAGGATGACGACGAGGATGAAGAAGACTGAACACTGTCCCCTGCTCTCCTTCCCGGCAGGTTAGCCGCTTTTTCAGCCAGCCTGCCCTTTACCCTGCCCTCGCTTCCTTCGTCTCCGATTTACGCCTAAACTGACCCCATCCGGTGCACAGTCCAATAAAGCGACTGTCATCCATGCGCTATAGTTTGTATCGAATCAGACCATTCAGGTCGAACCCAGCTCGGCTGCAGGGCCGTTTTTGAAAAGGGAGTCTTTCGATGACGCTGTCCAAGCAGCTATTGCTGTTGATCTCCGCCATGTTCCTGGCCATCTTCACGATCAACTTTTACACCAGTCTTACCAATATTCGCGATTACCTGCAGGTGGAGTCCGAAATCCACGCGCAGGATACGGCCACATCGCTGGGCCTGTCGCTAAGCCCCTATATTCTCGACGAAGACGACACCATTCTGGCCACCATGGTGAATACCATCTTCGACCGCGGGTATTACCTCGAGATTCTGCTAGAGAACATGGATGGTAAGGAGCTTGTCCGGCGCACCAACCCCAAAACCTTCGAAGACGTGCCGCAGTGGTTCACAGAGTTACTGCCGATGGAAACCGCCACCGCCGATTCCGAAATTGACGGAGGTTGGGTCGTTGGCGGCAAGGTGTATGTCACCATTCACCCGGGCCTTGGTTATCTGAAACTCTGGCAGCAGGCGAAAGATTCTCTGCTGTTTGCCGCCATCAGCCTCACAATTTTCATCGTACTGCTGTTCTTGATGCTGCGATTCGTACTGAGCCCGCTTGGCCGGATCGAGAAACTGGCATTGAGCATCGCCGACGGCCAGTTTGCTACTATCGACAAACTGCCCTGGACCACCGAAATCCGAAACGTGGCCCATGCCATGAACCTGATGTCCGGCAAGATTGAGAAGGTCATCACCAACTTGAACAACCGGCTTGAAGAGACCGGCAAACGCCTGCGTGTTGACGAACTGACCGGACTGGAAACCCGCACCACGTTCGAAACCGAGATGAAAGAGCGCTTCATGTCCCGTCAGCAGGGCTACCTCTTCATCATCCGCATTGATGAACTGGGCAAACTGGCGGCCACCCTGAGCTCTGAGAAAGTCGATGCCTTCATCAAGCAGTTCGTCGATGAAACCCGTGCAGCACTCAAGGATCAGGGTGTCGCAGGCGACTTCCTGTACCGCATCGTTGGCTCGGAGTTCATCCTGATCGCCGATTGCCAGAATCAGAAGAGTGCCGAGCAGCTTTGTGAAGCCGTATTGAAACGCCTGGCGGCATTGGGTGCCCAGTACGACAAGACCAGCGTAGCCCATATCGGCGGTGTCGCTTTCGATCCGCAAGGCACAACAGCCGAGCTGGTATCGGCGGCAACCGAAGCATATGAAAAGGCGCGTCTGATCGGGCAGAACAGCTTCGCGTTCACCGAGTACAGTGCGAACACCCGCAGCATGGACGAGTGGAAGCGACTGGTTGGCGACATTGTCGATAACAAGCGTGTCGAGATCGATTACGGCATCAAGGCTTACAGCCTGGCCGACAACGAAAGCGACAAACTGGTACTTGAAGAGGCGATGTCACGGGTACTCGACGAGAAAGGCGAAGCCTTGCCGATCGGCACCTTTATATCGGTTGCCGAGACCCTTGGCCGCATCCTCGAGTTCGACCTTCATATCGTTGAACAGGTTATAAAGCGTATCCGCACTGAGGCGATCGACCACGATATCGCGGTCAACGTGTCGTTCACTGCGCTGGCCAGCAACGAGTTCCGCTCAGCACTGTATGAGCTGTTGAAGGACAATCAGGATATTGCCGGACACCTCGTATTCAGCGTGACAGCCTACGGCGCGACACGCGATATCAAAGCGTTTGCAAGCTTCATCGACTTCATCCATCGCAACGGGGCGCGGATCATTCTCAAGCGCTTCGAAAGCCGCTTTATCGCCATGGATGATCTCAAGCAGTTCCGCCTCGACTACATACGTCTGGCGCGTATCTATACCGAGAACATCGGTAACGACTCGGAGAAACGCCGACTGGTCGAAGCGATGAAGGAGTTGGGCGAGTTGCTCAACGTGAGAATACTCGCGGAGTCGGTCGCCAGCGACGCCGACTATCAGGCTGTACGCGAAATTGGACTGACAGCGGCCAGCCGATGAAAACGTCATTGCTCACACGCATGCGCCGAACCCGCAGGACGCTCTGCGGATTCGGCCTGTGCGCCCTGCTCTGCCTGCCTACAACGGCCAGCGCAAAAAGTCTGGTGGATTTCAGCCCTGCGCTTCTCAACCGGGTTGAAGCAAAGTTCGGCCAGAAAGCGGTGCTGAGACTCAATGCATTGAAGAAGCTGATTGAAACCAATCAGAACATGACTGAAATGCAGAAGGTCAAAGAGGTGAACGACTTCTTCAACCTTGTGCCGTACTACACGGATATCGTGCATTGGCACAAGGAAGACTACTGGGCGACACCGTTCGAGAAACTGACGACATTTGGCGGTGACTGCGAAGATTACGCCATCGCCAAGTACTTCTCACTGCGTGAACTCGGCATTCCCGACGACCGCATGCGCATCATGTACGTCAAGGCGCTGAACTGGAATCAGGCACACATGGTGCTCACCTACTTCCCGCAACCGCGGTCGATTCCACTGGTACTCGACAACCTGAACCCGGAAATCCTGCCGGCCAACAAGCGCAAGGACCTTGTCCCCGTTTACAGCTTTAACGGTGACGGACTGTGGCTGGCAAAGGAACGAGGAACAGGTAAGCGAGTGGGTGGATCGGAAAAGCTGGGGTTATGGACGGATCTGCAGCGGAGGGTTGAGCAGTAAGGCCATTCGTCTAGCGATGGAATTTATTCGACCTATATGACGCCATAAGTCGTAGCGTTATCCTCATACACTACTGACTATAGACAAAAAAGCCCAGACATTGTCTGGGCTTTTTGTAGCTACTCTACGATCAGCTGTTATCTAAAGAGTTGGTATTGAGAACAGTCGTCAGATCGTTTTCAACCACCACAGTTGCGTAGTCGGTGACACCGTCACTGTACGTGTAGGTAGTAGTTGTCGCATCCGAAGCGGTCTGTGTCCAGGTACCAGCGCCTGCACCGTCCTGGTCAACCAGATTCACCACATCATCGACATCACCAATCAGATTGATGATATTGTCGCCTACATCACCCAGCTCCAGCACATCGGTAGCAGAAAGATAGACGACGTTATCTTCACCAGTACCTTTACCGGAGATATCGATTGTTTCTACTGAATCCCCGAACAAGTTCTCTCCGCCGTTGAGCGAGAGCTCAGAGAAGTCGAGAACAAACTCACTGTTATTGGATTCGGTATCGAGCGAGAGCACACCATTGAGCACTTCGTATCCGATTGGGTCACTGACAGAGTAATCCGTCGGATCACTGGCGTAGTTGTCACCGATCGTCACGTTGAAGATGTAGCCATCAAAGTTGGTATTCGACCCGGTGTCGCCTGTTTCCAGCTTGGCGTTGCCCGCAAAGATATCAAGCACATTGCCATGCTGATCGCTCACAGAGAGATCAGTCAGGATTACCGGATCGCCAGACACATGCTCGATCGTCACGGTATAGGTTTCACCCGCAACGAATTCGACATCATCCTGGAACTCCAGCACGCTGCCTTCCTGTCCCTGTACCTCTGTCGGTTCCACAACCCCGGTAGAGTTTGAACCCTCTTCAGAAGCAATGGTGACACGCACTTCCTGAACATTGACGTTGGTATTGGTAATCAGCAGAGCCGAGCTCACCGGTGTTTCGGAGACCACCGTAGACGCGGTATCGCTGATATCCAAGTCTTCATACTCACCACCGTTCGCTGCGCTGATGGAAGCATCGTAGCTGGTATCAGCAGTTTCAGGAGCAGCCACATCCAACGTACCGAAAGTTTCACCCGGGTTGATGGTGATAGTACCCAGCTCAACGCTGTTCTCATCCACGATGGTCAACACCAGAGCTGTGGTCAGCGGCATTGCACTCACGGTAGCCGTGTAGGTGATGGTGTCACCAGTATTGACTGACGGTGTAGCGGTCAGCGTTACGGTCGAGGTGTCGATGGTATCGTTGATGGTGACGGTCGCGGTGTCGCTGGTATCCAGCGCTTCGTAGTTGCCGCCGGAGGTGCTGGCGATGCTGACGTTGAAGCTCTCTGCATCAATGTAAACATCTTCGCCTTGAGCCGGCTGAGCAACTGAACTACCGCTCGTCTGGCCGTCCAGAAAGTTGATCACCACACCGTTATCCAGGGTCACGCTGAAGGCGCCCTGCGGTGCGTTGTCCACGCTGGCGGTGTAGGTGATGGTGCCATCTTCCGACACGGTCACGTCATCCAGCGTTACCGTGGTGGTGTCGATGGTGTCGTTGATGGTGATCGTCGCGGTATCGCTGGTATCCAGGTCTTCGTAGTTGCCGCCGGAGGTGCTGGCGATGCTGACGTTGAAGCTGCCTCCATCCACGTACGGGTCTTCACCCTGCGCCGGCTGCGGGTCGGAGCTGCCGGTCAGCGAGCCGTCTGCAAAGTTGATCACCACACCGTTATCCAGGGTCACGCTGAAGGCGCCCTGCGGTGCGTTGTCCACGCTGGCGGTGTAGGTGATGGTGCCAT
>NZ_JMQN01000043.1 GCF_000705555.1 Marinobacterium lacunae
GAGTAGGTCATCGCCAGGCACCTAATGATCCCGAGAGGGAGTGAAGAACCCCGGTACCGAAAGGTGCTGGGGTTTTTTGCGTCTGGGGCGGGTGAAATATATTGGACGAAGGACTGTATGACGGAGAAAGAGGCGCTGTGACGGGGTGAAGTGCCGAGTGCAGTCAATGCACCGAGATGGATCATTTTAGGAAAAATTCCTATATAAAAAGGTGGGGAATTAGGGGAATATGCGCATCGAGGGACGCAGGGAGGCGTGACTTTAAAGCGGGATGCTTTACCCTCATCCCATATCAAGGACGATATGGGGGCGGAATGGAAGCCGCAAAACCTAAGGGGCCCGGTTCACGGATGTGTTCGGGCCCCAACTTTTTATACCGTACAGCTTTCCTTACCTTCGATAGCCCTTCCTCATTGAACGATTCTGCTCATCCAATCGGATACATCCTGAATAACGCCTGAGATCGGAGCCATGTCATAGGCACGCATAAAAGACAGCGTGTACGGAGACTTGAGAAGCCGTACGTTTTGACCCAAAATGCTGTGTATATATACAGTATTTTGAGGTGGTCATGGCATTGGTCAACCTTTTGGAGCAGGGACAGCTATGGCGTGGTTCGCATGCAGGCTCAGAGAGTATTGGCGGCGTTGAAATAAGCGGTTATAGCCAGCTGGATGAGAAGCTGTATGGCGGAGGGTGGCTGAAAGGGCAGCTTGTCGAACTGCTTTACTCGGGAGAAGGGCTTGGAGAGATCCGTCTGATCTGGCCTTTATTGAGGCGTTTCTCGGCTGAAAGCAAGCCAGTGTTCTGGATTGACCCTCCTCATCATCTCTATCCAATAGCGTTGCAGAACGCTGGAATAGGGCTGTCATCTCAATATGTCGTCTATACCAGCAGCACTCGGGATCGGCTTTGGACCATCGAACAGGTGCTAAAAAGCGGTATGTCTCCTCTGGTGTTGAGCTGGCTGGACGACCGGGTCGTTACCTCCTCTCTTAGACGGCTGCAACTAGCGGTGCAAGCGGGTGGTGGGCTCGGTTGGGTGATGAGGCCGGAGAGTGTCCGGAATCAATCCTCGGCGGCGGCATACAGGATGGTTCTAAACAGGCAAGGGCAGTCGACCGAGTTGACTCTGCTTAAGCGCCGGGGCGGATGGCCTCTGCCACCGTTTCGCATAGATCTTCCGGCGGTGATATGAGATGCGTTGGTTGTGTCTGCATTTTCCCTGGCTGGAATTGGAACTGCATGGACTCTCAGAAGAGGTCCCGCAAGTATTGCTCGATAGTCGACGGCGTATTAAAACCCTGAATCCCTGTGCGGAAGATCTGGGCATAAAAACGGGGCAGGCGTTGGCGACGGCTCTGGCGCTTGGGCCTGAACTGGTTGTTCTCGATACATCCGATAAGCGTTTACGCTCCGCTCTGGAGCAGTTGGCTATCTGGGCGGGTCGTTTCAGTGCCAGAGTCTGCTTATGTCCACCGCAAGCGTTGCTGCTGGAGATCGCCAGTATGCTGAACTATTTCGGGGGGATGATGCAGCTAATAGCAGCGATAACCGATTCGCTGCGAAGTACTGGCTATACGGCCAGAATGGCCGTGGGCGAAACGGCGAAAGGGGTACAACTGCTCGCGGCTATCGAGAACCGGTTGTGTAGTGATGCGCAATCCTGGTGGGCGGGTTTGTATGCGTTACGGATCGATCAGCTCCAGCTTCACTCTGAACAGGTAGAGCGTCTGCAAGGGGTTGGGCTTTCGACATTGCAGGACCTTCTTGAACTGCCTCGCGCAGAGTTATCTCAGCGCTTTGGGCCGTCGTTGCTGCGGGAACTGGTATCGATCATCGATCCGGGAGCGCCAGCCCCTGAAACGTATAATCCACCGGAGCATTTTAGACAGCGCTGTGAGCTAGCCGCTGAGATTACGTACAGCACGGGCTTGCTGTTTCCGTTGCGTCGTTTGCTATCGGCGTTGGAGGGCTATCTCACTCAGCGCCAGCAAAAAGTAGCCCGTATCCATCTGACGCTTAATCTACGGGGGGCTTCAACTCAGACTCTTGATATAGGGCATGCAGGTGGTTGCGCGGCTGCTTCTGCCTGGCTGGAACTTTGTCGGCTGCGACTTGAGCGCGAGCAGCTCAAGGGACCGGTCCTGTCGATAGAGCTGAGTGCCGAACAAGGTGAGGTATATGAGGCCATCAGTGGGGACCTCTTTGCCCTATCTCATGCGCAGAGTTCATTACCGGATCTGATAAGTCGGCTTCGCAGCCGTTTGGGAAGTGAAGCGGTAAAGACCCTGAGCGTTTATCCGGATCATCGCCCTGAGTCTGTATTGCGTGTGGAAGGCAGTTACCGGGAGGTGTCTCCAGAGGGAATGGTACGACCCAGCTGGTTGCTGCCACATCCTCAGCCACTGTCAAAGTCACAGCGCTGTCGTCTGGAGCTGCTCAGTGGCCCTGAAAGAATTAGCAGTGGTTGGTGGGATCGAATGGTCAGTCGGGATTATTTCGTGGCCCGCTGGCCTGATGGTCGCTGTTGCTGGCTATTTCGTGAGCCCGACGGCTGCTGGTTTATCCATGGCTGGTTTGGTTGAGGTGGTGGCTGTGAATAGCGCTCTAGCGGGCTATGCAGAGTTGCATGCCGTATCCAATTTCTCGTTTCTGCGGGGTGGCTCGCATCCGGAGGAGTTGGTTGCACAGGCGGCTGCACAGGGATATCGCGCACTGGCCTTGACGGATGAGTGCTCGGTCGCCGGTGTGGTAAGGGCTCATCAGGAGGCGAAAGAGCTGGGCCTTCAGCTGTTGATAGGCAGCGAGTTTAAAGTTGATGGGCGTGTATTGGTCATATTGGCAAGGGACCGTAGAGGCTATGCCCAGCTTTGTGCATTGATTACCTGCGGGCGCAGGAGAGGCAAAAAGGGTGGGTACTTACTTACGCTAGAGGACTTTGAAAAAGAGCTGGATCGTTGTCTGATCCTGTTTCAGCCCGGCAGGGATGATAGCAACACAGAGGCTGACTTGAACTGGCTCCGACGGCATCACGCCGGACGTAGCTGGGTGCTTGTGGAGCGTCTACTCGACTCGGATGATCGTTGGCGCTATCACCGTTTAATGGAGATGCATGAGCGTCACTCGATACCGCTGGTCTGTGCGGGAGATGTGAATATGCATGAGCCTTCGCGACAGCCCTTACAGGATATTCTGACTGCAATACGGCTGCGTACAACGATTGATCAAGCCGGCTGGAGGCTCGCGGCCAATGCCGAAAGGCACCTGAGATCGCTGCCAAAGCTGGAAAAAATCTATCCACAGGCCCTGCGGGAGCAAACACTCGAAATAGCATCGCTGTGCAGTTTCTCCCTTGATGAGCTGCGCTACGAATATCCCGATGAATTGGTGCCGAATGGACTGACGCCCAGAGCACATCTGCGGGCACTGGTCGAGGCCGGTGTGAAACGGCGCTTTCCGGAAGGTGTACCTGAACAGGTGCGACAGCAGATCGAGCGTGAGCTGCAGTTGATCGCCGAGCTCAAATACGAACCTTACTTCCTTACCATTGAAGATATCGTCCGGTTTGCACGGGATAACCGGATTCTCTGTCAGGGACGAGGCTCGGCCGCCAATTCGGTGGTGTGTTATTGCCTGGGGATCACCGAAGTTGACCCGCGTCGGGTCAACCTGCTGTTCGAGCGCTTCCTGTCGAAAGAGCGCAACGAACCGCCGGATATCGATGTGGACTTCGAGCACCAGCGGCGCGAGGAGGTGATTCAATATATTTACCGTCGCTACGGGCGGGACAGGGCAGGATTGGCCGCAGCGGTGATCAGCTATTGCAGTCGCAGTGCCATTCGTGATGTCGGGAGGGCGTTAGGCTTCGATGACGCCTATCTGGGGTGGCTGATCAGTCAGATTGACCGCCGGGATACGGTACAGCCCTGGCTGAAACAGCTGGAAAAACTCGGGGGTGATAAGCCTGCACAACGCTTTCGTCACCTGCTGATGCTGGTTCCGCAGATACTCCATTTTCCGCGTCATCTGTCACAGCATGTTGGGGGCTTTGTCATCTCATCAGGCCCTTTGCATCAACTGGTGCCGATCGAGAATGCCGCCATGGAGGGGCGAACGCTGATCCAGTGGAATAAAGACGATCTTGAAGCTCTGGGGTTGCTCAAGATCGATGTGCTGGCGTTGGGCATGCTCAGTGCACTGCGGCGTGCACTTCATCTGCTTGGCGAACGTGATGGCCGGGAGTGGCTATTGCAGGATATCCCGCGCGAAGATCTATCAGTGTACGACATGCTTAGCGAAGGCGATTCGATGGGGGTGTTTCAGGTTGAGTCGCGTGCCCAGATGAACATGCTGCCGCGGCTCAGGCCTCACTGTTACTACGATCTGGTCGTACAGGTGGCTATCGTACGCCCCGGCCCTATTCAGGGTGATATGGTGCATCCCTATCTACTAAGGCGACAGGGCAAGGAGGCAATTGATTACCCTAGCGAGGCGGTCAAAGCGGTATTGGAACCCACACTCGGGGTACCGATCTTTCAGGAGCAGGTGATCCGGTTGGCGATGGTCGCCGCAGGCTTCAGCGGAGGTGAGGCAGATCAGTTGAGACGGGCGATGGCGGCCTGGCGGCGCAGTGGACATATTGCGATCTATCAGCAGAAACTGCGCAGCGGCATGATGGCGCGTGGCTACAGTGCCGAATATGCCGAGCGGATCTGCCGTCAGATCGAAGGGTTTGGCGAATATGGTTTCCCTGAATCCCATGCGGCGAGTTTTGCGCTGCTGGTTTATCTCTCTGCATGGATCAAGTGCCATGAGCCGGCAGCGTTTTGCTGTGCGTTACTCAACAGTCAGCCGATGGGCTTCTATTCGCCTTCGCAGTTGGTACAGGACGCGCGTCGGCATGGCGTTCAGGTACGCCCGGTGTGCATCAATGCCAGTGCCTATGACTGCACGCTGGAGTATGACAGCCCTGAACAGCGTGCGGCCGGTCGGGGAATACTGCGTTTGGGGTTTCGGCTGGTAAAAGGCATGTCCCGCTCGGCGGGAGAACAGATAGCCGCCATGCGACCGATTGATGGTTACCGGTCGGTCGCCGATCTGCGTGCACGGGTTCGCCTTGGTCGGAGGGATTATGACGCGTTGGCTGCGGCCAATGCTCTGGCTGCGATTGCCGGGCATCGCCATCAGGCACGTTGGGCGCTGATGAATGACGAGGCTGTTCTGGAACTGGATACCCAGGCGGCGGAGTCTGATACCAGTTGCTTGCTGGGCAGCGAAGCGGTCATGCCGGCACCGGATGAACGCAGCGAGTTGCAGGCGGATTATCGACATCTTGGGTTGACGCTCGGCCGCCATCCTATGGCGCTGCTACGCGAGCGGGGCGTGCTGTCGCGCTGCGTGCCCTCCACTGGGCTTGCCGGTGTGGAGAGTGGACGTCCGGTGCGTGTTGCCGGGTTGGTAACCAATCGCCAACGGCCGGGAACGGCAACCGGCATCACCTTTGTGACGCTTGAGGATGAGCATGGCCCGATCAATCTTGTGGTCTGGCAGGCAACTGCTCGGGCCCAGCGCAAGGCGCTGCTGGGTAGCCGGATCTTGCAGGTAGACGGCATTCTGGAGCGGGAAGGGGGGCTGATTCATGTCATAGCGGGGCGGCTGACCGATATCACATCTCTTTGGGATGGATTGAGCAGCCGCTCCCGGGACTTCCACTAGCCGGGTACTTGGTTCAGATATCGCCCAGCATATTGGAGGCGTTGGACAGCCGCATCGCTTCATGCCGTTCCAGTGCCGCCAGCTCCTCGAGCAGGTCGACAGCCGGAGTCGCGACGGCTCTGCCGGCAAGGAACTTGTACAGCTCGACGATATCGCGATGCTCCTCTTCTACCCGCTGGATAATCTCTTCGGCGGACAGGTCCGCGAATGGGGCGTCGATCTGGGCAAAGGATTTGATCGGTTTTTTGTCCAGATACTCCATGACCCAAGTATTCAATGCCTTGAGGTTATCGCTTTTCTCGAATGCGTCTACCGCCCGGGCCAGTTTGGCCTCATGCTCGGAAAGGTAATCCAGTAGCAACCGCGCCTTCTCGTCACGATTCGCGTCGCTGCTTTTTTTCAGGCTGTCGGAAAGCTGCTGATGGTAAGCTTTCGTCCAGTGAATGATGTCGCGAAAAGTATCGATCTGCATGCTGACTCTCCTCGATGACTGACGGCCCCGAAAGCATCGGCAAAGGGACCTTTGCTGTCTACCTAAAGGATATGTCAGTACACCCTGATTACCAGTTAATTGCGTGGCAGCCAGACCGAGATCAAGACTGTCAGCAATAGCAGGGCTGTGGATATCCACAGACAGGCGGCGAGTCCGACGGCACCTTGTCCTGCAGCCTGAAATACCCAACCTGAGAGCAGCGTGCCCAGAAGACGGCCCAGCGCATTGGCCATGTAGTAGAAGCCGACATCCAGCGAGACACCATCTGCGCGGGCAAGACTCACGATCAGGTAGCTGTGCAGCGATGAGTTGATCGCAAACAGCAGGCCAAACACCATAAGGCCTGCAACTATCAGCGTTTGCGGGGCAAGTGCTGCGTCCAGCCCGAGGGCGATCACCGCTGGCGTCATGGCAAGGGCAGCCGCCCACAGCATCGCCGCGCGACCATCCGGCACACGGCCACTGGCTTTGCCGGTGATGCGTGGGGCCAGCGCCTGAACCGCGCCATAACCGATGATCCACAGGGCGAGAAAACCGCCGGTCTGCCAGTGGTCCCAGCCCAGCGTCTGCGAGAGAAAGACCGGCAGCGCGACCACAAACCAGACATCGCGTGCGCCGAACAGGCACAAGCGAGCGGCCGAGAGAATATTGATCGCTGGGCTTTTAGAGAATATGTCACGGAACTTGGGCTTTGATTTCGCCTTGCCCAGATCATGTTTAAGCGCGATCAGACTGGCACACCATACCAGTGCCAGTGCCGCCGCCATGAAGGCGATAGCCCCGGTGAAGCCAAGCCCCACCAGCAGCGCGCCGCCGAGAAAGAAGCCGACACCCTTGAGTGCATTTTTAGAACCGGTCAGCAGCGCTACCCATTTATAAAGCGCGCCTTGAGCATCGGCTGGCACCAGCAGCTTGATCGAGCTCTTGGCGCTCATCTTGTTGAGATCCTTGGCGATGCCGGATAGTGCCTGAGCGGCCATGACCCAGGGCACGCTCAACATCGCGGTCGGGACCAGCAACATCACCAGCGCCACAACCTGCAGACCCAGGCCTATGTTCATCGTGCGGTTCAGCCCCAGGTGAGCACCGAGCCAGCCGCCGAACAGGTTGGTGACAACGCCGAAGATCTCGTAAAAGAGAAACAGCAGCGCGATCTCCAGCGGCGAATAGCCGAGACTGTGAAAATGCAGCACGACCAGCATGCGCAGAGCGCCGTCCGTGAGCGTAAAGGCCCAGTAGTTGCCGGTGACAACCAAATATTGGCGCACCTGCGGGGTGAGCTGGCTCAGCATCATCCTTTATCCAGTTGACCGACCTTCAGTGCCAGTTCCGCGGTGCGGTTGGCATAGCCCCACTCGTTGTCGTACCAGGCGTATATCTTCACCTGCGTACCATTAACCACCATCGTCGAAAGCGCATCGATGATGCTTGAGCGCGGGTCTGTCTTGTAATCGATCGATACCAGCGGGCGCTCCTCGTAACCGAGAATCCCCTTCAGCTCGCCTTCAGCGGCCTGTTTTAGCAGGGCGTTGACCTCTTCAGCGCTGGTCTCGCGTGCAACTTCGAACACGCAGTCGGTTAGAGACGCGTTAGCCAGCGGCACGCGGATGGCGTGGCCGTTCAGCTTGCCCTTTAGCTCCGGGAAGATATGGGTAATCGCCGTGGCAGAGCCGGTAGTGGTTGGGATCAGACTCTGGCCGCAGGCACGCGCCCGACGCAGATCCTTGTGAGGGGCGTCAAGGATGGTCTGGGTATTGGTAATATCGTGGATTGTGGTCATCGAGCCATGCTTGATACCCAGCTGCTCGTGGATAACCTTCACCACAGGTGCCAGACAGTTGGTGGTACAGGATGCCGCCGTCACGATGCGATGCTCTGCGGGGTTGTAGAGATCGTCATTAACGCCGATGACCAGATTGAGCACGCCCTCCTCTTTGACAGGAGCGGTCACGACCACGCGCATTACCCCCTGCTCAAGATAGGCTTCAAGGAGCGCTTTCTTGTTCATCTTGCCGGAGGCTTCGATCACCAGATCGCAGCCGGACCAGTCGGTTTCGCCGATTGTCTTGTTCCGGCTGGTCGCGATGCGCTGTCCTTCGATCAGGATGCAGTCGTTCTCGGCACGCGCTTCGTGGCTCCAGCGACCGTGAACCGAATCGAAATTGAGCAGGTGGGCCAGTGTGGCCGCATCACCTGCCGGATCGTTGATCTGTACGAACTCGATCTCATCCCAGCCCCAGGCTGCGCGCATCGCAAGCCGCCCCATGCGGCCGAACCCATTGATTCCGACTTTGATCTTTTGCATCTGAAAACTCTTCTACAGGTTGATACGGATCAGGCCAGCCAGCTGCGGATAGCGTCCTGACTCGGGATACTGCCTGAGTGAACGACAGTGTCGTCGATAACCACGGCGGGTGTGCTCATGACGCCATGATTCATGATCGCTTCCGGATCGGTCTCTTTGATGACATTCACCTCAACGCCGATATCCGCCGCCACCTTGGCGATGATGTCGGCTGTCTTGATACATTTGCTGCAACCGCTGCCCAATACCTTGATCTGTTTCATTATTGACTCCTTGTAACCGTCGCGCTGACGTTCATATAAACGGCGTCAGCAGATTGAAAATCCAGCCCACCAGCGTAAAGGCGGTCAGCAGCAGTGCGAACAGCGTCACCAGCAACCGCCACTGCATTACCTGCTTGAGCAGAATGAACTCGGGAAAACTGGCAGCCACCGTGCTCATGCAAAACGCCAGCGTCGTACCGATAGGGAGGCCGTTCTGAATCAGGCTTTCCATGACTGGAATCACGCCGGTGGCGTTGGAATACAAGGGGATTCCCAGCCCCACGGCAGCCGGGACCGACCACCATTGACCGTTGCCCAGATGAGCCTCTATCCAGCCATCCGGTACAAACCCGTGCAGGGCCGCGCCGAGGCCGACGCCGATAATCACCCACTTCCAGACCCGGCCAAATATGTCGGCGGTTTCCGAGCGGGCGAAACTGTGGCGCTCGGCAAAGCTCAACTGGCGCGGTGCGCTGGATGGGGTGAGGGGGCCTCCCTGTTGTCCCCGTTCGAGCGCTTTGCGGGCGAACGACTGCAACCAGCGCTCGGCGCGTATCTGGTCGAGAAAAATGCCCCCAAGAATGCCGACCGACATGCCCACAACCACATACAGCAAGGTGAACTTCCAGCCGAGCAAGCTCAGCAACAACAGCACCGCCACCTCGTTGATCAACGGCGATGTAAGCAGGAACGCCATGGTGATGCCCACCGGAATGCCTGCCGAGGTGAAACCGAGGAAGACCGGAATGCTCGAGCAGGAGCAGAACGGGGTGATCGCGCCGAAGCCTGAGCCCAGCAGATAGCCCACACCGCGATGCCGGCCCGCGAGAAAGTCGCGAACACGTTCCACATCGAGTGATGCACGGGCCAGCGCGATCAGGTAGATCATCACCACCAGCAGTACGTAGATCTTGCTGACATCCTCGACGAAAAAGTGCAGGGCGTCGCCGAGCTTTGTTTCGGGTGACAGACTCAACAGACCGTAGACCAGCCAGTCGGCCAGATAGGTGAAGATCTCAAACATGGCTCATCTCCTTGAAGCCGGGGTTCAGGACGCGGCCGAACAGAGCCGTTCGCTGTCTGAAGGGCGGTCTTGCATCAATGCCAAACGGCTTTCCGGCTGTCGCAGGAGAGTCGGGTTGTGTTCCCGCGTTTGCCTCAGTAACTCGACGATCCACTGCGGTATCTGCGGATGCAGACGGTAGAACACCCACTGCCCCTGACGGCGATCCTGCAGTAGCCCCGCGCGGCGCAACTGTGCCAGATGGCGTGATACCTTGGGTTGGCTCTCATCAAGCGCCTGCATCAGCTCGCACACGCAGAGCTCACCTCTGGCTTCGATCAGCAGCAGGCTGCTCAGGCGCAGCTCGTCGGAGAGGTTCTTGAACAGCTGGGCCGGTGATAAGGTCGGCATCGTCATGGTGGTGCTCTTGATTGATCCTGTATATATGGAAAAGTATATATATGGAAAAGCATATGTAAAAGCCCCAAGCCTGATCTGAATCAGCTGTGGCTCCACATTCGCGTCTTGAGAGTCAGGCGCTATCTTTATAGGCACAAACGCGAGCGAATGGAGTGCGGAATGAAGCGTGAGCAGTTCCTCGAAAGCCTGAGTGCGCAGTGTGAAGCGCTGAAGCAGGACGGGCTCTACAAAACAGAGCGTCAAATCACCTCGCCCCAGTCCGTCGATGTGACACTCGGCGGTGGTCATACCGTCGTCAATTTCTGTGCTAACAACTACCTTGGTCTTGCCGATCATCCGGCACTGATTGAGGCGGCCAAGCAGGGATTGGATCAGCACGGGTTTGGTATGGCATCGGTGCGCTTTATCTGCGGCACCCAGGATATACACAAGCAACTCGAAGCCTCGCTTGCGGCGTTTCTCGGTATGGAGGACAGCATTCTTTACTCCTCCTGCTTTGACGCCAACGGCGGTTTGTTCGAAACCCTGCTGGGCTCTGAGGACGCGGTGATCAGTGATGCGCTGAACCACGCCAGCATCATCGATGGAGTACGCCTGAGCAAGGCCCGACGCTGTCGCTACGCCAACAACGATATGGCTGAACTGGAGCGACAGCTCAAGGACACCCAGGATTGCCGGGTGAAACTGATCGCCACTGACGGCGTGTTCTCCATGGATGGGGTCATCGCCAATCTGCCGGCGATCTGTGATCTGGCAGAGCGCTACGATGCGCTGGTGATGGTGGATGACTCCCACGCGGTGGGCTTCTTGGGTGAGCACGGCAGGGGCACCCCGGAATATCACGGTGTCATGGAGCGGGTGGATATTCTGACCGGTACCTTCGGAAAGGCACTCGGTGGTGCTTCGGGAGGCTATACCGCCGCAAGCCGCGCAATTGTCGACTGGTTGCGTCAGCGCTCACGCCCCTATCTGTTTTCCAACTCGTTGGCGCCGCCAATCGTACAGGCCACGCTCACATCGCTTGAACTGGTGGAATCTCACGGGCGCGAGATGCGTGCACGGCTGCAGGAAAACAGCCGCTACTTTCGCCGGGAGATGGAAAGCGCCGGCTTCTCTCTGGCTGGCGGTGAGCACCCCATTATTCCAGTAATGATCGGCGATGCCGCGCTGGCCGGTGAGATGGCGGAACGTTTGCTGGCCGAGGGTATCTATGTGATCGGCTTCTCCTATCCGGTGGTGCCGATGGGGCAGGCCCGGATACGCACGCAGATGTCGGCCGCGCACAGCCTGATCCAGCTGGAGCGGGCGGTAGAAGCCTTTCATCGAATCGGTCGTGAACTGGGAGTGATCTGATGCGCGCGTTGGCGAAACTGCACCCTGAAGAGGGTATCTGGCTGCATACCACGCAGCGCCCGAAAATGGGACACAACGATCTGATGATCAAGATCCACAAGACCGCGATCTGCGGCACCGATATGCATATCTACAATTGGGACGCCTGGGCGCAGAAGACCATTCCTGTGGGTATGACCGTGGGGCATGAGTACGTCGGTGAAGTGGTGGAGATCGGCTCTGAGGTCGAGGGCTTCAGGCCTGGCGATCGGGTGTCAGGCGAGGGCCATATTACCTGCGGCCACTGCCGCAACTGCCGTGCCGGACGTCGTCACCTGTGCCGCAATACCCAGGGTGTAGGCGTCAACCGACCTGGCGCCTTTGCCGAATATCTGGTGATTCCCGCGATCAACGCATTCAAGATACCCGATAACATCTCCGACGACCTGGCGGCTATTTTCGACCCCTTCGGCAACGCCCTGCACACGGCGCTGTCATTCGATCTCGTTGGTGAGGATGTGCTGGTAACCGGCGCCGGCCCCATCGGTATCATGGCTGCAGCCGTTGCCCGGCATGTGGGGGCTCGTCATGTGGTGTTGACCGATGTGAACCCCTATCGCCTGGCGCTTGGGCGGCGAATGGGGGTTATCCACACCGTCAACGTGGCTGAGCAGTCCCTTGATGACAAAATGCACGAACTGCAGATGAATGAAGGCTTCGATGTCGGGCTGGAGATGTCCGGCGCGGAACCGGCCTTTCGCAGCATGTTGGAGGCGATGAACCACGGCGGCAAGATAGCCATGCTCGGCATTCCAGCCGGCGACATGGCGATCGACTGGACGCAGGTGATCTTCAAGGGCCTGATCATCAAGGGCATCTACGGTCGCGAAATGTTCGAGACCTGGTACAAGATGGCGTCGGTTGTTCAGTCCGGGCTCAACCTGTCCCCCATCATTACCCACCGTTTTCCCATCGAGCAGTTTCAGCAGGGGTTCGATGTCATGCGCTCAGGCGAGGCGGGCAAGGTGATACTGGAGTGGGACTCGTGAGTTGCTCCAGAGCTTCCCGAATCGCCGCCTTGCTGCTCTCCTGTAACTCCACCATTGGTAAGCGCAGTTCAGCTGAGCATAGCCCCAACAGGGAGCATGCGTACTTGATTCCGGCGGGGTTGGGTTCCAGCCCCAAGGCCTGGATCATCGGTGTCAGCTGGCGCTGGATCGCGGTGGCGGTGGTGAAGTCGTTGGCGCGGCAGGCATCCTGCAGTTGGCGGCTATGGGCGGGTAGAAGGTTGGCGATGACGCTGATGATGCCGTTGCCCCCCATCGCGTTGTATGCGGCGGCGGTGCAGTCATCGCCTGAGAGGTAACAGAACAGGTCGCCAATCAGTATCCGCTCCTGCATCGGTCTGGCCAGATCCCGGCACGCGTCCTTGACGCCGATCACCCGATCCAGCTGGGCCAGACGAGCCATCGTATCCGGTTGTATATCGACGATGGTGCGCGGCGGAATATTGTAGATGATGATCGGCAGATGGGTGTTATCGTGAACGTAACGGAAATGCTCGTACAGCCCCTGCTGATTGGGCCGGTTGTAGTAGCCGGCGGCGCAGAGCAGTGCATCCACACCGGTTTGCTCTGCAGCCTGGGCCAGTGCCAATGCTTCTATCGGGTTGTAGGAGGTCGCGCCTGCAATTACCGGAATACGTCCTGCGATATATCGGCAGACCTCGGACAACAGCTGTTGATATTCAGCCTTGTTCAGCGCTGGCGCTTCGCCTGTTGTTCCCGCGATCAGCAGCCCCTGAGTGCCGTTTTCGAGATGGTGGTCCAGGCAGCGCAAGAGACTGGGGTAATCGATCTGTCCCTCACTGAAGGGGGTGATCAAGGCAACGAGTGAACCTTCAAACATGGTGTTTCTCCCTAAATAGGTGGGTATAGGTGGTCGTGACCAGGTTCTCCGGGCATTAAAAAACCCGGTGGCGTAGTCCGCGACCGGGTTTCTGTAAACGCTAAGATCGTTACCCTCTCAGCCCTTCATACACACAACACCCGTCCCGGACAGAAAATGCCCGTTTATCGGCGTTGCGTTTAGAGAAGAGAGATGTGGCTATCACAAGTGCGACGATCAAATCAGTAGTTGGTTGAGTTGAATCTAGCAACCAGCCTGCGGTTGGTCAATCGTAAAGGTTAGGGAATGTAAAAAGGCCCGCTGCCTTTTTGAGGAGCGGGCCAAGCTGACAAGTCCAGTCATGAGCAGACGCCATCCCTGGCGTCGGTATTGCAAACGGCTTAGGCGCCGATGATGCCGCCATCCTTGCGGCGCACAACCATAATGGTTGAGCGGGGTTTGCTGCTGCCGCCAGCCGGGAAGTGGGACGGGGCAAGCTCTTCGCCCGGGTGCTGTACGCCGACGAAGACAGCGCGATGGTCCGGCGCGAATGTCAGGCCGGTGATCTCACAGGCGATCGGGCCCGTAGCGAAGCGGCGGATCTCGCCGGTTTCAGGATCGGCGCAGAGCATCTGGTTGTTACCCATGCCGGCGAATTCACCCTCGTTGGAGTATTTGCCGTCGGTCAGGATCCACAGGCGACCGTCGTTATCGAAGCCCAGACCGTCAGGGCTGTTGAACATGTTGTCGGCGTTGATGTTGGCGCTGCCTTTGTACAGGCCTTCACCGACTGTCGGGTTGCCGGCAATCACGAACAGATCCCAGTCGAAACCGGCAGCGGTATGATCACCACCGCGCGGCCACCAGCGCACGATCTGGCCGTAGTTGTTTTTGGCACGCGGGTTCGGGCCGCCCACCGGCTGGTTCTTGCCTTCAACACCGCGGTATTTGTTGTTGGTCAGGGTGCAGCACACGCTCTTGTTGTTCGGGTGTACGGCAATCCATTCCGGACGGTCCATCGTGGTTGCGCCAACCTGAGTCGCGGCTTCACGGGCGAAGATCAGTACTTCAGCCTGATCGGCAAAACCGTTTTCCTGGGTCAGGCCGTTCTTGCCATGAGTCAATTCCAGCCACTGGCCCTGACCTTTCAGCTCGCCTTCGCCAGCGTCGAAACGTGCCACATACAGAGTGCCCTCTTCGAGCAGGTTGCGGTTAGCCGCCTGATCGTTGGGGTTGTACGTGTTCTTGGACACGAAGCGGTACAGGTGCTCACCACGCTCGTCATCACCGAGATACACCACGACATGGCCGTTGTCATCGACGGTTACGGCAGCGTTTTCATGCTTGAAGCGACCCAGCGCGGTGCGCTTCTGCGGTGTAGAGGTCGGATCCATCGGATCGATCTCGACGATCCAGCCATGACGGTTCGGCTCGTTCGGGTTTTTGGCGATATCGAAACGCTCATCCTGAGTGAACCACTGGTAGTCGCTCTTGTCTTTCAGACCGTAGCGCTTCTGGTGCTTGTCGGCCGAGAACGCGGCATCTGCAGTACCGAAGAAACCGTTGAAGTTCTCTTCACAGGTCAGGTAGGTGCCCCAGGGGGTCTGGCCGTTGGCGCAGTTGTTGAACGTACCCAGTACCTTCTTGCCAGCGGCGTCGGCTGAGGTTTTGACCAATGCATGACCGGCGACGGGGCCGGTCAGCTCCATCTCGGTGTTGGCGGTGATGCGGCGGTTGTACTTGGAATCTTTCAGGTAGCTCCAGCCGCCGTTGGCATTGCGCTGTACTTCGAAGACCGATACACCGACAGCGGCCTGGGCTTTCTTCACCTCGTCGGCACTCAGCGCCTCTTTACCCTGATGGGGGAAGAGGTACTCGTAGTTTGTGTATTCGTTGTTCACGGCAATTACGCCGCGGTCTTCGCTCAGCGGGAAGAAGCTCATACCGTCGGTGTTGTCACCGAACTGGCCCGCCTGCGCAGCAGAGTCCTGCAGGCCGGATTCGTCGAATGCCGGTGCACCCTTGAGAATTGGATCACCCCAGGAGATCAGCGGCTCGGCGATATAGCCTTCCGGTACTTCGAAGGTATCGGCTGTGCTGGCCGGAATCTGGGTGAAACCGAGCAGTTTGCTTTCGGTCACGGCAGCAACGGCTTTTGCCAGCGGGGATGCGGCCAGGAACAGACCCATGGCGGCGGCACTGCCCTGCAGGAAACCGCGGCGGCTCAGGCCTTTCTGAACCAGCTTGTCGAAGTCGCTGTGTTCCAGCTCGATATGATCTTCATCGTCGTAGGGTTTGTGGCTCATGGTGATGTTGTCCTGTCGTTCAAGAAAAATTCAGTGCGCATTTGATAACAGCCGCAGATGACAGAAATAAGAAACCGACCGCAAATGTCAGTTTTTAGTCCGCCTAGCGCAGGGGAACGTGAATAAGACAGGGGCTTTGAGTCATTGTAGAGCGAGAGGAGCCGGCACATCGCTGAGGGCGATGCGCCGCCCGAAGTCAGTTGGGTGTTATTTCGCGAACAAAGTGTCGATGTTTTTGAACGCCTTGATCTCGATCGCATTGTCAGATGGATCAAGGAAGAACATGGTGGCCTGCTCACCGACCTCCCCGGCAAAGCGTATATAGGGTTCGATAACAAAATCGATGCCCAGCCCCTTGAGCCTGTCGGCCAGTGCCTGCCATTCATCCATTGGCAGCACGATGCCGAAATGCCGGGCCGGAACTTTGTGGTTATCCACATCGCTGGTTGCCGAACAGCCGCACTCCTCAGGCGCGACATGCGCCACGATCTGGTGGCCGTAAAAGTTGAAATCGCACCATTTTCCCGGTGAACAACGCCCCTCGCTGCACCCGAGCACGTGGCCATAGAAGTGGCGGGCTTCCTCCAGCTCACGAACGGGAAATGCCAGATGGAAGGGGTGAATACTCTGGTTGGATCCACTCATCTAGAACTCCTGACATCAGAATGTGTTTTGGTCAGTGTAGTGTGGTTTCCGATGCGAATTCACCCCGCGGTGTTTTGCGCCCTATATCAGTATTGTCTAATTTTTATTCATCAGTGCACTTGAAGCCGGCGGAAAACACCCTCATTTACTGAGGTAACAGAAAGTTCCGGAGTCTATCCGGCGCAGCAGAGTTCAAAAGGAGAGCCTATGCGTCCTGACAAATTCACCTCCAAACTCCAGGAGGCCCTGGCCGATGCCCAGTCGCTGGCGATCGGCAAAGACCACAACATGATCGAGCCGATCCACCTGCTGGCGGCATTCCTCGAGCAGCGCGGCGGCTCTATCAGACCGCTGCTGAAGCAGGCTGGCGCCGAGCCTATGGCGCTTACCCGCAAGGTGGGTGAGGCACTCGATCGCTTGCCGGTGGTCTCCAATCCGGACGGCGAGATTCGCCTGTCCCAGAACATGGCACGGCTGTTTAACCTGACCGATAAGCTGGCGCAGCAGCGCGGCGACGAGTATGTCGCCAGCGAGCTGGTACTGCTGGCGATGCTGGAGGACAAGGGTGACACCAGCAAGCTGCTGAAAGAGGCCGGTGTCACCCGTGAGTCGCTGACCACGGCGATCAACAACGTGCGCGGCGACCAGGCGGTGACCGACCCCAATGCCGAGGAGAACCGTCAGGCGTTGGATAAATACTGTATCGACATGACCGAGCGTGCCGAGTCCGGCAAGCTCGATCCGGTGATCGGCCGTGACGACGAGATTCGCCGCACCATCCAGGTGCTGCAGCGGCGCACCAAGAACAACCCGGTGCTGATCGGTGAACCCGGTGTCGGTAAGACCGCCATCGTCGAGGGCCTTGCGCAGCGTATCGTCAATGGCGAAGTGCCTGAAGGACTCAAGCACAAGCGTGTGCTGGCGCTGGATATGGGCGCGCTGATCGCTGGCGCCAAGTTCCGCGGCGAGTTCGAGGAGCGCCTGAAGGCAGTGCTGAACGAGCTGTCCAAGCAGGAAGGCCAGATCATCCTGTTTATCGATGAGCTGCACACCATGGTCGGCGCCGGTAAGGCCGAGGGTGCCATGGACGCCGGTAATATGCTCAAGCCGGCGCTGGCGCGCGGCGAACTGCACTGCGTCGGCGCCACCACGCTGGACGAGTACCGCCAGTACGTGGAGAAGGACGCGGCACTTGAGCGTCGCTTCCAGAAGGTGATCGTCGACGAACCCAGCGAAGAGGACACCATCGCCATTCTGCGTGGCTTGAAAGAGCGCTACGAGGTGCATCACGGCGTCGATATCACCGACCCTGCAATCATCGCCGCGGCCAAGCTCAGTCAGCGCTACATCACCGACCGCCAACTGCCGGACAAGGCGATCGACCTGATCGACGAAGCCGCCTCCCGTATCCGCATGGAGATCGACTCCAAGCCGGAGGAGATGGACCGTCTCGACCGTCGCTTGATCCAGCTGAAGATGGAGCGCGAAGCGTTGAAGAAGGAGAAGGACGAGGCCTCGCGCAAGCGTTTGTCCGAACTGGAGGAGCATATCGCCACGCTGGAGAAGGAGTACGCCGACTTCGAGGAGATCTGGAAGGCGGAGAAAGCCACGCTGCAGGGCTCGGCTCAGGTCAAGGAGCAGCTCGACCAGGCCCGTATCGAGATGGAGCAGGCGCGCCGTGCCGGTGATCTGGCCAAAATGTCCGAGCTTCAGTATGGCCGCATCCCGGAGCTGGAAAAGCAGCTGCAGGCGGCCGATAGCGCCGAGCAGGAGCAGACCGAGACCAAGCTGCTGCGCAACAAGGTGACCGAAGAGGAGGTGGCCGAGGTGGTCTCCCGCTGGACCGGCATCCCTGTCGCTAAGATGCTCGAGGGTGAGCGCGAGAAACTGCTGCGCATGGAAGAAGCGCTGCACCAGCGGGTGGTCGGCCAGGACGAAGCGGTGATCGCTGTGTCCAACGCCGTGCGCCGCTCCCGTGCAGGTCTTGCCGATCCTAACCGTCCGCACGGCTCCTTCCTGTTCCTCGGCCCTACCGGTGTCGGCAAGACCGAGCTGTGCAAGGCGCTGGCCGGCTTCCTCTTCGATACCGAAGAGGCGATGGTACGCATCGACATGTCCGAGTTCATGGAGAAACACTCCGTGGCCCGCCTGATTGGTGCGCCTCCTGGCTATGTCGGGTACGAGGAGGGCGGCTACCTGACCGAAGCGGTACGCCGCAAACCCTACTCCGTGCTGCTGCTCGACGAGGTGGAAAAGGCGCACCCGGACGTGTTCAACATCCTGCTGCAGGTGCTGGAAGATGGCCGCCTGACCGATGGTCAGGGGCGTACCGTGGATTTCCGCAACACCATTGTGGTGATGACCTCGAACCTGGGCTCGGACCTGATCCAGAACTACACCGAGGACGATGACTACAACCTGATGAAGAGCGCGGTGATGGAGGCGGTGGGCATGCACTTCCGCCCCGAGGTGATCAATCGTATCGACGAGGTGGTGGTGTTCCACAGCCTGCGTAAAGAGCAGGTGGCCGGTATCGCCAACATCCAGCTTGAGCGCCTGCGCAAGCGTCTGGCCGAGCGTGAGCTGACGCTGACGCTGACCAGTACCGCCATGGACAAGCTGGTTGATGTGGGCTTCGAGCCGATATACGGCGCGCGGCCGTTGAAGCGTGCGATCCAGCAGTGGATCGAGAACCCGCTGGCGCAGAAGATTCTCTCGGGCGATTACGCACCGGGTGATGAGATTGGGGTGGATGTTGAGGCAGGGGAGTTTGTGTTCCGATAAGTTTTCGGTACTTCCGCCTGCATGAGAAAAGAGCCTGCCGGTGTTTCGGTGGGCTCTTTTTATTTAGTCAGTGTTTCGCCCTGGGGCGAGTTCATTTTCTTTGCTTGCCCAAAGAAAACGAACCAAAAGAAAAGGCACACCCACGAAGCAGGCCTTCGGCTCCCCTGCGCTTCTCGAAGCGACGGGATGGCTGAGAAACTCGTCGCTTCGCTCCTCAAACAACTCAGCCATTTTTCCCGTCACTTCTGCGATGCTCGGCTGCTTTGAGGGGGAGGTGGGTGCCATCGTCATCAAAAGTGTGATGCAGCCACTTCGACGCCACCCCTACTGCAGCGCTTGGACATCGCTGCAGGCCTGCACCATCGCGCGCAAACAGGCCCAAGACGTGCCGGTAAACAGTATCCTGCACAGAGCCTGCACCTGCGCGACACCATCTACCCCATCTATTCAGATACCGAGGCGGATAAGCCTATGCAGCGACGCAGCAGTTCGGGGATGAGGAGCGGAACATACCAGCACGCGAGTATTTTTGGAATCGGTCTTGTGGATGTGGAGGAATTTTTGGGTATTCTGGCGGAGGAGCTGGAGGGGTTGCTTAGAAGGACGGAATTTGTGTCCGTGTGGAGCAGGGATTCTAGTTTGCGGCTCATAACGCTATTCTAACGGTTTGAGAAGCCAAATCTCGCTGTACCCCTTTAACGAACTCAAGGAACTGAGTCGCCATGTCTGATACAAAGACTTACCAAGTAAGCTTCTATACCACTAACGTTCTCGATGGTACTGAGCAACCTCCAACTCTTGGAGAAGCATTTTCACAACTAGTGGAAGGCGATTTACCTTACGAGTTCGTCCATCCGGTAGATGGACTTGTGTATCAGCTTCGAGAACTCGAACAGATGCCTGGAGGGCGCTATAGAGGGGTTGTAGCAAAGTTTCGTTATAGTGATATACCAAATATTGGGGATCGTTCAACGACGGAGGAGCGTCCCATTGATCTCGAAGACCAAGAAGGTCTCATCGAAAAGAATTTTTTCCTGTTCGATCCGGCGCTAAACCTGATGACATATCAGATCAACGGTAACGGTTGTAACATCAACAGAGTCGCGGAAATTTTTGATGCGCTGGCTACAGGAAAATTTGGACACCTTGCGAACGTAAATTTAAGCCCAGTTCTTCGACCGGATGCCATCGAGCGTATCCTTAATGGTGATATGCGGGTGAGGAAACTGGAAGTGGGTTTCAGTAAACCTACAAATGCAGCTACGTGGGCTTCTCAGGAGCAGTTTTCTGGAGAGCTTCTGCACCTTCTCAACGCGCTCGGAGGAGCATCCATGAACATAACTGTCAGCGCAAATCCAGCTGGCAGATCCGCTGTTCGAAGCTTCCTTTCAGACTTCGTAAAAACGGGTGTCGCCCACTTTGCTCAACAAGCCCCCGTGCGGGTATCCCGGTTATGGTTTGATGAAGCGTCAGATCCAATCGACCTTATCGAAGATCGTATAAAGGGAACCACACGACCAGTGGAGCTTAATGGCCGATATCCCGAACCTGAGTCTATCTTTAGTGCGCTTGATCAGGTTTGGAAGAAATACGAGGATGATATTCGGCAGGTTCTAAGCGAATCTGGGCTCGAATAAAGCGTCTCAAGAGAGGCGAAGAAAAAAATGAGCAAAAGAATTCGACGTTCTCTATACCGACTCGTCATCTCCATATCATTCGCCACGGTAGTCGCCTACTTGGCGTTTGTAATGTACGTTGACTTGCCGTCGGATAGAGCGTTAGCGATTACATCGGGGTTTGCATCGCACTCAGTCACTATTATGAGCATATTGGTCGCGGCTGGAGCTATTCTTATGACAATTGCGAATACGAGGCTAATGCGGAATATGGCTAAGACTGGTCATTACAAGCGTTTGGTAGATAGTTTGTTGGCCTCCGCGATCCTATTCTTGATCACAGCGATCTCGGCGATTGGCATGATGTACATGCCACAAGACCTGGAGCATTACTGGTTTACGCTAACGTCTGCTCTATTCGCGATGGGAATATATAGCTTTGTAGCGACAGGCTCGATGTTGTATCACGTGCTAACAACAATCTATAGCCCTCAAACCTCAAACCCACGTTAAACGACACCCTCTGACCATGCCGCCATCATGGCGGCATGAGCATTTCAAACCACCTACACATCGCAGTTCTCGCCAGCCAGACCGACCGATCAGGAATATTAGGTCAGCGTAACAATCTTCGTCGTTATCTCACCTTTGGTGATGATGGCACGTTTATCCCCTTGGGGCAGCCGAGCATCGCAGAAGTGGCGGGAAATAATGGCTGAGTTGTCTGAGGAGCGCAGCGACGAGTTTCTCAGCCATCCCGTCGCTTCGAGAAGCGCAGGGAAGCCGAAGGCCTGCCCCTCGGGGTGCACTTTCTTTTGGTTCGGTTTTCTTTGTGCAAGCAAAGAAAATGAACTCGCCCTTCAGGGCGAAACCGGACTCAAACCGCAAACCCCACATGTCGCCCATCCGGCAACTCGATATCCACCCGCACCTTGCCGCCAGCGGCCTCCACATAGCGCTTCAGTGTGGATAACTTGAGATCACGCCCGTCGCGTTCCAACCCGGCAACGGTTGGCTGCTTGATCGCCATCGCGTCAGCGATCTCGGTCTGGGTCTTACCCAGCAGTTCGCGGATCTCGGCAAGACGGAGTTCCAGCCGCATCTGCTCGGCCTTGGCTTCGGCACGGGCCACCACTTCCGGCTGTTCGTTTTCGAGTATCTGGTTCAGAGTGCGAGCCATGATTCACTCCTCGCTCTGTTTGAGCGTTTCGAGGTGCCAGTCGAACTCTTGGTCGGCGATGGGCACCATTACTGTGTAAAAGCGTTTTTCCTGACCTTTGCCAGCTTTGTTCCCCGCACACAATAGAATTGCTCTGCGTTTGGGGTCAAAGGCATAGAATGCTCGCAGCGGATTGCCGTTGCTCTGCACTCGAAGCTCCTTCATGTTCGTGTGTCTGGAGGTTTCTATGGTGTTCCGCATAGGGGCGTCCCAACATCGGCCCTTCTGATTGCAGAAGAAGCATACCCGCCAGCACATTTTCGCGGTCTTTCGCCTCCAGCGAGTCGTACCACTCGTCAAACCTGTCGGTCGTTTGTACTTCCCACATTGAACTTCCCTGTCAATATAGTCTGTATGCTATATAGCTTAAATACTATTTATTATCAATTATAGGTATCGTTTCTAGATTGTTAGGGTCTTAGGGCCAGAACAGACAGCCCTGTATCAGACAGCCTGCACGTGGCAATTGGATGCCCGCCGGATCCGTCGCATCCGGCGGGTCATGCCATGCGTGAACGCCTATACCGCTATACGCGGTAAACCAACATGACGCCCAACAGTATGGCGACCATACCCGCCAGGGTGTTCCAGGGCAGCAGATTGCCAAGGAAGACAAAATCCATCAGCGCCGTTACCACCGGCACCAGATAGAACAGGCTGGTCACGTTGACCAGATTGCCGTGCTGGATCATCCGGTACAGTAACAGTTGCGCCACCACCGAAATCACCAGCGCCAGCCAGATCCACGACAGCACAAAACCCCACGTCCATTGCACCGTCAGCGGTTGCAGAGGGCTTGTCAGCAAACAGATCACAAGGTTCAGGCCATATTGCAGTGGCAATACCTGCAGCGGTGACTGGCGTATCCCCTTCTGCAGAATGGCGCCGGCCGTCATGCTCAGCAGCGCACCCAGGGCAAACAGCATCCCCGCCAGAGAGAAATGGGCTTCGGTGATGCTCTTCCACATCACCAGTACGAGTCCGGCGATGGCCAGCAGCAAGCCGAGCAGGCGTAACGGCTGAAAACCTCGTTCCAGCAGTGCCAGCGTCAGTACCGGCTGAGCGCCCAGTACGGTTGCCAGTACGCCGGGCGTGATGCCCTGATCCAGAGCAAGAAAGTAGCAGATGGAATAGCTGCCGATCAGCAGCGTACCGGCCAGTGCCACCCGTTTCGCGGTGCCCGGTTGTGGTCGCCATTGCCGCTGTTGCCGTCCCAGTATGAATAGCACCGAAGCGGCGAGGGCAAAGCGTAACAGCAGAAAGGCAAAGGGTGAGGCGTAATCCAGGCCCCATTTGGAGAAGATGGCGCCACTGCTCCACAGCAGCACAAATAACGAGGTCGAGCCAAATGCGGCCCAGTTAATGGAAAGCAAAGACATGATCTATCACCTGTCAAAAAGCGTGATGGCTTCCCGAAGACAGATGTGTGCACGCCGTAAAGCGAACAATACGATCTGAATCGAATAGAAAAGCCGAGAGTATTACGCGCCGATTAACACAGCCCGTGAGGCGGTGGCAGGGCGCAATTACGCAGTGCGCCTGGAGGTGGCGCGACAGGTGGTGCCATGGTCAGTGTCATGGCAGCAGACAGAGCAACAAGGGTCACACCTGCAGGCTTGGCGGCACAGGCAGCTTGGGCGTTTTGGCGTGATGCGTTGAACATGGGGTTGGCTCTGTTAGAAAAGAAGCAGTGCTTTAATTTAGAACGGTTTTACGCAATCTGCAAAGCCGAAATGGCATTTCTTCTCAGGACGGTGTTTATAGTTCCGTACCCTTTGGGTATTGCGTTGTGCGAGCAAGAAACATCAATGCGCCGTCAGGGCGAAACCTTCTCTCGCCAAGACGGCTAGGTTTATGCCTTTCCGCGCTGGCGCTCATAGATGCTGAGGCTCACGGCAGTACCCAGATTGAGTGATTCAATCAGCCCGCTGCCGGGAATGGTAAACGCCTGAGCGTTCAGTGCACTCAGTGCTTCATGCGGTACCCCCCGCGCCTCGTTGCCGAAGATGTAGCAGTCACAGTCGCCAAAAGCGCGGCTGCTGATCGGGTCGCCCTGCATATCCAGATAACCGGGCTGGCGGTAGCGTCCGCTCAGGGACTCGATCGGTACCTCGGTTTCCAGCGGCACATGGAAGATGGCGCCCATGCTGGAACGGATCACTTTCGGGTTGTACGGATCGACACTGCCGGGGCTGAGCAGGCAGCGGTAGCCGCCGAACCAGGCCAGCGTACGCAGAATGGTACCCAGATTGCCCGGGTCCTGAATCTGGTGCAGATAGATCGCAGGTTCGCCGGTTGAGGCGGCGGGTTGCAGCGCAGCGATCGGCACCACGGCAGCGATCCCCTGAGGGGTTTTGGTATCGCTGATCGACGCCATCTGCCGCTCGCTGATCAGGTGGTGGGGGAAGGGGCTGTCCCAGTGCTGATAGCTGTCGGTGAGGTAGAGCTCGGCGCCGAGCAGGGCCGGACGCAGGGCGGCAGCGCGCTGCAGCTCCAGCACCAGATGCTCGCCCTCGACCAGACAGTAGCCCAGCTGCGTGCGGTACTTCTTCTGCTGCAGCTTCTTGATGTCGTCCAGCTTCATGGCTGTTCAGAGCCCTGCTGTTGCAGTTGTTGCAGCATATCCAGCGCCACGGCCTCAGCGACCTTAATGCCGTCGATACCGGCGGAGAGGATACCGCCGGCGTAACCGGCACCCTCACCGGCGGGGTAGAGACCGCGCACGTTGAGGCTCTGCAGCGTCTGCGCATCGCGGGTGATGCGCACCGGTGACGAGGTGCGCGACTCGATGCCGGTCAGCACCGCGTCTTCGCGGTCGAAGCCACGGATCTTCTTGCCGAAGGCGGGCAGGGCCTCACGCATCGCCGTGATCACGTACTCGGGCAGAGCGTCGGCCAGATTGCACAGCTTCACCCCCGGTTGATAGGAGGGCTCGACCTGACCCAACGCGGTGGAGGGTTGGTTGCGCAGGAAGTCGCCGACCAGCTGGGCCGGGGCGCTGTAGTCTTCGCCACCGAGTTTGAACGCGATCTCTTCCAGACGCTCCTGCAGCTCGACACCCGCCAGCGGACTGCCGGGAAAATCCTGCTCGGGATTAATACCGACCACGATACCGGCGTTGGCATTGCGCTCCTGACGGGAGTACTGGCTCATACCGTTAGTAACGACTCGCCCCTCTTCCGAGGTGGCGGCTACCACTTGGCCGCCCGGACACATGCAGAAGCTGTATACGGCACGGCCGTTCTTGGCGTGGTGGATCAGTTTGTAGTCGGCGGCGCCCAGCTCCTCATGCCCGGCATACTTACCGAGGCGCGCCCGGTCGATCATCGATTGCGGATGCTCGATGCGGAAACCGATGGCAAACGGCTTGGCTTCGATGTGCACCTGACGGTCGTGCAGCATGCGGAAGGTGTCGCGGGCACTGTGACCTAGCGCCAGTACTACATGGCGGCTGTGCAGCTCAGAGCCGTCTTCGAGTACCACGCCGCGGATCTCGCCGTCATCGAGCAGCAGGTCGTTGACCCTGGATTCGAAGCGGATCTCGCCGCCCAGGTCGATGATCTCGGCGCGCATCTTGGCGACCACGCTGGTCAGGCGGAAGGTGCCGATATGGGGCTTGCTGACATAGAGGATCTCTTCCGGGGCGCCCGCCTTGACGAACTCCTGCATCACCTTGCGGCCATAGAACTTGGGGTCCTTGACCTGACTGTACAGCTTGCCGTCGGAGAACAGGCCTGCGCCGCCCTCGCCGAACTGTACGTTCGATTCCGGAGTGAGCACATGCTTGCGCCACAGCGCCCAGGTATCCTGGGTGCGCTGGCGCACGTTGCGTCCGCGCTCGAGTACGATCGGCTTGAACCCCATCTGTGCCAGAATCAGCGCCGCGAACAGGCCGCAGGGGCCGAAGCCGATCACCACAGGGCGTTCGGTCAGCTCTGCCGGTGCCGCCGCGACCGGATAGTAGTGGGTATCCGGTGCCGGTTTGACATGCGAGTCGTTGGCAAAACGCGCCAGCACTGCGTCGTCATCGGCGGTCTGCAGATCGATGATGTAGACGAAGGTGATCTCGGTGCTCTTCTTGCGCGCGTCATAGCTGCGCTTGAACACGGTGAATTCGAGCAGCTGGTCATCGGCCAGTGACAGGCGTTGCAGAATGGCTTGGCGCAGCGCCGCTTCGGGGTGATCGAGCGGCAGGGAGAGTTCGGTGAGGCGAATCATGCTTGGGCTTCCGGCCGGTTGACCCGGCAAAGGCGTAAAAGGTGGCGCAATTATACCCGCCGCCGCCGGTGAAGTCAGGCAAGCGACGGCGCTTGAGCCGTTGGCCTGTACCCCAACGAGCGCGTACAATTGGGCTCTTCATTCCAATCCGGTTGTTGTGTGTCATGGCCCGTCCTACCCGTTCCAAAAGCAGTGCTCGCTGGCTCGATGAGCATGTCAATGATCCCTTCGTAAAGCAGGCGCAGGTCGACGGCTATCGATCCCGTGCCAGCTACAAGCTGCTGGCGATCAACGACAAGGACAAGCTGATCAAACCCGGGATGCTGGTGATGGATCTGGGTTCGGCTCCCGGTGGCTGGTCCCAGGTGGCGTCGAAGCTGGTGGCACCCAAGGGGCGGGTGATCGCGTCCGATATCCTGCCGATGGATGCGATGGCCGATGTGGAGTTCATCCAGGGCGACTTCACCGAGCAGGAGGTGTTCGACCGGATCATGAGCGCCGTGGGCGGGGCGCCGGTGGATGTGGTGATCTCCGATATGGCACCGAACATCAGCGGCGTGGCCTCTGCCGATCAGGCCTCCTCGATCTACCTGGTTGAGTTGGCGCTGGATATGGCGTGTCAGGTGCTCAAGCCCAAGGGCAGCTTTATCGCCAAGGTGTTCCACGGCGAAGGCTATGAAGAGTTCGTCAAAGCGGTGAAGGAGCACTTCGATACCGTTGTCGTGCGCAAACCTGAAGCGTCCCGAGCGCGCTCGCGCGAGGTCTATCTGGTCGGAAAGGGGTTCCGGGGCGGTTAACTGCTCAGCCGCCTTTTTGGCATACCTACTCTTTGGCATATCTAAGTGTCGATGCCAGACATCTGGCATGACATGACAGCCTGCATAATGTCGGACCTTTTTCATCCGATCTTCTTGGAGCTGACATGTCCGACTTTATCACTGTGCTGCGCGAAACCTGCCCGACGCCAGTGGTTGACGCCACCAAGTGGACCCGCATCGGCGGCGACCCGCACACCGTTAACCTGAACGCCTACACCTCTGCTGACGGCAGCAAGATCATGGGTACCTGGATCTGCACCCCGGGCAAGTTTGAAGTCAATTACGAGAAGTGGGAGTTCTGCCACTTCCTCGACGGTTACTGCATCATTACCCCGGAAGGCGAAGAGCCCAAACACCTCAAAGCCGGCGATGTGTTCGTGATTGAACCCGGAATGAAAGGCACCTGGGAAGTGGTTGAAACTGTTCGTAAGTACTTCGTTTTTGCCTGATCCTTATTTGCCGGACGGCGCTTGTTGCCGTCTGGCGATTCAGTTTTTAGCAATAGACAGTAAAGCCGTAAGTCCCCCGCTTTTTAAATTCCCTGCTTAACGGATAGTCGCGTGACCATAAACCGCGACTTAAGACGATAGTGCCCGGGCTTCGTAATCCTAAGACGAATGTGCAGAGCTCCCTGCTGTTCGGGCATTCTGCGCGGGGCCGGCAACTCAGCCAAATATGGCCCTCAGGTGATTTCCGACGAGCGATTAAACTTGAGAATGAACTCCTTTTTGTCCCTTTACAGAGCACGATAAGGTGTATGATAGGCAGCTTGCGGAGAGTGTCGGCACAGTACGGCCGCTCTCGGACGATATGAGATCGCCACGCTCAAGTCACATCAGTGTCGCAGGTAAAGGACGTGAAAATACTGCTTGTAGATGACCATCAGCTCTTTCTCGATGGCCTGACATCGCTGCTTGCCGCTTCAGAACGGGTTGAGTCAATACTTACCGTCAATAATGGTCGGGATGCCTGCGCGCTACTTAAGAGTGGGGCGTTCGACATCGCGCTGATCGATCTGCGCTTGCCAATTATGGACGGGTTCAGTCTGCTTGAAGCGCTTTCCAGAGCCCATTCCTTGGTACCTGTCATTGTCGTCAGCGCTTCACGTGATCCGGATGATATCCGCAGAGCCTTTGAGTTGGGCGCAATGAGCTTTATCCCCAAGTCCTCCACTGGCCAGCAGATCTTGGAGACCATTGAAGCGGTATCCAAAGGTGAGCTGGTCTACCAATCCGGAGGTGATAGCGCCGGGGATGCGCATCAGTTTTCCAGTGAAGACTGGGCTGCGCAGCACAATATGACGCAACGCCAGCTTGAGGTGCTGCGTCTTGTGCGTCAGGGGCTCTCTAATCAGGCAATTGCCGAGCAGTTGCATGTCAGCCTGGCGACGGTAAAGTCTCATATCAGTGCGATCTTTCAGATTCTTGATACTCAGAGTCGCTCTGAATCGATCAAGAAAGCTCATCAGCTCGGATTGGATTAATGCTGAATACCCTCCCGTCCACAGAGGGCTTACAGGCCAGGTATCAGCAACGTATCGACGCCGAGAGGGTCTTGATTGTCCAACGCAACAGCCCCGCTACGCTGTTGGGCAATGTATTTGGCGCTATTCCGATTACCCTGATCTTTAGCGGCACAGACTATTCCACGAGCGTTTATATCTGGCTGGGTGCCCTGTATCTGATCACGCTGCTGCGCTGGATTCACTATCGTGTGTTCAACCGCTCACTAATGCGTGATGAAGATCCGACTCTGCATGGCTATATCCAATGCGCTGGCGTTTTTATAGCTGGCTCGATTTGGGGCAGTGCCGGCGTATTTTTGTTCGATGCTGATAACCCCACCTATATCGTGGCCATAGTATTGACCTTTGTCTGCATGCTGGCGGGAAGCCTGGCATCTCTGTCTGCCAGGCCTAGAGCATATGTTGTCTTTGCTCTACCGGTGATGGTACCGCTTATTGTTAACATGGTGATTCAGGAGCAGGCGGTATATCAGTGGATGGCGTTCGGTGCGACTGCCTATCTGGCAGCGACGTTTGCGTTTTGTCTTAGTATCAACCGCGTTATTGTCCGGTCATTGAGCCTTCAATACGAGAACATGGATCTGATCTTGGATCTGCGGGAGCAAAAAGAGCGTGCCGATAAAGCCAACAAGGACAAGTCCCGCTTTCTCGCTTCAGCCAGCCACGATCTTCGCCAGCCATTGCATGCAGTGAACCTTCTGGCCGAGGTGCTCGGCAGTAAGGTCCGTGAGCCGGAACAAAAACAGGATCTGAATAACATCAAACATGGTCTTAACTCGTTGAACGATCTGCTTGATGTGTTACTCGATATCTCGCGACTTGATGCTGAGGCTGTTAAGGCCGACAAGGTCTGTTTCGATATCGATGAATTACTGACCAGGCTGGAGCAGCTGTTCGCAGTTGAGGCGCGGAGAACGGGAGTTATGCTGTCGGTCAGCCACGAGAAGCATATCGTGGATACCGACCCTATTCTGCTGGAGCGAGTCATTACTAACCTTTTGGTGAACGCGTTTCGTTACACCAAGGAAGGTGAGGTGCGTGTTTTCTTCACTACCCGAAAGGGTGAGGTGGATCTTCATATCGTCGATACGGGGATCGGCATCGACCGGGAGCATCTGGAGCAGATCTTCGAAGAGTTTTTTCAGGTCGGTAATAAAGAGCGCAATCGTCAGAAAGGGTTAGGTTTGGGATTAGCCATCGTGCGCAGAATCCTCAGCTTGCTCGACCACCGATTACAGATCAGATCAGAGCCTGGAGTGGGCACTGAACTGGTCATAACACTACCCCTAGGTCAGTCTGAACCGGCCCTGAGTCAGGAAAAGCCGAATCCGTTAACCCAAACGATGAGCCATAACCGTTTGTCGGGTGTTCGGGTGCTGTTGGTTGATAATGAGGTCGATATCGTTCGGGCGATGAACTCATTGCTCAGCGGCTGGGGTTGCGAGTGCCAGATAGAGACCTCGACCGAAAGCGCATTGCAGGCACTAGAGACGGGTTACAGGCCTGACCTGTTGCTGGTCGATTACCGTATGCCCGGACACTACAACGGCTGCATCTTTGTAGATCGGGCTCGGTCAGTGATTGGCGATATCCCTGCGTTGATCATTACGGGCGAGACCAGCGAGGAGGTTATGAGCGAGATCGCGACAAGTGGTCTGGTTTGTCTACACAAGCCGCTGCGCGCAGCTCAGCTAAGAACCTTGATGACACGGTTACTGAATACGCAGTCGGTGAGCACGGCCTGATCTGATTAACTTTTCCCAAATCTTTTCTTATGTCCTGTTGGTCAGTGCAATGCACTCTCTCCCAGGGCCGGTTATTTCAGTCTTTCGGCTGATGCGGGGGCTGTTCAACCGCTGTTAGGCTCCTCGACTTGGTCAATTGAGGAGAAGAACCATGCGCAAATATCTGGGCGGTACGCTGGCCGCCTCTCTGCTGCTATCTACAGGATTGTCTCAGGCATCTGAAAACCAAATTAGCATCAGCAATACTTCGGATCCCAATAGCAATATCGAGATCCTGCAAACCTCGGACACTGTGGATCTGGACCAAGGTGCAATCGTTGCCGGCAAGGAGATAAAACAGGCTTGGGAAAAGGTTGACGGCCAGGCAACCTCTATCGGAATCGGGCCTCAGGGCGATATCTGGGTAGTCGGCACAGACGGTTATCTTTACAAGCGTGATACGGCAGCGAAGAAATGGAACAAGCTCACGCCGCCGTCATCCAGTATTCGCTTCAAGCAGGTGACGGTCGGTAAAAACGAAATATGGGCACTGACCACTACATCGAATATTTACCGCTATGGTAAGAGCGGATTTAAATTGATCAGAGGCGAGTTGGAGGATATCTCAGCAGGTGCCGATGGCTCCGTTTGGGGCGTCAATAGCAAGTCTGAGACCTTCAAGTGGTCAGGTACCAGTTTTGTAAAAACGACAGCACTTGCTAGCCGTGTAGCTGCATTAGGTGATGGCAGCGCTATCGTAGTCGGCAATGGCAATACTCTGTATCAGGGCAGCGGCAGCAAATGGAACTCCTTGGGTATTAGCGCGCGCGATCTGGCAATTGGCGCCGATAAAACGATCTGGTACGTCAGCACTCAAAAGGTCAATGCTAATGGCAATGCGATCTATCGTCTGGACAGTATCTCCACCAAGCAGGTGACCAAAGATTCAGTTGCTGCTGCCACTGCGGTTGCTGTGACACCTGATGGTAAACCCTGGGCTATCAACGCCAACGGTGAGATCTACTACGCCAGATAACAGGGTGTAATGTGTCAGCCAGCAAAAGCCCCGAAACGGGGCTTTTTGTTTTTCTGATATCAGTTTATCGCTCTACACACCATGTATCGCCACTATGACGGGGGCGTTGCTAACGGACCCTATAAATATCGGCGTTACTATCGATTAGCCAGAGACGACCTACATTGTCCACCGTAATACGTTCCGGCGTACTGACGTTGGATTTGACCACGTCGAACCGGTCATTAGCAGGTGAGTAGCGCATTAGCCGGTTGGGCGAGGCGAGAATATAAACAGTCCCGTTGCTGCCGATCGCCAGTTCGTCGGCAGAGGTGAGAGAGCCGCGAGGGACATTGATCGCGACATCGTCCTGATAGCGTTTGAGGCGGTTGCCACTGTCAATTCCCCATAGCTCACCGGATGAACCAACCGCGATGCGGCGATAGAGCGTGCTCGGGTCGTAGCGCTGGAAGCGTTTTCTGTCGGCGTCAAAGCGGAAAACCTCTTGGGCGTCATTCAGTGCGAACACCTCACCCGAGTTTGCAGCCAGCTGCCTGATATTACTGCCTGGAACCGAAGGTTCGGTACCCGCTATGGCTTGGAAGCGTCCACCTCCTGCGCTTGTCTCCCGATACACAATATTCTGTCGGTCGATCGCCCAGCGCCGACCGTCCTCATCGGTCAGGTACCAGCTTACTTGGGTATCCGGCAGCTTGCGTTCAGGCTTGAAGGCATAGGTTGTGGATGAGGAGGTCCAGACTGTGCTGTCGGTCAGCGTCTGAGTGTCATTGTTCAATAGGACGCATACGGTACCTAGCTGGCTGGCTGGGTTGCTACAGTCGACACAGGCGGCGCTGCCGCAGCCTGGCTGCATGCCGCAGAACGGATCCTGAGGATTAAGCAGGCAATACCCGTTGTTCCAGCCGATTATGCCGCCGGAACCGTTGTACGCTGTGCAGAGCTGAGTACCCTGATTGGCAGGGTCGTTACAGCTTTGACAGCCGGGGTCATTCTGACCGGCAGGGGATGGGCAGTAGTTGGACATATCCGTATCAAGGCAGGGTATGTCGGTCGGGTTGTTCAGGCACCAACTGTTTATCCAGGTTGCTCCACTGCTACCTGCGCTACCCGTATCGATAAGGTGTACCCGTGATTCTGCATCGTTTGTGGCGAGCCAAAGCGTGCTGGTGCCAGCGGTCAAAGACGGGTTTTTCACTCGGGTCAGCGGGAGCCGTTTGCTAATTGTGATTGCGGACGTCGAGGTATCGATATCGACCGTTGTATTCAATGTTTGCTGAGCCAGTGCGAGATCATCGCTCTCATCGCGTTCGAAGAAAGCTGTACGCCATACCTGTTGCTTGCTGTCGGTAACCCACGGATAGCCGCCCGGACCGACGCTGACATGCACTGCGTTATCAAACTGCTTTATCCAACGACTACCATCACGCTCCCAAAGGTAGAGTTGTCCTCTGTCGGTTGTAATGAACACAGAACCTTCCGGTCCGACCGAAACATCCACAGCATTGCTGCGTTTACGGTAGTCGCATTCGGTTTGTTGGCATTGGTAGACCCTGCCGTCCTGACGTACTATCCAGAGACTGTTATCGGAGGCAGCGGCAAGCTGTTCGCCAAAAACGCCGCTGATGCGTTCAAACCGGTTGAGTAGCGGATTGTAGCGGAAGATATTTTCCGCACTGTTGCTGACATATATCTGGCCGAGCGGGCTGATGGTGATATCCGCTGCCTTGATATTGGGTATCGCCTTCCAGTCGCCTTCGCTATGGCGGTAGACTTCGCCTGAGGTGTTGATTCCCCAAGGGAGACCATAAGGGTCGATGGCTATTTTTTTCAAGATTCCGGGAAAGGCTAGGAATCGACTCCGACTGTTCTGCCAACGCAGAAGTTCGCCCTCGGCACCCAGTGCGAAGACGCTGCCATCAGGACCAATCGCGATCTCATTAGCCGATGCGTCTTTTATCTTCCTAAATATCAGAGGCTCGGTTGTGGTGCGTTCGGTTGAGCGTGTCGCAGCGATAAAGTCAGACTGTCTGGTGTCGGTCTGATCGCGGTTAGTTTCACCGGTTTCCGCTTTGGCAAGGGGTGTAGTTTCGGATGAAGGCGTTTCAGTTGGTGAGATAAGGCTGGTTGCTGTCAGCAGGTTGCCCTCGGCATCAATGATCCAGGGCGAACTGTTATCACCGGCGCTGATGCTGATAGCATTCTCGATACCTTGCAGTGGGTGGCGCTCCATATTTTCAGACAATAGATAGGGCTTACCATCTGTGCCTATCAGTAGCATATGGTTCTGTCCGCCTGCCGAGATATCGATCGCGTCTATGGGTAGGGTCTGCCACCGCTGATCCTTGCCATAAACAATGCGTCCAGATGACAGTACGACCCATGGTGAGCCGTCGTCATCCAGCGCCACTCGTGAGCCCGGGTCTAGCTTCCAGTTGTGGCCTGAGTAACTCAAGGCCTGCCAAGCTCGCTCAGAGTCCTCCCAAAGATAGGGGCGTCCGTCTAGATCCAGTGCTGCGATGCCATTGCTGCCGGTACCGATATCGCGGGCACGTAGTTCGCCTTTCAGATCCCACCAGAGGCCGTTGTAGCGACGTATTCTATTGTCACGATCAATCGCCCAGGGTTTGTGATCCGAATCGATAGCGACGCGTTGGAAATGTCCCGAAAGCAGTTGCCAACCGCTCTCTAATCGCCACCGGTAGAGTCGATTTTCGTCGCTGACAACGTAAACCACATCCCTGTCGCTGGCGCCTACATCTCGTGCTTTCCCACCCGGCAGCTGTTGCCAGTAAAGGCTGGCGATCCAGTCATCGATGGGATTGATGCTTTCGTCTGCTTGGCTGGTCAGTGATGTGAGTACCGAGGCTATAAACAGTATGCTGTGCAACCCTAAAAGCCGCATCGGGCGCAGGAGATCTAGCGCCAGCAGATTGCTGAGACAATTTCTCTTCATACGCAAAAGCTGTCTCAAAGAATCGGCTCCAGACGTTTCTGGTGTGAATCGCTCTTGTACCAGGCATCCATATCCAGGTCGCCGGTTTGGAAGTAGCGATAGAGTTCAGATCCTGACAGGTTCCTGAGTACTCGACGGATAGAGGATGTTGGCTGGTACCAGTATTCGTATCGGTCACTCAAATTGCTTGCAATATCGGAGTCCTGATTGGCGAAGGGTGACTTGCGGCCTGAGGCCTGCTCTTTGTCATAGAGATAGGGCGTGGGGTGTGGTGTTAGCAGGATCACAACCGACTTGGAGTAGTTGCGGCGGGTAGTACGTGAAAACAGCAGGTTGACGCCCGGTACCTCTTTCAGCCCCGGTACGCCATCGGCATTCATCTCGACATCGCGCTCGTTGAGGCCACTGAGAATCAGGGTCTGGCCGTACTTCATGGCCACATTGGCGTTGACGGTTGTTTTGGTGGTGTCGAGACGGAACTCGAACTCCACCGAACGGCTGGGTTGTGTGAGGAAGGTGCGTTCTGCAACAACGTTCAGGATGATCAGGCCATCAGGTCCGAATTCCGGCGTGACGGCCAGTTTGACGCCAATCTCCTTCTCGATCGAGATCGAATCACCGGCACCGCCGGAAACCGCCGCGCCAAGTACCTCTACACCGGAGAAAAACTCTGAGGTCTGGCCGGAACGTGCTACAAGGGTGGGCTGAGCAATGATCTCGTTCTGCTGATCCTGATCGTTAAGGATGTTCAGGGTGTATGAGACAGCAGGGATAGTTATTGTCGAAACAATACTTCTCGTACTTTCGTTAAACGTCGAATCATTGAAGTCGGTAATACGAGTGCGGGTACGGCTGAAAGCGGGAAGCAAATTATCAGCGTCGCCGAACTGAAGGGTCAAGCCGTCGAGCAGGTTTATGCCGCGACGGGTACTGCGATCCTCCTCGGTACGGATGATAACGACATCGACCGAGACCATTTTGTTATCCACAAACTCCAAATCTGAGTCATAGCTGTCCTCGTTTGAGGAGTAGCTAATCGTCTCCTCCTGATGATCCTTACGGGTGTAAAGATGGTGCCAGTCTTCGATACGGCGCTTTAATCGCGCTGCCCGATTCACGTCGCCGGTTTTGGCAAGGTAGCGGTCCATGAATTCACTGGATGACTCGGTGTCATTGACTGCGGCGGTGGTCACGCTCATTAGGCGAAGCAGTGCATCAGGAGATATTGTGGGAGTCGCTTGTCCATCGCATACCTGCCACAGCTGTAGCGCCGCCGCGTGTGAGGTTTCGGCATCGCCAGCGTAGTAGGCTGCAACAGCCAGGTAGTAGAGCGCTTCCGGATCGCTATCATCCTGCAATACGTAGCTTCCAAGTTGATACTTGGCTTCCTGAAAGCGTTCAGTATCAAGATAGAGCAGACCCAGATAGTAGCGAGTCACCCAGTTGGATGGGTCCATGCGTATAGCAGCCATGTAGCCCTGCTCAGCGAGCTTAAACAGGCCGCTGTCACCGCTTAGAGCGCGTAAATGGTAGTTGAGGCCATTTAACAACTGGAGTGAAGAATCGGTGAAGTCCTGTTTTAAGGCCTTGTTGAAATAGGTTGTTGCTTCGGCGAGCTGGCCCTTGGCCATAAGCTTAAGTGCCTTGGTGCGTTCGGGTTGATCGGAATGTTGGTCTTGCACCTCAAGGCTGGTGCGGTAGCGGTCCTGATAGTTGCTCGACTGGATGCCGCCAGACATACAACCGGATAAAAAGAGTGTGGTCGCGGCAGCGAGGGCACAGGTTTTTGCGGATTTGTAGTTCAGCGGTTTCAGCATGATGGTGCTCGGTCCGTGGCAGATGTGAGTGCAGGGTTCTCCAAATTTCGAACGTATGTTAGTGAGCTAGCCACGGCCGCTCATCAGCCAAAAGGATGGTTTTATGGGTGACGTAGAATTGATCAGTGGAAAATATAAAGACTGGTCATAAGGGGGATAGCGGCAGCCGGCTTTTGCCTAACCGCTCCGTCAATCGTTTGATTTCTGCGTTGGCGATCTGCTTGCTTCTTTAAGCCGCTGCAGAGTATGCGTTCGGTGATCACACCTTGTCAGTGATCGGTGGTGGGATTCCAGTTATGGGGTAGCAGCTCGTTGATCGCACTAGCCTTCTGGGTCGGTAACCGTGTCAGCACATCTTTCAGATAGGCATACGGCTCATGCCCGTTCAGCTTGGCGGACTGGATCAGGCTCATCACCGCAGCGGCACGTCGGACACTGCGCAAGGAGCCGGCGAACAACCAGTTTTTCCGACCGAGCGCCCAGGGCCGGATCAGATTCTCGATTGGGTTGTTGTCGATCGGGATCGACCCGTCATCCAGATAGCGTGTCAGCGCGGCCCAGCGCTTGAGGCTATAGTTCAAGGCATTCGCTCGCCGTGCCGTCCGGCACTTTCAGCCGCTGCGCAAGTATCCATTCATGCAGGGTTTTGAGGATCGGCTTTGAGTGCTCTTGCCGGAGCTGTTGCCGCTCATCGGCGGTCAAGTCGCGGGCATCCTGCTCAACCTTGTATAGCTGCTTGATGTAGTCCACTGCTTGGCCGGCGATCTGACTCTTGCCTGCCACATGCAGTTCGATGAACTTACGTCGGGCGTGGGCCATGCAGCCGATCTCGGTAATTCCCCGCTCGAAGCCCGCCTTGTAGCCGCTATAGTCATCGCAGACCAGCTTGCCGGTCCAGTCACCGAGCATGTCACGCGCGTGCTGGCAGCCGCAGCGGCACTGGGTATTCTCCGGCTCATGGCGGATCTCGGTACGGGGCAGTTCAGTTGGGAGCGGTGAGCGCTTGGGCTGGCGTTCCCCGGCCTGGTCGCCGTTGCTGCGTTCAGCTGCTCCAGTTCCGCTTCGATCGCCGCAATATCGGCATCGACCACCTCGTCCAGCAGGCTGATCTGAAGCACGTTGAGGTGTTCACTACGCTGGCCGTACTCATGGTGTTTGAGCAGGACCACTTCGTACGTGAGTTGTCCTATTTTCAGATCGCGCTGTTGGATGGTTTGATGACTCTGCTGAAGGGCTTGATCGCGCGCCAGATCTCGGTCCAGTGGAACTTGCCTTGGTTCAAGCGACGGGCGCAGAGCCAGATACCCAGTCCGTCATGGAGCAGTGCTTTCATCCGGTTGCCGCGCTTGTTGGCGAACAGATAGGCGCAGTGAGGGCGGGCCTCACCGAACACCTTCACCACCCGAGCCAATGTCGTCTCGGGACCGGCCCGCATATCCATCGGCGTGGTGGCCAGCCAGATCTCATCAATGCGGATCATTGCAGCAGTTCCTTGAGCCAGCGAGCACATTGGTCGGCAGCGGCGGTCGGCCAGCACACTGAGATGGAGCCTCGTAGCGTGGGGATCTCGATACGGATCTCGCTTGGTTCGTGAGCAGGGGAAGAAGCCGAAGGCGCTGAGGCATACAGCGGGAGCTTCACAAAATCGTTCGGCGCCGGGAGCCTGTTGTGTTGGAGTCCCCGTTGGCGAGCCGTACGGATCCAGGTCTGCACCTGGTTAGCATTGAGCTCATGTTCACGCGCCACCTGAGCGACAGAAGCACCTGGCTGGAGGCAGGCGGAGATCACCGCGGCTTTGAACTCAGGAGAATGGCGGCGACGCTTGCGGATCGTGTCGGTCGTCATGATAAGTGCCCACTTAAAAATAGATGGGCGCTTATTGCTGGCGTGCTAGTCGGTCGCGGGAAGATGTGTTGGCCAGACGGTTACCATGAAAGGCACCTGGGAAGTGGTTGAAACTGTTCGTAAGTACTTCGTTTTTGCCTGATTCTTAACTGTGTATAAAAAAAGGGTGCCTTTGTGGGGCACCCTTTTTTGTGTGTGTCGGTGATTTGGCGTGCTGCTTAGAACCTCAGGTTCACGCCCACGTAAGCAGAGCGGCCCATGCCCGGCACAGCGATACCCCAAGGGGTGGCGTTCATCGACATGGTTTTGCCCTGGCCTATGTAGGAGCCGCCGGTCGGTAGCGCGTAGCCGCGGTCAAACAGGTTTTCGATGCCGAAATCCAGACGTACTGCCTGCCAGCTGTGGCTGGCGCGCAGGTTGAGCAGGCTGTAGCCGCCGGTGCTGATCTCATTACGCACGTCAGAGGTGTCATCCTTGGCGCCGACGACCACCCATTCGACGCTATTGTCCCAACCCGCTTTCTGCTGGGTCAGAGTGAAGCGTCCGTTCAGCGGCATGATGTTGTAAAGCTCATCGCCGGTCTTGCGATTTTCACCTTTGGTGTAGTTGATTACGCTGTCCAGTCCCCAGACACCCCAAGCGTTGTTTACCAGCGGTAGATGCATCGAGAGATCGATACCGTACAGGCGCGCATCCTGGTTGGCGTACTGCAACACATTAAACTGATCATCGGTCCAACTCGATAGCGCAATGGCATCGATATAGTCGTCCACATAGGTGTAGAAAGGAGTCGCTCGGAATGTCCGGCTACGGTCGGTGTCATGCCAGTCGAAGGTGACCGATGCGGTGTAGGCGGTCTCCGGTTTCAGGTCTATATCACCGACATAGCCGTTACCGTCTCCGACAAAGTTGTTCATGGTGGCGGCCATCGCCCAGCTGGACCAAGTGTAGCGTTCATACAGGTTGGGTGAGCGTACCTTTCGTGCCAGGCCCAGTTCGATGTCCAGTGTGTCATCGTGGCGATAGCGTGCCAGTGCAGTCAGATCCAGGTTGTCATCGCTCTGATCGCGATCCTGAGCGTTGAAAGCAGCGGCTTCGGGGCCCTGGTTAAGTTTGGTATCGTTGTAGCCGTGTACCTCGTCGGCATCCATGTGGACGCGCTCGTAGCGAACCCCCAGCAGCGTGGTCCAACGCCTATTGTGCTCGGTTTCCACTTCGGTAAACAGCGCTGCACGGTCGCGCTGACCGCTGTTGATGTTGAGGAAGGTGTCTGGCCCCATGCCGCCGCCGGAGGCGGTCCAGTAGTCGTCAAGACGGTAGCGCTGCAGCTCGGTGCCGACGCGGAGTATCTGCTCAGGGTTCAGGACGATATCGGCCTTGAGGCTCAGGCCGGTATTTTCGCTCTCGGAGTACATCGGCATACCTGCAGCGCAGGTCGGATCATAGTCGCCCTCGACGGTGCAGGGATATCCGTTGATCGCATCACCCATGACCATGGAATCCATGGCATACCAGTAACGTTTGTCGGCGCCGAAGTCCATGAAGTGATCTACGGTCTCATGATAGAGGCGGGTTTCCAGATGGCCCCAATCCGTCTGGCGGGTCCAGGCGAGGTTGATCAGCCTCTGTTCGTTATCCAGCAGGTCCATGCGCTGGTTGGGGTAGAGCTGCTCCGGCATGTTCTGATAGCTCAGCTGCGTCTCAAACAGGTCGTCGCCCGCCTTGAACGCCAGGTTCAGGGTATGGTTCTGGGTCTTGTAAGCGCTGGAGCCGACCTCGTCCAGTGGCAGTGTGTGGCCCGGACGTCCGGAATCGTACGTAGTCTTGAAATCGTCCCCGGCGGTGTAGTTATCCGCCTTGCTCCAGGAGCCGCTGTAGTGGATGCTGAGCTCCTCAGTGGCATGGGTCGCGTTCAGGTTACCGCCCACCGCGTTGTTGTTGCTGCGGTAGAAAGCGCCAATCTCGCCTTTGTTCAGAGCAGATTCGCCGGCAGGCGCGAACTCTGGCTCCGACTTCTCGGCAACGATGGTGCCGCCGATACTGTCACCACCGACACTGACCGGTGTGATACCGGCGAATACCTTGATCTGGCCGATGTTACTGGGATCGACGTAAGAGAGCGGCGGGTTCATGTGGTTAGGGCAAGTGGCGATCAGGTCCATACCATCGACCTTGATCCGCAGTCGGTCGTCCGCCAGTCCACGAATAGAGGGTAGGCTGGATACACCGCCCGCAGCGTTGAGGCTGACCCCCGGTATGTCCCTTAGCAGGCTGGCGGTGTCGCTGGTGGCAGCGCGTAGCTGATCGACGACTGAAGGGGGAAGCTGCTCAGCATTTTCCAGTGGGCTGGGTTTGCCTTTGACGAGAATCACCATGGGCTGTGTTTCAGCCTCTTGGGCGAGGGTAAAGGGCGCCATCGCCGAGCAAACGAGTGCCAGCGATAGCCGTCCAGGCTGGGCCGGGAAACGACGGGGTTTGATATTCATGGAAACTCCTGAAGATACCCAATGGCCGTGTAACTAGCGATAGCGTCAATGGCGTAAAGGGGGCACGCGACGAAGCAGGTCGTCAGTACGGCGCTAATTAAAAACTGCTGCAGATTGTAGGGAAATGGTGAGCGTCTGAAGTGAGGCATAACGTCGCAGCCTGCTGGAACCGGGCAATCCGTTACGCAGACATGAACTCACGGGATGGCTTTGAACTAGAGGGCGATCGAACCATCAGTACAGAGGTGTTGGCCGACTGATAGCAGTATGGGCGTACAGGGGGGGGCGGAAAAGTCTGTGTGAACCCTGAGGTTGGAGCCAGACTTCAGGCGTGCAGGTGTTCCGAGAGGTGCTTGAAAACTTAAGTAAGTCGAGACGTTCAGCAGCCCGTAGCGTTAGGCGGGCTGCTGTGTCTTTCGGATCGGGGCTTAGCCTGTGATCCGACGCTCTTCACGCCACTGGCTCAGGGCCATCTTGGCGCTGGTGCTCAGCGGCAGTTCAAGTGCCATGAGCAGCTCACCGCGAGTCATGCCGATATCGTCCAGAACGTGATCGTCGTACTTGAGCAGGCTGCTCAGAGTCTTGCGGTATTTCCGCTCGGTCAGGCGCGCGCTCAGGGCTCGGCCAAGCACGACAACCGGGTGCTCTGCATCGAATGCTTTGAAGAGAGACTTAACGTCAAGTAGGCGAATTTTGCTGTCGCCGCGCAGGTATAGATCGTAAGTAGACATCTGAGGAACCTCGCTTAAGCGATATCGCGATCGCGCGGATATCACTCTATATTCATTCGTTAGTGTTGGTGTGTGCCCAACTTTGATGCGGATGATGCTCCTTACTTGTGCGTAAAACAAACGACTATTAGTACACGTTAATTTGAGTTTTTTTCACCTTATTGATCGCTTTTTTGGACGCCGAATTAATAATCTTTTTATTGCTAATTATTTAGCTTTAAATCTCTATAATTTGCGATTATGCGGTAAATAAAGCTGGTTTTATCTAAAATATATACTGTTTTGGTCTGGTTTGTTTGCTGGTGATTCTGGTCGGTTTAGATGAAATATTTCATGTAAATAAGGGTGATTGTGCGGTTGGGTTACACGGGAGTCGTGTGTCAGTGTTTGCATATGCACTAATATGGTGCGAAATGTGTTCGTTGGTTGACTCTGGTGAGTGAAGCGGTGTCTGTGAGGCGAAGATGCACGAGTGTGAAAGTGAATAAAAAAGCCGCGTCAGACGCGGCTTGTGAGCATGTGATATATCGACTTGGCTGAACCGTTAAATACGGTTTGCGTAAATTTCGGACGCACGAATCCCTCACCGCCTATCGGGGTAGAATCGCTCTACTCGCGCTCGGTGTGCAAATGTCGGTTCGAAACGTGTGAGTCCGGAGTCCTAGTGGCCGGATGGATGCCGCTTAAAGGTCGCGAGCGCTCCGGTGCGGATTCAGGACGTTACCGCTTGTCTGGTTCATCTTCATCGCGCGAGGTCCGACTAGAAGTGGTAAGAAACCCCTAATCTCAGACTCATCAGGGATGCGGATTTGTCCTTGTCACCCGCGATGTCGATCTCGTCAGAGGCGCTGATCACTTCGAAGTTGGTCGACAGCTGTTGGTTGATACGATACGCCGCGCCGGCTCCGTATATTGCGGAGAAACCGCTGTTGTCGGCTTTTTCGTCGTTAAGTCTGACGTCGTACTCAAGGTTGGCGACGCCGGCGATACCGTACAGCGAGAATCCAGAGTTCCACTCGTAACCCAAATGGCCTTTGATGCCATATTGGGATTCGACATTGACCCGGTCGCCGTTACCGTAGCTGTTGCTCTGGGAGGTGTCGTGGTAGAACGCCTCGCCAGCGCCAAAGAAGCCGCCGCTCAAGAACTGTTTGTAGCCGACGTATACACCGACCGACGTGGTCGACGTATCGCGCTCTTTTGTGAAGTCGCCGTCGTCTACCACATAGCCTGAGTTAACCAAAGCGCCGCCTGCGTAGAAGCTGTCTTCGGCTGCCTGTGAGGCGAGGGGGAGCGCCCCCATGCCCATGACTGCGGGTATGAGAAGTAGTGTGTGGAGTTTCATGGTAGTCCTTTATATCAAGGGTGGGTTTTAGCGTTTAATCGGATTCAATATCCTCGTTTCCATCTGCATCAGGTTTATATTCGAGAATGTCAGCGGGCTGGCACTCAAGAACTTCACACAGTTTTTCCAGCGTGGAAAAACGAATGGCTTTTGCTTTTCCGGTTTTGAGTATCGACAGGTTCGCAAGGGTAATGTCGATGCGTTCGGACAGTTCCGAGAGGCGCATCTTTCGCTTGGCGAGCATGACGTCGAGATTCACGATGATCGGCATAATCTCTTAATTACCAGTTGTCTTCATATCGTTAGTTCTGATTCATCCTTCATCGCGGCTGCACACTCCATGATCCTGGCGATGAGCCAGAAAAAAACGCCGGGGACTAGTGTGTCCAGATTGAACAGCAAAGCGTACTTGATATCCGGCATTTTCGGGATGATCGCGCGGTACATCAGGTAGCCACCGATAGCAGGTACAAGGGCGACCTCGACAACTGCGATCATCACCAGTATCACACCTGTATGTTTGAAGCATCGCGCGTTAGCTACGGTAAAGATCTGGTTGCGCTTGTACAGGCTGCACAACGTCCAGAACTGATAGAGCACTCCTATCCAGAGCAGTTTGCCAAGGCTGATCAGCGTCACGAGGACGACTCTGTCACCTGCTTCAAAGCCCGAGATAGGGCGTGTCCAGAATTCACCATTGATCGACAGTGTGACAGGGATGTCGCTGGCAAAGGTAAACATCATCTCGCCCAGTGACAGCGCCAATGTGCCAAGGATGAGCAGATTCAGCCAGAACGCCGTTTTTTTGATCGCTGTCGATGTGTTGTCGCTGTGCATGATTGATTGTCTTGGTTGTGCATATGGCGCTTAAGATAGTCTTGTATATATTTCAGGTCAATAAAAAATTATCGTAAAACGATAAATTATGTGAAGGTCTGATCGAACTGGCGCTGGGGGGGGTTGCGGCGAAAATCGACCGGTCCCGACTTGCCGTCAGACTGTATTGCCAACCAGAATGAGAAAAAGACCAATACAGCGCAGGGGAGTAGACATGTCTGACTACAGGGTTGCGGGCAGTTGCTTATGTGGCAGCGTCCAATACGAGATCACCGGTCACCTCGGTATTTTTCAGTACTGCCACTGTTCTCGCTGTCGCAAGTTCACCGGTGGAGCCTTCTCGGCCAACATGTTCGTCGCCCCTGATCAGTTCAGGTGGACGAAAGGGGAGGTGCATGTCGCCCGCTTTGCGCTGCCAGAGGCCAAGCACTTTGCGACGGCGTTCTGCCGCTGCTGCGGCTCTTCCTTGCCGTGGCAGGCACAGACGGGAAAGGCTGTTGTCGTACCGGCAGGGACGCTCGATGCCGATCCGGAGTTGCGGCCTTCGCAGAGCATTTTCTGTGCCTCCCGGGCGGTGTGGTTTACCGATCCGGACAGTCTGCCGGCCTATGATGAGATGCCGTCTCGCAAAAAAAGAAAGGGAGAGTCGTGATGAGCAAGGTGGTAATCGTAACCGGTGCAAGCCGTGGCATTGGCGCCTCGACCGCAAAATTGCTGGCGGCTCAAGGGTATGGGGTTTGCGTCAACTATCGAGAGCGTAAAGAGCAGGCACAGGCGGTTGTGGACGCTATAACGGCGCAGGGAGGACGCGCCGTAGCGCTACAGGCGGATGTGTCGGACGAGTCTGAAGTGGTGCGTCTGTTTGATGATGTATCGCACAGGCTGGGGCCCGTAACGCACCTGGTGAATAATGTCGGGGTTCTATTTACCCAGTCGAGACTCGCGGATGTCGATGTCGAGCGTTTCACACGCGTGATGCAGGCTAATGTGACCAGCTGTTTTCTCTGCTGCCGTGAGGCGGCCCGGCGTTTCTCATTCGGTGGCGCGATCGTGAATCTGTCTTCGGTTGCCGCGCGTCTGGGGGCACCGTTTGAATATGTCGACTACGCCGCGTCCAAGGGCGCCGTCGAGTCTCTCACCAAGGGGCTGGCGACTGAGCTGGCGGGACAGGGTGTGCGCGTCAATGCGGTGAGTCCGGGGCTTATCTACACCGACATTCATGCCGATGGCGGTGAGCCGGGACGTGTCGACCGGATAGGGCCGATGCTGCCGATGAAGCGCGGAGGTCAGCCCGATGAGGTTGCAAACGCCATCGCCTGGTTACTGTCCGACGAGGCGTCCTATGTCACCGGATCCATACTGGAAGTAGCGGGCGGTCGTTAGGGGGTATTGACCGCCGCCTGAGGGCGCAGGGTATCAGCGCTCGACGAATGCGCGCTCGATCACATAGTGGGACCGTTCGCCGTGGCGCGACTCCTCGAAGCCCCACTCATCCAGAATGGCGCAGGTGTCCTTTAGCATGCTGGGGCTGCCGCAGATCATGAAACGGTCATCATCCCTGTTCGGCGTGGGCAGACCGATGTCCCGAAACAGGCGACCGGAGAGCATCAGATCGGTCAGTCGACCGTTGTTGGTGAACGCTTCGCGGGTAACCGTGGGGTAGTAGATCAGCTTCTCGCGTACCAGCTCGCCAAACAGTTCATTGTCGGGGAGTTCCCGCTCGATGAACTCACGGTAAGCCAGTTCCGATACATGGCGAACGCCATGAACCAGGATCACCTTGTCGAACTGCTCGTAGATCTCGGGATCCTTGATGATGCTCATGAACGGCGCTAGACCGGTGCCCGTGCTGAGCAGATACAGATGTTTACCATCGAGCAGATGTCCGCTGACCAGTGTGCCGGTGGGCTTGGTACTGACAAGCACTTCGTCCCCTACCTGAATATTCTGCAGGCGGGACGTGAGAGGGCCATCGGGCACCTTGATGCTGAAAAACTCCAGTTCCTCTTCATAGTTGGCACTGGCGATGCTATAGGCGCGCATCAGGGGAAGGCCGTCAACTTCGAGACCGAGCATGACAAAGTGGCCGTTTTCGAAACGCAGTGACTGACCACGGCTGGTACGAATTGAAAACAGGGTGTCATTCCAGTGGTGTACACGGGTAACGGTTTCTTTGACCACGCTTGCCATTGTCTCTTTCCCTTCACGATGAATAACCAATAGGGACACTGTAGAACCAGTATGGAAATCTGTATAACGGGTTGTTTGTGTAGTTATTACCTTTTTTCTAGGTAGATTGGTGGGCTGATTTGCCTGGATAGACCGAAGCCGGCTGAATCGAGCATTCGGCCACTGCTTCAGTCTTTTAGCGGGCCGGTTACTCCACAGTAACCGTGATCGGCTTTGACATGACCGGTGGGTGGTGAGGCATATGGGCCATGTCACCCATAATCAGCTGCAGCGTGTGCGGGCCTGGTTCCAGTGTCAGAGTGGTTTCGGTCTGTCCGCCACCGAAGTGTTTGACCTCTTTGCCCATCGGGCTTCCCATGGCGGGCGCCTGTTTGCCATCGATCATCAGATGGTGGTGTCCTGTGTTTTCCTTTTCAGTACCGGCAGGTGCGATACCCATTCCCTTGAGCCCGAACTGTACGGTAAAGGTTTTCGGAACCGTCGCACCGTCCGCCGGGGATATGATGTACACCTCAGCACCGTCCGGAGAGGGTGTTTCGGCGAAGCTGAACGTACTGATAAGCGCGCAGAAGCCCGCCGTAATGAGTGTTCGTTTCATCGTGTGAATATCCCTATTTTACGTGGTTGGGTTAGATGGTACCCATCAACTCTAGTCGGGTTTCGCCGCGAGGGCCAAAGCGATGGTGCCAAGGGGTGGCAATCGATCGAAGGTGCCCGCTCTCGATTGGCGCTGGGCTGCTCTGGAAAAAAGCAGCGCGCCGACCCATGCTTACTGAGCCCGACCAAGGTGCAGGTCTGCCCAGCGGTCACCTTTATTGGAGCAGGGAGGTCCCCTATGTTCCGTCATTTAAAGGCTCAAACGATAGTTTCCAAGGTTCTGTTGATATGTGGTTTGGCCGCGATGGGTGTTGGCTGTGCGTATGAATCACGCACGGCGTCTCGAGCGGGCACGTACAACGGGCCCCCGGTGGATGTTGGTCAGGGGCAGGCATGGACGTTTGTCACGCTGGATGAAACGGGTGAGGCCACCAATCTGGGTGTGCGGTTTAGCGAAACGGCTTTGTCCGGTTTGCCTGAGCATGCCGAGCACGGGGAAGCCGAGTATCTGCTCAGCCTGCCACCAGAGGCTTCGGTATCCGGGTATAACCATGTGACGCTGGATTGGAACCCCCAGGGGCATATTCCGCCGGGGGTGTACGACCTGCCGCATTTTGATTTCCACTTTTTTGTAATCGATGATGCAAAGCGTAACGCCATTACAGCGACGGGGGATGATCTTGCCAGAGCCCGCAAAGCGCCGGAGCCTAGCTATATGCCAGTGGACTACGTACTGCCCGAAGGCACGGAAGTGCCGCGAATGGGAGCCCACGCGATCGACCCCGGTAGCGATGAGTTTCAGGGCAAAGCGTTCACTCAAACCTTTATCTACGGATTCTACGATGGCGACATCATCTTTATGGAGCCGATGATGACCCACGCTTTTCTGCAGGCCCACCCGCAGGTCTCCATGCCAGTGAAACAGCCGCCTGAATACGCTGCACATTTTAGCTATCCGGCCTTTTATGGTGTCTACTATGATGCTGACCTTGCAGAGTATTCCGTGGTGCTGGAACAGCTGATGAAGCATTAAGCACGCAGTGCACTGCTGCTAGTTGGAGCTGGCAGCTGGGATGATGAAGGTGCTTTCGGGCACCTTTTTTTATGTTCATCGCTGTTACAATAGCGCCCAATTTCAGCTTGCCATGAAAAGGATACAACCATGTTGGGAACAGCCCTCACCCTGGGTGCTACTCGTGTCATGCTCTGCGGTTGTGGAGAGTTGGGCAAAGAGGTGGTGATTGAACTCCAGCGTTTTGGTATCGAGGTTATCGCCGTTGACCGCTATGACAATGCCCCGGCGATGCAAGTCGCCCACCGCAGTCATACAATCAATATGCTCGATGGTGCAGCGCTTCGCCGCGTGATCGAGCTGGAAAAGCCTGACCTCATCGTGCCGGAGATTGAGGCGCTGGCGACCCAAACCCTGCTGGAGCTCGAAGGTGAAGGGTTCAAGGTGGTACCGACGGCCCGCGCGGCCCGACTGACCATGGATCGAGAGGGGATTCGCCGTCTGGCGGCTGAGGAGTTGGGCTTGCCGACATCGCCCTACCGTTTTGCCGACACTGAGCACGAATACAGGGCGGCTGTTGTCGAGATTGGTCTACCCTGCGTCGTCAAACCGGTTATGAGCTCCTCAGGCAAGGGGCAGTCGCTGGTGCGCGAAGATACCGATATCCAGACAGCCTGGGAGTATGCTCAGGCGGGCGGTCGAGCGGGTCAGGGGCGGGTGATTGTCGAAGGTTTTATAGACTTCGATTATGAGATCACGTTGCTGACCGTTAATGCCGTCGACGGTATCCAATTCTGCGCACCGATAGGACATCGTCAGGAGGGGGGGGACTATCGCGAGTCCTGGCAGCCGCAGGCAATGTCGCCGTTGGCGCTGGAGCGTGCTCAAGACGTTGCCCGGGCGGTTGTCGAGAATTTGGCGGGGTTCGGTATCTACGGCGTTGAGCTGTTCGTCAAAGGCGATGAAGTGTGGTTCAGCGAGGTTTCGCCCCGTCCGCATGATACCGGTCTGGTGACGCTGATCTCCCAGGACCTGTCCGAATTCGCACTGCATGTGCGCGCAATTCTCGGGCTGCCTGTCGGGCCGATCCGTCAGCGTGGTGCCAGTGCGTCGGCTGTTATCCTGGGTGAGGGGCACTCAGTGAATCTGCGTTTTGCGGGTATCGCCGAGGCGCTGGCGCAATCCGATACCCAGTTGCGCCTTTTCGGCAAGCCTGAAATTGCCGGGAGTCGCCGCCTGGGTGTGGCGCTGGCATGCGCCGAGTCGATCGATGAAGCAATAGCCAAGGCGAAACGCGCGGCAGCCTGTGTCAGAATCGAATATTGATCAACTGCCGGCCGCAGGAAATTGCGGCATGCGGGGCGGGGGCTTCAGTCAACGCGCCGATTATGGGACAGTGTCACAATTCGCTATCAAACGGATATAGATTGATCTGATGAGCAAACTTAAAGTGCTGGTAGTCGATGACGCCCGGTTTATCCGTGAACGGGTGACGTCGATGGTGCGTGATGCCTTTCCCGAAAGCGTTGTTGATGCGTTCGAGAATGGCCGGGATGCGGTGAAAGCGATGCAGGCACGCCAGTATGACCTCATCCTGTGCGACTGGGAGATGCCGCAAATGAGCGGCCTCGAACTGTTGCAGTGGACCCGGAGCCGTCCCGAATACAACACGGTGCCGTTCCTCATGGTGACCAGTCGTGGTGAGCGTGAATACGTGCTCAAGGCGATTCAGGCCGGGGTAAACGATTACCTGGGTAAGCCGTTTACCAGCGAGCAGTTGGTACAGAAAATCGTCAAGGCTCTGGGTAAAGGCGGGCGTTTGAGTCTGGAGCAGCAGGAACGGGCGGCCAAGCTGTTGCAGGAGGATAAATCCCGCAAGGAGCCCGCTGCGAAGTCGATGCCCAAGCCCAAGGGGCTGGCGCAACTGCGTTGCAGCGATCAGACCTTCAAGTGCGCGATCAAGGACTTGACGCTGCGTGAAGTGAAGGTGGTGATCAAGAACGAACACGTTTTTCCTGTACTGCTTGAGCAGGTTGTGGTCGATATCGAGCAACTTTCCGGCGATTCTGTTGCCCGTATAAACGGTTTTGTGCTGTCTGTGCAGGCAACCGAGGCGAGGATGGACTCACCCTATGTGGAGGTGAGGGTGCAGTTTGCCGACGATGACCCCGACAAGATGGCGCATCTATCCAAATATATAGCCAGCGTACGCTAAGGAGTCGCCGCATGTCGGTGAAGAGATTGTTCAGGCCGTTGCTTGGCGCGGCGGTCGTGGCCGCCTTGTTGGCCGGCTGTGCGGGCAAACCGCCGGAGCCTGTGAAACCTCAGGATTCTGTAACGCCAAAGGCACTTAATGTGTCCCGGCTCGGCGGCTATGGCGCCGAACAACAACTGGCATTGTCATTAATTTCACACTATCTGGGCGCACCGCTTTACCGGATGTCCAACCCGCTGCCGATGAGTCGTGATTACCGCGTCGGTGGGGCGATCCATTCGCCCAATGAACAGCAGGTGGTGGTGACGATGCGCAATCTTGATGAGAAACGCTGGGCGCTGGTTACCCTGTCGGTATCACCGGGTGCGGTGATGAATGCCTTTGATGTGGTGCGCAACGGGCAGCCCGGCTATGCACTGGTGCTCAAGCACGCACGCATCTGCCTGGTTGAGGGGGCCGATCAGCCTCCTGTATGGGGTGGCACCGGCTGGGCGTTTTCAAAAACCGGCCCAGGCCATTTTGAGTGCAGTGGCCAGACCAACGGATCGCTCTATCAGCCCTATAGCGGTATGCCCGGCTTGATGGGTGCCTATGCCGAATCGGGTGATACCGTATTGTACGAGGAAAGCTGGCCGCGTCTGAAAGAGATCGCGACCGGTTTGGCGACTGTGTTTCCTCACCTCCAAGTACCGCGTATTTACTGACGCGGTACCGTTTTCCTGTTACCGGACCTGTTTTCATGCTCAGCTATCAGCACGGCTTCCATGCCGGCAATTTTGCCGATCTCCACAAGCATCTTGTTCTGACCCTGCTGCTTGATTCCCTCAATCGCAAAGCCAAGCCCTGGAGTTACCTCGAAACGCATAGCGGCAGGGCGCTCTACGATCTGGATGATGCGCAAGCGCAGAAGACAGGGGAGTACCGCCAAGGGATTGCGCGAGTCTGGGAAACAGAGTGGCCTGAACCCTTGCGCCTGTATCTGGAGCAGGTTAAACGGGTGAATAGCGGTGGCGCTTTGCAGCACTATCCGGGGTCGCCCACTATCGCCGCGGGTATGGCCCGTGATGACGATCGTATCCGGCTGATGGAGCTGCACCCGACAGAGGTTGAAGCGCTACGCTGTGTATTCGAGCGCGATGCACGGGTTGCTGTGCATCACCGGGATGGCTACGAGGGCGTTGGTGCGTTGTTGCCGCCAACGCCGCGCCGCGGGATGGTGCTGATCGATCCCTCATATGAGGTCAAGGAAGAGTACGCGCAGGTCGTGCGTTTTCTGGCAAAGGCCCAGCGGCGCTGGCCCACCGGCATATTTGCCATCTGGTATCCGTTGCTGGCCGCCAACCGCTGGCAGGGCCTGATTGAGGGCGTTAAGGCTGAGGCTCAGGGGGCAGTTCTGCGCAGTGAGCTGAAAGTGGCACCCGAGGATAGCGGCGGTATGTACGGGGCCGGGATGTTGGTGGTCAATCCGCCCTGGCAGCTCGACCAGCAGCTTGAGCAGGCTGTGCCGTTGCTGGCTCAGGGGTTGGGGTGTGATACGCCCGGCTCTGTGCTGTGCGAGTGGGTCGTGGCACCGGAATAAATGGCAGGTTTCTGAAAAGGCTCAGTAAAGAGCCTTTTCGTCGCGTACCAGATCCTTGAGCAGTTCCAGAAACAGCAGGTCGGCGTCGCTCTTTTCGATGGCAATCTTCACGTTGGTCGTGTTTGAGAGCTCGTCGGCGATCAGCTGATCCACGTCCTTTTCATTGATATGCTTGCGGGCTATCTGCTTGGCAATATCGCAGATTTCCGGCTCGTTGATCACCTTGCGAATAAACAGCATCAGCTCGTCGATGACGCGCTCTTTGTTCTTGATCTCGGATACTTTCATCAGTGCTACTCCTTGTCGCCTTATGCCGCTCACTATAACCCGAGCGCTTTAAGCTGCCTATAGGTCTGTTTTTGCGTCATAAAACAGCCTGTCCGGTTGATCAAAATATAGCTAAGTGCGAAAATGTCGGGCTCTTTTTGGCCTGTGGCGCAGGAAACCCCCGTCCACAGGCGCATTGTATGTGGCTAATTAAGCAGTACCCGGCTTAGGGCTCAGAACAGATAAGACCAAGCGAAGTGATCCTTGCTCCGGTCTGCTCCGAATCCACCGCTCATTCAGATGGGTATCCGAACTGATCGGATCGTGTCCGTGACGGCGTCACCAACGCCGGGGTTACGGGTGTGGGTTCAGAAGCACTTAACTTGAACTGTTTACCACCGGCACACTGGGTTGTCGGTGCTGAGTAGAGGGTAATAACGTGGAACAACTTTCAGGCGCAGAAATGGTAGTACGCGCCCTTCGTGATGAGGGCGTCAAGTACATCTACGGCTATCCGGGCGGCGCGCTTCTGCATGTGTATGACGCGCTGTTTCAGCAGGACGATGTTCAGCATGTCCTGGTGCGCCATGAGCAGGCTGCCACCCATATGGCTGATGCCTATGCGCGCGCGACCGGAAAGGCCGGCGTTGCGCTGGTCACCTCAGGACCTGGGGCTACCAATGCCGTAACGGGTATCGCAACCGCCTTTACCGACTCTATCCCGATGGTGGTGATCACCGGCCAGGTCATGAGTCACCTGATCGGCGAAGACGCCTTCCAGGAAACCGACATGCTCGGTATCTCCCGTCCGATAGTGAAGCACAACTTCAGCGTTCAGCGGGCTGAAGATATTCCGTCGACGATCAAGAAGGCATTCTATATCGCTCAGAGTGGCCGTCCGGGTCCTGTTGTCGTGGATATCCCCAAGGATATGACCACGCCGACCGATCGCTTCCCGTATGAGTATCCGAAGTCGGTCAAGCTGCGCTCCTATAACCCGATCAGCCGCGGCCACAGCGGGCAGATTCGCAAGGCTGTGGATATGTTGCTGCAGGCGCGTCGCCCGGTCATCTACACCGGTGGCGGTATTGTCATTGGCGATGCCAGCGCTGAACTGACCGAACTGGCGAAACTGCTGAATTTCCCGGTCACCAATACCCTGATGGGGCTTGGCGGCTATCCGGGTACCGACCGTCAGTTCCTCGGTATGCTGGGGATGCACGGTAGCTACGAAGCCAACATGGCGATGCACCATGCCGACCTGATCCTGGCCGTCGGTGCGCGTTTTGATGACCGCGTCACTAACGCCACCGATAAGTTCTGTCCGACCGCACGTATCATCCATATCGATATCGACCCGGCTTCGATCTCCAAGACCATACGCGCTGATGTACCGATCGTCGGACCCTCCAAGGTGGTGCTCGAAGAGATGGTGTCTCTGGTTAAAGAGAGCACCAAGAAGCCCGATGCGGCGGCCATCGATAGCTGGTGGAAGCAGATCGACGAGTGGCGCGGCCGTCATGGCGGTCACTACCGTACCGACGACTCCGAACTGATGAAGCCGCAGCAGGTCATCGAGATGCTGAGCAAGGTCACCAACGGTGATGCCTTTGTCTGTTCCGACGTAGGTCAGCATCAGATGTTCGCGGCGCAGTATTACAAGTTCAACAAGCCGAATCGCTGGATCAACTCCGGTGGCCTCGGCACCATGGGTTTCGGTTTCCCGGCGGCGATGGGCGTGAAGATGAACTTCCCGGATGCGGATGTTGCCTGCGTAACCGGTGAGGGCAGTATCCAGATGAACATCCAGGAGCTCTCCACCTGCAAGCAGTACGATATTCCGGTGAAGATCCTCTGCCTGAACAACCAGTCTCTGGGTATGGTGCGACAGTGGCAGGATATGAACTACGAGTCACGTCACTCGCAGTCCTACATGAAATCCCTGCCGGACTTCGTCAAGCTGGTCGAGGCGTATGGTCATGTCGGCATGAAGGTCGACAAGTACGCCGATCTTGAAGGTGCGATGCGCGAAGCATTTGCATTGAAGGATCGACTGGTCTTCATGGATATCGCAGTCGACCCGTATGAGCATGTCTACCCGATGCAGGTGCCGCGAGGCTCAATGCGTGACATGTGGCTGAGCAAGACGGAGAGGACCTGATCATGCGTCATATCATTTCAGTTCTGTTGGAAAACGAACCGGGTGCGCTGTCGCGGGTTGTCGGACTCTTCTCGCAGCGTAACTACAACATCGAGTCGCTGACTGTGGCGCCGACTGAAGATGCGACCCTGTCGCGTCTGACCGTCACCACAATCGGCAACGATCGTGTGGTTGAGCAGATCACCAAACAGCTGAACAAGCTGATTGACGTGGTCAAGGTGGTTGATCTTTCCGAAGGCGATCACATCGAGCGTGAGCTGATGATGATCAAACTCAAGGCCAACGGCCAGATGCGTGCGGAGATCAAGCGTACCTGCGATATTTTCCGGGGTCAGATCATCGATGTTACGCCGAACACCTATACGGTTCAGCTGATCGGGGCATCGGATAAGCTCGATGCGTTCATTGCATCGCTCGGTAACATGGCCAGCATCATGGAAGTTGTGCGTTCGGGCGTGTCCGGCATCGCACGTGGCGAGAAGGTGCTGAGCCTCTAACGGGTTCTGCCGCTCTTGCACTTAGAAAGCCGCCTTTGGGCGGCTTTTTTGTGCGCGCCGAAAAGTGGGTAAGAGGTGGCACGGGGACGCGAGGGCAGGGAACCAAGAATCCGCTTTTCAGTCTAGAGAACGGAGAGTCATAGAAGCGGGGACCAACAAGGTGTTTATGCGGATAGCGATTGCTATTGTTGCCTGTCTGCTCACTATCTGGGTGGTGCAGGCCTTCGCCGCTCCGGCACCCTGGTATCTGTGGGAGAGTCGTGTCGACCAATACCGGATTTGCCTGCAGTATTCGCCGGGCGATGCTTGGGTCAAGGCCGGAGGGCCTTTCGGTGATGCAAGATGTCGTACACCCTACGCTCCAAAAGGGCACCGCTGAGAGGGTGGTGTTACTCAAGGGTAGCTTTCTAGGATAGGGACCAGAAGGCGTTGATCAGGGGGCTGCGCAGTTTCTTTTCGAGGGCAAAAAGCCCGATTTCGTAAGGTTCCAGCTCGGGCTGGACCTCGAGTACGCGGACTTTATCGGCCAGCGGGCTGTTTTCGAGAACGATGCGTGGCACCACCCCGATTCCAAAACCCAAGCTCACCATACTGACGATAGCCTCGTTGCCCGCAACCTGAGCGTAGATGCGGGGCTTGATGCCGCGTTCACTGAACCACTGGTTGACGCGATTTCGAGCCACGCCGCTTTCGGACAGGATCAGCGGTATCTCCTGCCATTGTTGGCGCGAGAATGGAAGCTTGGTGGGTAGTTGCTCCTGCGCTTCCAGCGGTGCGATGAACAGTAGAGGTGTTATACCGATAGGGCGAAAGGCGAGGCCCTTGGTCAGTGTGTCGGGACGTGCCGCTATCGATATCTCCTCATGGCCGGAGAGGACGTGCCCGATGGCGTGCTCCGGATCGCCCGTATGCAGCTTTATCTCCACTCGTGGGTACTGACGACGAAATTTGCGCAGCATCTGGTACAGAAAGCTGTAACTTGCGGTAACCGAGCAGTACACGCTGATCTCGCCGTGCAGCTCCTTGGCATCCTCAAGCAGTGAATTGCGGATCAGATCCCACTGCGTCAGCGTGTCGCGGGCATAAGCCTGAAAGCGCTCTCCTTCTCTGGTCAGCCGCACGCTTCGGTTGTCCCGCTCGAACAGTTCAACGCCAAGCTCCTCCTCAAGCAGCTTGATAGAGCGGCTCAGAGTGGAGGGGCTGACATGGCAGAGATCGGCCGCGCGGCCAAAGTGCAGGCTGTCGGCAAGGGCGAGAAATAGGCGTAAAGGTTTGGTATCCATGATGTTTTAAATATTAGCACACTGCGTTGCATATATATCATTTTACGCAATGTGACGGATAGCCTAAGGTTCACCCATCGCACGCGCAGGCGTGCCCCTCGGCTATTCCATTAACGCTGTTTTGAGATCCAGTCGGAGAACTCAGATGCAAGTTTACTACGATAAAGATTGCGACCTGTCGATCATCCAGGGCAAGAAAGTTTCCATCATCGGTTACGGCTCTCAGGGCCACGCTCACGCCTGCAACCTGAAAGATTCTGGTGTTGACGTTACCGTTGGTCTGCGTGCTGGCTCTGCTACCCGCGCAAAGGCCGAAGCGCATGGTCTGAAAGTGGCTGACGTCGCTGATGCTGTTGCTTCTGCCGATCTGGTTATGATTCTGACTCCGGACGAGTTCCAGGGCCAGCTGTACAAGACTGAGATTGAGCCGAACATCAAGCAGGGTGCAACTCTGGCCTTCGCTCACGGCTTCTCTATCCACTACAACCAGGTTGTTCCGCGCAAGGATCTGGACGTTATCATGATCGCGCCGAAGGCGCCGGGTCACACTGTACGTTCCGAGTTCGTCAAAGGCGGTGGTATCCCCGACCTGATCGCGATCTACCAGGATGCTTCCGGTAACGCGAAGAACGTAGCGCTGTCTTACGCATCAGGCGTGGGTGGTGGCCGTACCGGTATCATCGAAACCACTTTCAAAGACGAGACTGAAACCGACCTCTTCGGTGAGCAGGCTGTTCTGTGTGGTGGCTGTGTCGAGCTGGTCAAGGCGGGCTTCGAGACTCTGGTTGAAGCAGGCTACGCGCCGGAAATGGCGTACTTCGAGTGTCTGCACGAGCTCAAGCTGATCGTCGACCTGATGTACGAAGGCGGTATCGCCAACATGAACTACTCCATCTCCAACAATGCGGAGTATGGTGAGTACGTAACCGGTCCGGAAGTGATTAACGATGAGTCTCGCGCTGCGATGCGCAATGCTCTGAAGCGCATCCAGAACGGCGAATATGCCAAGATGTTCATCTCTGAAGGTGCTACCAACTACCCGTCCATGACTGCATACCGTCGTAACAACGCTGCACACGGTATCGAGCAGGTTGGTGAGAAGCTGCGTGCGATGATGCCGTGGATCTCAGCTAACAAGCTGGTCGACAAAGAAAAGAACTGATCCCAGTATCGGTTTGAAAACCCGGCTTCGGCCGGGTTTTTGCGTTTTGGGCTGTTATCACCATTCTTTCATTTGACTGGGCGGGCAAACTGGCACACTGTTTTGTGCAGTGCACAATAAATTGGAGGTGTGCTATGTCGAAGCGGGTCGAGCTTAATCTCGCCCTCCAGGGCGGAGGTGCCCACGGCGCGTTTACCTGGGGTGTTCTGGATCGTTTGCTTGAAGAGCCCTGGTTTGCCATCGAAGCGGTAAGCGGTACCAGTGCAGGGGCCATGAATGCGGTTATGCTCGCAGAGGGCTGGCGCAAAGCCGGCGCGGAGGGGGCACGGGAACAGCTGCATAATTTCTGGACCCATTTGATGCTGCCTGAGGAGGTGGCTTCGGCTGGCATGGCAGGGTCAGCGGGAAGGTTCTGGCAGAATCTTAGCAGCCATCTCTCGCCCTACGATTTGAATCCTTTTGATATCAATCCGTTGCGTGATGCTCTTGAACGCCAGATCGATTTTGATGCCTTAAACCGGCACAGCCCATTTCAACTGCATATAGCCGCCACCGAGATTGAAACCGGGCGATTGAGGCTGTTTGGTGAATCCGAGCTACAGGTCGAGCATCTGCTGGCGTCGGCCTGCCTGCCGAACCTGCATCAGGCGGTGGAGATTGACGGACGTTATTACTGGGATGGCGGCTTTGCCGGAAACCCGGTGCTTTACCCTCTGGTGATGGAGGGCAGACAACGGGACCTGCTGATGATTCTGTTGCAGCCACTGGAGAAGAGTGGCGTTCCGACCACGGCTCAGGGTATTGCGGACAGGGTGGCGGAGCTTGGCTTTTTGACCACCTTTATGCGGGAGATGCGTGCCATCGTGCTGATGCAGCAGAAGATGCGCAAGCGGCCATGGCTGCTCGGGGCGCTAGAGCGCCGCTTTCGCTATCTGAGGTTTCATTTGATCGGCCCGGATGAAACTCTGGCGTCTCTGCACCGGTCAACCAAGCTGGATACCAGCCGGGCATTTCTTTATCAGCTAAGAGATAGGGGGCGGGAGCGTGCCGGGCGCTTCATCGCGCTGCACCGTGCTAAATTGGGTGTGCGTACGAGCTGCGTTCTGCAACGCTATTTCCTCTAGGGCGGGTGGGCGTTGAGGCAGGCGTAGCGTAGAATATCGGCGACTTCCCCGCTTATGGAGAGACAGAGCGTTATGACAGATCAGAGTGATCAGCAACATCCAGAGAGTGATCAGGACCAAGAGCAGGAAACGCGTCGGCCGCGCGGTATCTACCTGCTGCCCAACCTGTTTACGACCGGTGCGCTGTTTGCCGGTTTCTATGCAGTGATCGCGGGTATGAGTGGACGATTTGAGGCTGCTGCTGTCGCGATTTTTCTGGCGATGGTGTTCGATGGGCTCGATGGCCGGGTTGCGCGTCTGACCAATACTCAGAGCAAGTTCGGGGCGGAGTTCGATTCGCTGTCCGATATGGTGTCATTTGGCGTCGCACCTGCGCTGGTATCGTTCACCTGGGTGCTTGAAGATATCGGCAAGATCGGCTGGCTGGCCGCTTTTATCTATTGCGCCGGTGGTGCGTTGCGTCTGGCGCGCTTTAACACACAGATTGGTTCGTTGGATAAGCGCTATTTCATGGGGCTGCCGAGCCCGGCAGCAGCAGCGACCGTGGCGGGACTGATCTGGTTCTGCAGTAGCAACGAGATCGATCCCGAAGCCTTTGCCTATCCGTTTGCTGCGTATGTTGTGCTGGCGGGGGTTCTGATGGTCAGCAATGTGCTGTACTACAGTTTCAAGGATGTCGATTTTAAGGGGCGTATACAGTTCCTGAAGTTGGCTCTGATCGTGTTGGCGATTGCGGTTATTGCCACCAACCCGGCTCTGTTCCTGTGGTTGCTGTTCCTGGCCTATGCGCTGTCCGGACCATTACTTTGGCTCTGGCGGCATCGGCCGCACTGAGGATAGAGGTTTTCTCACAGGGGGCGCATTGGCGCCCCCTGTTGTTTTGGGCGCCTAAGCTGAGTCTGAACAATTAATTTTTATCGTCTTTGTAAGGATTTGCCGGTTTGATCGACTTAATCGGTGAACGCCCGCGATCAAACGGGTCAAACGGATAGAGGCTCAGGAGAATTCAGAATGTTGATCAAGCAAGCGCCCGATATCCCCTCCAGTGAAATTACGTCGGAGTCTGTCTACCGACGTCGACGCCAAATTCTTAAGGCCATGCTGGCTGGCGGTGCGATGATGGCTGCGCATCCGGCGATGGCGCTGGACCGTTATGCGTTGGAGTCGGACGACAAGCGCTATCCGGGGCCTGACTGGTTGCAGACCAAGTTGCGTGCGGCCAAGGCGGGAGACCCTGTTACCGGGGAGTCTCTCACGCCCTACACCGACGTGACCGGGCATAACAACTTCTACGAGTTCGGATTGGGTAAGGAAGATCCCAAGGCCAAGGCGCAGAACTTCAATACTGATCCCTGGAAGGTTGAAATCAGTGGTGAGGTCGGCAAGCCCGGTACATACACGCTGGAGGACCTGCTTAAACCGCACGCTCTGGAGGAGCGCATCTATCGTCTGCGATGCGTCGAAGCCTGGTCGATGGTCATTCCCTGGGTGGGATTTCCGCTGGGCGATCTGATCAAACGCTTCGAGCCAACCGGCAACGCGAAGTATGTCGAGTTCACCACGCTCCAGGATCCTGCGCAGATGCCGGGTCAACGCAGCTTCTTCAGTACGTTGGATTGGCCCTATGTGGAAGGGTTGCGCATGGATGAAGCGATGCATCCTCTGGCGATTCTGGCGGTGGGTGTTTACGGCGATGCACTGCCTCCTCAGAATGGTGCTCCCTTGCGTCTGGTGGTGCCTTGGAAGTACGGCTTCAAGAGTATCAAGTCGATCGTACGCATTCGTCTGACCGAGGAGATGCCCAAGGTCACCTGGAACCAGACTGCACCGAGCGAATACGGCTTCTATGCCAACGTCAATCCGAAGGTTGACCATCCGCGCTGGAGTCAGGCCACCGAGCGTCGTTTGCCCTCCTCACTGTTTAGCCCTCATATCATTGATACCCGCATGTTCAACGGATATGCCGACCAGGTTGCGCATCTGTATAGCGGGATGGATCTGCGTAAATGGTTCTGAGTATTGCGGATATTCACAGGTCCAGCACCGGGCGCCGGGTATTCTGGTGGTTGATGTTTCTGTTGCCGCTTATGCCTCTGGCCTGGATTGTTTTCAAGACGCTTGAGCAGGATTTGGGGGCAGACCCTGCCCAGACCATCGTGACCTTTCTGGGGCTGTGGACACTGAGATTTCTCTTAATCACGCTTGCGGTTACGCCCGTGCGGCGCGTCTTTGGCTGGTTGTGGGCCCAGCGATACCGACGCATGTATGGCCTGTACACCTTGTTCTATGCCTGTTTGCATTTGTTAGCATTTGCCACGTTTATTTTGGGCTGGAGGCCCGATCTGATTGCGCGTGAGCTCTCCGAGCGGCCCTACATCATCGTTGGCTTCATTGCTTGGTTGGGTTTGGTGGCACTGGGTATGACTTCGACACGTGGTTGGGTGAGACGCCTGGGGCGACGCTGGCAGCAGCTACATTATCTTGTCTATCCGATAGCGGTGCTGGCGATGATCCATTTTGCCTGGCTGATACGGGCGGGTTTCGGGCAGGTGCTGTTTTACGCCCTGCTGCTGGCGCTGTTGTTGGGATATCGAGTGAAGAGTCTGGTGAAACGAAGAGCGGGAATAGTACATCCGTCGTGATGTAATTGGCGCGAAGCTGACAATCCTGTGCGGCTGCACTTAAGGCTTCGCTATATCTTTCAATGGCTTGAGTGTTTTGCTCAAGCCATTTTTTTGGCATTTTTTCTGCAGTTACTCATCAGGCAAACTTGGGTGTGAATGCTGGAGAGGCAATGGTCGAGACTGCAGAAATTCGCGATAGCCGTGTCATGGCCGAGATGGGTGGGCTTGGTTTTATCAATACGATCGATCGCCATCTCAGAGTCGTTGCCGGGCTGCGTCTGGCAACGAAAGTGCATCACTGTATTCGCCTCGACCTTCGGCTGTTTTATGACGGTCAGTCCGCTGGTGCTCTTTCGTTTGAACTAGAGGGGTTCAGTCCGGCAGAGGGTGTCGCATTGGCCCGCAATATTGGCGGAAATCAACTCATAATGCGGGAGATAGATCACTATCTCTGCGGCGATGTGGGTGAGTGAAAACGGGGGTGTCAGAATGCTGGAAGCCGATTTTTTCGAAGTGTCGGATGAGTTCGTGAATCTCGCCAACGATATGATGGACGAGTGGGCTCAGCCGATGCTCAGTGCCGCCATCATGCACGCAGCTGCGCGTTTTAATGCTTTTAACTATGTCAGCCAGAATACCCGTGACGAGCCAGGTAAGGTGGTGGAATTTCTGACCGCCCAGTATCGGCAGATGCTCGAAGAGGCTATCCGTGACATGGCCGGTGAGCGCGCCACCGGTTAGGGACGAAGTCGCAATCCGGGCTTATCTGACCTATATCTGTAGGTGGAGGTGAGCTCTATGCGTGATAATTCGATTCTACGTTGCTGGCGCGCGCTGCTTGGGGTACTGGCGGGTTTTTTTGGTGTGCGCTCGGAAGCCGCGCGCGAACAGGACTTCAAAGAGGGGCGAGCGCTCCATTTCGTTGTAATTGGCCTCCTGATGGCAGCAGGTTTCGTCATTTTCGTGATTTTTCTCGTCCGTTGGGCTCTCAGTCTCAGCGGTGTCTAAAGCACGTTAGCGAATTTATCGCGACGTTCGCGACGTTATAGCGTGTCTTCCTTGCACTTTTCCAGCACCTGCTATACTCCGCTTAGAAGGGGAAGCCAGTAGCCCAGATTCAGTGTGGCTTGCCCAGACCCCCACAACCGAAAGGATCCGGATCTGCATGATGCAGATTGGCAAGGAGCCTGGTTAGACCCCGTGTTGGAGGCCTGGTGATGGGAACAATAAGAACAATAAGAACAATAATATCCGGTCTGTCGCTTGTTCTACTGCCATTTACGGCTCGCGCAGAGTGGACGGTTAATCTGTCTCCGGGCGTCACGGAAGTGAGTCGCTCGGTATACGATCTGCACATGACCATCTTCTGGATATGTGTGGCGATCGGCTGTGTTGTCTTCGGCGTCATGTTTTGGTCCATTTTCCATCATCGCAAGTCCAAAGGGGCCAAGGCTCACCACTTTCATGAGCATACGCTGGTGGAGATCGCCTGGACGCTGGTGCCGCTGGGCATACTGGTTGCCATGGCCGTGCCCGCTACGGCAACGCTGGTCAAAATGTATGACCCAAGCGAAGCTGATCTCGATATTCAGATCACCGGTTATCAATGGAAGTGGCGTTATACCTATCTCGACAAGGATCTGGATTTTTTCAGTAATCTGGCCACGCCACGAGAGCAGATAGGAAACGAAGAGGCCAAGGGCGATAACTATCTGCTTGAGGTCGATCGCCATCTCGTGCTGCCCACCGATACCAAGATTCGCCTGCTGCTAACCGCCAACGATGTTATCCACAGTTGGTGGGTACCTGCGCTCGCAGTGAAGAAGGATGCCATCCCGGGCTTTATCAACGAAGCCTGGACCCGTATCGATGAGCCCGGCATCTATCGCGGCCAGTGTGCAGAGCTCTGCGGCCAGGATCACGGTTTTATGCCGATTGTCGTTGAAGCGGTTCCACCTGAGCAGTTTCAGCAGTGGCTGGCGCAAGTGAAGGCCGAGAAGCAGGCTGAGGCAGCAGCTGCGGAGAAAAGCTGGACGCTGGATGAGCTCATGACGCAGGGTGAGCAGGTTTATCTTCGAGCCTGTGCGGCGTGCCATCAGCCAACCGGTACCGGTGTGCCGCCTGCATTTCCTGCCTTGAAGGGGAGCCCTGTCGCGCTGGGGGATGTCGGTGCCCATATCGATATCGTGCTCAACGGCCGACCGGGCACTGCAATGCAAGCGTTCCGCGATCAGTTGAGCGCCACGGAGCTGGCGGCCGTTATCACCTACGAACGTAATGCCTGGGGTAACAGTACCGGTGAAGCGGTCGCACCCAGCCAGATTACGCGAATTCTGGAAGGTAATGCAGAGACTGCAGGGGAGGGCGCGCAATGAGTACGCTGGATACCGCAGTACCCGGTCTTCACGAAGAGCATCATGGCCCTGCAAAAGGTCTGGGACGCTGGCTGTTTACCACCAATCACAAGGATATCGGCACGCTTTATCTCTGGTTCAGTCTGCTGATGTTTCTGACGGGCGGCGTAATGGCGCTGCTGATCCGAAGCGAGTTGTTCCAGCCCGGTCTGCAACTGGTCGAGCCCGGATTCTTTAACCAGTTGACCACCATGCATGGCCTGATCATGGTGTTTGGTGCGGTGATGCCCGCCTTTGTCGGCTTGGCCAACTGGATGGTGCCGTTGATGATCGGAGCGCCCGACATGGCGCTCCCCAGAATGAACAACTGGAGCTTTTGGATTTTGCCCTTCGCCTTTGCAATCCTGATTTCCACACTGTTCATGGATGGCGGTGCCCCCAATTTCGGTTGGACATTCTATGCGCCGTTATCCACCACATACGCGCCGCCGAGCGTGACCTACTTCATCTTCTCGATCCATATCATGGGAGCCAGCTCGATCATGGGGGCGATCAATATCATCGCCACTATCCTGAACATGCGTGCGCCCGGCATGACCATGATGAAACTGCCGCTGTTTGTCTGGACCTGGCTGATCACTGCGTTCCTGCTGATTGCCGTCATGCCGGTGTTGGCAGGTGTTGTCACCATGATGCTGATGGATATCCATTTCGGTACCAGCTTTTTCAACGCTGCTGGTGGCGGTGATCCGGTTTTGTTCCAGCACGTGTTCTGGTTCTTCGGACATCCCGAGGTGTACATCATGATCCTGCCGGCGTTCGGTATCGTCAGTCAGATCATCCCCACCTTTTCGCGGAAAAAACTGTTTGGTTATGCCTCGATGGTGTACGCCACGGCGTCCATCGCTGTCCTGTCCTTCCTCGTTTGGGCGCATCACATGTTCACGGTGGGGCTGCCGTTGGCCGGCGAGCTGTTCTTCATGTTCGCGACGATGCTGATAGCGGTGCCCACCGGCGTGAAAGTATTTAACTGGGTGGCGACCATGTACCGCGGCTCGCTTACCTTCGAGACGCCCATGCTGTTTGCCGTGGCCTTTGTGGTGCTGTTCACCATCGGCGGGTTCTCGGGTCTGATGCTGGCGATTGCGCCTGTTGATTTTCAGTACCACGACACCTACTTCGTAGTCGCGCATTTTCATTATGTTCTGGTGCCGGGGGCGATCTTCTCGATCATGGCAGGCGTTTACTACTGGCTACCGAAATGGACGGGTCACATGCTCGACGAAAGGATGGGCAAACTCCATTTCTGGCTCAGTTTTATCGGCGTCAATATCACCTTCTTCCCGATGCATTTTCTGGGTCTGGCGGGGATGCCAAGGCGTATTCCCGACTACGCATTGCAGTTTGCCGATTTCAATATGATCGCCTCGATAGGTGCCTTCATCTTTGGCTTCTCACAGCTGCTGTTCGTCTGGAATGTGATTCAGAATATTCGCAGTCGTGAGGCGGCTACGGCCCGCGTATGGGAAGGTGCCCAGGGGCTGGAGTGGGAGGTGCCGTCACCGGCACCCTATCACACGCATACTACACCGCCGAAGGTGGAGTGATGTCATGGATACTGCACGCGCTAATCGTCGCTTGATCGTGCGTCTTCTGTTGGCCTCGGTGCTGATGTTTGGGTTCGGCTTTGCACTGGTGCCGCTCTATGACGTGTTCTGCAAGGTGACGGGCTTAAATGGGCGTATTACTGCCACGGGGCCTGCTGATGCTGAGGGTGTGGATACTGCAAGACAGGTCAAAGTGCGCCTGATCGGTATCAACAATGAAGGTATGCCCTGGAAATTCGGGCCTCAGGAGTCGCTCTTGGAGGTTAATCCCGGCGAGATGAAGCAGACTGCCTTTTTGGCAAGCAACCCAACGGCTCAGCGTATGGTTGCTCAGGCGATCCCATCTGTTTCACCCGGCGAGGCGGCGCAATATCTGCACAAGATCAACTGCTTCTGTTTCAACTCACAGACTCTGGCGGCCGGTGAGGGGGTGGAGATGCCGTTGCTGTTCATGATTGATACGGATCTTCCCGAGTCCATTCACTCGATTACGCTCTCTTACACGCTGTTCGATATATCACCGGACAATACCGGTACCGCACAAGCGGATACTCAAGAGGGAGGCTCACCGATATGAGTGCTCATGCATCCTACTATGTGCCGGCGCAGAGTCGCTGGCCTATTTTGGCCTCGGTGGCGATGTTCTTGCTTGCCTTCGGGGCTGCGACGCTGGTCAATGCCATTACCGCGGAAAGCGGCACCGGAGTCGGGTTGATGATGGTGTTGGCAGGCGCATTGATGCTGGGCCTGATTTTGGTTGGCTGGTTCGGCAATGTGATTCACGAGAGTCGAGCGGGCTTGTACAACGAGCAGATGGATCGCTCTTTCCGTTGGGGCATGAGTTGGTTCATCTTCTCTGAAGTGATGTTTTTTGCGGCATTCTTTGGCGCACTGTTTTATGTGCGTACGCTGGCGGTTCCTTGGTTGGGTGGCGAGGGTGAACGAGGTGTGAGCCAGATGCTGTGGCCCGGCTTTACGGCGGAGTGGCCTCTGGTAAACCCGCCAGATGCGGAGAAGTTTCCCGGTCCTCATGCTTTGGTTGATCCGTGGCATATACCTTTACTCAACACCATCCTGTTAGTCAGTTCGAGCTTTACCGTCACCCTTTCACACCATGCGTTATTACGTGATGACCGGGCGGCCATCGTTCGCTGGTTGGGCCTTACTGTATTACTCGGGATCGTCTTCCTGGGGTTTCAGGCGTACGAATACATCCATGCCTACACCGAGCTTGGATTAACACTCCACGCCGGGGTCTACGGTGCGACGTTCTTTATCCTCACCGGGTTCCATGGGCTGCATGTGACGCTTGGCACCTTCATGTTGATTGTGATTCTGCTGCGGGTATTAAAAGGCCACTTTGATCCTGCGCATCACTTTGGATTCGAGGCCGTGACCTGGTATTGGCATTTTGTCGATGTGGTGTGGATCGGCCTGTTCCTGTTCGTGTACGTAATTTGAGGTTAGCCGACGCCGTGAAGGTGCAGGTGTCCACTGAAGATGCCGTAAAGCAACAACAGTAACAGACCTGCACTGAGGGCAACTCGCACCATGAGCGTATTGGCCATGCGTTTGGAGCTGCCGCGATCACGCATCATGAACCAGAGGCTGGTGAAAAGGGCGATCACAATTAAGGCGAATATAAGCACTGCGAAAATGCGAAACATGGTGCCGTCCTGTGCCGGATACGATAGCGAGTTGTACCAGTAAATATGAGAGGGCCGGGTTGGGCAAGCGAATCGGTTCGAGGGGCTGGCTGTACCCGCTTTGCCTGCTGTTGCTGGCGCTCTTCTGTTCGCTGGGCTTTTGGCAGCTGGATAGGGCTGAACAAAAACGCCGGTGGCAGGCGCAGCAAAGTGAGCAACGTTTAATAGATCCCACACCCGCTGAACTTCAGGCCGCATTGTCTGAAAAAGAGTGGGTTGCAGTGAGTGTGGATATCGATTGGCTAAAAAAGATGCCTCTTTATCTGGATAACAGAACGCACCAAGGGCGTGCGGGATACGAAGTGCTGCTACCGGCGCGTTTAGGCTCGGGTCAATTGATACTGACTAATATCGGCTGGCTTCAAGGCCCTAAGCTACGGGAGCAAGAGCCGACAGTGGACAGTCCGATGTCGGGCCGATTCGAAGGTGTTGTCGGCATGCCTGTGGATACCTTCAGGCTGAATGATTCCGGGTCTGGAGCCGACTGGCGGTTGGAGCGGCTTATGTCAGGAGAGGCTGGTGAACGTTGGGGGCTTGACCTGCCTCCTTGGGTGCTTTGGTTGACCGAGCCTGTGGTTGAAGATGTCGTTGCCAGGGTGCCAGGCGCGGGCACGCTACCGCCGGAGCGGCACCTGGGATACGCGGTTCAATGGTTTGCGTTGGCCTTTACCCTTGTATCGATTGTGGGAGTGCTGGAATGGAAAAGTCGCACACGACAACGGGCAACAAACTGACGCTCGGGGCGATCTGGTTAATGGCCCTTGTGCCGATGGCTGCGGCGGGGCTTGCGTATCGTTACCAGTTGCCAGTTGCGGATGGGCAGGTAAACCGAGGAGAGTTGCTCAATCCCGTATTACCTATTGAGCAATGGGGCGGGGAGGCTGGCTTGTTTACCGGTCACTGGACCCTGCTGATGAAAAATGAAGGGCACTGTGACCCTCAGTGCGAACAGCATCTGGCCAAGCTGAGGTCTGTTCACGATGCATTGGGACGAGAGTCTGATCGTGTTCGGGTGAAATTTGCTAGTCCTTCGCTGGCAATCGAGGCGGGCATCTGGGTTATCGATCCACAGGGTAACCTTGTGCTGCGCTACTCCGAAGCGCAACTCGGAGAGCCCTTGCTCCAAGATCTCAAGCGTTTGTTGAAAGTGTCGAAGATCGGGTAGGGAGGAGTCCGCGATGCGCTGGAGTGTCCGTCTGGTCAATGGTGCGATTGCGCTGGCGTTGGTTGTTGTCTTTTTGGGTGGCTGGACACGCCTGAATGATGCGGGGCTCGGCTGCCCTGACTGGCCAACTTGCTACGGACATTTCGTACTGCCGGCGCATGATCAAGTTGCCGAGCGAATCGAAGTTCACTTCCCCGGTCATCAGGTGGATCTGGATAAGGGCTGGCTTGAAATGATCCACCGTTATGCGGCATCGGCACTGGGGTTACTGATCTTGATTCAGGCGATCTGGGGCTGGAGGCAAAGAGGTCGGACAGGATATCCGATCCAACTGACCTTGGCGCTGCTGGCGCTGGTTATCGTGCAGGGAATCTTTGGCATGTGGACAGTGACCCTCAAACTGGTGCCTTGGGTGGTTACCCTGCATCTGCTTGGAGGCTTGACGACGCTGGTGCTGCTGGTTCGCCTTAGGCAGAGACTGGCGAGTGTTTCACACTCGGGACGCAGATATCCGGGGCAGGAAGGAAAAGTGATGGAGCCGAGTGTGGCGATGTTGCTTGCTGTGATTTTCATGCAGATCGCCTTGGGCGGCTGGACTAGCAGTAACTATGCCGGGTGGGCGTGTGACCACTGGGCCAGTTGCCATAGAGGTGAAGCAACAGAGCTGGATTTCATGCAAGGCTTCAACCCGGTTTTGCCGCTGGGGCCGAATTACGAGGGTGGATTATTGCCAGCATCTGCCCGGGCGGCCATACAGATGGTCCATAGGGCAGGGGCGGTAGCGGTGGTGTTGGCGTTGGCCTTTGTCAGCTGGCGCCTGCGGAACTATCGACATCTTCTACCTTGGGTGTGCCTCTGTTGGGGGGCCGTGGGTATGCAGGTGGTGCTCGGAGTTTTAAACGTGGTCTGGCAGCTCCCACTTGGTTTGGCAATAGCCCACCACGCAGGAGGTGTGGTGATCCTGTTGTCGGTTATGGGACTGTACGATCGATCCTTTCTGCAACGTGTGGAGGTGACTCATGTCAACCACCTACCAACTGGTCAAGTCTCGGGCTGAGAATAAAGCGAACTGGCGTGACTATCTTGGACTGTGCAAGCTCAAGGTGGTGGCTGTTATGTTGCTCACGCTGGTTGTCGGCATGTGTTTGGCAACCCCGACGGTGCCGGATATCGGTTTGTTATTGCTTACCAACCTGGGCGTGGGCCTTGCTGCGGCATCCGCCGCTGCCGTGAATCATGTGCTGGATCAGAGTATTGATGCACGTATGGCGCGAACGGCTCGCAGGCCTTTGCCGCAGGGGCGGATTAATGCTGTGCAGGCAGTGGTTTTTGCCGCATGTCTCGGGGTGGCGGGAATCGCGCTGCTGGCGTTGTGGGTAAATCCATTGACGGCCTGGCTTACTCTGGCGTCACTCATTGGCTATGCGTTTGTGTATACGGCATTTTTGAAGCGCGCGACGCCGCAAAATATCGTGATCGGAGGTGTTGCCGGAGCGGCGCCTCCTTTGCTTGGTTGGGTTGCTGTGACGAATCAGGTTTCAGGAGATGGCCTGCTTTTAATGCTGATTATCTTTGCATGGACGCCGCCTCACTTCTGGGCGTTGTGTATTGCGCGCAAAGATGACTATGCGCGAGCAGGGATTCCGATGTTGCCCAATACTCACGGGGAACATTTCACACGCCTTCAGATCCTGTTGTACACCGTACTTACAATCCTGATGACCCTATTGCCTTGGTTTGTTGGACTGAGCGGATACCTGTATCTGCTGGGCGTTACGGTGATCAATGCGCGATTTCTTTACTGGGCCTGGCGTCTCTATCGGGCGCGCGATGCGGCTGATCCTATGAAAATGTTCCATTACTCTATCCTGTACATCATGGGGTTGTTTGCCATACTTCTTGTTGACCACTATTGGATAACATCGATGTAAAAATCGCCGATCAGGACGAACGGCGAAACCTGAAAAGGGGAAGGGATGCAACAGCCATGCAAGACCAAACCGCAAGAGAACGGGTAGAAAAATAATTAAAGCTGCCCGTCAGGAGGTGAGAGCTATGTTCCTACAGCACATGATGGGTGTGTTGTACCACCCGAAGAAAGAGTGGAATGCCATTCGCAATGAACACTACTCGACGACCCACGTGTTTCTGGCCCAGATAAGCATATTGGCGGCAATACCGGCGATATCGCTTTTCATAGGCACAACCCAAGTCGGTTGGAGTCTGACCGGCTCTGATTATGTAACACTCAGTATTGCCAGTGCATTGCCGGCGGCAATAGCGTTTTATATCGCCATGTGGGTGGCCGTTGGCATTATCGCGTATGCCGTGCATTGGATGGAAAAGACCTATGGCGGTAGTGTTGGATTCGACGAATGCATGGTGCTCGTCACCTTTACCGCTACTCCACTTTTCCTGTCAGGGTTGGCCGGGCTCTATCCAATGCTGTGGTTTAACGTCATCGTTGGATTGTTGGCGTTGTCCTACTCCGTATATCTGCTGTACGCAGGTGTTCCGCAGATCATGCAAATACCGGAAGACAGAGCGTTCTTCTTCTCAACGTCGATACTGACCGTCGGTCTGGTGGTGCTGGTGGCTATTCTGGCCGCGACGGTAATTCTTTGGGGAACGTTCGTGCCCCTCAGTTATAACTCATAGAGATGTCCATCGGCCGGGCTGGCCAGTGAGGGGGCGAAAGCCCCCTTAGTTGCGGTCAGTGGGTGTAAAGCTTATAACGGCCGTTCTGTTTTGTGATTTTTTGAAAATTTTTTACAACGCC
>NZ_JMQN01000044.1 GCF_000705555.1 Marinobacterium lacunae
TCCCGTTGGTCGCTGGGACCGCCAAAACGCTGCGCTTATTTGCCGGCCCCTGTGTGCGGCGTTAGGCAAAAGGAGGTGAGGCATGTCCACCGAATTAATTGAAGAAGTCGCAAGAGCTCCCTCAGGTACATACAAGTTGTACCATGGTAGCGATATTGGACATGACGAAGACTCAATCAACACACACCTTTCAAACCTCCATAATATAGGCCAACGAATTGAGGCAGCCATTGAGGCTGGGTTTCTCATAGAGGCTCTGTCTTTGCGACTTCAAATCATTGATTTCTGGCTAAGGATTTACTATCGAAATCGGCGAAAAGCCGGCGAAAAAAGGCAGCGGGAGTTTGGTAGGTTAGTGGATCAGTGCAAAGATCTAGGTTTAGATAAAGACCTAGTAAGAAGACTTAAGGAATTTAACAGTCACAGAGTGGACGCAATTCATGGCTTCGTCATCGGTAAAACGACTTATGAAGTGCTGCTGCCCGTAGTAAATGAGTCAAAATCTCTCAGTTCTGAATGTATAGCCTGGGTTTTAGAAAACTGTGGTGAAGTAATTGATAGTATGGAAAGGCGGTCATTTGAAGTCGGGGACATGATATTGAACTGGAAAGCTCAAATTGACCATCTTGCGCCTAACAAATAGTTGCAGTTTGTTCCGGCCCTGACGGGCCTCCACCGGACGCCCTTTTCTCCGCTTTGCTGCAAAAAGGTCGCCGCTGAACAAAAGCGTTAGAT
>NZ_JMQN01000045.1 GCF_000705555.1 Marinobacterium lacunae
CTATTCGCCCAAAACGCTGGCTCTTAATACGACCTTCCGAGCACTTTGGAAGGAAGTTGGCGGAACGGACGGGACTCGAACCCGCGACCCCCTGCGTGACAGGCAGGTATTCTAACCAACTGAACTACCGCTCCATTTTACACGGTGCACCACACTTAACATATGGTTTCCGTTTCGCCCCAGCGGGTTACCCCTCAGAACGGAGTGCGAATTTTAATGTCTTTTCCTGTGTTGTCAAACGGTTATGAAAAATATTTTTTCATACACAGAGCATTGACTCACTACCTTTTTTCGGCCTGCATTCGCGGCTTACCGAAAAAGCGCGCACACAATAAACCTTTCATCGGCCATAGCCAAGCAAGAAATTCAACACTCTGCGTATAGCACTCCAAACACGCGGGACAATGTCAGCGTTTTCGTCACAACACCCAGGTAACTGGTATTGTTACGTCATCATCTGAAAAACGATACGGCACCATGACTTCCGAACTAGCTCCTCTACTTGACGCCTTCGTCAACCGATACATTGAAGAAAATCAGGCACAAGCAGGCGAACTACCCTGCCACACCTTTGATCCGGACTGGCCGTCACCCTGCATCATTACTGAGGCCCCACAGCCAGGACAGAGAGCGCACTGGCGCCCTGTACGCCAGCAACCCGCCAGTGACATGTTCGAGCGGTTATCAGAGGCACTGGAAATCACGCTGCACCCGGACATCAAAACCTGGTACACGCGCTACTGGTCGGACCCGATAGCGGCTCGACACCCCGAAGGAGAATTGACACTGCTTTTTTGCTGGAACGAAGAGGACATGGAGCGTCTGCGCGGAAACCTTCTGGGCCACATTATGGCGAAGGACAAGCAGCGCCAGCCCGTCACTCTTTTCTTCGCCTGCACCGACGGCGATGAGTTTATGACATTGGACAACAGCAACGGCAGCCTATGGCTCGAGCGGCCGGGGCGAAAACCGATAAAACAACTGGCTTCGACGCTTTCCGAGTTTCTGCAGCAGCTGACACCGCTTGTCGACGGCGAGCCTTAACGGCTATCGCCGATTGAGCGCGCCAGTAAACGGCTGATCTGGCACAGCGGGCGACCGGACTGCTCGTGCCAGAGATTAAACGCCGCCTGAACTAGCCGAAGATCTTTTTGCGAGCTCGGTTTCTTGTCCACTACACCCTGCGCCTTGAGCGCTGTCACAACATCGTCGGTCAACGCGAAGGTATCCTTGCCAACCATCCGCAGAAAATAGGCACCGGAATTCCCCCCCAGCTGTGCACCCTGCTTTTTCAGCAGCGCCCATAGCGAGACAATGTCGGTAACCGGCCAATTCGCCAGAAAACGGCCAAAACCCTGATGACGCTCCGATAACTCACTCACCATCAAGGCATTGACACGTGTCGCCTTCAGCTTACCCAGATGACGAATCAGCGCTTCGTTTCTCATCATATTTTCGATCTGATCGTCGCTCAGCAACTGAACAGCACGGGGATCAAAGCCGAAAAAAGCCTGCTCAAACGCAGGCCATTTACCGTCGACCAGCGAGTGCTTGAGACCGGCACGAAATATACGCCGCGTCATGTCGGACAGCAGCCGGTCATCGGTGACCGCAGACAGCGCCTCAACACCCAAAGGCTCTGGGCCAAGCATCGCCTCCAGCGACAACTCCGGATGAAGGGCCTGCGCCTGATGACAAAGATCGGTAAAGGATTTCATTACACCTCCGTAGAAAACGCCCGCCAGAACCAAGGTAACTACTCTTGCCCAGGGGCGAAAATACCCGAATGACGACCATCCCAGGCAGACCCGGCTCGATTGTACTGCTATCAGCCTGCGCGTATCATTGTGGCCGTTTCTCAAACCGCTACCCAGGCAGCCACACGCCCCGGCGCAAGACCGCCCGTACGTCACTGCTGGAACTCAGGATCGAAAACACACGATGCCAGCAATCCGCAAATCCAACAAGCTGATCAACGTCTGCTATGACATCCGCGGCCCCGTGTTGCAGGAAGCCAAACGACTGGAAGATGAAGGTCACCGTATCCTCAAGCTCAATATCGGAAACCCCGCACCCTGGGGTTTCCAGGCCCCTGAAGAGATTGTGCAGGATGTAATCTACAACCTGCCCAGCGCACAGGGCTACTGCGACTCCAAAGGCCTCTTCTCCGCCCGTAAAGCGGTAATGCAGGAGTGCCAGCGCAAAGGGATAGCAAACGTCGCAATAGACGATATTTACATCGGCAACGGTGTGTCCGAACTCATCGTCATGGCCATGCAAGGCCTGCTCAACGATAACGATGAAATGCTGATCCCCGCACCAGACTACCCGTTGTGGACCGCCGCCGTCAGCCTCGCCGGTGGCAACGCGGTGCACTACATTTGCGACGAACAGTCGGATTGGTTTCCCGATATCGACGACATCCGCTCCAAAATCACCGAGCGTACCCGCGGCATCGTCGTCATCAACCCTAACAACCCGACCGGCGCCCTCTATCCGCCCGAGTTGCTGGAACAGATCGTTGAGCTGGCCCGTGAACACAAGCTGATCATCTTTGCCGATGAAATCTACGACAAGATTTTGTATGACGGAGCCGAGCACACCTCCCTGGCCTCCCTCGCCGAAGACGTGCTGTGCCTGACTTTCAACGGCCTTTCGAAGACCTATCGCGCTGCAGGATTCCGCTCCGGCTGGGTGATTGTCAGCGGCCCCAAACATCAGGCGCGCGACTACATCGAAGGGCTCGACATGCTGGCCAACATGCGCCTATGCGCTAACGTTCCTGCCCAGCACGCAATCCAGACGGCTCTCGGCGGATACCAAAGCATTAACGAGCTGATCGTGCCCGGCGGGCGACTTCATGATCAGCGCGAGCTGGCCTGGGGAATGCTGAACGACATCCCCGGCGTGTCCTGCGTAAAACCCAAGGGGGCCATGTACCTGTTCCCGAGACTTGACCCTGCACGTTACCCGATCAGAAACGATGAAAAATTCGCCCTCGACCTGCTGATGCAGCAAAAGGTCCTTATTGTTCAGGGCAGCGGTTTCAACCTGCCGGATACACAGCACTTCCGCCTGGTATTCCTGCCCGGCGCTGACCTTCTGACAGAATCGATCGAACGCATAGCCAGCTTCCTGCACGGTTACGAGCAGTAACCCGAACCATTCACATGCTCACTCGACGCGCTAGTGTTTGAGGTGAGCATGTGAAACTTTCGTGTCATCGCCGCGACATATGCTAAAACTCTTTTAGAGGATATCGCATTCGACATGCGGCACTGATGCGAAAGCATTTGCCCACTCGTCATGATGGACGCCGAAACAACGGAATCGCCTGCTTACGGAGCACAACATGTTTCTTAAAATCAAGAAAAACCTCGACATCCATATGGAGCACAATGGGCTGGAGAAACAGCGCCTCGTGCCTGTCACCTCCAATTTTCTGCTCAATATCGATCACATCGCGGAACTCTCCTTCTACACGATCAAGGAGCGCAGAATACGGTACGATCTGGAAGGACATGAATTCGAGTTACCGATCAATACCCGTGTCATCCATATGCAGATGACCTATCTGTATTCCACCCGCAAGGAGATGATTCACGGCAACAAGGGACGCTTGGTGGAGCGACAGTACTATAAGCTCTACTTCTTTCCAGAGAATGTAGAGCCCTACGAAGAGCTTCGTGGATTGATCGAGCAGCAGGTGGGCAATCTGTAAACGGGAAGAGCGCTCAATCCCCTGCGCGCCGGTAGAGGAGCGCCTTCAACCCCTGCTCAGGATTCTGCTCAGGAAAATCATCGGCCAGCGGCAGTCGCTGCTGAAATACGAACGCAGGCGCTTCGCTGGCCATGATCTCTTTGAGAAACGCCTCACTGCATGCCGGATCGTTATGACAGGCCAGGATACGACTGCCCGGCGACGTTAACTCTTCCAACCGGCGTAACACCTTCCGATAGTCACGCTCGGCAACAAAGCTGCCCGGCTGAAAACTTGGCGGGTCAATCACGATAAGGTCATAGGGCCCATGGCGTCGGACACGGCTCCAGGACTTCAACAGATCCAACGCAAGGTAGGTAACGCGATCAGCGGGCTGATCATTCAGCTGGTGGTTGCGCCGCCCGGTCGACAGAGCCCCCGAGCTCATATCGAGATTTACCACCGCACTTGCCCCGCCCGCCACGGCTGCAACCGAAAACGCACAGGTATACGCAAACAGGTTTAGTACCCGAGCCCCCGCTGCATTCTTCCGCACCCATGCCCGCCCGGGGCGCATGTCCAGAAACAAACCGGAGTTCTGGTTCTGCAACGGTCGAACCTGAAATCGCAGCCCCGCTTCATCGACCACCAGCGAATCGGGCACATCACCGGCGACTACCTGAGCCTGAGCTTCACGCCCCCGACCACGTATCTGAACAACGACACCCGTGATTTCCGACTGAGCGATTAAATGCGCTATAAGCGCATCAAGCGGCTCAGGCGCATCAGGCGCATAGACGCGGATAATCGCAACAGGGGGCAGCAGATCAACGACGAGCCAATCAAACCCTTCAAATAACCCGCCACGACCGTGAAACAGGCGACGCACCTGCCCCTTGGCCAGTCGAAGTTGCTCGCTGATGCTCTCGATAACCCGCTGCACTGCGCTTCCCCGCGTAAAAACGCCGAATTATATAGAGCCGTCCTGCCCATTGAAACTTTGTCGCAAAGCCCCAATCAAAGGAGTTGCAACGGCTCCCTGCATCCGAGGGTGCCGTTACCATCTCCTTAACGAACAAGGACATAGAACCGACCATGATGAGAATTGCGCTGTTTCTTGCCACCAACCTGGCCGTCGTGCTGGTTGCCAGCGTGACACTGAAACTACTGGGCGTAGACTCCTATCTCGCACAGAGCGGATTAAACTACGGTTCCTTGCTGGTATTCTGTGCCGTTTTCGGCTTTGCCGGCTCGTTTATCTCGCTATTTCTGTCCAAGACCATGGCCAAGATGGGTACCCGTACCCAGATCATCGAGCAACCCCGTAACGCCGATGAGCGCTGGCTGGTGGACACCGTAGCTGAACTGGCACGCAACGCCGGTATCGGTATGCCGGAAGTTGGCGTTTTCCCGGCCCAGCAGGCCAACGCCTTTGCAACCGGATGGAACAAAAACAACGCTCTGGTCGCCGTTAGCTCCGGGCTTCTACAGCGCTTCCGCCCCGAAGAGGTAAGAGCTGTTCTGGCGCATGAGGTGGGTCACGTCGCCAATGGTGACATGGTCACTTTGACCCTCATCCAGGGCGTGGTGAACACATTCGTGATGTTTTTCGCCCGCATCGCCGGGTACGCCGTCGACTCATTCCTGCGCCGGGGTGAAGACAACAACGGCGGTGTCGGTATCGGGTACTACATCACCACTTTCGTATTCGAAATTATTTTCGGCATTCTGGCATCCACTATCGTGGCGTGGTTCAGCCGTCGACGGGAATACCGAGCGGACGAGGCCGGCGCGGATCTGGCCAGCAAAGGTGCCATGATCGGTGCCCTGCAGCGCCTGAAAGCGGAGTATGGACTCCCGAACGAGCTGCCGGGGCAGCTCAACGCCTTCGGTATAAATGGCCAGCTGAAGCAGGGGCTGATGGAGCTCTTTGCCAGCCATCCGCCCCTGGATGATCGCATCGCCGCGCTCAGTCAGCGCGGCTGAGATAACCTCTCAAACAAAAAGGCCCGGTAAAACCGGGCCTTTTTTTATGGAAAACCACTTAAGTCTTCCTTGCAGTATCCGAGCAGTTTCTAATCCAGCTCCAGACGCATACCCGAGATGATAGGGTCCACCCGAGGCTCAACCTTGCGGTCGCCCGAGCGCCGACCATGGCGGGCGTAAAAGTCCTCGTCCTTCACAGCTTCGGAATGAACCTCTTCAACCTGCTGGATATACCGCTTGGCCAACATCACCAGAGAAGTACCCTTCTGCTCCTCCACATGAACGGGAATGAAGATACGGTCATCATTCATGATGTCCTGCAGACGCTCCCCTTCGGCCAGAAAAACTTTTCCCAGTGAACGTGTTCCGTCATGCATACGGACATACACCTTGATTTGGGATTTCTCTTTTTTCTCGTTGGATATCACAAAACCACCTCCAACCAGCCTGCCTCTACTCCTGCATGGCAGGATATTTAACCCTGTCTTAACCAAGAGACACTTTTGTTAAAAACATAATGATAACAAAGACTAGTCAGAAGTTCAGCGATTACAATATGCGTCGGATCAATTCGTCGCCAAAGCCGCTTTATCCGATACGATAAAGCACCTGATCCCGATAACCTGTATGAACCGCAACCAGGCCGCTCAGGGCCTGATCAACAGCGCTGTCGCCACTGTCGATCAGAAGAGGCCGGCCGGCCAGTAATTTCAGCTTGGTTTTAGTGGCCACCACGTGAAACGCGCTGCGCCCGAGTCGGTTTAATAGCTCGGGCGATAACTGCTGGTTTCCGCGCCCAATCAGGTGGCCCTGCCCGCCTATTGGCGTTATGACTATTCGCGCGGCACAGCCTTGCGTCAGCGTGAGCAAATCCCGAGCCGTGCAGTCAGACGCGATCAACTCGCCATCTTCGATGACGTCGACACCCAACAGCGTATTGGGAATTCCGAGATGATCCATAATCGCCGCGACGGTCGAGCCCGAGCCCATGATGTAGCGCACACCGGACTCCATAGACTCCTCAAAATCAGCCGCGATGTCATCCAGCACCAGCGCCTCGTCTTCACGAGCTCCGTTCTTGACGTGCTGTACATACCTGGGCTCACTCGGGACTAGCAGCTCTCCATAGTAACGCGCTCGAACCTGACCGGCCCGAAACGCCTCCTCATCGATATCGCGCACTTCTCCACTATCAAGCGCAACCAGCTCACCCCGGATCAGCATTGCCGCGATCTCGCCAGCGGCACCCGGCGTAATGGCATACACGCCAGAGTGAATCTTCACGCCTGCTGGAATCCCCAATACCGGGCAGCTCGTACCCAGCGTGGCACAGACATTCCTCGCCGTGCCGTCCCCCCCGGCAAACAGTATGAGGTCGGCGCCCGCCTCTACCATCGCCATGGCAGCCGTTTCGGTGTCACCGGCCGTACTGACTGCACCTTGTTGACGACCGATCACCTCAGGTTCGAACCCTGCTTCACGGGCAACCAGCTCGCCCATATCGCCGCCCCAGGTGATCAGACGAAACGTCAATCCCTTGAGCGCCTCAAGCGCCGTCAACGCACGCAGCTGCGCCCTCGGCTGCGCGCCAAGCTCAAGCGCCCTGGCAACAGTATCGGCGCCATCACTGCCTTTCAGCGCGACACTCCCTCCAAGCCCCGCAAAAGGGTTGATGATCAGCCCAAGGGTAAAACTCAAAGCGCCCCCTCCGTCGGCAGATAGCCGGTTTCGACCAGATACTGCTGATACACAAACCCAGCAAGAATCAAACGCGTATCCTCTTCCAGATCGACAAACTCCACCCCATGACTGATCACACTGAAACTTCCGCCTTCACTTTCGTAGGTGTTGCGGACAATAGCCGGCGCCAGAATCACCTGATCGATGCCGTTGACCGACACCCGAGCGCTGACAAACAGCTTCTGCCCTACCTTGCCCAGTATGCGATTCGCTTCGATACAGGCACCGGAGGTATGAATATCGGTACACCAGGCCTTAACCGGAAATCCGGCCGCTGCCGGATCCATCTCGTCGACGTCAACCGATACCGCGAGGTTCACCGGTACCCGCGTATGATGTCGCACCCGATGTACGTCAACCTGAGAAGGGTAAGCCAGATGCCAATGTGGATAGGGAGTCGTGACGATTTTCAGTAATCGGGTTTCAAATGCGCAGATCCAGTTCCCGGCCATTAACCGGACCGTCAACGGCGCCCCTTCATTAAATGGCAACTGCGTTCCGCTCACACGCGGCGCCGATACCACGACAGAACCACCCTCACGAAGGCCGATCAGCTGGACGGCATACCGTCCTCGGGGGGAGCGCATCTCCAACCGCACTCGCTCACCAATCTGCGGACGCAACTCGGCCAGCGTTTTGGCAACCTGTCCATCCAGCACTGGTTGATATCGGGTCATAAGCGGTGCGTGATCCAGAGAGAAACGTCCAAGCTTAAGCCATTACGACGTTGAAACCGAGCTTGAGCAGCAACTCAGCCTGCTGTTTATTCTCCAGCCCCATGATCTGCAAGCTGGAAAACTCACGACGAACGGGGTAGTGCTTGCGCAGACGGTCAAAGGCGAGCATACGTTCCTCGGGGTCAAGATAGAGGGTTTCACGCAACGCACGATCGTCCCGGTAGGGGTCATACGTCAGCGCAATAGGCTTGAGCGGGTCGACGCTGCCACTGCACCCCAGCATCTCGATCTCAGGCTTGGGCAGTACCGACTCAAGGGTAATCGACACCTCCCGCCCTAACCACTGGCACACCTCACGGTAGAGCATCCAGGCCCCCCGAATCTTGCCATCCAGACTGTAACCGGCGATATGGGGCGTCGCGATAACACACTGCTCGGCAAGCTCAGGCAGAACCAGAGGCTCCTCCTCCCACACATCCAGTACCAAATGCACATCGCTGCGTCGACGCATAAACTGGATCAGCGCCCAGTTATCGATCACCGGCCCCCTGCCGGCATTTAATAGCACGGCACCCGGCTTCAACAACTCAAGATTGCCCTCGTTGAGCAGGTGGCGAGTCGGGTATGGACCGTCGTCGACAAGCGGCGTGTGTAGCGCAACCAGATCGGACCGTGAGAGCAACTCCTCCAGCTCGACAAAACCCTCATGCCCTTCCCGCTCGGCCCTTGGCGGATCGCTGACCAGCACCTCCAAACCAAGCGCGCGCAACCGGCTGACCAACCGCCCGCCCACATTGCCGGCGCCCACCACCCCGACGGTACGCGTGAGCGGATCGACCCCATGCTGGGCACACAGATGCCACAAGGCGCTTAATACGTACTCAACGACGGCATCGGCATTACAGCCCGGCGCACTGCACCAGCGCACGCCTCTTCTGTCGAGCCATTGGGTATCCAGATGATCGGTACCAATCGTGGCAGTACCGACAAACCCAACGCGACTGTCAGACAACAAGGGCTCGTCTACACGCGTAATAGAGCGGACCAGCAGAATATCGCTGTCGGCCACATCCGCAGCACTGAGTTTGCGCCCGGGCAGTCGGCGGATCTCCCCGATATCAGCGAACAGCGCATCCAACGCGGGTATGTTTTCGTCCGCCAGAATCTTCAATCGAGAATTCACGGGGCCTCCGGTTTAAACAGGTGCTTTACAAACAAGCCGCTTTCAGGCTCAATTCCGCGCCATTATAGAGCTCTCGTAATACAGCGGAAACAACCCTTCTTGATCGTTCACTGGCAAAAAGACCGGGATTACCGGATCATCCGGATATATCGCGACCTGGTCGGTGACTGGGTGGTCGAACAGTGCTGGAGGAATAGCACCGGCTGCCAGCAAAGCCACACACTGGTCGACTCGCGACAGGCTGCCCGCGCCCTGATGCTGCAGATCAATCGCGAACAGCGCCGCAAAGGCTTTCGACGTACCGTACCTGGCGAAGAGCAGCTCGACTTCGGTTTCGAGATTTCCTGATCCTGCCTCCCCCGCGCGCAACGACACCCAATGCGTGCGACAATATGTCACTTTCTTCGTTCCAATCTCCAGCCTAGACTGAGACCCTCAATGAACAGCTCGACCGACGCTCATACAGCCCCTTGGATGCGCTTGCTGCTTATCGCTGCATTGATCGCGATACTGATCGCGACAACCCTGTATCTACCAACCTGGATTACGCCAGCGTCACCACAGGGAATAACGCTCACACCGCCGACGTGTGATCTGAATAACGGTCCATGCAGGCTGAAACAGGAGGGCATAGCGCTTGAGTTCGCACTCACGCCAACCCCGATACAGTCGTTGGCAACGCTGAATGCGCAACTCGATATTCAAGGCACCGATATTGAGCGCGCAACGCTATCGCTCGAAGGGCGAGACATGTACATGGGGTTAAACCAAACCGAATTGACAGCCACCGGTAACGGCAACCGCTGGCTGGGGAGCACCGAGCTGGCTGTATGTACAACCGGGCGCATGGTATGGCGCGCTCGCCTGACGCTCGAGTCGAAAGATCGAGTGTACTCAACCTGGTTCGATTTCGAGGCGAAATAAGCATGAGCCAACTGAAGACACTCAAGATACTGCTGATACTGAGCGCCTGCCTGCTGGCGGGGATGGTGGCTGCATTTGCGCTCAAACCCGCCCCCCAGAATATTCAGGCCAGCGGCCAACAACTCGGCGGAGATTTTACGCTTACCTCGGAAGAGGGTCCGGTCTCGCTAAGTGATTACAAGGGCAAAGTCGTTGTGCTCTATATCGGCTACGCATCCTGCCCCGATGTGTGTCCGACCGCGCTTGCCGTGCTGTCACAGGCGTTGAGGAATCTCTCCCCCGAACAGAGCGAACAAGTACAGGGGATATTCATCAGCGTCGATCCGGAACGTGATACGCCAGAGAAACTGGCCCAATATGCCCGTTTCTTCTCCGACCGCATGACCGGTGTCACCGGGAGCCGCGAACAGATTGATGCCGTCGTCCGTCAATACGGTGCTTTCTACCGCATGGTCGACATGAAGGATTCCGCTCTGGGATATGCCGTGGATCACTCATCAAGGCTATACCTCATTGACCGTCACGGAGCACTGGCCGGAACACTTATCCATAATTCGACCCCAACAGAGCTGGGCCAGTGGTTGCAGCGCCTGCTCGAAGACAAGGAGAGCTAACACGATGAAAGCCCTGACAACGCTGGTGCTAGGTGGATTACTGAGTTCGCAGGTATGGGCGGCCGATGTCGAAGTGACCGATCCCTACGCACGGGCGGTACCGCCGGGACAGCCCAATAGCGCGGCATTCATGCAGCTACAAAACCGTGGAGAAGACACCCTTACCCTGATCGGCGCAAGTTCGGACGTGGCAAAGGCTGTAGAACTTCACACCCATACACAGGATCAGGGTGTCATGCGCATGCGCCGTATCGACGCCATAGAGTTGCCGCCTCACCACACAGTGAGCCTGCAGCCCGGCGGACTGCACGTGATGATGATTGGCCTGAATCGCGGCTTGTCTGAAGGGGATGAAATCAGCCTGTCGCTATCCTACTCTGACGGCAGCGAACAGACACTGACAGTACCTGTTCGCGCGGTCATGCCGGCAGGACATGGCGGCAACGGCATGAAGAAGATGGGCCAGCAGTAATCAGCAGAGCTTACAGCCGCGCAAGCGGCTGTCGAAATGCCCGTACACCAGCAGACAAACTTCTTTTTCACTGCCCTGCCCGAGGTAGTCTACGTGGTCCCGATCGCCGTAGCTGGCATTGAACATCCCCTCCTGCGCTGCCACCGGCATCACGCGATAGCTCTTGAGCCCCACCTGATAAACACCGCTGTAATGCGGGTAATGGAGTTCACCGTCTCGCCCAAGCCGCAACCACCCCGGCCCTGCATCGAACTGGCGCAGCGCAGGCACCTTTAACGGATTATCGGTGTGTAGCGAGAGAAAAAAATCGACCTGCCCCGGCGTATCGAAGACACCGAGCACCCAAAGGGAAGGCTCCCCTGTCAGCGAAAGGGCGTAGAGATACCAGTTGCTCTCACCCTCTACCTGGATGCCGAGGCGGTGATACAGAAAATCAACCGATCGGCAGACAGAGTGATCCAACAGAGAGGCCGGCAATACCGGTTCAGAAAAAGTGCCAGCCTCCGTATCAACCGGAAGTGACTGTGCCTGCCAGCGACTCGCCTGAATTCTCAAATCGCGCATAGATCTCTCCAGCCGGCAGATGGCGCTCCAATGCAAAACTGTCGGCGGTCAATAACGGAATGCCGTAGAACGACCGCAAAGCGGACGATAGAGCCTCAACCCGCTCGGGCAACCCTTGCTCAAGCAGTTCAAGCACCCTTGAATGAACATTACGCATGAATTCGCTACTGGCACCTAGACCTGCAGACAGATTGTCCGCGCTGAAGTGAAACCGGTGTCCGGCAGATTCCGACAGAATCCACTCGTACGCCTGTGGCTGCACTTCGACGCGCTCGAACTCCGCCTGCTCTTCGCAACTGCGTCCGTCCGGTTTATACCAGTAACCGAAGTCTACCAGTGTACGCCTTTTTGCACCGGCAACACACCAGTGTGCGATTTCATGCAACGCGCTGGCGAAAAAGCCGTGGGCAAAGATTATGCGATGATGGGGATTGGACTGATCTGCCGGCAAATATATCGGCTCGTCATCTCCAGCGACCAACTCGGTATTGTGAGAATGCAGGAACACGCCGTTGAAGATCGAAATCAAGTCACTGATATCGTGCGAGCGCTTCATTGGTACACCTGCCAACGCCGGTCGTTCAGCCACCAGCTCTCACCACTTTGCCTATCAATGCGCACGGCCACAAAGCCCTTGAGGTCCTGATCGGCCCTCTGAAGCTCGATGGCATAACTCGACACTGGCAGAGAACGCTCCTCCTCCAGCAGAACCCAACTACCCTGATCGGCAAGCCAGGTTTCACCGGTATCGACACGGTAACGGATCAGCACCCAGGCGCCCTTCGCCGTATAAGCACTCGCAACAGCGAAGCTGTCACCACCCTCTGACAACCCGAGCTGATTCACCGTCTGCATCAACTGACCGATGGCCGCATCGATATCGGCGCTTGCTTGGTCACTGACCTCACCTGCGGCATTGCCCTCCACAGCTGCAGAAGACGAGCCCGACGTGCGCTCTGAAAGATGCTGCAGGCGTGCCAGCAATATCTGATTCATCTCAGCCTGTTGCTGACTGGCATTTTTCAGCTGGATCAACTGCTCCTGCATCAGCACTAAACGTCCGCTTAGCTGATCAATCTGGTTCGAAATCTGCGCACCGCTCACCGCGCGCGCCGGCACTTCGGACGGAGCACCACCTGTGCTCTCCCGAGGAGCTGGAGATTCCGGCATCGCTTGCTCGGCATCAGGTTGACCTGTTTGAGGCTGGACATTGGCGGCGTTGCAACCTGCCAACAACAGACCAAGCGCCACACTTGGCAACACGCGGCTGAATAACACGAGGACACTCCTGAAAAATTGCGTCGGCGGATTGTAGCAAACTGAATCGCTGCCGTGACCGGCTCTCAATCAAGATCCGACAGGCTGGTCACCAGCTTGCCTTTGTTCCCGTCAGCAGCCCACCAGTTCAACACCAGCTCATCATCTGCTTTTCCGCCTGTAAAACTGAACCGGAAATAGGGCTCGAACCAGAGCGCCTCGCTAAGCTCCGCCCTCAGTAGACGGGTCTTGCCATGAAGAATCTCAAAGCGCTCAATTACCGGGGTTGAGACCTGATTTAACGTACCGTTATGAATATGCTTGGATAATGATGCAGTGGATCTGAATTCGACGACAGTCCCGGCGGCGCCTCTCCAGGCCCTCAGTTCCATATCATCGAGCCTCGATAGAACGGGAGTCTTTGCCTCGACCACGCTGGCCACGGCGACACTGGCCGCAACGGAAGGCACGGCAGCACTTGCCTGAACCTCAGCAGGTTTACCGTCCTGAGCGGTTGACTCAACCCTGCCTGAGGCCTGCGGTGCAATGACCTTGCCATCCAGGGTGTAACTGCGCCGGGCAGAGAGCACGCGGTCAGCCGTGCGCACGACCACCAATACCCCATTACCGGCAGCACGGAAACGGGTCGAGAGCTCCGGACGTGTACCGGGTTCAAGATAGAAGTTCGCCAGCGATTGCGGCTTCAGCTCATCGCTCAGCAGCCGAATTGACCGCACACCGTCCTGAAAGACACGAATGCCCAATGGAACCGGCGATTCGGGATCAACCAGGACCGGCAGCTGCAACAATATATCAGCCGAGGACTCATACCTCGGCACCCCCATATTTGGCACCTGCAAGTTACCGTCGAGCAATGGAAGGTCGGCCTGGGCAGGCCCAGCAGCACCGAGCAACACGGCCATCAAACCTGTTCTCACCCACTTGCCCATCGATCGACCTCCGTTTCCGTTCAGCCCACGCGCAACTGACGTAATTTGCGATACAAGGTGCGCTCGCTCATACCAAGTTTGGCGGCAAGCTCGCGGTTATCGCCCTTGAACCGTGCCGCCACCTGCCGGAGATATTGTGCCTCGACCTGCTCAAGCGGCAGGACCTCCCGTGGGCGCTCACCACTGACAACCGCTCCTTCCGATACGCTTAACACCTCAGGCGATAACTGATCGATATCGATCACACCGTTATCGGCAAGCAGGATGCCGCGTTCAAGTATATTTCTCAACTCCCTGATATTTCCGGGGAAGTCATATCGCCTCATTGCCTGCAAGGCATCTTTGCTCACCTTGACAGCCGTCCCGCCTGGCAGCCTGCGCAGCAGCACTTCAATCAGCAGTGGCAGATCGTCGATGCGCTCTTTGAGCGTCGGTAAAGGTATGGGAAAAGGCGAAATGCGATAGTACAGGTCTTGCCGGAAACGGCCCTGCTCGACCATCTGTTTGAGGTTTCGATGGGTTGCACACACCAAGCGAACATCTGCATGCTGGGGCTCTAACCCACCCACCGAGCGAAAAACGCCTGTCTCGATCAGGCGCAACAACTTGACCTGCTGCTGCAGCGGAATCTCACCGATCTCATCAAGAAACAGCGTGCCACCTCGTGCCACCTCAACCAGCCCACGCTTGCGGTGAACAGCTCCAGTGAACGCCCCCCGCTCGTGACCGAACAGTTCGCTTTCAAACAGCGCCTCGCTAAGACCTGAACACTCGACAGTCACAAACGGCTTGTGCGCCCGAACACTGCTATCGTGAAGCGCACGTGCAACGAGCTCCTTACCGGTTCCCGACTCGCCCAACAGCAACACGCTGATTTCACTCGGTGCAGCGCGATGCACCAATGAGAGCATCGTATTGAACGCATCGGAACGGCCGACCATACCGCCCTCATCGCCAGCAACCGCCTTAGCCTCGCGCACACAGTGCATGATCTCCAAAAAGCAGACCAGATCCCCCTCGGCGTTGTACACCGGCTGCATGTCCACATCCACATGCTCTTCGCCATTGGGTGTGTTATGCAGATGCAGGAGCCGCTGACGCAGCCCCGTTTCCGTGCAGCGCTTCAGTGGGCAGGACTCCCCCGCCTGATCGCAGGGGACGTTGTAGCCATGGGAGACTTCATAACAACATCGATCGGACACTGGATTGTCGTCAGCGTACGCCTGCCGATAAGCCGAATTCGTCGCCAGAATGCGATAGTCGAGCCCGATCAGGGTTGCCGGTTCCGCGATCGCTTCGAGAATCGCCCCCATCTCAGTGGTGATACATTGCAGCTCGGGTTGCATGCGCCCTCCACAGCACTTGCCTATCTGACATCTGATGCCTGACAAGCAACGCAAACTGTCATAAATGACAGCCATTATCTGCCCACTGTGACATTTTGTCACTGTACCGCCGCTCACCCCGCCTGTATAACGACCTAGCTAAATGCCGTTTCTGCGCAATTTCGGGCAAGTTCACGGACGTAAAATGCAACACTGTTTTCCTGCCCGAGCTGGCACGCTACCTGCTCTGTAAGCTGTTGCCAGGTTCGATAACCACGGCGAATCCATCTTTATCGGGAGAAACTGATGATCTCCGAATCAGTCGTTGATCTTTCGCGGTTGCAGTTTGCCATTACCGCGCTCTACCACTTCCTGTTTGTGCCACTGACGCTCGGTTTGACCTTCATGCTGGCGATCATGGAGTCGGTCTACGTCATGACCGGCAAACAGGTTTACAAAGACATGACCCAATTCTGGGGCAAGCTCTTTGGTATCAACTTTGCCCTAGGCGTAACCACCGGCCTGACAATGGAGTTCGAGTTCGGTACCAACTGGGCCTACTACTCCCATTACGTCGGAGATGTCTTCGGAGCCCCGCTGGCGATTGAGGGTCTGATGGCCTTTTTCCTCGAATCGACATTCGTCGGCCTGTTTTTCTTCGGCTGGGACAAGCTCTCCAAGGTCAAACACCTGATGGTGACCTGGCTGGTAGCGCTGGGCTCCAACCTTTCCGCCATGTGGATTCTGGTCGCTAACGGCTGGATGCAGAACCCCGTGGGCTCTGAGTTCAACTACGAAACCATGCGCATGGAGATGACCAGCTTCGCGGACATCTACTTCAACCCCGTTGCGCAGGTTAAATTCGTGCACACCGTATCAGCCGGCTACTGTACCGCGGCCATGTTCGTGCTGAGTATCAGCGCCTACTACCTGCTCAAGGGTCGTGACCTGCCGTTTGCCCGTCGCTCCTTTGCGATCGCCTCCGCGTTTGGTCTGGCATCGGTATTGTCCGTCATCCTGCTTGGCGATGAATCCGGCTATGAGATCGGCGACGTTCAGAAAACCAAACTCGCCGCCATTGAAGCCGAATGGGAAACCAACGAAGCCCCCGCGCATTTCACCCTGTTCGGATTACCCAACGATGAAACCATGGAAACCGAGCATGCGATTCGCATTCCCTATGTCCTGGGCCTGATCGCAACGCGCTCCATCACCGAAGAGGTGAAGGGGATCAAGGAGCTGATCGCAGAGCACGAAGCACGCATCCGAAACGGTATGCATGCCTATTCGTTGCTGCAACGTCTGCGCAATGGCGAGGAGAGCGAAGCGCTAAGAACCGAATTCGACAGCGTCAAGCAGGACCTCGGCTTTGGGCTGCTGCTCAAGCGCTACACACCCAACGTGGTGGACGCGACCGAAGAGCAGATCCAGGCTGCTGCACGTCACTCGATACCGCCTGTGGCTCCGATGTTCTGGACGTTCAGAATCATGGTCGCCTGCGGGGTCTGGATGCTCGTGATCTTTGCACTGAGCTTCTACTTCACCGCCCGTCGCACCGTCTTCCACAAGCGCTGGCTGCTGCGCCTTGCCCTCATCAGCCTGCCAGTGCCCTGGATCGCCTCCGAGATGGGCTGGTTTGTCGCGGAGTTCGGTCGCCAGCCCTGGGCGATCGGTGAAGTGCTGCCGACCTACATCGCCACCTCGAGCCTCACCGAGGCCGACCTGATCGGCAGCTTGCTGGCATTCGTGGCCTTCTACACCCTGTTGGCGATCATCGAGATGTACCTGATGGTCAAGTTTGCTCGCAAAGGCCCCAGCAGCCTGCATACAGGTCGCTATCACCACGAGCAGTCATCCCATCAGTCCGATGCCGTGAACGCCTGACAGGAGTAAAGAGATGCTATTCGATTACGAAACGCTGAAACTGATCTGGTGGGCTCTGGTCGGCGTCCTGCTGATCGGTTTTGCCATCACTGACGGCTTCGACATGGGCGCCTGCGCCCTTCTGCCATTACTGGGCAAGAACGATATTGAGCGTCGCGTTGTGATCAACACCGTCGGCCCGCACTGGGAAGGCAACCAGGTATGGTTCATCACCGCAGGCGGCGCGATCTTCGCCGCCTGGCCAGCTGTCTATGCCGCTGCTTTCTCGGGTTTCTACTGGGCGATGCTGCTGGTGCTGTTCGCCCTGTTCTTCCGTCCGGTGGGGTTCGACTACCGCTCGAAAATCGCCGACCCTCGCTGGCGTAGCGCCTGGGACTGGGGACTGGTGATTGGCGGTACCGTGCCCGCGCTGGTGTTTGGCGTCGCCTTCGGCAACCTGCTGCTCGGCGTACCCTTCCAGCATGACGAGTTCCTGCGCCCGAGCTACCAGGGCAACCTGTTCGGACTGCTCAACCCGTTTGGTCTGTTAAGCGGCGTTGTCAGCCTTGGCATGCTGTCGATGCACGGTGCAGTATGGGTGCATCTGCGCAGCGAAGGTAAGGTACGTGACAGAGCGCGCCGCTTGACCCAGATCTGCGCACTGATCACGCTTGCCGCCTTCGCACTGGCCGGTATCTGGCTCAGCAACGGCATTGACGGTTATCAGATCCTGTCCGCACCGCCGCATGATGCACTGCCCAACCCGCTGACCAAGGAAGTGATTCGTGCCGAAGGTGCCTGGCTTGCAAACTACGCAACCTACCCGGCCACCCTGCTGGCACCGGTTATCGGTTTCGCCGGCCTTATTACAACCTTCCTGCTCGCCGGTATGCGCTGTCCAGGATGGGCGTTCCTGACCAGCTCTCTGGCCATGGCCGGCATCATTCTGACGGCAGGCTTCTCGCTGTTCCCGTTTGTCATGCCCTCTAGTCTGGAGCCAAACTCCAGCCTGACACTCTGGGATGCATCATCGAGCCACCTGACACTCAATGTAATGACCTATGCCGCCATCATCTTCGTGCCGATTGTGCTGGGCTACACCCTGTGGTGTTACCGTGCACTCTGGGGGCGGACATCGGTGGAGTTTATCCAAAACAACGATCACTCAACTTACTGAGGTGCAACAGATGTGGTATTTCGCATGGATTCTGGGCGTACTGCTGGCCTGCTCCTTCGGCATCATCAATGCCATGTGGCTTGAGATGGAGAATCTGGACGAGGAGCGCTGACACTGCGCCGGGAGAGGGCTCCTCTCCCGGTACTGCGGCTTCCCGATTCAGGACCCGGGCTTGAGTTGTTTGGCGCGATTGGCCAGCCACGAGCGAATAATCGAAGCCCGGGCATTTTGTTTGAGATAGTCGCTAATAAACCTGTCGATCGGCATCGACTCCAGCGCCTCCCTGCTGACCTCCAGCCGCTGCATCAACCATTGGCTCCCCATCACCTCCTCCCTGAGCGAGGTTGCTACACGCTGCTCCCACCCTTTCGGCATATACTGCCGACCGTCCACCGAAAATCTCACCTGGCTTTCGCAATAAAAAGCGGGAATCGCCAACTGCTCGACAAAAGCGGCACACACACGCGTGGCCACATCCACCATGCCCTCGTCGTTGGCACGTTCGGCGTTCAAGCGGATGCTCTGGTTGGTCGCGCCCATATGGACGATGGTATCGGCATGCACGGCCGCTGCAGTGAAGGCGAGGCCCACCAGAACGGTGGACCTGAAGCAAGACAGGAACGAGGCACACATATTCGGCTCCGGCTTGAACGATTCAATACAGACCGATTCCAACGCCCCCGTTATCGAAGAGCGTGATCAGCCGTTAGCAGACAGCGTACGGAATCCGCGATTGAAGTAAAGCAGCGCGTCCTGCACCTCTCTGACCACGATATTGTCGAGCTCGACATAGAGCACCGAGTGGCTACCGACCTCGGCGATATCAACGATACGCCCCTCAAGACTGGCCAGTGACGCTTTGAGCATCGGCTGAGACAGCACCGCGCCCTGCTCCCAGAGATCCAGATCGAACCGCTCGGCCATGGACAGCCCTGTCATGCCGGCGAAGTGGCGCGACACCTCTTCCTGCCCGGCGTTACAGATATTGACGCACAAACGTCCATTGCCCTTGAACACGGTATTGGTATCGCTGTTTCGGTTGATGCAGACCAGCAGCGTTGCCGGCGTATCCGACACCGAACAAACCGCCGTCGCTGTCAGACCACAGGTGCCCTGCTCGCCCTGGGTTGTGACCACATTTACCGCCGCGGCGAGCTGCGCCATCGCGTTACGAAACAGCTGTTGTAACTCGTTCTGCATCTGGAAGATCCTTCTTGGCAGGCTCTACGGCCTGTCCGAAATATGTTGGGTTAAACCTAGAGTGACAGGATGTCGATCCGCTCCATCATCTGAACGTCGCCATTCCCCTTGGGGGTATCCTCTTCGGACTCGGCACGAAAACCGGCCGCCGCATTCGGGTCAACTATGCCGTGCGGGAAACCGAGCTGAAGCCCCTTGAAGTCAAACAGAGCCGTATCGGCCAGGTGAGACGGCACTACGTTGCACAGGGATCGGAACATGGTTTCGATGCGCCCAGGGTGACTTTTGTCCCAACCCTGCAGCATCTCCTTGATCACCTGACGCTGGAGATTTTCCTGCGAACCACAAAGGTTACACGGAATGATCGGGAACCCCTTGAGCTCGGCATACTCGGCGATATCTTTCTCGCGGGCATAGGCAAGCGGGCGGATCACCATGTTCTTGCCATCGTCCGACACCAGCTTAGGCGGCATCGCCTTCAGCTTGCCGCCGTAGAACATGTTGAGGAAAAAGGTTTCGAGAATATCGTCACGGTGGTGACCCAGCGCGATTTTGTTGGCGCCGATCTCATCCGCAAAACCGTAAAGCGTGCCGCGACGCAGACGTGAACAGAGTCCACAGGTCGTCTTACCTTCGGGTACCACCTCTTTGACGATAGAGTAAGTATCACGTTCGACGATATGAAAGGGCACCCCGATCGATGCCAGATACTCCGGCAAAATATGCTCGGGGAAGCCCGGTTGTTTCTGATCGAGGTTGACCGCCACCAGCTCGAAATTCACCGGCGCACTCTTCTGCAGGTTGAGCAGAATATCGAGCATGGCGTAGGAGTCTTTGCCGCCGGAGAGGCAGACCATCACCTTGTCGCCCTCCTCGATCATGTTAAACGCTTCAATCGCCTGCCCAACCTCGCGGCGCAGTCGCTTCTGCAGTTTGTTCTGGCGGGTTTTGCGCTTTTTGTCGATATCGCTCATCGGCGTATCGGCATTTTCGGCATCAAGGAAGCTTTCGGCGGTCATAAACGTGTTCTGGCTTGGATTCAAAGGGGCGGGATTATAGCGCAAAGTCCATACAGATTCAGCGATCCGGCGTGTCTTCTTTAGCCGCGAGCCAGCCGATCTCGATTGCTGTCGCTGCCCCCACCACAGCGTGGTCCAGACTTGGGGGCAACAGCGACCATCCCGGTGTCACCTGTACCCGCCCCCCCATGACTTCAGCCCGTTGCTGAGGAAACAGGGGCGCCTGTACCGGATCGGCAAAACCGTCCGGCCACAGGGGCTTTCCGCTTTGCATATCGTATTTATCGCTGGCACCGAGTGTATGCAGCAGCTCATGCGCCGCCACGAAGTTATTGATCCCCTGACGCTCGCTCCCCGCATAACCGTTGACCAATCCGATCATCCCTTTCTGTAATCCCAGCGAGTGCTGCGAACCGAGCGGATTGTCCGGGTCATAAAAGCTCATGAAGATACGCACATCACTGTCCGAACCGCTCCAGCTATCGTAACGCCACACCCACAGCCGCATCCGCACGGCCCACCATAGCGCTTCAACGATGCTTGGCTGTTGGGGCACGACAGGCGGCAACGCAGTGATCGGCGGTGCCAGCGCCACCTGCACCGGATTAGAGAGCGCCAACTGGTAACGCGCGCCCTCGCGGGCAAAAAAACGCTCGATATCACGAAAGCTCTCGGTCGTAAGGGAGGCAATATAACGGGACGTGGACAGCCGCTGATCTGCATTGATCGGGTAAATGCGTACCTGCACCGGTTCGTGCCAGTCGACACTGCGCGGGCTTGAAAGCAAGACGTAGAGGGCAAGAATTGCCAGCAGCACCAGCAACAGTGCCAGACGCAACCAGCCAAACAGCGTGGATCGGTGCATCCACCCTCCCGTTGTCAGATGTGCAGTAATCCGGCCACGGCCAGATACCTGAGCCCCTTACCCAGCGTAATCAGTATCAGACTGATAACCCAGTTAAACCTGAGCCATCCCGCGACCAGACAAAGCGGATCGCCAATGATCGGCAGCCAAGCAAGTAGAAGCACGGAAGGCCCGAAGCGCTCCAGTCGCTGCTGAGCCTTTAAGTGCTTATCAGAGAGTATGCGAAGTGGGTATCGACGCTGCAACCACAGTCCCATCACAAAGGTCAGCATACTGCCAAGCACATTGCCAAAGGTGGCGACGGTAACCGGTAACAGCCAGTCGCCCCTCTCGGCCAGCATCCACGCCAGCAGAGCTTCGGAGCCGCCGGGCAGCAGGGTCGACGAGATAAACGCGCTTAAAAAAAGCCCCGGAAGCGAGAGATCAGCCCAGACGCTTTCCATCACTCAGCGCCCATCAAACAGCGTCCAGCCCCTGTGCGATACAGCGCAGAACACCGTATTCATATGCGCCAGCCAGTGCCTCGTGCACCACCTTAAGCGATCCACCCTTGTGACGACGGTGTTCGAGGATCGTCTGCTCAATCTGGCGTCGCTCCGCATCCGGCAACTCCACCACCTCGTCCACACTGATAGCACCCTGAGCGATAGCCGCGGCAAGATGGCCGTAGATGACATTGACCGACAATTTCTGCTGACGCGCCACCTGCTCCACGCTCATGCCGCTGCGGTAGAACATCAGTGTCTCCTGGGCCTGTGTATCGGTATCCGGCGCCGGTGCTGCCTGATGCTCTGCAATCAGTTCAAGGAATGGATCGCCATATTGATTCAGTTTTCGCTCGCCAACGCCGTTGAGCCTGCGCAACTGAATCGGTGTCAGCGGCCGGTAGACCACCATCTCCATCAGCGTCGCGTCGTGGAAAATGACATAGGGCGGTACATCCTGCTCATCTGCCAGTTGCTTGCGCAACGCCTTGAGTGCATTCCACAGCGCATGATCCTCGGCATCCAGCTGCTGTTGCGGCCCACGCGAGCGGCCACTGGACACCTTGGACGATGCGGTTTTGGTACGCAGATCACGACGCAGCTCCAGCGACTCTTCGCCACGCAACAGCGCCCGGCACCGCTCCGACAGTTGCAAAGCGCCGTGTCCGGCCTCAACCGTCAGGTAGCCTCTGGCGACCAGTTGCCGAAAGACAGAACGCCACTGATTGCGATCCAGCTCTTTCCCGATACCCCAGGTGGTGAGTTGCTCGTGACCGCGCTGACGGGATTTGTCGGAGCTTTCGCCAAGCAACATATCAATGATGTAGTTGACGCCGTACATCTGGCCGCCACGGTACACCGCCGACAGCGCCTTGCGCGCCGCTTCGGTACCGTCCCAAACGGGCACCGGCTCCAGACAGGTGTCGCAGTTGCCGCAGGGCTTGTGCCCGGGTTCGCCAAAATAGGCCAGTAACGCCTGACGCCGACAGCTGGTGATCTCACACAGGCCGAGCATCGCTTCAAGCTTTTGTCGCTCCACCTGTTTGTGGATCTCGTCGGCCTGAGAACCCTCCAGCATCTGGCGCAGGAAAATCACATCCTGCAGGCCATAGACCATCCAGGCATCGGCCGGTTGGCCGTCCCGACCGGCGCGACCGGTCTCCTGATAGTAGGCCTCTACCGATTTAGGCAGGTCCAGATGCGCGACAAAGCGCACGTTCGGCTTGTCGATACCCATGCCGAAGGCGATGGTGGCCACCATGATGATCGGCTCCTCAGTGAGAAACCGATGTAGATGATGCTGACGCAACTCCGGGGAAAGCCCCGCATGATAAGGCAAGGCGTTGAAGCCACGTTCACTCAGCCAGGCCGCGGTATCTTCCACCCGCTTGCGCGAAAGACAGTACACAATGCCCACATCCTGCGCGTGCTCATCCTTGATGAATCTCAGCAGTTGCTCCCGCGCCCTATCCTTCTGGCCGATCCGGTAACGGATATTAGGGCGGTCGAAGCCCTGTATAAACACCCGCGCATCGGTCAGCTCGAGCCGGTCGATAATCTCCTGACGGGTACGGGCATCGGCGGTGGCGGTCAGCGCGATTCGCGGCACATCCGGGAACAGCCCCCGCAAACGGTTGAGCTGCATATACTCGGGGCGGAAATCGTGCCCCCACTGGGACACACAGTGCGCTTCATCAATGGCGAACAGGGCCAGGTTCGCCCGCTGGAACAGCGCCAGCGAGCGCGGCTGCAGCAGTCTCTCCGGCGCGATATAGATCATATCCAGCTCGCCGTTGACCAGCTTAGCTTCGGTGGCCTGCAACTGTTCCAGCGGTAGTGAGGAGTTCAAACAGCCGGCACGGATACCCAGCTGGGACAGCGCGCTGACCTGATCCTGCATCAGCGCGATCAGCGGTGAAATCACAACGCCCGTGCCCTCTCTCGCCAGCGAGGGCAGCTGGTAACAGAGTGACTTTCCGCCACCGGTGGGCATGATAACCAATGCATCCTGCCCGCTCAGCAGCGTCTCAACAACGGCATCCTGTGGGGGACGAAAACTCTCGAAGCCGAATACTTCGGCCAATATCTGCTGTGCACGCTCAATCATGCCGCGCATTATCCGCGATGCTCCCTGGCAAGTCATCCGCGGATATGCGAATTCGCGGTACACGCCAACGGGTTTAGGGAGTAGAATCAGCGCACATCGAACTGCTGGAAGCCCGCATCATGACCGTTAACACCGCCGCCCTGATTACCGAAGACGAACTGGACATCCTTGAGGAGTTCCTGTTTTCGCCCGCCGTATCGGAAGAAGCACTGGATCTGATCAGTGCCCACGGCCTTCTCTGCGCAGTCAACATCTCGCCGGTAAAAGTACCGGAAGCGGAGTGGCTGGGGCTGGTGTTCGACGGCGAACCCAAGTGGGCGTCCGATGCACAGAAGACCGAGATCGTCGGCCTGCTGCGCAAACTCAACAACACTATCAGCAACGACCTCTACTCCGACCAGGAGATCCTGCTGCCGTGCGAACTGACGCTGGAGCCTGAAGAGGACGAAGAGGTCACCGAGATTACGCTCTGGGCACAGTCGTTCATGGAAGGTGTCTTCATTCGTGAAGATGACTGGTTCGGTCAGGATGAAGAGGAAGTCGCCGGTCTGCTGCTGCCGATCATGGTCGCATCCGACCTGTTCGAAGACAGTGAGATCACTGACATCCGCAAAGACCGTGCTCTGTCAGAAGAGATGTGCGAACAGATTCCCGAAGTGCTGATCGATCTCTACCTGCACTTCCATTCACCGGAAAAGTAAGCCCGGCTTAAGGAGGGCAGGATGAAGAAGATCAAACTCATCTATGGCGACAAACGCGAAGAGATGTGTCTGCTCTCCACCCTGCCCGATATCGGCCATGTTCTGATGATCGATGGCCTCACCTACCACGTGCTCAACATCGCCAAGGCGCTCAACAACACCGACCCCGACGGTCCTGAAGCGATTGTGACCCTCTCAGCCGGCTCGCACGAGCCGCCGGACAACCGCATTCCGGTTATTCAGCCCAAATTCCACCGATAGCGCTTACGCGTCTACCGATCACACATCGGATAGTGAACCGCCAGCCACACTGTGGTCTGATCAGTGGCAGTCCAACTGACTCTGTGACGGGTGTGGGCAGGTATATCCAGCGCATCGCCCGGTGCCAACTCGACCTCACGTCCGTCGTCGAACCCAAGACAGGCGCGCCCCTGCAACAGCATCACCCACTCATGCCGGGGCTGATCATACCAGCCTGATTCGGGAGAACTCTGCCCGTGGGAGACAATACGCTCAATCTCCACATCGCCCTCTCCCGCCAAGCGCTCGAACACCTCGGCCGCACGCGCATCCGGCAAAGCACTGAACAGATTCTGGACCTGCATTAACCGCTACTCCTCATCACTGCCACAGGTCGCCATCAACGGCGTGAAACGGGCAATCCGGTAATTGTTTCTATACTGAGCTCAGAGGATAGCAAGATTGGAGCGATGGATGACCAAAAGACACTGCATACTTGCACTGGATCAGGGCACCACAAGCAGCCGCGCCATCCTGTTCGATGAAGATGCTCGACCGCTGGCTTCGGCCCAACAGGAGTTTCCCCAGCTTTACCCGCATGACGGCTGGGTCGAACATGACCCCGAGGAGATCTGGCACAGCGTGTTGAGTGTCATGCGCAAGATGCTCAGCTGGGCGCAGACACATGAACGAGAGGTTGTCGCGCTTGGCATCACCAACCAGCGCGAAACCACCCTGCTCTGGGACAAAACCACCGGAAAGGCGGTATATAACGCCATCGTCTGGCAGGACAGGCGTACGGCCAAGTTCTGCGCATCTCTCAAGGAACAGGGTCATGAAGAGTCGATACAGTCACGGTCAGGGCTTCTGCTTGACCCCTACTTTTCCGCTTCGAAGCTGAACTGGATACTTGAGCATGTGCCAAACGCACGCCGACGGTCCGAACGCGGAGAGCTCTGCTTCGGCACCGTCGACAGCTTCTTGATCTGGCGTCTGACCGGTGGCCGCCAACACCTGACCGACGCGACCAACGCTTGCCGCACAAGTCTTTACAACATCCACAGCGAGCAGTGGGATCCTGAGCTGTTACGGCTTTTCGACATCCCCACAACGGTACTGCCCGACGTTCAGGGTTGTGCTGCAGAGTTCGGCACCACCGATCCCGACCTGCTCGGCCGCGAGATTCCCATACTCGGCGTAGCAGGCGACCAGCAGGCGGCCAGTATCGGTCAGTGCTGCTTTGACAGGGGTGACATCAAGAGCACCTACGGCACCGGATGCTTTGTGCTGCTCAATACGGGGGATCAGGCCATTCGCTCCCGCGAGCGGCTACTGACGACCATCGCCTACAGACTGGATGGAAAGACCCAGTATGCACTTGAGGGCTCGATCTTTGTCGCAGGCGCGGCGGTGCAGTGGTTGCGCGATGCCCTTGGCATTATCCAAAGCGCAGAGGAGACCGAGTCACTGGCCGCCTCGTTACAGACAAACCTCGGTGTGTATCTTGTCCCGGCTTTTACCGGCCTTGGCGTGCCTTACTGGGCCCCTGATGCACGCGGTGCGCTTGTGGGGCTGACACGCGCGGCGGGCCGTGCCGCTATCGCCCGCGCCGCACTTGAAGCCGTTGCCTATCAAACCCAGGATCTGTTTGCCGCGATGGCCCGAGAGGGGATCACGCCCGCCACCCTGCGCGTCGATGGCGGCATGACGGCCAACAACTGGCTGCTCCAGTTTATCGCCAACATTCTCAACACCGAAGTTCTGCGCCCTCAGATTACCGAGACAACAGCACTGGGCACGGCCTATCTGGCGGGCCGACAGGCCGGCGTGTATGGCAACCAGTCTGAGTTCGCGAACACATGGCGCTGCGATGCGCGCTTCGAACCGGGTATGAGCGCGCTTCTCCGCAACCAGTTAATGGCTGGCTGGCACGATGCGGTCCACCGCGTACTTGCACCCAACCAGACCAAAGGGTGACTCCCGTTGAGTCTGCGCACGCATAACCTGGCCCGGCTGGAGCAAGAAACCTTCGATGTGCTAATTCTCGGCGGCGGCATCAACGGGGCGGTATCCGCTGCCGCATTATCGGCCCGCGGTCTGCGCGTGGCGCTTATCGACCGTTCGGACTTCGCGGCCGAAACCAGCTCCAACAGCTCGAATCTGGCCTGGGGCGGCATTAAATACCTTGAAAGCGGTGAGCTACTGCTGGTCGAGCGGCTCTGCCAGAGCCGCAACCGACTGAAGCGCGCCTACCCCTCCACCGTTCAGGAGATTCGTTTTCTAGCCACGCTGCAGAAGGGGTTTCGCAAACCCGCATGGATGCTCTACGCCGGCACTCTGCTGTACTGGGCACTGGGCCGCTTTCACACCCGTGCACCACGACTGCTCAGCCGTCGTCAGTTGCGACAAAGGGAAGCGGTGATCGACGACACTCGCGCCGTGGGTGGCGTCGAATACTCGGACTGCTATCTGCAGGATAACGACGCCCGCTTTACCTTCAACTTTATCCGCGCGGCCATGGACCATGACTGCGTTGCCGCCACCTATGTCGAGGCACAGCGCTGTGACTGGATCGAGGATCACTGGGCGGTAGAGGCGCAAGACCGCGAAGCAGATGCCCGGCTGCAGATTCGGGCGCGGGTGCTGATCAACGCCTGCGGCCCCTGGGTCGACAGCCTTAACCGCACCGCTGGCATCGACACCCGCCACCACCATCTGTTCTCCAAGGGCGTGCATCTGATTGTCGATCGGATCACCGACGGCAACCGCATTCTGACCTTCTTCGCCAGTGATGGCCGCCTGTTCTTTGTCATCCCCATGGGCACAAAAACCTGCATCGGCACGACCGACACACAGGTCGACCACCCGCATGCCAGAGTCGAGGACACCGACCGGCAGTTCATTCTCGACAATGCCAACGACCTGCTGCAGCTTGAAAAGCCCCTGACCACCGCCGCTATCATCGCCGAGCGCTGCGGCGTTCGCCCTCTGGCCGTGGCCAACGACGATCAACAACGCGCAGATTGGGTACGACTGTCCCGCAAGCACGAGATCGATATCGACATATCCCGTCGCCATCTGAGCATATACGGCGGCAAACTCACCGATTGCCTGAATGTGGGCGATGAGATATGCCGGGCCGTTTCAGATCTTGGCATCCCCCTGCCCCACGCCAGTCGCCGCTGGTATGGCGAGCCCCATATCAGCGTTTACCGGGAGTACCTGCATCAGGCGAGTCTGATGCAACTGGACGGGATGACAGCGGCCAGCTCCAGTGAAAAACTCTCAAGCAGACTCTGGCGTCGCTACGGGGCCAATGCGCTGGAGTTGCTGGATGGGATCAGGTCCAACCCTGACTGGGGTGAGCTGCTGATAGAGAATGCCGAGTATCTGCGCGGCGAGATTGAACTGGCCGCCCGCCGAGAGATGATCACACGACTGGACGACTTCCTGCGCCGGCGCTCGAAGATCGCGCAGGTCGTGCCCAGGGATGAACTGCTGAGATCACCCGGGCTCTACAAGGCGTGTGTCATCCTTTTTGGCGATCAGGCAGAGCAGAAACTCAAGGCCTATGTTGACGCTATGGAGCCACGCTAGAGCGTCACCCGGGCCCGCTGTACCTGAGAGGCCCGCATCAACTGCTCGGCAAACTCCTCAAGCGCTGCCACACCTGTTTCACGCGCGTCCACACACCACTGATGCAGCGCATGAGCCAGACCCTCGCCGGAGCGCTCCGGCAGGCGCCAGATATCACGTAGTCGGTGCTGAAAATCGTACACCACGGCAAGCCGCTCACTGGCCGACAGCGAGCTTTGTACGCGTGCACGCTGTGCAGCCGTGAGGCGATCCTGCTCTCTGAGCAACAGCCAGCGTGCCCGTCTGAACAGCTGTCGCATCGCCGGACCCTGCAAGCGCGCCTCTCGCTTGAGTGTAGGCAAAATCACCTGACGTCCATAGAGCCTCAGCAACTGCAGGCGGTTCATCGCCCCTGAGGCATTCAGCACCGGTTTCTGGATCAGCGATCCCTCGCGCACACGCGCAAGCCCAAGCGTTGAGAGCAGCCGAATATAAAACCAGCCGATATCGAATTCAAAACCGCGACAGGAGAGGCGTGCCGACATCGGTGCAGCATGGTGGTTGTTGTGCAGTTCCTCGCCGCCGATCAAGAGGCCCAGAGGTATCAGGTTGCGCGAAGCATCCTCGGTTTCAAAGTTACGATAGCCAACCCAGTGCCCCAGACCATTGATGACACCGGCCGCCCAAAAGGGAATCCAGATCATCTGCACCGCCCAGATGGTGAGGCCCAGCGCGCCAAACGCGATGAGGTCGATCACCAGCATCAGACTGATGCCCAGGTAGGGGTAGCGGTTATACAGATTGCGCTCAACCCAGTCATCGGGCGTGCCCTTGCCGAAACGCTCCAGCAGTTGCTGATCGCTCAGCGCGTTGCGGTACAGCTCGGCCCCCTGCCAGACCACTCTGGCGATACCCCGCACCTGTGGGCTGTGCGGATCCTCCTTGATATCGCAGAAGGCATGGTGCTTTCGATGAATCGCGACCCACTCTTTGGTGACCATACCGGTGGTAAGCCAGAGCCAGAATCGCATCATATGCGCAGGCAGCGGATGCAGCCTGACAGAACGGTGCGCCTGAGAGCGATGCAGAAAGATCGTGACCGATACGATGGTCAGGTGGGTCAGTGTCAGGGCTACCAGAAGATAGCCCCACCACGGCAGGGAGAAGAGGCCTGTTAGCATGTTCAGCTCCGGTCAGGTGTTGTGGATTAGGCGAACCTCGACTTGCGAACAGGCCGATGGAGATGACGCCACTCTCCTTAGGTTAGTCTGAAGCTGCCTACTTTTCGTTCAATCCGGCCACTTTCAATGTCCGGATATCACCGACCAATATGGTATTTTTTCAACTTGATATACAGCGTGCTCTTGGCAATTCGCAGCTGCTTGGCAACCTGAGTCAGGTTTCCACCCTGCTCACGTATCGCCTGAGAGATCATCTCCCGCTCGGCCCGCTCAAGAGGGCTTATCGCAGGATCATCACCGGCCGGGGCTGGGCAGGCTCCGCGAAAATCGGCGGGCAGGTCAACCGGTGTCAGAGTATCCTCTTCCGAGAGGAAAAACGCCGTGGTGACAACATTGGCCAGTTCGCGAATATTGCCAGGCCAGTCATGCGCTTCAAGCAGGCTTAACAATTCAGCCCCCAGACGTTTGACCGGACGGCCATGCTCCTGAGCTAACTGGTTAAGCATAAAGTCAGCCAGATACCCGATGTCATCCCGACGCTCTCGCAACGGCGGAATGGTTAGCCCCATCGATGACACCCGGTAGTAAAGATCCATGCGGAAGCGCCCTTCGGCGACCTCCTGCGTCATATCGCGATTGGTGGCGGCAACCAGCCGGAAGTTGACCTTGCGCGGTGTGGTTTCCCCAACGCGGCAGATCTCAGACTCCTGTAACACGCGCAGGAACATCGGCTGCAGGTCCAACGGCATTTCGCCAATCTCGTCCAGAAACAGCGTTCCGCCGTTGGCCGCCTCGATCTTACCGACCATGCCCCCACGACGTGCGCCAGTAAAGGCCCCGTCGGTATATCCGAACAGCTCAGCTGCCAATAAGTCGCGGGAGAGTCCTCCGCAGTTGAGTGCAACGAACTTGCCATCACGGGTCGGGCCCGTTTCATGTATCGCGCGAGCAAACAGCTCCTTGCCGACACCGGTTTCACCCTGAAGCAGTATCGGAATCGGTGCCTGCGCCAGTCGGCGGGCTTGCGCAACCGTTGTCTGGATCTGGGGGCTGCAACCGGCAATTCGGTCAAATCCCAAGATTTCTCCGGAGAGCACATCTGCTGTAGACGCCGTCGCTTGCCGCTGCGTAGCGCCCGGCAGCGGGATAACCGCGAGGTAACCAATGGCGTTACCGGCATGCATCACCGGCTCAATCCAGTTCAGATCGAGCTTCTTCATCAGCGGCGTAGCCTCCACCACAGCGGATTCGGAGCCAAGGTGAGACAGCGGGTTATAAAGCGAGAGCTCGGCATTGATTCCGCGAACCGCCAGCACCCGCTCGGCCATGTTGTTGGTGCGCACCAGACGGCCATTGGCATCGAACAGCAGTACGCCATCGGAGGTGTTGCGGGTAAACCGGTCGACGGTCAGACCCAGCAGCAGATCCCGGCGGCGTAGCTGGAACTGCGCGAGCTGGCCTTCTATGCGCCGCGCGCCCGATATAGCCAGCGCCAGACAGTAATCGTGCTGAGTATGCTTGAGACCCGAAATATTCACCGCGCCGCGGATGGCATTGGTAAAGGGATCGCGGATCACCGCGGCGGAACAGGTCCAGCAACTGATATCGTCGCAGAAATGTTCGTAAGCGTGCACCTGAACCGATGCATTGACGCTGAGCGCGGTGCCGATTGCGTTGGTACCGGCGGCCTGCTCTTGCCAGTCGACACCCGGCACAAGGCTATAATCCTGTGCCAGATCCAGCGTAACCGGATCGCCGTCACAACTCAGAATAACGCCGGTGGGCGCGACAAGATGCATGATTGTGCCCGAATCGGCCAGCAGCTGATGCGCCTCACTCATGATGATATCGGACGCGGAGATCAGCTCCTCGTTCTGTAACCTGAGCTGTTCAAGATCGTTGTCGTTGAGACAGTCTCGGTGCTGTATGCGCGGATCCACATCATCCGCCAGGCAACGTTGCCATGAGGATTCGATGACCGAACGCACTGTATTGAGAGGCAGCGGCGCTCCGGACAACATCCGGTCCCGGGCGGCAGCTATGCGCGATGGCTGTTCGACCGCTGTGGACCCTTTTACCAGAAAAAGCTGGGTCATGAGGTAATCACCCCGTCTTATTATTCTGCGAGACCGCCGATCATTCTCTGCCTCTTCGCAGGGGATTACAAGCGATCGGCCATTTGCCCCTGAGACAGACAGCCTGCCTCAGCAAAAGCATTCGAATACCGTCCTGCGACCGTCTGATAATCGAACTCCTCGCACTTACCCGAAACCACACCCGTAATTAGAAACTCACGACATTTCAACGCCTTATAAAAAAATTCAGCCATTGGCACAGCCGTTGCGATAGCAGACACGAGGTCGACACGCCCCGCGTCCGGCCCGGTCGATACCGCACTGGCAGCCGGTGTTGCCATTTCGTGAGGTGATCGACGTATCGGATAACAATAACTAGAGGATACGAACTTGAACCAACTATCCAATCCCGTAGAAGTCATGGGCATCGATGCCGGCGGCACGATGACCGACACCTTCTTTGTCCGGGCAGACGGCGAATTCGTCGTCGGCAAGGCACAGAGTAATATCAACGAATCTCAGGCAGTGCTCGAATCAAGCACCGACGCATTGGCCCACTGGGGCCGCAGCGTCGAGGACGTGTTCCCCGAGATGGTTACCTGTGTGTTCTCCGGCACCGCCATGCTTAACCGTGTGGTCGGTCGCAAGGGGCTGCGTACCGGTTTGATCGTCAGCAAGGGGTTCGAGGATTTCCACCGCATGGGGCGGGCAATCCAGAGTTACCTTGGCTATGCGTTCGAGGATCGCATCCATCTCAACACCCACCGCTACGATCAGCCTCTGGTCGAGATCAAGGACACCCGCGGCGTGACCGAGCGGATCGACTCCCAGGGCAACGTGGTAATTCCGGTGCGTCTGCACGAGGCACGCGAGGCCGCGCGCGAATTGATCGAACAGGGCTGCAAGGCGATCGTGATCAGCCTGCTCAGCTCCTACCTCAACGGCAAGCATGAGCGTGACGTGCGCGATGTATGCCTTGAGGTGGCCCGCGAGAAGGGTGTCGATATCCCGGTGTTCGCATCTGTCGATTACTACCCGGTGCGCAAGGAAAGCCACCGTACCAACACCACCGTGCTTGAAGCCTACGCCGCCGAACCCTCTCGCGCGACACTGGGCACCCTCAGTGACAGCCTCAAGGATTGCGGCGCATCGTTCGATCTGCGCGTGATGGCCAGCCACGGAGGCACCATCAGCTGGAAGGCGAAAGAGCTTGCGCGCTCGCTGGTATCCGGCCCCATCGGCGGCGTTATCGGTGCCAAGTTCCTCGGTGAGCGGCTGGGTTACGAGAACATCGCCTGTTCTGACATCGGCGGCACCAGTTTCGACATGGCGCTGATCACCAAGAACAACTTCGCCATGCATCAGGATGGCGATATGGCCCGACTGGTACTGTCACTGCCGCTGGTTTCAATGGACACCATCGGTGCCGGAGCCGGCAGTTTTGTTCGAATCGATCCCTACACCAACTCAATCAAGCTCGGCCCCGACAGTGCCGGTTACCGCGTTGGCACCTGCTGGCCGGATGGCGGCGTTGACACCGTATCGGTGACCGACTGCCACATCATTCTGGGGTACCTGAACCCGGACAACTTCCTCGGCGGCATCCTCAATCTGGATGTGGAGCGCGCGCGCCAGTCGATCAAAACCCAGATAGCAGACCCCTTGGGCCTCTCGGTTGAAGATGCGGCATCCGGCGTGATCGAACTGCTCGATCTATCCCTGCGCCAGCATCTGCGCGCAATGATCACCGGCAAGGGTTACAGCCCGCGTGACTTCGTCTGCTTTTCCTATGGTGGCGGCGGTCCGGTACACGCCTACGGCTATACCAAAGGTCTCGGCTTCAAGGAGACCATCGTCCCGGCTTGGGCAGCAGGCTTCTCGGCCTTCGGCTGCGCCACCGCCGACTTTGAATACCGTTACGACAAGAGTGTCGATATCGGCATTACCCATGAGTCCGGTGAAGCCGAGGTAGAAGCGGCTGTGGGCACACTTCAGGCGGCCTGGAACGAGCTGCGCGAGAAGGTGCTCGAGGAGTTCCGCATCAATGGTTTCACCGACGACGAGGTCACCCTGACACCGGGATACCGCATGCAGTACCTCGGTCAGCTAAACGATCTGGAGATCGACTCTCCGCTGGCTGCGCTCTCCTCGGCCGACGACTGGAATGAACTGGTGCAAGCGTTCGATGACACCTATGCCCGTGTATATGCCAGCGCCGCACGCTCTCCAGAGCTGGGCTTCGGTATCACCGGCGCGATTCTGCGCGGCTCGGTCGAAACCAAGAAGCCGAACATTCCAGAGGAGCCGGATGCAGGCCCCACCCCGGCCCCCGAAGCGTCTTTGGGCTCGCGCCCCTTCTACTACGAGAAGAAATGGGTCGAGGCCAAGCTCTACAAGATGGAGCTGCTCAAGCCCGGTAACGAGATCAAGGGGCCTGCGGTCATCGAGTCCGACGCCACTACGTTTGTCGTGCCCCCGGGCTTTGAAACCTTCCTCGACGTCAACCGGCTGTTCCACCTGATCGAGCGCTAACGCGCACAGCCGCTTACGTTGACTGCAACGAGTCGACAACAACTATAAGAGACGAAGGCTTAACCATGACAATCATGAAAAATATCACCGACGGCAATGCCGTCGGGAGCCTGCTGAAAAGCGGCCTGTCCCTGAACGATCACCGTAACCTGATCCTTCAACGCACCAAGGAGACCGGCTTCTACGACGGTCGCAAAAACCTCGAGCTGAAGGAGTCTGACCCGATCGCCTACGAGCGTATCTTCTCCAAGCTGCGCGCAGGGCTTGTCAGCTCCCGCGAAGTGGCGAAGAAGATCGCCGCCTCCCCCATCGTGGAGCAGGAGGGCGAGCTCTGCTTTACCCTCTACAACGTGGCCGGAGACTGTATCGCCACCTCCACCGGGATCATCATCCACGTAGGCACCATGGGCGCCGCGATCAAGTACATGATCCAAAATAATTGGGAAGCGAACCCCGGCATCAACCCCGGTGACATGTTCACCAACAACGACTGTCAGATCGGCAACGTGCACCCCTGCGATATTGCCACCATTGTGCCGATCTTCCATGACGACACGCTGGTGGGCTGGGTTGGCGGCGTAACCCACGTAATCGATGTGGGCGCCGTGGGCCCAGGCTCCATGTCCAACGGACAGATTCAGCGCTTTGGTGATGGCGTGCAGATCACCTGCCGCAAAACCGGTGTTAACGACACCCCGTTGCGCGACTGGCTGCACGAGAGCCAGCGTAACGTGCGTACGCCTAAATACTGGATTCTCGATGAGAAAACCCGTATCGCCGGCTGCCACATGATCCGTGATCTGGTGGAAGAGACGATCCGCGAAGAGGGCGTCGAAGCGTATGAGCAGTTCGCCATGGAAGTGGTCGAGGATGGCCGTCGCGGCCTGACCAGCCGCATCAAGTCGATGACCATTCCCGGTACATACAAGACCGTCGCGTTCGTGGACGTACCCTACTCTCACGAGGATGTAGCGGTACCCTCTCCGTTCGCAAAGGTGGACACCATCATGCACGCCCCGTGCGAGATCACGGTGAAGCCCGATGCCACCTGGCGCCTGGACTTCGAAGGTTGCAGCCGCTGGGGTTGGCATACCTACAACGCCAACCCTGTGGCCTTCACCAGTGGTATCTGGGTGATGATGACGCAGACACTGGTGCCCACCGAGCGCATCAACGACGGTGCCCGATACGCCACCGAGTTCCGCCTGCCCAAGGGCACCTGGACCAACCCGGATGACCGCCGCACTGCCCACGCCGATGCCTGGCACTTCCTCGTGTCTTCCTGGAGTTCCCTGTGGCGCGGTATCAGCCGTTCTTACTTTGGCCGCGGCTATCTGGAAGAGGTTAACGCCGGTAACTCCAACCCCTGTAACTGGCTTCAGGGGGGCGGTATCAACCAGGAGGGCGAGATCCACGCCGTCAACAGCTTCGAGACCGCCGCATGCGGTACCGGCGCCTGCGCGGTGAAGGATGGTCTCAACCACGCTGCCGCAATCTGGAACCCTGAAGGCGATATGGGCGATATCGAGATCTGGGAACTGGCCGAGCCGCTGCTCTACATGGGCCGCACCATCAAGACCAACTCCGGCGGTTACGGCAAGTACCGGGGCGGTCTGGGCTTCGAGACCCTGCGTATGGTCTGGGGCTCAGCCGACTGGACCATGTTCTTCATGGGCAACGGTTACATGAACAGCGACTGGGGCCTGATGGGGGGCTACCCCTCCGCCACCGGTTACCGCTTCGAGGCGCATGAAACCGGCTTGCTCGATCGCATCCGCGACGGTATGTCCCTGCCGCAGGGGAAAGACCTGAACCCGGATATGCCGGAGTTTGAGAAACACATCAGCCCCAGTGCCAAGGTGAAACGCGACAAGCAGTGCATCACCACCGAGGCGATCTTCGAAAACGGCGATCTCTACCTCAACTACCTGCGCGGCGGCCCCGGTTTCGGTGATCCGCTGGATCGCGATCCCAAGGCCGTGGAGGAGGATCTCAACCAAAACTTCCTGCTGCCCAGCTATGCCGAGAAGGTATATGGCGTGTCGGCCATGCGCGATGAGGATGGACATTGGGAGGTCGACCTCAAAGAGACCGAAATTCGTCGCAAGGTAATCCGTCAGGCACGCGTTGCCGCCGGTGTGCCGGTACGCGATTGGATGGAGCAGGAGCGCGTGAAGATTCTTGATCACGACGCATCGGTTCAGGTGAAGCAGATGTTCGCATCAAGCTTCGCGCTGTCACCGAAGTTCCTCGCCGAGTTCAAGAGCTTCTGGGATCTGCCGGATCACTGGCAGCTGCTGGAGGAAAGCCTCGGGATCCCGATGTTCGGTGCCAAGCACCACATGGACATCAGCGAGCTGCCGGACGTCCACCCGGTGATCATGACAGAACAGTAAGGATCGGTCGCAATCAGGCACCACGGGGCCGTACAGGCCCCGCTATCCACGAATAATAAGATGAGTGACTAAGATGACTACCTATACCAAGAAACAGGTCACCGACCTGGTTAAAGGCGAGCTGGATTGGGATTCTCTGCACCAGATGCTGTCGATGCCCAAGGACAAAGAGCGTTATGGCCAGTACATGGAGGTGTTGCAGGAGCAGGTATCCTGGGATGACCGCATCCTGCTGCCGCTCGGCCCCCACCTGTTTATCGTCGAGACCGGGGACAATACGCTGGTCACCAAGTGCGGATGCGGCCACAACTTCGGCGATTACCGCCAGAACTGGAAGCTCAATGCACTGGTATATGTCCGCGACAACGAGACCAAGATGAGCGAGGTCTATCCCAAGCTGATGGCACCGCATACCGACTGGCAGGTGTACCGTGAGTACTACTGCCCCACCTGCGGCACCATGCACGATGTGGAAGCGCCAACCCCCTGGTATCCGGTGATCCACGACTTCCAGCCCAACTTGAAGGCGTTTTTCGACTGGCTGGATATGCCAGCTCCAGCTAACGCCTGACGACGTCACCACAACGGATCCCGATGTTCCCCCGGGATCCGTTTTCTCACCGATTCAGCCCGTTAAGGAGCCTTCTATGACCGGTTTCAACACCCATACCCATAGCGAGCCGCACTTCTCGATGCAAAAGATCTACCTCAAAGGTGCCGCATTCGAATCGCCACAGGCCGCCGCCGTATTCAGTCAGGACTGGAAACCGCAGACAACACTAGAGCTGGATGTGCAGCATGAAGCGCTCGAAGGCGGGCGCTATGAGGTGGTACTCACGGTCGGGATTACCGCGCGCAATGCCGATCAACTGGCCTTCACACTGGAGGTTGAGCAGGCCGCACTCTTTCAGATCGCCGGTTTTCCGGACGATCAACTGGAGCAGGCACTGGCAGCCGCCTGCCCAAGCATCATGTTTCCCTACCTGCGAGAAAACGTGGACCACCTGCTGGTCAAGGGCGGCTACCCGGCACTGACGCTGGCACCTGTGAACTTCGACGCGCTCTACCGCGAGCGGAATCAATCAAGTTCGGCTGCCTGAGGTGTGATCAACCGCTTGCGCAATCGCAGGCGGTCACCGAAGACATTGATCATCAGCCCGATCAGAATCAGCACGATGCCGCCAAGCTGAACAAGGCTCAGCGCCTCGCCCAGCACCAGCCAGGCCGTTACCAGCCCCACCACAGGCACCAGCAATGTGAGCGGCGCAACGGTGGATGCCGGATAATGACGCATCAGAAAGGCCCAGCTGCCATAACCGAAAAGCGTCGCGGCCAATGCCAGATACAGCAGCGCACCGATCGACTGCCAGCCGATGTGGGCAAGGCTCGACATCACCAGCTCCGGCCCTTCCAGCCAGAGCGAGAGTGCCAAAAACGGCAGCGGCGGAACCAGAGAGCCCCAGACCACAAGGCTCATCAGATCGACGCCGCCGAGCTGACCGATACGCCTATTCACAATATTGCCAAGGCCCCAACTGGCGGCTGCGGCAATCGTCAGAAAGAACCCCGCCAGCGTCATCGCCTCGGCCGGTGTCGTCGTTGCCAGCAGCGCAAGCCCTGAAGAGGCGACGATCAACGAGATGAACTGCGGCAACCGCCAGCGCTCACCGAGCATCAACAGCGCAAAGATCATTGTGAACAGCATCTGCGATTGCAGCACCAGCGAAGCCAACCCCGCCGGCATGCCCACATACATGCCGCTGAACAGAAACGCGAACTGCCCAAGACTGATCGTCGAACCGTAGGCCAACAGCCACTTCAACGGCAGCTTCGGCGGTTTCACAATCAGCACGGCCGGAAACGCCACCAACGCAAAGCGCAGCGCCCCCAACAGCATTGGCGGCAGCTCATCCAGCCCAAACCGGATTACAACGAAGTTCAGCCCCCAAGCCAGCACAATCAGAAGTGCCAGCCCCCAGTGTTTCACACTCAATGAATCGCTCCTTGAAAAGAGGCTTTTGCCGACAACAGAACTAATCGCGGTGGTGACGGTAGTGGATCAGATTATGAAAAACAGCAGCCGTCTGGCCCAGGTTACGGTAGCCGTGGGGCCGGTCGGCGGCAAAGCGTACCGCATCGCCTTCACGCATCGGATGCCACTGGCCATCAAACAGCAGCTCCATCTCGCCACGTATGACGATCACGGCTTCCGTTACGCCTTCGGCGTGCGGCTCTGACTGGCGCTCATAGCCCGGCAGCAGGGTCAGTTCGAACAACTCATAACCCAGAGCCGGATCATAGGGGAACAGCGACGCCACCAGCATCTGATCTTGTGCAGGCTGGTGGCGCAGCTGATCGGCCTGACGCAGCTCGGTATCCAGTTGCCGGTCAAGCGGATCGGTGAACTCCGACAATGCGACGTTAAAACCGGTGGCGATCTTCCAGAGTGTGGCGATGGTCGGACTCGACTCGCCCCGCTCTATCTGACCGAGCATCGCCTTGCTGACACCGGTCTCCTGTGCGGTACGATCCAGACTCCACCCCATCGCCTGACGTTTGCTTTTCAGCGTCTGTCCGAGCTGTAAGCTGGTGTCCTGCATCGTATCCACACTCACTGCCTGTTTCCTGTTCGGGTTAGAAAAAAGTGGATCGCCGCCCGCGGCGAAGCGCTTCAGTGTACATCACGACGATCCAATAGTTCATCAGGCTGCCGGGCTGTAAACACGCAGACGATTACCGTCCGGGTCGAGCGCGACAAAGGTATAGCCGAACTCCATATCCACCGGCGACTGGGCAAAACCGAGCCCCATCGCCTGCCACTGGCTGTATCGCTCGTCCACGGCAGCACGATCCGCCACCTTGAAGACAAGCTCGCCCCCGCCAGCTGGAGCCATCACCTTTGGCTCGACATCAGCACGCGCCCAGAGTCCAAACATCAAGCCGGAATCCAGCACGTAGGCGGCAAATACCGGTGAGGATTCAACAGGCTGCAGTTCCAGCAGATCCGAGTAAAATCGGGCACTGTTGTCGCTGCTTTCAACGTAAAGAATAACGAAGTTGGGATGGTTCATAGGATGCTCCTGAAAACTGTTTCAACCGGCGAACCGTTCGCCGACAGAGCCATCCTAGCCAGCACCACTGTCAGTTTTTGTCAGCAGCCTGACGCTTTTTCTCCTCCTCTCGCCAGGCCTTTAACAGCACAAAGCGATGGGTCGGGTAACGCTGGGCTTCTACCTGCAGTTGTTGAATACGGTCGGTACGGAAGTTACGGAACGCCTGACGCGTCTCACACCAGGCCAAAAGCAGGCACACCTCATTGAAATAGCCCAGCGCAAAAGGCCAGACCGTACGCTTTGACTCGCGCTCTTCCAGTGAACGGTAATCGATGCTCACCTTAAGCCCGTCACGAATAGCACGGCGCAGAAGCGTCACTTCATCCCCTTTCAACCGGTTATTGCCGCTAGGACCAATCAACAGGGTGTTAGCATCCATCGCTTGTCGGAGATCGGCCGGCAACACGGCGGATATCTTGCTCAGCACGCTATTCGCGCTGTCACTCAACTCCCTGTCTGCCCGCTCAGCTACCCAACGCGAACCAAGCACCAGCGCTTCAAGCTCCTCTTCGCTGAACATCAACGGCGGCAACATGAAGCCCGGCTTCAGCACATACCCCACGCCGGCCTCACCCTGAATATCAGCCCCCTGCTGTTGCAGCGTTGCGATATCCCGATACAACGTACGAAGGCTGATACCCAGTTCCTGCGCAAGACGCTCTCCAGTTACCGGATAGCGGTGACGACGCAGAAGCTGCAGTAACTCTAGAAGTCGTTGCGAACGGGACACATGACACTCCGGTGAAGGCTTAGGGGGGCTATCTAAAGCGGATGTTACCAGACACCCACACAAGGCTAACGATGGCCGTTACATACCCCCGTGGCATAGGGAGTGAGAAACGTCACACATTATGTACTGGAGATCGCTGTGGCCCCACCGACCGTCAGATAGTAGGTGGTGAAGCTGCGGCCCATTAACTGCGTTTTACACACCCTGTTTGCCAACGTGGCTAAGGATTTATAGTCGCGCCTGCTGTCAAGCAGATGAAACAGAACCTCCTTATGCCCCAGCTCCTCGGCCCAGCACATCATAGTTTTAAACACTGCGATACCCGAACCCCAAAACCGATTCGATAGAACAATCGCAATTTCAAAACCGTTATCATCCGGCTGTATACCACACCAACCGGCTAGGTGAGCATCCACATATACCGCCCGAATTCGACAACCGGGCGTATCTCCAACCTCTACCTTACTGCCCATCCAGGCCCGTACGCTCTCTGGAGTAAAGTAATCGTGTTCAATCAGATGAGACCTTAAAGAATCCTCATTAAGAACCTTCAACATCTCATCTGGATCAACAGAGGTGAATTTCGAATACGAAATATTATTCATGAAAATAAATATATTATTAGTGAATATTTCTTAGACCCAGCTAAAAACTAATAATCACGACAGCCATATTTTTACACGTAATCACTTGCCATAAGGTCATTTTTAATGCATAAAACTTAACCCAATTTTCTTGCAATAATAAAAACTTCAATATTTTTCGGCCCGTAATGCCACTGTCTCTCTATGGAAAACCCAGCATTTTTTATTTCAGAAACCAAATCATTTTCACTAAACATGAATACATCTGGCATTAAGCCGAAAGGCTTCAATAAGGGCACCAGCAACTTAATAAATCGAAAATATGAGCGCCCTAAGCAGACCGTACTACTCACGAAAATACCACCTATTTTGAGAACCCTTGCTACTTCGGCGATCAGCTCTTTTCTATTTGGCACAAGATGAATTACATTTAACCCTAATACGGCGTCAAGACTAGAGGAGCTGGCGTTGAACGCCTCCAGAGTACTGCGACTGAATGTAATATTACTTACCCCTGCTGCCTCGGCTTTTGCACGGCCAATTTCGATCATCTTTTCAGATACATCGATCGCGTCTATTTTATGTACGTATGGCGAATGGTGGATTGCTGTAGTGCCAGTCCCACAGCCAAACTCTAACAGGTGCATACCTTGAGTTAAAAACTCTTGAGTTTCAGATAACTTCCTTTGATATCTTGCTTCATCAGGCACTTTCTTTTTGGAGTATTTTTCTGCAGCTCTATCCCAAAATTTATCTGACGTACCCATGTTCCCCTCCAAATCATTATGATTGACTCGCCGCACCCGCAATCTTTATACCTGCATTCTAGTGTACGCCGTACTTCTACGCGTTAGCGCCTAAATGCTTCTCCATCGAAAAATTGACCAAGGTTACACCATTTCTCTGTACTTCATTCTTTCTGACTACAGAAAAACCACGACGCTCAAAGAAAGGCTTCGCTATGAGCGACGCCTCAACATATAGGCGTTTGATTTTCCTTGTACTTGCTTCTTCAAGCAAATACTCATACAGGGTAGACGCTACTCCCATTCGCTGAAAATCAGGATGTGTATACGTGCAATCAATGTGACCGTCCGTATCCAACTCTATAAAGCCCGCCACACGCCCATTGATTATTGCTACGAAAGGTTTCTTTATACTGAGTCTCTCTGACCAAGCTCATAATCAACAGGTTCGGGAGCCCAGGCTTCTTTTTGATCGACTGTATAAATAGATGAGTCAATTTCATGTACGGATTTATAAAACAGATCAGCAATCTCCCTTTCCCGCTCCTCAGAATATCCTTGTATATACATAATATTATTAACTCTGTATTTAGTGCGAAGCTGGGCATTTACCGTCGCGCCTTCTTCTGGTTCTTGTAAGCTGGCATTTCACACCTCGTCTGCATTAGATCGAGGTGTCCACTACAGCGGGAGAACTACATCATTTCAGCTGGAAGGGATTGTTAGGGACTTATGGTTTATACTTTCGATTACTTTCAGATCAATAGCTTTTTTATCTAACAGATCTTCAACCTCCATCCCGGTACCTATAAACGAACCCCCACCTTGTTTTGTAATAATACGAATCCGATTATCACTTTTTATAATAGATGGATTTGAAGAAAAAGCGACTTTCAGAACAGTTTCCGAAGTTGTTATTTTTTCTTTAAGCTTATTCATAAATTCAGGATTGTTTAATATTTCAGCCTCGTTTATTACATAGAAAGCATAAAGTTTCTTAAGCGCCTCAACGTGTTCATTATTAGAGTATGCCGCTAACCCTTCTATATATAGATCATCTCTTTCCCCAGCCACCAAATAAGGTATTGATATAAATGAGAACAGGAATATTATTAATACTTTAGAAAGGTGGCTTTTCAGGCATATCATTTTCATCCCCCTCAATAATTTCCACATAGGATTCAACCGAAGAATCGTTCGTGTAATCTTTAAATTCCAACCCTTTGTACAAAGTAATCGATACTATTATCGCTCCAAACAACGCGAAAAACGTACCTGGTGCAGCCTTTTTTATAACCAATTTATTATCACCAAACTCCCCCTCCACTTCTCCTGCATGCCCCCATATTCCAGCAGAAAAAAGTCGATACCCCATGTAAGCAAAAGCAGCTCCCACTAAAAGAGAAATTATTTTATAGGATGTAAGAGAAATTATTATCTGACTTTTTATATCCATTTTTTCTCCTATACAATAACGTCTGTCTATGGAACCGGAACGAAGCGCCAACGCAGCGGAGGCTCCAGCCGCGATAGCGACGAACATCAGGCCCTTGTTATATTTTCCCACAATATTTTTCATATTGTTTGGATAGCCCCTCGCGCTTTGCGTCAAGTTGCCTCAAGCGCAAATATTCATCTTCATTGCCAGATTGCTTGGCTCTTACTTCTGCCAGAAATGATTTATATGAGACAACTGAATCATAGACAATCATTTTTCCATCCGCTCTATCTATTATTGGACCCATACATTTACAGTACTCCTTTTCAGCCTCTTCCTTTGCTTGTTTTAAACAGTTGATTTTTAGCATTTCTCTCGCTTCATCAACTTTCCCGTTTTTTTCTAGAAAGGAATACATATTTTTATTTTCTTCAACTTGATAGAACTCTTCAATACTCATACTGTAGATCTCTTGTGCTAGCACTGTAGTTGGCATTAATACAAAAAATAATATTATTAGCTTACCTTTCATTAGAATCTCCTAACTCTCTATAAATTGGTCCCACACACAAAAAAGTAGACACTTTGGTTATACGCATTTGCGCTCATACTCCGCTGGACTCACATAGCCCAAAGCCGAGTGCCTACGTATGCGGTTATAAAATACTTCGACGTATTCGAAGATCCTAGACTTCGCTTCTTCAACCGTTCGATATTGTTCAGCATAGATCAGCTCTACCTTTAGTCGGCTGAAAAACGACTCCATGACTGCATTACCCCAACAGTTTCCCTTCCGGCTCATACTCGGTGAACAACCGTGTCGCTCCATCTGTGCCTGATAACGATCCCGAACCCAGATATAGGTGATATCGGTGCTCCACTTCTGATTCGGACCGTCCGCGTTGAAACGACGTTTGAGAAGGTTATCGGCCACACCGGTCATCGCTTCGGTGCGCGGCGTGTACTTGAACGCCTTGCCGTTACGCGCCCGTGTGCCATTGTGTTTCAGGATGTTAGCGACGTAGTTCACCGAACACGGCGTACCCAGAGCATTGAGCTCCCTGGTGATCCTCGGTGCCCCATAGCGGGCCTTGTAGGTGGCGAAGGTATCCATGACCTGCTCTTCCATGATCTGCCGCCTGAGCACCCGTATACTGATGTCACGCCCCAAGCAGCGGTAATATCCTGATGCCGAGACCTTGAGCACCCGGCACATCAGGCGTATCGCATACAGCCCTCGATACTCCTGTATCAGAGCGTACTTTACTCGTGCTGGCTTCGCAAAGAAGGGGCGTCCATCCGCCAGCAGCCTTTTCTAGGAACTCGAGCTCCTCTTTCAGTTCATCGCACTCGCGCTTGGCGGACCTCGTCACTCTCCGACTTGGAATAGTCCACCCCATTCAGGCTGTTGAACTGCTTCTCTGACAATCGATGGAACTACATTTTCCAGTTGTAGATCTTGTTAGGCTATTTGCTTGGCGGTGATGCAGCACTACCCGCTAGAATTCCACCATCAACATTGATCTCAATTCCTGTTATATATTTAGCCTCATCAGATGCAAGGAATAGAGCAGCATATGCAACGTCTATAGGCTCTCCCATAACTCCAAGGGGTATCTCAGAAGATATTACTTTAATTGCATGATCTCTTTGCTCTCCTTCTCCAAGCATCACATTCCATATAGGTGTGTAGATGGCACCCGGGTGAATAGAGTTGCATCTAATGGGATATTTCTTTTCTGCACAGTAAAGTGCAACGGATTTCGTATGATTGCGAACAGCGGCTTTGCTCGAGGCGTATGCGGCAGCAAAAGGAATCCCAATAATGCCTGATCTTGAAGATATGTTTACGATACTTCCGGATAAAGAGTTCTTTATTAGCTGAATACCGTACTTACACCCAAGAGCAACACCATCAAGATTTGTCTCATGGACTTTGTGCCAACTCTCCATATCCAGATTTTCAGGGTCGTGCGGGCCACGGGTTTCAAGAATGCCAGCTATCCCCGCGTTATTCACCAAAATATCCAGACCGCCATATCTCTTTTTAACAAAATCTCTCACTTCAATCCAATCTTCCTCTTTTCTCACATCAAGATGAAAATAACAAGATGGTTCGCCAATTCCAGCAGCTACCTTTTTACCCAGTTCATCATTGATATCAGTGACTACAACATTCGCACCTTCTTCATAAAATAGTTTAGCAATAGCTTCCCCTATTCCTCTTGCAGCTCCGGTTACTAATACAGTTTTATTTTTAAGCCTTAGCATATAACCTCCATGTCATTCAGAAAATTCACAACAGCCTTATTAAAAATTTCTGGCTGATCCATAAGTGGTAGATGTCCCGCTTCTTTGATTTTAAAAAGTGTTGCGTTGGGCATCATAGCGACTGCATTGACGCCGTATTCAACCGGAAATAGTCGATCATTCTCGCCCCAAATGACCAATGTCTTATTTGATATCTTGCGAAGCGCAGCTTCTGGTAAAGGTGAAACAGCCAAACCCCGACCTTGCATAAATGCATTTTTACCACCTTTGCTCTTCAGCACTTCGATGGAGTATAAGCCGTGATTAGGATCACGGTTTTCACGTTTGAACAATAAATAACGAGAAAAAAATCTATTCGCCAAAGCAGATGGGAATATATTTAGCCAAGCCATGCCGATAATGGATAACAAGGGTGACTTTGCACCCATCGCTCCAGAGTCGACTAGGACGAGCTTGTCTACTTTATCTGGATAGTCGAGGGTAAATTGAAGGGCAATTGCTCCGCCTTGAGATAACCCAACAATATGTGCTTTTGAAATTCCCAGCTCCTCTAGAAACTGTTTTAGCCAGGCAACGAAATAAGTTTTGTCATAAGCGGCATCAGGCTTATCAGACTCCCCATAACCGACAATGTCTGGCGCGACAACGTGAAAATGTTTTGACATTGGGCCAATAGATGGATACCAGGTAACTGCACCCGCCCCACCTCCATGTAGAATAACTACAGGATAGCCAGAGCCAGCAGACAAGTAAGCTGTATTAATCGAGTCGACCAACACATTAGCTTGTGTGACAGGAACTTTAGTATTTTCTATTAGCGCTTCTCTATAAGTTTTCATATTCATTTCACTCGAAAGGTTATGAAACGACTTTCAACAATTCAGAAAATGCGCTTAGCTGATTAATCTCAAAGGGTTCAAATAGTGCTACTGAAGCATACGCAAAAGTAACCTGAGCTTCTTCATAAACCTGCTTGCCGGCAGCAGAAAGCGTCACTAGGCTTACTCTGGCGTCGCGTGGATTGTCCTCTTTTGCGACTAGGCCAATTTTTTCCATAGGATTTATAAGACGGGTTACGCCTGACGGACTCAAACCGATCCGCTCAGCAAGGTCGCTACGACGCATTTTCTGCGTTGGAGTATTGTATAACTGGTTTAGAACGAGATATTCAGTTAAGCCAATACCATGTGCAGATAGTGCGCCGCCAATCCGTTTCTGGATTTTGTTGTGAATACTAATGACATTTACCACTACCTCACTTTCTATATATTTTGACATACCTAACTCATTGCGACATGTTTGAGTAAGCAAGCATATAGACGGATTGTTGCGTGGTCAACTATCTCGCAATCATTTGGGAAGTGGTTGGTTGGTCGCCTACGCCGGCCGATGGTGCCGAAACGTAGCGCAGCGCAGTGGAGGTCCCAGCCGCGATAGCGGCAAACATCAGGCCCTTGTTATGCCGTCAATACTTTTTCCATTAAAACTGCATTTTCACCATAACTTGAACATACAGTTGCGCCCGGAATCTCTCTAAAACCAAGAAATGACCAAAAGCTACCTGAGCCCTGGACAGCAACTAGTCTAATTTCCTGAATTCCCGTTTTCAGCGCCACCCCAACTAATTCTTCGAACATAGCACGGCCTATTCCTTGTCCTTTTGATTGAGAATTGACTGCCATGTCATGAAGATATAGATATTCGCTGGCTGTTATATCAGGCAAAGGCTCGAATAATTTCGGCGGCGTCGACCCATTCCATGGATGGGCTAACAAATAGCCAAGGACAGTACCTTGATCCGACAAGGAGACAAAGCAGGTATTGGGCGAGGCTGCCAATTTGCTTTTAAGTACCTCTAGATCTTCAAGGCCAATCTCTTGATACGCTTCGCCTTGTATTTCTAGGATGCCATGCCAATTTTCACCATCGATTTCTTGAATTTTCATATCAATCCATAGAGGCGTAACGGCCAAGTTCAGTGGAGACCGGAACAGAGCCCCAGCCTGCTTAATATAATGAACGTAGCGAATTGGGCAAGAAGGCGCGGAGCGTAGGGCATCCATTGCAACGTCTGGTTATGCGCATAACCTGGATCAAGACAGCAGCGAAGCCAATAAAACCACCTGACAACCAACCCCGGTCAAAAAAGCTAATGTTCTTAATGGAACGGGAAAGCCGAAGATGCTAATCGCATAGTGCCCAACACGCGAAAAAAAATAAATCATGCATGCAATTTCAGTTGCGCGGCTATACGCACCTGCCATATGTACCAGAAGTACCAAAGGTGCAAACAAAACAAGGTTCTCTACAGCATTTGCATGGGCTCTCATCGCTCTCTCTGCCCACTTTGCTTTCGGCGGCGGATCAGGTAACGGAAACCAATGCATTGGAGGAGGACCAAGCTCTTGTATACGATTGCCAATGTATGGAACCCATAAAAACGCTGTCAGTGCGATTGTCCAAGTAAGCCAATAAAGTTCATTGCTCACATTTTATCTCCATGATTTTTAGTGGCTGCCTCGCCTCATGCCGCGTTAAAGGACCTAAAAAGCGGATCTTTTGAGGTCCCGATATGCAAAGCGAACGATATTCAACGTTTTGTTGGTGATCATCACACACCGGCCTCGGCCAACTCCATAATTGGTATATATCCCATACAAGTTTATATCGTACGTATGGAACACCGAGAATGAACACTCGCAGTACAGGTCGTAAATATCTTTTGCCTTTGGACCTAGCCAAAACAAAGATGCTCAGCGCTGTTATCGGAAAACACCAAACTCAGAAAGGGCTGGCCAGAACGCTCGGCGAAACGGCTTTTATCTGTGTCATCGTCATCAGCCCAGGTTTGCAGACCGCAGTTTCTTCAAAAACCCCATACGAACCATCGAGGCCATGTAGCTGTCCGGTTTGCGCGTGACCTGATCTTCGATCAGCCGCGCCATCCCCTCGCCGAACCCATCGCGCGGCTGCTGCTCAAGAATTTCGTGCAGTGTTTTCGGGTCGATGTCATGAACCCACATTCCGATGACATCAGCGCCAGCCCCGTAATGCACAAGTGCGACTTCTGGCTGGCGGTATTCAGCCACGCCAACAGAGTTGTGCAAGGCGACCATTTCGTGGACCAGGTCGGCTCTGTCAGGACTCAGCCCCTCACTCACGCAGACATGATGTGCTGCCTTGGCGCCATCCAGTTCAAACGTGCCGCCGTGATCGTGGGCTGCTGTCAGACCGAGGTCATGCATGATGCAGCCGAGAAACAGAACTTCACGGTCAACCGGCTTGCTGACCTTATGCCCCATAGCAACGGCAAAGGCATGGGTGCGCATGCAATGGCCGAACAGAAAATCCGGGCTGGCTTCTCGCACCAGCGATATGGCTTTTTTGCAGGCTGCGGAATCCGGCACATGGTAATCGGCCGGCGCGACATAGGGCGGTCGACGGCCGGACAATCGGGCCGAGGTCTTCCGGAGGAGCTCCCGTATATCGCCGGCAGCGAACTGCCGAATCAGAAAACACAAGCCCGGATCAGGCTTGGATGTGGTGAGGGCAACTGCAGATGGCTGATTCATCGAGATACTCCGCTTTGTGCATTCCGAACAAGCGTTATACACTGGAACTATATTTATGTACTGATTCGAAGGTTAATTCAAAATCAATTTATATGCAAGATAGTACAAAAAGGGCGCGCGGCCGTCCTCGAGCCTACAACAGGGCTGCTGCACTCAAGGCCATCACCTCATTGTTCTGGCGACACGGCTTCAGTGCGACCTCACTGGATGACATATCCGCCGCCACATCGATGAGTCGCCCGAGCCTCTACCAGGCCTTTGGAAGCAAGGCAGACATGTATCAGCAGGCATTTGCCGGATTCGTTCAGCGTATGGCCACTGCCACCAGTGCGGCACTGGACGTATCGGAATCCCCTGATGTGGCGCTGGTGAACTTTTTTCACGCCATCATGGATATCTACTTTGACGAAGACTCCGCCGTTGGCTGTTTCGTTTTCTGCACCACGGTCGCGGAAACCGGCAACCATCCAGAATTCCAGAATGCGCTACACGCTGTCATCGAGAAATTGGACGCAGCCTTGAGTGAATATTTCCAGAACGCCCAGCATGCCAACCTGATTCGGGCCGAGTCTGACGTCCAGGCCTTGGCAACGTTGACCCAAGGCCTTCTTCAACACATTGCAATACGGGCCAGGGCTGGAGACAGCAAGGAAGAACTGTTGAAGAGAGTGAAGTCAGGATTATCAGCGATTCTTGATCACCATTGCTCAAACAGCTTGGGAAATTGCGAATAAGTATCCCGACCTGAGACAATTGGTGGCCTGATACTCTGCGAGATAGATGATGGGTCACCAGCTCACGTTCGCCGTACGCGAGTTCAACCAGAAGCGTCGGCAAACGCGTAAAGAGGTCTTTCTTGGGCACATGGATCAGGTGATTCCGTGGAAGCAGTTTGAGTCCATCATCACCCTCATTATCCAAAGGCAGGTAATGGTCGCCGACCGTATCCGCTCTCTACGTGAGTTCAGGGACTGGCTCGCAAACTGTTTCAGGAAGTTAATCAGTGGCTGACCGAAGCAGGTGTTTTGTTGAAGGAAGGGACACTGTTCGATGCGACCATCATTGAGGCGGCGACGTCAACGAAGAACAAAGCGGGTCAGCGTGATCCTGAAATGCATCAAAATGAGGGATAACTTCACACTGAAATTCCCCCGGTACCACTACAGTCAGTGAACCGGTCAAGGTTTGGGTACTTAATCGCAGGTTACGTAGGAGAAAAGGGGTATCCGCGCAACAGACTCGCTGCAGGCCATGTGCTTAATCAACTGCGCGCAAGAGTGACAATCCGCGCTCAGAAATGCCGCGCTTGGTGGCGGTACGTTTGAAGTATCCATCTATCAGTCCCTTTGGATCTCTCGGGTAAGCCCGTGCATCGACTGCCTGTATGATTCTCAGGTCAGTTTGCGACCTTTTGCCCCCCCTGCGACAACCATCCTCGATCAAGAAATCTTATTTGTACGCTATAACGCACAGGCGTATGCTGTTGCGCATTGTGCGCTATAACGTCCAGAGGGATGCAAGATGAGAGGCTTGTTCAACCTGTCGCATATATCGGCGGGTTTTGTTGCGGTGCTGGTGGGGTACACCAGTTCGGCGGTGATTATCTTTCAGGCGGCAGCAAGTGCCGGTGCAGGTGCGGCTGAGATCAGTTCCTGGCTCTGGGCGCTGGGTGTGGGCATGGCGATCACCAGTATCGGGCTCTCGTTGCGTTACAAAACCCCTGTACTCACGGCGTGGTCGACGCCGGGGGCTGCGCTGCTGATCACGGGCCTTTCGGGGCTGTCGATCAACGAGGCGGTGGGCATTTTTCTGTTCAGCTCGGCGCTGATCACGATCTGCGGCCTTACAGGCTGGTTCGAGCGGTTGATGCAGCATATCCCTGCCCCACTGGCCGCCGCCATGTTGGGGGGCGTTCTGCTTCAGTTTGGGATACAGCTGTTCGGCGCTTTACAGCATCAGTTGCTACTGGTCGGTTTAATGCTGGCCAGTTTCCTGATCGTGCGTCAGTTTTTGCCACGCTATACGATTCCGCTAACGCTGTTGATCGGGCTTGTGATTGCCGCGCTGACGGGCATGCTGAAGCTGGACAGTCTTGGCTGGCAGCTCGCCTCCCCTATTTTCGTGATGCCCGAGTTTTCCATTACCGCGCTGATCGGTGTGGGTATACCGCTGTTTATCGTTACCATGGCGTCGCAAAACATTCCTGGGCTTGCGGTGCTGCGTGCAAACGGTTACGACACTCCTGCTTCACCGTTGATAACGGGCACAGGGCTTACCGGCCTGTTGCTCGCCCCTTTTGGCGGATTTGCGTTTAACCTTGCTGCGATCACCGCTGCAATCTGCATGGGACGCGAGGCCGACCCGGACCCGTCACGGCGGTATCTGGCAACGGTCTGGGCAGGTGTTTTCTATCTGCTCACGGGGCTGTTCGGCGCGACGGTTGCAGCGTTGTTTGCAGCGTTTCCCAGTGAACTGGTTATGGCCATCGCAGGGCTTGCACTGCTCGGCACCATCGGCAACAGTCTGGGAGCGGCGCTGGCCGAACCTGATAGCCGCGATGCAGCGCTGCTCACCTTTTTGGTTACCGCCTCAGGGCTCACGCTGGCGGGAATCGGCAGTGCATTCTGGGGGCTGGCGATCGGCCTTATCGCCTACCACCTGCCGGCGCTTCTCTCTGGAATAAAAAAAGGCGCCTGCTAACAGGCGCCTTGAGTGTACCGGTGCGTGAAACCGATCAGTTCAGATCAAACCGATCGGCGTTCATCACCTTGTTCCAGGCGGCAACAAAGTCCTGCACGAACTTCTCCTGTGCGTCGTTACCGGCATATACCTCTGCCAAGGCGCGCAGCTGCGAGTTGGAGCCGAACACCAGATCGACCCGGCTTGCAGTCCACTTAAGCTCGCCGCTTGAGCGGTCGCGGCCCTCAAAGGTCTGCGCGGTGTCGTCAGTCGGTTTCCAGACCGTCGCCATATCCAGCACATTGACGAAGAAGTCGTTGCTCAGCGTACCCGGGCGCTGCGTGAGCACACCCAGTTTCGACTGCGCGTAGTTGGCGTCCAGCGCTCGCATGCCACCGACCAGCACGGTCATTTCAGGCGCTGTTAGGGTTAGCAGCTGGGCCCGGTCGATCAGCATCTCCTCAGCCGACACGGCATAGCGCTTCTTCTGATAGTTACGGAAACCATCGGCAAAGGGCTCGAGCACGGCGAAGTTCTCTTCGTCGGTCTGCTCTTGCGTGGCATCGGTGCGCCCCGGTGAGAAAGGCACTTTCACCTCGACACCCGCCGCCTTGGCAGCCTGCTCGATGGCTGCGCAACCGCCCAGCACGATCAGATCGGCCAGCGATACCTTCTTGTTCAACGCCTGCGCATCGTCGAAAGCGTGCTTAATACCTTCAAGGGTCGTCAGCACCTTCGTGAGCTGCGCCGGTTGGTTCACCTCCCAATCCTTCTGCGGCGCCAGTCGGATACGCGCACCGTTGGCACCGCCGCGCTTGTCCGAACCGCGGAAGGTTGAAGCCGACGCCCAGGCAGTATTCACAAGCTCAGATACCGACAGTCCCGAAGCGAGGATCTCGCGCTTGAGAGTCTCCACATCGTCAGGGCTTACCAGTTCGTGCTTCACTGGCGGCACGGGGTCTTGCCAAATCAACTCTTCAGCCGGTACTTCAGGGCCAAGGTAGCGTGAGCGCGGCCCCATGTCGCGGTGGGTCAACTTGAACCAGGCGCGGGCAAACGCATCGGCAAACTCTTCAGGGTTGGCGTGGAAGTGCTGAGATATCTTGCGATACTCGGGATCTTCACGCATGGCCATGTCGGCCGTGGTCATCATGATGCCCACGCGCTTGGATGCATCGTCCACATCCGGTGCATGATCTTTCTCGGCCAGATTCTTCGGCACCCACTGGTGGGCTCCAGCGGGGCTCTTGCTCAGCTCCCACTCATAGCCGAACAGCACATCGAAATAGCCCATGTCCCATTGCGTGGGGTTGGGTGTCCAGGCTCCTTCAAGGCCACTGGTGATGGTGTCACGGCCCTTGCCGCTGCCGTGGCTGCTGATCCAGCCAAGCCCCATGGCATCAAGCTCGGCGGCCTCAGGCTCAGGCCCCACCAGCGCGGCGTCACCTGCGCCGTGGGTTTTACCGAAAGTGTGGCCACCGGCGGTCAGCGCGACGGTCTCGTAGTCGTTCATGGCCATACGGGCGAAGGTTTCACGAATATCGCGTGCCGATGCCAGCGGGTCTGGATTACCATCGGGCCCCTCCGGGTTTACGTAGATCAGGCCCATCTGCACCGCTGCCAGCGGGTTGTCGAGATCACGATCACCGGAGTAGCGGCTGTTGGCCTTATCGCTGGTGGCCAGCCACTCGGTTTCGCTGCCCCAGTAGACATCCTCTTCAGGCTCCCATATATCCTCACGGCCACCGCCGAAGCCAAAGGTTTTAAGGCCCATGGATTCAATCGCACAGTTACCGGCGAGGATCATAAGATCGGCCCAGGAGAGCTTGTTGCCGTATTTCTGTTTGATCGGCCAGAGCAGTCGGCGTGCCTTGTCGAGGTTGGCGTTGTCGGGCCAGCTGTTAAGCGGTGCGAAACGCTGGGAACCTGAGCCTGCACCGCCACGACCATCACCGATACGGTAGGTGCCGGCGCTGTGCCAGGCCATGCGGATGAACAGCGGGCCGTAATGGCCGTAGTCAGCCGGCCACCACGCTTGAGAGTCGTTCATCAATGCGTAGAGATCCTGCTTGACCGCTGCAAGATCCAGCGACTTGAACGCCTCGGCATAGTTGAAGTCTTTGTCCATCGGATCGGACAGGGACGAGTTCTGATGCAGAATCTTCAGGTTGAGCTGATTCGGCCACCAATCCTGGTTAGATGTTGCGCTGCCGCCCATCGTGGTGCGCGCGCCATGCATGAAGGGGCACTTTCCCGCCGCACCTGAACCGTTTTTGTCTGCGCTCATCTTTTACCTCCTGTAGCTGGACGGCCTACTGGCAAGTCGTGAAATCTCAGAAGCCGCCCCCGTTTATTGTGTATACAGGTATAGAAGCTGATAGCTTCAAGGACCAATTGATCCTTTAATTGGCATTGATAGCGTTGGTCTATATCGATCAGACTCCTCTTTCTGGCATGACGGATGTGAGCGTTTATAGTAATGAGTGGCTTTGACCTGAGTAATTTGAGTCGGGATATCGATCCGCAGGAGGAGAAGACCCCCCCGCTGGAAAAATGGAACCCCGAATTTTGTGGCGATATCGATATGCGTATCGCCCGGGACGGCACCTGGTTCCACGAAGGTACGCCGATCGGTCGCAAGCCAATGGTGAAGATGTTTTCACGGGTGCTCTGGCAGGAGGATGGCCGCTATTTTCTGAAGACGCCGGTAGAGAAAGTGGGTATTCAGGTGGACGACCTGCCCTTCCTGTTCGTTGATCTGGAGGTGGTCGAGGGCGACAAGGGTCAGGAGCTGCACTTTCGCAGCAGCACCGACGATCACGTCGTCGCAGGCCCCGAACACCCGCTGGTGGTTACCCAAAACAGCGACACCGACCAGCCGGAACCGGCGCTACTGGTGCGCTTTGGCATGTACGGGCGCATCAACCGCAATGTGTTCTACCGTCTGGTCGAGATGGCAACGCCCGAGCCCTGCACCGAAGGTGGTGAAGAGCTCGTGCTGTACAGCAGCGGCGAGCGCTTCTCGCTCGGGCGCTACTGACACCCGGTTCAGCTTGAGCGCAGGCGCTCGGTATCGTGGATAAGCGGATACTCTTCGTCGGAGCCGATCACGTTTTCATGCTCGGCAAACAGCGGTTTAGAGCGCATGTAGCCAACCAGCAGATCCGCTACGGAAACCAGCGAGCGTATGTGACTGCGTTCCCAACCGTGTGACGCATCGAGCGCGAAGCAGATCAGTGCAGTGCGAATGTCGTTACCCGCCTCCAGTGCCGAGGCGGCATCGCTGCGGTAGAACTTGAACACATCGCGGCTAAACTCGATCTCGTCGCGCTTGCATACGCCGATCAGGTGCTGAGTCAGATGTCGGTCAAAGGGGCCGCTGGAGTCCTGCATGGCGATGGTAACGCCATACTCGCAGGTGTTCTGCTCCGGCGCGATGGTGCCGTTATCGATCGACACCATCTCGGCAACATCACCGTGCAGAATGTGCGACGCCCCCACACCCACCTCTTCCGAGATAGTAAACAGCAGGTGACAGTCGAGTTCAGGCTCCTCACCGGCATCGCGTAGCGCCTTGGCCGCGGCCAGCATGCTGGCCACACCGGCCTTATCATCGAGATGGCGACCATTGATGAACCCTTTCTCGGTAAACTCGGGGTTAGAGTCCACCGACACGAAGTCTCCGACCCGAACCCCCATCGACCAGAGCTGTTCGATCTGATTGGCCGGCTCGTCGATGCGGATCTCCAGGTTATCCCACGAGGAGGGCTGAGCATCCACTTCGGTGTTGTAGGTGTGTCCCGATGCCTTCAGCGGCAGAATGGTGCCCTGATAGATCTGACCGTTGTCACAGTGAATTTTGACCCTGGCGCCCTCTGCAAAGCGGGCATTCCAGTGACCGATCGGCACAACGCGCAGCCGGCCATCACGCTTGATCCCCTTCACCATCGCACCCAACGTATCCAGATGCGCAGCAATGGCACGGCGGGGGCTTTCATGGCGCCCGGGTATGATGGCACGTATCGCACCTCGCCGGGTCAGCTCATAGCGGATATCCATCTTGTCCAGCTCGCCACACACATAACGGACGACATCGTCCGTCATGCCCGAAGGGCTGGGTATCAACAGTAAAGCGCGGAGCTGCTCGCGCAAGTAATCGGTATCGATTGGCAATTGAGTCACGTCTCGCTCCTTTTTTAGTTGTCCTCTGTGTACTGTCTGCGTGCCGGTTGGCTGTGTGTGTGCGGAAACAGCAAATCGACAAAGCGTTCCACGGTGGGCTGAGGCTCATGGTTGGCCAGCCCCGGCCGCTCGTTGGCCTCAATAATGGCGTAGTCGGGCCCGGTGACATCGGGCACCATGAAGTCGAGCCCCACAACCGGAATCTCCAGCGCCTTGGCAGCACGAACCGCCGCCGATGACAGTACGGTGTGCAGATCGGCAGTGACATCATGAATGGTGCCGCCGGTGTGCAGGTTAGCGGTGGTGCGCACCTGCAACCACTGGCCAGCGTCGATTACATCCTCCAGACTGTATCCCGCCTTGCGCACGCAGCGTTCGGTCTCCTCATCCAGCGGAATGGTGCTCTCTCCGTCGGTAGCGGCGGCACGACGGCGGCTCAGGCGTTCGATAAGCTCGGATATGCGCTGTTTACCATCGCCCTGCACTTTCGGGGGCCTGCGCACCGCCGCAGCCACCACCTTGTAGTCGATCACAATGATGCGCAGGTCTTCACCGTTTACGCACTGCTCAAGCAGTACTTTGTCGCAGTAGTGGCGCGCGTTCTCGACGGCGGCCTCAACCTCCTCGACGTCGGAGAGCCCCACCTGAATGCCACGGCCCTGCTCGCCTCTGGCGGGTTTCACAACCACCTTTTGGTGACGTGAGAGGAACTCGTCGATCACCCCTTCACGGCTCACCACAACCTGCTCAGGTACGCGCAAGCCCTCTTTTTGCAACAGGCGACGCGTCACCGCCTTGTCGTCACAGCGGCTCATGGCCACTGCACTGGTCATTTCGCTGAGGGATTCACGGCAGGTTACCCAGCGCCCGCCCAGCGACAGCCGGAAGAACCCGCCCTCGGCATCAAGCACCTCAACGCCGATACCGCGACGGCGCGCTTCTCGCGTGATCAGCCGGGCGTAGATGTTGAGATCCTCTTCAGGGTCTTCGCCAATAAACAGTTTTTCGTTGATCGAGTTCTTGTGTTTCAGGCAGTACACCGGCACCTGCTTGAAACCGAGCTTGTCGTACAGATTGATCGCCGCCTGGTTGTCGTGCATCACCGAGAGGTCCATAAAGGCCCGGCCCCGCCCGGCCATAACCTTGATCAGCTCCCGCGAGAGCCATTCGCCCACGGCGGGAAGGTGTGTCTGCGGGTCGGTCACCAACGCCCAGAGGCTGCAACCGTTATCGGGGTCATTGAAGGCGATACGGTGATCGACACCGGTGACCACACCGACAATTTCACCGCTGTTCTCATCCTCCGCTATCAGCACGGTGAGCTCGGGCTTGTCCTCCAGCTTGCTGTAAAAGCCGTCATAGGCGGGCACCATATTGCGCGCCATGTAGAGCCGGTTAATACGCAACTGGTCGTCGTCTGCTGTCATCGGCCTGATGCGCACGCCCTTGGGACGGGAGTCGCGCAGGCGGTAATGGGCAAAGTCGAGGCGGTAGGTCAGCGACGGATCCATGAACAGATCCTGCGGGGCGTAGGAGAGCGCAAGATGCGGCTCGCGCACGTACAGCGCGATATCGCGACGCCCCTCCCGCTCCCGTCGTAGCAGCAGCGCCAGCGTTTTAGGATCGCGGAAGGTCTGGCCGAAGATCAGCCGTCCCCAGCCGCAATCGATGGCGACTTCATCGCGCATCGCCTCCACGGCCGGATTGTCCAGCGGGTCACCCCAGTGCTTGAGCGATGCCATGGCCGAGGGATCCATCGGATCCTGCCGCGCGGCAAGTGGCTTGCCGTTTGTGTGTACCGCGTTTTTTTTGGTCACCGTTTCAGACTCCATGGGTCTGTAGCCACATCTCCAGCAGCGCCATCTGCCAGAGTTTGGACCCCCGCAAGGGGGTAATATGATCACGCGGCGCGTCCATCAGCTGCTCGAGATACTCGCGTCGGAACAGGCCTCGCTGGCGGCAGGTATCGCTATCGAGATACTGCCGTACGAAATCGAGATAGGGCCCTTCGATATATTTCAGTGCCGGTACCGGGAAATAGCCCTTGGGGCGGTCGATCACCTCATTGGGGATAATCCGCCGCGCCATCTCCTTGAGCACATATTTGCCACCATCGCGCACCTTAAGCTCGGCCGGTATTCGCCCTGCCAGCTCTACCACCTCGTGATCGAGAAACGGCACGCGCGCCTCAAGGCCCCATGCCATGGTCATGTTGTCCACTCGCTTGACCGGGTCGTCCACCAACATCACGTTGGTATCGATATGTAGCGCCTTGTCCACGGGGCGCCGCGCATCGGCGGCCGCAAAATAGCGCTCTACGAACTGCCGCGAGTAGTTATCACCGACATAGTCCGAGCAGATCGCCCGCGCAAACTCCTCTTCGCTGCGATCGAAAAACGCCTTGCTGTAGTCATCGACCGCGTCCTCGCTATTCAGCATAGGCGGATACCAGTGGTACCCCCCAAACACCTCGTCCGCCCCCTGACCACTCTGTACCACCTTCAGGTGTTTCGACACTTCGTGCGAGAGCAGGAAAAAGCCCACGTTGTCATAGCTGACCATCGGCTCGGACATCGCATCGAACGTCTGTGGCAAGGTCTCCAGCAAACGGCTTGAGGGCACCTTTATCTGGTGGTGCTCGGTGCCATAGTGCTGTGCGATGATGTCGGAATACTTAAACTCGTCCCCTTTTTCGCCGCCGGCCGCTTCGAACCCAACCGAGAAGGTGTTAAGCCCGCTCTGGCCATGCTCGGCCAGTAGCCCCACAATCAGGCTTGAATCCAGCCCGCCCGAGAGCAACACACCCACCGGCACATCGGCAACGGCACGACGCTCAACCGAGCGGCACATCGTGGCCAGCAGTTCATCTTCCCAATCGCGCTGGGCCTTGTCCTCATCGCCTGCCTGCGGGCCCATTTTCTGCGACCAGTAGTGTGTATCCCGATGACTGCCATCCGCCTCGATCACCCGGTAGGTCGCCGGTGGCAGCTTTCTGATGCCCTTGAACAGCGTTAGCGGTGGCGGTACAACCGCGTGCCACTGCATGTAGTGATGCAATGCCTGGGGATCGATCTCGGTATCGACGTCTCCGGCTGCGAGAATGGCAGGCAACGACGATGCAAACCGCAGCCTGTCGCCACTTTTCGAGTAGTAGAAGGGTTTGATACCGAAGCGGTCTCGGGCCATGACGATACGGCCGCTGTCACGATCATGAACCGTAAAGGCAAACATGCCGTTAAAGCGCTGAACGCACTCTGGCCCCCAGGCATGAAACGCCTTGAGGACCACCTCGGTGTCGCCGTTGGAGAAAAAGCGGTAGCCAAGCGCAGTCAGCTCGGTACGCAGCTGGCGATAATTGTAGATACAGCCGTTGAATACGAGGGTCAGGCCTAACTCCGGATCATGCATCGGCTGCTGCGCATGATCGGACAAGTCGATGATCTTCAGCCGGCGATGGCCAAAGACTATATTGTTCTGGGCGTAAATACCGCCGGCATCCGGCCCTCTTGGCCTCAACCTTTCGGCCATGCGCTCCACAGCCGCTACAGAGGGGGTACTGCCATCAAACGTTATCTCGCCACAGATGCCACACATAATATCCGGTTTCCCTGGGTTGGCATGGCCGGCAGACACGGCGCGCCGCATCTAGCGGCCTGCTGAGTTAAATTGCTTTTTAACCCTAACAAAGCGGGCGCGGTATAACAAACGCACCATTTGGTATAACTATTTGTTTTACAAGAATGCACATAGTGACACTATGAAGCGCACCAGGCGCGCGACCGGCTACACTGTGCCAGAGATCGACACTTCTCAATGACCAATCGGGGACAGACATGAAACTCATCGGATCCGCTACTTCTCCCTACGTTCGACGCATCCGACTGCTGCTGGCCGATGCCGGTCAGGGCTACGAATTTTCAGATCTCAATATCTACGGCGAAGACCGTGAGGAGCTGCGTCGGCAGAATCCAACGCTGAAGATCCCGGTACTGCATGACGGCGATGAGGTGATTTTCGATTCGCGGGTGATCTACCGCTACTTGCAGGACAAGCTGGACCTGCCGGGCATCAACTGGAAGCAGGAGAATTTGCTGACCATGATCGACGGCGCCAACGACTCCATGGTGGCGCTGCTGCTGACGCAGCGTTCGGGTATCGATATCAGCGAGGATAAGCTGTTCTATAACCTGCAACGCGAGCGTATCGAGCAAACTCTCGCCGAACTGGAAAAACTCGTGGCAGACGATGCATTCGAGGTGTGGAACTACCCCGCCATGTGTCTCTACAGCATGTTCGACTGGGGCGTGTTCAGAGGATTGCTGGACACCGCAGGCTATCCGCATCTGAGCGCATGGCTGGCAGAGCAGCAGGATCGCCCCGGCATCCACAGCAGCGACCCAAGAACAGCGGCCTGAGCTCACTCGGGCCGCTATCAATATCAGTAGGTTACACGCATGGTCGCGCCGCTGCGCAGCACGCGCACGCGGTCACCGACGCGGAAGAACTGATTGTTTTCGACCTCTTGCACCACCGAAATCAGCTCGCCGTTATCCATTCTCAGGGTCAGCTCCTGCCCCTGTCGACGGCTGGTTGCTTCCTCAATACGCTGCCCAGCTATACCGCCTGCAACGGCACCGAGTACCGAGGTAATCGTCGAGCCCTTGCCTCCGCCGAGCGTGCTGCCGGCAACGCCACCGACGATGGCACCGGCACCTGCACCCACGACGCCGTCTGTGCGCCCTTCAATTACCACCGGGCGCACCGAATCCACCACCGCATACTGCACATGCTGTACCTGGCGCGCCTCGCGCCGGCTGTAGGTATCACCGGTTAAACTCTGCTGTGCACAGCCACCGAGCACCAACGCGCCAAGCAGTATCACAGCTATGGACGTTAACCTTTTCATCTGTATCTCCTTGAATTATCGGATACGCAGTATCCATTGGCTGATCATCGCCCAGACCAGCTCTCTGATTTTACGATGCCAGGGGCGCCGCGCCCACTCGGCGGCGGTAATCTCCTGGCTTTGATCTAAATCGGTCAGAATTAGCCTTTCGACATCATGGGCGAAGCGGGGTTCACGCACCTCGATATTGGCCTCAAGATTCCAGCGCAGGTTCCAGTGATCAAGATTACATGAGCCCAGTGAAACCTGATCGTCGATCAGCGCGATCTTCGCGTGCAGCATACGCGGCTGATACTCGTAGATGCGCACGCCCGCCTTGAGCAGTCGGCGATAGTAGCGTTTAGAGGCGTGGTAGATCCAACGGTGATCCGTCAGCGGCCCGGAGACCAGTAACCGCACGTCGATACCGCGACGGGCGGCACGCCTGAGCGCAAGACGCAGCGCGAACGAGGGTAAAAAATAGGCGGTGCATATCCATACCCGGTGCCTTGAACGGCGCGTCATATGCAGGATGCTGAACTTGATCTGCTGGCTCTGAGGCCCTTCAGCGGTGAGCACGCGCACGCTCGCGCCCCCGTCCACTGTCCGGTGCAGCTGCGTGGTAGCAGGCGGGGGCATGCACTCCAGACAGGTACGGTGCCACTGCCTGGCAAACAGCTCGAACATATCGTCCACTACCGGCCCCTCAATCCGACACATCAGCTCATGCCAGGGCGTGTCCGGCTGGTTGGCCCGTCCGATTCTGAAGCGGTCGGTCAAGCCCGCTCCACCTATAAATGCCACTCTGCCATCAATAACCATCAACTTACGATGGTCACGGGAGAAGTTGGAAAACAGTTTGCTGAAAGCAATGGGGTTATAGAGCGCCAAGTGGATACCGGCCCGACGTAGCGTCTCGCGGTCGATAGGGCGCAGCTCCCGCGCGCCAAAGTGATCAAGCATCAGGTGCACACTCACGCCCCGCGCCGCAGCGTCACTCAACGCTGCAATAAACTCATTCATGACGCGGCCACTGGCGGCAAGGTACAGCTCAATCAGCACGCTCTCGCGGGCGCGCTCGATTGCCTCTAGCATCGCGGGGAAAAACCGCTCGCCATCAATCAGTAACTCGACGCTGTTGCCATCATGCCAGTTCGGATACCCCCGCATACGATGCTCCGTTCAGTGCTGTCGGGTTCCGTAAAGTCGGGCGTAAAGCCCTTTTTGATCCAGCAGCTCTTGATGGCTGCCCTGTTCGCTGATCTCCCCGCCTTCGAACACATACACCCGGTCTGCCTGACGCACTGCACTCAGGCGATGCGCCACGATGATGGTCGTCCGCCCACGCAGGAAGGTTTCAAGCGCCTTGTGCAGTGCAAATTCGGTTTCGGTATCTAGCGCCGAGGTTGCCTCATCCAATATCACGACACTGGGGTCACTGAGCACCATGCGCGCAACGGCCAGACGCTGGCGCTGGCCGCCGGATAGACGCACCCCCTGACGCCCCACCATGGTATCGAGCCCCGCGCCTAACCCGGCAACAAACTCTCTAAGCTGCGCCACTTCCAGCGCCTGCCATAGTTCGGCTTCGCCATAATCGCGCCCCATGGCAAGATTTTCACGCACCGAGCCGTTGAACAGAGCCGGCTGCTGAAGCACCGTCGCCACATGCTCACGCACCACATCCAGCCCGATCTGAGTCACCGGCACACCATTAAAGCGCACTTCGCCGCTCTGCGGCGGATAAAGTCCGAGCAGCACTTGAACGAGCGTCGACTTGCCGCCACCACTTGCACCGACCAGCGCAATCTTCTCGCCTGCGCCGATCGTCAAACTGATGCCGCGCAAAACCTCCTGCCCTTCGATATAGCTGAAGTGGATGTTGTCGAGCTCGATTTCGACCTGCTGTCTGTCAGCAAACGGGTTGCGCATATGGGGATAGCTCGGCTCCATATGCAGTTCAAGCAGACAGTTGACCCTGCCCAGCGCCGCTCGCGCACCGAACCATGCGTACTGAATGCCCAGCACCTCCTGCACCGGCCCCATCATGAACCAGAGGTAGCCGAATACCGCCATCATTTCGCCGATACTGAGATCGGAGAACACCACCATCACCATCGACACCGAGCGAAACAGATCAACACCGACCATAAAGAGCATGAAGCTGAGGCGGCTGGTGGCATCCGACTGCCATTCAAAAGCCGTGGAGTGGTCGCGCACCTCTCGCGCCCGATCCACCAGACGCACCAGATAGTGACGTTCGCGGTTACCGGCGCGGATCTGCTGAATTGCATCCAGTGTTTCGGTCAGGGCACTCTGGAACACCTCGAATGCCTTGTTTTCGCGCTTCTTGAGCTGTTTGACGCGCTTGCCGACGGCCGTGGTCAGGTAGATCACCATCGGGTTCAAAAACAGAATGAACAGCGCCAGTTGCCAGTGCATCCAGAGCAGAATAACGGCCGTACCGATAATCGACAGAGTCGCCACCAGCAGGCGGCTGACCGAACTGCCCACGAACCGGTCAACGGTATCCAGATCGGTTACCAGATGGGACGCTACCGTACCGCTGCCGAGGGTTTCGTACTCGTTCATGGAGATACGCTGCAGGCGCTGCAGCAACTCCGAGCGGATTCGAAAGATCACATCCTTGGAGATAATGGTGAACTGACGCGTCTGCCAGACATTAAGCGCCAGTGCGATCACCCTCAGTATCACGGTCAACAGCAGCACGCCCGATATGTAGAGCACCGGCCCGTGCCAAGACTCGGGCACCAGACGGTTGATCGTGGCAACGACTACCCCGGGCTGATCCAGTAGCACCTCATCCACCAGCAACGGCATCAGCAGGGGCAGGGGCACCGATACCAGCGTTGCCACGATGGCGATCAGATTCGCCAGCATCAGCTCGCGCCGGTGCTGGAGCCCGATCTCGACGATATAGCGCCAGTCATAAGGGCGCCCGCCGGCACGGGTCGGCGTCTGCTCGGACAAAGGCGGCAGCGATTCGATATTTTCAGCTTTCATACAACAAGTTATACCCCAATGTGCCGATACCTGCCCATCACCGCGACACGAAGCCGGACATACACCAGCACCCGCCGATCGCCCAAAACGAACAAAACCCGCCTAGTGGCGGGTTTGTCCGATTGACTGACCCGGCATGCACAGCCGGGTTACTTGATCAGGTCAGGCCGGAACGCCCTGCAGCATGGCGAATAGCTGGTCTTTCAGCTGAACGCGCTTGAACTTGAATGACTCCTCGGTTTTGGTCGATGTCGGATGAACCTCCTCTTCCATCAGTTCCACCTCCCGCGTCAGGCTGTGGTACTCGTCGAACAGTTTGGCAAAGTGTGCATTGCTCATTTTCAGCTCGCGAATGCGCTCTTTGTGCTCGGGAAATTCATGAACCAGATCATGGTGTTCAACGCTCATATAGTGCCTTATCTCTCTACATATTTTGTATTGCGGGTTCAGTTTCACTATCCTCCCGAGGTAGCTCCACCCGCATTGACCAAGGTCAACTCTGTACCCGCACCGGGAGGCAATGTGCATGCGAGAGCTTGCCGATACGCTGCTCCACCTGACCGATCTGCCGATAGGAACGCTCACACTGCTGGGCAACGACCACGCGTTGACCGGTGTGGAGTTCGGCCGTGTTGAGCACCCTTCTCTGAATCAGGTGCCTAACGATCTGCTACTGGCAGCGGCACATCAGCTGAGCGAATATTTCGCAGGCACCCGCCGCGAATTCGATCTCCCCCTGGCCCCAATCGGCTCCCCTTTTCAGCAATCGGTCTGGGAAGCGCTGTGCGAGATACCGTTTGGTGAAACGCGCAGTTACGGTGACCTTGCCCATACGCTGGGACGCCCGCGCGCGGCACGCGCCGTGGGTATGGCAAACAACCGCAACCCCATCGCGATTATTATCCCCTGCCACCGGGTGCTCGGTGCCGATGGAAAACTGGTCGGCTACGCGGGAGGACTGATCATCAAACAAACACTTCTGAGACTTGAAGGCGCGCTGGACTGAGCACCCCGATAGCGGTAGTTTATGCTCCCCAGAATAACGACGGCCCGAACCAGACACCATGGAAACACTGACCCTCTCCCCCCTTTCGCACGCCTCCGGCGAAGTACAGCTGCCCGGCTCCAAGAGCCTGTCCAACCGTATACTGCTGCTGGCAGCTTTAGCTGAGGGCGAGACCCGGGTCACCAACCTGCTCGACAGCGATGACGTCCGCCATATGCTCAACGCTCTGACACTGTTGGGCGTCAGCTATGAGCTGTCTGACGACCGCCGCAGCTGCAAGGTTCAAGGCGTAGGCGGCGTGTTCAAGGCCGATAAAGCCGAGCTGTTCCTGGGCAATGCAGGCACCGCCATGCGCCCGCTCACCGCCGCACTTTGCCTTGGCCGGGGTGAATTTACCCTGACTGGCGAGCCACGCATGTATGAGCGCCCCATCCGCGATCTGGTTGATGCCCTACGCCCGCTCGGTGCCGATATCGAGTACCTCGGCGATGAGGGCTACCCGCCGCTTCGTATCAATGCTCAGGGCCTCAAAGGCGGTGAAGTCAGCATCAAGGGCAACATCTCCAGCCAGTTTCTGACCGCACTGCTGATGGCCGCGCCAATGGCCAGCGAAGACCTGAGCATCCTTGTCGATGGCGAGCTGGTGTCCAAACCCTACATCGATATCACGCTGCACAGCATGAAGCTGTTCGGTGTCGAGGTGATCAACGACAACTACCAGCGCTTTACCGTCAAGGCAGGCCAGCGTTACCACTCACCAGGTGAGGTGATGGTCGAGGGCGATGCCTCCTCTGCCTCCTACTTTCTGGCGGCCGCGGCAATTGCCGGTGGCACAGTACGCGTATACGGCGTCGGCTCCGACAGCGTGCAGGGCGACAAGGCCTTTGCCGAGGTGCTTGGCAAGATGGGCGCGCAGGTCAGCTACGGGCCGACCTGGGTTGAGGTTACCAAGGGTGAGCTCAACGGCGTAGATCTTGATCTGAACGCGATCCCCGATGCGGCGATGACCATCGCCACCACCGCACTGTTCGCCAAGGGCCCGACCGCTATCCGCAACGTCTACAACTGGCGCGTAAAAGAGACCGACCGCCTCAGCGCCATGGCCACTGAGCTGCGTAAAGTCGGTGCCGAGGTTGTCGAGGGCGAGGACTACATCGAAGTCACGCCGCCTGCCGAGATTACGAGCGCTGCAATCGACACCTACGATGACCACCGCATGGCGATGTGCTTCTCACTGGCCGCGTTCGGCAACGCGCCGATCACCATCAACGACCCGGGCTGCACTCGCAAGACCTTCCCCGAGTATTTCGAGCTGTTCAAGCAGATCACCTCGTAACCCCTACCCGCTAGAACGGAAACAGCAAGGGCGTCACTAACAATGTGACGCCCAGCGCCATCAACTGCAGCGGTATTCCCACCTTGGCGAAATCGGAGAACCGGTAGTTCCCGGGGGCCAGCACCAGCGTATTCACAGGCGATGCAATCGGCGTTGCAAACGCGGTTGATGCCGCTATCGCCACCGTCATCATCAGCGGTTCCGGGTTCACACCGAGCAGCTGCCCCGTGCTCAATGCGATGGGCGCCACCAGCACGGTCGTGGCGGTATTGGAGATAAACTGACTGAGGATCGACGTCAACAGAAACAAACCCGTACTCAGCACAAGGGGCGATGCACCGCCCAACACAGCCACCAGATGCTCGACCACATAGCCAAGCGCACCACTGGTTTCCATCGCCCGCGCCAGCGGCAGCATGCCAGCAATGAGGATCAGACTTGTGACATTCAGTGAGCGCAGCGCTTCGGTGAGGTTGAGGCAGCCGGTTAGGATCATCGCCAGCGCCGCCAACAGTATGGTGGGCAAAGCGGGCAACCAGCCGGCCGTCATGCAGACCAGCATCAGCCCCAGAATGGCCAGCGCGGCCGGCGCATGGCGGCCATGAGAGGGTATCTCCCGAAACTCAGCAGGCGTCTGCAACAGCACCAGACCACGCCGCCCCTCAAGCGCACGGACATGATCCCAGCTGCCGGCCAGCAGCAGTGTATCGCCGGACTCAAGCCGGGTGTCACGGTAATTGATCGCAAGCGACTCGTTCCTGCGTCGCAGCCCAATCACGCTAAGACCATAGCGTTCCCTGAACTGGCCTTCTCGTACGCTTCGCCCCTCCAGTGGTGAATCCGGTGGCAGCAACACTTCAGCAACGCCGAACTGCTGATGCATCCGCTTGATATCCCGCTCGGGGTGCCCGGCCCGCTCCAGCTGATGGCTATCGCAAAACCGCTTTATATCCTCCTGGGTGCCATATACCCAGAGTTCATCCGCCACTTCGATACGGGTATTGCTGAGCACCGGAATCATGGCCGGTAACAAACGGCCCGCCCGGGAGATCGCGATCACAGTGAGGTTGTGCTCAGTGCGTAACGCCGCCTCGACCGGTGTTTTATGGGCAAGCGGGCTCATGGGTTGGACCACTAACTTGTGCAGCTGTCCGGCAATGGCGTAGCGGCGGATCAGGGTATTGAGGTCCGGCTCATCCTCCGTCTCGCTGCCCGATGCTGCAGGTAACAGGCGTCTGCCAACGAATATCAGGTAGATCATGCCGACCATCAGGATACACAGCCCTATCGGCGTAAACTCGAAAAAACCGAAGGGCTTCAGGCCCTCGGCTTTGAGCGCATTGCTGACGACGATATTCGGCGGTGTGCCGATCAACGTCAGCATGCCACCGATCAGCGCTGCAAACGCCAGCGGCATCATCAGGCGCGATGGCTGCATGCCGGAGCGCCGGGCCATGCTCAACACCACCGGAATCAGCAACGCAACAGCGCCTGTCGAACTCATGAAGGCCGAGAGCAGTGCTACAACGGGGATCAGAAAAGTCAGTAAGCGGGTTTCACTTCGCCCGCCCACACGCAGCAGCCAGTTTCCGGCAGCAGCGGCTACACCTGTGCGGAACAACCCCTCGCCTACAACAAACAATGCCGCAATCATCACCACTGTGGGGTTACCAAAACCGGCAACCGCTTCAGCAGGCGATACCACGCCCGATACGGCCAGCACCGTGACGACCATAAGCGCAACCAGATCCATGCGCAGTTTGTCGCTGACAAACAGTGCAATCGTGGTGGCCAGTAACGCGAATACAAAACCCATCTCGAATGTCATGCCGACGCCTCTTCTCCCTGACTCTGCGCGATGCTACCGACGGATTTCGGTATCGACAATCACTGACCCCAAAGCCTCTTTTACTGACAGGGCGTTTTACCTAAAGCAGAAGAGAGATTGACACCAATCCTTCGTATATCAAAACATTTCATTTCGATATTTTTATAGAAAATGGACAACCTTGGCGACATTAGATGAAATTTAAACACAATTTAAGACATTCATGTCGTTTTTAGCACATTGCAAACTTTGACATCTCGTTAGAATTGCGTATTTTTATTTAAACGTTCAATCAATAAAAAGATTGTGAGTGCTTATGCCAAAAGTCGGAATGGACAAGGTACGTAAACCGCAGTTGATCAAAGCGGTAATGAAGGTGGTCGACGAGGTCGGCTTCCACGGTGCAAGTGTAGCCCTGATAGGGCGCACTGCAAACGTATCTCCGGGGATCATCAATCACTACTTCGGCGGCAAGGACGGCCTGATAGAAGCGACCATGCGCTCGGTACTTCAGGACCTGTCTCTGGCAGTGCGCCGAGAGCTTGCACAGACCGACGAGGACGACATCGTCGGTCGGATCAAAGCGATCGTGCGCGGCAACTTCGATCCGCGCCAACTCGACTCCGGTGTCGTCAAAACCTGGCTGGCATTCTGGGCTTATGCCATGCACCACCCTGTGCTGTTCAGACTTCAGCGCGTCAACGAGAAGCGGCTGCTATCGCACCTTCGCCGCGAGCTGAAGCGCACGCTGCCCAAAGAGCGTGCCGACTTCGTTGCAAAGGGTATCGCCGCATTAATCGACGGTATCTGGCTGCGCGGCGCACTCAACCCTCAGGGTATCGATGCGGATTTGGCACTGGCGATTATCACCGACTATCTGGAGCGCCAACTGCCCGCTGAACTCTTCGAGCTTCACCGCCGCCGAACCGCCTGATCTGTAGCGCACTGCGCAGATCGACAAACGAACAGATGTAACAAGAGAACGATATTCAATGCAGCCACAAACCCTCTACATCCACGGCCAGTACCGCAACGCCACCTCTGGCGAGACCTTCGTCACCCGCAACCCCGCCACCGGTGAGGTGTTGGCCGAGGTGCAGCAGGCCGCACAGGCCGATGTGGAGGCCGCCGTCGCCTCCTGCGCCGAAGGTCAGGCGATCTGGGGTGCCATGAGCGGTGCCGAGCGCGGTCGCATCCTGATGCGCGCGGTTCAAC
>NZ_JMQN01000046.1 GCF_000705555.1 Marinobacterium lacunae
AGATTGGATTTCATAACGCCGCGCTAAAGGGCCGAAATAGCGAAGCTATTGAGGTCCCAGGGAGCGAAGCGACCGATTTTCAGTGCCTTGTTAGATTTCATTATCCTAACCACTCAGCTAGCGCGTCATCTGAGCGGAAACCTATCAGTATAAGTTTCCCTACTGAGTTTCTTCTCGCTAGAGAGAACATTTGGCTAGTTGGCTCATAGAGCAACCAAGAATTACCTTTAGCAGCCACAGCGATCATTTCATAGGATTCCTTTTCAAACTCTCCATAATTTCGGGCCCACTCTGAAGAGAAAGCGGTAACTACTATTGGTTCAATCACCATAGATCGGAGTTCATCTCTCGCTACATCTAAAAATGCCTGACGGTCTTCTACCCCGTTATCTGGAGCAGAAGAATCTCGATTCAGAGATTCATAGAAGGCTACCAGTACTGTATTGGTGTTCATAAAATCTAACGCACGGCACACCAGCCCGAGCCGTAGCTCGGGTCTGCGTGATGCCGCTTGTTATATTAAGATCACTTTTGCTTGGCCTTATCATCCTGCTCGGTATAGCCTTCCATCACAGGAACCAATTCTGGCGCCTCAACGTCTGGCGGACGCTCATTAGTAGTTTGGGTTTCATTGTCACAATCGTTATCACTCATAGCTAGCCCTCCAGCCATACATTAGCAAATATCAAAGATATAGAGATAAGAAAACACCACCCTGAGAAAACAATTTCAGAGTAGCCTTTTCTCACGTTTTTAAGCTTAAGGTTGTACTGACTCTCTTTTTCTTTTGCAGCCTCAGCATACCTCTTGGACAAACTGAGGTAGACAGTTGCCCGTTCATTGTTGTGAAACAACTCTGAAACTTCTTCTCCTACAGGCATCTTCATTAGGTCTTGGAGTTTTATGCTTCGAAATATAAAGCTCCAAGATGAAGCCATGGAGACAATGGTGAATACAATCGAAATGACTACCAGCCAGTTTAGAACTCCTGAGGGCGGTATTATTTTGTCAGCGCACCACCGAACAAGAAGAACGTAAGCACTAACAGCGACTGTTATTGAGGTTAAGTATTTCACAGCCTTATCTTCTAATCGGTTGAATCGTCCACTTTCAGATTCAAACTGGTCTTTCTGATACTCATATAGTGCCTTGTATTTTTCATGGTCCACCGACACGATCTCTCCTAAATATAACAGCCTGTTAATGGGGCCTTCGGCCCCATAATAATTATTAGGGGGTAAACCCCTTTAGTTCCTGATTAAATTTGTCGGGAATTAGTAACTCTCTGATTCCAAACTCAAATTCCATATCCATAAGTCCGATCATCCTCTCACGGGGTATTCCTTCTCGACGTCCACCCTTCCAGAGGGTATAACGTTCCGCACACACTTCATGGATGAGGTGTTGCACATGGCGAGGTCGCCCTTTCTCAAATCCGTCGAAGATTTCATGCGGGTACAGCGCTACAGTCGGCGGACGATTGATTCCTATCTGTACTGGATCAGGCTGTTCATCCTGTTCTGCGGTAAACGTCATCCGTCGGAGTTGGGGGATGACGATATCAAGCGTTATCTCACCTTCCTTGCGACTGAAAGAAATGTCTCGGCAGGCACTCAGGCCCTTGCGTTGAACGCGGTCATATTTCTTAAGACCAAGTTTCTCGGGCAGACGGTGGGTGATTTGTCGGGCTTCAACCGGTCTCAGCGACAACGCAAGTTGCCGGTAGTTTTGACTACCGGCGAGGTGTCGGCTTTGCTTTCCCGGCTTGACGGTCATCTCTATCTTATGGCGGCACTTCTGTACGGTTCCGGGCTGCGCCGTATCGAGCTGGTTCGTCTGCGGGTCAAGGATATCGATTTCGACTACCGGCAGATCAGAGTGATGTATGGAAAGGGTGGCAAACACCGATTGGTGACACTGGCGGAGGAGTTGCTGCCACTCTTGCGTGACCAGGTGAAGATGGTGGAGGTTCTGTTTTCTCGTGATACGGCTGTCGAGGGCTATGCCGGTGTCTGGTTGCCGGATGCACTGGCCCGCAAATATCCCTCTGCGCCTTTTGACCTTGGCTGGCATTATCTCTTCCCTGCGTCTCGTCTGAGTGTCGACCCCGAAAGCGGCCGTCTAAGGCGACACCATTTCGATGAGCATAACCTCAATAAGGTCGTGAAGAAAGCCGCACAAGAAGCCGGTATTCGCAAAGGGGTGACCTGCCATACGTTACGTCACTCCTTCGCCACTCATCTACTGCAATCCGGCGTGGATATACGAACGGTTCAACAACAATTGGGCCACACCGATGTAAAGACGACCGAGATCTACACTCATGTGTTGAAACAGGGGGCGCAGGGGGTAAGGAGTCCGTTAAGCGGTATGTTAAGCGTTTCTCGGATTAAGGAGGGGTGAAGATAACCCGCCGCCCCGCTCTAGGCGGGGCGGCGGTTAGGATCAGAAGGAGACCGGGCGGTCGCCCTCTTCGTCCTTGATGCGTGTCGGCAGGCCCATGGTGTTGAGCAGGTTGATGAACGGACGCGGGTCCAGCTCTTCGACGTTAACCATGGTTTTGGCATCCCATTCGCCAGTGGCGACAAGGATAGCGGCCGCGACCGGCGGTACACCTGCGGTATAGGAGATACCCTGGCTGCCCACTTCGTTGTAGGCCTCCTTGTGATCGGCCACGTTGTAGATAAAGACCTCTTTATCTTTGCCGTCTTTCTTGCCCTTTACGAAGTCACCGATGCAGGTTTTGCCGGTGTAGTTGGGCGCCAGTGATGACGGGTCGGGCAACACAGCCTTGACTACCTTAAGCGGCACCACTTCCTGACCTTCAGCCGTCGTAACAGGCTGTTCAGAAAGCAGACCAAGGCTCTTGAGCACGGTAAAGACGTTGATGTAGTGCTCGCCGAAGCCCATCCAGAAGCGGATATTGGCGACGCCCAGGTTCTGCGACAGAGAATGAACCTCGTCGTGACCGCTCAGGTATGTAGTGCGCTCGCCCACCACCGGCAGGTCGTCGGTACGGCTGACTTCGAACATCTTGTTGGACTGCCACTCGCTATTCTGCCAGGAGTACACAGTACCGGTGAATTCACGGAAGTTGATCTCCGGATCGAAGTTGGTAGCGAAATAACGGCCGTGGTCTCCGGCATTCACATCGACAATGTCGATGGAGTCAACAGAGTCCAGCAGTTCACAACCCAACTTCGCGTACGCGTTCACCACCCCCGGGTCGAAACCGACACCCAGAATGGCGGTAACGCCGTTCTCTTTACATTCGTCACGACGCTTCCACTCGTAGTTAGCGTACCAGGGCGGTGTCTCACAGATCTTGTTCGGTTCTTCATGGATAGCGGTATCAAGGTAAGCCACCTTGGCTTCGATACAGGCGCTCATCACCGACATGTTGAGGAAAGCGGTACCGACGTTGATAACGATCTGAGACTCGGTCTGCTGAATAAGCTCTACCGTAGCGGCAACATCAAGGGCATTGAGGGCATAGGCTTTGATACTGCCTTCTACCTTCATACTGCCTTTTTCAAGGACACTGGACACAATATCTTCACACTTGGACAGCGTGCGCGATGCAATCGCAATATTGCCCAGTGTATCGTTGTGTTGGGCGCATTTATGCGCGACAACCTGTGCCACACCCCCTGCACCAATAATCAGCACATTTTTTTTCATCACTTTCCTCAACGTCGTATTTACAAAAAGTGTTGTCAGGAGAGGTTACCGACAAAATCGTCATAACCAAAGGCTCTGACCAGCCTGATACTGCCATCGAGCTCCCGAATGGCAATTGACGGCATCTGCACGCCGTTAAACCAGTTTTTCTTCACCATGGTGTAACCGGCGGCGTCCTTGAACGACAGACGGTCACCCACCGACAGCTCGTTGTCGAACTTAAACTCACCGAAGATATCGCCTGCCAAACAGGACTTGCCGCATATCATATAGGTGTGCGGACCCTCGCAAGGTTCCATCTTGGCGCTTTCGCGGTAGATCAGCAGGTCGAGCATGTGCGCTTCGATGGAGCTGTCGACCACCGCCAGATGCTTGCCGTTGTAGAGGGTATCGAGCACGGTCACCTCAAGCGACGTGCTTTTGGTGATCGCGGCTTCGCCCGGTTCTAGATAGACCTGCACGCCATACGTCTCGGAGAAGCTGCGCAGACGGTCACAGAAGCGGTCAACCGGGTAACCTTCACCGGTGAAGTGGATGCCGCCACCCAGGCTGACCCAGTCCACCTTGGCGATCAGGTGTCCAAAGCGCTCTTCGATGGTGTTCAGCATCTCGTCGAAGCGCTCAAAGCTGTCGTTTTCACAGTTGTTGTGGAACATGAAGCCGGAGATGTTATCGATCACCATCTCGATCTTGGCTGGATCCCATTCGCCCAGTCGACTGAACGGGCGCGCAGGATCGGCAATGATAAATTCTGAGGTACTGACCTGCGGGTTAACGCGCAGACCCCGGATCACATCCTTCGACTGATCACTGAAGCGCTGCAACTGGCCGATGGAGTTGAAGATGATCTTGTCGCAGTTGGCGATGACCTCGTCGATCTCCTCGTCCGAGTAGGCCACGCTGTAGGCATGAGTCTCGCCGGCGAACTTCTCGCGTCCCAGTTTCACTTCAAACAGGGAGGACGAGGTGGTGCCATCCATATACTCTTGCATCAGGTCGAACACCGACCAGGTGGCGAAGCATTTCAGCGCCAGCAACGCCTTGGCACCCGAGCGCTCGCGCACATAGGCGATCTTCTCCATGTTGCGCTTGAGACTGGCTTTATCGATCAGATAGTAAGGTGTCTTGAGCATGGTCGATCCGGGCTGAATTTTGAAAAACGCGCATTGTAGTGAAGGGGGGGCTCAGGAGCTATTCCCCCAAAGGGATATTTGCCGTTTTTTTGGTATTTTTTGTCGCTGATCGGTGTTCAGTTTAGTCGATCGATAATGAAGATAGTGCGACGGCCCGGCCCGTCGCCCTCTTTTCTTCATCTGGAAGTACGTCGGTGCTCGGCCATAAGCCCGTTTCCAGGGCATCTGCGTAACCATTATCCAGCCCCCGCTCTCGCATGGCCGCGACGCTCAGGTGACAGGGGTAGATCAGCGGATGCCACGAGGCACTGATGCTGTCGCTATGAGGCTCCAACAGCAGAAACCAGCCGCGCGACGTACCGTCATTGGCGGGCAGACCAATCGCGCCGGTATTTAACCAATACCCGTTTTCCAGCCGTTGCCCAAAGGGCAAACCACAGTGTCCGCCGACTATCAGGTCGGACTCTGTTTGCTCAAGGAACCCCTGCTTTATCGAACGGGATGTGGAGGAAAAAATAAATTCGTTGATTCGCCCCGGACTGCCATGCACCACCCTGACGCGCTTACCCGCCAATACAAACGTGAGGCTTCGCGGCAATGTTGCCATCCACGCCCGTTGCTCAGCACTGACACAGGACGATGCGTAGGCATACCAGCGCTCTGACAATACGGAACAGGCACTGCCCTCCTCAAAGCCGCAACCGCAGTCCTCTGCCGCATGCGCCAGCGACTCTTCACAGTTACCCATCACCACTGGAATACCCCAGTGTCTAATCAGCTCCAGCGTTTCAGAAGGCTCGGCGCAATAGGCGACAATGTCGCCGGTGCAGATACAGCGCTCGGGCGGTATCCCCCTCGCATCGGCCACCTGCCGGATCGCCCGCGTGGCGGCGAAATTGCTGTAGGGGCCGCCAAAGAGCAGCACCGGCCCGTTCAGAACACCCAGGTGTTGCGTCGACTCCATCAGGCCCCCTGAACTGAGGCAACGGGCTGCTTCACCTGCGCCTTGCGACGCCCACCCAGCCAGAACACAAAACAACCGGCTACCAGAACAGCAACGCAGATCCACAGTAGCTTGGTGTATTTGTGCGCTTCACCCAACAACGATGAGTAACCGGAAGACTCGGTGAAATAGAGAACGGCACCGGCCAATGCGAAGCCAAAGCTGGCCATGTAGCTCCACAGCGGTATATCGCGTCGGTTTCCCCAGAGGCTGAAGAACACCACGGGTGCCAGATACATGGAGGCGGTGCCGCTGACAGCCACCGCACTGAACAGATCCTTGTTGCCGACGAACACCAACAGCACACCCGCCAGCATGAACAGGGCCATGGCGATGCGCCCATTTCTGATCGTGGGCGCCATCCACTGCATATCGACCACCACCAACTTGGCGGAACTGGACAAAGTGCTATCGAGCGTCGACATCGCCGATATAACCAATGCAGCGCTAAACAGGAGCATGGTCGTATCCCCAAGCAGACGCTCAAGTACCGCATTCATCGCCTCGCTGGCCTGCGCTTCGCTGCCGGCGATCACGCCGAGCACGCCAAAGGCGAGAATACACAAAGCACTGATCCAGCCGGCATGAAAGAAGCTGCGGCGGGTGGTTTCCCGATCCGCCAGGAAGCCACGATCCATCATCACCGGGTCATGCATCGGATAACTCCACACCTGAAGCAGCGCCACCAGCAAAAGGATGGGCCCCGGGGACGTTATCTCGAAAGGTTTAAACAGTAGCTGTGCTGGTGTGCCATAGCCTGCCCCAAGCGTGGCAACCATCAGTAGCACAAGAACGCCGATGAACAGTAGCATCTGCATCAGATCGGTTCTAAGCGACGCGTTAAGCCCGCCAAACATGGAATAGCCCAACGTCACCAGTGCAAGCCCGATGACGGCAAACGTATAGGACTGGCTGCCCGCCTCGCCCAGCAGGATGCCGATCACCAGCAGGTTGGCGAGCACCTCGCTGACCAGCCTGACACCGATAACGAAGTTGTAGCAGGCCGTCCCCCATCGACCAAACCTGTCGTTGAGAAACGATTGGATGCTGGTATAGCCCTGTTCGAAGCGCAGATGGTCGATAATCCGTCCGCCGACAAAGAATGACAGGTAGTAAGCGGCATAGGCGATAGTCCCCCAAATGCCGTAGTAGAAGCCGAGAATAGCCGCGTTCATCAGTGAGCGCGCAAATATCCAGGTGGTTACTTGCGAGAACGTCAGCGTGATCAGGCCCGGCGCACGCCCATCATCGGAGAGTCCCTGGAAAAATGCGCCCTCGCCTTTAGCCCGGCGCGAAACGAGCACCGAGGCCAGTGCCAGCAATGCGATAATGCCGGTCAATTGCTCGTTCATGCGATTACTCCTGTTGCAGAAACAGCGGCAGATAATTCAAATCTTCGGGTTCATCGATGTCATACAGCGTATCGAGCTCATACATCGTCCACCCCAACGCCCTGATTCGCTGGCGTGTCAGATCCGCGACCTGATCGGTGCTCCAGGGCATATCGGTAAACAAAGTGGGGTCGAATGCGGTAAGACCCAGTAGCACATAGCCGCCATCACTGGCCGGTATCATCACGGCCTGAGCGTGGTGCAAAGCCCGGGATGCAGCGTTAAGCCTCTCGCGCGTAAGGGACGGGCAGTCGGTTCCGATCAGCATCACACGGTCACAGGTCGATAGTGCCCGCCGGGACGCCCGGGCCATTCTGTCGCCCAGATCCCCCTCCCCCTGTGCGGTCAGATCTGCCCATTCGGGAAACCCTTGCCAGCATGAATGTGTAGGGTCGGGTGTTACGCACAACTCGACAGGCCCGATATCCGCGGCGGCCGCTTCGGCAAGGGTATGATGCAGCATGCGCTCGGCAAGCTCCGCGGCCCCCAGCGCCCCCAGTGCAGGAATCAAGCGGGTTTTCGCATGTCCGGCGAGCGGTGCTTTAGCCAACACAACGATGCGCGTACTCATTGGTATCTCCGCGCCAGCTGTTCCGCCCGTGTACCGCGCCAGTAGGCCCAGCGCAGCTGCCACATCAGCAGGATGGTGCGCCAGACGCCACGAGACTCCCAACGCCGACCTGAGGTCTGCACCGGCCCCTTAAGGCATTGCGGCCTGCACAGCTGCAAAAGGCGGCGTGAGAGTTCGATATCTTCCATCAGCGGCTGATCGGGATAACCCTTGGCCTTTTCGAATAGAGCCCGACTTACGAAAATTGCCTGATCACCTGTCGCTATACCGGTCAGGCGTGAGCGTATATTCATCATCCCCGACACGACTTTAAGCATTAATGGACGGCCCTCAATCTCCACATCGAATCGCCCCCAGACGCTCTCCAGCGTATGATCGATACGTTGAATTTGCAGACGTGCATCATCAGGAAGGCGACTGTCCGCATGCAGAAACAGCAACATATCGCCGCTGGCAATGGCAGCGCCTGCGTTCATCTGCCGCGCGCGGCCTCTACCCGTCTCTACCAGTGAAAATCCCCCCTGACGGATGAGGTCACAGGAACCATCTCGACTTCCGCCATCGACCAACACAACTTCACAGCCCTGTTCACGCCAACGGGCGAGGTGTTCAAGCAAAGCCGGCAGATGATCCGCCTCGTTCAACACCGGCACGATAATCGACAGCTTCACGTGTCAGCGCCCCTATCGCCCCGACGCCAGCGGTGATAGCGCGCCAGAGCACTCAGCACCCGGTGCGGCGCATGTGCTTTCTTCCATTCACCGGCGACAAATTTGTTACCTTCAGCCCAGGTGGGATACGCATGGATAGTGCCGAGTATCTTGTTCAAACCAAGCCCGTGTTTCATGGCGAGCACGAATTCGGCCAGCATATCGCCTGCATGCTCACCGACGATCGTCACCCCGAGGATTTTGTCGCTGCCGGGCGGGGTGAGCACCTTGATCAGACCACCGCGGGCACTCTCGGTTAGTGCCCTGTCCAGATCATCCAGATCGAAACGGGTCACTTCATGACGCACGCCCGTGGCCACGGCCTCTTGTTCGGTGAGTCCCACGCTCGCAATTTCTGGATCAAGAAACGTGGTGCGCGGCATCACCCGATAGTCGGCAGCAAACCGTTTCAGGTTGCCAAACAGGGCATTTACCGCGGCGTACCAAGCCTGATGCGCCGCCGCGTGAGTGTACTGATAGGGGCCTGCGACATCGCCGACCGCATAGATGTGGGGGTAACGGGTTTCCAAAAATGCGTTAGTCGCAATGGTGCGGTTGGTATCGATACCCAACGCCTCAAGACCGTATCCCGTAAGACGGGCACTGCGCCCTACCGCCAGCAGCAGCTGATCAAAGGCGACCTGTCGCTGGGTACCCTGATCGTCGATGACCAGATAGCGGCCTGCGCCATCGGTCTCACACCGAAGCGGCGTCACGCCGGTTAAAAGCTCCACCCCTGACCGGCGCAGCGAAACCGCTGCCATCTCGGATACATCGATATCCTCACGTGGCAGCACGCGAGCGCTTCGCTGCACCAGCGTCACCCTGGAGCCAAGGCGCGCCAGAGCCTGAGCCAGCTCACACCCTATAGGCCCGCCGCCAAGCACGACTAGACGCTCAGGCGTCGCATCCAGTTCGGAAAAACGCTGCCAAATCGTATCGCTGGTGACATAGTCGACCTGATCAAGCCCCGGCAGCGCCGGTATGGTAGGTGACGCGCCTGTGGCGAGAACGATGCTGCGAGCGGTCAATCGCTGAAGGCCACCATCGTTGAGTTGAATCTCCACTGTCCAGGGGTCGATAAGCCTCGCGTAACCTGCCAGCACCTCAACCCCGAGGCGGGTATAGCGCTCAACGCTGTCATGGGGCTCAACGGAGTCGACAACAGACTGCACCCTCTGCATGACGCTTTTAAACGAGAAAGAAGGCTCGGACACCTCAAGCCCCAGTCGGTCAGCGGTGCGCATCTCTTCGGCAAGGCGCGCTGTGCGTATCAATGCCTTGCTGGGTACACAGCCGTAGTTAAGGCAATCTCCCCCCATCTTGCCCGCTTCAACCAGCGTTACCCTGGCCTTTATGGCAGCCGCAATGTAGGCGGTTACCAATCCTCCTGCGCCAGCCCCGATAACGATCAGGTTGCGATCATAGTGCTCCGGCTTGGTCCACCCTGCGTAAACACGTCGTCTGGCAATCATATTCACCAATTTTCTGGCCAAGAACGGAAACAGCCCAAGCAGGGCAAAGGAGATGATCAAATCGGCCGAGAGGATGCCGGACACACTCTCCAACTGGCCCAGTTGTGTTCCGGCATTTACATATACCAACGTACCGGCAAGCATCCCGACCTGTGAAACCCAGTAGAAGGTACGAACACGAATAGGTGTCAGCCCCATCAATACGTTGATCAGAAAGAACGGAAACAGCGGCACGAGACGCAGGGTGAACAGGTAAAAAGCGCCGTCTCGCTGAATGCCCCGGTTAATCGACTGTAAGCGCCGACCAAACCGGTTCTGTACCCAGTCATGCAGGAGGTAACGTGACACAAGAAATGCCAGTGTTGCGCCGATTGTGCTGGCAAAGGAGATCAGCACCACACCCCAGAGCAAGCCGAACAGCGCGCCGCCAGCCAACGTCATGACAGCAGCGCCCGGTAACGACAACGCCGTTACCGCGACATAGATAATGAAAAAGCCGGCCGACACTAATAACGGCTGCTGATCCCGCCAATCATGGAAGGTATCAAGCCCACCCCTTAATGCATTCAATGTCAGCAGCCGCTGCCCGTCGAACAGGAAGAACAGCAGTACCAAAGCTAGAATCGCAGCCAGAAGTAACAGTTTGGACTTCACCTTGAGTTGAACTCCTCAACCTTCGTGCCCAAGGGCACCGCCGCAACTCGAGCCTTGCCCTGCCGTACAACCGTAGCAGTGATCGGCCACACAGATTGCGTCACCCTCGTAGTCTGCCGTGAGCAAGCCACGCAGATGCGCTCGCGGATGACCGCCTAGCGCCAAACCCAATTGCTGGTTGAAATCGCAATCGTGCAGCGCGCCCTGCCAGTCCACGCTGATCAATGACCGACACATAACGGCGTCCAAATTGGCCTCAAGGTAATTGGCCTTCAGCAATGCCATGTAGGGTTCGAACTGCCCCTTGGAGATCAACATCGACCCAAAACGCTGAATCGGCATATTGGCCAAGGCATAGAGGTTGTTGAACACAATACCGAAGTGCTCGAACAGTTCGCGCTTGTAATCGGCCTGCAAGCCCCCCTGATCGGGCGGCAGCGAGGGGCCCTGCGGGTTGTAGACGAGGTTGAGCTGAAGCCCCCCTACACTCTGGCCATACCCCAACGCATTGAGCGCTCTGAGCCCCTGAATACTTTTATCAAATACACCTTTGCCACGCTGGCGATCCACGTTTTCAACTGAATAGCAGGGCAAAGACGCCACCACCTCAACGCGGTGCTGTGCAAGAAACTCAGCCAGATTCTCCTGGCCCGGCTCAAATAGAATGGTCAGGTTGCACCGGTCGATCACACGTACACCCAGGTTACGCGCGGCCACCACCAAACGCCTGAATTCCGGATGTAACTCCGGTGCGCCACCGGTGAGATCCAATGTTCCAATACGCCTGCGCGAGAGCACCTCAATCACCATGTCGATGAGTTCAGAAGACATCATCTCGGTTCGAGTCGGGCCTGCATTGACATGGCAATGCACACAGCGCTGGTTGCATTTGTAACCCAGATTGACCTGAAGTATTTCGGTACGTGCTCGGCTGATAGCAGGAAAGTCCGTAGCCTCCAGCAGCGGCAGGGTTGCATGCATCTTTATCTCCTTGGTAACAGCTAATTCGTTCGAATTACCCCTTTGTCGAACAAAACAGCTTGGCCTTACACTCTTTATCGCTTGTGAAGGCGCATCACAGCGCTCATCCTCTTTCGTTCATGCTGTGACATCGAGCATCGAAGCGTTTGATAAACCGGCGGTCGATGCGATCTTTCCACCGCCACACCCAATCGCCCCGTGCTGCCAGCGGCCCCCAGCTTGCGACGCCGTGTTTGCGGCCACAGGCCAGCAGATACAGCACGACACCGCGTGGATGAAAAGGTGACAGCGATTTGAACGCCAGCGACGACGCCAGATTACGCGCCAATACAGGCCCCGCTCTTACCGAATGCACGCCCGAGCGCATCAGCGACGAGTCAGGCCGTGCTGCAACATCTCCCACGGCAAACACTTGCGGATGCGAGCGGCTGCGATGACATTGATCCACCAACACAAAGCCACTGTCATCAAGCTCAAGTCCGCTACCGGCCAGCCAAGCAGGAGCCATCGCCCCGCTGGCCAGAATGACTGCATCGACACGCAGGCGCTCGCCACCGGACAGGGACAGCTCTGTCCCCTCTCCTGAGACCCGCCCGGTTAACAACGTTATGTTTTGCCGTTCAAGTTCGGCTCTAACCCGACACCGGACGCCGTCAGAAAAACCTGACAGCAAACCATTCTCTGACGCGATCAGACTCACTCTGGGCGACACACCCATTTTGGTAAGCGCGTAGTTGGTTGCCATTGCCAGCTCAACACCAGCAGCACCGGCCCCCACAACGGCCAGATGACAACCCCCCCGTCGCTCCGCCGTTGCGGTAAACGCCTGCCACTGGGCATGAAATCGGTCCAACGGCTTTACGCTAAACATGCAGCCCTCATAGCCGGAAAACGCCCGATTGTCGGTCTCGCTACCCACATCCAGCGAAACGAAGTCATAGGGCAGACACTCTCCCCCCTCCAACTCGACCAGACGTTCATCGGTATTCAGCCCAATTGCACGCTGCTCCATAAACGCAATGCCGGCTCGGTTGGCCAGCGCCTTCAAATCGATGCAACACTGGTCTACGTTGTAATGACCGGCCACCACGCCCGGCAACATCCCGGAGTAATACTGACGCTCAGAGGGCGACACCAATACCGCGCCAGGCGCTTTCAACTTGCCTTCGATCAGTGCCTCCAACACAAACAGATGGGCATGACCTCCCCCAACCAACACAACATGCGGGCTCAACTCGTCGCTCTGCCCCATACCCACTTCCCCGATAGAGACCACCTTTTGCTAACTGTCGTTCTTCAGCAGCATTCCTTACAGCTTAGGCGTAAATTTTCGATTATCGTGTAAGGCAAACAACAGTTGTGCGACTTTGAGAGGATAAACAGGTCAAGGAGACAGTATGCAGACAACCACCATCGGCATCATCGGCGGCAGCGGGCTTTACCGGATGGATGCACTGGAGGATATGGCGGAGCTGACAATCGATACCCCTTGGGGGCCCCCGTCGGACAACATTGTTACCGGCCGTATCGACGGCGTGTCGGTTGCCTTCCTCGCACGCCATGGGCGCCATCACTCACTGCTCCCCTCGGAGGTTCCCTACCGCGCCAACATCTACGCAATGAAACAACTCGGTGTGCGCTACCTGCTCTCATTCTCAGCCGTGGGCTCACTTAAAGAGGAGATTGCGCCATTGGATATGGTGCTACCCGACCAATACATCGATATGACGCGTCAGCGGCCCAATACGTTCTTTGGTGACGGCGTGGTAGCCCATGTATCGCTGGCTCAGCCGACCTGCGAGAACCTCGGCGCTTTGCTTGCAATGGCGGTAGAAACGCTGCCCGAAAAGGAGGCCGTCAGGCTGCACCGCGGCGGCACCTATCTGTGCATGGAAGGCCCCCAGTTTTCGACACTGGCGGAGTCCAACCTGTATCGCAGTTACGGTGCCAGCGTAATCGGCATGACCAATATGCCCGAGGCACGATTGGCGCGGGAGGCTCAGATCGCTTATGCCTCACTGGCAATGGTGACCGACTACGACTGCTGGCATCCGCGTGAAGCACAGGTGACGGCCGAATTGGCAATCCGCAATCTGATGCAAAACGCCGAACGGGCCCAGTCCATCGCTCGCCGGGCCATTACGCTAATCGACAGTCGCAAGCCAGACTCTGCGGCGCATACGGCTCTCAAACAGGGGTTGGTCACGCCGCTTGATGCCATAGCACCTGCGCGCCGTAAACAGATCAAGTGCCTGCTGGCCTGATCGGGCATCGCCTGACACTGAAGGCGACACCCATCGCAGGGTATACTGGCGGGTAATTCCACCAAGACGCCCCTGCGATGTCCGATTTAGCCCCCGACACCCTGCCACGCGCCGATCTCGATGATCCGCTTTATTACCTGCGTAACTTTCGCACACTGGTTGAGTGGGTAGTCGGGCGCCACGGCGACTTGCTGCTGGAATCGGAACGCCGCAGCATCGACCAACTACTGAGGCTGCCAACACCGTCGATCGCGTTGCTGGTACGGATGTTGATGCGCCGCGGCGAGCTGTTCAGAACCTCGCGGCTGGATTACAGCGAAATCGGCTCCACCGACGACGCGATCAGCCCTCTGATCGAACAGCGCTGGGTGAAGCCTAACCCGGAGATCGATACTGATGCGTTATGCAGACTCCTCACCCTCCGAGAGTTACGCGATTTCCTTGATAGTGACCTGAAAGGCCTTCCGGCGTCTGCCACCAAGACCCGCATCCAGGAACACCTGCAAGCGCTGCACGCCGACGCTGTTCATCGCCTCGATCAATGGGCACCCGCGCTGAGCGACAAGCTTGTTCAGCTCAATTGCGACGCACTCTTTACACGCGTGCAGCTTATGTTTTTCGGTAATATGAGTCAGGATCTCAGTGCTTTTGTGCTGACCGAGCTCGGTTATAAACAGTTTGAGCCGGTACCGTTCACACGCGATTCGCGGGCGTTCACCAGCCGACAGGAGGTGGATATCTACCTCCAACTGCATCTCGCACGGGAGGCCCTGTCAGCGGGAGAGCCGCCAGCCCAGGTGTATGCTCAATTGCCGGATTCGCCAAGCAGCAACTGGCTTGAACGACGTTACTCACGCACCCTGTTCGAGATCGGCCGCGGCGCCGAGCGCGAAGGCGACTTTGACCTTGCGCTGAAACTCTACCGCCAAAGCAGGCACGTCGAAGCAAACCAGCGGACATTTCGGGTACTGGAGCTGAGCAAACCTGACCGGGATAGCTACAGCGCCCTGCTCGACGCACTTGCGTGTTCAAAAAGGCCCGCTGAACAAACCGCATTGTCACGTATAGAGCGCCGCTTGAGTCGCCAGTTGGGACTCACCCCAAAGACCCGCCTCACACGGACACGGCTGCCGCAGATAAAGCTGGCCCTGCCAGGCCCCGCTCCGGTGGAAGCGAGCGTCGCCCAGCATCTGAGCCGACCGGACGCCCCGGTCTACTATGTCGAGAACGGACTGATCAACGGCCTGTTCGCGCTGCTGTGCTGGCCTGCACTCTATGCGCCGCTTCCCGGGGCCTTTTTCAACCCCTTTCAGGCCGCCGCATCGGATCTTGCCAGCCCCGATTTCGTCCAGCGCCGTCAGGAGGTATTCGAGCGCGCGCTTAACGCATTGCACTCGCCGACTTACAAGGACGAGATTCTCAAACGTCGCGCGGATAAATACGGTATTGCCTGCCCGTTCATCAATTGGCCGCTGCTCAGTGAAGAGCTGGTCTCCCTTGCGCTGGCGTGTATCCCGCCTGCCGATCTGGAGGCGATGTTCAGGCGGCTGCTTGAGGATATTCCCAGCCACCGCTCAGGGCTGCCGGATCTGGTACAGTTTTTCCCGGCAAACACGCAGAGTCGCACGGCCACAGGCTACAGGCTAATCGAGGTCAAAGGCCCAGGGGACCGCGTGCAGGATCACCAACAACGGTGGCTGGAGTTTTGTCTGGAAAGAGGGATCGATGTCAGTGTTTGTTATCTGAGCTGGGAGCCGGGCGCTACCAGCTGAGAGGGGGTCAGCCAATCAGCTCTTTTACGATGCTGACAAGTTGATCGTTATTGAAAGGCTTGCTCAGTACCAGATCGGCACCGGCTTCCTTCGCGCGCTGAAGCTCGGCATCGCCCAGTGCCGAGATGACCGCCACTCGCGTATGAGCAACGTCCGGGGTCTTACGTATGAACTCGAGCACTTCGAAACCATCCATGCCCGGCATACTCAAATCGAGTGTTACCAGTGCGGGCTGCTCCTGAAGCAGCTTGGTGCCGCCCTGAAAGCCATCGTTGGCGATGATAACGTCGTAGCCTTCTGCTTGCAGGATACGGCGAATGACCCGTGTAATGGCCGGTTCGTCGTCTATAACCAGTACACGCCGGTTGCCCTCACCCGCCAGTTCAGACGGAATCGGCATCCCGTTCTCATTCAAAAAGGCAATGAAGTCCTCTACCTTGACGCGGTTGTTACCGCGCCCGGGCAGCTTGAATCCCTTGAGCGCGCCGCGATCTATCCAGCGAATGACCGTTCGCAGATTCACATCGCATAACTTGGCTATGTCACCGGTGGTGAGCGTCTTCATTGTCCTAACAACCCAACAGACAGATGTTGGGATTTATAACATATTTCGCACTTAATGCAATTAGGACATTTATGACACCCACCTCAGCAACGATTTGAAAGATATTACGTAATGCCGACTGGCTTTCTGTAGAGCCCGGCTCAGGCTACAGGCGATCACCATCGATAAACTGTCGGTAGCGTATAACGCGTACCCATTCGTCGCCGTCCATACGGTACTTGTAGTATCGGTCCCCTTCCTGAAAGACCGGGCGACAGGAAAAATCCTTGCCTTCCATGCTCAGGCAGATCTCATTGTCGTCAGTGACCTTCCAGTAGCCATCTCGAGGCTCCCAAAAGCGGACCTGTCTTGCCCGGCCATCGGGGCTGTAATAGGTAAAGCTGGTCGCCCCAGAAGAGAGGCTGTAAGACTCAACCGTTTTACCTGCAAACAGCGTTTTCAACTCCGCTTTAGTGAGCTGTGTTTTCTCCATCTGCGGCTTTATCTGGCACCCCGACAACAGTGCGGCGGTAACAACAAATCCCGCCCATTTTGACAGCGACATCTCTATCTCCCATTGCTTTGAATGAATTGCTCGATCAGCGGTAGCATCAATCCGCTGTCAGCTGAGGCTTCGAAATCATGACTGAGCCCGGGCATGACCTGTAAAAGTGCATGACTGCTGATACCCAACACGGACCTGCGGCGATTAATCTGGTCGACCCAGTGTCTGGCCCGGTCGACACGTGTCTTGCCCTGAATACGGTCCAGCTTTTCGCTCTTGCGCAGCGCTGCATCACGCTGACTGTCCCCCTCACCGACCAGCCCTAGAATGGGTAGTTTCAGAAAAGCTTCGCTGTCGGGACTGCCCAACCACTGCGGCCAGCCCTTAAGCCCGTAGGGATACCGAATATCGTCCTGTGGCAGGGTGTACCAGCCAGCACTACAGACACTTAACGTGGCGACCCTATCGGGGTAGAGCAAGGCATAGCGATGGGCAAACTGGGCACCACCTGAATACCCGAACATATGGGCTTTGAGTGAAGGCAGACGCCGCAGCGTCTGCCAGCGGTATAACAGCATACTCAAGGCCCGATCGGCTCTGACCTGCTCGGGCTTAGCCGCCAGCCGCTGATAGGCTGGAAAACGCTCGCCATCAAAACGGGGGACAAACAGACTTACGCCGAGGCGATCGGCCAACGCACGAAAGGCTGCAAACTGGCTCCGATCATTACGAGAGATACCGTGCACGGCCACCAGAACGCGATCCTGTCTGTGCTCACGCTCGGGTCTGTAAATCGAACAGATCAACGACTGGGCTTCTTTGAGCTCAACTCTGAGACACGTGCCCGGCTCAGGTATAGCGAGAGATTTAAGATACATGGCTGCGTAGCGACTCCTCATGGTTGCCCACCAGCGGGTAGACACAGAAGCCCGCATCCTTCGACACCGCCCAACGTTGAGTGCAGAAAGGCTCCAGATTGCCCGAGTGGCTGCAGATTACGATGCCGCCAGGATAGTGTTTTAGCGCGTTCTGAAGTGTGTCGACGACATCCGTATCCTGATGCGCCTCATGACTGTCGATGAGTAGATAGGCCGGGCGTCTTAGCATCGCTCTGGCCAGCATCAGCCGGTATCGGACGCTGCTCGAAAGATTACTGCCTTGCGCCTCCACCGTTGTATCAAGGCTCAGCCCAGCCTCCATCAATCGATCAAGTCCGGTCCAGTTCAGGACGCGCCGATAATAGTCATCTTCAAAATGGCGCCTGCCATAAAACAAGTTGCTGTTTACGGTTCCCCGCAGCAGCGGCAACTCGTCGCTAACCAATGCAAACGCTTTGCTCCACGCTGACCGCTGTATGCTTTGCTGGCGTATACCGGCCAGTTCGATACGCCCACTGGTACAGTTTTCCAGCCCGGCCAATACGCGAAGCAACGTCGATTTTCCGCTACCACCGGGGCCACTCACCAACACTCGGTCATCGATGGCCAGCGTCGCATCCGCCGCTTCAAGTCGCCCCTCAACTGCAACACCCTGCAATACCACAGGTGAGCGCCGATCGCGGCTAATCCGGTTATGTTTACGGGGTTGTCGACGGGATTCGACCAGCAAGAACGTTTTAAGCTTGTCTGATGCAACGCGCTTGAGGGTCCATAACTCATAGACGCGACTCAGACGCCTTAAGTTAGTCAACAGATACAGTGAAGCGATTAACATCATCGCGAAATCGGCGTGACTCAAAAGCGACTGTGATACAAGCTTTAGCCCACAAAACACCAGCGCGAACAACGTCACCAGCATCATCGCTTCGTTCACGCCTCTCAACAGCCCCGACAGTTGCGCGCGACGGTTCAACGCGGTACAGAGGTTGCGTCCCTGGCGCTCGAAACGCCGCCGCTCCCTGCCGGACTGATTGAAAGACCTGACCACATCAATGGCGGCCAGTTTTTCCGTCACATTTCGAATGAGGCGCGTACGTTTCTGCCGCGCTGTGCCGGACACCTGATAGAGCGTTTTTCCCAACCGATAGTTCAGGGCCAGCGCACCCACCAGGGGAAACACGGCTGCAATCACCAGAGTCCAGTGCAAAAGCGCAAGCGTGACCATGGATGCAAACAGCCAAGTGCCCAGCACCACTAACGGGGCCATGCCCTGAACAATCCAGTTTCGTATCGCCCCCATGTCCCCTGTCAGGCGCAGCAGTGTCCCGCCATTGTTGATACGCGGGTTATGTTGGCTGGACAACGCAAGCGCGTGGGCGAGTACGAGGTCCCGTAACTCTTGCACATAATCCTGTGCCATTACCTCAGCCCCGTAACGTTCAACAAACCGGCCGACCGATAGTGTGATCAGCGCCAATAAAAGGCTAAGAAGGGTGTCGACCGAGAGGCCTTCAACGCCTGTCGAGCCAAGCCGACGTGTCGTTAAAAACAGTGCTGCCAGCGCGCCTGACAGGACAAGGCCACTCAACACCAGCAGCAGAAACCATCCTCGTCGCCGCTTACTCGACAGCACCGAGGGCAACATCGCCACCTCTCAACAAAGGTGCTAGCACAGATTGCACAACATCAGCGGACTGTAGCTGGTCTGGGGTAAACACAGGTAATCCGGTGGCGGCTGTCACTTCCCGACCAGCCAGAGGTGATCGTGTCAATGCGCCACTGATTGCTAGAATTGGCATGCCTGCCATCGCCACCCGCTCGGACACGAACGCGGCCGCGCTTGCGTTATCCCCCGCAACCAAAACCCCATCAAAAAAAGACGTAAAGACCGGGCTGGCCAACAGAGCAGATGTTTCAGGTTGAAGGACCCCATCAGCCACCTCCACCACCAGCAGGTCATTACCCCGCTCGAGAGCCTGACGATGAATTCTGGCCAGAACCTCCAAAATCTGATCTGTGGTGGCCCCCGAGGTCGATGCAAAACCTGCGTCGACAAAATCACTGACATGCGTCGCACCGGCATCCAGCATGCGCCAATAATCAGGCCCGGCCCCAGTTCCGGTCAGCTTGGCACCCTGCACACGAAAGCCTGCGTTGGTTAACCCCTTGATCGTCGCGCACGCCGTTGTGGTCTTGCCCGAGTCCATGTCGCTCCCCAGCACCAACACCGTACTGAGCCGACCATTTGATACCCCCTCATACGCCGGCAGCGTCTGGAAACGCTTAAGGTTTAACGCAACACCATCCTTATCCAGAAGCACGCCCTCCAGCGTGAGTTCAGTGGCCGGTTTCACCTGCAGACTCCGGTCCCGCACCCAGGCAGCGATTCCCCCAGATGCCACCAAATGACATTCACCGGTATCGGATGGCATGTCCGCATGGTATTGAGCCGTGGAATATCGGGGTGCCGCCACGAGTATCAGACGATCACCTGGGTATAACCACACCCGTCTGCCGTACTGATCCTCCAACCGGGTGTGCTGTCGCACGCGCTCCACCCGGGCGACAACAACGTCGCCAGGCGCCAGAGACGCCTCACCTATTCTCGACGCCTGCGTTAAATCGACGTTACGGGTAGTGAAGGCACGTTTAGCGCCCGCCAAGTTGTCAACTAACAATGCGGAACCCTCCGACATCTTCTGGTTAATCACGGAGGTCTTTTACCAGTTCCGCTATACGGGCATAACTCGCTTCGTTCGGTGGCAGCAGATACTCAAGGCGAGAAGTTTTATCCTGCCGCCCCGGACGCAATACCGTCTCCTGAACAACGACACCCAAATCGGGCGCAAAGGTGATTTCGCGAGTTTCCTTTAACGGGGATCGCGAAAACGGGTTCACACGCTTGCAGCTATAGCGCAGCACCCGCTGGTTCTGCTCCATCACCCGCTCCTCTCCTTTGCCCTCGTACTGGCAACGCCATTGCCGAGAACTGCTCTCGCCATCGCTTTTCACGCGACGCACAGTAAAGGCGATAGTCTCGGCCGCACCGAACGGGATCAGTTTTTCGAGGTTCTCTGGTATCACCTGTTGCTCGTATCCACCGGCTTCAGAGGGAAAGCGGCGATACTCAAGCGTAGGAAGATAAGGGAGGGTAGACTCCTTGTAGAGTCTCTTGCGCGCGCTTTCCCAGAGGGTCCACTCGTCATTGGCGGACGATAGCTTTTTAACCTGCCCGTTCGAGTAGATAGCCACGGTGCCCGGAACAAGGTCTGCCGCAAACAGCTGAATGGGCGACAGCAGAATAGCGCCGCCCAAAATGAGGCCCGATAGTTTCATATGTCTCGTCCTTATATTTATGGTGGAGACTACTACAGACAATATTAAGCGAACCTTAAATTAACCGCACAAATTATAATATTTAATAATTTAGGGGGCTCGAACAACCTCACTTACAAGCCAGAAATCCCTAAGACCGACAGGAAACCAATATGGAGAGCGCCCCCTTACGCTGCTCCTGATCGTATAGATCATTGGTGAACATCAATTCGTCCACCTCGAATTCGCGGATCAGATGCTCAAGCTTTGACTTGATCGTCACCGGTCCACCGATGATCGAGAGCCCCAAAAATGCTTCGACAGAGGCTCTCTCCTGCTCAGTCCACAATCCTTCCATGCTCTGGACGGGCGGGCGCAGCCACAGGGGCTCCCCCCTCATCAACGACAGGACTCGCTGCTGAGATGAGGTGGCCAAATAATGGGCCTCCTCATCGGTTTCGGCCGCAATAAGCGGCACACCCAGCATGACGTAGGGTTTCTCAAGCGCGTCGGAAGGCTGGAAACGTTCTTTGTAGAGCGATACGGCTTCATAGGCGTGGCGCGGTGCAAAATGCCCGGCGAATGCATAAGGTAGCCCTTTTTCAGCCGCCAACTGAGCGCTGTAAAGGCTCGAGCCGAGCAACCAGATCGCAACATTACTGTCTTCCCCAGGCACCGCCCTGACCCTGGTCACAGGATCGGCGGGCCCGAGAAAACGCTGCAGTGATTCGACCTCTTCGCGGTAGTGCTCGGCACGCATATCGTCACGGCGCAGTGCTCGGCTTGTCAGCGGGTCGGTGCCGGGGGCTCGCCCAAGCCCCAGATCGATCCGCCCAGGATAGAGCGCATCAAGAGTACCGAACTGCTCGGCAATAACCAGCGGCGGATGATTTGGCAGCATGATGCCGCCTGACCCTACCCGCATACGTTCGGTACAGGCGGCAACGGCACCGATCAGCACCGAGGTTGCTGAGCTGGCGATACCCTGCATGTTGTGATGTTCTGCCAGCCAATAGCGATTGATGCCGCACTGCTCGGCATGCCGGGCGGCATCCAGCATGCGGCTGAGCGTATCGCCTGCGCCTTCGCCCAGCCTCATCGGCGCGAGTTCGAGAATCGAGAGCGGTATATCCTTGAGTGTTTTCATTGCTAGCTTCCCTTCGTGTTATTGAGCCTTATGGTGCCACAGCTGACTCATCTCTTCTCTCATCAGCTCAATATAGGTATCCGAGAAGCTCGATAGCTCCCTGTCATTTCTCGTGGCGACGTAGGTACTGAAATGCACCGGATCGCTAAGGGAGATCACCTTCAGATCACCTGATGCATGGCCGAGGTCAGCCAACGAGAAGTTGTCGAGAATGGCGATACCGAGCCCCTGGCGCACCAATGCAATCACCATCGAGCCGAAGCGCACACGAAAGGTCAGGTCGTAATCGACACCGGCGTTAATAAAAACACTGTTGAGAATCTGGCCATAGGGGTCGCCCGGGTCGACCCCTATCAGCGGATATTGTGCGATCTCTTGTGCCGTTACATGGTCGTGATCGGCCAGTGGGTGGTCAGCATGCACAACACAACGCAACTCGCCATCGGCCAGCGGCTGAAACTCGATCGCGGGATGCTCGAATCGGTAGCTCATGCAAACGAACTCCCCGCGTCCAAGCAGGAGGTAGTCGATCGCCTCCTCGAGCTTCAGGGTTTCGAGGTTGATGTGAAGCGCGGGATACCGCTCTCTTAGTCGTCGCAATGCGCGAGGTACCATGGCCAGCGCCAGACTGGGGACAGACCCAAACACCAGTTGTACATCCTGTCCATGTTCGAGCTGTTCAATCGACTTGTTGAGATCATTGAGTTTCTTATAGAGCTCATTGAGCTGGGCAAAAATACCACTCGCCTCAGGACTCGGTGTGTATTTGCCGCCCGAGCGGGTGAACAGTTTGATCTCCAGTATCGTTTCGACGTGTTTCATCGTTCGGCTGACGCCCGGCTGGGAGACATTCAGCAGCCGGGCCGCACCGGCAATTGATCCTGCCACCTTGATAGCCCGGATCATCTCAATCTGTCGCAGTGTGAGCTGTCTTTTTGGCATCTCTTTTCGTGAGCTCCCGGGCCTGAGTGTTGGTTTGCGAAGCGAAGACGGCCTATGTCCCACCCACAAATTAACATGATGTTATAGATGTACGAAATATTGGTATTTGACGTTCTACCCTTTGAGAGCGACATTAATCGCACGCGTCATCCCATAACAAGAAAGGACAAACAGGCATGAAAAAGACACTGACCAAGACTCTGGCGGCCCTTACGTTTGCCGGACTCATTGCAGGCACTGCACAGGCGGAATATCCGGAAAAGGACATTCAGGGCATCATCCAGTGGGGTGCCGGCGGCTCGACTGATACTGTCATGCGCTCCGTTGCGCCCCACGCTGAAGACTTGCTCGGTCGCGATATCATCATGACCAACAAGACCGGTGGCGTCGGCGCCATTGCCACCAAATACGTCAATGCCATGAAAGCCGACGGCTATACCCTGCTGATGGGTGCCGAGAACCCGCAGATGTACAAGGTATTGGGCCTGGCGGACGTCGACTATAGCGACATGATCCCGATCAACGTGCTCGCCCGCGGCATTCCGATCTTCGTTGCACGCAACGATGCACCGTACAACAACATGAAAGAGCTGATCGATTACGCCAAGGCGCATCCGGGCGAAATCAAAACCGGCTCCACCGGACCCGGCGGTCTGACCTCAATCGTGCTGGCCATGCTCGAAGCTGAAACCCACATCGACTTCACCGGCGTTCCCTATGATGGTGACGGCCCTGCGCTGACAGCGCTTCAGGGCGGTGCGATCGACATCATGCCCGCAGTGTTGGGCGCAGCCATCGAACACATCAAGGCTGGCCGTATGAAGGTGATCGGCCTGGTCGACACCAAAGCCAACCCGCTGCTGCCGGACACCGCACCGATTACCGACGATTTCCCCGGCTTCAACAACTACCTGCCCTGGGGCCCGTTCTTCGGCGTGTTCGTGAAAAAAGGCACGCCGGATGAAGCCGTTAACAAGCTGGTCGAAGCGTTCCACACCGCCGCGCAAAACCCGGACTTCAACGATTTGATGGACAAGCGCGGTTTCTCGGTGATGAACATTTCAGGCCAAGAGGCTCAAACGTTCCTTGAGAACTACCGCTCCGTTTCGTCCTGGATCGTCTACGACGCAGGATTCGCCCGTCACTCTCCTGAAGATTTCGGCATCAAACGTCCGCAGTAATACAGCCAGCTGCCGGGCTTCGGCCCGGCTCTGGTGCCGAGAAACACCGGTTGACCGAGTATCCAACCGATAATAATTAGAGTGAGCCTATCACCATGCCTCATTCCCAGCATATCTACACCAAACCCGGCGAAACCCTGTTCGGGTTCCTGATGGTGATTCTCAGCGTCTATCTGTTCTGGCAGGCCTACAGCATCGCCGGTTTCGAGTCCCTCAGTTCGCCCGGTGCCTTTCCACTCGCCGCCACCGCGCTGATGGTGATCACCTCCTGCATCGCATGCGTGCAGAACCTGCGACTGCCCTCCGAGGTACAGGGCCATTTCTTCAAGG
>NZ_JMQN01000047.1 GCF_000705555.1 Marinobacterium lacunae
TGACGACTACAATGGGTAGGTCGGCCTGATCACAGGCGAAAACAAAGGCGTGCTCATAGCGGCCGGTGGCTTCGACGACGATACGTTTGATGTTGTGGGTTTTAAGCACCTGAACGGTTTTGAGGATCTGTTCCTCATCGTTCGGGATCTGGAAATGGAGGTCCAGCGGATGCAGGACGATATCGAGTTTGGATTTGCCGACATCGACGCCGACGTTGATTTCAATTTGGCTTTCCATGCTACTCATAATAAGCTGACTCTGCCTTGCTATGCGGGCTCGAGGCCCCTATGACTGTTCGAGTTATGGCGATGGAGTCATGCAGCGCTACGCCCTTGTTACCGGTCTCTCGCAAGAGGATCCTACGTTCAATCGAGCTGCTGCATGAAGGCCCTCAATGGCCGTTGAGGGTGGGCCTCGACTTTACCCGGAAATCACACGTAATTATCCATACAAGGCATTTAAACGGAACTTGTAGTTTCCCCGCTGTAGTGGACACCTCGATCTAATGCAGACGAGGAGTGAAGTGCCAGCTTACAAGACCCAGAATAAGACGCGACAGTACACGAACGAGTCTAAAGCCAGAGCTATTAAGCTGGCACACAACGCCACTGCCTTTCTGTGACTAGGCGGCTCACTTTAGCGGCGATCACACTCTTAGCAATAACGCCCCTGTGGTTTGTCCGCTTTCCAGTAGTTGCTGCGCCTTTGCCGCCTTCGTTAGCGGCAGTATGTCGAAAATGTCGGCACTCATCCCGGCTTGCAGCTGCTGCATAACGGCCATGCCGCTGGTTTGGTATGACGCAGGGTCATCGATATATTGCAGCACGCTGGGGCGGATATAACCGACTGATTTGGGCAGTGACGAAAGCAAGATAGGGGTGGGCACTCCGGCTGCGTGACCGATACTGGCCACCAGGCCAAAAGGCGCTGCACAGGCCAGACTTTGCTCGAACGTCGCAGCACCGATGCCGTCAATGACATAGTCCACACCCCGGCCGTTTGTTAACCGTGCCACCTCTGCAACCGTATCCTGCTGCTTATACAGGATAAGATGCTCATAGCCTTTTGCTTTGGCTATAGACTGCTTGGCTTCGCTGCCGACGGTACCGATCAGGTTGACGCCTAACCGGGCCGCCCATTGGCCCAATATCTGCCCCAACCCACCGGCAGCGGCTTGAACCAGCATGGTTTCTCCAGCCTGAACCGGACGTATCCGCATCAGCAGCATATGGGCCGTCATACCTCTCAAGAGGCACGAGGCCACGACCTCCTCCGACACACCCTCAGGAATCAGCAGTAACCTGTCGGCCGGCAGATTGCGATGGCTGCAATAGCTGCCCAAGGGTAAACCTGCATAGGCGACTCTCTGGCCAATATGAAACCCTGTTACCGCGTCCCCCAGTGCTTCTACTATGCCCGTCGCTTCCACGCCGGGAACAGTTGGTAACTGGGGTAACGGATATTGTCCGGAACGAAAATAGATATCGACGAAATTCACGCCAATAAACGTTTGCCTGATGCGTACCTCTCTCGACCCCGGCGGGGGTAGGGAAGCGCTCGTTTCCTGCAGTACCGATGCAGGGCCGGTTTGCGTGATCTCAATGCGAATGGTTTCGGTCATAGTCTGTGCTCTTGCAGGGTTGAAAACGGTCGCAAGGCGCAGATTGCAACGTGCCTCGCTTGAAACCACTGTAGCCAAGACAGACCTGTATAAAAATTATCAAAAACAGCACAGGTTCTGTGCATAATTGCACAATGACTAAATTGAACTGGGACTATGTCCGCTATTTTCTGGCATTGGTGGAAGCTGGCAGCCTGTCCGCAGCAGCCCGCCAGTTGCAAGTTGAGCACAGCACCGTCGCACGCAGGCTGGACCAGTTGGAACGGCAGTTGGGCGTTCGCCTTTTTGATCGCATGCCCAGAGGGTGGCAACTGACCGGCGATGGAAAAATGTTGCTCGAGCCAGCCAGGCAGATGCAGGAAAGCGAGCTGCGGATTCAGCGCATCATGGATGGCCGCGTGTCGCTGAGCGGTCGGGTCAGAGTCTCTGTGCCGCCGATGTTGGGCCGCTATCTGCTGACGCCGCATCTGTTGGAGTTGCGCAAGCAGTTACCCCAGGTAGAGCTGGAATTGGTATCGGATCTGCAGAGCGCCGATCTTCACCGTCGCGAAGCCGATATCGCCTTGCGTCTGCACCGACCGGAACAACTGGACTTGGCTACCCGCAAATTGGCGGACCTTCCCTTTGGCCTGTTTGCCAGCCCGACGTATTTACATCTTCACGCACCGGAGCAATGGGAGTTTGTCGGCTACGAACACAGCATGAACGCGGCGCCACAGCAACAATGGCTGGAGTCTCAGTTGGGCGCACGCCGTGTAGTTTTTCGTTCCAACGATCTGCACCTTCTAGCCGCAGCCGTTGTTCAGGGCGTCGGCATCGGAATGCTGCCCCGTTTTTTGCAACCCGTTTATCCGGAATTGCAGCTCGTGTCCGATCCGGCTTGGCCGGTAAACCGCGAGCTGTGGCTGGTGATACACCCCGATTTACGTCGCTCTCCACGCGTGCGGGCGGTGGCGGATCTGATCAGTAGTTGGTTTGTGTAGAAGCGCTCTTTTCCCCATCGTGCCTATGTCGCAGATATGACAAAGGCACGTGTCTCTGTCCCACATTACACAGCCAAAGCATCTGTCGTTCGTTACAAACTCCTTTAAAAACAACGCACTTTTCGATGGCCCGCGGCTTGCAGATACCGATTCAAGCAGGTGATCTGCATCTGACAACCGGCCGCTGGCCAACTGAGGAGTGAATCCGATGGAGTTGACAGTCCTTAACGAAACACAAAGCGCAAGCAGCGGGGGATGCTCATCCAGTGGATGCGGCAGCACCGATGATCAGCTGAGCCACCTCCCCGACGATATCAAGCAGAAGGTGCACAATCACCCCTGCTACTCGGAAGAGGCGCATCACTACTTTGCCCGTATGCATGTGGCTGTGGCGCCGGCCTGTAACATTCAGTGCCACTACTGCAACCGCAAGTATGACTGTGCCAATGAGTCGCGCCCGGGCGTTGTATCCGAGCTGCTCACGCCCGATCAGGCGGTGATGAAAACCAAGGCGGTGGCCGCCAACATTCCGCAGATGACCGTGTTGGGCATTGCCGGCCCCGGCGATCCACTGGCCAACCCCGAGCGCACCTTCGAGACCTTCCGTCGCCTCAGTCAAGAAGCGCCCGATATCAAGCTGTGTGTGTCCACCAACGGTCTGGCGCTGCCCGATGCCGTTGAGGAGCTGGCCAAGCACAACATCGATCACGTCACTATCACCATCAACTGCGTTGATCCGGAGATAGGGGCCCAGATCTACCCCTGGATCTACTGGAACAACCGCCGTATCCGCGGCAAGAAGGGCGCCAAGATTCTGATCGAGCAGCAGCAGAAAGGGCTCGAGATGCTGGTTGCGCGCGGCATTCTGGTGAAGGTGAACTCGGTGATGATTCCCGGCGTGAACGACCAGCACCTCAAAGAGGTAAGCCGTATCGTCAAGCAGAAGGGGGCTTTCCTGCACAACGTTATGCCGCTGATCTCCGAAGCGGAGCATGGCACCTTCTACGGTGTCATGGGACAGCGCGGGCCGAGCAACGAAGAGCTGATGGATCTGCAGGACGAGTGCTCCGGCGATATGAACATGATGCGCCATTGCCGCCAGTGCCGTGCCGATGCCGTTGGCCTGCTCGGTGAAGACCGTGGCGACGAGTTCACCCTCGACAAGATTGCCGAGATGGATATCGACTACGAAGCGGCGATGAAAAAGCGCGCCGTCATCCATCAGGGAATCGCCGAAGAGCTGGCCGAGAAGGAGAAAAAGCGCGCAGCGCTGGCAGCGGTCAAGGTGCCCAGCGGGCCGGCGGCTGACAACACCCATTTCCGCCCGGTGCTGATGGCGGTTGCCACCAGTGGCGGCGGCATGATCAACCAGCACTTTGGCCATGCCACCGAGTTTCTGATCTACGAAGCCTCATCCAACGGTGTGCGGTTTATCAGCCACCGCAAGGTCGATCAGTACTGCATCGGTAACGATACCTGTGGCGAGAAGGAGAGTGCACTCTCGGGCAGCATTCGTGCGCTGTCCGGTTGTGAAGTGGTGCTCTGCTCCAAGATCGGGTTCGAGCCCTGGGGCTTGCTGGAAGAGGCCGGTATTCAGCCCAATGGCGAACACGCGATGGAGCCGATCGAAGAGGCGGTGATGGCGGTGTACGAAGAGATGATCGCCACCGGCCGACTCGATGAGGCCAAACCGGAAAACGCACAGATCAGCGCCTGAGGAGGTCAATCATGTCTTTGAGCATTATTGAAAGCTGCGTCAACTGCTGGGCCTGTTATGACGTGTGTCCCAGCGATGCGATCTACGACGCCAAGCCGCACTTCATGATCGATGCCAACAAGTGCACCGAGTGTGAGGGCGATCACGCCGATCCCCAGTGCGCGAGTATCTGCCCCATCGAGGGTGCGATTCTCGATGCCGCGGGTGACGCGATCAATCCGGCTGGCTCTCTGACCGGCATACCGCCTGAACTGATGGAAAAAGCGATGGCCGAGATTCAGGCCCGATAAACGGCGCGGGGGAAGGGCGATGACGCAGGTGGTGTTTTACGAAAAGCCCGGTTGCATCAACAACCGCAAGCAGAAGCAGTTGCTGGAAGCGGCGGGGCTTAAACTCGATGTGCGCAATCTTCTTGAGAGTGCATGGACACCACAAACACTGCGGCCCTTCCTCGGTGCCGATGTTTCAACCTGGCTCAACATGAGCCATCCGGGCATCAAGGCGGGCAGCGTACTGCTCGATCTTGAAAATCCCCATGCGGTGCTGGCACAGCTGTGTGCCGATCCGCTACTGATCCGACGTCCGCTGATGCAGATCGGCGGACACTATCTGCAGGGTTTCGAGACGCAGGTGCTTGAGCCTGTGTTCGGTCTGACGATACGACCGGAGGGTGATATCGAAACCTGCCCGAAGCGTCATACCGCGTCCGCGTGCACAGCGGAGGGCAGCTGAATGGCACTGGCAGCCTTGCAGATAGTAGACCGGTTCGAGCGACTGATGGCGGTCGCGGCGGGTGGAGAAACCGACCGTCATCTCGCTCACCTTTGTATAGGGCCCCGGCTGGGCCTTGGATGTCTGCCGCTGAACTTAGGGCTAAAGCCGTCAGCCTTTGCGCAGCTGATTGAACGCTGCTTTCCCGGCGGCGAGGTGCACCTGGCACTTGAAGCGCACGAGGCCCCTCTGCTGGAAACCCGCTCGGCCATGCGCGATGAACTCAGCATCCTGCGTGACGATGAGCGTCAGGAGCTGGTCGCACTACTGGAGGATTTTCGGGTGCCGTCGGTGCCGCGGGAGTTGTCACTGATTATCGCCACCGGTTGTCTGGGCGGTGATCACCTCTGGCGGGATCTGGGGTTCCCCCATCGCGGCACTCTGAGCGAGCTGATGGAGCGGGCCTACCCGGATCTGAAGGCGCTGAATAACCGAGACATGAAGTGGAAGCGTTTTTTCTACAAGCAGCTGTGCGAGCGCGGTGGGGGCTATGTGTGCCGGGCACCGAGTTGCGATCAATGCACCGCCTACCACGACTGTTTCGGGCCGGAGGAGTGACCCCGTGCGGGCGACCGGTACGGCTGAGAGCCGAACGTTAGACGATTGATCGCTAAGACGCCCGAACTGTCGGGCACTCAATTCCGAGGGATTGCTATGAGCACTGAACAGAAAATTCGTACGCAACTGGCCGAGAACCCGGTCCTGCTCTACATGAAGGGCACCCCCAGTGATCCCAAGTGCGGCTTCTCCCGCAACGCGGTGGAAGCGCTCAAGACACTGGAGGCGGATTACGCCTACGTGAACGTGTTGGAGGCCCCCTTTATCCGCGAGAAGCTGCCGAGCATATCCAACTGGCCAACCTACCCGCAGCTGTTTATCAAGGGCGAGCTGGTGGGCGGCAGTGATGTGGTGGTGGCGATGGTCGAGGACGGCAGCCTCAAGCCGATGCTGGATGCCGCAGGGGGTGCCTGATGCAGACCTGCGAAGTCGAAACGATTATCCAGGCGGCGATGCCCGAGGCGGATATCGATGTTAGCGGCGAGGAGTGCAACTTTACCGTCGCGATCATCAGTGAACGGTTCGAGGGCCAAAACCTGATGCAGCGGCAAAAAGGGGTGCTGGCGCTGTTCGAGGAGCCGCTTAAGACAGGCCGTCTGCACGCGCTGACCATCAAGGCCTTTACCCCGGCGCAGTATGCCGAGATGCAAAACACCTTTCTGGTTCAGCTGGAAAGCTGAAACCGGCATGACGATTCGAGGTGATGACGATGAAAACCACACACACGCAGGAAGATCCGGTTCAGGCACTGAATCAGTTTGAACATCTGGCCCATGAGCCGCAAAGCGGTCTTGGGCGCGGTTTGGCGCGTATCGCCATGCTGCTGGCCGCGGGCCGCTACTGTCGGCATCGTCATCTTTCGATCAGCCGCCAGTCCACTTTTCAGCGTAACCTGATGGAGAACCACCATGAGTACTGATGAAAACCTGTTTGACGAGGCGTTTGTGGAAGCGACAAACCGGCTGATCGAAATCGCCAACGAGATGGGCGCGAAGTATGGCGATCACAAGATGGGAGTAGCGTTTATCTACGCGGCGGCCCGTTATAACGCCTACATCGCGGCAGGCAGCGTCACCGATGCCGACGAGCTCGCCGGCAAGCGCGACAAGGCGGTGGAGTACTTCACCGACCGTTTTCGTCAGCTGTACGATGGCAACCTGCAGGATTACATCGCCAACTTCGATGAATACATGGGCGCGGCGGCCGAAGAAGAGGCGACAGCCGAAACCGCTCATTGAGCAGCGGTGAAGTAAAGCGGATCGACCCGTTCAAACCACCAGGTCGATCTGCTGCGATATAACGACTACCTCCCAACTAGCCACTTACCCTTCCGTATTTCCTTCGTGCTACCGATATCTCACAAATTCGGACACGAAAGTACGACTCCTTCGGCCAATGCAGACGCTTCACTTGCAGGTCTCCCTCCTTTACACTAAATTTCCAAAAACTGTCAGTTACCGAGAAAAACCATGAGCAATGGTCAGCAAGATCAAGTGATGACGCTTGAAGAGCTCTCCCTGTATCTCAAGCTGCCGAAATCCACCGTCTACAAGCTCGTGCAGGAGGGGCGCATACCCGGCCAGAAGCTGGGCAAGCAGTGGCGGTTCGGGAAACAGGCGATCGACCAATGGCTGAACACGCAGCAGACGCCGGAGGGGAGAAAATGAGCGCCTTTACTCCCCATCAAGGCACCTACTTCGCCTACTGGCTGACCCAGACCGGCAAGCTGCAGAACCAGATCTCCCGCACCATGGCGGCTGCCCGTGTGGATATGAACCCGCACCAGATCGAAGCTGCGTGTTTCGCGCTGAAATCGCCGTTGGAAAAAGGCGTATTGCTGGCGGATGAGGTGGGCCTGGGCAAGACCATCGAAGCCAGTCTTGTCATGGCGCAGAAATGGGCCGAACACAAGAAGCGTATTCTCCTGGTCGTTCCCGCGTCACTGCGCAAACAGTGGGAGCAGGAGCTGCAGGACAAGTTTGAGCTGCCCTCGATCATCATCGACAGCAAGGTAGCTGGGCGCCTGAAAAAAGAGGGGCTGAGCAACCCCTTCGATCAAATCGACAAGATCGTGATCTGCTCCTACGAATATGTGGCGAGTCAAAAGGACTGGGTACAGCTCATCGACTGGAATCTGGTGGTGTTCGATGAAGCGCATAAGCTGCGCAACATCTATCAGAACAGCAGTGGCAAGCGGGCCAAGGCGGTGGTCAAGGCGACCAAGGGCGCCGAAAGCCGGGTGTTGCTGTCTGCGACCCCGATCCAGAACAACTTGATGGAGCTTTACGGGCTCAGCCGAGTGATCGACGAACACTATTTCGGCGATGCAAAATCCTTTCGTAACCTGTATGTCAATCGACAAAAGGACAAAAACACGCTCGACGATTTGAAGCAGCGGATCCAACCGCTCTGCCATCGTACCCTGCGGCGGCAGGTGCAGCAGGAGGGGGGGATCAACTTCACCAATCGTTACTCGATCACCCAGGACTTCACGCCCACGGACGAGGAGTGGAGTCTGTACGAAAAGCTCTCCACCTACCTGCAGACCCCCGATATCCAGGCGATCGATCCCAAGGCGCGCCATCTGGTCAGCATCGGTTTGCGCAAGATACTCGCGTCCTCCACCTTCGCCGTCGCCGATACGCTGAAAGGCATGATAACGCGTCTGCAGGACAAACAGCTGCTCAATGAAGAGTCGCTGGATGATCTGGAAGAAGCCGACGACTGGATCGACGCCGATTTTGGTGAGACCGATTCAGGCGACGGGCGAGTAGAAAAGCTCAAGCAGGAGATCGAGGAACTCTCCGAGTGCTGCCGCCTGGCGTCCGAGATTACCCATAACGCCAAGGGCGACGCCCTGCTGGTCGTATTGCAAAAAGCGATGGATATGACCGAGCAGTTGGGCGGACAGCGCAAGGCCGTAGTCTTTACGGAATCCTGCCGTACCCAGCAGTACCTCAATACATTGCTGGAGAACAACGGTTTCAAGGGGCGAACGGTGCTGCTGAATGGCGCCAACAACGACGCACGCTCGCAGTCGGTCTACCGTGAATGGTTCGAAAAACACCAAGGCTCCGCCCGTATAAGTGGCTCCAAGGTAGCCGATATGAAGGCGGCGCTGGTAGATCGCTTCAAGAGCGACCAGGCCGATATCCTGATTGCTACCGAGGCAGGTGGTGAAGGTATCAACCTGCAGTTCTGCTCACTACTGATCAACTACGATCTGCCCTGGAACCCGCAGAAGGTGGAGCAGCGGATTGGCCGCGTGCATCGTTACGGGCAAAAGAACGATGTGGTGATCGCCAACTTCGTCAACCGCCGCAATCCGGCCGACAGGCGCGTATTCGAGTTGCTGCATGAAAAACTCAAACTGTTCGAGGGGGTCTTTGGTGCATCCGATGAAGTGCTGGGCGCCATTGCCGACAATATCGATATTGAACGCAGAATCTACGAGATCTATCAGCACTGCCGCACGGATGCCGCAATAGAGGAAGCGTTCAACCGGTTGCAGGACGAGATGAAAGAGGTGCTGGAGGTTCGAGAGGAAGCGGCCAGACAAACGCTGTTCAACAACTTCGACCGAGATGTGGTCTACAACCTGAAGACCCGCCGTGACGAGAGTCAGGACTTTCTCAAACACTACGAGCGTGTACTACTGGATCTCGCCAGTGCCGAGTTGCAGGGTGCAAGGATCGAGCGTAACCACTTCTTCTATCAAGGCAACCGTTATGACCTGACCTGGCCCCGGGCCGAGGAGAACGACTCTGAGTTTTTCCGGCTCCAGGCGACGGAGCACTTCCTCGCCTGGGAATTGGTACATCGCGCCAAGAAACGCATGCCGGATGCTGCCCATCTGATTTTTCATTATGATCGGCTGTCCGACGGACAGTACGCGGCACTGCAGCCCTATATCGGGCAGTCCGGCGCATTGCAGGCGATCAATATCACCTTCGAATACAACCGGGGGCGGTCGCGCGAGAACCGGATTGTCGTGTTGGCGAACACGGATAGCGGTGAAAAACTGCATCCGGATCATGCCGAGCATCTGTTATCCATCCCGGCCGCCTTGGCGGCGGGCGTGCCCGAAATCGATACCCTCTCTTTCGGGAGCTGGGTCGACTCGGTAGTGGCTGCACAGAGAGCCGCCACCGAACAACAGCTTGATCAATATCTCGAACAGGAGTCCGACAAGCTGGAACGCTGGGCGCAGGATAAACGTCAGGCCCTGATGCAAAGTGTCGAAGAGTTGGACGAGCAGATCCGCACCTTCAAGAGAGAGTCGCGTCAGTTGGCTTCGACAGCGGAGAAGATCCGGGCGAAGAAAGAGCTGCGTCAGCTGGAGCGTAAACGCGACGATGCGTTGAGTGAGTATCACGAAGCGAAAAAGGTGATCGAACGGGAAGAGGACCGCTTGCTCGACGAAGTCAGCGAAAAGCTGGAACTGAGTTGTACGGTCGATACCCTGTTCACCATTCGCTGGACGCTGCAGCGCTAAGCCCAAGACAGGCGAAGAGAGAACCTCGATGGAAAGAGAAAAACTGGTCAAAGAGCTGCTGTTCCATATTCGCCTGGGCGAAGACTCCAGCATCGAATTCAAGGCTGTCGAGTACGATGGACAGCGTGTGCGCAGCCCGAATGGGGACAAGATGGCGCACGAAATTGCCGCTTTCGCCAACGGTCAGGGTGGCCGTATTCTTCTTGGGGTTGAGGACAAGAGCCGCGATGTTATCGGAATCGAGGACGACAAGGTCTCCCTGACAGAGGAGTGGGTCGTCAACATCAGCCAGCAGAAGATAACCCCACCGGTGCGGGTGGATACCCGCCTGCTGCAGTTGCCCGACAAGGCGGGCGATCAGAAAACCGTGATCTGTGTCGAGATCCCGCGCAGCATCGCCGTGCACCAGAGCGTCGGCCGTTATTATCAGCGGGTTGGCTCTACCAAACAGGAGATGAAACCCGAGGTGCTGGCGCGGCTGTTTCAGCAGCGTTCCCAGTCGCGCCTGATCCGTTTCGACGAAACCCTGGTGCCGGGCACATCGACCGAGGATATCGACCCGAGCTTGAAACAGCGCTTCCTGCGTCCCGGCACTCCGGAGCAGATTCAGTTTCATAAACTGCACCTGACCGCGAAGGATGAATACGACGAAGGGCTCTCGGTGAGCGGTACCCTGCTACTGACGCCCAACCCGACCCAGTGGCTGCAAAACGCCTATATCCAATGCGTGCTCTATGCGGGCACAGAGCGGGATGCTCAGGACCAACTGGATGCCCAGGACTACACCGGCCCGGTGGATCAGCAGATCAACGGCGCGTTCGAGTTCGTGCGTCGCAACATGCGCGTGGAGGCGGTGAAAAGCATCGGTCGCCGCGATATCCCGCAGTACGACTTGGGTGCCGTGTTCGAGGCGGTCGTCAACGCCGTGGCACATCGCGACTACTCGATGACCGGTCGGCGTATTCGTCTGCATATGTTTTCCGATCGGCTCGAACTCTACAGCCCCGGCGCACTTTCCAACAACCTGACCATAGACGGCTTGATGGACAACACCGTGACCCGTAACGAAGCGCTGGTGAACCTGCTGAGCCGCTACTACAACGCGCGTGAGGAGGCCGGGCGTCAGGCACTTATCGAGCGGCGTGGCGAGGGGGTTCCCAAGATCGTCAATCGTAGCCGGGAACTGAGCGGTCGGGAGCCGGAGTATCGGCTGATCGACGACAATGAGCTGTTGCTGACCATCTATGCCGCAAGCAAGGAACGCTAAAGAACCATCTATGGGCCTGCAAGCACAGCTGGAAGCGCTGCTTGAACGCGGATTTGTTTAAATATCAACCGGGCTACGGACAGTTCGGCGATGCACGGCAGTTTATCGAGCAGCTTCGGAACAAACATTGGCGCAAGCGCTTTTTCTGGAGCGAAGCTGGTTATCCGAACAAATAGAAACACCTGAACGAAATTCGATCAACGGGCGCCGCCGTAACGGCGAACAAGGACACAGAATGACCGACCGCGATATACAACTGGACGGCAACTCGCTGAACACAAGCGAACAGCGCAAACAGGAACTCAAGCTGCTCTTCCCCGGCGTATTTACCGAAACGCGCAACGACCGGGGCGAACTGGTCGAGAGCATCGACTTCGAGCGGCTGAAGGCGGAGCTGGGCAGCTTCAGCGAGATCTACGACAACAAGCGCGAGCGCTACGGCATGGAGTGGCCGGGCAAGCGAGATTGCCTGCGTGTGATTCAGGCCCCCAGCCAGGCCACGCTTAAGCCCTGCCGTGATGAGTCGGTGGATTTCGACACCACCGAAAACCTGTTTATCGAGGGCGACAACCTGGAGGTGCTCAAGCTGCTGCAGAAGAGCTACTACGGCAAGGTGAAGATGATCTACATCGACCCGCCCTACAACACCGGCAAGGAGTTCATCTACCCGGACAACTTCGCCGAAAGCCTGGACACCTACCTGGACTACGCCGGACTGAAGGAGAAGGGCGGCGAAGGGCGCAAATTCAGCACCAATACCGCCAGCGAAGGGCGCTTCCACACCAAATGGCTCAATATGATGTACCCCCGCCTCTATCTGGCGCGCAACCTGCTGCGCGAGGATGGGGTGATCTTTATCTCCATCGACGATAACGAGGTGGAAAATCTACGCCGGATCTGTGATGAGATATTTGGGGAGGAGAATTTTATTGCCAATATTATCTGGCACAAAATGGATAGTCCAAAAAACTCCGCGAAGTATTTCAGCGAAGATCATGATTATGTTTTGCTATTTGCAAAGAATGCTGAAATCTGGAGGCCAAACTTACTTCCTCGTTCAGAGGAAATGATCGCTCGCTATAAAAATCCCGATAATGATCCAAGGGGGCCTTGGCTGTTGGGGGATTTGGCAGCGCGAAATTACTATAGTAAGGGTGTTTACTCAATTAAAACCCCGAGCGGTAAAGTTATACCTGGGCCTCCGGCCGGAAGCTATTGGAGAATAAGTAAAGAAAAGTTCGAAGAGTATGACGCTGATGGGCGTATCTGGTGGGGTGAAAGCGGAGATAATCGACCAGGTATTAAGAAATTCCTGTCTGAAGTGAGGCAGGGAGTTATTCCTCAGACATATTGGACTTGGAAAGAGGTTGGTAGTACGCGTAACGCGAAGCAAGAGCTGAGCAGATTGCTTGAGGCTAGCAGTGGTGACGAAATATTTGTCACCCCCAAACCTGTTGGTTTGTTAAAGCGAATTCTTCAAGTGTCTACTTCAAACTTTTCGAGGGATATTGTCCTAGATTTCTTTGCAGGGTCGGGTACTTTGTGTGAAGCAGTTTATACCCTTAACTCTCAAGACAAGGGGAATCGAAAATCAATTGCGGTTCAACTGCCTGAGGTGAGTGGCGTAAATGCGACTGTCTCTGATATGGCAAAAGAGCGCATCCGCCGAGCTAGCGCCAAAATCTGCTCCGAACTCGAACAAAAACAGGACTTCCAAACTCTGGAAAACCTCGACCTCGGTTTCAAAGTGCTGAAACTCGACCAAAGCAACTTCAAACAGTGGCAGGCTCCCGGCCGCGATATCGACGACTCGGCACTGCTGCAACAGATGGAGCTGAATGTTGATCATATCGACCCTGCTGCCACTCAGGAGGATCTGCTCTACGAGATTCTGATCAAGGCGGGCGTCAAACCCACCGAGCGGATCGAAATCATCGAGCTGGCCGGCCACAGGCTCTTCTCCGTGGGTGAAGATGCCCTATTTGTACATCTGGAGAATGAGATCGACCAACGCCTGATCGACGCCGTGCTTGAGAAAGCGCCGGGCCAGTTTATCTGCCTGGACAAGGCGTTCCACGGCAACGACCAGCTCAAGACCAATGCCGTGAAAACCTTTGCCGCCTACAACCAGGGCAAGGTAGGGATCGACCGCATCGACTTCAAGACAGTCTAAGGGACAGAGATGAAACTGAAGTTCGACCCCGGTCTCGACTACCAGAAGGATGCCATCGATTCAACGCTGGCGCTGTTCGAGGGACTGTCACGTGCGGAAAAGGTCTATACCGAGCGCGGTATCGCCAACCATCTGGACCTGAATCCGGAACTGCTGCTGAAAAACTTGCATGGGGTGCAGGAGGGCAACTTTATCGAGAAGTCGCGCAGCCTGATCGAAGATGACGATCTCTACGCCTTCCCCAACTTCTCGGTGGAGATGGAAACCGGCACCGGCAAAACCTATGTCTACCTGCGCACCATCTTTGAGTTACACAAGCGGTTGGGGCTGCGCAAGTTCATCATCGTGGTGCCCTCGGTGGCGATCCGGGAAGGGGTGCTGTCGTCGCTCAGGTTGATGAAAGAGCACTTCCAGGCGCTGTACGACAAGGTGCCGTTCGATCACTACGTCTACGACTCGAAGAACCTGCCGGTGCGCCAGTTCGCCTCCGCCAATACGCTGCAGATCATGGTGATCAATATCCAGGCGTTCCAGAAGGATGCGGATACCGAGAAGGGCGGTAACGTGATCCACCGTGAACTGGACCGCATGTCGGGTGCGCGTCCCATCGAGTTTATCCAGGAGGTGCGCCCGGTGGTCGTCATCGATGAGCCGCAGTCCGTCGATACCACGGTCAAGGCCAAACGCGCCATCAATCTGCTCAAGCCGCTGTTCGCGCTGAGATATTCGGCTACCCATAAGCACCCCTACAACCTGGTGTATCAGCTCGGTCCGGTAAAAGCCTACGACCTGAACCTGGTGAAGAGGATCGCTGTCTCCTCCATTCAGTCGGACAAGAACGTCAACCAGACCTACCTGAAGTTGGCGCAGATCGGCTACGCGGGCAAGGCCAAGACCCCGTCGGCCAAGGTGGTGATCTACGAGGACACCCCCAACGGCACCAAGGAGAAGACGGTCAAACTGAAGCAGGGCACCGATCTGTCCGATCACACCAACCGTTCCGGTTACCACGGATACGTGGTGGACGAGATCTACGCCGAGCCGGGTGCTGAATACGTGCGCTTCGCCAATGATGTAGTGTTAGAGCCGCAAGAGGAGCGCGGCAGTATTCACGACGAGGTGCTCAAGCAGCAGATCCGAGAGACGGTGGAGGAGCATTTCCGCAAAGAGCGCAGCCTGCAAAAGGCGGGGCACTCTGTGAAGGTGTTGTCGCTGTTCTTTATCGACAAGGTGGCCCACTACCGCTACTACGATGAAAACGGCGAACGCCAGAACGGCAAACTGGCGTGCTGGTTCGAAGAGGCCTATAACGCTGTAGCCGGTTCGACGCTATACAAGGACCTACCCAAACGGGACGTGGAACAGGTTCATAACGGCTACTTCGCCGAGGTGAAAAAACGCGGCAAGGTGGTGGAGCTGAAGGATACTTCGGGTACTACCGCGTCCGACGCCGATGTGTACGAGCTGATCATGCAGGATAAGGAGCGGTTGCTGGACGACGCCGAACCGCTGCGTTTTATCTTCAGCCACTCGGCGCTGAAGGAGGGCTGGGACAACCCCAACGTGTTCCAGATCTGCAGCCTGCGCGATATGGGCAGCGAGAAGGAGCGCCGTCAGACGCTTGGTCGTGGTTTGCGCCTGGCCGTCGACAGTAACGGCGATCGCATCCACGATCCGGCCGTAAACCGACTGACGGTGGTGGCCAGTGAATCCTTCGAGCAGTATGCCAAGGAGCTGCAGACCGAGATGGAGAAGGATATCGGCGGCGGCTTCAAGTTCGGCCGGGTTCCCTCCATCGCGTTCGCATCCCTGCAGCTGGAAGGCGAGGCCCCGCTGGGGCAGGAGCGCTCCAAGCAGCTATGGCATCTGCTGAAGGATGTCGGCTATCTCGACGCGAAAGGGGATATCACGGCGATGTTCCAGCCGGATGACCTGCTGTTCAAACTGCAGGTGCCCGATGAGTACGCGCCGCTCGAGCAGGATATTGTCGAGCGCCTGCGCAGCTTCATGTTTGCTGGTCGTATCCAGGACAACCGCAAGCGTGTGCAGGTGGCGTACAACAAACGGGTGGAGCTGAACCCGGATTTCGAAGCGCTGTGGCAGCGGATCAGCCAGAAGACCCGCTACTCCATCGCCTTCGATACACGGCAACTGATCGATCTGGCATCCCATAAGCTGCAGACCATGCCGCCGGTCAAGGCGGTGGCGCTGACCATCGAACAGACCCAGGCGACGTTGACCGATGCCGGTGTCGGTGCCGAACGCAAGATCCAGATACCGAAAACGCGCTACATCCATTCCCACGAAACGCTACCTGACCTGTTGGGCATCCTGCAGGAGCAGACCGAACTGACCCGCGCCACTCTGTTCGAGATCATCAAGCGGTGTAATCGCCTGCAGGAGTTCAAGGACAATCCGCAGGGCTTCATTACGGCGGCAAGCCAGGAGATTCACAAGGCGCTGAGCGAGTTGTTGGTGGATGGGATCAAGTACCAAAAGCTGGATGGCGAACAGTACAAAATGGAGCTGTTCAACGAACCGGAGCTGGAGGCGTATCTGGAGCGGGCCTATCAAGTTCAACATGGCGAGGTGGGGGGGCAGATCCAGACACCCTACGACTATATCGAGTATGACTCGATCATAGAGCTGAAAACCGCTCAGGCACTCGATGGCGCCGAGAACGTGAAGTTCTACTGCAAGCTACCGCGCTGGTTCAAGATCCCCACGCCGGTGGGCGACTATAATCCGGATTGGGCCGTGGTGTTGGAGGATGACAAGAAGGTGTACCTGATCCGCGAAACCAAGACCACGCACGATGCCGATAAACGCCGCAAGGAGGAGAACCTGAAAATCCAGTGTGGAGAAGCGCATTTCAAGGCGTTGGGCGGAGTAGATTACGCTGTCGCGACATCGGTGGCGGAGGTGGTGGCCCACGATTGAATGAGCAGATCGACCCGGTCAGACTACCAGGTCGATCTGCTGCAGCGTGCCGACAGAGCCGTTCTCATTGACATACAGCCCGGTAGAGCGGATCTGGCCGCTGAGTTGGTCACCCTGGGTGTAGAGGGAGAAGGGCGTCTCGACTGAACCGAGGTACAGCGCGCCGACTCCTTTCTCCTGAAGGCTTGCATACTGGTCTTCGCCGTCTGCCGTTCTGATCCAGATCTGCAGGCGGCCGTAGATACTGTCGCCCTCGTCGATAAAACCGTTTCCATCCTCATCGTAACGAGCCAGATCGGCAAAGCCGTTCCCGCTGATCGCGCCAAACATCTCCGAGCCATCGGTTGCTTTGCCGTCACCGTTCTTGTCCAGCATCAGCAGGCCGCTGTTGGAGGAGAGCGCCTTGATATTGTCCTGCTTCCCGTCGGCATCGATATCGAAGCTCAGCGTTTCGGCGGTCAGCTCGGCGGCTTGTCCGTTAAAGTTGATCACCAGTGGGTCTTTCATCTGCACGCCGGCGGTTATCACCACGTTCTCGCGCTCGGTTCGGCTGTACTCCATGCGAAGATCCAGCGCGATATCGATGGTCTTGCCATCGGCGGTGGTGAGTTTGCCCACCGCCGAGAAGCGGCTCGACTCAGAAACGGATGTTTCCTTGCTCCACTCGTACCGCATGCCGGTCTGGCCAGCGGTGGGCTCCGGTGCGGCCGTACCGGAATCCGGTAGCGTCACCTCCACAGGCTGGGCGTCTGTCTTAAGATCACTGGCGTCGAACAGCCTGATCTCGCGATTGCTGAACGTACTGACAATGGCGGCGAGCAGACGGATACGCGGCTCGGTTGAATCAAAATCCACAATCTTCTCATCAGTGTCGGCCGCCTCGGGCTGCGTCACCGGCTGCGGCGGCGTGCGCTCGATACGGGCCTCGGCGGTGGAGACATCCACTCTGAGTGAAGAACCGGAGTGCTCCCGCGTGACGGACCCCGTCAGATGAACATTGCCCTGTGCATCGGCCTGATAATGTTGCAGTGATTCGCGCTCATTCACGCGCTGCTGCTGATGGTGGGCGGCACTCATGCCGATCTGGCTACTGTTGATGATCATGACGTCGACACTCGGAGGAACAGAGTCGAGGTTATCGGCGATTCTGCTTAAAAATTGAGCAGAAATTATGCGGAAGAAAGGCAGCCCCTGAAGGGGCAAGGGCTGCCGGTGGCGCCGGGTCAGGCAACAGCGCCTGCGAGTTCCTCAAGCGGTCCGAAGAACTCGAAACGGATGCGCTCCTTGGGCACATTCAGCGCGCTGAGGCTCTGATAGCACGACTGCATGAAGGGTCTTGGGCCCAGGAAGTAGACATCGGGGCTTTTCTCCAGCGGCAGCAACGATGCCAGACGGGCCTGATCGAACATGCCGCTGGGTATCGCATGGTCGTGCGGCAGTGGTTCGCTGTAGCAATAGCTGACATGCAGGTTGTCGAACTCATCCTTGAGTGAGTCGACATCACTCTTAAAGGCGTGGGTCGCACTGTTCAGTGCGCCGTGAATGAAGTGAACCTCACGGCCCTGAGCCAGCGCCGGACGCAACATGCTCAGTGTGGGGGTAAGGCCCACGCCGCCGGAGAGTAGCACCAGAGGCCGATCACTTTCGTTGAGTACGAAATCGCCGCAGGGAGGTGTCAGGCGGACAATGTCGCCGGGGTTGAGATTGTCATGCAGGTGGTTTGATACAAGACCACCGGCTTCGCGCTTCACACTGATGCGGTAATAGGGTTTGTCCGGTGTGTCTGAGAGCGAGTAGTTGCGGCGGGTGGTCTGGCCGTCGATCTCGAGAATGATGGTGGTGTACTGGCCGGGCTTGAATGCGGCAACGGGCTGGCCGTCTACAGGCTCAAAGTAGAATGAGGTGATTACTTCACTCTCGCGTGTTTTGCCTACCAGCACGAACTCTCGCTCGCCCCGCCAGCCGCCTGTTTTGGCCTCGTTGGTACGATAGACGCCTTCCTCAGCGGTAATCAAGATATCCGCGAGCTGCTGGTACGCCTCACCCCAGGCGTTCAGCACTGCATCAGTGGCGGCCTCCCCGAGTACCTCCTTGATCGCAGCGAGCAGACACTCGCCAACGATGGGGTACTGCTCCGGCAGAATATTCAGCGAAGCGTGCTTGTGTACGATCAGGGATACTGCATCGCCGAGCAGCTCGAGACGATCGAGGTTGGCGGCGTAAGCAACAACGGCGTTGGCCAATGCCTGACGCTGGGTGCCCTGACTCTGGTGGGCCTGGTTGAAATAGGCTTTTACCTGCGGGTAGCGGGTGAACATCAGTGGGTAAAAAACCTCGGTGATGTCACGTGCTTTTTCCTTTACGGCGGGCAGGGTGGCGGCAACGATCTCCCGTGTTTGGTCTGACAGCATAGATCTCTCCTGTTGTGGTTGCGGCGTTTTCGCCGGATCTTTGTTGCCTGACTGTAAAGCGGGAATCGTGCCAGTTTTTAAAAGCTTGATTTTGCATGCATGTTTTGAAACCATTGTTTTTATGACGCTTTATCGGTTTTGTTAAATAAACAATGGTGTTGTCAAAATGACATCCTCTCCCATGGCGGACTCCATGATCTCGGTGGTGTCCGACCTCTCCCGCCAGATGACAGCCAACAGCCGGTATCAGCGGCTGTTGGATAGCATGCAGGGCCTTTTTCCCTGCGACGCGGTGGCTCTCTTGCAGCTGCGGGATACCACCTTGCATCCGGTGGCGGTGAGCGGGCTGTCGGACGATACGCTCGGGCGCACCTTTGTCGTTGAAGACCAGCCGAGGTTTGCGCGCATTCTACTCAGCCATGAGCCGGTTCGGTTCGAGGCTGGCTGCGAACTGCCTGATCCCTACGATGGCTTGATCGCGACAGCCGATAGTCCGCTGCATGTGCACGACTGTCTGGGTGTTGCGCTTTACATCGATGAACGGCCCTGGGGGCTGTTAACGCTGGATGCGCTCACCCCCGGAGTGTTCGACACCATCAATCCCACAGAGCTGCGCACCTTTATCCGACTGGCTGAGGCCACGATCCGGGTATCGACCCTGATTCAATCCCTGCAGCGGCAGGTGGTCCGAGAGCACGAAGTGGCGCGCTTGCTGGCCGCCGACATGAGCCGAAGTGAGTTGATCGGCGAAAGCCCCGCCATCCGAGGACTGATAGAAGAGCTTGATGTTGTCGCACGCTCGGACCTTGCGGTGCTGATCAGCGGCGAAACCGGCACCGGAAAAGAGCTTGTGGCCAGGCACCTGCACGCGGCCTCAAGCCGCGCCGATGCGCCATTGGTATACGTAAACTGTGCCGCATTGCCCGAGAATCTGGTTGAGAGCGAGCTATTCGGGCATACCAAGGGGGCTTTTTCCGGCGCCACTGGCACGCGCAGTGGCAAGTTCGAGCTGGCCGATGGCGGTACGCTGTTTCTCGACGAGATAGGCGAGATGCCACTGGCGACACAACCCAAATTGCTGCGCGCCCTACAGGCAGGCGAGGTGCAGCGAGTCGGCAGCGATCGCTACCATCGGGTGGATGTGCGTGTGATTGCAGCGACCAACCGCGATCTCAAACAGGAGGTTGCAAGCGGGCGCTTTCGTGCCGATCTCTATCATCGCCTGAGTGTCTATCCGGTACTGGTGCCGCCTCTGCGAGAGCGTGGGCGGGATATTCTGCTGCTGGCCGGACATTTTCTGGAGCTGAACAGACGCAATCTCGGGCTTGGCGCCTTGCGTCTGGATCGAAGCGCGCGTGAAGCTCTGCTCGCCCATGACTGGCCCGGTAATGTACGTGAACTGGAGCACCTGATCAGCCGTGCGGTGTTGCGTCTGTCGGCTACGCACCGAAAGCCCGGCAAGGTGCTCAGTTTGACCGCCGAGTTGCTGGCGCTGCCGTGCGATTCAACGACTCCAGTGCTGCTCTCTGACGTCACCGAGTATCAACAACGTTCACCCGGTACGCCCTCTGTTTTGAGCCTTCGGGAGGCAACCGATCAATTCCAGCGCGAACTTGTCTGCCGCGTTTTGCGACGCAAGGGGTATAACCGGACCGCCTGTGCCCGCGAGCTCAGTGTTGATCCGGGCAACTTCACCCGGCTGTTAAAGCGGCTGGGCGTGGATGTCGAGGAGATGAAACGTGAAGTCTGAACGGGATGAATCCCGGTTGAGAGCGCTGCTTGGCCTTGGTGAGAACACCACAAGCCACAACGAGAAACTGATCTCGGGGTTTGGGGCGATGCTCAGTATCTTTTTGGTGTACTACATCTCGCACTGGTATCTGGGCAGTCACAGCGGTGCGATGATGGTCGCATCCATGGGGGCGACAGCGGTGCTGCTCTTCGCTGTGCCCCATGGCACGCTCTCACAACCCTGGGCTGTGCTGGTGGGGCATACGGTATCCGGCGCCATCGGTGTAACCTGCCAGATACTGATGCCCGACAACCCGATGACGCCCGCTCTGGCGGTGGGGCTGTCGGTAGGAGCCATGCACTATCTGCGCTGTATCCATCCGCCGGGAGGTGCGACGGCCCTGACAGCCGTTGTCGGTGGCGATGCGGTGCATGCGCTGGGTTACGCCTACCTGCTGACACCGGTGCTGCTTAATCTGTTCTGCATGCTCGGCGTGGCGGTGGTGTTCAACGCGTTCTTTCCCTGGCGTCGCTATCCCGCGGTGCTGGCGCGGCGGCCCGAACACGCTGACCTGCCAGTGATGGACCGGCAGAGCAGTATGCTTACGCATGAAGACCTTGCAGCGGCGATGGAAAAGATTAACTCCTACGTGGACGTCACCTCCGAAGAGCTGGCGGAACTGTTCGACCTGGCGGTCGAGCATGCCACACAGTCACAACCGCATACGCATCCGTTGACCATTGGCGGCTATTACAGCAACGGCTCGTTTGGCGCCCAATGGGCGGTACGCGAAATACTCGATGGCCCTGATGACATGGATGCCGACCGGGACAGACTGGTGTTCAAAACAGTCGCCGGAGCCGGTAGCTACGAAACCGGCAGCTGTACGTTGCGCGAGTTTCGCGAATGGGCTAGGTTTCCCGTGGAATTCACTGGCGAGCGCTGGGTGCGCCGCCACACCTGAAGCAAGTTACTGAAAGCTGGGAATCCAGAGCTGGAATCGCAATGGCGAGAAGTGGCGTCTGGAGTTGCGTCAATCTGGAGAGAATATGGACATGCTCGCCACTGTATTTTTGGTTATATCCTTTATGGCTTTGGCTCTTTTACACCTGTACTGGGCACTCGGTGGCGAGTTTGGTGTAACGGCTGCACTGCCTGAAGCCAATGGTGCGCCGCTGTTTAAGCCGGATCTGTGGGCTACGTTGTTGATTGCGCTGCTGTTGGTGGCATTTGCAGGTCTTGCCGGGCTATTGGGGCTTGATACCGGAATATCCGAATCGCACCTTGGCCTTGCGGCGTATGCCGGTTTGGCTGTCGGGGGTGTGTTGCTGCTGAGGGCGATCGGTGAGACGCGGTATGTGGGTTTCTTAAAGCGGGTGAAGGGTACGCGTTTTGCGCGGTATGACACCTGGTTGTACTCGCCTTTTTGTCTGCTGGCGGGTTTGGCATTCCTGCATTTGGCATGGGGTAGGGTATAGCCTGAAAGCTGGCTCCTGTCGACCGAGCAGGAGCCAGCGGCTTATCAGGCCAGTGCGAGGGCGGCTTTTGTGCCGATCAGGGCGTCCCAGTCCTCTTCGATAATCTCAATCTTCTTCAGTTTGCAGAAACGGCGCTCCTTGTCGGTGGGCTCGGGTATAAAGGCCCAGCCCGCCGGTTCGTCCGCGGCGTAGATAATGTCGCTCATCACCATGCGTTCGGTGTCGCGGTTAAAGCGCATGCCAAGAAACAGGTACTGCTTATGTTGGCGGTACTCTTTCAGAAATGCAGGAATGGCAAACCCGCCCATCAACTCTGTTATGTAATCGACAAAATCCGCATCGGCAGCGATGTAGTTGGCCTCGGGCTTAGGTGCACCGTGGGGCTTGAACAGGATCGGTAGGGCCGGATTTACTGCCTCAAGCGCAATCTCCTTGTAGATGCTGCCGTCATAATGAAACAGCTTGAAGCGGTATTCGCTGGCCATGATTCGGGCCACGCCCATGATCAGGGTGTGCTCGGTGTCGGCGTAACTGTCCAGCAGTTGCGTATCGCGGTTGATGTCGACCACGTAGTTTGGCTTCAGTGCTGCCAGCCAGTCATGCAGTTGGCCGCGGCTCCACTGCTTTTCTCCATAGGTTTCGTTGAGAAAACGTGTCACGAAACTGCGGCCTTTTTTGTTCTCCATGCTCATGGCGGCACGGGGGAATTCGTACATCAGGCGCGGTGCCATCGGTTGGCCGCCGTTCATGGCCAGTATCAGGCTGTCGCTGTCGGCTGGGATGGGGCTGCCATCCAGTCGATTGGTGACATCCTTGAGCGCGCCTGCGCCGAGATAGGGGACAATCTGTCCGCTCTTAATACCGTCTGTTAGCTCTTCGTACATGGCTTTACCTTCCTGAGAGGGAGTGTGTGGGTCGCGCCGCGCCACCGGTTCTCGTATTACGGATGGAAACGGGCCCTTCTCAAGCGTCTGCAATAGTTACGCCACGCATAAGTTATTGATATTCAGAATTTATTTGTGAACGTTGCCACACATGTCACGGGCGATGTTGTGCTTTGTCGCATTTTCGACAGCTGATTTTGGCCTGACAAAGAGAAGGGTTTTTGTTGGTGTTCCGACAGCCGGGGGCTGATTTGTCGGGTCGAAAACAGCCACACGATCCCGCTGATGAGTAAAAAGTATTTATAAAACAAATAGATAGAATTTAATGCCCATTTTGGTACAGCTTTCGCAACGTTCAGGGCGAAGTTACGAAGGCCGAGGCGCTTACAGCGAAAGGCTGTGGGTCTGGGCTCGGAAGCTAAGTCCGAAACGAGGAGCAACACTATGGCAATGCGTCAATGTGCAATCTACGGTAAAGGCGGTATCGGTAAGTCTACCACTACTCAGAACCTGGTAGCCGCTCTGGCCGAATCTGGTAAGAAAGTCATGATCGTCGGCTGCGATCCGAAGGCTGACTCTACTCGTCTGATCCTGCACTCCAAAGCCCAGAACACCATCATGGAAATGGCTGCCGAAGCCGGCACCGTTGAAGACCTGGAACTGGAAGATGTTCTGAAAGCCGGTTACGGCGGTATCAAGTGCGTCGAGTCCGGTGGTCCGGAACCCGGTGTAGGCTGCGCTGGTCGCGGTGTTATCACCGCTATCAACTTCCTCGAAGAGGAAGGCGCATACGAAGACGATCTGGACTTCGTATTCTACGACGTACTGGGTGACGTTGTATGCGGTGGCTTCGCCATGCCGATCCGCGAAAACAAGGCGCAGGAGATCTACATCGTCTGCTCCGGCGAGATGATGGCGATGTACGCCGCCAACAACATCTCCAAGGGTATCGTGAAGTACGCCAACTCCGGTGGCGTGCGCCTGGCTGGCCTGATTTGCAACAGCCGTCAGACTGACCGCGAAGATGAACTGATCGAAGCTCTGGCTGAAAAGCTGGGTACCCAGATGATTCACTTCGTTCCGCGTGACAACGTGGTTCAGCGCGCTGAAATCCGTCGTATGACGGTTATCGAGTACGACCCGACTGCCGGCCAGGCTGATGAGTACCGTGCTCTGGCGCAGAAGGTCGTGGACAACAAGAAGTTTGTCATTCCGACTCCGGTAACCATGGATGAGCTTGAAGCTCTGCTGATGGAATTCGGCATCATGGACGAAGAAGACGAGTCCATCATCGGTAAGACTGCGGCTGACGAAGTCTAAGTACTGCACGTTGTCGGCAGGACGGGCAACCTGATGGTTGCCCGCTCCGAGGACGAACATGGGGCGGATTAGCCTCTGTTCGCAACCCAACATGTAAAGGAGACAGGTTATGTCTGTCATGTCACGCGAAGAGACCGAAGCGCTTATTAACGAAGTGCTCGAAGTCTATCCTGCTAAAGCCAAGAAAGATCGTGCCAAGCACCTGACCGTCAACGACCATGAGGTCGAGCAGTCCAAGAAGTGCATCACGTCCAACAAGAAATCCCTGCCGGGTGTGATGACCATTCGTGGTTGCGCCTATGCCGGTTCCAAAGGTGTGGTCTGGGGTCCGATCAAGGACATGATCCACATCTCTCATGGCCCGGTTGGCTGTGGTCAGTACTCCCGTAACGGGCGTCGCAACTATTACATCGGCACCACCGGCATCAACGCCTTCGTGACCATGAACTTCACCTCTGATTTTCAGGAGAAGGACATCGTATTCGGCGGTGACAAGAAGCTGGCCAAACTGCTGGAAGAGGTCGAAACCCTGTTCCCGCTGAACAAGGGCGTGTCTATCCAGTCCGAGTGTCCGATCGGTCTGATCGGTGACGACATCGAAGCCGTTGCCAAGAAGGCGACTGCGACAACCGGCAAGACTGTTGTACCGGTACGTTGCGAAGGCTTCCGCGGTGTATCCCAGTCACTGGGGCACCATATCGCCAACGACGCTGTACGTGACTGGGCGCTGGATAAGCGTGACGACGACAACAGCTTCCAGACTACTCCGTACGACGTTGCCATCATCGGTGACTACAACATCGGTGGTGACGCCTGGTCTTCCCGCATTCTGCTCGAAGAGATGGGTCTGCGCGTTGTGGCTCAGTGGTCCGGTGATGGCACCATCGCCGAGATGGAGCTGACGCCGAAGGTGAAGCTGAACCTGGTGCACTGCTACCGCTCGATGAACTACATCTCTCGTCACATGGAAGAGAAGTACGGCATTCCTTGGGTTGAGTACAACTTCTTCGGTCCGACCAAGACTGACGAATCTCTGCGCAAGATCGCCTCTTTCTTCGACGAGTCTATCCAGAAGAAAGCCGAAGAGGTGATCGCTAAGTACAAGGCTGAGTACAACGCGGTCATCGAGAAGTTCAAGCCGCGCCTGGAAGGCAAGAAGGTCATGCTGTACATCGGCGGTTTGCGTCCGCGTCATGTAATCGGCGCATACGAAGATCTGGGCATGGAAGTGGTCGGTACTGGTTACGAGTTCGCTCATAACGACGACTACGACCGCACCATCAAGGAGATGGGCAACGCAACCCTGATCTACGACGACGTGACCGGCTACGAGTTCGAAGAGTTCGTTAAGAAGGTCAAGCCGGACCTGATCGGTTCTGGTGTTAAAGAGAAGTACATCTTCCAGAAGATGGGTATTCCGTTCCGTCAGATGCACAGCTGGGACTACTCAGGCCCGTACCACGGCTACGATGGTTTCGCCATCTTTGCCCGTGATATGGACATGACGCTGAACAATCCGTGCTGGAAGAAACTCCAGGCTCCCTGGAAAGCGGAAGCGGCCGAAGAGGCTGCGGTTGCTGCCAGCGCCTGAACAGGCTGCTGAAGGTTCACGGCCAGTCGGTCGTGAACCCCACACCCACTTTGACCCGCTTGTTCACGGATTAGTGGCGCGGGAGGAGAGAATGAAATGAGTCAGTCAGTTGATAACATCAAGCCGAGCTATCCGCTGTTCCTTGAAGACGAATACCAGGACATGCTGGCCAAGAAGCGCGATAACTTCGAAGAGAAGCATCCGCAGACCAAGATCGATGAGGTCTTTGAGTGGACGACCACCCAGGAATATCAGGAGCTGAACTTCCAGCGTGAAGCGTTGACCGTTAACCCGGCCAAGGCGTGTCAGCCGCTCGGTTCCGTACTCTGTGCACTGGGCTTTGAGAAGACCCTGCCGTATGTGCACGGCTCACAGGGTTGTGTCGCGTACTTCCGTACCTACTTCAACCGCCACTTCAAAGAGCCGGTATCCTGCGTATCCGACTCCATGACCGAAGATGCGGCTGTTTTCGGTGGCCAGAAGAACATGTTCGACGGTCTGGAAAACGCCAAGGCGCTTTACAAGCCGGAGATGATTGCAGTTTCCACCACCTGTATGGCCGAGGTTATCGGCGACGACCTGAATGCGTTCATCAACAACGCGAAGAAGGAAGGTCATATCGAGCAGGAGTTCCCGACTCCGTTCGCACATACGCCAAGCTTTGTCGGCAGCCACACTACTGGCTGGGACAACATGTTCGAGGGTATTGCCCGTTACTTCACCCTGAACTACATGGAAGACAAGGTTGTCGGCTCTAACGGCAAGCTGAACTTCGTACCGGGCTTCGAAACCTATCTGGGTAACTTCCGCGTCATCAAGCGCATGATGGCGGACATGGATGTGGACGCCTGCCTGCTGTCCGATCCGTCTGAAGTGCTGGATACGCCGGCTGACGGCAAGTTCCGCATGTACGAAGGCGGCACCACCCTGGCCGAGATCAAGGATGCGCCTAACGCGCTGAACACCATCCTGCTGCAGCCGTGGCAGTTGGTGAAAACCAAGAAGTTCACCGAGAACACCTGGAAGCACGACGTGCCGAAGCTCAACATCCCGATGGGCCTTGAGTGGACCGACGAGTTGTTGATGAAAGTGTCCGAGATCACCGGCAAGCCGATCGGAAAGGCGCTGGAACTGGAGCGTGGCCGTCTGGTTGATATGATGACTGACTCCCACACCTGGCTGCATGGCAAGAAGTTTGCGCTGTACGGTGATGCGGATTTCGTCATGGGCCTGACCAAGTTCCTGCTGGAACTCGGTGCCGAGCCGATCCATATCCTGTGCCACCACGCCAACAAGCGCTGGAAAAAGGCGATGGAAGCGATTCTGGAAAGCTCTCCGTATGGCGCAGGTTGTGAAGTTCATATCGGCAAGGACCTGTGGCACATGCGCTCGCTGTGCTTCACCAACAAGCCGGACTTCCTGATCGGTAACTCCTACGGCAAAGAGATCTCCCGTGACACCCTCTACAAGGGCAAGGAGTTCGAAGTACCGCTTATCCGTCTTGGATTCCCGATCTTCGACCGTCACCACCTGCATCGCCAGACCACTCTGGGTTACGAAGGTGCCATGCAGATGCTGACCACCATCGTGAACGCTGTCCTGGATCGTCTCGACGACGAAACCCGCGGCATGCAGACCACCGACTTCAACTACGATCTGGTTCGTTAATTACGTACAGGATGTACGGTATCCCGCGGGCGCAAGGATGCGCAGGAGCGGGGCGATTAGAACCTAAGGTCCCTGCCGTCTGCGCAAGCAGCGGCAGGTTTCTCCACCTTGAGGGACAGGCCATGCCAAACGTAATGATCCGCCACAACGAGGGCAAGATGACCCTCTATGTTGCCAAGCGAGACCAGGAGGACGAGATCGCCTCCATCGAATTCAACTCCGACGATAGCTGGGGCGGCACCATCGAACTGACCGACGGCACCAAGTACTACGTCGATCCTCTGGATGCACCGCCGAAGCTGCCAATTACACTGCGCGCCAAGCGCGGGTAGGAGGGTAGAGCCATGGCAGACACACTTTCCCCCGAAGTTGCTCTGCGTATCGGGCTTGCCGCCCGGGCGCTCCCCGATACTGATCCCAAGCGGTTGATAAACGTGCTGGTACAGGCGCTCGGCCTGCCGATTACGCCTGCCAAGCTGGGCAGGCTTAAGGTTGCAAGGCTCAAGGTCGCGGCCGATGGTGAGCTTGGCGATATCGAGCACGAACACCTGAAAACCGCCGTTAATCTGCTCAAAGGGATCGGCGTACCGGTTGAGGATACGCCGGAACCGCTGCCGGAAGTGCAGCCCTATTCAGAAGGCGATATGCCCGGTTCTATCCGCGTTGCCTGTGCATCCAATCATGAAACACGGGTCGATGGGCATTTTGGCTCCTGCGCACGCTTTCTGATCTATCAGGTCTCGGACAGAGAGGTGCGCCTCATCGCTATCCGCAAGACGGGTCTTGCGCCTGAGGAGGTCGACAAGAATGTCTTTCGCGCCGATCTGATAGCCGATTGCCAGTTACTATACACCGTCTCCATTGGCGGACCCGCGGCGGCCAAGGTGGTCAGGGCCGGCTTGCATCCGATCAAACTGCCCAATGGCGGTGAAGCGGCCGAGTTGCTGGATGACCTCAAGAACGTTATCGGGCACAACCCGCCACCTTGGCTGGCCAAAGCGATGGGCGTCGATGCTCGTGAGCGTATCCGTTTTACCCAGACGGAGGAGGAGTTCGCATGATTGCAGAAGCCACCCTCAATGAGATCTGCGACTTCGCCTCAACTCAGGTGCTGGGTGAGGCGTTGATCAACGAGTTGCGAACCCGTTATCCCGATTACCACTTCACCTGGTGTTTCGAGGACGATATCGGCGCCACGGCCAAGCCCTGGACCGAGCGGGAAACCTTCAACCTGTATCTCGTCAACTCCAGCGACCACTGCTCGAAGTTGTCCAGCGACGCCGGGAGCGCGTCGGGCATCGTATTGGCGGAGGTGATCCCGGATGACGACTGAACGTGACGACGGAGACCTGACTCCGGTCGCCGACTGTCGCTTCTGCCGCTTTAAGGCCGATCTGCTGTTGACTGGGCGGTGCGTACCCGGCGATGTTTGCGTCGCTGCGCACAGTGGACGGCAGATCGACCGCTTTTTACGCGTCAATCCACATCTGGCGATCTACTACTTGCAGGACGCTTTCTGGGAGCGGCGCGCCATCGCCGTGCGATACGCCCCGCTCGATGCGCTCGATAAACTGATCAAAGACCCGGACGAGGCGGTGCGCCGTGCGGTGGCGTATCGCCTGCCGCGCGAGAAGTTGCTCTCGCTGATCGCGGATGAAGATCGTGAAGTACGCATCACCGTGGCCGATCGCATTCCGGTGGAGCATCTTGAGAAGCTTGCCAGTGACCCCGACTATCTGGTGCGAGCCTATGTCACCCAGCGCCTGCCGCAAGGGCGGCTGTTCCGCATGATCCGCGACCCCGACCGTCAGGTGCGCAAGCTCGTTGCCCGCCGACTGCCCCAAGTGAGCCTTGGCCTGATGATGCACGACCCTGAAGCCGAAGTGCGGCGCATCGTCGCCGACCGTCTGGAGGGGGAGGATGTCGTCCCGATGCTTAAGGATGTGGATTGGACGGTGCGACTGGCCGCGGCCATGAACGCGCCGCTGGAGGCGCTCAAGAGTCTGGTTGATGACCCCGACCCGGAAGTGCGCGATTTGGTAGCGTCGCGATTGGCGGGGTGCGCTCAACGCGAAGGCTCATGAACAGGATTCGGATCGGCCTCAAGCAGGCAGTGGCAATATTCCGTCAACCTTGAAGTCCTCAAGCTTGAACACATGGACCTCCCGAGACCTCAACTGTCGAAAGGAGGCCTCCTCTGCCGAGACTTCACAAAACCACTGGGATTGTTCCTGCGGGGTCTGCTGGGTAAACGCCTCGGGGGTAAACAACCCGACACAGAGCCCGCGTGCCCGGTCGCGTGCGGAGCGATACTCGAACACCTCCACGCCAGCGGAGCGCATGGCCGAACCGATAGACTGGGTCGCTGCATAGGTACGCGTGTGGGTTAGCTCGGATTCGTACTCGTTGAAAGGGGGCGCATGAAGCTGCACGCCCAGTGTGGTGGCATAGCTGACCGAAAAGAGCGTGTGCTCTGTCCGTATTCGGCTCTTCACCGGCTCCGCCCCCATCGAGTGCCAGAAGATGAAGCGGTAGTAAGCCGACTCGGCCAATGTAACCCCAACGCCCATGCCGCCATAAAAGAGGCTCGGCTCATGTGCACCACCAAAGCGGGAGCCCCAAAGCAGAGGAGGGTAGCGAAAGGGGGTCTTGAGCAGATAGTGAAGGTGAGTGGTGTTTTCAGGCGCTGGAGGTTTGATTTCTTCCAGCATCTCCTCCAAGAGCGCTTGCTCCTCCAGAGTATCGACATACCCCAGAGTTGCGACCTGCTCCTGGCTCTCTACCAGTCGATGCAGAGTGCCTGCTAATGGCGCGATGTGGGCTGATCCGTTGCACCTTTCCCAGATCATCAGATCTTGCCTCGAAGCCCATCTACGATTCGCGTGACGGTCATCAAGCCCTGAATGGTTGCGATCTGTTCAGCAGGGATGCCTGCCGTCAGTCTGTTGGGCGTGCGCATAAAGTGGCGTATCCACACCTGGTCGCCCCCGGTCAACGCAAACAGGGATCGCGCAAGTCTGATCAACAGCAGCGCGAGTTCGCCCTCCTTGGATTTGGGGTTCAGTACAAGGTTGCTTTTAAGTCGGCTGACAGCTGTTCTGTGTATCCCCAACACAGAGCCTAGTTCGCTTTGATTCAAACCGAGCTGTTTGGAAGCGTTTAGAACCGCTTTGGCCAACACGTTTTCAGCTTTAGGGTCGATGTGTGGAAGGGCAGACATAGTGTGTACCGTATGTTCAATGTGCACTAATTGTAGTCAAAAAGTTCATTTAGCACAAAGTTATGGATTTAGTACGGCCGGTGCATCACGTTACGCGCATGTGTGTTGCACCCATGAGGTTATGTCGGATTAGCGCCATTGCGCCTGTGGGATGTGAATTTGTCGTCTTTCGCACATTGCGACAGCAATAACAGTCAATAAAAACAACGCATTATCTGTGGCACAGCGGTTGCAACCGCACTCTGCAAGTGTTCCCCGATCGCTATTGTGTCGTGTAACCGGAGGGTCTGATGAAAGCCAAGGATATTGCCGAGCTGCTGGACGAACCAGCCTGCGAGCACAACAAAAAGTCCAAATCCGGTTGTGCCAAGCCCAAGCCTGGCGCCTCTGCCGGTGGCTGTGCCTTCGACGGGGCGCAGATAGCGCTGCTGCCGATCGCTGATGTTGCGCATATCGTGCACGGCCCGATCGCCTGTGCGGGAAGCTCCTGGGATAACCGCGGTACCCGCTCCAGTGGCCCTACGCTTTACCGTATCGGCATGACCACCGATCTGACCGAGCAGGACGTGATTATGGGCCGGGGTGAGAAGCGGCTGTTTCACTCCATAAAACAGGCGATCGACGGCTATAACCCGGCCGCCGTATTTGTTTACAACACCTGCGTGCCTGCATTGATAGGTGACGATGTGGACGCGATATGCAAGGCGGCAACCGAACGCTGGGGGACGCCGGTGGTGCCGGTGGACGGTGCCGGATTCTACGGCACCAAGAACCTTGGCAACCGCATTGCGGGCGAGGCGATGTTCAAGCACGTGATTGGCACCCGTGAACCCGATCCTGTACCCGAGCGGGCACGACGCGATGGTATCAAGGTGCACGATGTGAATCTGGTCGGCGAGTACAACATCGCCGGTGAGTTCTGGCATGTGCTGCCGCTGCTCGATGAGCTCGGTATCCGTGTACTTTGCACGCTCTCGGGCGATGCGCGTTTTCGCGAAGTACAGACCATGCACCGGGCAGAAGTGACGATGATGGTCTGCTCCAAGGCGATGCTGAACGTCGCGCGCAAGATGGAGGACAAATACGGCATCCCCTGGTTTGAGGGCAGTTTCTACGGCATCACCGACACCTCGCAGGCGCTGCGCGACTTTGCGCGGGTTATTGGTGATCCCGACCTCACAGCACGCACCGAAGCGCTGATCGAGCGTGAGGAAAAGCGCATTCGCACCGCGCTTGAGCCCTGGCGTGAACGTCTGGGCGGCAAGCGCGTACTGCTTTACACCGGCGGGGTGAAGTCATGGTCGGTGGTATCGGCACTGCAGGATCTCGGCATGAAGGTGGTCGCCACCGGCACTAAGAAGTCCACCGAAGAGGACAAGGCGCGTATCCGTGAGCTGATGGGTGAAGACACCAAGATGATCGAGGAGGGCGGCGCCAAGGAGCTGATCAATATCGTGCATGAGTACAACGCCGACATCCTGATCGCCGGCGGGCGGAATCTCTACACCGCGCTCAAGGCGAGGATTCCCTTTCTGGATATCAATCAGGAGCGTGAGTTCGGCTATGCCGGCTACGAAGGGATGCTGGAGCTGGTCCGCCAGCTGGCACTGACCATCGAAAGTCCGATCTGGTCGTCCGTGCGTGAACCCGCGCCCTGGGGGGATTATGGCGACAGCATACAACCACTACAGGTGCCGGAGGTGACCCATGGCTGAGATCAACAAGCGCAAAAAGCCGATGGCGGTGAGTCCGCTCAAAGCCAGTCAGACCATGGGCGCGGCGCTGGCGTATCTGGGGTTCAACCGCAGCATGCCGCTGATGCATGGCAGTCAGGGCTGTACGGCGTTCGCCAAGGTGTTTTTTGTGCGCCATTTTCGCGAGCCGATTCCGCTGCAAACCACGGCAATGGATCAGGTCAGCTCGATCATGGGGGCCGATCAGAACATCGTTGAAGCGTTGAAAGTGATCAGCGAAAAGCAGAAACCGGCGCTGATCGGCCTGTGTAGCACCGGTCTTGCCGAGACACAGGGCTGTGATCTGGGTGGCGCGGTGGGCGAGTTTCGCCGACGCCATCCCGAGTTCGACAAGGTTGCGGTTGTGGCTGCTAATACCCCGGATTTCAGCGGTTGCTTCGAAACCGGTTTCGCATTGGCGATGAAATCGATCATCGACACGCTGGTGCCGGAATCGGACCGTGCCGGTCGCCGTCCGCGTCAGGTCAATGTGTTGTGTGCCACCCACCTGACGCCCGGTGATCTTGAATTTATCTGTGACAGCATCGAAAGCTTTGGTCTGCGACCGCTGCTGATTCCTGATCTGTCCAGCTCTCTCGATGGCCATCTGCCCACCGAGGAGTACAGCCCGCTGACAACCGGCGGCCTGACGCTGGATGAGCTGGCCACTGCGGCTGAAAGCCGCGCCACGCTGGTGGTAGGCGAGTCGTTGCGAGATGCCGGCGCGCTGCTTCAATCGCGCACCGGCGTTGCGAGCCACAACTTCCCACACTTGCATACCTTGCAGGCGGTGGATCGCTGGATGATGACTCTGGCCGAACTTGCGGGCACTGAGGTGCCTGCGCGCTGGCGCAAGCATCGCAGTCAGTTGCAGGACGCCATGCTCGATACCCACTTCATGCTCGGTCAGTTGCGTGTGGCCATTGCCGCCGACCCCGACCTGCTGCTGGCACTGCACGATCTTGTGGTGAGCATGGGAGCCGAAGTGGTCACGGCGGTGGCACCGGCAAAAGGGCCAGCCCTGGAGCGCTTGTCGATGCCTCAGGTACAGCTTGGCGATCTGGAAGATCTTGAGCTGGATGCACGGGCTTTGCGTGCCGAGCTGCTGATCGGCAACAGCCATCTGGCTGAAACGTCCCACCGTTTGCACATACCGCTGCTGCGCGCGGGCTTTCCCCAGTATGACCATGTGGGCGGTTTCCAGCGCGTATGGTGCGGCTATCGCGGGATTCAGCAAACGCTGTTCGACATCGCCAACCTGAAGCTTTCGCAGCATGAAGAGATCAAGCCGTATCACTCGATCTACGCCCAGAAACAGGATGGCGAGCCGCTGCGACAGGTGGCCGCGGGAGCGTGATATGACACCGCTGACGCGACGGCTTGATGTCGTCGGCAATGCTGAGGAGCTGGAGATACTGCGTGTTGCCTTTGCGACAACCGACAGGGAGACGGTGAATCAGCACTTTGGTTCGGCGCTCTCCTTTGCCATCTACGGCGTGAACGACCGCACGGCCTGGCTGATCTCGGTGTGCGAGTTTGCCGATGTCAGCGAAGAGGATAACGAAGACCGCCTGCCCGCCAAAATCGAGCAGCTTGCCGGCTGTGCCGCTGTGTACTGTCGTGCCTGCGGTGCATCGGCGGTGCGCCAACTGATCGCCGAAGGGGTGCAGCCGGTGCGGGTGACCGATGAGGCCCCCATCGGCGAGCTGCTGACGGCCCTGCAGGATGAGCTGCGCGAAGGGCCTTCAAGCTGGCTGGCCAAGGCGATCAGGCGTCAGCAGGACGCATTGAAACGTTTTGATTCGATGGAAGCCGACGGCTGGGATGAGTGAGCAGCCGGGCTTTCGACAGTGGGGTTTATGACCTTGGGAGCGTAACCATGAACGATATGACGATTGAACCGGGCACCGCGCTGACCGCGCCTTTTATCCGCCAGATGGTAGTGCAGCTGCGCGCCATGGACAGCTACGGCACCTACGACAACTGGAGTGACGAGAAAGTCCTCGACCCGATGATTCTGACCAAAGAGCGGCGCCGCGAGATTCCGGTGATAGGCGATCCCGATGAGGTTGTTGTCGCCCGTATCAAGGCTTACTACAACGCCATTGCCGTGCGGGTTGAGCAGGAGAGCGGCCTGATGGCGGTGCCGATGATCAACCTGTCCCACGAAGGGTTTGGTCGTGCACTGGTGATGGTCGGCAAGCTGGTAGTCATCGATAAGTCTTTGCGCGACGTGCATCGCTTCGGCTTTGACACGGTCGAGAAGCTGGATACCGAGGCTGAAAAGCTGGTGGCCCGGGCGCTGACGACCATCGAGAAATACCGCGCCGCCGCTGAAGACTGATACCGCTGTGAGTAGGGGGACATGATGACTGACGAAGAGCTGAAAAAACTACAGAAAGAGGCCCGCAAGGCGAAGCGTATCGCGACCGAGTACGCCTCGGCGGTCCACGATCTGGTCGAGGACAGCCTCTGGACCGACTATGCCACTCTGCCGGATCTGGCGCAGAAAACGGTCGATGCCTGTCTGGCCTGGAAATCCGCTCAAGAGAAGCTGGATTCCATACAAGGTTAATCAAGGAGCCGTGAAATGTCTGCAGAGCTTATAACAGGGCGCACCCGCGGAGGTGAGCCATGGACACCCAGTTTTATCACCGGTCTGAATCAACAGACCTGCATCGGCTGCGGCCGCTGCTACAAGGTGTGTCCGCGCGATGTGTTCGAGTTGGTTGATCGGGGCGAAGCACTCGCTGACGCCGATGATGACTACGACGATTACGATGATGACGACGAAATGAAGGTGATGGCCATTGCCAATGGCGATGACTGTATCGGCTGTGAGTCCTGTTTCCGCGTCTGTCCCAAACAGTGTCACAGCCATGAGCCGGCGGCGGCCTGAGCGTGCTGTAGTCGCTAACTGATTAGAGGAGCACTCCCATGCCAAAACCTCAGGCCCATGTATTCGTGTGCAGCCAGCAACGTCCCGAAGGACACCCGCGCGGTAGCTGCGGTGCTGTCGGTGCATCGATGGTCGCCCAGACATTTTCCGAGGAGATCGCCAAGCGGGGGCTGTTTCAGCAGTTCGCTGTCACCGCCACCGGCTGCCTTGGGCCCTGCCATTTGGGGGCCAATGTGCTGATCTACCCGGGCTCGCACCTGTACAAGGCGGTGAAGCCCGCGGATGTGAATCGTATCATCGAGGAACATCTGCTCGGCGGTAATCCGGTCGCTGAACTGCTGGCACCTGAATCCGAATGGTAAGCACAGACCGCCTTACGGATAAGCCGATGGATACAACGACCCGTAACCTTTTCGAGCGTTACCAACCGTTGCTTGAGGCCGCCTGGATGTTGGGGCGGGAAACGCTGCGCCGATCCGGCATCGACAGCGACATGCTGCCGGAGCGTGCGCAGTTCGGTTTTGAGCCCCGACAGGATCCTTTCACCGGGGAGCCGACCTTAAACGGACGCTGGGCGCCGGCAGACGGCCAGCGTCGGGCGCAGCTGGTCATCAACGCCGATGGCTCCTTGATGCTCGAGTGCGATCTGATCTGCCCGCATCCCGGTTTTGAAGGGCGATGGGCAGAGCAGATCAGTATCTGGGGCCGCTCGGCCAGTGCGCTGAAGGCTGAGGTGAGTCTACTCGAACAACTGGGGGATTAGGTTTCATGCAGTCGTCCCCTGGCGCGTCACCCGTTATTGGTTTTAAGGCTCTCATGGGAGGGGCTTTATAGTATGCGTGTGATCGTTGCGCACCTGCATGCCCTGAGTGCCCGCCTGCATTTCTGGATGGTTGATTACGACGGTCGCCCCTCGGTCTGTCTGCCTCGCCCCCTGTCCGATCTCTCTACACTTCATCACGACCACAAACCCACCCGGCCGATACCCCATCCTGCGCAGATGATCAGGCCTGTCGCTGCCCAACTAGGGCTGGCGCCCGAGCAACTCAGTGTCGCAAGCTCACAGCTCGGTTGGGTTGAACAACCCGGTGAATGGGTGCCCGTAGCGCTGTTGCGCATCAACGGAGACACGCTGCCCGATATGGCCGGTGGGCGCTTTATTACGCTGATGGAGCTGCTGCAGGTGCCGGTGACCGAGCGCCTGTTGCTGCGCAGTGCCTATGAAGCGCTGCTGGGTGACTGAAACCGCCTTTAACCTGATGTAGCAAAGGCTACACAGCCCGCCAAAGTTGTTTTCCGGATACCGACAAAAATACGCTTATAAAAACTAATGGTATTTTTATATCAATGATATTAAAGGGAAAAAATATCATTCCTCAGATGGCACCTCGCTTGCACCGGCAACAGCAAGCAACTCGATCCCGCGAGGAGGGCGCCATGATACAGCTCACAGAAAATGCAATCGGTGCAGTCAGCCGATTTATCGAAAATGCCGGCAAGCCCGTTCTGGGTTTGCGTATCCGTGTCGATGGCGGCGGCTGTTCCGGCTTCAAGTACGGCATGAAGCTGGAAGAGAGTGCGGCCGATGACGATCAGGTTTTTGACATTGGCGGCCTCAAGATTCTGGTCGACCCCGCCAGCGAGCCCCTTCTGGATAATGTCACCGTCGATTTTCTCGATGGCCTGGAGGGCAGCGGCTTCAAGTTCGAGAACCCTAACGCCACGCAAAGCTGCGGTTGTGGCAAATCGTTCGCGTGTTAAACGCCAGACCGACAGAAATCGACTGAGGAGTTGAAGCGATGTGGGACTATTCCGAAAAAGTTAAAGAACATTTCTATAACCCGAAAAATGCCGGTGCAGTCGAAGGGGCAAACGGGGTTGGCGACGTGGGTTCTATCAGCTGTGGCGACGCACTGCGCCTGACGCTGAAGGTGAATCCGGACACCGAAGTGATCGAAGACGCCGGTTTTCAGACCTTCGGTTGTGGGTCGGCCATTGCCTCATCGTCGGCGCTGACCGAGATCATCAAGGGGATGACGCTGGATCAGGCGCTTGAGGTCAGTAACCAGGATATCGCCGATTTCCTCGACGGACTGCCGCCGGAGAAGATGCATTGCTCGGTGATGGGGCGCGAGGCGCTGCAGGCGGCGGTTGCCAACTACCGCGGTGAAGTCTGGGAAGACGATCATGAAGAGGGCGCGCTTGTCTGTAAGTGCTTTGCCATCGATGAGGTGATGATCGAAGACACTATTCGCGCCAATAACCTGCACACCGTGGAGGAGGTCACCAACTACACCAAGGCCGGTGGTGGCTGCTCGTCCTGTCATGAAGGGATCGAGAATATCCTTACCCGCGTGCTGGCCGAGAAGGGTGAAACCTTCCTTGCCGGTGGCGCGGCCGTTGTTGCCAAGCCTGCGGCCAAAGCGCCCGAGGCGCCCAAAATGGGTACGCTGGCGCGTATTCGCAAGATTGAAACGGTGCTCGACTCGATCCGCCCCGCACTTCAGGCCGACAACGGCGACGTGGAGCTGATCGATGTGGATGGCAACACCATCTACGTCAACCTGACTGGGGCCTGCACCGGCTGCCAGATGGCGGCGATGACGCTGGGCGGCATACAGCAACGCCTGATCGAGGAGCTGGGCGAGTTTGTGAAAGTGATCCCGGCTCCGAAAGACGCTTTGGTAAGCATGGGGGCCTGATCATGAGCGATATCTATCTGGACAACAACGCGACCACCATGGTCGCACCGGAAGTGTTCGAAGAGATGAAGCCCTATTTTTGCGAGCAGTTCGGCAACCCGTCATCGCTGCACAATTTCGGCAACAAGGTCGGTTTTGCGTTGAAGAAGGCGCGCAAACAGATTCAGGATCTGCTCGGTGCCGAGCATGATTCCGAGATCATCTTCACCTCCTGTGGCACCGAATCCGATTCGACTGCGATTCTCTCGGCACTCAAGGCGCAGCCCGAGCGCAAGGAGATCATCACCACAGTGGTTGAGCACCCGGCGGTGCTGACTTTGTGCGAGTATCTCGAGACCGAAGGTTATACGGTGCACAAGCTGGAGGTAGACGCCAAGGGGCGCCTTGATCTGGACAAATACCAGTCGCTGCTCAGTGACAAGGTCGCCATAGTCAGTGTCATGTGGGCCAACAACGAGAGTGGCACTCTGTTCCCGGTCGAGACCATGGCGCAAATGGCTGCCGAGGCCGGTGTTCTGTTTCACACCGATGCGGTACAGGCCGTGGGAAAGATTCCGCTCAACCTGAAAGAGAGCGCGATCAGCATGTTGTCACTGTCAGGACACAAGCTGCATGCACCCAAGGGAATCGGTGTCCTTTACCTGCGCCGTGGTGTGCGTTACCGCCCGCTGCTGCGCGGCGGTCATCAGGAGCGTGGCCGCAGGGCCGGAACCGAGAACGCACCGGCTATCGTGGGGCTGGGCAAGGCTTGCGAGATGGCCGCAGAGCATATGGCGTTTGAGAATACCCAGGTCAAGGCGATGCGCGACCGGCTCGAAGAGGGGATTCTAGCCGCTGTACCGAACTGCTTCGTAACCGGCGATCCGGACAACCGCCTGCCCAATACCGCGAGCATCGCGTTCGAATATATCGAGGGTGAGGCGATTCTGTTGTTACTGAACAAGGTGGGCATCGCGGCCTCATCGGGTTCTGCCTGTACATCCGGCTCGCTGGAACCCTCTCATGTCATGCGTGCCATGGGCATCCCCTACACCGCAGCACACGGTACCGTGCGTTTCTCCTTCTCGCGTTACAACACCATGGAGGAGGTCGAGCGGGTGATCAAAGAGGTGCCCGATATCGTGGCCCGCTTGCGCAAACTTTCGCCTTACTGGGGCGAAAACGGCCCGGTGGAGAATCCGGAAGCGGCGTTTGCACCGGTCTACGCCTGAGCACACGGTGCGCGCAGATGACAAGGAGGCCGAAGGCCTCCTTTTTGCCGTTCATGTGCTAAGAATTGGGCGATCAGTGCGGCCCAACATGACGTCTATTCCAGTAAAACCTTCTGGAGGTGAAAATTTGTAACCGGGGAGAGCGTTTCAACACGAACGCTCTGTCTACACTTTTCAGTAACAGCTCGTGAATGCTGTGCAGATACGTGTGAGTTTCCACGCCCCTGTCGTCTGCGCTGTTGCCTTGTAGACGGTATGCAGGGACAGGACGTTTGGTTTTCTGCTCTGAATTTATTCAGCCCACCAAGCCAATCAGCCCACACAACCTCGACCGTGTATTGCTCGGAAGGGGGAACGGTTTTTTCCACGAAAAGAATTAGAAGGTGGAGGAACGTGCCATGGCTGAATTAACGGTCCGCTCTTTGGGCGGTCAAACCTCTGTTCTCAATGATGACGCGCTTGCCGATCTTGCCTCCGGATTGCGGGGGACTCTCATTACGCCGGCTGATGCCGACTATGAAGCGTCACGCCTGATCTGGAATGCGATGATCGACCGCAAACCGGCATTGATTGTCCGATGCACGGGCGCGGCCGATGTAATCCATACCGTAAAATTTGCGCGCCGCCACGACCTGCTGGTGTCGGTGCGCGGTGCCGGTCACAACATTGCAGGTAAATCCCTCGCCGACGAGGCGTTACTGATCGATCTGAGTGGCATGACTGCGGTACGGGTCGATCCTTTGGCGCGCATCGCCGTTGTGGGGCCCGGTGCCACGCTGGGGGATCTCGACCACGAAACTCAGGCGTTTGGGCTTGCTTGTCCTGTCGGCATTAATTCGACCACCGGTGTTGCCGGGTTGACGCTCGGTGGCGGGTTTGGCTGGATCAGCCGCAAGTTCGGGCTCACCATCGATAATCTGGTAGCGGCCGATATGGTAAGCGCCGACGGTGAACTGCTGCGCTGTGACCGGGAACACAACGCCGATCTCTATTGGGCGATTCGTGGCGGTGGCGGTAACTTCGGCATCGTCACCTCGTTTGAATTCAAGCTCCATCGGGTGGGGCCTGAAGTGGTCGCCGGTCCCGCCGTGTTTCCGTTCGAACAGGCCGGTGATGTACTGAGAGCCTACCGGGATTTCTGTACCGGCGCGCCGGATGAGTTGACCGTTTGGGGTGTCATCCGCGATGCGCCGCCGCTGCCGTTTTTACCCGCGTCGGTTCACGGCACGCGGGTTCTGATTATAGTCGGGCTTTATAACGGTGACAGGGCGGAAGGGGAAAAGGCGCTGGCCGAACTGCGTAATCTGGGTAACGAGATTGCAGACGGTTTCGGGCCCTGTCCTTTTGCGGCCTTTCAGCAGGCATTTGATCCATTGCTGACGCCGGGGGCGCGAAACTATTGGAAATCCCACAACTTCACTTCGCTCAGCGATGAGCTTATCGATACGCTGGTGGATTACGGCGCACGTCTGCCCAGTGCCCAGTCCGAGATTTTCGTCGCACAACTTGGCGGGGCGATCAACCGGATAGACCCGGCTGCGACCGCCTACCCGCATCGCGATGCGGAATTCGTCATGAATGTCCACACCCGCTGGGAGGACCCGGCTCATGACAAGGCCTGCATCGACTGGGCGCGGGACTTCTACGAAGCCACCCGTCCCATGGCCACAGGGGGCGTATACGTTAATTTCATCAGTGAGGGCGAGGATCGCATCGACGGCGCCTATGGCGCTAATTACGACCGCTTGGCAGAGGTGAAAGCGGCATATGATCCGGATAACTTCTTCCGCGAGAACCAGAATATCCGGCCAAACTGAGCGTTTTAACAGGAGAAGGAAAGGGGCCTTAATGGGCCCCTTTGTGGAATAACGTTTCGATAGAAACCGTAATCAGGGCATCTGAAGTGTGCTGTTTCCGGGTGTCAGTTCCAGACGTGTCTGATCGAAACCGGCGACTTTCACGTTCACCTTCTCAAGGCTTGGGAAGTGCTCGAACAGTTTCACCTCGGCACGGTTGAACTGCTGCGGGTTGGCGCAGAGGAAAGAGTAGGTGAAATTGAGATCCATGTGTTCGGACGTTACTGAAGGCGCGTTGCCATCCATAATCTCGGGGGCAACGCCGCGACCGGAAATGACGTGATGTTTGCCCAGGTGCACCTGACTCAGCGCGCAGCCGGCCGCTTCCGGCAGCGTGATCCAGTATGCAGGGCTGCGCATGTTGCTATCGAGTTGCCGCTCGCGGGTGTTCTCTTCAGCCGTCATGGCTTGATGTTCAAACCCCACCATATCGACGGCGGGCGCACGCAGGTAGATCACCAACTCCTGATTCCTGAACGCCAGCTGTAATGTCGCATTGCCGTGGGTATGGCTATTGATGTCGCCATCGGCGAACGCCGATGTGGCGGTCAGCATGGCAGCCAGAGAAAGCGCGATGGGGTTCGGAGAGGGCATTCTGGACTCCTTGTCTGTGTTGGGTCGGTTGAACGTGCGCCTGAGTTTGTACCCTTTATAGCATCAACTGCCCTTGTTTACCCGTTGCGATACCCGCACCGAATTGGGAGGATGGGAGGTACATACAGCTGGCCGCACACAGATATACGTATGCGGACAACCCGCCTAACGGGATATCTAACATCAAGGGATACAGACAATGGGTAAAACGGTAAACGGGCCGGACGGTGAGCCGCGCTGTAGCTGGTGCGGTGAAGTGGAGGCGTTCTTCCCCTATCACGACAGGGAGTGGGGCTTTCCCGTGGACGATGATCAGCGTCTGTTCGAGAAGCTGTGTCTGGAGAGTTTCCAGTCTGGATTGAGCTGGCGCACGATTCTGGCCAAGCGGGAGAATTTCCGCAATGCGTTTCATCAGTTCGACTTCCGCAAGGTCGCGCTATTCGATGACAGCGATATCGAACGCCTGCTGCAGGATGCCGGTATTGTCCGTCATCGGGGCAAGATTGAGGCGGTGATCAACAACGCGCGACGGGCGATCGAACTGGTCGAGCGCGAAGGTTCCATCGCGGCATTTGTCTGGCGATACGAGCCGGATCCCACCCAGCTCGGCACGCCGCAAACGCAGTCAACCTCGCCAGAGTCGATTGCCTTGTCGAAAGAGCTTAAAAAACGTGGCTGGAAGTTTGTCGGCCCGACGACGGTGTACGCTTTCATGCAGGCGATGGGGCTGGTCAATGATCATGTCGAAGGCTGTGTGACCCGCGCACAGGTGGCAAAGGCGCGGGATGGGTTCGAGCGGCCTGCCTAGCATAGCGGCATGTTTTCAAGGCGTGCCCGAATAAAGGGCGACCCACACCGAAAGCGCCAGCAATATCGCCAGCAGGCGATTGAGTCCTGCACGCTGTTTTTCGGATCTCAACACCCGGTTGCTGCCGCTGCCGATCCAAGCCCAGGCAGCAATGCAGGGGGTTGTTACCAGAAAGAAGATCAGTGCCAGCGCGAGATTATGCAGTAGAGCTGCGCCGCTTACCGGGGCAAATAGGCTGCTGACGGTCATCGCCATGAGCCACGTCTTGGGGTTGACGAACTGCATCAGCATGCCGTGCTGCCAGAGGACCGGTCGGGCTGCCATCGTAACGCCATCGGGGGCATCAACCGGCGCGTGATAGAGTTTAAATGCCATCCAGGTAAGCCAGAGCGTCCCGATTATAGCGAGCGTCAGGCGAATCTCGGGGTAGTCGAAAAGCAATCGGGCTAACCCCGTCGCCGTCAGGAACAGTATTAAGGCCGCGCCAAACGACGCGCCGATCACAAACGGCAGCGTGGCTGTGAAACCCTGTCGACTGCCGCTACTCAGTGCAAGTACATTGGTCGGCCCCGGTGTGATCGATGCAATGAAGGCGAATACCGAAAAGCTCAGATACAGGCTGCTCATGGGGACTCCAGTTAAAGGTGGTCCCTGAATTTTGCGCCTGGGTATCGGTTTAATCTGGAAGCTTTGTGCAGTGGTTGCGATAGTCGGCCGGTGTCAGGTAGTAGGCGCGCTTGAACCATCGACCGAGGTGGCTTTGGTCGGAAAAGCACAGTTCGGCGGCAACCTCTGCTGGTGGCACCCCCAATCCCAGTAACTGACGGGCACGCACGAGTCTGAGCTGAATCAGATAGGCGTGGGGCGAGAGTCCATAAGCGGCCTTGAAGGCCCGATTCAATCGAAAGCGGTCTGTGCCCAACGTCTGTGCCATGTCGCTTAACCCCACATCGTTGTATAGGTGGGCGTGCAGGAAATCACGCCCGGCGCTGGCAAGGTCAGGTCGACTGCCAGTGGCACTCGCTATACGGCGCCAACTGATATGATCGGTTAAGCGCTCAAGCATCTGATCGAGACAGGCTTCACGCACAATGCGAGGCTCCCGTTCGCTAAGCGCCAGAAAGGCCCCTGAAATGCTGCCTGCCAGCCGGTGATCGGCGGCGAGGGTTTTTTCGATATGCAGTTCATAACGATCTGGCAGCTCTTCGAAAATTCCGCGCAACTGCTGGTGAAGCCAATCGGGGGGCAGGTACAGGGCGCGGTAAGTGAACCCTTCACCCTGTGGTGACTCTCCATCATGGATCTCGCCCGGTTCGATCAAAAAGCTGTTGCCCGGGGTGCTGCGTTGCACCTGTCGCCGACAATGAAATTGCTGTAGCCCCTGTTCGGTAAAGCCAATGAGGTAGCTGTCGTGCCAGTGGGGATCATAGGCATGTTCATGGCCACCGAACCGTACACGCACGAGTTCGATGCCGGTTGGCGCATCGTGTTTAAACCTGATCCAGTTGTCCTGATTAGAGTTGCTCATGGTTTGCGTGGGGCAAAGTATGTGTCGTCATCAAGGCATTTAAGCACGTGGAGTAGGTGCTGTCTGGAATAAAAGTGCGCTCAGCGATGTGTATTAGCCCAGGCAGCAGGGGCGTGCAATTTTGTTCAAGACCTCAGTGCCAGACTCAAGCACCGTAGGCTTCTATCAGATGTAAGCGGCGTAGTGTTTATACCGCTTTGGAGTATGGAGTGGCTGCAGTGCTGAACAATAAATGTGTTTTCGTGATCGATCAGAATCTTCCGCTGGGCCTGATTGCCAATACGGCCGGCGTCCTTGCGTTGAGCATCGGGGAGGCATTTCCCGGGATCATCGGTCGGGCGCTTGAGGACAGTCAGGGTGTGTTTCACCGTGGTATTACGATGTTGCCGATACCGATACTGAAGGGGACGGCGGACTCCCTCAAGGAGATGCGCGAGGCGGTGAAGGCACATGAGCCTGAGCTGACCGTTGTCGGATTCACCAATGTGGCGCAAACCGCCAAACATTACGAAGACTACTCTGAAAAGCTTGAGAGTTACGCGCCCGAGCAGATCGAGTATCTGGGCCTTGCGCTATTCGGGCCGAAAAAGGTCGTCAACAAGTTCACCGGTAATCTCGGTTTGCTCAGATAAGAGAACCTTTCTATCCGTAATGAGTCCCAAAGGGTCAGGACTGTAGTGACACCCGAGCGCGCGTGGTAACCTTAGCGCGCTTTTAACCCTTGGAATGGCTCTGCCCGGATAGCAGGTGTATGACCTCAGAGAATCGCTCCACCGATACCCCCCTGTTCAGATTCAAGAACTCCCGAGTTTCGCTTAACGAGCTGATACTGCTCGACTTCGATGCCGAGCGCCTGCGCATCGAGTTGGAGCAGCACTCGGCCCGCCTGCCTTCGCTTTTCCAGCAGATGCCCGTGCTGCTTAATCTTGATCAGATACCGGCCGAGCGCCCTTTACCGCCGCTGCAGGAGTTGCTGGAGATCTGCCGTGGCAGCCAGCTGAATCCGATCGGCGTCAAAGGTAACGAGCGGTATGACGCCGAGCTGTGCCGGAGTTTGGGACTGGCTGATTTTGGGCAGACAACACGCGGTGAGTTGGCACGAAGTGCCGCTCAGGACACAGCTGTTTCCGAACCGACGCCAGTCGCCGATAAAACGGTCGAACCGGCGGCGGCCGAGGGTAATCGGACACGCATTCTGACCACGCCCGTGCGCTCGGGTCAGCAGGTGTACGTTCAGGGAGGTGATCTGATCGTGCTGTCTTCGGTTGGCGCCGGTGCCGAGGTGATGGCTGATGGCAATATTCACGTGTATGGGCCGTTGCGGGGGCGTGCGATGGCCGGTGTCAACGGTAATACCGATGCACGTATCTTTTGTCAAAGCCTTGAAGCTGAATTGATCTCCATTGCAGGTTATTTCAAGGCAAGCGAAGATCTGCAAAGCGATCACTGGCAGAAGCCGGCTCAGGCCTGGCTGTCCGGTACACGGTTGGATACAGCGGCTCTGTAGTGCCAGGGTTTAGTCGAATAATTTGATAATCCATATTGATGGAAACTGTTTAAATGGCTGAAATTATTGTTGTTACGTCTGGTAAAGGCGGGGTCGGAAAGACGACCAGCAGTGCGGCGATCGGCACAGGACTTGCGTTGCGCGGTCACAAGACCGTACTGGTAGACTTCGACGTAGGCCTGCGTAACCTGGATCTGATCATGGGTTGCGAGCGCCGTGTGGTGTTCGATCTGGTCAATGTGATCAATCAGGAAGCGACCCTGAATCAGGCGCTGATCAAAGACAAACGCACCGAAGGGCTGTTCATCCTGCCCGCTTCGCAGACGCGCGACAAGGATGCGCTGACAGTGGAAGGCGTTGAGCGGGTGCTCAATGAGCTGTCCGAGATGTTTGATTACATCGTGTGTGACTCTCCGGCCGGTATCGAAAAGGGTGCCCAGCTGGCGCTTTACTTCGCTGACACCGCCATTGTCGTGACCAACCCTGAAGTGAGTTCGGTCCGTGACTCCGACCGTATTCTCGGTGTCTTGCAGAGCAAGTCGCGCAAGGCCGAGCAGGGTGGTTCGATCCGTGAGCACCTGCTGCTGACCCGCTATAATCCGGCACGCGTTCAGGCTGGCGAAATGCTTAGCGTCGATGACGTTAAGGATATCCTTGCGATTCCGCTGCTGGGTGTAATTCCGGAGTCCGAGGCGGTGCTGAAGGCGTCGAACCAGGGGCAGCCGGTCGTGCTGGACAAGGACAGTGATGCAGGCCAGGCGTACCTGGATGCTATCGCGCGTTTCCTCGGTGAGGAGCGTGAGCATCGTTTTCTGGATGTGCAGCGTAAAGGGCTGCTCAGCCGCGTATTCGGACGGAAGGGCTAATGGGTATTCTCAGTTATTTCCGCACTAAAAAGCAGAGCTCGGCCAGTGTCGCCAAGGAACGTCTGCAGGTTCTGGTGGCCTATGAGCGCAACCAGCGTAATCAGCCGGACTACCTGCCGCAGATGCAGCAGGAGATTCTGGCGGTGATCGCCAAGTACGTCGATGTGTCCGTGGAAGATGTGCAGGTCAATCTGGACGAGGATTGCTCTATCCTCGAACTGAATGTGACCCTGCCGGAAGCGGTCAAGGGCTAATCGTCCTGGTCTGCGCCGGGCGGCCTAGTCGAACGACAGGTTCAGCCCCGGCGACAGGCTGGCCGGACGCACCAGCCGTTCACGCTCAAGCCCTGAAACGGGGTAGGCGCAGTAATCAGCGGCATACCAGGCGCTGGGCCTGTGATTGCCGCTGGATTTCACCCCGCCGAAGGGAGCACTGCTGCTCGCGCCGGTCAGCTGGCGGTTCCAGTTCACGATCCCTGCGCGTACGCCGTGCCAGAATCGGTCGAACTCATCGGGATCATCGCTGAACAGTCCCGCGGCCAGACCGAATCGGGTCGCGTTGGCGAGCAAAAGTGCCTGATCGAAGTCGGTGTAACGCTGGATCTGTAGCAGCGGTCCGAAGTGCTCTTCATCGGGCAGAATGTCGACGCCTGATACATCGATTAGCCCGGGGCTCAGCATCGCCTGACAGCCGTTGAGGCGTTCCATCCTGCGCAAAACCCGCCCGCCTTTTGTCTCCAGCGCCTTTTGCGCGTCTAACATATTGTCTGCCGCCGTCGCTGATATCAGGCAGCCCATGTAGGGTTGTGGGTCATCGTCGTAGTAGCCAACGGCAATCAGGCCGATGGCATCTTCCAGTGCTTCGATAAACCGGTCGCCTTGGGGGCCTTCTGGCAGGATCAGGCGTCGTGCACAGGTACAGCGTTGTCCTGCGCTCAGATAAGCCGACTGGATCGTTTCGTGAATGGCCGCGGGAAGATCGCTAATGTTGCCGATGATCAGCGGATTGTTACCACCCATCTCCAGCGCCAGAATCTTTTCGGGCTGTCCTGCAAACTGCTGATGCAGCATATGGCCTGCACGGCAGGATCCGGTGAACAACAGCCCATCGATGCCCGGATGAGAAGCCAGCGCGCGTCCGGTATCGGCACCGCCTTGAATCAGGTTGATGACACCGGCGGGCAGGCCGGCGGATAGCCAGAGCTCCAGTGTTTTTTCCGCAAAACGGGGTGTTTGTTCACTAGGCTTGAAAATGACCGTGTTGCCGGCAAGCAGGGCCGGCACGATATGCCCGTTGGGCAGGTGGCCGGGGAAGTTGTAGGGCCCGAATACAGCCAGCACACCGTGAGCGCGGTGTCGGATCATCGAGCGTGCATCGCCCACTGGCTGCTCGGTTTCACCGGCGCGAATCTCCTGTGCCTTGATCGAGATCTCGATCTTGCCGATCATTGCCGCGATCTCGGTGCGGGATTCCCAAAGCGGCTTGCCGGTCTCTTCCCCCAGGCTTTGTGCCAGTGCCTCTTTCTCCTGTTCCAGCGCTTTGGCAAAGCGGCGGCAAAGTGCTACACGCTCCTCACGGGGTGCGCGGGTCCACAGATTGAAAGCACTGCGTGCGGCGGCAATTGCATCATCGATCTGTTCTGCACTGGCGGCCTTGCCGCTCCACACCGTTATATCTCGGCCCGGATTGCGGGATTCAAAAGGATCATTTTTACCGGCTAGCCATTGGTTGTTGATCAACAGATGTCCTGACATCGGCGTCTCCATCAGCTTTCGGGGCCTTCACTGATCAGCTGGTTCATGGCTCGGTCGAGCCGTGTCATCGCTTCATGAATATCGTTGTCGGGAATAATCAAAGAGGGTGTCAGTCGTATGACGTCTGGCCCCGCCATCAGCACCATCAAACCCTGATCACGTGCTGCGTCGAGTAGTCGGCGTGCTTGTCCCTGCCAGTGGTGGGCCAGCTGGGCGCCGATCAACATGCCCCGGCCGCGGATGTCGCTGAACAGTGCGTGACGCTGATTCAGCGAGTGCAGCTCGCTGACGATAAGATCGGATTTTCGTTTTACCTCAGCCATCAGATCGACATCGTCGAGGATGTCGATGATGGCACCGGACACCGCACAGGCTAACGGGTTTCCCCCATAGGTGGTGCCGTGGCTGCCGAAGCCGAAGCTCGCGGCGATACGACGGGTGGTCAGCATGGCGCCAATCGGAAAGCCTCCCCCCAGCCCTTTGGCTGACGTCAGAATGTCCGGTATGACGCCCGAGTTCATGTAGGCGTAGAGCGCACCTGTCCGTCCGGCTCCGGTCTGGACCTCATCGAATATGAGCAGTGCCTTGTACTGATCGCATAGATTGCGAGCTGCATGCAGAAATGCCGGGTCGGCAGGGATAATGCCACCCTCGCCCAGAATGGGTTCCACCACCACCGCACAGGTGCGCTCGGAAATGGCAGATTCAAGCGAGGCGATATCGTTGTAGGGAAGGTGGGTGATACCCGCCGGCACCGGCTCATAGCCTATCCGGTATTTGGTTTGGCCGCCCACGCTGACGGTGAATAATGTACGGCCGTGAAAGCTGCCCTTGAACGATATTATCTCGTGTTTGCCGATATCGCCGCCGTGGTGGTCCCAGGCGTATTTTCTTGCCAGTTTGAACGCGGCTTCGTTGGCTTCGGCACCTGAGTTGCAAAAAAACACCTGCTCTGCGAAGGTCAGTTCGGTTAGGCGCTTTGCCAGCAGCAGTGCAGGCTCGTTGGTGTAGGCATTGCTGAGGTGCCAGAGCTTGTCAGCCTGTTCCATAAGCGCCTTGATGAGCGCCGGATGTCGATGCCCGAGCGCATTGACTGCAATGCCTCCGGCCAGGTCGATATACTCGCGGTCCTCTTGATCCCAAAGACGGGATCCTTCACCCCTTACCGGGATAACATCCGGAGGCATATAGCAGGGCACCATGACCTGATCGAAAGTTGCCCGCGTAACCTTTGCCTCGCTCATGACGCACCTCAATCGACGATTCTTATGTGTTTGAGTATGAACCTGCGTCGAGATTCGTCCAGAAACTGCAAAACTCAGTGTTTCTGAAATTGTTGCGGGTTTAACAAAACTGTCACACAAGTGATTGAGACTCAGGATAGAATTTGCCGCGCGAAACTATTACATGAGCTGAGGATTACCCCATGAAGTTCAGCAAGGAAGAGAAGGCATTTGTGATTCAGTGGATCAATCGACAGTTCGAGAAAAATCCGCTGTTCCCGTCCAAGTGCGTCGTTGAAGACAAGGATGGCACCCCCGGTGTCAGCAAGGGACATGTCAAGGCGTACAAAGGCTGGTCGAAAACCGCACCGAAGCGCTCACAGATTCAGGACTGGATTGATGAGTGGCTCAACAAAGCTGATCGCAAGGCGCTGAAAGAAGCACTGGAATCTCAGCCGAAGGTGTCCGAAGAACCTGCAGCAGAAGCTGCCGTTGAGACTTCCAAAGAGGCAGGCTGACAGCCACCGGTGGTCGCCACTAATAACGATAATAAAGGCGCCATGATTTCTCCTCTTCTCCCCATCAAAGCACACCGTCACTGTACGGTGCCGCCCCACTTTTCTTTGCCGCAGCTGGCGGTGATCTGAATCAATAGCTTTCTTTACGCGTAAATGACAAGATAACTGCTTGTTTGCTATCGCATTATCCCCCCATTCTATTTGAACGAGCCCGGTGCAAACCGAGGTTCCAGTACAGCCGTGACTCTACAGGGAGTGAAGTGTACCTATGTCCGAATATTCAGGTTTGGCGGCGAGCCCGCGCTATCGTATCGGCAAATTGATCGAAAAGACCTTGTCGGCACTGGGCATGCGATCCTTGAACGCCCAGTTCCTCTTCTCGTATCTCGTCAGTTTCGTGCTCACCCTGCTGCTCGGTGTATCTGCCTGGTATGGCCTCGACAGCCAGCAGCAGGCACTTAAGCAGACCGAACAACAGTTGCTCGAAGTGGCCCGGGATGCGGTCGGCGACGCTGAACAGGGGCCGGTCATATTGCGGCAACTGGAGGCTGCCAGTCGTGAGCGGCGTGCCGAACAGCTGGCAGAGATCGAGCAGACCAAGACCGCGGTGGTACTGCTCTCCTGTGTGTTGCTGGTGATGATGATTTTTGGCCGTGTGTTCGGTCTGACGGTGATGATGAGGCAGATTACCAACCTGAGAGATCACTTGCGCTTGCTCAGCGCTCACGATTTTTCGATCCCCATTGAAGTGGACAATAAAGACAACGAGATCGGTCAGAACTACGCGGCCTATAACGACATTGTGCTGGAGATAGGGCAGCTCGTGCACAAGGTGACCATGACATCCAGTCGGATCAACACCAGTACCGATCAGGTGGTGACAACCCTTAGCGATACCAACCGGGGCGTTTTACAGCAGCAGGCCTCTATTGAGCAGGTGGCAACAGCCATTAACGAGATGGCGGCAACGGTGCAGGAGGTGGCCCAACATGCGGCCAGCGCCGCGGGAGCGGCGGAGCAGGCCAATATCTCTGCATCCGAAGGGGAGCGTTTGATGCGTCATACGGTGAGCAGTGTCGATGAGGTCGTAAAACTGGTCGATCAGTCTGATGATGTGATCACCTCGCTCGCAGACGGCTCGCGTGAGGTCAGTCAGATCCTTCAGGTCATCACTAATATTGCCGAGCAGACTAATCTTTTGGCATTGAACGCAGCTATTGAAGCGGCCAGGGCAGGGGAGCAGGGGCGAGGTTTTGCGGTGGTGGCCGATGAGGTTCGTTCACTGGCTATGCGCACCCAGAATTCGATAGAGGAGATAAGCCAGATCGTCGAGCGCCTTGAAAAAGGTGCTCATTCAGCGGTTGAGGCGATGGATCGCTCGCGTACCGCGGCGAAGAAAACCGCCGAGGACTCGCATCAGACGCGCGAAGCGCTGGAGCAGATAGTGGCCGCAGTCGGGGTAATACTGGATATGAATACCCAGATAGCAGCGGCGTCAGAGGAGCAGAGTCAGGTTGCGCAGGATATGGAGCGTAATATCATGTATATCTCCGATCAGTCGCGCAGAACCTCCTCCTACTCTGAACAGACCGTCGATGCGACCCATCAGATCACCGAGCAGATCCACACGCTTATGGAGGAACTCGGGCACTTCAAGACCAATGTAAAAGGGCTGGATCTTGGCGCGGCTAAATCGGCACACCTGTCATGGAAGGTGCGTCTTCGCAGCTACCTCGATGGCAAGTCAACGCTAACGCTACAGGAGGCGGTGTCCCATCGGGATTGTGCTTTCGGCAAGTGGTACTACAGCGAGGGCCTTGAGCGTTATTCCGGACTGTCCGAGATGAGGGAGATCGAAACGCCGCATGAGAAACTGCATGCACTGGTGAAGGATGCCATCGCCTTGCGGGAGTCCGGCGATAAGGCAGGAGCCGAAGCCCTGTACGATCAGGTTTCTTCGATCTCCGGCCGAATTGTCGAACGGTTGAATACCATTGAGGATCGGGTGCAGGCGGGGCGGGCCTAGCCCAGTCTACGCTGCCAGAAGTTGATCGATAGCTTGCGCAGCTCCTCCGAGAGTTGCGCAAGCGCCTGAGCGGAAGACTCCGTGTTCAGGCTCTCTCTTTGGAACAGGTCGGAACTGTCCCGAATGGTGGTCACGTTCCGGCTGATCTCTTCGCTGGCCGCACTCTGCTGTTCGACGGCAGAGGCTATCTGGCTGGTACGATCACTGATGCCATCGACGCTGCTGCTGATATCCAGCAACACCTGAGCGGCTTCCTGCGCTTCTAGAACGGTTTTCTCGGCCAGTGTTTTACTTGCTTTCATTGCTGATACGGCTGCCAGAGAGTGATCGCGCAGTTGGCTCAATGTCTGCTGCACCTCTTCGGTTGAACTCTGTGCTCTCATCGCCAGGGTTCGCACTTCGTCGGCTACAACGGAAAAGCCCCGACCGAACTCACCGGCACGTGCGGCCTCTATGGCGGCGTTTAATGCCAGCAGATTGGTTTGTTCTGCAATGGTATTAACGGTTTCCATTACCTGGTTGATCCGCTCGGTGCTGCCTTCGAGCTCAGTGATGATGCCGGTGGCCCGCGCGACCTCCTCGGCCAATCGTTCTGTGCTCACGCGAGCCTGCTGCACGCGGGAGTGCCCGTCGCACGCCAGTCGATGTGAGTGCAACGAGATCGCGGCACTGCTTTGCGCATGTTCGGCCACCTCCTGAATGCAGGCACACATCTCGGTCATGGCTGTGGCGACCTGATCGGTTTCGCTCTGCTGTTGTTGCAGGCCGATGGCGCCTATTTTTACGGCTTGTGCAACGCGGTCGGCATTGGTCTTTAACTGCTCGGACGAGTCAAACAGCCGACCTGCAATCGCTTTGGCCTCGGTTTGCAGACCGGTGATGACAAATCTCAGGTGAGCGGCTTCATCGTCTCTGCCTGTGTAGATTCGGGTGGCGAGGGTATCCTCGGCGATTGTGCGACTCCAGCGAATAACCTCTGCCATACGGCGTACGCTGAGCACGCCTGCTAAACCCGTGATACCGGCCAGTGCAGCGCTAATCACCAGGATCATATGGGGTGCCAGATCCGAAAGGGCTCCGAGCAATGCCATGCCTGAGAAGAAGCTCAAGGCGGCAATGAGTAACTGGCGTTCAATGAGGCTTACCGACCCTGTGATCGAGCGGCGGACAGGTTTATTGCTGTTGATGCGGGTATAGAGCTCTTGAGCACGTGCCACCTGATCAGATGCTGGTGCGGTTCTGACCGACTGATACTCGACGATGTTGCCCTCCTCCATAACAGGGGTGACATAGGCATTGACCCAGTAGAAATCGCCGTTTTTGCAACGGTTTTTGACAATACCCATCCATGAGCGTCCGGACTTTATGCGGGTCCATAGCTGCTTGAACGCGGCAGGCGGCATGTCGGGATGGCGCACGATGTTATGGCTAGTGCCGATCAGCTCTTCGTCGTCGAAGCCACTGATATCGATAAACGAGCGGTTGACGTAGGTGATTTGCCCTTTTAGATCAGTAGTGGAGAGAATGTTGATGTCATCCGGAAGTTGAACTTCCTTGTCGGTAACCGGAAGGTTTACTTTCATGGTGCTCCCTTATTGGAATTAAAATGTGGCCGCGTGAAAGTGAAGCATATTTAAGACGCATTAAATGTAGGTGAATATTGTAGGGAAGCAAGAGGGCGTGTCGGAAAAGTGACAAAACATTTTTTGGGCACAAAAAAGGGCGCCAGTTGGCGCCCTTGCGAGGGTGATACGGTTCAGGAAAGCCGGGGCTTAATCCTTCACAACGTCCACGAAATAGCGGTCTTCGCCGTCGACTGACTCACGGACAAGGCCGTGAACGTCTGTCTCGAAACCGGGGAAGCGCGAGTTGAAGTCACGTGCGAATTTCAGGTAGCTGATGATGGTCGCGTTGAAACGCTCGCCCGGTACCAGCAGCGGGATGCCCGGCGGGTAAGGCGTAACCAGCATGGCGGTCACCCGCCCCTCGAGTTCGTCGATCGATACGCGTTCTACATCGCGGTGAGCCATCTTCGCCCACGCATCGGCAGGCGTCATCGCCGGTTCGATGTTGGACAGGTACATGTCGGTGGTGATGCGCGCGACGTTGTACTCCTTGTAGACGCTGTGGATGGCGCTGCAAAGATCGCGCAGACCGATGCGCTCGTATTGCGGATGCTTAGCTGCGAACTCTGGCATTACACGCCACATTGGCAGGTTGTGGTCGTAATCATCCTTGAACTGCTGCAGTTCCGTAACCATCGAGTTCCAGCGGCCCTTGGTGATGCCGATGGTGAACATGATGAAGAAGGAGTACAGACCGGTCTTCTCGATGATGATGCCGTGCTCAGCCAGGTATTTGCTGACGATTGCAGCGGGAATACCGTCCTCGTCAAACTCGCCGTTGAGGTTGAGTCCCGGAGTGATGATGGTCGATTTGATCGGGTCGAGCATGTTAAAGCCAGACTCGATGCGGCCGAAGCCGTGCCAGGTATCATCTTCATGGATGACCCAATCGTCACGATCGCCGACACCCTCTTCGGACTGCGGCAGCGGCCCCCACACCTTGAACCACCAGTCGTCCTTGCCGAACTCTTCGTCTGCCTTGTGCATGGCGCGTCGGAAGTCGAGTGCCTCATGCAGTGACTCTTCAACCAGTGCCTTGCCGCCAGGGGGTTCCATCATCGCTGCCGCCACGTCACAGGATGCGATGATGGCATACTGCGGGCTGGTGGAGGAGTGCATCAGGTACGACTCGTTGAAGCGGTGAGTGTCCAGCTTACGGTTGGTACCGTCCTGCACAAGGATCTGGGACGCCTGGGAGAGACCGGCGAGCAGTTTGTGCGTGGACTGGGTTGCAAATACCAGCGTTTCATCTGAGCGCGGACGGCCTTCGCCGATGGCGTGCATGTTGCGATAGAAGGGGTGGAAAGCCGCGTGCGGAAGCCATGCTTCATCGAAGTGCAGCGTATCGATGGTGTTGCCCAGCATCGACTTGATTGTTTCGACGTTGTACAGGATGCCGTCGTAGGTACTCTGAGTGATGGTCAGAATACGGGGCTTCTTGTTCTTGGCCTTGCGGGCAAAGGGGTTGGCTTCGATCTTCTTGCGAATGGTTTCCGGGTCGAACTCACTTTTCGGAATCGGGCCGATGATGCCGTAATGGTTACGCGTAGGCATCAGGAACACCGGAATCGCACCGGTCATGATGATCGAGTGCAGAATTGACTTATGGCAGTTGCGATCGACAACCACGATATCGCCCGGTGCTACCGTAGAGTGCCATACCACCTTGTTGGAGGTGGACGTACCGTTAGTGACAAAGAACAGGTGGTCGGCGTTGAAGATGCGCGCGGCGTTGGCCTCACTGGCTGATACAGGGCCGGTGTGGTCCAGCAGCTGACCGAGTTCGTCTACCGCATTACACACGTCGGCACGCAGCATGTTTTCGCCAAAGAACTGGTGAAACATCTGGCCTACAGGACTCTTAAGAAATGCAACGCCTCCTGAGTGGCCCGGGCAGTGCCAGGAATACGAAGAGTCGCTGGCGTAATCCATCAGGGCACGGAAGAACGGCGGCGCGAGGCAATCCAGATACTTGCGCGCTTCACGAATGATGTGGCGTGCGACGAACTCTGGCGTGTCCTCGAACATATGAATGAAGCCATGAAGCTCACGCAGAATATCGTTGGAAATATGGCGCGAGGTACGCGTTTCACCATAGAGGAAGATGGGGATATCGTTGTTGCGCTTGCGCACTTCAGTGATGAAGTCGCGAATCGCCTTCAGCGCGATGCTGACATCTTCATCACTACCACTGCCGAACTCTTCATCGTCAATGGAAAGGATGAAACAGGAAGCGCGGCTGGCCTGCTGGGCAAAGGAGGTCAGATCGCCGTAACTGGTGAAACCGACAACCTCCATTCCCTCTTTTCCAATCGCTTCGGCCAGATCTCGAATGCCTGAACCGGAGATGTTTTCGGAACGAAAGTCTTCGTCAATGATGACAACGGGAAAACGAAATTTCATCCACTCTGCCTGTTTGGTTGTGAGTTGAGTTTTGCCTCTGAACACAGGGACAAAAACGGACTGTAGTTTAGCAGCCAGCCGAATAAGTATAAACGCGTCTACCCATTGCGAGGTATGGACAGCGGTCTATGCTGAAAACATCGCTGTACAGAGGTCTTGCCATGAGTGTGTATCGGTTTTCGCAATCAGATCTCTTTCGTTGTCCACCGGTTTTGGCAGTGAACCGCCGGCACCGCCCAATCGCGAAGGGGATCATAAACCGTCTACTGTGACAGAACAGGGTGTACAGGCGCTATACGCTTGCTCAGCTGTATCGAGCGACATGGGCCGCGTCGGTCGGCTACGGCGAGCACTGGAGGTGCAGTGCAGGTTGTAATTTGGAGTTGTGGGGAAAAAGGGGTAAAGAATGAGTTAAAACGGCCGTTTATATACAGATCATAAAAAAGGGGTAACTCACTATGAAACGCTTTGCCTGCCTGGTCAGTGCGATGTTGCTGGGCACTTCATCCTCGACCTTTGCCGCGTCCTCAATTGCGAATCCTCCGTTTTTCAAAGGTCAGGTTGTTGTCGAGGGTACGCCCGATGAGTTTCCCTCGCACGAGGTGATCAAGTTTCTGCCGCTGTCGGGGTTGACGGTACTGGCGGTGGAACCGGGGAGAGAGATGGCCGCGTTGATCAAGCAGCGCAAGCAGGGCCGCAAGGCGATGCTGAACCTGAAGGCCACTGCGTTTGCAGTCAACGACCCCTTTTTTAACGGTTATCAGTGGAATATCGACACTATCCAGGCCCAGCAAGCCTGGGGTGCAAATGCCACAGGCGCAAGCGTGACGGTCGCCGTGCTCGACACGGGCCTGGCCTCTGGCGGCTCGGACGGCATCGGCTGTGTCGTGCCCGGCTACAACACCATCAAACAGTCCGGTGATACGTCCGATGGCAATGGACACGGTACGCATGTCAGTGGCACGGTCGCGCAGACAACCAATAATGGTGTGGGCACAGCGGGTGTTGCCTACGATGCGTGCGTGATGCCGGTCAAGGTGCTCGACGATAGGGGATCAGGCAGCTTTGCCGACATTGCCGAAGGTATTTATTGGGCCGTCGATAATGGTGCCCAGGTGATCAATATGAGTCTGGGCGTAAGTGCCGACTATGGCGTGACCTCTGACGAAGTCATGGACGCAGCACTCAACTACGCCTACGCACAGGATGTGACGGTGGTCGTCGCCGCAGGTAATGACGGCAATCCGAATCTGGTGTCCTATCCTGCTATTTACGGCACCACCATCGCGGTCGGTGCAACCGGTTGGGACAACGGTATCGCACCTTATTCCAACGGCGGTACGGGGCTCACGCTGGTCGCTCCGGGCGGCAATACCTCACAAGACCTCAATAGCGATGGCTATGGTGATGGTATCTTGCAGGAGACGAAATACCGCAATCGCTGGGGCTATTACTTCTTTCAGGGAACGTCGATGGCCTCTCCGCATGTAGCCGCAGCTGCCGCGCTGTTGCTGTCTCATGACGGCACCCTGCGGCCTGACGATGTGAAAGGCCTGTTGGCCGGTACAGCGAAAGACCTGGGTGCTACTGGCTACGATGCCGTATACGGTGATGGCCTGATTCAGGTGTACGATGCCATCACCTCGTCAGGAAGCGGGACCTCCAGCAATCGTGTACCGGTCGCGCGTATTATCGATGTTCAGTGTGCCGATTTGACGTGCGACTTCGACGCATCGGGCTCCTATGATCCGGACGGGGGTGCGCTAACCTACAGCTGGAGCTTTGGAGACGGTGCCTCTGCCGAGGGTGAAGTCACCTCGCACGGGTACTTGGCAGCCGGTACTTACGATGTGGTGCTGACCGTTCAGGATGTGCAGGGGGCCAGCAGTACGGACAGCATGATGGTTTCGGTTTCGACAGCCTCTGCCGCCTGTACCGATGCTGACGGTGACGGCTTCTGCTCGGTGGAAACCGGGGGCGATGACTGTGATGACCAAAACCCCAATGTCTATCCCGGACATGCCGACAAGGACAAGGGGCGCTGGAATGACGGCCTCGATAATGATTGTAACGGCGTTATAGACGGTTAATTCTGTGCCGCGATCTACCAGGCCCCGGGCGGTGAATGGCGAGTATTCACCGCCCGGGGCTTTTTTCTTTAAGAGCCTTACAGGGTGGATTGCTCTGCTGGAAACATCCGCTGCGCGCCATGCTGAATAGAGTGTCATACATGCGTGACAGAACAGTAGATGGGGCTAAGCTGTAGGGTAGATAAGGAGCAATTAACGGCTCCAAAAGATTCCCTATAACGACAACAAAAGGGCTTTCAGCAATGAATGTCAGGTATCGCCCCGATACAGCACTGCCGACAGCACTCAATAAGCCCGGTTACACCAGCTTGCTGGATTTTGTCGATCAGGTCTGTACGCAGTATGCGGATCAGCCCGCATTTACCAGTTTCGGTCGAACGCTTAACTATGCCGAGCTTGACCGTCTATCGGCCTCTTTTGCGGTATATCTTCAGGAACATACCGACCTGCTGCCCGGCGATCGTATCGCGATTCAGTTACCGAATCTGATTCAGTACCCCGTTGTGCTCTTCGGTGCCCTGAGGGCGGGCCTGGTGGTCGTGAACACCAACCCGTTGTATACCTCGCGTGAGATGGAGCATCAGTTCATCGACTCCGGCGCCAAGGCGCTGGTCATCCACAAAAGCATGGCGCACAAGGCGCAGGGAATCCTCGATAGAACCGGTATTCGGCATATCTTCGTGACTCAGGTCGGCGATCTTCACGGGTTCGTAAAACGAACGCTGATCAACGCCACGATCAAATACATTCGCCACATGGAGCCGGATTACTATCTTCCCGGCGCTCTATCGCTTAGAGATGTGTTGCTCAAGCACCTTGGGGAGACACCCAAAACAGTGGGTGCAGCCGGTACCGATCTGGCTGTACTGCAATACACCGGTGGCACAACCGGGGTTTCCAAGGGCGCGATGCTGACCCACAACAACTTGCTGGCCAATCTGCTGCAAGGCAGCGAGTTTATCAATGCAGGCGGAACCGGCTGGTCCCGAACGGTTGTACTGCCGCTGCCGCTTTATCATATCTACGCCTTTACTGTGTCACAGATTGTCATGGCATCGGGCGGACATGTGGTGCTTATCGCCAACCCACGCGACATCGATTCGCTGATCAAGGAGATCAAGCACTGTGGCATGAGCACCTTCATCGGTCTTAATACGCTGTTCAACGCCCTGTGCAATCGTGCCGAATTCCAATCGCTCGATTTTTCGGGGCTTGAGCTGACGCTCTCGGGTGGCATGGCGCTAACCCATGAGGCAGGAGAGAGATGGCAGCAGGTCACCGGGTGCCCGGTGGTTGAGGCCTATGGTCTGACAGAAACCTCACCGGCTGTTGCGATCAACCCGAGAGATGCAATTCAGCCGGGCACCATCGGGAAGCCTTTGCCCTATACCGAGGTGGCTGTAATCGACGAACAGGGGCAGAAGCTGCCTGATGGCGAGGCTGGCGAGCTCTGTGTTCGTGGTCCTCAGGTGATGGCCGGATACTGGTTACGGCCTGAAGATACCGCGCAGGTCATGCTGCCGGATGGTTTTCTCAAGACCGGTGACGTGGCGGTGCAGCAGGTGGATGGCTATCTAAGGATCATCGATCGCGCCAAGGACGTAATCATTGTCTCGGGATTCAACGTGTACCCCAACGAAATAGAGGATGTGGTGACCTCGCATCCGGATGTACTCGAATGTGCCGCCATCGGTGTAAAAGATCCCGACAGTGGGGAGCGGGTGAAGCTCTTTGTCGTGTCGAAACGTCCTGAGTTGGACAGGGCGACAATAAGAGACTGGTGTCGGGAGCACCTGACCGCGTACAAAGTGCCGCGCGATGTGGAGTTCGTAGCCGAGTTGCCCAAGTCCCCGGTGGGCAAAGTGATTCGCCGCTGCTTGCGCAGCCTGGATAACGATCACGACGTGGAGGTGGGCAGGAGTAATTGAGATGCTGATGCAGGGGCAATATCTCAGAGTCCTATCGCTTGGTAGCGGGCTGTATGAACTTGTGTTCGACAATCAGCACGCCAGCATCAATACGCTCGACCGGGCGTGTATAACCGAATTGGGCGATGCGATCACCCTGCTTAAGGATGTTGGCGATCTGCGTGGCCTGCTGATCTCTAGCGATCATGAGAGCTTTGTGCTGGGTGGTGGGGTCGACGAGATCTACCGGCATGCACGCGTGCCCGCCGCTGAGCGGCGCGCACTGCTCATTGAAGCGAATGAGTGGCTTAACCGTTTGCAGGCGTTGTCGGCACCTACTGTCGTTGCTATCAATGGCGATGCTTTTGGAGGCGGTTTCGAGCTGACACTGGCGTGCGACATGCGGGTGATGAGCGAGACTGCTCGGGTCAGCCTCCCCTATACGCGATGGGGCGTAATACCGGGGTGGGGCGGTTGTGTGCGTCTTGCGCGTATCGTGGGGCTTGAGCACGCAATTGACTGGATCTGCACTGGACGGGAAGTCGGTGCCGGAGAGGCATTAAGTACCGGGCTGGTGGCAAACGTCATCGATTCCGAGCACCTGCGCGAAGGTGCGCTCGATCTCCTGATTCAATGCGCTAACGGTGTGTTCGACGTAACCCCTGAGCGTCAGCGTAAGGCACAACCGCTCGCGTTGAGCAAGCTGGCGCTAACGCTGGCCGTGGAGTCGGCGCGTGAACGGCTTTCGACGCTGGCCGATCGCCAAAATCCAGCTATTAATGCTGCACTGGAGACGCTGGCTGAGCAGGCATCGATGACGGCCGCTGATGCATCCAACGTCGAGGCGCAATGCTACTCCGCGCTGATGGAAAGCAATGAAGCCCGTGCACTGACCAATCTTTACCGTAACAAGTGGCGGGTAAAGGCGATTGCTGCCGCCGAGATCAAACGAGCGGCGCTTAACCGTATCGGTGTATTGGGTGCGGGGGTAATGGGGCGCGCAATAGCAGAGCGGGCAGCGCTCATGCGGTTACGCGTGGTGCTGATGGATGTTAAAGATCAGAAGCTTGAGGAGAGTCTGGACGAGATCGCCACACGATTGCGCACAGATCCAGACTTCCGGCAACTGTCCCCCGAGATGCGGCTGAATACGCTCAGGCGTATTCGCCCGACGCTGAGTTATCGCGAGTTTTCCAATGTCGATCTGGCAATCGAGGCTGTCATCGAAGATCCAGGCGTCAAGACAGCGGTGCTCAGCGCATTGGAGCGGGTTATGTCTGAGGACGCGGTATTGGCCACGAATACATCGGCCATACCGATCAGCGGATTGGCCCGCTCACTCAAACGTCCGCAACAGTTCTGTGGCATCCATTTCTTCAACCCCGTCTCAAAAATGCCGCTGGTTGAAGTGGTACGGGCTGCCAAGACCTCAGATGAGACGATTGGTCGTGCTTTGGGCTTTGCCGTGGCAATGGGTAAAACCCCCGTCGTCGTGCGCGACTGCCCGGGCTTTTTCGTTAATCGGGTGTTGAACAGCTATGTGCTGGGGTTCCTTCTGCTTGTGCGCGACGGCGTGGACCCATACCGGATCGACAAGCTTATGGAAGACTACGGGTGGCGTGCAGGGCCTGCACGCACGCTCGATGCGCTTGGTATCGATACCGCATTGAATATCACCCGGATGCTGGGAGCCGCCTACCCTGACCGGCTTATATTCCCCGGCGAGAGCGTCATCGAGCGACTGCGTGTATTACGCCAGCTGGGGCGAAAGACGGGTGTCGGATTTTACCGTTACCCGGAGGGTTTTTCCGGGGCAGCGCAATTCAACCCACGCTTGCAAGAGATGTTGGAACCGGTGGTCCAGAGCCGCGCCGATATTACGGATCGTGAGGTTATCGAACGGATGATGATCCCACTGAAAATCGAGGTGGCCCGTGTACTTGAAGAGGGCATTATCGGTACGCCTGCAGCCGCTGACGTAGCGCTTGTACTGGGGGTGGGCTATCCCGCGTTCCGAGGCGGTGCCTGCTATGCGTTGGACAACGAAGGGTTGGGACGATTTGTGGCGCGATGCCGTAAATATGAAGAGATAGGGGCGATCTATCAGCCGGGTTTGCAGCTCAGAGAGATGGCAACTGCCGGGCATACGTACGCAGAGTGGGGGGCATCGCATGACGGTTAGACCCAACGAACCGGTGGTTATCGATGCGGTCCGCTCCGCGATGACGCTCTGTGGTGATGGTGGGTTTCGCAATCTCGATGCCCAGCAACTTAGTGCCTCGGTGATCGATGGGCTGCTTGCACGTAATCCCGGTGTGGATCTTGACGGCGTCGATGAGTTGATCTGGGGGTGTGAAGATACCACCTGTGTGCAAGAGGGTAATCTGGCGCGATGGGCGCTGTTGCTCAGTCGTTTGCCGCACAGTGTGCCAGCCCAGACGGTTAACCGGTTGGGCGCATCGTCGATGACCGCTGTGCATCTCGCGGCGCAGGCGGTACTGGCAGGCAGTGGCGAGTGTTATATCGCAGGTGGTGTGGAACATTCCGGCGGGGTAATGCCACCGATGGCAAGTGGGGCACCCAGGCTTGCCCGTATTACAGCAACGGCTGCCTTGAGCCGTGACAAGGTGGGAGAACTGTTGGCACATACACATGCGATTGATCGACGGATGCAGGATGAGTATGCCCTGCGCTCTCATCGCCTGGCGCAGCGGGCCGTCGTTGACGGCACGTTTGAGCAGCAACTGGTGACCGTGCCGGGACTGGATCCTCACGGATATTTACGTCCTCTGAAGGTCGATGAGCTGATTGTGCCGGACCTGAGTCTGGACCGCTTGGCTGGATATGAACCATCGGTCAGGCGGTCGGGAGGGAGTGTCACTGAGGCCAATACGGCCGCCGCGGCCGACGGTGCATCGGCGTTACTGATCATGTCAGCCGGGCGAGCGTCGGCCTTGGGCCTTAAACCCCGTGCGCGCATACGTGCCGTGGCCGTAACGGCGTGTGATCCTGCGGTGGGTGCGCTTGCTGCCGTGACGGCACTGGAGAAGCTGCTCGATCAGAGTAGTCTGACTCTTACCGATATCGACCTGTTCGACATCCATGAAGAGGGCGCCGCGCAAACGCTGGCGATACTCAAGGAGCTGGAGCTGCTGGATCGCCTGGATGACAGCGTTAACCTGAACGGTGGTGCAATCGCTCTGGGCGACCCTTCAGGCTGCTCCGGGGCGAGAATCTGCACAACGCTTTTGCATCTGATGGCCGCGAGAGAGGCGGCGCTCGGTGCGGCTGTGATCACTGCCGGATTAGGGCAGGGCGTTGCAACGCTTTTCGAGCGTCTGGACCGCTAACGCGTCATGTCACTTTTACGACATACGACATGAAAAACGCCTGAGCTATTTGCATTTATCATCGTTGTTTACTTCCTATCTATTTGATCAGCCTTGGCTTTTTTTATAGATGTAGCGCTGGTCTGTGCTTTGCACGGCTCTTGTCTGAATTCCCACCCAGCCATTAGGGGCCGCGATGACGGTCAGGAGAGCCGCTATGAGTACAGAGAGCACGCATGCCTGTGTCGCAGATGCCGTGAAGGATACCAGTCGTTTGATCGTCGCGTTTGCCTCTCAGGAGGGGGATATTGTCGATCAGCATTTTGGATCGTCCCAGGCCTTTCATGTCTGGAGTATTAGCGCCGAGAGTGCAGAGCCTGTTGCACAGCGGAGTTTTGGCCATGAAAAGCAGGATGGCAACGAAGACAAACTCAAGCCCAAAATGTTGTGGCTGGTCGGGGCGGATGTTGTCTACTGTGGCTCCATAGGTGGTTCTGCCACACGTCAGTTAGTGGCGCTGGGTATCAATCCGATCCAGGTAAAGGGTGGCCCTGACGTGGACGAGTTGATCGAGGCGCTGCAGGCGCAACTGAATAGTGATTCCCCGGAGTTCTGGCTCGCCAACATCGTCAAACGCAAGCGCAGCGGCGGTGAGCGCCGTTTCGAAATGATGGCGAACGATAGCTGGGATGAATAAGACGGCCTAACTGATTATCGGTAGGCGCTGTTTCGCTGAAATTTAACGTCGAATCTGGCATAATGGCGCGCTTCCCGTGGGTGCTTTCCGCACCCTGATATAACAGTAAGGCTTACGATATGAGTATTGAACAGGCGCTGATCGAGCGTAGCGGTAACCGTTGTGAACTCTGCTCTTCCGAGATTGGTCTCTCGGTTTATCAGGTCCCGCCGGTCACTGAGGAGAGCGCTGATCGCGCGCTGTTGATCTGTGAGAAGTGTCACTCGGAGGTTGAATCCGACGCGGCGCTGGACGTCAATCACTGGCGTTGCCTGAACGATAGCATGTGGAGCCAGGTGCCTGCGGTTCAGGTTATGGCCTGGCGTCTGCTGACCCGTTTGATCGGTCAGGCCGAGATCTGGGCCAACGATCAGCGTGATCTCCTGTATATGGACCCCGAACTTCAGAGCTGGGCCGAGGCCGGTGTGACGGGCGGTGATTCTGACAGCGGTGCACCGACGCTGGATAGCAACGGTACCGTCTTGGAAGACGGCGATACCGTCACTCTGATCAAGGATCTGCCGGTGAAAGGTGCTGGATTCACCGCCAAGCGCGGAACGGCCGTGCGGAATATCTCGCTGACCAATAACCCCGAGCAGATCGAAGGCCGCGTTAACGGCGTGCGCATCGTGCTGCTGACCCAGTACCTGAAAAAGGCTAACTAAGCTTGTTGCAAGCCTTTCTGCTCCCGATGCTGCCGGTCGTCCTGGTCGCGGCATTGGGCGCAGTTCTCAGCCGCAGGACCGAATGGCTGAACAATCCATCGCTGGGCACACTGGTGACCAATATCGGGCTGCCGGCGCTGCTGATCCATTCCTTGCTGAAAATGGACGTCGACCTGGCCGGGATGGGTGAGTTATTGGCGGCGATGGCGTCTGCGCTGGCACTGATCGCAATGATTACCTGGCTAGTGTTGAGGCTAACGGGGCAGTCGGTGCGCGACTATCTCGCTGTATTGACCAATCCCAATACCGGGAATCTCGGTATACCCGTTGTATATGCGCTGCTGGGCGAAGATGCACTGGCACCGGCCGTGGTGATTTCGTCTGTTGTGACGATCAGCCATTTTACGCTGGGCGTCTCGGTGATGTCCGGAAGTTTTAAGCCAAAAGAGCTGGTTAAAAATATGCCTGCCATCGCGCTGATGGTGAGTGCACTGTTGATCGGATTTCAGGTTGAACTACCGGCCTTCGCGATGCGAACTCTCGACCTGCTCGGCGGTCTTACCCTGCCTGTAATGCTGTTACTGTTGGGGCGTTCGCTCGGCAACCTGAAGCTTGGCCACACCACCCGCTGGGGGCGGTTACTGGCGATGGCGATCTATCGTCCGGTCGTTGGTGTGCTGGTGGCATTCCTGATCACTCGGTTGTTCGCGATGGGGGAGATCGAGGGGTTGGTGCTGATGATCCAGTGTGCGATGCCAACGGCGGTAATCAGTTATATACTGGCGACCCGATATCAGGGGCCGGTGGATGATGTGGCGGCGCTGATAATTCTGTCGTTGCCTTTTTCCCTTATAACGGTAGCCCTGTTGAACACTCTGTTCGTATCAGCCTGATACCTTTTTGCGAAGCACCCTTGAATGTTGGCTACTCCCTTAGTGCGTGATCGCCGTCTGGATTCCCTGCGGGGCATCTTTCTGGTGATCATGCTGATCGATCACCTTGGCGGTTTTATTGCCAATTACACCTACCAACCTCTGGGCTTTGTATCCGCTGCCGAGGGATTCATCTTCTTGTCAGGGCTGATGTTCGGACAGATTTACGCCCGTTATGCCGCCGATCCGGCCACGCTTTTCAGGCGCAGTATTTCCAGGGCCTGGCTTATCTACCGCTATCACATTGTGATGGTGCTGGTTATTGCTGCGCTGGCACTGCTGCCCTTTTTCGACCAGATCTGGTATTGGGCGCTTCGCCCTTACAGCGAAAAGCCGCTTGAGACATTTTTGGCCATGCTGACGCTGGTTCACCAGCCTGGCTATCTGGATATCCTGCCGATGTATGTGATCTTCGTGCTGGTATCGCCAGTGGTACTGCTCGCGCTCGAGCGTGGACACCATTTGGCCGTTGTATTGATCAGCGTGTTGCTGTGGGGGGGCGGCCAGCTATTGGACCCGCTGGGCAGCCTCTATAAGGTCGCAGGTATCGATTTTCATGCAGGTTATTTCAACCTGTTCAGTTGGCAGATTCTGTGGATGGCGGGGCTTGCACTGGGATATGCCCGCCTTAACGCCATTGAAGGTGGATTCCTGCGTGAAAGGGGTGTGCTTTGGCTGGCGCTGGCCTTTGCGTTTGTGTTCTGGGTATGGCGTCGCGAGTTCGTCTCGCCGGGCCACTGGATTATTCCGCTTCTGGACAAGCCGGGCCTGGGGCCCTTGAGGCTGTTCAACTGCATTTTGCTGATGCTGATTGGATGGCGGGTAATGAACCTGTTCCGTCATGAACAGTGTCTGCCGTTCTTCGAACTGCTCGGCCGTTACTCGATCCAGGTATTCTCTTTCCATGCTGTCATGCTTTACACCCTGCAGTACACCAGCCAGAGCATGCGCAGTACCGGCAGTTTGGTTTACAGCCTGTACACGCTGGCGCTGGTGTTCTGTCTACTGATACCGGTTGTTGTGACGCGGCGCTGGAAGCACCAGCCGAATCGGCACCTGTTCTCGGTGCGATCCGGCGGGCTGTGACGCTTAAGCAGCTCCGCGGTTACGACAGGGCAGCGCGACCAGCTCTCGATAAAGCGTTGGGGTGGCGAGGATCAACGACAGCTCAGTATCGTTGAGCCATTCAAGCGCCTGTTGCCGACTGTCGGCATCGATCAGCTTGACGCGGGCAAGCGCTGCATTGGCTTGAAACGGGGAGCTTTCCTCTTCGAGTGCCGGGTCTGGTGTCAGTGATAGGTGGCGTTCGACCAATTCGGCAGAATCCAGCTGGAGTTGAAGTGAGGGCGTTGCACCGACCTGATGTTCGTACCAGGGCAGCACCTCGTCCTTAAGATCAACAACACGCGGCTGTTTTGTCTCCTCGGGCGTGCGCAAAATGCCAATCTTGCGGAACCACGCGCCGATCTTGAGCGAGCCGGTCAGTGCCGATAGTGGAACGGCCAGAATCAGGCCCAGTATTGCCGGTGACAACCACGCCAGCAGTGCCAGGGAGTTAGACCACGCGATCAGTGCCAGCAGCACGCCTGCGAGCGTATGCCAGCGGTGACGATAGATCAGCTGCAACCAGGGCAGGGTGCCGTCCTGACGGCGCTGGGGGTTCCAGCCGCTGTCACGACCCAGCAGGATAGAGGCCACGGCGCCGCAGTGGATACACATCATGATCGGCGCAACGGCGGCGGAGAGCAGCACCTCGCTTACAATGCTGCCGCAGAGCCTGAAAAAACCGCCTGCGCCTCGGCGCAAGCGACTCGATATCAGGAACAGCAAACTGCCGAGTATCTTCGGTATGAACAGTATGAACATCGTCAGTATGAACAGGCGTACGGCTCGGGGTGCGTCCTGACGAGGCCAGGTCGGAAACAGCGAGAAGTCGGCGCCGAAGTATTCGGGGCGGATGTACTGGGCCTGCAACGCAAGGGTGATACCCACCAGAATCAGTGCCAGCCACAATGGCGATGACAGGTAGGACATGATGCCGGTCAGCAGGTGCATGCGGCTGATCCAATGCAGGCCTTTACTGCCGATCACCTTGATATGCTGCAAGTTGCCCTGGCACCAGCGGCGGTCGCGGATGGCGAGGTCGAGTATCGAGGGCGGGCACTCCTCGTAGGAGCCGGGCAGGTCATCGGCAATGATGACTTTCCAGCCGGCGCGGCGCAGCAGTGCCGCCTCGACAAAGTCATGGCTCATGATGGTGCCGCCAAAGGGGGCTTTGCCCTTGAGGCGGGGCAACCCGGCTGCATTCATGAACGCTTCGCGGCGAATGATCGCATTGTGTCCCCAGAAGTTGCCCTCGGGGTTGGTCCAGCACGCAAGCCCGCTGCCGACGACCGGTCCGTACACCCGATTTGCAAACTGCTGCAAGCGGGCGATAAGGCTCGTACCATTGATCAAGCGGGGAATGGTTTGGATCAGTCCCGCTTCCGGGTCCTGCTCCATGCGGTACACAAGTTCGGTGAGTGTGTAGGCCGACATCAGGCTGTCAGCGTCAAGCACGACCAGATAGTCGTAGTGCGCCCCCCAATGACGGCAGAATTCGGCCACATTTCCGGCCTTGCGATCTACGTTGTATCGGCGTCGGCGATAATGGATGCGGGCTTTGCTGCCAAGTCGCTGTCTCAGCAGCGTGACGGCATGCTCCTCTTCCAGAACTCGCTTGGGATCACGGGTGTCACTGAGCAGCACCCAGTCGAACCAGGTCTGTGCTCCGCACTCTGTCAGTTCATTGACCATCGCTTCCACCGCCGCGGCCAAATGGGCCGGATCCTCGTTATAGCAGGGGATCAGGACGGCGGTATGACCTTTGGGGCGGAATAGTTCATGCGGGGTGGGTTTGCGCAGCATCGAGCATTGGCGGACAAACCCGAATACGGCACTGACGGCGGCCAGTGCTATCCAGCCGAAGGTGGACACGAACAGCCCCAGCATGGCGTATTCAAGCGGTGTGGTGCCGCCAAGCGCCAGCACCGAGTACATCTCATAACTGCCAAGACCCAGCAGCGCGAGTGCTGAGCCCAGCAGCACCCATCTTGCCAGGTGCTGTCGGGTTGTACGTGGGCTCAGGTTGTTGTGAGCCGCGGGGCGATGGCGCAGATTCTGCGTAGGCATCGGTGCCGGGCGCAGTGCCGGCATCCCCGGTTCAAACGTTCGGGTCATCGCGCAGTCCAGCGGTACAGCCAAGTCTCGGAGGGACGCTGGTCGAGGAAGTTCAGCTCAAGCCGAAGCTCTGAAAGCTTCTCTTCCTGCGGATCAAACTCAAAACTGACGCGGTAGCCGTTATTGGCCGGGTTTTCGCGCACCACCAGATTGCGTGTGGTACCGGCCGAGCTGAACAGGCGTGCCGTGGGCAGAGAGTTGGGCTTGTCTTCGCTGGGTACGGGAATGTTGTAGTCGATGACAAACAGACGGCGCTGGGTTGAATTGGCGACATCGGCACGACCGCTTCGGGTAGCTTGTACGCGAACCTCTCCCGGCTGCAGGCGGGGTTCGACACCCCAGGTCAGACGGTAGGAGTAGCTGTACTGGCTGCCGGCGGCAATCGGTTCTGCCGGTTGCCAGAAGGCCACGATATTGTCGTGAATCTCGGCGTTGGTCGGGATTTCGGTCAGTACGACGGCACCGCGTCCCCAATCTCCCAGCGGTTCTACCCAAAGGCTTGGACGCTTCTCGTAGTGTGCTTCGAGATCCTGATACTGGACGTAATTGCGGTTACGCTGAATCAGGCCAAAGCCGATCGGTGAGGTGTCGACAAAGGCGCTGATCTGCAAGGATGCAGGGTTGGCCAGCGGTCGCCACAGACGCTCGCCGCGACCGTTGACCATCAACAAACCGTCGGAGTCGTGCACCTCGGGACGGAAGTCATCGATCTGCTCGCGACCATTAAGCGAGAAATAGTACATGCTGGTGCCCGGGGCCAGCCCGACTTTGGTCAGGGTGACACGGGGGAACAGGGTCGCCTGTACATCCATCACGGTATTAACGCCCGGACGGATGGTAAAACGATAGGCACCGGTTGTGCTCTTGCTGTCGAGCAGGGCGTGAACCACGATCGAGTTGGCCAGATTGGTCGGCTTTTCAACCCAGAACGCCTTAAACACCGGGAACTCTTCCCCTTCAGCCGCACCGGTTTTCAGGGCCAATCCACGTGCGGACAAGCCGTATACCTGATCGCGACCGAGAGAACGGAAGTAGCTTGCGCCCTGAAATACCACCAGTTCGTCCCAGATATTGGACGTGTTCAACGGAGTGTGCAGGCGCAGACCGGCGTATCCGATATCTTCCAGCGGCAGGTTAAATTCGAAGCGGTTATCCAGCGTGAACTGTTCGGGGTCATAGGCCAGATGGGTGGCCTTGTCGCCCTCGACCAGCGCTATCTCCACCGGCTCACTGTAGTAGAAGCCGCGATGGAACATCTGCATGCGGTAGGGTACGTCCTCATCGGCCCAGATCGCTTTTTCAGGGCGGTAGCGGATTGCACGATACTGGTCGTAAGTGAGCCCCTTAATCGATTCGGGGATCGCCGTAGGTGTTGTCTTGAATGGGCGGCGAGCCAGCTCACGCGCGATCTCTTGCACTGTGTCGCGGTCGAAAGGACCGGTTTTGGCAAACTGAACGGCTGCAGTGGCCTGTTGCGCAAATGCAGAGCTCAGTAGCAGCAGACAAGCCAAAAGAGGCTGGAAAACGCCTGTACGGCGAGAAGAAACAGAGGGTGATACTGTGGCAGTGGGGTTCATTCGTAGTCCGCGTCTCGGGATTACAATCTCGTTGTTCTACGACCCCGGCTGACAGTCATGCAGCAGCCGAGAGCGCACCGGAATTTTCTCTAGTTGCGACAAGCAGTTACGGTAAAGGCTTAACGTGCCCGATCCGTCAACGAAACGCTCGTCGCGGAGCCGATCCAAGGGGGTAGATCGTGTCAGGCGGCAAACATTATACGCCGTTTTCTGCGGTGCAATAGATATTCCACACTAAAAGTGATACGAAATTGTATATGACTTTACAGTGCCAGGATTCGCTCAGGCTCCAATGGCCAGCGCGAACCCTTTGGGCATAGTCCTAAGAACGGGTTGGTCTTGTCATTCAGCAAAAAGTTTCATTATTGCAGGACGACAAGTTTACGTTTGGCCTCGATTTCGTCGATGCGTGAACGGGTGGCCTTGATGAAAGCCTGACTGGCAGCCATACGGGCGGCACTTTTGTCCTGCTCACGCAGGAACGCCTGGGTGATCAGCTTTTGCCGTTGATCCAGCCATGCATTCTGTTCTTTCAATTCAGTGATGCGCGCGTCGCTGGGCAGAAAGTCGAGCATGTCCTGAAAAAGAACGAACAGCTGGGCATCATAGATGTAGGCGATACTGGATAGCGTCTGGCTGCGAACGGCCGGTGAGGTATCGCTGGCGTAGGTTGCCTGCAGTTGCTCAAGGGGTTCGTCAAGGCTTGGGAACCAGTCCAGTTCTTCGCTCAGACCCTTGGCGATACGTTCGCTACGGCTCATCGGCTTGGATTGGGGCGTTTGCGTCGCAGCGGGCTTAGCTGCCTCCTGCTGTTGTTCAGCCGGCTTTTCGTTGATATAGGGGATCGACGGGAGCGAATCGCATCCGCTGATCAGTGTGGCGGCCAATAGAAGGACGCTGGCGCCGGCGACGTGCCTGAGAGTCATAGTGTGGTTCCCTGTTGTCCTTGAACGAGCGAACCATTCTAACCGAGTCCCGGCCGGTGGCCTACCGGCCGGGCGGTCGCTTTAGTAGTTCCAGCTCAGTGTCAGCATTGCTGAACGGGGAGCACCGTAGTATCCCTGAGACGTGTATAGCGAGGTGAGGTACTTCTCGTCGGTCAGGTTGTAAACGTTGACCCTTGCGCTGAGGTTGTCGTTAATTTCATATTCGCCCATCAGATCAATCAGCGCGTAATCATCCTGTCGGGTGACAATGCTGGCAGCGGCGTTCTGAACCCGGCTGATCTCGTCCTGCCAGCTCAGGCTTGCGCCAACCTTCAGTTTAGGCATCGCCTGATAGGTGGTTGCGAGTTTGACCTGCTGTTTGGGTATGAAACTGCGTGCCCCCTTGCCGTCCTCATCTTCGATATCGATGTAGGTGTAGCCTGCCGATGCCTGTAGGCCCGGTGCAAGCTCTCCGGCCAGTGTCAACTCGATACCCTGACTCTCGGTATCTTCTCCCACATAGTAAGTGGAGCCGTCACCACGATAGCCGCCGGTTTCAGCCAGATTGCTCTGGCTGGCGCTGAACAGCGCGATGCCGGTCTGGAGTTTGTCATCAAGGAACAGGCTTTTGAGACCAACCTCGTAGCTGTCTCCGGTAACGGGCTCCAGCCTGTTGCCGGAGAGGTCTGTTTCATTTTGCGGTTTGAAGATCTCGGTGTAACTGGCGTATACCGCATGCCGGTCGGTCAGGTCGTACACCACACCTGCGTAGGGGGTCAGATCGTTGGCCCGGCGGGCCTTGTCTTTGCCATACGAGTAGCCGTTACTTCTCAATCGTGTGTAGCGCGCGCCGGTGATGACGGCGAGGCGATCGGTGAGGCTCAGTCGGGTCGCACCATACAGACTGGCCGTCTTGTCGGTCCATTCGCTTCCTGTGGAAGCGCCAGAATAGGTAAAGGCCGGCCAGCTTCCTGTCCACAGATTCAGATCACCGATAGGGTCTCCGATACCGGAGCCGTAGTCGTTCATGTCGGACAGCTCCGAACGGGACCAGCTGGCACCAATAACGGCTTCATGCTCCCGTCCACCGAAGGTGTAGTTGCCGCTGGCATAGGCATCAGCCATGTACTGCTCGTTATCGAGCGTGTAATTGCTAGGGTAGGCATATAGGCCCGATTCGGTGTCAGCATCCGGTGTGCCATAAACATAGAAAAGGGATGAGTCAGACTTGCTATTGATGCGTGTCAGGGTGGTCTTGGCTTGCCAGCCGTTTGCCAGTTGCTGCTGAAGCTCTACGAATGTCTGCTCTCGAGTATTGTCCCAATAGCTCCAATCGGCCGCGGTGCTGGTTGAGCGGTCGTAATCTGTGGGAGTGCCGTCGCTGTAGTAAAGGGGCAGGGCGCCCCAGAGCACGCCGTTCGGCATCGATTTCTGGTAGCTGTGGCCGAAGGTCAGAAGTGTGGAGTCACTCAGATCGACCTCTATCACTCCGTAAAACAGGTTGCGCTCGTTGGAGTAGCGGTCAAGGTAGGAGTCACCTTCCTGACTGGCGGCCACGAACCGGCCGCGCACTGTACCGGCCTCATTCATGGTGCCGCTGATGTCGGTGCTGACCCGCTTGGTATCCCAGCTGGAATAGCTGACATCGGCCGATGCCTGAAACGCTTCGGTAGGGCGTTTGCGTACATAGTTGACGGTGGCGGAGGGGGTGCCCGTTCCGGACATCAGCCCGTTGGCGCCACGCAGAACCTCAATGCGATCGAACATGGCTGTATCCAAATCACCGTATAACAGACCATAGGTGAAGGGAAGGCCAAGCCCGTCCATCTGGAAGTTCTGGATATCATAACCACGCGCCGTAAAGTAGCTGCGGTCGGTTTCGAAGTTCTCGACGGTCACGCCGATTGTGGCGTTGAGCACATCCTTGGCACCATTGAGACCGAAGTCGTCCATCTGGGCGCGCGTCACCGTGGTGACGGTTTGCGGGGTTTCCTGTTGTGAAAGCTTCAGCCCCGTGGCACTTGAGGACACACCGCTGCGGTAGATATTTTGAGTGTCCTGAGGAGTTGTGATGGCCGTGTCGTTCACTTCGAGCGTGTTCAGCTCGAAGCTGTCGCCTTCACTGGCAGCCAGAATATTTTGGCTTGCAATAAGTGTTGCGATGGCCAGTGACAGCGCATGGGGTTTGGTTTTCATCTTGGTCTCCATTGGTACTGCTAATAAAGGACTAGGTGATTATCATTTACTATTCGTGGCGAATGGTTACGCCCTGCGCATATGCGAATAGGGTTGGGCGTGGGTGGGGTGTCTCAGTCGGCGATGAATCCCCCGCTTTGATGTGACCAGAGGCGTGCGTATAGCCCGCCTTGGTTGAGGAGGGTTTCATGGTTTCCCTGCTCGATGATCCGGCCCCCCTCCATAACGATAAGCCGGTCCATTTTGGCGATAGTGGATAGTCGATGGGCGATCGCGAGAACTGTCTTGCCTTGCATCAGCTGGTCAAGATTGCGCTGGATATCCGCTTCGACTTCAGAGTCGAGCGCGGATGTCGCTTCATCAAGCACCAGAATCGGAGCGTCCTTGATCAGGACCCGCGCGATGGCGATACGCTGACGCTGTCCGCCTGAGAGCTTGATCCCCCGCTCACCGACCAGCGTGTCGTAGCCCTGGGGCAGGCTCTGTACGAAATCATGAACGCGGGTCACGCGTGCAGCCTCGATCATCTCCTGTTCACTGGCCGAAGGGCGCCCGTACAACAGGTTGTCGCGTATGCTCCGATGCAGCAGGGCGGTGTCCTGCGTGACGACGCCGATTGACTGACGGAGGCTGCTTTGACTGACTCTGTTAACGGCTTGACCGTCGATGCGGATCGAGCCGCTCTGGCTGTCGTGAAGGCGCAGCAGCAGGTGGATCAGAGTTGACTTACCAGCCCCGGAGGGCCCCACAATCCCGACGCGTTCTCCCGGCGCGATGGCCAATTGCAGATGGTCGAACAGCAGCGGCTGATCGGGATAAGCAAAACACAGGTCACGAATCTCGATTGCGCCCTGCACTGCATGTAGCTCGGGTGCGTCTGCAGCGTCCTGAACTTCAGGTGTGTGAGAGAGTGCGTTAACGCCGTCTTTGATCGTGCCTAAATGACGGGCGAGGGCCGCGACTTCCCACATGATCATTTGGGAGAGTGATTTGATACGCAGGGTCAGCGCGATGGCAACGGCGATGGCGCCGGTGGTCACGCTCTGATCCAGCCACAGCAGTATCGCTAACGCACCGGTAGTGAAAATCAGCAGTGCATTGAGCCACCAGAGCCCCACATTGAGTCCGGTGACATTGCGCATCATAGGATAAATTGCGCTCAGGAAACGCTGCATGATGCGGCGAGTATCTTCAGTTTCCCGCTCGGCGTTTGAGAAAAGTTTTAACGTGGTGAAATGAGAATAGCTGTCAACGATATGACCGACCAGTTCCGACTGTGCCTTGGCCTGATTCTGGGCGAGCAGGTTGAGTCTCGGTAGTTGAAAGCGCATCAGCACGCCAAATAGAGCAAACCAGAACAGCAAGGGCAGGGAAAGGCGCCAGTCCGATGTGAAAATCAGAGCGGCCATGCCGGTCAGGTAGACGATCACGTACAGCACGAAGTTCATCAGCTTCAGCAGCGTTTCGCGTATCGCATCCGATGTTTGGGTGACACGCGTTGCCACCCGACCGGCGAATTCGCCCTGAAAGAACCCGCAGCTCTGATTGAGGAGGGAACGGTGCAGCGACCAGGTGACCGCTGCGCCCTGATTGACATACAGGCTTTGATGAAAAAGCATCGAGTGGATCAACACCGCAAGGGGCAGGGCAATCAGCACCAGCGCCGAGATTGTGATGAGCGTTGCACTCTGCTCCTGTAAAAAGGTATCGCGAGACTGGCTGCCAAGCCAATCCACCAGATCACCCAGAAAATTGAAAAGGTACACCTCCAGGCCTGCCAGAAAAACGGTCAGTACACCGAGCGTTATCAGCGCCCGTTCATATCCGTGAACAGACTGTCGCATGAAAGCGCGAAGGTTGCCCTCGACCGGAAGAAGGGCATTCTCCGGCAGAGGATTGGTGAGGCGTTCGAAATAACTAAACAGGTTCATGGCGTATCGTGAATCCTAGGAGCTCAGGCTGTAACCAGCCGACGACGGGAAAGCAGGTAAATGAAGTAACCGCCGCCGATAATCGCGCTCAATGTGCCCACAGGCATCAGATTGGGAACGAGTAACGTGCGGCCAAGCCCGGCCGCAAGCAGCAAAATGGCACTACCGATCAGTGCCGCGACGATGAGTTGCAACCGGATCGAGCGGGCACCGAGCAGGCTGGCCAGATGCGGTGCCAATAGCCCGACAAACGCGAGCGGACCGATACCGGCGGTAACCAGAGCGCATATAAGGCTGGCAAGCACCAGCAGCGCCATGCGCGCACGCTGCACGCCCAATCCTCTGGCCGAGGCAACAGTGGCGCCCAGCGATAACAGCGTCAGTGCTCGCTGGCTCAGCAGCGCCGGTATCAGGCACAGGGCGACGCCCGAGGCGAGCCAAAGAGCCGTGTGCTCATCGACACCTTGTGTGGAGCCCTGTAGCCATGCCAGCAGTTTAAATGTGTCGTCCCCGCCCTGGGCCAGCACGAACTGGAGCAGCGCTTCTACCAGCGCCGCTAAACAGATACCCACCAAGGCAAGCTGTGACGGTGCGAAGCCGCTGCGCAGACCGAAAAACAGTAATAGACCCAGCACGATCAAAGCACCTGAAAAAGCGGCCAGGGGTGTCAGCATTCCGGCACCTTGAATCCCGAGCAGCATGGTCAATACGATGGCAAGCGAAGCACCGGCGGATATGCCCAGTATTTCAGGGCTGGCCAGCGGATTTCTGATCAGGCGCTGCAGGATGGTGCCTGCAACAGCAAGGCCGCTGCCGGCGGCGATGACCGCGATCAGGCCCGGCCATCTGAGCTGCCAGATAACCTCGCTGGGAAACTGCAATTGCCAACCATCAGTATCGCGATCGATCAGTGCGCCAAAGAGCAATGCAAGCAACAAGGCGGTCATTGCGATAGCCGTTACCCGTGGCGCTGACGCAGGCGGTCGCAGTACTCGGGGGGCGGGGGCGGTAATTTCCCCCTGTCGTTTCTGTTTCAGAAGCCAGATCAGCACTGGGGCGCCGATCAGCGCGCTGGCGGCACCGCTGGGCACAAAGTAGCCCGCCTGCGAGGAGGAGAGTTGTGCCACGGCATCGGTCGCTAACAGCAGTAGCGGGCCCAGCCAGAGACTGCCCAGCAGCTCGCCAAGTGCCGTCCGCGCGCCGGCGATTCGGGCCAGATTAGGGGCAAGCAGACCGATAAATCCGAGCAGGCCAACCGACGCGACTGAAATGGCGCTGAGCCAGAGTGATGCGGTCAACAGCAGGAAGAATACCGGTAGCAGGCTCAAACCGCGGGCGCTGGCGTTGCCTTCACCGATCCGCAGAAGCGTGAGTGCACGAGGTGCGATGATCAATATCGGCACAATCGGTAGCAGGCGGGGTAGCAGCCACAGAACCTGATGCCAGTCGTTTTGGGCCAGATCGCCTGAGCTCCAGACGAACAGTGGCTGGGCATACTGATCGTTCAGCAGCACGAGCGCCGACGCCAGTGCACCGAGCAACAGATTGACCGCCATACCAGCCAACACCACGGGCAGGCCGCTTAGGCCACTTCGTCCTGCAATCAGGAAGACCAGTGAACTGGCGATACCGGCACCAGCAAGCGCTGCGAGGTCCGGGTGGCTAGCGGCGAAGACCGGCCAGCACAGTGTTGTGATCAACAGTGTCAGCCAGGCCCCTGAGGCTGTTCCGAGGGTCATGGGGGAGAGTAGGCGGTTGCCGGTAAGCTGCTGCAAAAGGCTTCCAGAGATGCCAAGCGCTGCACCGATCAGTATGGCCATGGCCGTTCGTGGCAGAGATCCGTAGTAAAACGCGTAGTCATAGACGGTTTCAAACGGGTGGCCGCCGATCAGTGATAACTGGTGCATAAGGGCCAGCTTTGAACCGGTCTGAAGGTGACCAGCCACGGCAATGACGAGTGCAAGGGTAATAAGGATCAGAGAACGGCTCACAGGTTAGGCTCCAGTGTCAGCAGGCTGTCTGTCATCGCCTCTGCGAGGTACAACACCGAAAAAATGCCGCCATAACTCCAGGTGGATCTTACCGGAGCGACGCGATTTCCCTGAGCCACCGGAAGTGCGTTCCAGAGAGGCGTTGCGAACAGTGCATCGGCCTTAAGGAATGGCTCGATATAGAGCAGAGCGCCGCGTTTTACATCGGCCAGTCGCGTGAGCGGGTGTCGAGAGGCGCCCCAGGTGGTGGCGGCCAGATCAAGCCCCGGCTTCAAACCCAAGCGCTTGATCGCCTCCTCAATCAGCGAGTTTCGTCCGTAGATCAGCACATGGCGGGTGTCAGCCAGACGCACGACGGTGACAGCCGGTGGGGAGGGGAAGTGTTGCGCCAGCTGCGCGGCCAGTGTTTCGAGGCGCAGGTCCAGTTCGCTGAGGCGTTGGTGTGCAAGCGCTTCGCGGTTGAAGAGCTGACCCAGTTTGAGATAGTCCTGCCGTGCACGTGCCGCATTATTGTGGTCAGCGCGGAAGCTGTCGAGGAATATGACGGGGGCTATCCGCTGGAGCTGGGTGATGAGCCCCGACTGCTGAGAACCGATCAGGATCAGGTCCGGGTGCAGGGCTGCTATACGTTCAAGGTTAGGTTGGGCACGGGTGCCGACATCACTGACCTCCTCAGGCAGCTTCGGTTGCACTACCCATTGCCGGTATCCTTGGACATCGGCTATCGCCAGAGGGGAAATATCCAGTTTGAGGAGGTTCTCTGCGCCGTTCCAGCTGAGTGCGATGACCCGTTGCGGGGGCGTGTCAAATACCTGAGAGCCGGCATCGTCGAGGAAAGTCATTGGGTAGGTTGCCGCTGCACCAAGGGCAGGTACGAACAGCAACAGGGCAACCAGTGCGTTACGGATCAACATCATGCAACTGGCTCCCGTTCAGGCGACGATGGCGACAGGTGTCGCCTGTCCCGGCTGGTCGATCAGCTGGATAGGAATGTTATAGAGCTTGCTCAGCCGCTGTTCGCACAGCAACGCTTTGGGCGTGCCAGAAAAGCAGACTTGCCCGCTGTGCAACGCGACGATTTTGTCAGCGTATCGAAGCGCCAGATTCAGATCATGAAGAATGACGATCACGCCTCGGCCTAGGTTTCGGTTGAGATGCTTCAGACGCTGCATCAGCTCGTATTGGTGAGACAAATCCAGTGCGGAAGTGGGTTCGTCGAGCAGCAGCAGGGGTGATGATTGTGCAAGCAGCATGGCGATCCATGCGCGCTGGCGTTCACCACCGGACAGGCTCTCAAGAGGCGTATTTGCGAAGCTGTCGATGTCGGTATGTTGCATAGCGTCCTCGACACACTGCTGATCCTCATCCGTCCAGCGTCTGATCAGCCCCCTCCAGGGATAACGGCCCAACATGACCAGTTCGCGAACGTTAAGGCCTGAGGTCGAAGGGAGCTGTTGCGGCATGAAGGCCACTTCGCGAGCAAAGTGTTTGGCCGGGAGCGCCTTCAGTTCGCGCCCTTTGAGACGAATACTGCCCTTTTGCAGCTTGCGCTGCCGTGCCAGTAGGTGCATCAAGGTTGATTTTCCCGAACCGTTATGGCCCAGAATCACGGTTACCTCGTTGGTATTCAGGGTGAGTTGGTCGATCGAGAGGATGGAGCGTCCTTCATGCTCGATACAAATGTTGGAGATCTCAATCATCAGAGGTGTCCTTGAGCTTTAAAGCGATTCGCTGATCCAGCGAGCGACGGGGGCAGGTGCGGCAAAGGCGCGCGTTCGCGCAGCGAAACTCCTGACAGCAGGCCTTGCGGTCGAGCATCAATAAGGATTGTCCGCCTTGGGCGGTTATGCTGCGCAGGGCACTCGCATCGGGCAGCTGCAACGCCTCGAGCCACGAGGTGGCGTGGGTCTGGATCTCACGATTATCCATGCCTGTTACAGACTGCAGCCGCAACAGGCTTGCCAGTACCCTGTCGGCGAGCAGGCGAAGGCACAGGCGCTGATTGGTCTTTCTCAATGAAGATAGGGTGTTGAGCAAGCGGTTGGACAGCATACGCAGCTCGGCGGCGTTATGATGCAGGGCATCTTTGATACTCAGTGGCACCAGTGGTTGTGTTTTGGTGAGGTAATAGCCCGCGACGCTGCCGTTCGAGTGTCGCTGTAGCAAGCCGGATAAGGTCAGGCGGCTAGGCAGAAGGTATGTCGCCGCTAAGGCTAATAGTGCTGGCTGCCAGCTGATCAGTCCCCAGGTGCGCGCACTCCAGAAATGGGGGCCAGCTTCCGGGTGGAGTTGTTCGAGATGAGTAATGATCTGTACAACGTGGTCGGTGTCATCAGCCGAGAACAGCTGGTCTTCCGTCTCACGCGCCACAGGTTGAGCAATCGGGACCAGAGTGCTAAGCCTAAGCTGCAACTCCTCAAGCAGGTCGATAGGTGCGGCGTTGGCGGAAAGGGCAGGCATGGGCATCCTTGGCACGATAGATTGGGTAGCAGAAGATATGCGTACTCATATACATAATGCGAATCATTATCATTAATATTAATTTATCTTCTATCGAAGGTGTGCGTCAACAGCGTAAGTGGTTGGCGTCGTCTAATGCGTTGCCGATGCGAGTCGAAACCGGAATGTCCACTTTCCGTCACAGATTGGTATAATCGCCCGCCTCTAAAAGTGAACCGTACGTTCGTGAACGGTTTTTGCGTAGTGCCGCGTGTCTGCTCGGGGCTACTGAATCTGGAGTAACAGGAGACAGACATGGGTGCAAAAGTGGCTATCGTGATGGGATCACGCTCCGACTGGCCGACTATGGAAGAGGCCGCCGGGATCCTCGATACGCTGGGCGTCGAGTATCACACCGAGGTGGTATCGGCTCACCGCACGCCTGATAAAATGTTCCGTTTTGCCGAGCAGGCTGCCGAAAATGGTTTTAAAGTAATCATTGCCGGTGCCGGCGGTGCTGCACACCTGCCTGGCATGATCGCGGCCAAAACACTGGTTCCTGTTCTGGGCGTGCCGGTTCAGAGCAAGGCGCTTAGCGGCAAGGACAGTCTGCTCTCCATCGTACAGATGCCGCGTGGTATTCCGGTCGGTACACTGGCCATCGGCGGTGCGGGTGCTTTCAATGCAGGCCTGATGGCCGCGCAGATGCTGGCTGTCGAGGACGCTGAGCTGGGTGCGCGTATTGCGGCATGGCGAGCAGAACAGACACAGGCCGTGCTCGACAATCCAGACCCCCGTGGTTAACAGATCGCAGGTTTAAAGATGTTGCCAAGAATCGTTGTGGCCGGTAACGGCCAGTTGGGTCAGATGCTGCAGCAGGCCGGTGCGCCTATGCAGTTGCAGGTTAAGCCGGTCGAGCCCAATCAGGATATCGAAGTTGCGTTGCATGACGACGACGTCATCACAGTCGAGATCGAGCATTGGCCGGATACGGTTACCGGTCTGCAACTCAAGAATCATCCCAATTTTCGTAACGCCTCGGCGCTGCATGCCGTGATCGATCGTCAGCGCCAGAAAAGCTTGCTGGACCGCCTTCAGGTGCCGACCGCTCCCTGGGTGGTGCTTGAGAGCGAAAACGAGCTGAGCGAAAAACTGGAAAGCCTTGGCGAGCGTGCTGTGGTTAAACGTCGCCGGGGAGGTTACGACGGCCGCGGACAGTGGCGTTGGCAGCGTGGTGGTGAGATCGAAGCCGAATGGGCGGGCACCTGTATCGCTGAAGCGATGATTCCGTTCAGTCATGAGGTGTCGCTGGTGGGTGCGCGCAACGCCAAGGGCGAAAAGGTGTTTTATCCGCTGACCCGAAACTGGCACGAGAACGGTATTCTGCGCGCCAGTGTGGCGGGCATCCCCGTACCGGAGATTCAGCAACAGCACGCGCAAGAGTGGCTGAGCCGGATCATGGACGACCAGGATTACATCGGCGTCATGGCAATGGAGTGCTTTGTTGTTGATGGTGATCTCCTGGTCAATGAGCTGGCGCCGCGTGTACACAACAGTGGTCACTGGACTCAGGAAGGGGCCACCATCAGCCAGTTCGAACTGCACCTGCGCGCATTGGCGGAACTGCCGCTGATTACGCCGGAGATCAAGGGCGTATCGGTGATGTACAACCTGCTGGGGCGTAACTGGAAGCCGGAGTGGCTCGGGATCGACGGCGTGCATGTGCACTGGTATGGCAAGTCTCTGCGTCCGGGGCGCAAGGTCGGGCACGTCAATATCAATCGTCCGACAGTCGAGCAGTTGAAACAGAGTCTGTCCGATCTTCGTGAACGGGTCGATGACGAGGACAAGATCGCGTTCAATTGGAGTCTGGATCAGCTCTGATGTCGCATCTGCCCGTTCGCGCTTGTGCGCTTGCGGGCAGATTGCTATGATCCGCCCTGCTCTTGGGGGAGTAGTCTTCCGCATCCGATAAATTCGGATCGGAGTTACCGTCAACATAATTGAGCCTCAATGCTCATGGCGGTGACGTCCACGCAAACGTGGATTGACGAGACCTGAGACACTGCATGCTGCTCATGGCGGGCCGGCATGTTGTGTCTTATGGTTAATGCCCGCCAGGATGTCTATTTGATGGATGCATTCCTCTCTTCGACGCTTGCCGTTGCCATAGCCGAAATCGGCGATAAAACCCAGTTGCTTACGCTATTTCTCGTTGCTCGTTTTGCACAGCAGCGTGGCGCTATTGTGCTCGGTATTCTCCTCTCTACGCTGATCAACCATGGTATTTCTGCCTGGCTCGGTGGCTGGCTGGTCGACTGGATTCCAGAAGGCTGGACGTCATGGATTGTCGGATTGAGCTTCATTGCCGTGGGTCTTTGGGTGCTGATCCCTGATAAAGACGATGAAGATGAAAGCGAAAGCTTGAAATACGGTGCGTTCGTCGCCACATGTATCTTGTTCTTCATCGCCGAGATTGGAGACAAGACCCAGATCGCGACGGTCATTTTGGCTGCTCGCTACGAAGACATGTTGCTGGCCGTGGTTGCCGGTACCACCTTGGGTATGTTGCTGGCAAACGTGCCGGTAGCCTACTTCGGTGGCGCACTGATGCGCAAAGTGCCGCTGCATTGGGTGCGTCGCAGTGCTTGCGGTTTGTTTGTGCTGCTGGGTGTTCTGTCTTTGATCCACTTTTAAGACAACATCTGTTTCGGGCTGAACTTCGTAACACTTTTTGGCTCTATAGCAGATATCGACTTCGATGGCCGGGGTCGGCTTAAGGGAGATAGGTCAACGTGAGAGTCCTGCTCTATCTGGTACTGATGCTTGCCTCTTTGCTGGGTGGCACCGCGCAGGTGTTTGCCAGCGATGAGCGTTTGGCTGAAAAGGTGCTGGATCAGCTACCGGGCTCGGATCACTGTCTGAACGATCATGGTCTGATACCTGATCTCCCGCCGCTCCCCGGCGATAACGAGCCTCGACTGCTTGCCAATGAAACGGTCATCGAGGTTCCGTACCACTCCTCCCCGGTCGAAACGGTGGGTGCTGGGGCTCATGCAGCCAGCGTCGTTTCGCTTTATCCTATTCGCGCACCGCCTTCACGCCTCGTTTGACAGTACTAGCCATCCCAATCTGAAACGAGCTTTAGCCGATATCCGCTATAGGTACGGGTGTCGGTATTCGAGGAGGTCGCATGATCACCGCAGTGATGTTCCGTCATGGTATTGAAAACCCCGAGGCGATGGAGCGTATTCGCAGTCGTCTTCAGCGGTTGGAATCGCGCTCGGAGCGTATCCGTCGCGTGGATGTGGTTCTGGATAAGGTCTCTTATGCGGGAGAGCCGTCGCTTAATTACCAGTGCCATATCTCGTTTCGCGGCACCGAGAAGCGTGATCTGGATATCTATGCAGACAAGCGTCAGGCCGATATGGCAATCGACGATGCGTTTGATCGACTCAACACGGCGCTCAAGTCAGGTTTGATACGCCGAATGCGTAAGCGCCGCTAACTTGAATGATGCAGGTTCGTCCTTACAACGAAGAAAAAATCGAAATGTGTAGGAGCCTCTTATGAAAAGAGCTTTGAAACTCGGTGCAGCGGCTCTGATGACCGCTGTAGCCCTGAATGCCTCAGCAGCACTGCCGATCAGCGACTCTCAGGGCAAGCAATTGCCATCGCTGGCGCCGATGCTGGAACAGGTGAATTCAGCGGTGGTCAACATTGCCACCTTTTCAACCCAACAGGTATACAACCCGCTATTGAGCGATCCGTTCTTCCGTCGATTCTTCAACATTCCCGAGGGGCAGGCTCAGCCCAAGCAGCAGCGTCGGCAGGCCAGTGCAGGCTCTGGCGTCATTGTTGACCAGAATCAGGGCACAATTGTCACCAACTATCACGTGATCAAGGGAGCCGACGAGATACAGGTGTCTCTGGTTGATGGGCGCACCTTCAAGGCAGAGCTGATAGGGGCGGATCCTGAAGTGGACATCGCCGTACTGAAGATCAAGGCCGACCATCTCAAGGCACTGCCGATCGCTGATTCCGACAGTTTGAAGGTTGGTGACTTTGTGGTTGCGATCGGTAATCCGTTCGGCCTTGGGCAGACCATTACAACCGGTGTGGTCAGTGCACTGGGTAGAACGGGCCTCGGTATCGAAGGGTTTGAAAACTTCATCCAGACCGATGCCTCCATCAACCCGGGGAACTCAGGTGGTGCACTGGTAAACCTCAATGGTGAACTCGTGGGCATCAATACCGCAATCATCGCCCCTGGGGGCGGCAACGTCGGTATCGGTTTTGCGATACCGGTCAATATGATGCGTAACGTGGCTGACCAGATTCTGGATGAGGGTGAGGTTACCCGTGGCCAGATCGGGGTGGCGATACAGGATGTAACCCCTGAGCTTCAGCAGGCATTCAATCTTGATAACGGCCAGCAGGGTGTGTTGGTCACCGATGTGCTGAAAGATTCCGAAGCTGAGAAGGCCGGGCTCAAGTCCGGCGACCTGATCCTGGCTGTCGATGGCAAAGCCACACCGAATAGCGGGCAGCTTCGCCACCGCATCGCGTTTGCCGGGGTCGGGAAAACGGTAACGCTCACGTTGATTCGTGATGGCGACAAGATGGATGTCGACGTAGAAATCGGCAAGTCCACCAGTCGTCCATCGGATCTTCGTTTGCACAAGATGCTTGAAGGCGTCGGTTTTGCAAACTCCCCCGATGGGCGTGGCGTGGTGATTTCAGAGATCGATCCGCAATCCCATGCTGCTGCCGCGGGCCTGAGGTCTAACGATGTTATCCTGAGCATTAACCGTGAACGCGTGGATAATCTTGACGATCTCAACAACGTCCTGTCCCGTGTCGACGATAAGCTGTTGCTTCAGGTAAGGCGCGGTAATGGTGTGTTCTATCTCGTGCTGCGCTAAGTCTGTTTCTGGGTAAAAAGCTGGCAAGTAAGCCGCACCCTCGGGTGCGGCTTTTTTTATTTAGAGGGTACCGAGTGCGTATAGTGATAGTGTTCTAATCTGAATGTATTACAAATATTTCAATTTATTACGTAATAAAAACAAAAATATTTCGATATATTAGGCTTGATAACCCGGTAAGCGTATGGATAATACGTAAATAAATTACATTCAGGGCGCGATAAGATGTCCTGAAGCGTGGGGGAGCAGCATGAATCCTACAGTCGCGGCAGTTACCGAACGTATCGTGGAGCGTAGTCGAAAGACTAGGTCCGATTATCTGACGAGGATGGAGCGGGCGCGCCGTAGCAAGCCGCACCGCACCGAGCTGTCCTGCGGTAACCTGGCGCATGGGTTCGCTGCATGCGAGGCGCAGGACAAAGACCGCCTGAAGATGATGCAGCGCGCCAATATCGGCATCATCTCGGCCTATAACGATATGCTCTCAGCCCATCAGCCGCTCGAAGCGTTCCCGGCCCTGATCAAGGAGGCTGCGACTGCAATGGGGTGTACGGCGCAGTTTGCAGGCGGCGTACCGGCGATGTGCGACGGCGTGACTCAGGGACAGCCGGGTATGGAGCTGAGTCTCTTCAGCCGGGACACCATCGCCATGGCAACCGCCGTTGGATTGTCGCACAACATGTTTGATGCGGTGCTCTGTCTGGGCGTGTGCGACAAAATTGTGCCGGGCCTGCTGATCGGTGCGCTGAGTTTCGGTCATCTTCCGGTTATTTTTGTGCCGGCAGGTCCCATGACCACCGGCCTGTCAAACAGCGAGAAATCGCGTATCCGTCAGTTGTACGCCGAGGGTAAGGTCGATCGCGAAGCGCTGCTTCAGTGCGAGTCCGATTCCTATCATGGCCCCGGTACCTGCACCTTTTACGGCACCGCCAACTCAAACCAGCTGCTGATGGAAGCGATGGGCGTGCATCTACCGGGTGCGTCGTTCGTCAATCCCAACACGCCATTGCGTGATGCGCTGACGCGGGCAGCAGCCGAACAAGCCTGCCGGATAACGGAGCTGGGGCGTGACTATCGACCGCTCAGTCAGGTGATCGACGAGAAAGCGATCGTCAACGGGATCGTGGCGCTGCTCGCCACAGGCGGCTCGACCAACCACACCATGCATCTTATTGCCATTGCCCGTGCAGCGGGTGTGCTGGTCGACTGGGATGACTTCGCGGATCTTTCAGCGGCGGTCCCCCTGTTGACCCGGATCTATCCGAACGGTACGGCGGATATCAACCACTTCCACGCCGCCGGTGGCATGGCACTGCTGTTCAATCAGCTGCTCAGTGCACAGTTGCTGCATGAAGATGTCCTGACAGTGGTCGGTAAAGGGCTGGAGCAGTACACAACCGAGCCTTACCTTGAGGGCGGCTCGCTGGTCTGGAAGCAGGGGCCAACCGATTCGCTGGATAGCGATGTGGTCGCCAGCGTTCGCGAGCCTTTTGCCGTTGATGGCGGGTTGAAGTTGATGCGCGGAAACCTCGGGCGCGGTGTTATCAAGATTTCGGCCGTGAAGCCGGAGCACCGTGTCGTCGAGGGGCCTGCGGTGGTGCTTCATGATCAAAATGATCTGGAGCCACTGTTTCATGCCGGGAAGCTGGATCGGGATTGTGTCGTTGTCGTGCGCTTCCAGGGGCCCTCTGCCAACGGCATGCCGGAGCTTCATAAACTGACACCCTACCTTGGCACGCTGCAGGACCGTGGATTCAAGGTAGCGCTGGTGACGGATGGTCGTATGTCGGGCGCATCGGGCAAGGTACCGGCTGCCATACACCTGACGCCGGAAGCGGCTAAAGGTGGCGTGCTGGCAAAGGTACGCGATGGAGACATCGTGCGGCTGGATGCGAAGTCCGGCGAGCTGACGCTGTTGGTTGATGAGGCTGAACTGGCCGCGCGTGAAAATGCGGTGGCAGATCTGAGTGAAAACCAGTTTGGCATGGGGCGGGAGCTATTCGGTGGTATGCGCCGACTGGTCTCCGGAGCCGAGCAGGGCGCTTGTACGCTGTTTGTTGATGAACCGGAATTGCCCGTCAGGGGCTGAATCACTGGGTCGAGAGGAGTTGAGATGAGTACACAGGCGGATGCAGTTTTGAACAGTGCGCCGGTGATGCCGGTGCTGGTGATCGAACGGGTGGAAGATGCTGTGCCGTTGGCCAATGCGCTCAAAGCCGGTGGCCTGCGAGTGCTGGAGGTGACGCTGCGCACCGATGCCGCGTTGGATGCGATTCGTGCCATGGTTGACGAAGTAGACGATGTGATCGTCGGGGCCGGCACTGTAGCAACCGTGTCTCAGCTCGCCGATGTGGAAGCGGCAGGCGCTGCGTTTGCCATCAGTCCCGGAGCAACGGCAGCACTGCTGGAGGCCGGGCGTACCAGCGCTATCCCCTATATACCGGCGATCAGCACCGTCTCTGAGCTGATGAATGGGCTGGATGCCGGTTACTCGGCGTTCAAGTTCTTTCCGGCAGAAGCCAGCGGCGGTGTTGCAACGCTGAAAGCGATTGCAGGGCCTTTCCCGGATGTGCGTTTCTGTCCCACCGGCGGCATCGGAGCGGATAACTTCACCGACTATCTGAAGCTGCCCAATGTGAGTTGTGTCGGCGGCTCATGGGTGGTGCCGGCTGGTCTGATCCGTGACCGGGACTGGGCCGGCATAACCGCCTTGGCGGCAGCCGCCGTCGCACGGGCGGGGCAGTGTGGCTAGGTTCTTGTGTGAGTCGTTTTCGGCGCGTGATTGCAGCCGAAGCGGCATTCCCCTTTGGAAAGGATCGGTACGCAAATCGGTGTGCTCCGTAGTGTCAGCCGCTGCAAGGGACCGTTTTTCTGTGCCATTTGTTTCTTTCTTGCCGCCTGCCTGAGGCGGCTTTTTTCATCTATAGCTAGGGTTAGATGTACGGTTATCGCTATCTGGCCAAAGGAGTGTGACAAAATGGGTGCCCAGCTGATCAATCATGCCTGCGATTTTATGCTTTTCGGTGCGCGGGGTGATCTGGCGATGCGCAAACTGTTTCCGGCACTGTATCAGCTGCATCGTGCCGGATTGCTGCATCCCGATACCCGCCTGATCGGCATTGCCCGCAATGATTCGACGCAGGAGGAGTTTGTAGACGCGGTGCAGGCCACGCTCAAGCGTTACCTGAAGCCAGCCGAATTCGAGGCCGAGGTTTGGGACAGCTTCAGCCGCCGTCTGCACTATCTCAAGATTGAGATGACCAAGTCACCGGACTTCAAGCAGATTACACGGTTTATCGAAGGTTCCACCAATACTCTGGTGAATTATCTGTCTACGCCGCCGGCATTGTTCGCCGATATCTGCAAGAACCTGCACAGTGCAGGGGCAATTGCGCCAAGTACACGTATCATTATCGAGAAGCCGATCGGTCATGACCTTGAAAGCTCGCAGGTGATCAACGATACCGTTGCTCAATACTTCAACGAGAATCAGGTCTATCGCATCGACCACTATCTGGGCAAAGAAACAGTACAGAACCTCATTGCGCTGCGCTTTGCAAACAACCTGTTCGGCTCACAGTGGAACCAGAATCACATCGACCACGTACAGATCACGGTTTCCGAAACCGTGGGTATCGAGGGGCGCTGGGGCTACTACGATCAGGTGGGACAGATGCGCGACATGGTGCAAAACCATGTGCTCCAGCTGCTGTGCATGGTTGCCATGGACCCACCGAGCCAGCTGACCGCTGACGGCATTCGTGACGAGAAACTCAAGGTGCTGAGGGCTCTGCGCCCGATCACCGCCGAGAACGTAGCCCGGCGCGCTGTGCGTGGGCAGTATACCTCCGGTGCTGTACGAGGTGTTGCATGCCCCGGATACAAAGAGGAGGAGGGCAGCTCGGGCCGCAGTAACACGGAAACCTTTGTGGCCCTGCGCGCCAATATCGACAACTGGCGTTGGGCCGGTGTGCCGTTCTACATCCGAGCCGGCAAGCGCATGGCAACGCGGATGGCGGAGATCGTCATTGTTTACAAGAACCAGCCGCACTACATCTTCGATCCCAAGCAGAAGAGCATGGTCAGCAACAAGCTGATCATTCGGCTGCAGCCGGACGAGGGGATCCGACTGCAGGTGGTCACCAAAGAGCAGAGTCTGGACAAGGGCATGGCCCTGCAAAGCCGCGGCCTCAATCTGAACTTCTCCGAGGGGGATGAGGGGCGGCGTACACCCGACGCTTACGAACGCCTGATTCTAGAGGCGATGCGCGGGAATCAGTCGCTGTTTGTACGCCGCGACGAGATTGAAGCATCCTGGCGCTGGTGCGATGCCCTGATTGACGCTTGGGACGAGAGCGGAGATCAGGTTAAACCCTATTCGGCCGGCAGCTGGGGGCCTATCGGGTCCATTGCCCTGATCGAGCGTGACGGGCGGTCCTGGCATGAATAAGCTTGAGTTGCATACGGAGTTGAATCAGGCGATCGAACTCAAACAGTTCGATCAGCGCGAGGCGCTTGAGGCAGCGTTGTGCACACGGATCGGCGAGCGCTTGGCAGAGAGTCTTGAGCGTCGTGGCGAAGCAGCGTTGGTGGTCTCCGGCGGGCGCACACCCGCGGCGCTGTTCGAGCGGTTGTCGCGTCTGCCGTTGGCGTGGTCGAACGTAACCGTGACGCTGGCGGATGAGCGTTGGGTCGACGAGCAGCATCAAGACTCGAACGCTCGCACTGTTCGTACCCACCTGCTACAAAACCATGCCGCTCAAGCCCGTTTCCTCCCCTTGGTTAACGAGGCGGATACCCCGCATGAGGGGCAGGCTATAACCGAGCATGCGTTGACACAGCTGCCCCGGGTGATTGATGTCGTGGTGCTCGGCATGGGCGAGGATGGCCATACTGCGTCTTTCTTTCCGCATGCCCCGGAGCTAGCTCAGGCGCTGGATCCGAAACCGGCCAGCGATTGTGTTGCCGTCACACCGCCGGCAGCGCCTTGGCATCGCATCACGCTGACGTTGCCGCGTTTGCTGGCAAGCAGAGAGATCATCGTGCATCTGTGCGGCGAGTCGAAACTGCCGGTGCTGCAGCAGGCGCTGGCGGTAGGGCCGATAGCGCAGATGCCTATTCGCGCCGTTCTGCGACAGAAGAAAACGCCGGTTGCGATCTACTGGGCACCCTGAGGGATTCTCTCAGTGGTGAGTGTTGGTCAGTAAGATTGGACGCCATGCTTAAGCAGCATACGCGGGAGTACATCGTCAAGGTTTTGCACGTCTTTGTCTTCCAGCTCAATCAGCTTGAATCCGTAGCGCTTGTATATATCCTGTTTCTGTTGTTTTCGGGCCAGGTATTTGGGGTCGTTTTCGTATCCCCAGTATTCGATATATACCTTACCCGTAGGGATGTAGAAGTCGCAGTAGACCTCTTCCTCGATCGGCAGTTTGCGCTCGTATGCATGAACAATCTCCGCCATATAGAGCCAGTTATCGATCAGCATTTCAGCCTTCGACCTTACATAGTGGCCGTCGGTGGTACGTAGCTTCGCCTCGAACTTGTCTCTAAAGCCAGTTGTTCCACCATCATTAGTCTGTTGCGCTTCTACCGATTCAATTTCCCCTTGGACTTCACCGATGGTGCTCTTAAACGCTTTGTTATCGATTATTGCAGCGGGCCACACCACGTATGGAATACCAGAGCGATAGTCTTCGCGCTGTTCGCCTCCGGCCTTGTTGCCAGAGGCGGTCAAGTTCCATCCCTTAAGTGACTTCTCTATCCACCCGAGCTCTGAAAAAATGGAGTTCATGCGATTGGCGGAAAGGTTGTAGAGCTTGCCAATTGCGGTTGCGGACAGCGTCTGGTCCGCGCCAGCGCTGCTTTGCGTATCATTTGCGCTATCGATCCGCAAATCGCTTGGCCAGCCTATGTATTGACCATACTTGGGGTGTTGAATGTATTGGCCACCAGCGTTTTCGCCTGCTGGAAGGAGTTGCCACTGATCGTCTTTGCGGCAGATATAGCCTTTTGATTCAAGTATATGGAACAGTTCTTTTGAACTGATGCCGAGAGATTTGGCAAGAGCCGATGTGGAGATGGTATCGCTCATCGTGTTAACACTCCTTGTAACCGTTAACTCCTTTAACGCCTTATTCTAGCGAGGAATACAGGGTGCTAGAAGCACAATGAGTGGTGATTGAGGACCTGCGGCCAGAGGTCTGACCGCATACTCAGAGGCGGGTTATCCCAGATCGGCCAGCGTCGGCAGCGCATCGAACGCGCCTTTTCGGGTGACGGCAAAGGCACCGCACTGCATGCCGGTGTGCAGCACCGATTCCAAAATGTCCCGATCATTGAGTGCCTTAAGCTGCACGCGGTCGATATCGCGGCTGGCCAGTGCATACAGCACGCCGCCGGTAAATGCATCGCCCGCGGCCGTGCTGTCGACGACCTGAGCCTTGGGTGGCTGCAACTGGCCGTTCAGCTCACGGCTGAAATAGCGCAGCGGGTTACCGCCGTCGGTCAGCAACACAAGGCTGACGCCCGCTTGCTGAATCCGTTCGATGACAGCGTCTTCGGTGGTATCACGGCAGAGGAACTCAAGCTCTTCGGTGCAGAGCTTGAGCAGGTCGGCCTGACCGATGGCGTCCCAGATGAACGGCAGCGGATCCGAGCCCTCGGGCCAGAGATTGTGGCGCAGGTTGATATCGAAACTGACCAGCGTGCCGCTCTCGTGCGCCTTGGCAACGCCTGCGAATGTGGCGTCTCGAATGCCCGGTTCGGTCAGGGTGTTGGAGCAGTAATGGAAGATGCCGGGCTCTTCGAACCAGGCATCATCGAACTCATCCGGGCGAAACAGCAGGTCGGCCGAGGGCGAGCGGTAAAACTCGAACGAGCGCTCGCCGTGGGCATCCAGCGATACAAACGCCAGCGCCGTTTTCGCCTCAGCGGTTTGCAACAGGTAATCGGTATGCACCCCGGCGCCTTGCATCGCCTCTCGCAGGCAATCGCCGAACATGTCCTGTCCGACCTTGCCTGCGAAATATGAGCGCCCCCCCAGCTTGCCAACCGCCACCGCTACATTGGCCGGCGCCCCGCCGGGAAAAGCCGTGAAATTCTCCGGTCCATCGGGAGCTGTGCCACCAACGCGATTGGACAGCATATCGATCAGTGCTTCGCCAAAGCTGATCACCTTTTTCATGATGGGGTACTCACCTTTTTACGTTCTGTAGCGGTTGAATCTGTAACCTTAGCGGGCTTGTCGGCAGGTGTCGCTTTATTCTGCGCCGGCGCTTGATGGAGGTGGCTGCGTACGATCTCCATAAGCCCCTGGGTGGATTGGTCGTAGTCGGCGCTTTTAAGCTCGATGTTGCGGCTGATCTCGGTGGCCAAACGCTTGCCGAGTTGCACGCCCCACTGGTCGAACGAGTTGATATTCCACACCGCGCCCTGCACGAACACCTTGTGCTCGTAGAGCGCGATCAGGGCACCGAGATTGCGAGGGCTCAGCTTTTCCATCAGCAATATGTTGCTGGGGCGATTGCCGGGACAGGTGGAAAAGTCGAGCAGCCCGCTCTTTTGATCGCCATTCATGAACGCATTGGCCTGCGCAAGCATGTTGGTGAGTAGGGCAAAGTGGTGTTCCTCAGTTTTCTCGTCCGGCTCCAGAGAGGCGATAAAATCGATGGGAACAAAGCGCGTGCCCTGATGCAGCAGCTGGAAGAAGGCGTGCTGGCCGTTGGAGCCCGTCTGTCCCCAGACGATGGGGCCGGTGGCATAGTCCACCGGATGGCCGTCCATATCCACCGACTTGCCGTTGCTCTCCATGTCGAGCTGCTGCAGGAAGGCGGGCAGCTGATGGAGTGCCTGATCGTAGGGGATGATCGCCTGCGTTTCCGCGCCCAGGAAATTGATATACCAGATGCCGATCAGCGCCAGAATCACCGGCATGTTGTGCTCAAGCGGTGCCTCCATAAAATGGCGGTCCATCTCATAGGCCCCTTCGAGCAACTCGATAAACCGGTCGTACCCTATGCTCAGCGCTATGGGCAGGCCGATGCTCGACCAGAGCGAGTAGCGCCCGCCCACCCAGGCCCAGAACTCGAAGATGTTGTCGCGGCTGATGCCGAACTCCATCGCTGCCGCCTGATTGGTCGACACGGCGATAAAGTGCTGGCTCATATCCGTCTGCATGCTGGTGTTCTCGAGGAACCAGCGCCGTGCAGTCTTGGCATTGAGCAGTGTCTCCTGGGTGGAGAAGGTTTTGGTCGAGACGATAAACAGCGTGGTCTCCGGGTCGAGGCCGCCTAGTACCTTGCGGATATGCTGGCCGTCGACGTTGGAGATGAAGTGGAAACTCAGATCCGGGTGTTTGTAGTTCAACAGTGCACGACAGACCATATTGGGCCCCAGATCGGAACCGCCGATGCCGATGTTGACGATATGGCGGATACGCTTGCCGCTATAGCCCTTCCACTCGCCGCTGCGTACCTTTTGAGTAAAGGCTTCAAGCTTTTTCAGTCCGGCCCGGATATCGGGCATCACGTCCTTGCCGTTGACCATAAGCGCATCGTCGCCGCGGTTGCGCAGCGCGGTGTGCAGCACCGGCCGCTTTTCGGTGACGTTGATGATATCGCCGGAGAACATCTGGGCGCGGCGCTGGCGCAGAGGCGAATGTTCGGCCAGTGCAATCAGCGCTTTCATTACCTCGTCATTCACCTTGTTCTTCGAATAGTCCAAAAACAGCTCGCCAAGGCGCAAACTCATCTTGTCAAAGCGTGCGGCATCCTGATTGAAATAGTCGGCGATGCGATCGGATTGGGTTTTCTCTGCAAGGGCCTGAAGCTTTTTCCAGGTCACGGATGAACTCAACTGGTACATGGCGGCGTCTCTTATTCTTGGGTGTGAGAAGGACTCTGATCGTTGGTGTTGTAGCCCCGGCAGGTAAATGGGGTATGTCGGGAAGCAGCGCCCTTTGTAACAGTTGTAACAGGGAGGCGGAGGCTCTGAAAGCTCCGAGGCAGACGATAGGAACTATAGTGCTCAGAGGGGCTAACAACTGAACAACGTGATCGACCTGTAATAATTGAAATACTGCCGGCGCGGATCTGTGATATGTAGAGCACCGGATAACAATAAAGAAGGGAGATAGGATGACAGAGCCTGTTCGTCTGCGGATTCTCGTTGTCGACGATGAAGCGGATATGCGCGAGCTGCTGCAGGATCTGCTGGAGGATAGCGGCTACGAAGTGCATACCGCCGCCAGCGGTGAAGAGATGCGCTCGGCACTGGGGGCGGCCGTCTATTCGCTGGTGATTCTGGATCTGCGCCTCAAGGGTGAAGATGGCATGCAGCTCGCGCGGGAGCTACGTCGACAGTCCAGTATTCCGATCATGATGCTGACCGGCAAAGGCGACGAAACCGATCGCATTCTGGGGCTTGAGATCGCCGCGGACGATTTCCTGATGAAACCGTTCAACAATCGGGAGCTGGTAGCTCGGGTGAGAGCGACCCTTAGGCGCTCCACGGAACTGAGCGCCCCGACCTCGCGTAACGATCAGTATCGGCATGAAAGGCTGAGCTTCGATGGCTGGATTCTGGATCTGTCCGCGCGCACGCTGGCGCGCCCTGACGGCAAGCCCGAGCCACTGACCGGTGCCGAGTTCACACTGCTTGAAGCGTTGGTTAAAGCGCATGGTCGGGTACTGAGCCGTGATCAACTGCTGGAGGCTACCCGGGGGCTGGATGCCAATGTGTTTGACCGGACCATCGATGTCCTGATTCTGCGGTTGCGCCGCAAGATTGAGCCCAATCCGCGCCAGCCTCGCTACATTCGCACCGAACGTGGCCTGGGCTACCAGTTCTGCGAAGCGGTGGTTCAGTGTTGAGGCTCTCGGCTTGAGTCAGCAAAACCGAGCGGCGGCGCGCCCCTGGATAGGCCGCCACTGGGGCGGGTTGCGTGTGCGTACCCGTCTGATGATCGCCTTCAGCGTGCTGCTCGGGGCCACGCTTGCCATCGCAATCGTCGGCTGGGTGGGGCTTAGTAATACCGGTACCGCACTTCATCAGTTTGAAGAGCAGGCGTTACCGGATATCTCACGCTCACTGGAGTTGGCCGAGCGGACCGCAAACCTCGCGGCCGTCGCCCCCTATGTCGCCAACGCCAGCAGCCCCTTCCTGTTGCAGGGCGAAAGCCAGAACCTGCGTGATCGCATCACCCTCGTGCTGGCACTTGCCGCTGCCATTCCCCAGCTGGATGCGGCGGCGCCCAAGCTGCAAACGCTGCTGCGCCAACTTGAGCGCACTGTAAACGATCTGATCGATCTCACCCGCGAGCGGTTGTTCCTGCGCGAGGATATGCGCCAGCTTGAGTATCGCCTGGGCAGCCTTGCTGCGCGCTATGGTGACGATGCCGACAAGGCACAGCTGGTTCAGCTGGCCGAGCGTCTATTGCTGGCCGCACAGGTAAGTAATCCGGCCGAGCTTGACCTGCTGGAGCAGCGCTATGCGTCCGGCCTTGCAGCGCTCAGAACTGAAGGCGGAATGCAGGAGGGCGCCGACGAGCTGGCCCGGATAGGCTCAGGCGAGCACAACCTGTTTTCCCTTCGTCTTAAACAGCTTGAGTTCGAACAGCGCAGCGCCTATCTGCTGGCCTCAACCCGTGCTATCAGCGAGCAGCTCAGCACCGAGGTGGGACAGTTCGTGGCCCATGTCGAAAGCCGGATCGAGCAGCAAAGCCGTAGGGTCGGCAACGCGATCGCCTCGGGTAAAAGCGGCATTCTGCTGATTACGCTGCTCGGTGTCGCCGTGGCGCTGGCCGGTATCTTGGTTGTGCGTTTGCTGGTCCGGGATCTCGGTGCCGTGACCGGGTTGATGACGCGACTGGCAGGCGGCGATACCGATCAGCAGACACCGGCGGTGGAGCGACACGACGAGATCGGCGATCTGGCCAGAGCCTTTCATGTGTTTCGTGAGAATGCGGTTGAGATCACGCGGATCAGCCAGTCGTTGCGTGAGCAAAGCCGACTGCTGGAAACCGTCTTCAATAACATCAACGACGGCCTGAGCGTATTCGATGCTCAGGGCAGGCTGCTGGCCTGGAACCCGGGGTATGCCGAGATTCTCCGCCTGCCGCCGGAGCGGCTGGCACCCGGCGTTACGCTCGAGCAGATACAGGAGATGCTGGCCGAGGAGGCGCGGGACAGCTGGGCGCTCGACGGTATGGCGCTGGACCGTGAGGAGCTCAATACCCTCAGGCGACAGCGTGTGCAACGTTTCGAGCGGCACTTTGCCGACGGGCGTATTGTCGAATTTCGCAGCTCGCCGTTGCCCGGTGGCGGCTTCGTAACGCTCTACAGCGATCTGACAGAGCGCAAGACGATAGAAGAGCAGCTACGACAGTCGCAGAAAATGGAGGTGCTCGGTCAGCTCACCGGCGGTGTGGCTCATGACTTCAATAATCTTCTGGCGGCGATTATCGGAAACCTTCAGCTGTTGGAAAGCAGGCTCGAACCCGAGAGCCGCGCTGCCAAAAATGCACGCCGTGCGCTGGCAGCAGCCGAGCGTGGCGGGGGCCTGACCCAGCGCCTGCTGGCCTTTGCGCGCAAGCAACGCTTACAGCCTGAAACGATCGATGTGGACCGCTTGATCGATGAGATGATCGATCTGATCGAGTACAGCGTCGGGCCCGCCATCGAGATCAGCCTTGATCTGAACGCCTCGAACTGGCTGGTTAACGTCGACCCCGGCCAACTGGAAAACGCGCTGCTGAATCTGGCGATCAACAGCGCCTCGGCGATGCCCAAGGGCGGTACGCTGCGATTTGAAACCGACCACCTTTCCAACGCCGGACTTGAAACGGGCGAAGAGGCGGTGCTGATCAGGGTGCAGGATACCGGCAGCGGTATTAGCGAGGCACATCTTGCCCGTGTGTTCGAGCCCTTTTTCACCACCAAAGAGGTAGGGCAGGGAAGCGGGCTGGGGCTGAGTATGGTGTACGGTTTCGTGAAGCAGTCACAGGGTGATATCCGTATACATAGCCGGGTCGGCGAGGGCACCTGTATCGAAATACTCCTGCCTCGCGCCCCGGCCGCCGCGACGATATCCGGGACAGATAACAAGGATACTGAGCTTGAACAAGGGCAGGGACAGTGGATTCTGGTGGTTGAAGATGACCAGCCGGTGCGCGAGATGGCGCAGGAGATGCTGGAGTCGCTCGGGTATAGGGTCGAAGCGGTGGGCGATATCGATGCAGCGTTTTCAGCGCTGACCGAGCGCGCCGATTTCGCACTGGTGTTCACCGACATTAATCTGGGAACCGCCTACAATGGGTTGAATCTGGCTCAGGAGGTGTCCGACATGTTACCGGGCCTGCCGGTGCTGCTGACCTCGGGGCTTCCGGCGGAGCAGCTGACCAGCCGCTACGGCTTGCCTGCGGGGCAATATGTGCTGGCCAAACCCTATCGCCGTGAAACACTGGCCAATGCCGTGGCCGCCACAATGGCGATGAGTCACCCAGGCGATAGTCGTGATCGTGCCGACGACAAGGAGTCCCGATGAAGTCCCTGGCGGTGAATCTACTGTTTAGCTCTCTGCTGGCGCTGTGTCTGCCAGTGGCGGCAAAGCCGCTGTCGATCGGGGTGTCGGTGTCGGATCTTGGGAACCCCTATTTCGAGCGGATCGCGCGGGCCGCCGAGCAGGAAGCGCGGCTTCAGGCCGGCAGTGAGGTACAGGTTCAGGTTGTCTCCAGCGCCTATGACCGCCAGCGGCAGACCGCGCAGATAGACCGTTTCATCGCCGATGGCGTCGATCTGATTCTGCTTTCTGCCGCCAGCTTTGACGGCCTGAACGAGCCGATAGCGCGTGCTCACATGGCCGGTATTTACGTAATCGCCGTGGATGTACGTGCTCAAGGTGCGGACGTTACCGTGACCACCGACAATCGGGCGGCAGGGGCACTGGCGTGTGACTATCTGGTCGGCAAACTTCAGGGCACGGGGCGTGTGGCGATTATCAATGGCCCGCCTGTGTCGTCGGTGCTGGAGAGGGTGAACGGCTGCCGCGATCGTTTTGCACAATCGCCCGGTATCGAGTTGCTGTCGATGGACCAGAACGGCGGTGGCAGTTTCGAGGGCGGTTTCGAGAAAATGACGCACCTGCTGACGGCCTATCCGCGTATCGATGCAGTCTTCACCATCAATGACCCGTCGGCATTGGGTGCCGAGCGCGCGGCCAACGAGGCTCAGCGTAGCGAGTTCGTGATCGCCAGCGTGGATGGCGCGCCTCAGGCACTCGAACGATTGCCCCAGCCGGATACGCTATTGGGCGCGACGGCCGCACAGTTCCCCAGTCGCATCGCCAGAAAAGCGATAGAGTTAGGGTTGCGCCTGATTCGGGGCGAAACCTTGGAACGGGATATCTGGCTGATACCGCCTGAGCTGATAACCGCTGACAATGTAGGGGACTTCAAGCAATGGTGAGAGTGCATACCGTCTTATGAGTGCTGATCAACCCACCTCTGCTCCTGCGGCAAACACCGGCTCCTGTGCGCTGGTGGCCGATATCGGCGGCACCCATGCGCGCTTTGCGCTGATGCTGCCGGACCGTTTGCGCCCGCAGCACAACGTAACGCTGGCGGTCGCGGATTTCGATGATATCGAGTCGGCCATTCGAGCCTATCTGAACCAGGCACCGCTGGCGCAGGGGCTTTGGCCTCAAAAGGCCTGTCTGGCGCTGGCGTGCCCTACCGATCGCGACATGATACGGATGACCAATCACGGCTGGTCGTTTTCCCAGGCACGGCTCAAGCGTGATCTAGGGTTTACCCAGTTAGCCGTGATCAACGATTATGCCGCTCAGGCGTACGCCATCCCCTCGCTTCAGCGGCACGAACTCTTTAACGTCGGTGGCGCAGAGGCATTGACAGAGTATCCGGTAGCTCTCATCGGCCCCGGTACGGGGCTGGGTATCGCAGGGTTGATTGACGATGGCACCGGGCCACGGGTGGTGGTGAGTGAAGGCGGGCATGCGGATTTTGCGCCCAGCGATGATCGCGAAATCGAGATTCTGCGCTACCTCATGCGCGATCACGCACATGTGTCTATCGAGCGTATCCTCTCCGGAGGCGGGCTTGTCCGGCTGTATCAGGCCCTGTGCGAGATGCAGGGCGTGAAGGCCGAACTCATGACGCCCGCCGAAATCAGTGCTGCGGCGATTGGTGACGGGGCGGGTGTCTGTTTAGATACCGTGGAAACCTTCTGTGCCATATTGGGCAGTGTCGCGGGCAATACCGCACTGACCTTTGGTGCGCGGGGCGGCGTGTTTATAACCGGTGGTATAGTGCCCCGTATGCTCGATCTGTTCGCTGCCAGCGAGTTTCGTGCCCGTTTCGAGGCAAAAGGGCGGTTGCACGATTATATGTCTGCTATTCCTACACAGGTCGTGATCGCCGAACAGCCGGGGCTCCTTGGGGCGGCGGCTGCGCTCAGAGCCATGTGAACACCTCTGCTGAACACTCAAGCGTGACGATTCGGGCAAGAATCGGATGGATTACCGATCGATCCGTGTTGATACTGGAGCCAACTGTTTGAAGTGAGGTGGCCCGAGGGTGAGATCGGGCCAAAGCGTACGATGGCGACAAATACTGTGGATCGACTGATCGAGGCGGCGCGCTACATAGAGCAGCATGCGCATGAAAGGCTGACGCTGGCAGTGCTCGGCGAGCAGGCCAGTATGTCCCCCAGCCGTTTTCAGCGTGTATTCAAGGCCGCGTTCGGCATATCACCCAAAGCCTATCAGGACGGCGTCAGGATGGGGCTGTTGAAACAGTCCTTGAGGGCGGGCAACGGCGTTACCCAGGCGATTTATGATGCGGGCTTTGGCTCTATCAGCCGTGTATACGGTGAGGCCTCACGCAACCTCGGCATGAAGCCGACAACCTACCGCGCCGGTGGCGAGGGCGAAGAGATCGTGTACGCCTGCCGTGCCACGGCACTCGGCCCCATGATGCTGGCTGCAACCGCCAGCGGTGTGTGTTTCGCCCAGTTTGATGATGACGAAGCAGCACTTTATTCACGGCTTGAAGCCGAGTTTCCCAAGGCTAGCCTGCGCGCGTCACCGGCCGGTCAATCACCACTGCTTGATAGCTGGATTGAATCCATCGACTGCCATATAAGCGCTGGTGCCCCGCGCCCGGATCTACCGCTGGATATGCGCGGTACGGCGTTTCAGATCAAGGTCTGGCAGTTTTTGATGCAGGTTCCGCGCGGGCAGGTGCTCAGCTATGGCGAGCTGGCGCAACGGGTGGGTCACCCCAAGGCGGTCAGGGCGGTTGCATCAGCCTGCGCGCGTAACAGAATCGCCGTACTGATCCCCTGTCACCGGGTTTTAAGAGGCGACGGTGGGCTGGGCGGCTATCGCTGGGGGCTGGATCGAAAACGCGCGCTCATCGCCTCAGAACGCGAGGAAAACGCCTGACAGGACAGGCCCAATGTGGGGGCTGTTAAACACACTTCATCTGCCGGGCGGGTTTGACCAACGCCCGACCGGCTGTCTATAACACCAGAAGCGCCGACAAAAACTCTAACGCTGTCAGGCCCTTATTTTATGTTCAGTACCAGTCTGGTTGTTGTCACGCTCACCTTGTACATGGCGTTCCTCTTTGCTGTGGCCCAGCTCACGGAAAGAGGGCCTGATCGCCGGACAGCCTTTACCCCCTATGTGTATGCACTGGCATTAACCGTCTATTTCACCTCGTGGAGTTTCTACGGCAACGTTGGTTTTGCCACTAATTCGGGGTTTATGTATCTGGCCACCGATGTGGGTACGCTGATCGCACTGATGCTCTGGTGGCGGGTATTGCGGCGTATGGTACGCATCAAGGAGAGCTACCACATCACCAACATCGCCGACTTCATCTCGGCGCGTTACAACCGCTCGCAGATTGTTGCGGCGCTGGTGGCGATGACGGCGCTGTTCGGCATCGTGCCCTACATCGCCCTGCAACTGAAATCGATCGTGAGCACCATCGGCATCATATTGCCTGTACGGCATGAGGACTGGAGCGGGGCGGGCCTGCTGGTGATGCTGGCAATGATCCTGTTCACCGTGCTGTTCGGTGCCCGGCGGCTGGACCCGACCGAGCGCCATCACGGTGTCATGGTGATACTGGCGCTGCAGGGTGTGGTCAAACTCGTGGCGATACTGGCGATCGGGCTGTTTGTGACCTACGGCCTGTACGATGGATTTACATCACTGATCGACGAGATCGATGCCGCAGGGTTAGAGCATCTTAAAAGCTCAAGCACGCCGCAGGGCTCGGTGACGGCACAGTGGATCACGCTGATCGTGCTGGGCATGGTCGCCATTCAGTGTCTGCCACGCCAGTTTCATTTGGCCGTGGTTGAAAACTCCAATGAGCGCGACATTCGCACCGCAATGTGGATATTGCCGGTGTATATGCTGCTGTTCGATCTGTTCATCACCCCCATCGCCGCCGCTGGTTTGCTTCAGGGGTTGCCGCCTGCTCTGGCGGACGAGTTCGTGTTGCGCCTGCCCTACATGCAGGGGGCTGAGTGGTTAACCCTGCTGGTGTTTATCGGCGGCTTCTCAGCCGCGACCGGTATGGTGATCATCAGTACCATGGCGCTCTCGACCATGGCCACCAACCATCTGATGATGCCGGTCATCGAAGGGGTGAAGGCCTGCAACTTCATGCGCCAGTACCTGCTGCAGCTGCGCTGGCTGATGATCGCGGTGATCATTCTGTGCAGTTATGGCGTCGCCTGGATCTTCAGTGGCAGTTACATGCTGGCGACCATGGGCACTATCTCGTTTGTGGCGGTGGTGCAATTCGCCCCGGCGATGTTCGGTGGCATGGTCTGGCGCGGAGCCAACCGTATCGGCGCGATTACCGGCCTGATGTTGGGGCTGCTGGTCTGGTTCTATACCCTTGTGCTGCCGGCATTCAGCCGTCAGGGCTGGATCGATACAACCTGGCTGATCTACGGCCCGGGGCGGATCGAGTGGCTGCGTCCTGAGGCGCTGATGGGCATGGATATGCTCTCGCCGATCAGCCACAGCGTGTTCTGGTCGCTGTTTTTCAATATCGCATTCTTTCTGCTGGGCTCCTGGCTTTACACGCCAACCAAAGAGGAGCGCACCCAGCTGGCGGAGTTTATGCGCGCCATGTCATCCGGTAGCCGCGTGCACACGGGACGGCTGACGGGGCTGGAAGCCTATGTGGAGTTTCGGCCGAAGTGTGCCGAAGCGGTGAAGCTGCTCTCGCGCTATCTGCCGGATAAAAAGGCCGAGCGGGAGGTGGCGCAGATTGTTGATCTGTTGCAGGCACAGAAGAAGGACCGCCTCACCATTATCGAGCTGGTGGAGTTTCATCGCATGCTGGAGATCACGCTGGCCGGTTCCATCGGCGCGGCGAGCGCACACCGGGCGATCGAGAGCGGTGTCGGCTACAGCGAAAGAGAAAAGCGCGATCTGCATGCGATCTACAGCCACATCGCGACAGAGTTGGGCGGCCCTGACTCTGCGCCGCCAGAAGGGATTAAACGCCCGGATGCCGAAGACGTCCGCTACAGCTTCGTCACCGAACTGCAGACGACAATCGAGCGCCAGAAAGGGGAGTTGTCAGCGCAAAAAGCGACGCTTGAGCACCTTCAGGAGAGGTTGGACAAACAGGACGAGGAGATTTTCGAGCAACGCGTCATCAACCAGAAGCTGACCCAGGAGCTGACGGAGCTGCGCAAACAGGTGGATAGTGAGCGTTAGCATAAAAAAGGGCAGCGAATGCTGCCCAAAGACTACAAGCACAGAGCCCCCACAAGAGATGGTTCAGGCGGCAAACGCACCGGCCGGATGTTCGTTCGGATCCATCGCGCCTGTCATGATGGCCACTGCGTCGGACATGCTGTGGGTGTCGGGCTTGATGACCGCCACGCGCTTACCCAGCCGATGAATGTGGATGCGATCGGCCACCTCGAATACGTGCGGCATGTTGTGGCTGATCAGCACAACCGAAAGCCCCCGGTCGCGCACATCCCTGATCAGGTTCAGTACCCTGCGTGACTCTTTTACCCCCAATGCGGCGGTGGGCTCATCCATGATCACCACATGTTTGGCGAACGCGGCGGAGCGCGCTACCGCAACACCCTGACGCTGGCCACCCGAGAGCGTCTCGACCGCCTGATGAATGTTCTGAATGGTCAGCAGGCCGAGTTCAGCCAGTTTTGCTTTTGCCTCCTCATGCATCGCCTTGCGGTCGAGCATCTTGAACACCTTGCCGAGAATGCCGGGCTTGAGCTTTTCCCGGCCCAGATACAGGTTGTCCGCAATATTCAGCGAGGGGGCGACGGCCAGATTCTGGTAGACGGTTTCGATACCGGCTTTGCGTGCATCCATCGGGCTTTTGAACTGAACGGGTGCGCCATCCAGCAGGATCTCACCAGCATCGGGGACCAGTGCCCCGGAGAGCGCCTTGATCAGCGATGATTTTCCGGCACCGTTATCGCCGATCACCGCCAGTATTTCACCTTCGCGCAGCTCGAAATCGGCACCGTCGATGGCGGTTACATGGCCGTAACGCTTAACCAGTTGGGTGGCTTTGAGCACGAGTTTTTGATTTTCAGTCGTCATATCACACCTTCCTGATCCACTGGTCGAGGCCGACCGCGATAATGATCAGCAGGCCCACGGTGAAGTCCTGCCAGAGTACATCGACGCCCGAGAGCGCCAGACCGTTGCGAAATACACCGACAACCAGCGCACCGAGCAGTGTGCCGAAGATTGAGCCGCGGCCGCCGAACAGTGAACAGCCGCCGATCACCACCGCTGTGATGGAGTCGAGGTTGGCCATCATGCCCGCCTGCGGGCTGACAGAGCCGATGCGGCCAATCAGTGCCCAGGCCGCAACCGCGCAGAAGAAGCCCGCGACGATATACACCGAGCGCAGAATCCTGTCGGTGCGGATACCGGCAAGGCGTGCCGCGGCCGGGTCATCCCCGGTGGCGTATACATGGCGGCCCCAGGCTGTCCAGTTCAGCGCGTACCAGACGATGGCAAACAGCACCAGCATCATCAGTGAGCCGTAGGTAAAGCGCGCGCCCAGCAGTTCAATACTCTGGCCGGTCCAGTGCAGTATCGGCGCGGCGGCGTCGATCGCCTGCGAGCGAATGGTCTGGCTACCGGAATACCAGAGATTCAGGGCGAAAAAGATGTTCCATGTACCGAGCGTCACAATGAAGGGCGGCAGGCGGAAAAACGTCACTAGCAGGCCGTTTATATACCCGGCGAGCGCGCCAGCAAACAGGCCAAAGCCCAGCGCCAGTATTGGCGAGAGCCCGTATTCAACGCCAAAGCGGCCCATGATCACAGACGTGAGCACCATGATGGCGCCGACCGACAGATCGATCCCGGCGGTGAGAATGATCAGTGTCTGAGCGATGCCCAGAATGCCGATGATGGTTACCTGCTGAACGATCAGCGAAAGGTTGAACGGGTGCAGGAAGCGGTCACCGATGAGCGTGCTGAACACGAGCACGGCCATCAGCAGCACGATGGCCGGGGCCGCGGTGGGGTAGCGGTGGAAGAAACGGTGCAGCCGGGTGAGCAGCGGCTCGGACTCGCGCTTGAACGACGCGAAGTCGCCACTGGCTGCGGCGGCAACCAGCTCATGCTCGGCGGCGGCTGATTTCACAGTAGTGTTGGACATGGGAACTCTCCGATCTGATGAATCGGGTGCAAGCAACGAGCCATTCGCCGCTTGCACCTCCTGGCGTCAGCGTGCGGGTGTTAGCCCCAGCACATATCCAATCCATCCGACGAGCTCTTGGACGCAACACCGTCGACGGGCGTGTCGGTAATCAGCTCAACACCGGTGTTCACGAAATCGAGCCCCTGTGTCGCTTCTGGCTTTTTGCCTGTTTTGGCGAACTCCAGCACCGCCTCGACACCCATGGAAGCCATTTTCAGCGGGAACTGCATGGAGGTTGCGCCGATGACGCCAGCCTTCACGTTATCGACACCGGGGCAGCCGCCATCAACCGATACCACCAGTACATCCTTGTCTCGGCCAACAGCACGCAGTGCCTCATAGGCCCCGGCAGCGGCCGGTTCGTTAATGGTGTACACCACATTGATATCAGGCTCTTTCTGCAACAGGTTTTCCATCGCCCGCCGGCCGCCCTCTTCGGCACCCTGGGTGACATCGTTACCGACTACGCGCGGATCGGTTTCATCGCCGATCCGTTTCGGGTCGGCCAGATCGATACCAAACCCCTTGAGGAAGCCCTGATCGCGGGCGACATCGACGCTGATCTGACTGGTATTCAGATCCAGCATGGCGATCTTGGCATCGGCCGCCTTGTCGCCAAGGCGCGCCGCCGCCCATTGGCCGATCAGCTCACCGGCCTTGAAGTTGTCGGTTGCAAAGGTTGCATCAGCCGCATCGGCAGGGGAGAGCGGGGTGTCCAGCGCAATCACCAGCATGCCGGCCGCACGGGCTCGGTCGATTGCAGGCACAATGGCGGCCGAGTCGTTCGGGGTAATCAGAATACCTTTTGCACCGGCAGCGATGAGGTTCTCGACAGCCTGAACCTGAGATTCATTGTCGCCATCAAACTTGCCCGAAAAGGTGCGCAACTCGATACCAACGGCTTCGGCCTTCATTGCCGCGCCCTCTTTCATCTTGACGAAGAAAGGGTTGGTATTGGTTTTGGTGATGAGGCCGACAATTGGCTTGTCTTCAGAAAATGCAGAGGTGGTGCATAGAGCGCCGGCCAGAGCCAACGCAGAAACGATCGCTTTATGTTTCATTGGGAACTCCCGTTTTTTTAATTTTTATCGAGGTTCAGCGGTAGAGCAGATCCGCCGTTGACAGCGATTACAGAACGCCGAGGTGAACGCCGAATGTCGGCGTGCGATTTTCTTGTTAACAATTGAAACAGAGAGTGGCAGGCTTTTCGGGTGTGCGATGGACTGTTTGCCCGCCAAACATTAACCGCACGGAAATGACCGCATCGGTACAATCCCTCTGGCGCACGCAAACACATCCCAAGGAACACCACACGTAAAAGGAGAGACAGTGCAGTCCATCGGTGAAAATATCTGGATCTTCGACGGCGAAGCCGTCCCATTCTTTACCTTGCCCTACACCACGCGGATGACCGTCATTCGGTTGTCAGACGGAGGGCTGTGGGTGCATAGCCCCATTAAACTGACCGCCGAGATTCGAGAGTCTCTGAACGCTTTGGGGCCCATCCAATACCTGATTGCACCCAATGCGCTGCATCATCTCTTTATCGGGGATTGGGCTGAGGCGTATCCAGAGGCGCAGCTGTGCGGCACGCGGGAGGTGATCGAGAAGCGTCCCGATGTTCACTTCAATCAAACACTGTTGCCAGATGCCGAGTACGGCTGGTCACAGGAGATCGACAGCCTGCTGTTTACCGGTTCGAAGTCGATGCAGGAGTGCGTATTTTTCCACCGTGCCTCCTCGACGCTGCTGCTGACCGATCTGATTGAAAACTTCGCCCCCGAAGCGCTGCCGCCACTCAAACGCTGGATAGCGCGCTGTGCCGGTATCGTCGCGCCCAAGGGCAAAACACCCATCGATTGGCGCATCACCTTTTACCCCAACAAGGCGCTGGTGCGGGCGCATCTAGAAACGATCCTCTCCTGGCAGCCCAAAGCGATCGTGATGGCGCACGGGGTGCCGGTGATGTCCGGTGCGCCTGCTTTTCTCAAGCGCGCTTTTGGCTGGACCGGTCTAACGCCGGGGTAAGCTGACTGCTGTATGTTTAATACGTCAATGTTTACCTGTTAAAACTGTTGTGCTTATATGCATTTACTAAAAATAATTAAAACGAGGGCATCAGCCCGGGGGATGTATGCGGTCGAAGCTCAGCTTATTCGTCTGTTTTGGCGCACTGTTTACGGCAATCTGGTGTTTTCTGGGCTACCGGATCTATACGGCGGGGCCAGAGGCCAGCGCGCTGATCGGCATCTACGGCCTCTGCTCAGTGCTCGTGCTTATGGCGGTTACGTTTGTTGCGCGTGCTATGCGCGGCGCATCCGGTGGCACCCTGCACCAGGGCGGCATCGAGTCTTTGGCGGCGCGCCTGATGAAGGGCGATCTGACGCTCGAAGGCGTATCCAGTGACTCCCGCGGTGCTGTCGCTCACCTGAGTCAGGGTATCGACAAGCTCAAGCATGCCCTTAGCCAGTTCTCCCAAAACAGCGTACTGCTTGCGCACTCGGCGCAGGGGTTGGATACCAATCTTCAGCGCATCGACCGCGCAACCGACGAAATCGTTAACCAACTGAACATGTCAGCCTCGGCCAGCGAGCAGCTGTCGGCCGCCGCCGCCGATGTGGCCCGCAACTGTGACGGTGCCTCAGAAAACTCCCGCGAGGCTAACGCCGTAGCCCTACAGGGGCAGGCGATCGTCAACAACACCATCGAGTCGATGCACCGCACGACACGTATCGTGACCGACTCGGCCGATATTATCCGCCGCCTCGGCCAGCGTTCGGACGAGATCGGGAAGATCATCGATCTGATCGGCAACATCGCTTCGCAAACAAACCTGCTAGCGCTCAATGCGGCTATAGAAGCCGCCCGCGCTGGCGATCAGGGGCGCGGCTTTGCGGTGGTCTCGGGTGAGGTGCGCCAACTGGCGGAGAAAACCACACAGGCGACCGAGCAGATTCGCAGCACGGTCGAGGCGATGCAGGTAGAGCTTGAAGAAGCGGTGCACACCATGGAGGAGGGCGTTGTGGTGGTGCAACGCGGCACCGAAGACGCCCAGCGCTCTGAATCCGCGTTGAGCGACATTCTTACCCATATTGCATCGCTGGTCGGCGAGATCGAGCAGATTGCCGTTGCTTCACGTCAAACCACGGCAACCACTGAAGAGCTCTCCAACAGCCTGCATCAGGTGGCCAAACTGATGGACGAGACATCGGGTAACGTCAATCTCAACGGCCAGATCGTATCCAAACTCTCGCGCTCGGCCAACGAAATGAAACATGTGATTGGGCAGTTCCGTTTGGTGACCAAAGCCGATGCAGAGGCGCTGGTACATCGCGCCTACGAGTATGTGCAGGCTCACGGCCGCGAGAAAGCGATTAGCGTATTCAACGACCCAGAAGGGGAGTTTGTGCAGGGTGAGCTGTATCTGCTGGTTCAGGATTACGACGGCAACATGCTGGCGCATGGCGGCAACCGCGAACTGGTCGGCAAGAACCTGGCCAATGCCAAGGACGCCGATGGCAAACCCCTGTGCCCGCCACTGGTGCAAACTGCCCGTGAAAAAGGCGAGGGTTGGTACAGCTACAGCTTCATGAACCCTCACACCGGAAAACCCGAACCCAAGCACAGCTTTGTAAAAGCGATGGGGGAGCAGTGCTATATCGCGTGTGGGATATATCAGCCGGAGGGGTGAGGGGGCTGCCTCCAAATTCTAGCTGCGGCTTGTTACCCAAAGGTGGTGATAAAGAGTACCTCGGCTTAGCGCACAAAGAGGACATTAGATGGAATAGGAGCTTATGACCCAACACGGATTCGGTACGCCTCTTGACGCAACTGGTCATCAAGCCTAAGAAGGTTTCCTTTTGCGTGTGACATTGAGGTGGTTGCAGATCTCTTTACGCTTATCATTTGTCTCAAGTTAGGCCTTATTCCCAGGCAAAAAAACGGGCCACAAGGGCCCGTTTTTAATCGGTTACTGAACTCGAGGTTCAGATCGCGGAAATGTTTTCAGCCTGAGGACCTTTCTGGCCCTGAGTAACAGAGAACTGAACTTCCTGGCCTTCAGTAAGGGTTTTGAAGCCTGAACCCGAAATCGCACTGAAATGGGCGAAAACGTCCGGACCACCGTTCTTCTGTTGGATAAAGCCGAAGCCTTTAGTTTCGTTGAACCATTTAACGGTGCCAGTAGTGGTAGACATAATAGTATTCTCGTTCAAATAAATGTTTGAACACCACAGCTAAAATGCTGAACATGTTCGGATAATGCTTTAAATAATACAATGACTTATGAAAACAGAACGAGGTACATACGATTAGGCAGGACGTCGAAAAGGCGCATAAATGCAGGTGTTACTCTCAAGCCAATTCATAGTACGCTTATTATTAGCTTGGTGATAGCTTTATTAAATTTATTTTGATAAAAGGCTGCGGCTATATATAAACCATAGCCTTTTCAACTGATTGGGGATTCTACAAACAAGTCTCTCAGCATGAGACACTTCGCACTCTGCTGTGCTGATCCCCCATGGGTTACCAACTCTCACTCTCCTTCGGTGGTGACTGTACCATCTAAATCGGTTTCTGGGGTCATTGAATCACTACATCAAGTAGCAAAGTGAATCGCCCCTAGTCCTCTAGACGCGGTAGTCCCTTGGGACCACCACTTGCAGAAGTAACCAACGACCGTTATGTGCCGATAGCTGCGCTAGGTGCACGGCACACCTTATGTCTGCAAAGGGCCAAAAACGGTCGATGCGGTAGATCTTCCATCTTGTCAGCTTCGGGTCGAATGTGGCCACTGACGTAAATGACCGCAAAGCCTGCTTCGTATGCCAAGTCGCTTAAGATAAGGGGGCCAGATACTAAGCGGAAGTAGGAGGCGCACTCAAATCAGCCGGGGTGGCCAGTCGTGATTTCTTGGAAAAACACACGTTCAAATGATGCCTTACTTTCGTGGTCCACTCTAAACGTGATCTGGAAAGTCCATGGTTGCTAACGCGGCAAAAACTTTTGCTATTTCACTGCCATCGTCAGCCAGCCGAATATGCGTTTTCGGCAGCGATGGCATGCCGTATGCCGCCGGTACTTCAACCAAATCACGATCGGCAAGTGATAGCGGCAACGCTGAAACCGCGAGATCAGCGCGCAGGGCCGCGACTTGGCCCATTGATGTGTCGCTGGAGTATGCAATCCGATAGGGCATATCTGCCTCCTGCAACGCTTGCAGGGCGGCGTCACGCCAAGCGCAGCCGACGTCGGCCACCGCAATTGGCAGAGGATCATGCTCGATTGCGCGCCCACCCTCGCGCATCAGCCATTTCAATGGCTCTGAAAACAGATCCTGTGCGTTGATCGTAGATGGCACGATGTCGTTGAAGAGAGCGACGTTGACAGCGCCGTCCGTCAATTTCTGCTTTACCGACTCACTGGTGTCAAGGCGAACATCCACCACGATGCCAGGGTGAGTCTCGGCCAGCCTCCTTAGCAGACGGGGCACCAGAGAGATTCCCAGATCATGTGGCGCCGCCAGGCGCAACCGCCCCTCAAGGGGCGAGCCTTGGAACAACGCCATCGCCTCGTCACTGATCCCGAGAAGTCTGCGGGCGACACCCAGCAAGATATCGCCGTGCTCTGTCAGACTGACGTGACGGGCGTCCCGGTGCAGCAGTTGTGTGCCAAGGAGGTCTTCGAGCTTGCGCATCTGAAGGCTGATTGCCGAGGGCGAGCGATTGACTCGCACGGCGGCTCGCCGAAAGGACCCGGTCTCGCAGATAGCCACAAAGCTACGAAGCGCATCGAGATTTAGGGTCCGGTTCGTCGGAGCGGAAACGTCGAAGGGTTCCAGTGTTGAGTTTTCCTGATTCATAGGGTTAAAACGTATCGTTTTTCTAAATCAAGATCAAAGCATAGTCTTCACCTGAAGAAAAAGAGGTAAGGAGACCCTATGTCCATTTTCTTGAATAAGCGCCTGCTCGGTCTTTTCTGGGCAGCAACGGCTATCCTAGTTTGGTCGGGGTCTTTAGTGATGCTCCGGCTTGGCGTTACAACAAGCTTGAATGCGTATGACCTGACTGCTATTCGGTTTGGCGTGGCTGGTCTGGTCCTTTTTCCGTTAGTTCTTCAACGTGGATTTGTCTTTAAGCGTGCCGGCGTGTGCGGGCTTATCGCGATGGTGGCAGGATTCGGCGCGCCCTATGTTTTACTTATCTCACTGGCGTTGAAAACCGCGCCTGCTTCGGCTGCCGGATCTATCAATCCCGGGATGATGGCGGTCACTTCGCTGTTGCTGGGCTGGATAATTTTCCGCGACCGGATCGGTAGGGTCCGTATCGGCGGTGCTGTGCTGATCCTTGTCGGGATTGCCCTTTTCACGGAATTGGTAGGCAGTTTCACCGTCGGCCATCTGATTCTCATGGGGACCGGCATCATGTGGGCGATTTATGCATTAATTGTCCGCTGTACCAATATTCCAGCGCTGAGTGCTACCGCTGTTGTTGCGATCGGATCAGCAGTCATCTATCTACCGGTCTATATCGTCGCCTTACCCAAGCGGATTGCGGCGGCGCCTTTACAGGACATACTGATGCAAGCAGGGTTTCAGGGTGTTCTGGTCAGTGTTCTTGCTATCTATGCGTTCAATCGTTCGGCTGAACTGCTTGGACCGCTGGTCGGTGCCACGCTGCCCGCACTGATCCCGGTGACCACTCTGGGGCTTGGGGTGTTATTGTTGGGCGAGACGGTGGGGATCGAGCATATGGTATCGGCCGGAGCAATTGGTACGGGCGTCGCTTTAATCCTCGCCGGTCACGCTCCCGCGTATCGGTTATGGAGGTTCGTTCGCGCTCGAGTCGCTCTGCTTAATGGTGACTGATAAGCAACACAGCTTCCGGTCCATAGCGACAGTCCTCGGTCCCCTCAACCTGTGTCGCGCTCAATGCGGTTCGACAATCCTGATAGAATCGCGGACCGAATTGAGCGTTAAGGTCAGGTGGTCATGCGGATTCTTCTTTTGTCGGCGTACGATGCGGTCAGCCACAGCTATTGGCGTAAGGGGCTGGTTGCGGCATTTCCCGAACATGACTGGACGGTTCTGTCACTGCCTGCGCGCTATTTCAGCTGGCGCATTCGCGGCAACAGCCTGAGCTGGGCCTTTGGCAAGCGCGAGGTATTAAGCCGGTCTTATGATCTGGTGATCGCCACATCGATGGTGGACCTCACCAGCCTGCGCGGGTTTATTCCTTCGCTGGCCAGCACACCGACGCTGGTCTATTTCCATGAAAACCAGTTTGCCTATCCGGAGTCGGGCCGCGAGTACCGCAGCGTCGAGCCGCTGATTCTGAATCTGTATAACGCCCTGTGCGGTGATCGGGTGCTGTTCAACTCGGCCTACAACCGTGACACCCTGCTTGAGGGGGCCGAGCGCCTGCTGCGCAAGTTGCCGGATCAGGTGCCGCCGGGGTTAATTGATCACATCCGCGCGCGCGCACAGATTCTGCCTGTACCCATGCCGGATTCGGCGTTTCTGCCGCCTGAACCAACCTCCGATGCGCTCTCGCTAGTGTGGAATCACCGTTGGGAGTTCGACAAGGGGCCTGAGCTTTTGCATGCGGCGGTCAAGGCGCTGCAGGCATCCGGTGTGCGGTTCACGCTCCATGTTGTGGGGCAGCAGTTTCGCTCGACGCCCGCGGTGTTTGATGATCTCAAGCGCGATCTTGAGTCCGGTGGCAATCTTGGCCGCTGGGGCCATATTGAGCAGGTTGCTGAGTATCGTCAGCTGTTGCAGCGCTGTGATGTGGCGCTCTCAACGGCGCTGCATGATTTTCAGGGCATCGCAGTGCTAGAGGCGGTGGCCGCGGGTTGTCGCCCGGTTGTCCCTGATAGGCTTGCCTATACCGAGCTGTTTCCGGATGAGTGCCGTTATTCGCAAGCGGATGAGAGTAGGGCGTTGGCGCAGATGGTGGCAGCTTTGGCTGAGCAAAAGGCCAAAGGCGAGGCGCTTCAGGTGCCGGATGTATCGCATCTGAGCTGGAGGGCGTTAACGCCCGCCTGGGCCGAGCTGATTGCCGGTGTAACGGCCTAACCTGTAGATCTGCGTCAATGGGGCACCCTTGCCCGATGTCGCCTCGGCCGTTATCCTGCTGCGCTTTCTGATACTGACTCTTAAGAGAGACATTTGATAGCGCACAGGGGGTGGCGGTGGTAACAGTCAAGGAGATGATCGATCAGATACTGGTTCGCGAGGGTGGTTATGTGGATCACCCGGATGATCGCGGCGGGCCAACCAAATTCGGCATTACGCAAAAAACGCTCTCGCGCTATTACGGTCGCGCGGCCACACCCTCTGAGGTGGAGGCGCTCTCTGTCGAGGTGGCGCGCGAGATCTACGAGCGCAACTACTACATAGCGCCCAGCCTCAATACGCTGCCCGATACCGTTCAGCCCTTTCTGTTCGACAGCGCCGTTAATCACGGCCCGCGCCGTGCCATTCGGTTTTTGCAGAGCGTGTGCAATCAGGCCCGCTATACCCCCGCGTTGTCAGAAGATGGCGCCGTCGGGCCCAATACCCGCAGAGCCGCTGTCTGGGCCGAGCGCGAGATGGGCCGCGTGCTGTTACGGGCATTGATAGAGGAGCGGCGCAACTTTTACCGTGTCATCGTCGAGATGCGGCCGTCACAGCGGGTGTTTCTCAACGGCTGGATGAATCGTGTGAATGAGTTTGAGCGGGGGCTGTCCTGATGGCGTGGTGGAATGTGATTACCGATCTCTTTACCGGTGGCAAGGCGGTGGCCGAAGTGTTCGTGGAAAACCGCGAAAACAGGGGGCAGCGTATCCACGACGAGCAGATGGCCGATATCGAGCGGGATCGGGCCTCGCTGGAGCAGTTTTCAGCCGAGTTTCACAATCGTCTAAGGCGCACCTGGTGGGACTCGCTGGTGGATGGCCTCAACCGCTTGCCGCGCCCGCTGTTGACCATTGCGGTGCTCAGTTTCTTTGTTCTGGCACCGATCAACCCCGAGCGTTTCCTGCTGATCGCGAAGTCGTTCGAGATCATGCCGCCCGGATACTGGGCACTGCTCAGTGTGATTATCAGTTTCTATTTTGGCGGGCGTATGCAGCTGAAATCGCAAGATCTCAAGATTCGAAAAGATGCCGTCGATGCAGCCAAAGAGCTCATTAGCCTAAGGCGCGAATTTCGCCAGCTGACTGACGAAGATGAGAGTATCGAGTCGAAAATTTTTGATACTGCCCTGCTCAGGGGTGATACACAGGTCAGCAACCGTGTGGTTGAACAGTGGCTTGAAAGCCGGGAAAAGCGCTTGCTGGGCGATGATGCTTCGGTGGGCTAACAGTTTTTCATGAGGCTTACATCGCGTCTGTTTCGATCTTGAAACATCCCTTCTTTTTGTCCGGAAAAATATTCATGCGGGGTTATTTTCGGCTCTGTGACAAAAATGTGACTGATAGCTGAACGCTATACTTGGGAGGTGAGTCATTAGCAGGGAGAGCCTTACTCCCAAACGCTCTATAGAAGGGGTAGGTACGCTTCTGGCAGGGAAGTAACCACTGTAGTGAGGCGAGTATTATGCCTTCTCAAAATAGTCTGCTGGAAGTGATCAAGCTTCAGACCGACATCGCGAAGGTGGGGTTGGATCTTGGCGATGTAATGGAACTGGTCGTGGAAAGGGCGTTGCCGCTGACCGGTGCCGATGGTGCGTTGATCGAGTTAGTCGATGGCGACTGGATGGTCAATCGGGCGGCGTCGGGTCTTGCTAAGTCGAGACTTGGTTTGAAGCTCAAGCGCGAAAACAGTCTGTCTGGCCTGTGTGTCGAAACCGGTGCAATACTGCGCTGTGACGACACCGAGAAAGATCCCCGCGTCAATTATGATTCCTGCCAACAGCTGGGCACACGCTCGATGATCGTGGTGCCGCTGAAGTACAAGGAGGTCACGGTTGGGGTGCTCAAGGCGGTGTCTCAACAGCCGGGGAAGTTCACAACGGCGCATATGACACTGCTGGGCCTGTCATCTGAACTGGTTGGTACGACCATTTTCTTTGCCACCAAATACGGTCGGGACGATCTCTTCTTCAAGGCGACCCATGACAGCCTGACCGGGCTTGCCAACCGCTCACTGTTTATCGACCGACTGCGCAGCGCCATCGCGCTGGGTTCGCGTGATGCCCGTCCGGTGGGCGTGCTGATGATCGACATGGATGATCTTAAAAAGATCAACGACACCTATGGTCACCGGGTAGGAGATGCTGTGATAAAGGAGTTCGCCAACCGCAGCAGAGCCGGTGCCCGTGCATCGGATACGGTGGCGCGTCTCGGCGGGGACGAATTCGGTGTGCTGCTTAAGCCGATCGATGTACCTGAGGGGCTCGATGCGGCTATACAGCGTCAGTACGAGATGATCGATGCGCCGTTTCTGTTCGAGCACCGGATATATCACCTCCATGCCAGTATAGGTGCGGCGTGCTTCCCGGACGATGGTTACGATGTCGGCGGGCTGCTGGATGCGGCCGACCGGCGCATGTACGAGATCAAGCGCGAGCACAAGTGCGGCACCGCGTTAACGCACGCCAGTTGAGTATTGCGCGCTGGTTTCAGGCGATATCCGCGAATACGTAGCCGTTCTTGCCGCTCTTTTTAACATCGTACATCGAGCGGTCGGCCACCTTGATAAGCTCTTCCAGTGTCTGGCCGTGATCGGGGTAAAGGGCAACGCCGATGCTGGCACCGATACAGGCCAGTTGATCGCTAGCGCCTTCCAGTCGAAGCGATATCGGCTGGCGAACCGCCTCGACAATCTTCTCGCAAATCGGTTTTACGTTGTCTTCATCGACAATATTGTTCAGCAGTACGACGAACTCGTCGCCCCCCATGCGCGCGACAATGTCAGACTGGCGCACCCTGTGTGACAGCCGCTTGGCCACCTCGACCAATACCTGATCCCCGGCCCCGTGGCCCCACTTATCGTTGACCTCCTTGAAGCTGTCGAGGTCGATAAACAGCAGGGCAGCCTTGTGCTGGTTGCGCTGTAAGTTGGCCAGCAGGTTTTGGGCGCTGACTGACAGGTAATGCATGGAGGGGATGCCGGTGAGTGCGTCATGGTGAGCCATGTGCTCAAGCTCGCTTCGGGCCTGTTGGGCTTCATCCAGCGCGTTGTGCAGGTCGGTCACGTCATACTCCGCAACCAGTATCAGAAACTCGCCACTTAGTGGGTGTCGTGTGATGCGAATATCCAGCGTATGGCGGCGCACGCCCTGGCCTGTATTCATCAGGTGGGTCCAGCGACCGCCTTTTTGGGCGAGTGCTTCTGCAAGCCGTGACGTGCCTTCCGACGCGTGAAGAAAACGCGCGGTAAACGCTGAATGGCCCTCGGGCAGAGCCTGTGTATCGATATGTTTGTAGGCTTCGGTTGCGGCCGGATTCTCGATAACGGTCTTGCCTTCGAATGTAAAGCTTGTGACCAGCACGTTGGTGTAGCGCATCGCCTCAACCAGCAGCAGGTTCTCCGGCGTTTCGCCCAGATTCACCTCCTCGTTGATGTACGCGATGATGGCCCGGTGCTTGTGCGGGCCAACGGTAACCGCCCGATGCCGCATGAATAGCGTCTTGGGTTTGCCGTTGGGGTAGGTTGTCCAGGGATCGACGGTCAGCCCGTTCTTGGCTGCCAGTTCGAACGTCTGCAGGGTGCGGTCGCGCGCGCCTTGTGTATCGCCCGAGAGATCCTTGTTGATCAGCTGATCCAGCGTATCCAGCCCCCAAAATGAGAGCGCTGCGCTGTTGCCCCACCACCAGCCATGTTTGTCGAGATCGAAAATCCAGACCACATCGGGGATGAGTTCATAGAGTTTCAACTCGTCGTGGGACTGAATGTGTACGAGGTGGCTGTAATCAGTGTGCATATAAAGCGTGTCCGAAACCCTTTGCAGAGCTCTATATTACATTGTCTCCATGTTGATTCACTGACAAATGTCGCGTCAGTTCGTATCATTCACCTTCTGTTTACGCTCGAGAGACTCAGGCATGTCCGATACACCCGTTCGATTGACCGAATACAGCCACGGAGCCGGTTGTGGCTGCAAGATTTCCCCTAAAGTGCTGGACCAGATTCTGGTCTCGCAACTTAAAGTGCCGGAGTCTCCGAACCTGTTGGTCGGTAACAGCAGCAAGGATGACGCGGCCGCCTATGATCTCGGTAACGGGCAGGTTGTGTTGAGCACAACCGATTTCTTTATGCCGATCGTCGATGACCCGTTCGACTTCGGCCGTATCGCGGCGACGAATGCGATCAGCGATATCTACGCCATGGGCGGCAATCCGCTGATGGCGATCGCCATTCTGGGCTGGCCGATCAATCTGCTGCCGGCCGAGGTTGCCCAGCAGGTGGTTGAGGGGGGCCGTCAGGCTTGTGCCGATGCCGGTATTCCATTGGCAGGCGGGCACAGTATCGACGCCCCCGAGCCGATTTTCGGTTTGGCCGTTACGGGGCTTACCAGCCGCGAACAGCTCAAGCAGAATGATCGCGCCCAGCCCGGCGACAAGCTCTACCTCACCAAGCCGTTGGGAATTGGCATTCTCACCACCGCGCAGAAACAGAAAAAGCTCCTGCCCGAGCATACGTATCTGGCACGGGACATCATGTGCAGGCTCAACAGCGTCGGCGCCCGGGTGTCAGCACTGGAGGGCGTCAATGCCATTACCGATGTGACGGGGTTTGGCCTGATGGGGCATCTGCTGGAGGTGTGTGAAGGCAGTGGCGTGCAGGCGGTGGTGAACGCATCAGCCGTGCCGGTTATCCCCGAAGCGCTGGATTACCTCGCACAGGGCTGCGTACCCGGTGGCACCGGCCGCAATCTGGATAGTTACGGCCACAAACTGGCACCCATGACCGAGCATCAGCGCAACCTGTTGTGCGACCCCCAAACCAGCGGTGGCCTGCTGATCGCCATTCGTCCCGATCAGGCGGCTGCGCTGGAAACCCTGCTAACCGAGCACGGCGTGCACGCACAGCCAATTGGTGAGCTTGAAGCCTACGGCGGCGCGGAGTATGTCCGTGTCGAGGGCGAGGTTAGCCTGTGAGCCGTCCGGACAGCAGCGAGTTTCTGCAGATTTTCCTTAACGATATTCCGATGATCGACACCCGTTCGCCCATCGAATTCGAGAAGGGGGCATTTCCCAGCAGCGTGAGCCTGCCATTGATGACGACGCAGGAGCGCGCGCAGGTGGGCACCTGCTACAAGCAGAAAGGGCAGCAGGCTGCGATTGAGCTTGGCCACTCACTGGTCAGCGGTGCGATCAAGGAGGCCCGAGTTAACGCCTGGGTCGCGTTCGCCAACGAACACCCTGAAGGGTACTTATACTGCTGGCGCGGAGGCCTGCGCAGCCAGATCTGTCAACAGTGGATGCGCGATGCCGGCTGCGAGTATCCCCGGATTACCGGTGGCTACAAGGCGATGCGGCAGTTCCTGATTCGGGAGTTTGAGCGTATATGTGAACACCAGCCCATGGTGCTGCTCGGTGGCCAGACCGGCAGCCGCAAAACGGAGCTGATCGAACAGCTTGATAATGCCGTTGATCTGGAGGGGCTTGCGCATCATCGGGGGTCCAGCTTCGGGCGGCGGCCAGAGGGTCAGCCGAGCCAGTTGAATTTCGAGAATGCGCTGGCGGTTGACCTGCTCAAGGTTGAACACTCATCGGCAATACAATCAGGGCTACCGGTGGTGCTTGAAGACGAGGGCAGGTTGGTGGGGCGTTGCTCAGTTCCGCTGCCGCTGCAGCGGCGCATGCTCAGCAGCCCGATCGTGGTGCTTGAAGTGCCGCTGGATGAGCGTGTTGAACACAGCTATCACAACTACATTCTAGAAAAACTGCAGGAATGGCAGCGTAAACTGGGCGAGGAGGAGGGCTTCAATGCCTTTGCCGAAGATCTGACCCAGTCGCTCTATCGCATACGCAAGCGCTTGGGTGGTGTCCGCTATGCTGAGGTTGCCGCGATGCTGGACGAAGCACTCACCGCACATCGAAGCGGTAACCCCGATCTGCATTGGGACTGGATTCTGACGCTGCTGGTGGATTACTACGATCCGATGTACGACTATCAGCTCAGCCGAAGAGAAGGCCGAATTGTGTTCCGGGGCGACCGGGAGGCGGTTCATCAGTATCTTACATCGCGTCATCACGCGAACTAATCGACACACGTCCAGACAAGGAGAGACTATGTCATTTTTGAGCCGTGCAATGGCTGTGGTTATGTTGGCGCTGCCGACATTTGCCCTGGCCGATACCTTTGTTTTTACCGCCATCCCTGATGCCGACGAATCCCGTTTGCAGCAGCGTTTCGGCAAGGTGGCCGACTACCTGAGCGAACAGCTTAATGTCGATGTGCAGTACATTCCGGTGAAGTCCTACGCAGCGGCAATCACTGCGTTTCGCAACGATCAGGTTCAGCTGGCCTGGTTTGGTGGCCTCTCAGGTGTGCAGGCACGCCGTCTGGTGCCGGATTCAGAAGCGCTGGCGCAGGGTTATGAAGACCAGTTCTTCAAGTCGTACTTCATTGCCCATGAAAGTGCTGGTATGGAAGCGGGCGAGAGCCTCAGCGACGCGCTCAAGGGCAAGACGTTTACCTTCGGTTCTAAAGGCTCTACATCAGGCCGTTTGATGCCGGAGTTTTACCTGCGCGAGCAGTTTGGCGCAGCGCCTGAAGAGATTTTCTCACGGGTCGGCTTCTCCGGTGATCACAGCCGCACGATCGCGCAGGTTCAGTCCGGTGCCTATCAGATCGGGGCGGTCAACTTCGCGGTGTGGGAGAAAGAGCTCGAAGAGGGCAAGATCGACACCAACAAGGTGAAGGTAATCTGGACCACGCCGACATACCCCGACTACCAGTGGACCATTCGCGGTGATGTGGATGCGCGCTTTGGAGCAGGCTTCAAAGAAAAGGTGCGTCAGGTGCTGCTGAACATGAACGATCCGGACCTGCTGGCAAGTTTCCCGCGCAAGAGCTTTGTGCCCGCCAGTAACGACGATTACGGCCCCATCGAAAGCACTGCTAAGGCGATTGGCCTGCTGGACTGATAACACGGATGTCTGATCAACAGGTGTTGTTTCAATTATCCGCCCACTCGCTGGAGTTGGGCGGCCATACCGTGCTGGATGCCGTCAGCCTAAGCATCCGTGCCGGTGAGAAGGTTGCCCTGCTCGGGCCGTCCGGTGCGGGAAAAACGACCTTGCTTAATCAGCTGTATCAGCAGTGCCCGGAACAGATCGCACTGCAGCCGCAGGGCGGTGGGCTGGTGGATCTTCTCTCGGTCTATCAGAACGTGTTTATCGGCGCGCTGGACCGTGTGGGCACATGCGCGGCGCTGTGGAATCTGGTTCGGCCACTGCGCACGCACCGAGATGCTATCACCAAGTTAACCGAAACATTGGGGTTGGAGACCAAACTCTGGCACTCGTTAGACAGGCTCTCGGGTGGTCAGCGTCAGCGTGTGGCCATAGGGCGAGCGCTCTATCGCCAGCAGCCGGTGTTTCTGGGTGATGAGCCGGTATCGTCTGTGGACCCGTTGCAGGCCCAGATGCTGCTCGATTACCTGCTGCAGCAGCATGAAACGGCCGTTGTCAGTCTGCACAACCGCCGTCTTGCGCTGGAACATTTCGATCGGATCATCGTGATGCGTGATGGGCGAATCTGCTGTGATCGCGCAGCGACTGAACTTGATAGCGAAGCGCTCGATGCTTTCTATCAGGAGAGTTCATCGCCCGAGTCGGAACAGCCAGCTCCGAGTGAAACGGGCTGGGCGATAACCGCCTCATGATCACGACCCCCTATTTCCGGCTTCGCTCAAGCGTGCGCACGTTAAACCGTGTCTGTTTCGCGTTGGTGGTGGCCGCCGCTCTGTCCCTTCTATGGGCTGATCTTGCGGTGTATCCGGTGGACCCCTGGCACGAACTGGCCCGCATCGGGCGAGGTGTCATACTGCCTGCCTGGGATGAACCCCGGGTGTTGGCAGAGTCGTTGGGGCAAACGGTGGCGTTTGCGCTGCTGGCCGTGGTACTGGCAGTACCCCTTGGGCTGTTGCTGGCGATGCTGTTCCATTGGCGCGCGGTGCGCTATTTCTGCGCGGCCATACGGTCGGTGCACGAGCTGTTCTGGGGGCTGATCTTCATGCAGCTCTACGGATTGAGTGCCACGACTGGCTTGTTGGCCATTCTGGTCCCGTTTACCGGGGTCTTTGCCAAGGTGTTTGCGGAGATTTTCGAGCAGCAGGCACACGCGCCGGGGCAGACCTTGTCGCCGAGTCTGGGCACGCTCAAACGCTATGCCTATACCCTGATTCCGCAAAGCTGGTCGGCATTGCTCAGTTACATTCGTTACCGCTTCGAGTGCGCCCTGCGCTCCAGCGCCATTCTGGGGTTTATCGGCCTGCCGACGCTGGGCTTTCACCTTGAAACCGCATTCAAACAGGGGCAATACAGCGAGGCCGGTGCGCTGCTGTGGGCGTTTGTACTACTGATCGCCACGATCCGTTTCTGGATGAAGCCTGTGTTACTGCCGTTCTATATCGGATTGGCAATCTGGCTGCTTCCTGAAACGGTCGGCTTCAGTAACGGTGGCTATCTCTGGCAGTTTGTCAGCGTCGATATCTGGCCGGAGCCGCTGAGAGACGCGCAGTGGGGCGCGGCACTTCAGTGGTACACCACGATGTTCACCGATCAGGTCTGGCCCGGTCTGATTCAGACCCTGCTGCTTACGCAGATTGCGCTGGTGCTGACGGCGGTGGTGGTGTTGGCGACATACCCCTTTGCCACGCGTGTGCTGGGCGGCCCGCTTGTACGCTGGCCCGGACGTTTCCTGCTGCTGATACTGCGCTCAACGCCGGAGATGGTGCTGGCGTTTGTATTTCTGCTGCTGTTTGGCCCCTCCGGCTTGCCGGCTGTGCTGGCGCTGGCGCTGCACAACGGCGGGCTGATTGCATTCCTCGTTGCCAACGCCAGTGACGCCGAGGCTGGTGGCCGAGTGTCGCGTCCTGACGATCCTAAAGGGCTGCTGCGCTATGCCTATATCGAAACGCCGCGCCGTTTTCCGGCCATGCTGGCGTTTCTGTTCTATCGCTGGGAAGTGATCCTGCGCGAAAGCGCAATCATGGGTATTCTTGGCATAACAACGTTGGGTTTCTATATAGACTCCGCGTTTGAGGAGATCCGCTATGATCGCGCCTTCCTGCTGATAGCGGTAACCGCGATACTGAATATTCTGGTTGATGCCACCTCTCGTCGGCTGCGTCTAATGGCGCACGCAGACACGGCACGACGCTAAGAGACAACCTTGCTCACGAATGGGATACGAGAATGGATGAATCAGTAAAAATTGAGCTGGCGCAGGTGCAGGAGATCTACAATCTGATCGTTGAGTTCTTTGTGACCTACAGTTTTCAGATTGTCGGTGCCATCATCATTCTGCTGCTGGGGCTGTGGGTGGCCAGCAAGGTGTCCAACTGGTCATTGGCTCTGATGCAGCGACACAATCTGGACATCACGCTGAGCCGGTTTATCGCCAGTTGCGTCAAGATACTCATCATCGCGATGGTCGCCGTGGTGGCGCTTGGCAAGCTGGGGATCAGCGTCACCCCGTTACTGGCTATGATCGGTGCCGTCGGTTTGGGGGCAGGGTTGGCCGTTCAGGGTTTGCTGTCCAACTACAGCGCGGGCCTGACCATCGTCCTGACCCGGCCCTATGTGGTGGGCGATACCATCAGTGTGCAGGGCGTTACCGGCCAGGTTAAGGAGGTGCACCTGTCGCACACGCTGCTGACCAACGAGGATGGTGTTGAGATTTCGATTCCCAACAAACACGTGGTCGGCGAGATCATCCATAACTCCCACGCCAATACGCTGGCGGAAGTCTCCATCGATATCGCATACAGCGCCGATCCCGAGCGCGCGATCGCGTCGCTTAAATCAACCCTGTCAGGCTTTGGTGAAGAGATCTGCCAGGATCCTGCACCGCAGGTGGGTATAGAGGCGTTCGGTGAAAGCGGTATTACGCTGGGTATACGCATCTGGCTTCCGACCGAGCGCTATTACGACCTGTTGTACCGTGCCAATCTTGCCATGTTCAATGCGCTGAAAGCCGAAGGCATCGAGATACCCTTCCCGCAGCGTGAAGTGCGCCTGCTCAATACGCCCTCTGCTGCCTAAACCGCTATTTATTTGCAGGCCGTGCCACCAGGTGGCACGGCTGGCTAAAACTCATTTAACCCCTGTCCGAGTTACAGGCTGCTGCCGATAAAATCGCCAAGCGCTATGCGCTGTTGGATGCGAAACCCTGATTCGCGAAATGAGGATATGAACCTATTCTATCCGCAGGCGTATAAACGACCATCTGGTTTGAGTCTTATTAACCTGATATTTGCATTGGTCGGGTCAGGCTAAGCAGAAAATACGTTAAATTCTCATTATGATAAAAATAGTTATCGTGATATGAGCGGTGTCGCCAGTCTATATTTACACTGTGTTTGAATTCAATAGTTGTTAATACTGTTTATGCTTTTCATTTAAAAGCAGTCTTTTGGGCATGTGCTAGAATTATTAGGATTTTACATGATATGGTTATTAGGCCTGTGGAGGTATTGGTATATTTGGTTGTATAAATAAGGGACTTGATATAGATGCTTTTTGAAGCGGGAATAGTATGTTTATATTATCGCTTCCCTTTTAAAGGAGGAAGGTTATGAGTAGGAAAGAGGCATATCAAAAAAAACTCCAAGCGCAGCTGGACGAGTGGGACGCGGAAATTAAAAAGCTCAAAGCGAAGGCAGATGCTGCTGAGGCCGATACACGAATTGAGTATTACAAGCATATTGATGAGCTACAGTCTATGCAGGTATCGGTTAAAAATAAGCTTGTTGAGCTTAAAAACTCCAGTGACGATGCATGGGAAGATCTTAAAGTAGGCATCGATAGTGCTTGGGAGTCTCTTGGTAAAGCGTTGCACTCAGCGGCTTCGAGATTTAAGTAACACTATTGTTCGATGCATATACCCTGTTAAGGAGGTTTTAAATGAATTTACATATACCGACGCTGGTGCTGATTGGCGCACTGGGTATTGCTCAGCCCTGCTATGCACAGGCGGAAAAGGACAGCGCTTCAATAGAAGAGGTTAAGAGGGATACTCAGGAATTAATTAAGTCTATAGGCTCATTTACTGCTGATAAAAAGATCAGGCAGTTGAAGAAGCAAAAGACAGCTTGAATAAGTTGGATCAACGTATTGATGCGTTGCAGGCAAAAATCGATCAAAACTTTGACGACATGAGCGATGCTGCTCGTCAGGAAGCCCGTGAAGACATGAAAACCCTTCGTAAGCTGCGAAATAAAACGGCTGAATGGTACGGCAGTATGAAAACCAGCTCTGCAGATGCGTGGGATCAGATGAAAAAAGGGTTCTCCAATGCCTACAAGGACCTCGCAGAAGCCTGGGAAAAATCTGAAAAAGCGCTCGGCTCCAATCAGTAGCTTTGCTCAACAACCGTACTCAGCTATGCTGCGACAACTGTAGTCAGTGTGTGGAGCCCACTTCGGTCGTTAAGCACTTGGCAGCGATAGGATAGCAAAATGTCAAATTGTGGCTGTGGAGCAGAACAGGCCGATCGTTTAGAACGAAAAACGCTATTAGCGCTTCTGTCGATCAATGCGTTTATGTTCGTTGTGGAGTTAACCCTGGGCTGGTTTGCGCAATCGACCGGTCTTATTGCCGATTCACTCGATATGCTGGCGGATGCGTCTGTTTATGGTTTGTCGCTGTATGCCGTTGGCAAAGGGATCGTCCAGCAGGCAAAAGCTGCCAGAGTCAGCGGTTATCTCCAGATTATATTGGGGCTTGGCGTGTTGTTTGAGGCGCTGCGACGCTTGCTGTTTGGTAGTGAGCCACAGAGCACCCTCATCGTTGTTGTTGGTGCCGCGGCGCTGGTTGCCAATGTCCTGTGCCTTGTGCTGATTTCCAAGCACAGAGAGGGCGGGGTACACATGAGGGCGTCTTGGATATTTTCCACAAACGATGTCATCGCCAATCTGGGTGTCATGCTATCCGGCGTACTGGTTGCCGTTCTGGGGAGTCGATATCCTGATCTGGTCGTCGGTGCGATCATTTCGATTATTGTGATCCGAGGTGGGATCACGATTCTTCGAGAAGCCGGAGAGTCTCTGGATCCTCCCAAATGCGCCTGATGGGCGATGGTCGGTTATCAGGCCCGGCACATGAAACCTTGCCGGGCCGACATGCCTGCCAGCTCACAATTGGAAAGTGTTAAGCCTTCTTATACGGATTCGGCAGCTTGATATTAAAACGGATCGCCAGCGCTCTTAGCAGAAAGGCGACGCAGAATCCGCCGATCAGGTCGTAGCTGTGAGGCAGCTCAAGACTGTTGAGCGACAGGTAAACCACTGAGCCTGCGAGCGCGGTCGTGATATACAGCTCCTCATTCATCAGCGTCAGATTACTGCTGCACAGCACGTCGCGGGCGATACCGCCAAAGGAGGCGGTCATCACACCCATGCAGACCGCTATCAGCGGCGTAGTGTCGAAGTTAAGCGCGACCTCCGTACCGACCACGGCAAACAACGCCAATCCCACGGCGTCCATCCATAGCAGTGCTTTCGATAGTGATACCAGTTTAGGCGCTATGAAGTAGGTCGCAGCTGAAGCGATCAAACAGACGCTGATCCAGATCGGTTCACGGATCCAGAACACTGGCAGGTTTCCAAGCAGAAGATCGCGCAGGGTGCCGCCCCCGATACCGGTGACGGTACCGATCAGCATAAAGCCCAGTATGTCCATGCGGTGTCGGGCGGCGTCGAGTGCGCCGGAGATGGCAAATACGGCGACGGCAGATAAGCCCATAAGGTTAACGACGGCGGTGATATCGAATGGCATGTGAGCCCTTTTTTGACAGTTTTAACCTGAGAGGTCGTTATAGATGAATTAAACTCAATCGTCGGTCAAGAAAAGATTGTTTTTTCCAAAGTGGGAAACTTCCTAAAATGTGCAGCAACTAGACATTCATGGGCACAAGATAGCAATCATGTACGATCAAAACTTCAATTCATTTTGGGCATGTCGTCGTCAGGCTGATATGGAACGTGCCGCGTATTTCAAGAAAAGTGCTCGTGCCGTGAAATCTTGGGTTGTAAGCAAGATTGCGTACATCGCGGGCGATACTACGCTGATCGGTCGCCACCATACTCACTAAGCGCTACGCCCTTCAACACGTTTAGCAAACAAGCACCTTTCGCGGTGCTTTTTTGTTTTTTGGCTCACCTTGACGTCACATCCCGGCGTCCAGCAATCGACATTCTCTGAATAGCCGCTCTAGCACCGCTAAAGCGTCATTGGCCCGGGTGCTTTGTATTGATGGAGCTGATGCGGGGGTGGCTGCTCAATAAAGGTGTATTAATCCGCTGGACGCAGTACTTCTATCGGCTCACTGATGTTGTGCAGTTCAAAATGTCCGCAAGAGGTCCAATTCATATCCAGCGCATCGGCAAAGGCGCGGGAAACGAGCACCGGTTGATCCAGCGATTTGCACAGGCTCTCAACGCGCGCGGCTTCGTTTGCAGCCTGGCCTATTACCGTGAACTCCAGACGTGTGGGGGTGCCAATATTGCCGTATAGCACCATGCCGGGGTGCAGACCTATACCAAACTCTATTTCGGGCTCACCGTTCTCGATGCGCCGGCGGTTGAGGTCATCGCTGCGCGCGACGCTGGCAAGTGCGGCTGCTAGTGACGCCTTGCAGGCGGATTCCCGGTCGCCGAATTGGGCGATGGGAAAGATGGCAAGGGACGCATCGCCGATAAATCGCAGTATTTCGCCGCCAAATTCGGTAACGGTGCCTGCCGTTAGCTCGAAATAGTCATTCAGTACGGACAGAAACGCCTGCGCATCATACTGCTCAGCGAGTCGGCTGGAGTTGCGAAGGTCGCAGAAATAGATGACGGCATCGATCAGTTCACTGTCACCCCGTTGTATCTGGCCCGCGTGAACGCGCTGGCCCGAATAGGAGCCGAGGTAGGCTTGAAGGATGTCATCGACCAGCCGACGGTGAGTCAGATTTTTCAGTTGCGCACACAGGGGGAGGTGAAACTTGCGGAACAGCTCCAGTTCGTCATCGCTGAAGCCATCTGGCCGAGACGACATCCAGCTGATGACAAGGCCTTCCTGGCCATCGGGTGAAACGCTGCGATCGTTGAAGTTTGTGAGTTGCAGGAAGTAGTCGGTCGCACCGTTGTGTGCGGCCGACTTGAGCATTGGGTATTGGTCGGAGGACGTGCCGGCTTTAATCCGGATCCGGCCCTCGATTGCGCCGCTTTCGTAAAAGGGACGCACCGGGCTGCAGGTCCAGAACGCTTTCTCGGTTATGCCGCGCGGATAGTTGTCGTTGACGACACCTGTGCCCGCCTGCCAGCTGTACGCACTCACCGCATACAGCGGGTGGAGCATCGGCAGGCCAAAGTGGACCCGGTGGAGCCGGATGCCGAAGGACTCCATTAGCTCGACCATTTCCTGCAGCAGCGAGGGCACATCCCAGTCGCGCATTGCGCCCCGATGTAGCCACTCGAGCAGGTCGTCATAGTGATCCAAAGCGGTCATCTTAAGGTCCTTGCCATAGCAATGTTCCTATCATCACCCAAAGACCACGGGGTGCAAGCATTTCAGTGTCGTGCGCGAAACAGCATCTCGCCGACGCTCATGTCGTTGCGCACCGAGTTACGGATCGACTGTTCGATAGCAGGGTCATCGACGTCGTAGAGGCCGCACAGCGCCAGCGCCTTGCGGATTCTGATCTCCTGACCGAGATATTCGTACACCACGCGGGCACAGCAGGGCATGCGTTCGCTGTTATCGGATACACCAATCTTGAGCCCTGTCAGTCGCGAAATGCGGTTCCGAAAGCTGGGAAAGAGAATCGTCTGAGTGATTTCGTGGTGGTTGAGGGTTTCGTAGTCGGTTAGAAACAGACGGTCGCTGAGCAGACAGGCGATACCCTGATAGCGGTTGTGGCAGGCCGGTTCACCTGCGTGAGGGCGCATTCTCTCGGTGCGCTGAAAGACCACCTGGCCATCGTGTGACTCAAGGCAGACCAAATTGCGCAGCAGTTTGCCCGGCGTCGACATCGACAGGTAGTACTCGAAGTAGTAGCCAAGATAGCGCTCAAGCCCGTGACTGCCGATGCGGGAGAGCTGGTCGAGATGACTGCACGCTTGGGATGTTGTGGAGTCGGGCGTCGACGAACTCTGCGGACGTACCTGAACCAGTCGCTCGAACTGGCCGTGGGGCAGCAGTATCTCGTGAACCTCCACCCCGAAAAACTCGCAAATGCGCCGCAACGTATTGGCGGAGGGCTTGTATTGTCCACCGAGGTAACGGTTGAACTGTGGGCGGTTGATGTTGAGCCGACGACACACTTCCGCGATCGATTTGTAGTAGGTGCACAGCAGTCGCAGATTCTGTGCAAAGTCCTCATGCATGCCCGGCTGGTTCATGATGGCTCCATCCTCAGCTAAAAAGTGCGCCAAACTGCGCCTGTCTCATTTTGATGCGCAGGTAGCGCCAAACTGCGCCAATCTGTAGTCAGAGTGTCAAATTTTATCAGTGCCATACCGTTGTTTAAATGGGCGTCTTCCTAGAAAAACTTCCTACAACAAGAAAAGCGGAGATTCCCGATGTTGGACTTTCTCAACGATATACTCTGGGGGAAGGTGCTAATTGCACTGCTGATAACGGTCGGTATCGGCTTTACCCTGGCTTCCCGATTCGTTCAGTTCCGGTATTTCGGACGCATGTTCCGGATACTCAGCGCCAGTCAGGCGTTTAAGAAAGACAAACACGGTCATCTCAGCTCGTTTCAGGCGTTGCTGCTTTCCGTTGCCGGTCGTGTCGGTGGCGGTAACATCGCCGGTGTCGCGGTTGCTATCACCCTGGGCGGCCCCGGCGCTATATTCTGGATGTGGATCGTCGGCCTGATGGGTATGGCGACAAGCTTCCTTGAGTGCACCCTCGCTCAAACCTACAAGCAGGCTGAGCCCGATGGCACCTATCGAGGCGGTCCTGCGCACTATATCGCCCGCGGCATGGGCAGCAAGTGGAAGTGGCTGGCAGGTGTCTACTCCGTACTGCTGCTGGTGACGTTCGGCTTCGGTTTTACGGCGCTTCAGTCCTATGCTGTTGCCACCTCTTTTGGTGACGCGTTCGGCGTGCCGGTTTTCTACACAGGTATCGGTCTGGCAATGATCGTGGGCCTGATCATCTTCGGTGGTGTTAAGCGTATTGCACGTGTTGCCGAGGTGCTGGTGCCGGTTATGGCACTGGGTTATATCCTGGTCGCAGGCTTTGTTCTGGCACTGAACATCGAGCGAATCCCCGATGTAGTGATGCTGATTGTGAACAGCGCTTTCGGTCTTGAACCGGTTGTTGGCGGCGGTATCGGTGCGGCGATCCTGATGGGCGTGAAGCGCGGCCTGTTCTCCAACGAAGCAGGTCTTGGCAGTGCGCCTAACGTGGCGGCGGTTGCCTATGTACCGCATCCTGCCAACCAGGGCGTGGTGCAGTCGTTCTCTGTCTTCATCGATACGCTGATCATCTGCTCGGCCACCGCTTTCATCATTTTGCTCAGTGGCGTGTACGACCCTGCCAGTGCGAATGATATCGGCGGCGTAGCGCTGACTCAGGCCGCTCTTGCCGAGCACGTTGGCGAGTGGGGACGCAGCTTTGTCAGCATCGCGCTGCTGTTGTTCGGCTTCAGCACCGTGCTCTACAACTACTACCTCGGTGAGAACAGCATCAATTTCTTCAGCACCGAAAACCAGAACCTGTTTAACGGCTTCCGTGTCGCCATCATCGGTCTGGTGTGCTGGGGTGCAACCACCGATCTGGGTACTGTGTTCGCGTTTGCCGATGTCACCATGGGCTTCCTGGCACTGGTGAACCTGATTGCCCTGATCGTGCTGATCAAACCGGGTCTGCGCATTATGCGTGACTTTGACGAGCAGATCGCCGATGGCATCGAGCAGCCGGTATTCGACGCTTCACGCTTTGCCGATATGAACGTGGATGCGGCGGCTTGGGAGATCGAGCCGGAAGATCTTGAAAAGATCAATCAGCGTCGCAGCACGCCGGTTCCCGCCAGTGGCGAGACGATTCTCTAACGCTTTATAGATCCAACCCGGGCCCGGCATTCTGCCGGGCCTTACCGACAACCGTTTCTCTTGTTATCACGCAAGGTGACTTTCACTATGAACACCCGCATCGAGCACGATCTTCTTGGCGATCTTGCAGTTCCCGCTGACGCTTATTACGGCGTTCAGACACAGCGTGCGTTGGACAACTTTTCTATTACCGGTGTACCGATCAGCCATTTCCCGGCCTTTATTCGGGCATTAGCCATGGTCAAATCGGCTGCGGCCAGAGCGAACCGAGATCTGGGCGCGCTGGATGCCGTTAAAGCGAGTGCGATCATCGCAGCCTGCGATGACATCATCGACGGTAAACTGCATGAGCAGTTCGTGGTGGATCTGATTCAGGGCGGAGCGGGCACCTCGACCAACATGAACGCCAACGAGGTGATCGCCAACCTGGCGCTTGAAAAGCTGGGTTATGCCAAGGGCGAGTACCAGCACCTGCATCCGAATGACGATGTAAACCGCTCCCAGTCCACCAACGATGCGTATCCGACGGCGGTTTGTCTGGCGATTCAGTTTGCTGCCGAGCCGCTTGAGCAGATCATCATCCAACTCAAAGCGAGTCTTGAGGCCAAAGGTCGCGAATTTTCCGACATTGTGAAGATGGGCCGAACCCAGCTTCAGGATGCGGTTCCGATGACGCTGGGGCAGGAGTTCGAGGCGTTCGCCGTCAACCTCGGCGAGGATATCGACCGCCTGCACGAGGCCAGCAAGCTGCTGTGCGAGGTGAACCTCGGCGGTACGGCCATCGGCACCGGTATCAACACACATCCGCGTTATCAGGCGCTGGCTGTGAAATATCTGGCGGAGATCTCGGGCAAGCCCATCGTATCGGCGACTAACCTGGTGGAAGCGACCTCGGACATGGGAGCCTTTGTGCTCTTCTCGGGCATTCTCAAGCGTTTTGCCGTCAAACTGGGCAAAATGTGCAACGACCTGCGGCTGCTTTCAAGCGGCCCCCGCACGGGGCTCGGCGAGATTATGTTGCCACCGATGCAGCCCGGCTCCTCAATTATGCCCGGCAAGGTAAACCCGGTGATTCCCGAGGTGGTCAACCAGACCGCCTATCAGGTGATCGCCAGCGATCTGGCCGTTACGCTGGCGGCAGAAGCCGGTCAGTTGCAGCTCAATGCCATGGAGCCGCTGATCGTGTACAACCTGCTGAACTCCATGAAAATGCTGGGCTCTGCGTGCAAAACACTGGATGCCCGCTGCATTCAGGGCATTCGTGCCAATGCGGAGCAGTGTGCACGTCACGTGGACAACAGCATCGGCATCATCACTGCGCTGGTGCCCCACATCGGCTATTCGAACTCCACCCGAATCGCGGCGCAGGCGCTCAACAGCGGTTCAACCGTGCGTGAGCTGGTATTGGCTGAAGGCCTGCTCACCGAGGCTCAGCTTGATCGCCTGTTGAGTCCGCGCTCCATGCTCGCACCGTTTTCAGAAGTGTCATGATGATGAAGGTTCTGGTTATCTACACAGGAGGCACCATCGGAATGGTGCCCTCCGATCAGGGGTATGTGCCGGTTTCCGGTTTTCATGATCGTGTACTTGAGCAGCTCGGTAGCGCTGCCGATCAACTGCCAGAGTACGATCTGGTCGAGCTTGATCGGTTGATCGACAGCGCCAATGTGGTGCCGCAAGACTGGTGTGAGATAGCCAGAACGCTTGAGCGTCACTGGGCGCAGTACGATGGCTTCGTGGTGTTGCACGGTACCGATACCATGGCGTACACCGCCTCGGCGCTGTCGTTCATGCTGCGCGGTATCGACAAGCCGGTGATCCTGACCGGTTCTCAGATACCGCTGGCAGAGCTGCGCAACGATGCACTCGATAACCTGATTACCTCGTTGATGCTGGCTGCCAGCGGTGAGATTCACGAGGTGTGTGTCTACTTCAACGGTCGCCTGTTGCGCGGTAATCGGGCGCGCAAGGTGCGCAGTACCGGTTTCGATGCGTTCGACTCACCCAACTGCCCTTGGCTGGGACAGGTTGGTATCCATATCGACCTGCGTCATGACCTCCTGCTGCCGGCGGGGACGCCTGATTTCTGCATTCCTCAACTGGATCCGTCTGCGGTTGTGGCACTGAGCGTATTCCCGGGCATGCCCGCGCGCCTGATTGAATCAGCACTGGATGATCCCCGGGTCAGAGGGCTGGTACTGCAAACCTACGGCGTGGGCAATCCGCCTGATGCTGATCTGGCGCTCATTGGAGCGCTGGAGCAGGCATGTGCACGGGGGGTGGCGGTGCTCAATGTCACCCAGTGTCATCAGGGGGCGGTGAGTCAGGGAGCGTATGCCACTGGCGCTACGCTCAATCGCATCGGCGTCATTCCCGGTAGTGATCTGACACCGGAAGCGGCCTTTACCAAACTGCATCTTCTGTTGGCGCAGGACCTCTTTGGCGAGCAGTTAAGCGATGCGTTGAGTCATCCGCTGTGTGGTGAGTGCGCCTGAACTATCGCTTTTCAGGCGTATCTGCCAAGGGCTGATGTGCGCGGACGCGCTCCCGGAACTCGGAGGGCGTCAGTCCCGTATGTTTGCGGAAGAACCGCGAAAAATAAGCGGCATCGTCGTATCCCAGAGAGTAGGCCACCTGCTGAATGCTCATGGTTGAATAGACGATATCGCGCTGGGCAACATGGATAATGCGTGCGTTGATGATACTCAGCGGCGTTTGGCCCAATACCTCCTGACAAATACGGCGCAGCTGTCCCGCGGTAATACCGAGTTGGGCGGCGTAGGCGGCGACCGTTTTCAACGATCCCAAATTGTTGTTCACCAGTGTCCGAAAGCGATCCACCTGCTCGGCCTTGCGCGTGCCGTGCACCGGGTTGGGTGCATGACGAGACTGGTCGACGCGGCGGATCTGAAGCAGCAGTGATACCAGCAGCATGTTGGCGGCGCTCTGGTCCGACTCACTGGCGATCAATGTTTCCTGCTCCACAAGGCTGAACAGTGTCTGCAGCGTCGTATGCAGGCGGCGCGTATCGGGCAGTGCCAGTACCAGCGGCTTGTCGAACATATCGGCCAGCGAGGGCAGGGCGGTCGAGATGATCGACTCCAGCGGGCGTTGTGCAGCGGTGACCACCGAGCCATCGATACCGGCGCCCATGTCGAACCCGTGTACGGTTTGCGCGGGGATCAGTATGAAGCAGGGGGCGGTGAACTCGACGCTGCTGCCGTCGAGATGCACTACGCCGCGCTCTTTCTGCACATAGAGCAGTTGCACCAGCGCTTCATGCTGGTGGGGATCGATCTTCCATTCGTAATGCTTGGCACGTCTCGATATCGGCTCGTAATGGATCGATTCGAACCATCGTTGTTCGGGTGTCTCACCGTACAGGGCGTAGCTGGGGATGGTGCTCATGACTCAACTCAATACAGGTGGATGCACGAAATGTCCTAGCAGTCGCCTGTTTTGTCAATTCGGATACGAATCCATTTTGATTATCTTGATTACGACAGTCGGGGCGGTAAATAAAATCCGTTTTCGATGAGGATAAGCCTAATATAAATCTATAATAAGTAAAGGTTTTAAAATGTATAAAAAGAATCGTTTTATATCCCTGATGGCGGCTGCAGGTTTATCGTTTACCGCGACGGTAAATGCCGCTGAAGTTGATCTTCGTTTTGCCCACTTCTGGCCGGCTAACTCCGGTATAGCCAAAACGCTCGCCTCATGGGGTGAAGCCGTTGAAGCGGAGTCGAACGGCCGTATCAATGTGGAGATCTATCCATCACAGACCCTGGCGAAGGCGACACAAACCTACGATTCGGTGGTCAGAGGCATCGCGGATGTCGGCGCGATCATTCAGGGGTATACCGCTAACCGTTTCCCGCTGTCACAGATCGTTGAGCTCCCGGGGATCGTTCACACCGGTGAGCAGGGTTCCTGCGTTCTGCAGAAGCTCTACGACGAGGGCGACCTCGATAGCGAGTATCAGGATGCGCATGTCCTGTTCATGTTTACCCACGGACCCGGGCATATCCATACCAAAGGCAAGCCGGTCACCAAGCCGGAAGATCTGGCAGGTCTGATGATTCGCCGACCGACAGTGGTTGTCGGTGATCTTCTCGAAGGACTCGGTGGCGAGCCGGTCGGTCTGCCGGCACCGGATATGTATTCGGCCATGCAGCGCGGCACGATCAATGGCGTGACGCTGCCTTGGGAGGCGATGGCCTCGTTCCGTTTGAACGAACTGGCGGATCAGCATACCCAAGTGGGGCTCTATTCGCTGGCGTTCGTGGTAACAATGAACAAGGACACCTACGCAGGCATGCCTGAAGATCTCAAGAAGGTGATAGACGACAACACCGGTATGCGTTGGGCCGAGAAACTCGGCAAGGCTTATGACGAGCTGGATCTGGTCGGTGTGCAACAGGCCAAGGAGATGGGACACACCATCAACGTGGTTGAGAATGGCGCCGAGAATCCGGCCTGGAAACCGACATTGCAGCGAGTATCCGAACAGTACATCAGCGGTCTGGATCAGCAGGGGCTGCCAGCGGCCAAGGTGTATGAGCGTGCTCAGACGCTGTCGAGTGCCTGCGGAGCCTGACAGCGGGTCCCAGGCATGTGCCCGGCTTGACAGTAAAAGAGCCGGGCGCTTTGTCGAAACTGTTTAATCTTTAAACCCGTATTCCCGAATATTTTCAAATGCTATCCGGCCTTTTAAAAAGGCTTGGGGATTCTTTTGTCTTTAAAGCGTGTTGGGCGTCTATTTTGAGCCAGTTTTTATTTGAAAAGGTAAATGTATATGTCAGTTAATCACTTTGACCATGGCTGGCTCGGAATTTCCGGCCGCACGTTTGTGGTGACGGGGGCCGGTAGCGGCATCGGTAATGCAATAGCCGGGGCGTTGATATCAGCCGGTGCTTCGGTTGCGATGCTCGATCGTAACACTCAAGGGTGTGAGGCCCTGTTGAGTGGGGTCGATTCCGCCACGCGCGCACTGGTGCTCGAGTGTGATATCGGTAACGAGGACAGTGTCGTTCAGTGTGTGGCTGCCGTCGAGGAAGCTTTCGGCAGCATCGACGGACTGGTGAACTGTGCAGGAATGCTGAGAGCAGCCTCAATTAAGGATGTAAAGCTCGACGAATGGGAGGCCGTGCTGCGTACCAATCTGACCGGCTACATGCTCTGCAGCCGCTCATTTGCGCGCCTGATGGCGGCTCGCGGTGGTGCGATGGTGCATATCGCATCTGTTGCGGCCCATCATCCGCAAACCCACAGCGGCGCGTACAGTGCAAGCAAGGCAGGAATCTCGCTGCTGTCACGCCAGATAGCGGTTGAGTACGGTGAACAGGGCGTTCGCAGCAATGTGATCTGTCCGGGCATGATCCGTACCGCGCTCTCAGAGCCTTTCTATCAGCACCCCGGTATCAAGGAACGTCGCGAGGCGATGACCGCAAGCCGCCGTATCGGTGTGCCGGATGATATTGCCAATGCTGCGGTATTCCTGCTCAGCCCGCGTGCGTCCTACATCAATGGTGCGGAGTTCAGTGTCGATGGCGGCATGGAGGCGATGCTGATGGATCTGATTCCACGTCCAGGCTTCACGGCTGCCTGAACACCCGACTCACAAAGTGCCTGATTCAACTCGGGCAGGAGAGATACAAATGGCGATTGAAACGTTGAACTGCGATCTGCTGGTGGTCGGCTCCGGTGCTGGCGGATTGTCGACGGCCATCACGGCGAAAAAAAAAGGTCTGGATGTTGTTGTAATCGAGAAGGCCCCGGTATTTGGTGGCACCACGGCGTTTTCCGGTGGCGTGCTCTGGATTCCCGGCAATCATCACGGGCGTAAGCAAAATCCGGCAGATACGCGCGATGCGGCGGTTGAGTACATTCGCAACGAAACCGGCGATTTTTTCGACGCTGAGGCGGTCGGTGCATTCCTGAAAAAAGGCCCGGAGATGGTCGACTTTTTCGAGGCTGAAACCAGCGTCAAGTTTGTGCCGACGCTATACCCGGATTACCACCCCACACTCGGTGGTGGCGTCGATATAGGGCGCTCCATACTCGCGGCGCCCTTCGATATAAGGGCGTTGGGCAAGGATATGGGCAGAATGCGGCCTCCGCTGAAGACGATCACCTTCATCGGTATGATGTTTAACTCCTCTAATGCCGATCTGAAACACTTTTTCAACGCGACGAAATCACTGACTTCGTTCGCTTATGTCTGCAAACGCCTGGCGGTCCATATGAAGGAGCTTCTGCTCTACCGTCGAGCGGTTAATGTGACCAGCGGCAATGCACTGGCATCACGGCTGGCAAAAAGCGCACTGGATCTGAATATCCCCATTCATACCTCGGCGCCAGCAAAAGAGCTGATTCAGGAAAGTGGCCGGGTGGTAGGCGTGCGAACAGTAATCGAGGGGCGCGAGGTGCTGATTCATGCCCGCAAGGGCGTGGTGCTGGCCTGTGGCGGCTTTGCGCATGACGTGAACCGCATCACGCAGGCTTATCCCCATCTCAAGCGCGGCGGTGAGCACCACTCTCCGGTTCCGGACTCGAATACGGGCGATGGACTGGCGTTGGTCGAGCGTATCGGTGTGCCCGTCGAGTGTGAGTTCACGGATACCTCAGCGTGGATGCCCACATCGCTGGTGCCCAACAAAGATGGCAGCTTCGGTAAGTTCCCCCATTTGCTGGACCGTTACAAACCCGGCGTTATCGGTGTGAACCCCCAGGGGCAGCGCTTCTGCAATGAATCCGAGTCGTACCACGATGTGGGCGCGGCCATGATCAGAAGCAGCACCGGAAAAGAAACCTACATGTGGCTGATCTGTGATCAGACCTGCCTGAGCAAGTATGGTCTCGGGTTTGTAAAACCATCACCGATGCCGATCGGCAGTTTCCTGCGTAATGGCTATCTCAAGCGCGGCAAAACGCTTGATGAGCTCGCCCGGGTGATTGGGGTTGATAGCACTCAGCTTCGAGCAACGGTTGATGAATACAACGCAGGCGCCGTTGTGGGCGAGGATCGTCAGTTTGGCCGTGGTACCACGTCATTCAATCGCTATCTGGCCGATCCCGAAAACAAGCCTAACCCCTGTGTGGCGCCTGTCGCCAAAGGCCCTTACTACGCCGTTAAGGTGTATATGGGCGATCTGGGTACATTTGATGGCATCAAAACCGACGTCTATGGGCAGGTATTGGATCGCGAAGGGGGCCGGGTTGAGGGCCTGTATGCTGTGGGCAATGATCGACGCAGCATCATGGGTGGGAATTACCCCGGGGCCGGTATCACGCTCGGGCCGATCATGACATTTGGATATATCACGGCCCGGCGCATTGCGGGTATCGATGATGCGCTGGAGCAGACCGAGGAGGCAGACAATGTACGCCAAGCCGCTGGTTGATTGCCGCGTCTATACCATTACGCCGCGCAAGATGGCCGAGTTTATCGAGGTGTTCAACACCCTGGCGATGCCGATCCTGAAAGAGACGCTCGGCTCTCCACTGGGGTTCTATACCACCTGGGTTGGGAAGCAGAATCAGTTTGTGCATCTCTGGGGATACGACTCTCTGGACGATTACGAAAAGCGCAGTGCCGCGAGGGATGCGCATCCCGATTTTGCCCGCTATCTTGCGGCGTCAGCTCACTTGATCGTCGAGCAGGAAACGAGCCTTGTCCGGCACATTCCGGTACTGAATGACTGGGTGTGACGGTCGAGGTGTCTGTCGGATTTTGGGCTGAGGCCCTTTGCCTGAACAGTGATGTTCAGGCTTTTTTTTGACTGCGTACCGGGTTGAAAACGCTAGCGAGCAGTCGTCGCAGGCGTGTAGCTGCTGGTTTATGCCAGAAAGTAGTAAGGAGAACGTCTAAATAGATTATCGATCTACTGATAACTTACGATATGATAAGTAGCTGGTTGCAGACAGTTTTGATGGACGGCTGTCGGGCACGGATCAAGAAAAAGGGTGGGTTGTCTGATCCGGTGCTTTTGCTCAAAGTATTTGTAGCGACGTTACGTTAGCCGGTTCGATATGCACGACGATAAAGCAAAAAAGCCACTGGCCCCTCTTCGGGGGCGTTCCTTCAGCTGGCCCAGTGCTGCGCTTAAGATCTCCCTGATCTACTGCTTTTTTTCGCTGCTTTGGATTTTTCTCTCCGATTCCCTGTTGGAGATGATGGTCAGCGATATTCGTATTCTCACCTTTCTGCAAACGGTCAAGGGCTTCGGATTTGTTTTTCTTTCGACGCTGCTTATCTTCTCGTTGACCTACTTCTACACCAAGAAAATGCACTCGGCGCAGACGCACCTGCGCACGTTGATCGATACCATCCCTGATCTTGTTTGGCTCAAGGATGCTGATGGTCTCTACCTCGGTTGTAACCGTAAGTTCGAACGGTTGTACGGCGCCAGAGAAAGCGAAATCCTTGGGCGTAGCGATTATGACTTTGTTGATACTGAGCTGGCGGATTTTTTTCGTCGTCACGACCGGGCAGCGATGTATGCGGACAAGCCGAGCATCAACGAAGAGCAGGTTAAGTATGCCAATGATGGGCACACTGAAATATTGGAAACGATCAAGACACCGATGAAGGATGAGTCTGGTCGACTGATCGGCATCCTGGGTGTGGGCCGTGACATCACGTTACGAAAACAGCGTGAGACCGATATCAAAGTGTTGACTCAGGCACTGGAACAGAGCCCAGTGTCGGTCATATTAACCGATCCTGAAAGGCGCGTGAGCTTTGTGAACCGGGCGTTTGAGGATACATCTGGATACCCCGCTCATCAGGTGGTCGGTCGCACCATGGAGTTTATCGACCCCCAATCCAATGCCCCTGAAATTGTCGAGCAGATACGTGACCATCTGGCCGCGGGAAAGGCTTGGCAGGGCGAGATCAAGAGTCGGCGCCAGAATGGAGAGCTCTATTGGGAGTACGCGTATCTCTCGCCGGTGCAGACCGAGGAGGGAGAGGTCAGTCATCTTCTGGTACTGAAAGAGGACATCAGTCTTCGCAAACAGCAGGAGCAGCAGCTTAAGCATCAGGCGCACTTTGATGCGCTGACCGAACTGCCGAACCGTGTTTTGATCATGGACCGCTTGCAGCAGCTGATCCGGGACGCCGAGCGCAATCAGGAATATGTGGTGGTGATGTTTCTGGACCTTGACGACTTCAAGAAGGTCAATGACAGCATGGGCCACGATGTGGGGGACCTTGCATTGATCGAAGCGGCCCGACGCTTGAGTGGGGCCGTTCGTGGCGGCGACAGCGTTGGCCGGTTGGGCGGTGATGAATTCATCGTTTTGGCTGGACACTTTTCACAGAAAGAAGATGTGCAGGTGGTGGCCGACAACATTCTCGAGCGTTTCAGGCGTCCCTTCGATCTGGGCAACCGAGAGGTGTTGTTGACCACCAGTATCGGCATTGCCATCTATCCCAGCGATGGGGACACCCAAAGCGAGCTGCTGAAAAATGCCGATACCGCCATGTACCAGTCCAAGGAACAGGGGCGTAATCGTTACGCGTTCTACACCGATGCATTGAATCAGAGCATCAGCCGCCGTCTGCAGATCGAGGGGTATCTGCGTGGTGCGATCGAGCGGGGAGAGCTGATGCTGCACTACCAGCCGCAGTACGATGTCAGCAGTCAGCGTGTGACCGGTGTCGAAGCGCTGCTGCGCTGGAACAGCCCCGAGTTGGGTCAGGTCGGACCGGATGAATTTATTCCGATTGCCGAACAGAGCGGATTGATACTGCCAATTGGCCGATTCGTATTGCAGACCGCTTTAGCGGCCGCGAAGCGGTGGATTGAGCTTGATCCCGATTTTAAGCTCGCCGTGAATATTTCACCGGCGCAGTTCCGCGATGAGTCGCTGGTTTCATTCCTGCAGGAGGAGCTGGCTAAGCACCAATACCCGGCGTCAAGGCTGGAGCTGGAGATAACCGAAGGTATCCTGATGCGTGGTGGTACGCAGGTCGAGGAAACACTGGCCGCGCTTCATGAGATGGGCGTATGCCTGTCCATGGACGATTTTGGTACCGGTTACTCATCGCTCAGTTACCTGCGTAAATACCCTGTGGATGAGCTGAAGATTGATCGCAGTTTCGTGAATGAAATGACCGTGGATGAATCCGACCGAGAGTTGGTCAACGCGGCAATCTCCCTCTCGCGCGGGCTCGGGCTTAGAGTCGTCGCTGAGGGCGTTGAGACTGCCGAGCAGCTACAGGCGCTCAAGGAGCTTGAGTGTGGTGTGGTGCAGGGGTTTTGGCTGAGTGAGCCTGTTCCGCAAGAGCATATCGGCAAAATGCTGGAGCGGCAGGCCAGACTTCCGGTGTAAGTGTTCTAAAAGTACAAGCGATATACCCGATCTTCCATTCATTAACCCCTCTCTCTGTTAGACGATTACCTTTGTTGAGTAACAGTCTGTGACTAGAGAGAATTCCAATGAAAACTATAAAAACTCAAGTAGCCATTATCGGTGCCGGCCCCTCTGGCCTTCTGCTGGGGCAGTTGCTGCACAAGCAGGGTATCGACAACATTATTCTTGAGCGTGTAACGGGTGATTACGTCCTCGGTCGCATTCGCGCGGGGATCCTTGAGCAGGGCTTTGCCGATCTGGTGCGTGAAGCGGGTGTTGCCGAGCGTATGGACGCCGAAGGCCACGTCCATGAAGGCGTCGAGCTGTCTGTTAACGGCGTGCGTCATCGCATCGATTTGAAAGAACTGACCGGTGGCGACGTTGTGGTCTGCTATGGTCAGGTTGAAATTACCCGCGACCTGATGGATGCGCGTGAAGCTGCGAAGCTGGAAACCTACTACGAAGCCAGCGAAGTGCAGCCGCATGACGTCAAGTCCGACACGCCGTACGTGACATTCAAGCACGGTGGTGAAGAGTACCGCCTGGAGTGCGATTATGTTGCAGGCTGCGACGGTTTCCACGGTGTTTCCCGCCAGACTATTCCGCAAGAGCTGCGTACCGAGCACGAACGCGTTTACCCGTTCGGCTGGCTGGGCCTGATGGCTGATGTGCCGCCGTGCAACGAAGAACTGATCTACGCCATGAGTGAGCGTGGTTTCGCGCTGGCGAGCCAGCGTTCCTTGACCCGTTCCCGTTACTACCTGCAGGTGCCCCTCACCGATAAGGTTGAAGACTGGTCCGATGAGCGTTTCTGGGATGAGCTGAAAAAGCGTCTGCCTGCCGATGTGGCTGCCAACATGCAGACCGGTCCGAGCATCGAAAAGAGTATTGCACCGCTGCGCTCTTTCGTCTGCGAACCGATGCAGTACGGCAACCTGTTCCTGGTGGGTGATGCCGCGCATATCGTACCGCCTACTGGCGCCAAGGGGCTGAACCTGGCTGCATCTGATGTGGCCACGCTGTACAAGATCCTGACCCGTGTTTACAAGAACGGCGACAAGGACTGCATCTCTCAGTACTCCGAGATCGCTCTGCGTCGTGTTTGGAACGGTGAGCGTTTCTCTTGGTGGATGACCAACATGATGCATGACTTCGAAGGCGAAGTGTCCAGCACTGGCATGGACCCGCTGATGCAGAAACGCTTCATGGAATCCGAGCTGAACTACTACCTGAACAGCGAAAACGGCCGCAAAGTTATCGCCGAACAGTATGTCGGCCTGCCCTACGAAGAGCCCAAGTAAAGCACCTGCACCGCTTGTGGTTAGAAAAGCGCCCTCATTCCGAGGGCGCTTTTTTGTGCCTTGAGTAAGCCGTGGCACGGGCAGGCAGACTTTCCGCAAGAGTCGGGCTAAGCTGTGCAGCGAAACTCCTGACAGTGATCGCCCCATGCCTGAAATCATCAATTTTCTCGGCCAAAACTGGCTAAACCTCACCGCGCTTCTGTGGTTCTTTGTCTGCTTCAAGGGCTACATGTTCTATGCTGCGCACAAGGCGCGCACAACCTCTTGTTTGTCCAGCATCATGCATCTGTACCGCACGGAGTGGATGCGCAGGATGCTCGATCGTGACATGCGCATGGCCGACACAGCTGCGATTGCTAATCTTGAGCGCAGTGTGGCGTTCTTCGCGTCGACCACCATTCTTGTCATGGCGGGCTTGATGAGTCTGCTCAGCTATACAGGACGGGCGATCACACTGGTTGAACACCTGCCGTTTGTCCATCCGGCCACGCCGCTGGAGTGGGAGGTCAAGCTTTTGGTGCTGCTGACACTGTTCATCTATGCGTTCTTCAAATTCACCTGGAGCCTGCGGCAGTATGGTTTCGTCTCGGTGATGATCGGCTCATCGCCGGGCCCTAGTGATGGTCTGGATGACAAGCATCTGCAGGCACATGCCGAACGCATTGCATCCATGAGCTCCATGGCTGCCAACAACTTTAACGTTGGGCTGAGAACCTACTACTTCAGCCTTGCGGTACTGAGTTGGCTGATCAACCCCTGGCTGTTTATGGCGATGTCAGCCGGCATCGTCTATGTGCTGTATCAACGTGAGTTCACCTCGCCGACGTTGAAAACACTGTTGATGAGTACCGAGATATAAAACCGTACATTCAGCCTTGAAAAGCGATTCGCTGACCCCATCTCTGAGCAAGACCATAAACCTATGCGGAGTTGGGTAAACGAGTTATGAGCACCGAAACACAGAAAGAGACCCTTGGTTTTCAGACTGAAGTGAAACAGCTTCTCAAGCTGATGATTCACTCTCTCTACTCCAATAAGGAGATCTTCCTGCGCGAGCTGATCTCTAACGCGTCCGACGCGTCTGAAAAGCTGCGCTTCGAGGCACTGTCCAATGCGGACCTGTACGAAAATGACGGTGATCTGAAGATTCGCGTCGAGTTCGATGAAAAGGCAAAGACCGTCACCGTCAGCGATAACGGCATCGGCATGAGCCGCCAGGATGTGATCGATCATCTTGGCACCATCGCCAAGTCCGGTACGGCCAGCTTCCTGTCGAACCTCACAGGCGATCAGGCCAAGGATAGTCAGCTGATCGGCCAGTTCGGCGTCGGCTTCTACTCCGCTTTCATCGTTGCCAAGCAGGTGGATGTCTTTACCCGTCGCGCCGGTCTTGATGCCAGCGAAGGTGTGCACTGGTCATCGACCGGTGAAGGCGAATTCAGCATCGAAAGCGTCGACCTTGCGCAGCGTGGTACGCGTATCGTGCTGTCCCTGAAAGAGGATGAAGAAGAGTTCGCCAACAGCTTCCGTCTGCGCTCGTTGGTACGCAAATATTCGGATCACATCGCCATTCCTGTGTTGATGGAAAAAGAGGCGATGCCCTCCGATGATGAGGACGAAAAGGAAGAGGCGAACAAGGCGCCCGAGTTCGAGACTGTGAACTCGGCAACGGCGATCTGGTCGCGCAGCAAGAGCGAGATTACCGACGACGAGTACAAGGCGTTCTACAAGCACGTCTCCCACGACTTCGCCGAACCGCTGTCATGGGCGCATAACCAGGTAGAGGGTAATCTGGAGTACACCAGCTTGCTCTACCTGCCTGAAAAAGCGCCGTTCGATCTGTGGAACCGTGACGCTCCGAAAGGATTGAAACTGTACATCCAGCGCGTTTTCATCATGGATCAGGCAGATGAGTTCCTGCCGCTGTACCTGCGCTTTATCAAGGGTGTTGTCGATTCCAAGAACCTGTCGCTGAACGTATCCCGCGAGATTCTGCAGAAGGATCCGAACGTGGATAAACTGCGCACTGCGCTGACCAAGCGTGCGCTTGATATGCTGGCGAAACTCGCCAAGAACGACGCCGAGAAGTACAACGCGTTCTGGAAAGAGTTCGGTCAGGTCCTTAAAGAGGGCCCGGCAGAGGATTATGCAAACCGCGAGAAAGTGCTCAAACTGCTGCGCTTTGCCTCTACCCATAACGACAATGCCGAGCAGACCGTGGGTCTGGATGACTATGTCAGCCGCATGAAGGAAGGGCAGGAGAAGATCTACTACGTGGTCGCCGACTCTTACAACGCGGCCAAGAGCAGCCCGCATCTTGAGATCTTCCGCAAGAAGGGGATCGAGGTGCTGCTGATGTCCGATCGTATTGACGAGTGGATGATGAGCCAGCTGTTCGACTTTGATGGCAAGTCGTTCCAGGACGTGAGCAAAGGCGAGCTGAACCTCGGTGATGTGGAGTCCGAAGAGGAGAAGAAACAGCAGGAGGAGGTCGCCAAGCAGATGGAGGGGCTGACCGAGCGTCTGACGTCTGCTCTTGGTGAGCGTATCAAAGAGGTGCGCGTGACTCATCGTCTGACTGAGTCACCGGCCTGTCTGGTCGTGGGTGACTATGATATGGGCGCGCAGATGCGCAAGATCATGGAAGCTGCTGGACAGGCTGTGCCCGAGGTGAAACCGACCTTTGAGTACAATCCCGAGCATCCGCTGATCGCCAAGCTGGACAAAGAGCCGGACGAAGATCGCTTCAAGGATCTCGCACTGACCCTGTTCGATCAGGCTGAACTGGCTGCAGGCGGGCAACTGGACGATCCGGCTGCCTACATCAGCCGTCTCAACAAGCTGTTGCTTGAACTGAGCGCCTGATAATCCGCTCCGCAAAACGCCCCGGTATCGACCGGGGCGTTTTCGTTTCTATGTGCTCACTGGTAAACGCCCGGCCAGCCTCTATGCTGAAACAGAAAAGCAGGAGGGACAGGTGCAATCTGTATGGCGCAGTTTATTTGGGGCGCATGTCGGCCTGAGTGTGCGGATTCCCGAGCATTTTTTGCGGCCGCTCGAGGGTGCGCTGGCGCAGTTGCAGCGCGATACCAGTCTGGCGCAGGCCAAAGCTTGGCAGCCTGAGTTGGTTCGGGCGCTGGAGCAGCTTGAGCTTCCTGCCTGGCTGATTGCCGAGGTGATCAGCGACCATAACGACCTGCTTTACCGCACGGCGATTGAACGTGCCATCGCGGATATGATCGAGTCTGGATGGGGGCGGGCACCGGTTAAGTTTTGTGTGTTGGTTATGGGGTCGAGTGGCCGTCACGAAAGCCTGTTGCATCCGGATCAGGATAACGCGCTGATTCTCGACACCTACCCGGATGAACGGCATAACGAGATCGACGGTTGGTTTCAAACCTTGGGAGAGCGGTTTACATCGCTGCTTCATGAGGCGGGTATCCCGTTTTGCAAAGGCCATGTCATGGCATCCATGCCGTTGTGGCGAAAGCCGATCAATGCATGGCGAGAGCAGATGGCGCTCTGGATGACTACCCGTCGCATCAAGGTGGTTCAGCAGAGTAATATCCTATTCGATTTCATGCCCGTTTACGGTGACCAATCACTGGCTGACAGTTTGCGCGATGCCATTATGGATGCGGTGCCCGGGGCGGGTCTGTTTCTGCATGAGATGGCCGATCTGATCGATGAGATCCCCGTTGCTCTGGACCGCTTCGACCGATTGCAGGGGGACGGCCGCGACGCTCCCCACCCCGATGCGATCAATCTGAAGCGACAGGGACTTCTGCCGATGACAGGTGCGCTGCGTCTGCTAGCGTTGCGGTGTGGGTGTCGCGAGGTATCGACACGTGCACGCGCTGTCTGGCTGGAAAAGGAAGGAGTACTCGCGCGCGGGCAGGGCAGTTTGCTGTGTCAGGTGTCGGGGCGCCTGACAAGACGCCTTCTCGATGGCCAGATGGCCACTTGGAGACAGGGTGGGCAGCCAGATAACTGGATTGATCTACGGGCGTTGGGTGATCCTCAACTGCGCGAACTACAGCAGGATCTTAAGGCTATCCGCCAGTTGCAACGGCTAGCGCAGCAGGGCCGTTAGTTCGAAGATGAGTGTTCCCCGTCGGCTATTGGCAGCTCCAGCACGAAACAGGCACCGCCGAGTCTCTGGCCTTTCTCAACCCACAGTTTTCCGCCGAGGTGATTGACGATGCCGCGGCTGATCGGCAAGCCAAGCCCTGTGCCGCGGGGCCGGTTGGCGGGCGTGGAGTGGCTTCGCGGTTCCTGCGCACGTTCAAGCTGATGAAACTTCTCGAACACTTTCTCCTGTTCCTGCTCTGCGATGCCCGGCCCGTTGTCCTCGACGCTAAGCCGGTATCGCTGCCCGTCGGATGTGAGTGTCAGCAGAACTTCAGGGTTGCTATCGTCGGCAAATTTGTTGGCGTTGCCGAGCAAATTAATCAGCACCTGTTGCAAGCGGTCCGGGTCGGCTACCACAGGGCATGGGGGCGGTAGAAGCACCAGGCGGGGGGTGATGCCGCGCTCTTCGTTGAGACGGCTGACAGCATCTATCGAGCGGTGAATCAGTTCCGTCAACTCGCAAGGGACCGGGTGCAGGGTCATGCGTCCGGATTCAAGGCGTGCCATATCGAGAATCTCCTCGATCAGCCGCGATAGGCGCTCGCTCTCAAGCACGATAATGCCCAGGAAATGGGCACGTTTATCCTCTGGAATCTGGTTTGCGTCCCGTAGAATTTCGGCAAAGGCGCGGATCGAGGTCAGAGGGGTTCGCAGCTCGTGGCTGACCATTGCAACAAACTCGTCCTTAAGGCGGTCCAGTTCACGCAGCCGTTCGTTGGCGCCGCGTAGCTCCTCACCGATACGCGCCAGCTCCTTGGATTTCTGCTCCAGACGCCGGTTGTATTCCAGTGCCTGCGATGTGGTGTCGAGAATACTGAGTATAGAAGAGACTTCCAGCGCTTCGCCTCGGACGACCGAATTGATCAGTATGCGCGCGGTGGCGCTGCCCAGTGCGCCGGTTAGGCCATGCTCGGCAGCGGCAATCATTTCGGGTGTGGCGGGGCTGTCATCTTCAGGAGTTGGCCGCTTGTTGCCCATCAGTTGGACGCTGACTCGATCACCGAGGTAACGGCTGAGGAGCTTGAACAGTTCATACCGACTGGCATGACCCTGCCAGATGGCCGCCTGGGCCGCTTCCGGCCGCAGAGCGGTTGTGAAGAGCACCGCCTGGGTTTGTTCAAGACTGCTCTGACGGCTGAAAAGTGATAATGAAACCAGCAGCCCGACGTTGGCCAGCAGGCTCCAGAACAGGGAATGGGTATAGATATCCCAGCCTTCAAGCCCGAATAGCGCGTAGGGGCGTAGCCAACTAATCCCCATCGGCCCATGATTGACAAAGCCGGTGTCGAGCCAGCCGGATAGCGCAAAACCCGGTATGAGCAGCGTCCAGCTCCAGATCAGTGTGCCCGCGATCATGCCGGCGGCGGCGCCGTTGCGCGAAGCGCCTTTCCAATAAAGCCCAAGTAGAAGTGAAGGTGCGAATTGTGCGGCCGCCGCAAAAGAAACGAGTCCGATGGTGACCAGACTGTATGCGTCTCCGATCAGTGCGTGGTAAAGGTAACCGAGTATCAAAATCAGGATGATCGCAATGCGGCGGATACCCAGGAGCCAGCCGGAGAGGTCCTGCCGCTGGTCCAGATGAAGGCTGCGCAGGCGTATCAGCATGGGCATCACCAACTGGTTGCTGACCATGGTAGAGAGGGCGATGGTCTCGACGATCATCATGCTGGTTGCAGCGGAAAGCCCACCTATAAAGACGATCAGTGGTAGCCAGTCGAGACCGGCTGAAAGTGGCAGTGTCAGTACGAAATTGTCGGGCTCTCCCGTGGCGCCCCCCCCAAGAAGGCCCGCCAGCGCGATCGGGATAACGAATATGTTGATCAACAGTAGATAAAGCGGAAATAGCCAGCAGGCTCTGCGCAGATGTTGCTCATTGACGTTTTCGACCACCAGCACCTGAAATTGGCGGGGCAGGGTGATGAAGGCCAGCAGTGCCAGCACCAGAGTACCAAACCAGCCGAGCGCACCGCCGGGTACCTGATCCACTCCAAAGCGTTGTTGCAGGTGAGGCAGTTGGGCAGATGCCTGTTCAAGCAGGTCGTCGGGCCCGGCGTAGAGATAAAAGGTGGCAAAGATGCCGACGGCGAGAAATGCGAACAGCTTGACCAGGGATTCGAATGCTATGGCGGTGACCATACCTTCATGGCGCTCGCTGGCGTCCAGATGACGGGTGCCGAAGAGAATAATGAACACCGACAGCACCAGTGCCACCCAAAACGCTTTGTCCTGCAAAAAGCCACTAAGGGATAGCTGTGGCAGGTCCTGCGCCGGGTATTGGGTCAGAATGCCGTAGCTGACCGTTATCGCCTTAAGCTGAAGTGCGATATACGGCATGATCGCAATGATGGCGATCAGCGCTACCAGCGCGCCGATACCACCGCTCTTGCCATACCTCGCGCTAATGAAATCGGCGATAGAGGTGATGCGTTGGGCGCGCGCCACCCTGATCATTTTGCGTATCAGCATCCAGCCACAGAGCATCGCCAGCGTGGGTCCGAGATAGATCAGCAGGAAGCTGGGGCCTGTGGTCGCGGCCCGGCCCACGCTGCCGTAAAACGTCCACGCGGTGCAATAGACCGCGATCGACAACGAGTAGATCGTGGGTGAATTGACCAGTGAACGGCGTTGCTCGGCCCGGCGATCGCCCCAGGCTGCAATCACAAACAGCAGTGCGAGGTAGCTGAAGGCGATGAACAGGACGCTGGCGCTACTCCTCATTGCTGCGCTCCAGTATCAGTGCAGCGGCGAGTATTAACAGTGCCCAGATGACAAAAATGATCGCTGCCAGAAGCGAAAATCCGTGGCTGCCGGGACGGTCGAACAGCAGCAGCAGAGGTGGGGAGAACAATAAAAGCCCCAACAGGCTCAGGGCTAACAGGCGACTCTGCTCCGGCGTTTTCATCGCTTATGCTCCAGCTCGACCCAGAGCTGTAATGCCAGAGCGTCCTCAAGGGTGTGGATGCCTCGGGCATGCAATCGTGGCAAAAGGCTCAGTAACAGCTCGGCGGTTACCCGCGCATCCCCGAGCGCCGTATGTCGGGTGCCGGGTGGAAATACCAATTGAAACCGCTCGGCAAGCGCGTCCAGCCCATGCCCTTCCAGCGTAGGGTCGATTGCGCGTGAAAGCAGCAGCGTATCCAGAACAGGCATCTCGAAACTCAACCCGCAGGCTTCGCCGCCGAGGCGAACCGCCAGAAGGTCGAAGGCGGCATTGTGAGCGACCAGAACGCCGCTACCGACATAGCTGCGAAAGCGCGGCAGTACGATATCGATTGGCGGTGCGTCTGTGACATCGGCATCCACCAACCCGTGGATTGCGGTGCTGGCCTGAGGGATGTCGCGTTGAGGATTGACCAGTTGGTTAAAACTGTCCTGCGCGAGCAAGCGGCCGTTGACGATGCGGCATGCCGCGATACTGATGATGCGGTCGCCGCCTCGAAGATTGAGGCCGGTGGTTTCGGTATCGAAAACGATCATCTCAAGCTGCTCTAGCGGCGTTTGCGCCTGACCGGTGTCGGGTGGTGGTAGCTCTGCGATGCTGAAATCGTGAAACTCCGGGCGCTCGGCCAAGGGTGTTGTGTCTTCGGGAACAGCGCCACGGCTCGACGCGGGAATCGGGAGTCGCAAACAGGCCCGGTTGTCGCCGGGGCGCTTTAAAGACCATAGATCCGAGTCGTGCTGGCTGAGGACATCAAAGACGCGCGGCGACAGTTCGCTCTCAAACAGAGGCAGCTCGCGCCAGTGGGACAATAGCTGCTGGTTAAGTGGATCGCCTTGCCAAATCAGATCCAGATAGACGCGCTGATTCCCCAGCAGGGCTTCTATATCGAGGCTGCTGACGTTCAGCTCGCGCGAGAGGTTCTGAATCAGTAAATGAAGCATTGATAGAAGCGCTGGGCCGTCAACGCGTATCCAGACGGGTATCCCGATCGCCGTGAGTGTAATCGCCTGAGCGGTTAACCGCTCCTGCAACGTGCTGAAGAGGTCATTCGACCAGGTTTCCTCCAGAGAGGAGCGGCGCAGTTGCTGGGATTCCAGTACACGGGTGAGGTCATTTACCAATTCGGTCAACGCTTTGCTCTCGTCACCGATCGCCTGTTCAAATCGCTGCTGAAGCGATCTGTTGTTTTCAATGTGGGCCAGTGCTTCGGCGGCGCTGCCTAACGCGCCCGTGTGTCCTCTTAGTCGCGGCAGCAGTCTGGCAAGTGCTCGTCTCCACTCCTGCTCGGATTCGAGCTCAGTTGTCGAGTCATGAAGCACAATCATCGCACCGCCATGTCGGGCACCTAAGCGGCGCAGTTCGCACCTTAGCCAGCGGGACTCCGCCGGCAGCAGCAGTTGTCGCGGGCTGCCATCGGCGGGCAGTTGGCCGAGCGCTTCGCTCAAGCTGGTATGAGGGAGTAGTTGGCTGACCTGGCGACCCAGCCCCAACGCGGGTTGGTCATGAAAGAGCTTTTGTGCGGCTGGGTTGAACAACAGTAATCGTTGGTGTGCATCACAGATCAACAGCGGCAGATCGAGAACCTGTAACAGGCTCTCCAGCTCCTGCTGGATATACGCGGCTCGCGCTGCACCCTCTTCGTGGGCCTGACGCATCCGGCTGCGATCTGATCGCCATCCGGAACGGATCTGATCAAGGTCGGGCTGCAGGGGGCTGAGCCAGCCATCAAGGGGATAATCCGTTTGTGCATCAGGGGCGGCAACCAGCCGGGCCAGCAGCACTTGAAACTGTCGCAGCGGCCGAAACAGCCGCCTTTCCAGAATTGCACCGAGCACCAATACTAAAGCGCCCGGTGCCAATGCCAATATCCAGATAATTGGCCTTTGCGAGCCATCAAGCGCAAGGGTTGAATCGAGCCACAGCAGCAGGGCGAGTCCCGCGAATATTAGGGATCCCGTCAGGAGTAGCCAGATACCGAGTAGATGCTGGCGAGGCGGCATATGCGTATCCTTTTCAGCTGCTGTCGCCCAGCAGGGCCTTGATTCGGGCGACCAACTCCTGAGTGGAGAAAGGTTTGGTCACGTAGTCGCTGGCACCGAGAGCCATCCCTTTCTCTTTTTCGACCTCCCGGCCGTGGGCGGTTAGCATCACTACCGGCAGGGTGCGGGTGTAATCTTGCTCCCGCAGCCGTTCGAGTACGTCGAAGCCACTGATGCCCGGCAGGCTAATGTCGAGCAGGATGAGATCGGGAGGACTCAGTGCAATTGCCTCCAGCGCTGACTCGCCGGTCTGAGCCGTGTCCACGTCAAACCCAGCCTGCTGCATCAGAAACTCAAGCGACAGCAGGATGTTGGGCTCGTCATCCACAATCAGTACCCGGGCCATGGTTTCTCCTTACTGGGAGGTGTGTTCAGTCGTTGGATGAAATTTTTTCTTCTTGTATATGTTTTGAGTCTAGTGCGCCTAATTCAAAAAGGAAGCCGGGCCGAGAGTCTCTCTGCAAAGGGGAACGATCAGCGATAAAAAATGTCGTTGTGGCTTTTTATCGCAGGTGCAACAAGGGTAGAATGCGCAGAATTCGTTATTGGAATAAAAGGAATTGTAATGCTGGTCAAAACACTGCGTCAGGGAACCGTATGCACTGTGATGGCTTTGATGCTGGCAGCACCGGTCAATGCGGAAACAAACGCGGAAAAGGATCCCTGGGAGGGTTTTAACCGCGCGATGTTCGGTTTCAACGAGCAGGTAGACCGCTTTGCAATGAAGCCGCTGGCGCAGGGATATCACTATGTAATGCCAGACATAGCAGAGCGTGGGGTGAGCAATTTTTTCAGTAACCTCGGCGACATCCGTTCAGCTGTCAATAATCTTCTACAAGGTAAGATTGATGCTGCATTGACCAGTGTGACGCGAGTTGTGTTCAACTCGACGTTTGGTCTGGCAGGCTTTATCGACATTGCGACACCGATAGGTCTTGAAGAGAAGCGTGAAGATTTCGGTCAGACACTGGGTGTCTGGGGTGCCGGTTCTGGTCCGTATCTGGTGCTGCCGCTGTTTGGCCCAAGCTCCGTACGTGACGGTGTGGGTCTTGTGCCTGATATGACGCTTGATCCTGTGGGGCAGGTTGACCACGTGCCGACGCGTAATTCTCTTTACGGTCTGCGCCTGATTGATGCACGTGTTGAGCTGCTCAAGGCCGAGCAGATTATTTCAGGTGACAAGTACAGCTTTGTGCGTGATGCTTATTTGCAGCGTCGCGAGTACTTGGTCAACGACGGCGAAGTTCAAGTCAGATTCGACGACAACGACTTCTGATATCCGGTTGTAAGGCACTGGCTGAGCCGATACCGTGAAATCTAAACTGTCAGCTAAATCGAGCGACTGATTAATGGGTCATCGAGAGCAGGCGATACTGATGGTATCGGCTTCAACGGCCGTTATCGACTTAATATTCGATCTGTGCGAACAGTGTCAGGACGCCCATCTGCGCATCATTGTCGCCCGTGGCGCCGATGATGCCGAGCGGGTGCTGGAGCATCGTGAAATATCGATGGTGATTCTGGATCGCAGCTCCATTGATGATGTGTCATACCTCAGCCATATCGCGGCGCGGGTCAGTCCCATGCCGACTGTCGCTCTGCTCGCCGAAGGCACCGCTGAAGATATGGTGCTTGCGCTGCGAAATGGGGCTGATGATGTCTTCTCGCTGGGCGAACTGAATCAGCATCCTGCTCTTTTCATCGACTCGGTAGAGCGTCAGCTGCGCAGAGTGCGCATGATCGAAGAGGCGCGCTTTCTGCGCGAGAGTCTTGAGCGCAGCCTGGACGAGCTCAAAGCCGACCAGCATGCCGCCCAGCAGTTGCAGCAAAAGCTGCTGCCGCCGCCAAAGCGCGAACTGAATCATCATACTTTTGAATATATTCTCCAGCCGAGCTTGCTTCTGAGCGGCGATTTTGTCGACTCCATCGCAATCAACGAGTATCAGACCATATTCTATCTTGCCGATGTGTCGGGGCATGGGGCGTCGTCTGCACTCGTTACGGTGCTGCTCAAGAATATGACCTACCGGCTGGTGAGAAACTACAACCGGGGCTCAAGCTTCGATATTCAATCGCCAATGGCCACTTTGCATCGTGTGAACCGTGAGCTGTTACTGACGGGGCTGGGTAAGCATCTGACGATGTTTATCGGCTTGATTGATGCAAGAGATTCGACGCTGACCTATGCTGTTGGTGGGCATCACCCGATGCCTGTTCTGGTCCAAAACGGTGAGGCCGCGTTTCTTGAGGGTAGAGGGATGCCAATCGGGCTGTTTGAACAGCCTGTATTCGATGAAAGGCGTATTGTATTGGAACCCGAATATTCGCTTACCCTGTTCTCAGACGGCATTCTTGAAGTGGCGGAAGGCCGGACGCTGGAAGAGAAAGAACAGGCGCTTTTAAAGGCCTGTATGAGTAGAAATCTTTCGCCACAATCCATTTCAGACAGTATCATTCCGGCCGGACGCATGAACCCGGATGATGTAGCGATCATGACAGTATCTCGAGTTAAAGCATGAGCGAAGGCGCTATTTTTTACGCGTGTCGCGACGGGCATTATGTGCTGAAGTTTGTCGGGGAGGTGCGTCTTACGCTCTGCTCGACCATCGATCTGCACTTGGAAGCGGTGCTCGGGCGTAGCGAGATCAGCGATACGCTGATCGATCTGACGGAAACCTCGACTATCGACAGCACTTCCCTGGGATTGATTGCGAAACTGGCGATCAAGGCTGGCGAGAAGGGGCTGCCGCGCCCGACGCTGGTGTCGACCAATCCCGATATTACAAAGATTCTCTACTCCATGGGTTTTGATCAGGTGTTCCTGCTGCTCGACAGTATGCCGACCAGCGAGTCGGATCTTGAGCAGGTACCATTTGTGCTGGAATCTGAAGATCAGGTGCGGGCGAGGATTATCGGTGCGCACCGCGTATTGATAGACCTGAACGAGTCCAACCGGAACGCCTTCAAGGATCTGGTTGCTACGTTGGAAAGCTGTGGCTAGGTGGCGGTAGAAACAGGTATGAACAAAAAAGGGGCCCTGTTTACAGGGCCCCTTTTTATTGGTCCGTATTATCAGAAATCGAACTTCCGATCGGTGTAGATGCGGAATGCTGCTTCCCAAACGGGGCCTACTTCGCCATTTCCGACCGGGTTGCCATCGAGTTTCACGACCGGGGCAATCTCTTTGGATGAGCTGGTGATCCAGATTTCGTCCGCGTTGCGAACTTCATCCATGGTGACGGTGCGCTCTTCGACAGGAATAGAGCCGTCTGCCTTCAGGCTGTCAATAATGATCCGGCGTGTGATGCCCGGCAGGATTTGATTATCTTCAATTGGTGTAATGACAACGCCATCTTTGACGATGAAGGCGTTGCAGGAGCTGCCCTCGGTCAGTTCGTTTTTGTCGTTGTACAACAGAATTTCGTTGTTGCCGGAGGCATAGCCCTGCTGGAAGTGCATGACGTTGCCCAGCAGTGCGGTGGATTTGATGTTGCAACGCTTCCAGCGCAGGTCCTGAGTGCTTGAAACTGTGTAGGGGTGAACCGTTGCGCGATCGACCGGTTCCGGATCCTTGATGCCAAAAGCAAATGCAAAGACTGTTGGCTCGACATTTTCAGGGTAAGCGTGGAAGCGTTTGGTATCTGCGCCGCGAGACACGTGCACATATACGCCGAAGTTGTCGCCGTCATTCTTTGCAATGAGCGCATCCAGAAGCTCGCGCCATTCGTCGATGCTTTTGTTGCACTTGATCTCGAGGGCTGCCAGACCATTGATCATGCGCTGCATGTGGGGTGCAAAGCCCACAGGCTTGCGGTTGTAGTACGGAATGACTTCGTAAATGCCGTCACCAAAGAGAAAACCGCGATCCAGCGGTGAAATGCGGGCTTCTTCCAAAGGAAGGTAGGTGCCGTTCAGGTAAGCGATACTCATTGTAGTGACCTCTCAACATTCAAACGTATTCGGCAATAGGCCGCAGAGCTTAGGCTCCATAAGCTTAGTAAGTGTTAAGAGTTTTATTAAAATGCATATTTATTTCAATATGCTATAAAATAAAAAGATAATTTTATTAAAAGCCCTGTTTGGTAGAAAAAAACATCTATCAAATGCTTATATCTGAGTAAATAATGTTGTCTAATGCGTGGCAATCATTCGGCGTGCGGTATCTGTCAGGAGTCTGGGTAGAATACGATCGTCGTCCAGTCGCCAGGCGCAGCAGAAGTTGAGTGCCGGTGCTTTGGGTAGATTTTCGACCAAAATAAGCTTCTTCTGATAGACCTCCTGCATCACCAACGGCTCGGGCAGCAGGGCAATGCCGACACCCTGTTTTACCAGTGAAAGCAGGCTGGCGACGGAGCTGCAGGTATGAATCACCGGCGCTAATTCTCCAAGGGGTTCGAAGAGTTCCTTGAGGTATCGCCATGGACGGGTGTTGCGCGGAAATGAAAGGATGGCGTGTTCCGTGATGTCCCTCAGCCCCTTTATGTGTTCTACCTCTGTCATTGCCGGACTTGCTACCCAGCGTTGTGGGTAGCTGCACAGGGGCTCTGTAACGAATGACGGGAGGGGGTGCTCGTCCGCGACCATGAGCACGAGATCCAGATCAGCGGCTTTTAACTGGGTAATCAGCGACGCCGTAGTGTCGCTAATCAACTCGAATGCAATCAGTGGATGCTCTTCGTGCCAGCGTGTCAGCAGCTGAGACAGCCATAGATGGGTCAGGGTGTCGACGATTCCGATACGCAGCGTGCCGCGTTCCGGCGCATCGTCAAGCAGTTGCGCTTTCATTTCATGGCTGATGGCAATCAGCTTTTCGGCATAGGGCAAAAGCTGCACGCCTCGAGGTGTGAGCTGAGTGCCTCGCTTGTCACGGGCAAATAGCTGAACGTTCAATTCGTCCTCGAGCGCGCTTATGCGTGCTGAGATGGCAGGCTGGGACGCGTGCAGTTGGGCAGCTGCCGCGTGGAAGCTGCCCAGGCGGGCGACGGTCAGAAAGGTGTACAGGTTTCGCAGTCGCATAAAGGCCTGCTCTCCGGTCCCATCAGGGGGTTAGTCGATGAAACCGGTCAGCTTACGCAGTTCATGAATAACAGCCTTACCTTCGCTTGAGGGCAAGCCGTCCTCGGTCAGCTCGTTGAGGCGTGTAACGCCATCTACGCTGCCCCGCTCTGACAGGTAGTTAAGGATCGCCTCAGGATCGATGCGTGCCAACAGGTCCTCACCTTTCCAAAGGCCCAGCAGGGCGATGATGCCGTAAGCGCCCCAGTTTGAGACATCCGCTATCAGCAGCTCGTCGACGCGTGTGGCGCTGGGAACGATATTCAGCTTGCTGATCGCGTCTACGATATTACCCATGCCGATTTCGTTGCCGCCATCGCCGATGCCAATGGTAGGGCAGTTGGCAGCTTTGACAAAAGTGTCAAAGCAGGCGGTGCGTGCGCTTATGCTCTCTCCACGCATGTTGTAATACCCGCCGTCGGCGGCTTGTCCCGGTCTCTCGATAGAGAGCACAACGTCCGGACGGTAATGGGCAAGTGCCTCCAGTGCCTCAAGTTCCCGTAAATCATGCTCACCCACCTGTATTTCGTGCACTTTGTAGTCAGGTGCAAGCATTGCCGAGATCGGTTTGCCGCAGACGATGACCGGGTCTGCGCCAAGATGCTTGAGTGTCTGGTATAGCGCGATAGCGCCGACAGGTCCGTCAGTTTCGAATGTGTCAACGACGGGAAAACCCGTGCCGATAAGTACGGTACCTTTGCAGTTCTGCAGGTGCTTTGCCGCTCTGGCATAATAACCGCTGGTCAGGGCAGGTTGGACAGTCTTCATACCACGCAGGTTCTGTCTTACCAGCAGGTCTTCAATCTGTTTGCTCAACTGAATATCGTGTTGTGTCATTGTGTTTGTTCCCGTTATCAGGGCGCGACTGCAATGGGTTGAATCGCGTGGTAGTAACGCTGGCTGAGCAGCAGCTGATTGTGAGCCTCATCCTGGGAGTAGGCTGTGAAGCTTATCTCACGCCCTGGAAGCATCTGCGCCAGTCGTGCGACATCTTGCGAGAAAAGGCTGCCTATCTTGGGATAGCCGCCTATTGTTTGCCGGTCGTTCAGCAGTACGATGGGTTGGCCGTCGGCAGGTACCTGAATTGCTCCAAGGGCTATGCCCTCTGACAGAATCCCATTTATCGAGGGCGCAATGGCTGGGCCTTCAAGGCGGTAACCCATGCGGTCGGCTCGGTCACTGATGCGGTAAGTGCTGGAAAAGAACAGGCGTTTCTGTACTTCACTGAACGCATTCTGCTGATAGCCAAGAATGACGCGTAGCGGGCGAGAGTCATTATAGTCGGGCCGGTATTGCTCCGGCAGGCGGTAGCCCCCCGCATCGACTCCCGCTTCGCAGGGCAAGATGTCGCCACTTTGCAGGCGCTGGCCGTTGAGGCCGCCCAACTTCTCCCGTTGCACGGTTGCTGTGCTGTCGAACATCGGCCTGATCTGAAAACCCCCGCTGACGGCGAGATAGCCGCGAGCGCCGAGTTGGCTGAAACCGACCTCTATCTTGTCGCCCGCCTTGACGCGGTGTGCGTGCCAGCGTTCTGCTTCCCGGCCATTGATCTTGAGCGGCAGCTCTCCGCCGGTCAGTACCGCCCAGGTATCCACCTCGGCCTCAAGTGACAGGCCTCCGATGCTGATCTCCAGCCCGGTCGCGTTGGGGGCATTGCCAAGTAGCCGGTTGGCCCAATTGAAAGCCAGCGGGTCCAGCGGACCTCCGGTGGTCAGGCCGATGCGGTGGTGTCCGAATCGCCCCTGATCGGTAATGAGTGTCATCAGGCCGGGCTGGCGTACCTTGAAACCGCTCATAGCTCACCTCCCAGTTCCAGGTAACGCTCTTTCGTAATGGGTTCGAAGCTGACCCGGTCACCGACCTGAACCGGCATACAAGGCGTTGCATCGGGATCGAACATGCGGGTGGGGCAGCGTCCGATCAGATTCCAGCCGCCAGGCGAGGTGGAGGGGTATATGGCGGTTTGGCGGTCTGCAATAGCGACCGAACCACGGGGCACCGCCTGACGAGGTGTTGAGAGTCTGGGTGCGGCCAAGCGTTCGTCGACCTGCCCGAGGTAGGCAAAACCCGGCGCAAAACCGATTGCGTATACTCGGTATTCGGTCGACGCGTGGAGTGCGATCACCTCTTCAACACTCATGTGTGCCTTCTGTGCAAGTGCTTCCAGTTCAGGTCCGGACTCGGGCGAGTACCAGACTGGCAGTTTGATCAGAGCGCCCTCTGTTGCATCGTCAAGGTTGGAGAGGTCGGACAGCTGCAACAGGCGCCTGCGAGCTTCCAGATGATCGATTTTATACGGGTCGTAGATGACCAAAAGAGAAGCGTACGAGGGTACAAGGTCGATCAGCGCATCACCGAGCAGGCGTTCGGTTTCACTGACTGCGCTTTGTACCTGTGCGGATATTTGCGGATCAGTCGTGTCACCGAAATAGAGGATCAGTGAGTTTTCGCCGGCAACTTCGATTCTCATGATGCCAGCATCTCCCTGATCTCTTTGATCGCTGCAATGCCATCGGCGTTATCGCCGTGCACGCAGATGGTGTCTACCTCAAGCTTAAGGATGTGGCCGCTTACGGTGGTGACAGAACTCTCGTCAGCAAGTTGACGGACCTGTTCCAGCATCTTTTCGCGACTGTGCACCGCACCGGGCTTGGTTCTTGCCAGCAGCTTGCCGTCATCATCGTAGCAGCGGTCGGCGAAGGCTTCGAAGAGCAGTTCGATACCGTAGTGCTCGGCTTCAATGCGATGGTTTTCAGCATCGGGGGTGGCCTGGAGCATCAGCTTTACCGGTCTGTAGTAGTCGCTGATGGCTTTCATGATGGCCTGTCGCACTGATGGCTTGGCCATCATGTCGTTATAGAGTGCGCCGTGTGGTTTAACGTATTCCAGCGTCAAGTCGGCAGAGGCGGCCATGCCATCCAGGGCCGCGACCTGATAATGGACCAACGCATGGATTTCATTGGCACTGGCGTGAATCGAGCGGCGGCCAAAACCCATCAGATCCGGATAGGCCGGATGTGCGCCAACGGTTACGCCATTTTCGCGTGCCATGCGCAGCGTCTTCTGCATCACCAGCGGATCGCCGGCGTGAAATCCGCAGGCGATGTTGGCCTGATCGATATGAGGCATCACCATCTCGTCCATGCCCATTGACCAAGCGCCAAAACTTTCACCGAGGTCGCAGTTAAGTAATAAAGCCATGAGTCCTCCTTTCGAACGCCGGGTATTAGAGAATGGCAAGCCGGCTGTTGGGCAGGTCTGTAACCAGCATGTGGCCTGGGCTGTGTGTGATACAGATCGGGGGGCGGGCCGATTCGATCGCAACCTGAGGCGTGACGCCGCAGGCCCAGAAAACGGGGACTTCGCCCTCGTTGATTGTCACGGCATCACCAAAATCGGGGTGGTTGATGTCAGAAATCCCAATCGCGGCCGGATCGCCAAAGTGCAGAGGTGCACCGTGTACTGACGGGAAGCGCGAGCAGATCTGTATTGCGCGAATAGCATCGGCTGGCTTCATTGGGCGCATGCTGACGACCGTCGTGCCGCTAAAGCGGCCAGCGCTCTTGCAGGCGATGTTCGTGCGGTACATCGGTACGTTCACCTGCTCGGTGATATTGCGTATCTCCAACCCGTCTGCGATCAGAGCCTCTTCAAAAGAAAAGGAGCAGCCAAGCAGGAAGGCGACCATGTCGTCCTGCCAGTATTCGACGACATCGGTTACCTCGGAGGTCAGTTTGCCATCTTCATAGATCCGATAGCGGGGGATGTCGCGGCGAATATCGATATCCTGTCCTAGGTCGGGCAGCATGAACTCGCCAGGATTGGCTGACATTCCGATGATTGGGCAGGGCTTGGGGTTAAGCTGACAGAACATGAGGAATTCGTCAGCGAAGGCTTTGGGTAGAATTGCCAGATTGCCTTGCACATACCCTGCACAGTAACCGGAAGTATTGCCGGTAAAGCTGCCTTGGCGAATCTGCTGGCGTAGCGCGTAGGGGGAGAGTGAGACTGGCATCTATACAAAGCCCTCTTTATCAAGAATGGTTGTCTTGCAGTGATAAAGAGAGTGTATAACGCCTGAAAGGTTTGTCTAATCGATATTGATTGGAATCTTGATAAATAAAGTTTATCAAGGTTGGTAAAAAAACGGGCAACTATAGGTTGCCCGTATGGAATTCAGCTTGCGAGCAGTTTCTCAAGCGTAATCTGGTCTTTGGTGAAGTTACGGATACCTTCAGCCAGCTTTTCGGTGGCCATGGCATCACTGTTCAGTGACCAGCGGAAGTCGGTCTCGGCCAGTGATGATTTCGGGTCGGTTGCACCGGTTGCTTCAGGACTTAGACGTCGTTCCAGCGGCGTTTGGAGATTAGCCAGCTCCTGCAGCAGTGCAGGTGCGATGGTCAGGCGGTCGCATCCTGCCAGTGACTGAATCTCGCCGATATTGCGAAAGCTTGCGCCCATCACGATCGTGTTATAGCCGTGAGTCTTGTAGTAACGGTAAATACGACTGACAGACTGCACGCCCGGGTCATTATCGCCGCCGAAGTCCGCCTCGGGTTGGCGGGCCTTGTGCCAGTCCAGTATGCGTCCAACGAAGGGCGATATCAGGAAGACGCCCGCATCGGCACAGGCCTGCGCCTGACTGAAGCCAAAAAGCAGTGTCAGGTTGCACTGAATGCCGGTCTTCTCCAATTCGCGGGCGGCTTCGATACCTTCCCAGGTCGAGGCGATCTTGATCAGCACGCGAGAAGCATCTACGCCTTGCTGCTGATACAGGTCGATCAGGCGTTTTGCCTTTTCGATGGTTGCGCGGGTGTCGAATGAAAGGCGTGCGTCGACTTCGGTCGATATGCGTCCCGGAATGATGTCGAGGATCTCTCGTCCAATTAATACGGCCAGATAATCGCTCATGTTCGCCAGCTGATCACTGTCGCTGCCGCCCTGCTGAGCGGCGTATTGGCGCGCTTTCTCCAGCAGAGGGGCATACTTCGCGTCTTGGCTGGCTTTCAGCAGCAGCGAGGGGTTGGTGGTGGCATCCACCGGCTGAAAGGTCCGAATGGCGTCAATGTCGCCGGTGTCGGCGACGACAGTCGTGATCTTTTTGAGCTGTTCAAGCTGGTCCATTTGATCTTCAGTCCTCATCGGGGTTTGCTGTCTGTGAGACAAAGCGTAATGCGTCGCGGAAGGTGGCAATGCCCGCTTCGCGTTGATGTCCGTTTTCACTGAGGTGTCGCCGGAACTGGCGTCCGCCGCGCTGCCCGTGGAATAAGCCCAGGAGGTGCTTAACCACAGCATAGAGTGGAGCACCCTCTTTTATGCGTTTCTCCAGATAGGGGATAAAGCGTTCGGCTATCTCCAGACGATCGGTGACAGGATCGTCGTCACCAAAAATCTCTCCATCAGCGTGTGCGAGTATCGGATAGGGGTTTTGGTAAGCCTCGCGGCCGATCATGACGCCATCGACATGCTGGAGATGGGCTTTGGCTTCATCCAGTGATTTGATGCCGCCATTGATAATGATCTCAAGCTCGGGAAACAGTTGCTTGATGCGATAAACATGATCATATATCAGCGGTGGTATCTCGCGGTTCTCCTTCGGGCTCAGCCCGTCCAGAATTGCCTTGCGCGCATGAATCGTGAAGCTGGTGCAGCCACTCTCCTTGACGGTTTCAACGAAGCGGTGCAGGTGTTCAAAGCTGTCGAGATCATCGATGCCAAGTCGGTGCTTGATTGTTACAGGCAGTGATGTGGCGGCCTGCATCTCGTGAAGGCACTCGGCGACCCGTTTCGGGTGGGCCATCAGGCAGGCGCCGATCATATTGTTCTGTACCCGGTCAGAGGGGCAGCCGACATTGAGGTTTACCTCATCGTACCCCCAATCCTCAGCCATGCGTGCACATGCCGCCAGATCCTGTGGGTTGCTGCCGCCCAATTGAAGTGCCACAGGGTGTTCGCTGTTATCGTAACGAAGGAAGCGTTCGCGGTCGCCGTGGATTAACGCGCCGGTGGTTACCATCTCGGTATACAGCAGTGTGTTGCGCGACATCAGTCGGTGAAATACACGAGCGTCCGAAGTGGTCCAATCCATCATCGGTGCTACGGAAAGTCTTCTGTCGACTGAGCGTGCGGTGTTTCCGGTTTCGACGCCGGGTACTGTGTCGTGAGACAAGGGTGTGTGAATCGTCATCAATTACTTCAATTGCCGAGCGCTGGGTTGCTCTATCTGGAATGAGGCCAGCATTTTACCACAGCCTCGGTGACAACCCCACGCACTCAAGGGTTACGCGCGGCGATGCGTGTTGCCCGGCTTTCTCGGAGTGTTTCCTGCGCTACTATTTCGAAGCCGCACAGTTTAAGCAGGTTGGCGATATCCTCGGCCGAGTATCGATTATGCTCGAAGTAGTCTCTGAAGGAATCGTTCATGTCGGGGGCGTTAAGGGGGGCGGTGGCAAAGTCGACTTGGGGAAATTTGTGTCGCAGAAATGTATCTAAAGGCTGGCGCACCATATCCGTCAGTATCAGTATGCCGCCGGGTTTGAGCCAGTTTCGAAGTGCGCGAAACAGCATGACCGGTTGAAACAGTTCATGGATCAACATATTGGCCAGGCACGCATCCAGTGAGTGCTGTGCGAACACATTTTCGCCGGGCGAGTTGAGATCCGCGATCCGAATATCGAGATTGGAGGGGCACTCGTCGATGTGTGCGAGCATGTAGGGGGCTATTTCGATGCCCGTCAGCGAATAGTCCGGATGCTTGGACGCCAGCTGCTTCAGAAACAGCGCTGGGCCACAACCGAGATCGGCAATGTTGAGTGCTCCGGACGAGGGGGTGTGGGCATGCCAAAATGCCCAAAAGTCAGTATCATGATTGCGTTCGTGAGTGCTGACAGTTTTGGCGGCGGCCTTGGCGCCATCGCCACCATGATGCTGTTCCAGATAGCGTCGTGTTTCGTTCAGCTTATCGCTCACCGGGCATCTCCCTAAAATCAATATTGAATCCTGACGTAGCCGCACTTACCGTCGGGTTGGGTGTGTTTGCATAAAAGTATAATGCGTTAGATGGCTGAGACGTACATGTGCCGTAATCCCTTGTTGCTACTTGTTCTTGTGTGGTTTGCCCTGTTGGGCCTGGATCTCTTTCTGGTGAGAGATCTTGAGTGGACTGTTGCACATATCGACGGAAAGCGCTTTTGGGCCAACTTCCTGATCAGCGCGATCGTGCTCTGGGCCGTGCTTTACAATCTGCGAGGTTTAGGCAAGTACAGACCCAAGCTCTCGCTGGTTATTTCCATTCTTTTGAGTCTGACCTACTTTGTGCAAAGTGCCTATTTCGGTGTTTACAGGAAGTTTGTCAGTATCTTCGATTTTCGCTTTTTCTCTGTCGATCCGTGGTTGAGCATCGAGTTGTGGTGGGTGAACAGCAAAATCATGGAGCCGCTGCTTATCGCGGTGCTTGCTTTTCTGTTGATCCGTGTGGCGACTCGATTGCCCCGCGGTAGTCGATGGGTTGGCTGGAGCAAAGGCGTTTCCGGGCTGGCGCTTTTTCTGTTGGTGACGCTCAGTTGGTACGGCGCACCTCATTTTCAGGTGGGGCCGGTTGCATACGCCGGTAACTTTATAGGTGCCATCGAATTTACTCAGAACCGTGACGATTATCCGCCAAAGCCTGAGCTGCAATACCGTGAACAGGCTGTTCCCGGGGCGCCTGATATCGTTTTCGTGATCGGCGAGTCGCTTAACGTCAATCACATGGGAGTCTATGGATATGAGCGCGATACAACGCCTAACCTGTCGCGTATGGCTAAGACGGGTGAAGTGTTTGCGTTGCGCAACGCAGTGTCTATAGGGCCCAGAACGCTCTGCTCGGTGCCTTATATGATGACCGGTTTGCAGGGGATCGATCCTGAGGGTGTCATCTATTCGGTGCCGACGATCTTCAACTACGCGAAAAGTGCCGGGTATCAAACTGCGCTGATCACCGCTCAGGATTTTCAGTGGCGGGGAATAGACAAGATCTTTGTCGATGCGGATATGGATCATTTCGAGCAGGGCAGTAACTTCAGTGCCGATGTTTCCGTGTCCGTGGGCGCTAATGATATGGATGTGCTCAAGCGCGGCGTCGGACCGTTTCTTGAAAGTGCGGCCGGGCGAAAAGCACCCTATATGCTGGTCACTCAGATGAGTGGCAGTCATACGCCTTTCAGTGCTCAGGTTCCTCAAGAGATGAAGCAGTTTTTGCCAGAGCCCAAGCAAAACAGCGTCAATGCGTATGACAACACCGTCTGGTATACCGATCACTACCTGAATGAGCTGGTTAATCGTGTACGGCAGAAGTCTCCGGATTCATGGATCTTCTACTCCACCGACCATGGCGAGCATGTCAGTGAGAAGGGGGGGCTGTTCCATAGCGATTTTACCAATGAAGTGACCCATAATGCGTTGCTGGTCTTTCCGCCGCCAGGATATCAAGCGCAGATTGGCAGGCAGCTGGATGCGCCGGTATCGCAAGCGGATATTTTTGCGACCATCCTCGAACTGATGCAGGTAAAGCCGGTCGCACCTCTTGATGGGTTGAGTTTGCTTGGCGATATTCCCGCTGATCGATTGAGAGTTGTCACGGCGTTCATGAAAACACTTCACAACGACCCACGCGCAGCGCTTGTGTTCCCCGACAGGTCCATATACGAAGTGGATTTTGAGCGGAAAAACGTGCGGCTCAGTGATGGCGAAACTGTTATTCCTTACGCGGAACTTGATATGCGGTATCGAACTATTTTTGAGCGCCGCATGAAAATTGAGGTGAAAGAGTGATTGTAACCAAATCCACGGGGCTGGCTCGTTTCTATCACGCCACGCGATATTCGATTAAGGGTATTAAAGCGGCTTATGCCAGTGAGCCTGCATTTCGGTACGAGGTCTGGATGGCCGCGCCGATGTTTCCATTGGCGTTTTTTGTGTCCCAGTCCGGGCTTCAGTTGGGGCTTTTGATTTCGACGTTGCTGGTAGTCTTGATGATGGAGCTGCTGAATACGGCAATCGAGGCGATTGTTGATCGGGCGGGTACGGAATTTCATCAGTTGGCCGGCCTGGCCAAGGACCTGGGCTCGGCTGCTGTGCTGCTGTCTCTATTTATTACACTTGCAGTTTGGGGCGGTGTGATCTGGGATAACTTCCTGGCCTGAGAGCCGTTCCACAAGCCCCTGTTCTATGCGCCGCCATTTCGGCGGCTCCTGCACACAAGCAAAAAAAACGCCGCTATCCTTTCGGATGCGGCGCGTTCGCAGTGCCCCTCGTGTGCGAAAAACTGGTTGGGAGGCCTCTACTTAGCGTCTGGCTCGCCAACCTGTTTTCTATAAAGCACTAAGCGTGCCAACTTCTGATAACGCTGCCTTATGGCACTTCCACGGGTTTTCGTCCCGGTAGATGCTCGAATACAAGTGTTTTACTGCACCAATTAAGGGCTACTGTGCTCGTATGTAGTGCCTGCATGGCGGGCTGTCAGGGTTGGCGGGTTATGTTCTGGATGGCGAAGCCGGCCTTACAGGGGCTATAATCGCGTTTTTTTCACGATAGGATCAAAACAGAACATCATGACTGTTCGTACCCGTATTGCACCGTCCCCAACAGGCGATCCTCATGTAGGAACCGCCTACATCGCGCTATTCAACCTCGCTTTTGCTCGTCAGCATGGCGGTGAATTCATTCTGCGCATTGAGGATACCGATCAGACTCGCAGTACACCTGAGTCGGAACAGGCAATTCTTGATTCATTGCGTTGGCTGGGTCTCGAGTGGGACGAAGGGCCAGACGTAGGTGGAGAGTATGGTCCTTACCGTCAGAGCGAACGTAAGGAGATGTACAAAGAGTTCGCGATGCGTTTGGTCGAGGAGGGTAAGGCCTTCCTTTGCTTCCGTACGGCTGATGAACTGAATGAACTGCGTGAACAGAATAAAACCGCGGGTATTCAGCGTGCGCTCAAACAGCAGGATCTCGAACTGCCGGCTGACGAGGTCGAGCGTCGAATGGCTGAAGGTGCTCCTTACGTCATTCGAATGAAGGTGCCTACTGAAGGTGTCTGTGAGATCGACGATATGCTGCGTGGCACCATGGAGCTTGATTGGGCGCAGGTAGACGCCCAGATTCTGCTCAAGTCCGATGGTATGCCGACGTATCATCTGGCGAATATCGTTGATGATCATCTGATGAAGATCACGCACGTGATCCGGGGTGAGGAGTGGATTAACTCGGCGCCCAAGCACAAGCTCTTGTACGAGTACTTCGGTTGGGAGATGCCGCGTCTGTGTCATATGCCGCTGCTGCGCAACCCGGACAAGTCCAAGCTGTCCAAGCGTAAGAACCCGACCAGCATTCTGTACTATCAGCGCATGGGCTACATGGCCGAAGCGTTGCTGAACTATCTCGGGCGTATGGGGTGGTCTATGCCGGACGAGCGTGAGAAGTTTGGCCGCGAAGAGATGTTTGCAGCCTTCGATATTCAGCGTGTATCGCTGGGCGGGCCGGTGTTCGATCAGGAAAAACTCAGCTGGTTGAATGGGCTGTGGATTCGAGAAAATCTCTCGGCAGAGCAGTTTGCCGCGCGTCTTCAAGAGTGGGCGCTCAATTCCGAATATCTGTCTCAGATCATTCCGCTGATTCAGCCTCGCGTCGAGAAGTTCTCGGACGTGGCACCTCTGGCTGGATTCTTCCTCTCAGGCATGATGCCGGTAAGCGAATCGAGCTTCGAGCACAAGAAGCTTACCATTGAGGATGTGCGCAAAATTCTGCAGTTCGCATCCTGGTATCTGGATGAACAGCGCCATTGGGATCGCGATCAGCTGTTCGAGGGGCTCAAAGCACTGGGTGAGGCGCTTGAATTCAAGATTCGAGATTTCCTGTTCCCGCTGTTTGTAGCGGTGTCAGGTACTTCTCAGAGTGTATCGGTTGTTGATGCCATGGCGATTCTCGGACCTGATATCAGCCGTGCACGTGTGCGCCACGCGCTCGATACAATCGGTGGGCCGTCGAAGAAACAAACCAAGACCTGGGAAAAAGAGTACAGAGCGTTTAATCCGAACTGATTCTGAAGGTCTCAAAGCGGCCACCTCATCCTAAAGGGTGCAGGTGGCCGTTTTTGTTTAAAAACTAACCTGTTGATCATAAACGAAAAAATGCGAAGACGAGATTTTAAAAATGCTTGACACCCAAGAGGGCTCTAAGTAGTATACGCCCGGTCTTTACGGAGGGGCCTTAGCTCAGCTGGGAGAGCGCAACACTGGCAGTGTTGAGGTCAGCGGTTCGATCCCGCTAGGCTCCACCAAATCCGTAAACGTCACAGCGTCCCATTCGTCTAGTGGCCTAGGACACCGCCCTTTCACGGCGGTAACAGGGGTTCGAACCCCCTATGGGACGCCACTTCTTGACAGGTTATCCTGTTCGTGGGGCCTTAGCTCAGCTGGGAGAGCGCAACACTGGCAGTGTTGAGGTCAGCGGTTCGATCCCGCTAGGCTCCACCAATTTCTTCCTTTCGACACTTTCCTTAGTCAGCTTGGCTCGCGTGATATCTTCGAATACATCCAATCTTCGCAGGCGACTGCTGTGATGTCGGTCTCTCGGCTGAAGCAGGTGTGGTCGTGATCTGCTTCATGGGTGCGTAATGGCTGATCGAGAGTTTTTTCGCAACGGGCCGGATCATAGAGCAGGGCATGAGGTCGACTTCGGGATTATCAGAAAACGATTCGATTTCAGGACGATCCGTGTCGGGCGTTGGGTGTCGAGTGCCGAGCAGTTTTCGGCGGCCGCCCGGTTTTATGATGCGCTTTGTGATCTGATGCTCATTCTTCGTGTGCCTGAGGCGGTTATTTCCCTGCGCGGCACGCTGGGGTTGCACTACGGTACCGGAGGAAGGCCAGGGGTTGCTGCGCATTACGACGCGGCTCAGCACGTTTTTGCGCTCGCGAAAAACGCGGGTCCCGGCAGTATTGCTCATGAGTGGTTTCATGCATTTGACCACTACATCGCCGATCACGCGTTCGACCGCGTAGCACCGGGCGTTTTTGGTTCGCGGGCCTGGCTGCATGATCACGCGATGATCGAGCACCCGCTCAATACATTACTCGGCAGCTGTTACCGGGCGATTATGCTGAGTCAGGATGGCGCGCAGGCAAGTGAGTTGGTCAAACGCTCACTGGCAGCCGATAAAGCCAGAGGCGTGATCTACTACAGTCTGCCCGAAGAGGTCTGCGCACGTGCGTTTGAGGCTTGGGTGCAGGATGCTGGCGTAAAGAATCAGTTCCTGGTGAAGGGTACGCAGCAGTCTCCCGAAGCGCTTTCGGGGCTTTACCCTCAAGGCGAGGCTCGGGCGCGGATCGGCAGTGCCTTTGGTGAGTACTTTAGCGTGCTGGGGCGCGCACTTAATCGCTGATCGATAGCTACAATGGTTTTACAAGCATGAACAGAATCTTCTTTCAGTCTGCAGCCGAATCGGGCGTGCGGGCAATGATTTTCGGGAACAAGGGTTAGGGAGACTCGGATGTCGCAACTGATTTATCTCTGCAGCAGCGAGGAGATGCTTGAGTCTCTATCGGAGGGATTGCAGGGGGCGTACCCGGTTGAGGTCGTACACACGCCGGCGGAGTTTATGGAGCGTCTGAGCGTAGAGGTTGCAACTCGGCCGGACAATCGTGTCTTTCTGCTGGATGCGGTGGCTGTCGAGCGATTTGGGCGCGAGGCATGCAGGCAGGCGATAGATGAAGCAAGGTCTGCCTGTTTATCGACAATTATGCTGTGTAGTACGCAGGGGCATAAAGTCGCAGCGCTAGAACTGGGCTGTGAAGATTTCCTGTGTCAGCCTTTGACGGAGCCTGTTCTCAACAGCAAGTTTAAGACACATCTGCGCATGAATGCTCTGAGGCAGAAGGTTGAGGAGCAAAGCGATGCGATGGAACATGTTTTATCTGAGCTTGCGGTGGTGCAGGATGCCGCGATCTTGTGCCTGGCGGCGATCGCGCGGGTGCGGGATCATTCAACGGGTAACCATATTCTGCGCACCCAGCACTATGTCAAAGCGCTGGCAGAGCACCTGTGCCATCACCCCCGGTTTGCCGAAGTGCTGGATAGCGATACGATTGAGCTGCTGTACAAAACAGCGGCATTGCATGATATCGGCAAGGTGGCGATTCCTGATTCGATACTGCAGAAACCGGCTCAGCTGACTGTTGACGAATTTGAGGTTATGAAACGTCATACTGTATTTGGCTATCAGGCGATGCATACGGCCGAACAGTTGATGGAGCGTAATCTGGGTGTGCAGGCAGCCAAGTTTTTCCGTATTGGGCAACAGGTCACGTTAAGTCATCATGAGCGTTGGGATGGCTCAGGCTATCCGCAGGGGCTAAAGGGGGAGGAGATCCCGCTTGTCGCCCGGTTAATGGCTGTGGCGGATGTCTACGATGCAGTTTGCTCGCGCCGTCCCTATAAGTCGGCGTTAAGTCACGATGTGGCTGCGAAAACCATTATCGATGGGCGCGGCCTTCATTTCGATCCGGATGTGGTGGACGCCTTTGTCGACCTTAAGGAGACATTCGAGTATATCTCGGGGGTACTTGAGGATCGCTTTCCCTCGCTGAACGATCTGACGTTGCACTCTGCTGATGGAGCGCTGCCGGAAGGTCTTTAAGCGCAATGATGTGCCCAGTGTTATGCCTTAAGGTGTGATCGACAGATCGGGAGTGGTGGAAATGGAAGACACTGCCAGTAGTAAAAAGCGATCTATATTTCAGGTTATCAGTCAGGGCTATATAAAAAGCGCCTTGATACCGATCGTTTTAATAGAGCTCGCGCTTATCGTTGCGTATCTGCTGACCAATTACATTATCCATGGCGAGAACGTCAGGATGATGCGGGATGACGCGAATTCAAGCTTGCGAGAGACGGCGCTGCTTGAGGCCAGTGCAATCGATCATCAGCTGCAATCGGTTTCACAAATGACCGGTATCTATGCGGCGATGACGGCTAGAGCGCTTGGCTCGGACTACGATCCGGGTCCCGGCGAGCGGGAACGCTACAGCATGAGCCCTGACGGCGCCTGGTATACAGATGTCGATACGGGCGGTGCAGCGTTATTCTACTCATCGATAGCAAAAGTGGAGGACGCGCAAAAAAAGAAGGCGTGGCGGCTCGCCCAACTGGATCCGCTCATGCAGCAGATTGTGCATGAGAACAATCTGGTGACCCAGGTTTACTTCAACTCTTATGACTCGATGAATCGTATCTACCCCTATTTTGATGTGTTGGGGCAATACCCGGTCGATATCGATATTCCGACATACAATTTCTATTACGAGGCTGACGCTAAACACAATCCCGATCGGGAAGTGGTGTGGACCGACGTGTATGTCGATCCTGCGGGGCAGGGTTGGATGGTATCGGCTATAGCGCCGGTCTATGAGCAGGGCAGCGATTTTCTGCAAGGCGTAGTGGGGCTTGATGTAAGGGTGTCGGCGGTCATCGATCAGATACTGGCGCTCAATCTTCCCTGGCGGGGGTATGCGCTGTTGCTGGATGAGGCTGGAACCATCATGGCGATGCCTGAGCGAGCCGAGCCCGACTGGGGACTGGAAGAGCTCACCGAGCATACCTATGATCAGGCTATTCAGCAGGACACCTTCAAGCCGGACAGCTTCAATATATTCAAGCGCGAGGATACCCGGTTGTTGGCCCAGGCGCTTGCAAGCCCTGATGGTATCGTCAGCTTTATGCTCAATGGGCGGTCTAAGCTGGCAACCTGGGCGACAATTCCGAACACGGGATGGCGCTTCCTGATAATGGTCGATGAGGCTGATCTATATGCAAAATCAAGCGCGGTAAAGGCGCGTTTCGACCGAGTGGGTTATGCCATGCTGGCGGTTCTATCGCTTTTTTATCTGTTGTTCATGGCCTATCTATACCGTAAATCCCAGCGCATGAGCGGCGAGATTTCTCGTCCTCTCGCGGAGTTGGAAAATAGATTGTCGGCGATTGGTGAGGGGCGATACCGGCAGTCGCGCACGCAGTATGATATTCAAGAGGTGCAGAGAATATCGGATGGCCTTGTCGATATGGGCCTGGAGCTCGAAACCGCCCGGGACAATCTGGAGCATCTGAACCGGGAGTTGGAACAGCGCGTGGAAAGTCGTACTGCTGAGCTTGCCAGCACCAACCGTGCGTTGACCGAAGAGAAGCGTGCTCAAGCCGAACTTATCGAGCAGCTTCACTCGACCCAGTCTCAGCTGGTGCAGTCTGAAAAGATGGCGTCGTTGGGCCAGTTGTCAGCGGGCGTGGCCCATGAAATCAACAATCCTCTCTCGTTTGTCAGTTCGAATATCCAATGCCTTGAAGGCTATGTGGCCGCCATGCTTGAGGTTCAGCGCGCGTATGATGAGCTTTCAATTGATGTCGCACAAAAACAGCGGATTCAGGCGCTCAAGGAAAGGCATAGAATCGAGGTGGTCGAGGAAGAGATCTCGGAGGTTATGGCCGACACGCTGGAAGGGACGCGCCGGATCAAGTTGATCGTCGATAACCTGCTCAATTTCTCCCATGTATCCAATACCGAGTGGCAGGCAGCAGATCTGAACCGCTGTATCGAAGCAACGCTGGTGATCGCACGTAATGAGCTTAAGCATAAGGCGAGGGTTGTGACTGATTTTGGGACGCTCCCGGATGTAAAGTGTGTTCCATCGCAGGTCAATCAGGTGCTTCTGACGCTTTTGATAAACGCTGCCCACGCTATTCAGGGTAAGGGGGAAATACACATCCAGACGCGCACAAGGGCTGAAGGTGTCGTAATCAGGGTGAAAGATACGGGCTGTGGCATCGATGCGCAGGCGATCAAAAAGATTTTTGATCCTTTCTATACCACCAAGGAAGTTGGGCAGGGAACGGGGCTGGGGTTGTCTGTCGCATACGGGATCATTCGCGCTCATCATGGAAGGGTTGGTGTCGAGAGCAAGCCTGGGCTTGGTACGGTGTTTGAAGTGTGGTTGCCTCTGGACCCGAATCGCCAACTGTCGCCTGATGTCTGTGAAAGCGTATTGGAGCCTGCGCGTGACGATGGCGTTTGAGGCGCCATCGCTGTACCCTCTCGTGCTTTTTTGGGCTGTCTATGTCGCGTGATCTTAGAGAGATTTTCCGGGAGTACGATCAATACGGGGTCGTCAGTGTTCTGGAAGAGGGGAATAGGCGCATCCTGAGCTTCGGCGATGGAGACGAGCAGAGCAGCATGTTGAAGGGGGACGCAACCGCTCTTCAGCATGAGTACACCCGCGCCATGCTGCTGGTCTTGGCTTTCACGGAGCCGCGTAAGGTGTTGAGTTTGGGGCTAGGCGCAGGTGGGCTCAACTCCTGTCTGCATGAGCGGTTCCCGGACATAAAACAACAGGTTGTTGAGTTGCGGCCAGCCGTAATCACCGCGGCTCAGCGATTTTTTCAATTGCCCCGCAGTCGACGTCTCGAGGTGCACCAGATGGATGCGGCGGATTATCTCCGCGAAGCCGCCAGTATCCGCTTCGATACGATTTTCAGCGATATGTATGGGCCTGAAGGGATGGATGAGCAGCAGATTGATCCGCAGTTTATTGAGCGGTGTGCTGATCGATTAAAAGCAAACGGATGGTTGGTGCTCAACTGCTGGAGAGAGCATGAAGGGAGTGAGCTGATCAACCTGCTATCGGGCTTGTTTGCTGATATCAGAAGCTGTACTACCAGTGAGGGTAATTGGGTGATCTACGCGGGTAAGCAGCCGTGTGAGGCCAGTGCCAGTCAGTTGAGGCGTAACCTCAAGGCTCTGGAGCGGCAACTTGGGTTTTCTCTGAATCCCAGTTTTAAGCGTCTGCGCAACTATTTATAGCGCCGCTGTGCAGTGTGTTTCAAAGGAGTGCTGCTCTTTTGATTCCGGCACCTGTTGTGCCGCTTAGATGGATGGCCTGATCTATGCTAGAACAAAGTTGAAGTGTGTCGTCATTTTTTGTCGATAACCAGCGTCGGGCCGAATCATGGAAGGGGCAAGGGACCGGATATTCGAGATAGTGAGAGGGCGCAAAGCGAACTCCTGGCGCGGATCCAGCACTCGCTTGGCGCTTATCGCTGTTGTGTTTTTTCTGATATTTGATTTCGCTGCGCTAGCGCTGAATGTCTGGCTCTCGATGAGGATCGAAGAGCAGGCCCTCAATATTAATCTTGCCGGTCGCCAGCGGATGTTGACCCAGCGTATGGTCAAGTCGCTGCTTCAGCTAGACCAGTCGAGTGAAGAGGTTCGCCGGCAGTCTGCTTCATTGGACGAGCTAGCCGATACGTTCAACCTCTTTGACAAGACGCTCACCGGCTTTGTCTCGGGAGGCTCTACCCGTGATGGTCTGGGGCGTGAGATATATCTAAAACCGCTCAAGAGTGACCGGGTCGCTGCTTTGGCGCTTGGCGCGCAAAGACTCTGGCAGCCTTACAGGGCGCAGGTTGTGGCGGTGCTCAAGAGTGGAGCCCGCACCTCTGAAGTCAAGGTGGCAGTTGAGCTCGCCGAACGCAGCAACCTTAATCTCCTTGACTTGATGAATACGCTAACGGCCGAGCTTGAGGCTGAGACACGTAAAGAAGCGCGGTATATCCGAGCTTTTCAGGGAGCAGCTTTTCTTCTGGCAATTCTGAACTTTGCCGTCGCTATCGCAATATATCTCAATCGCATCCATGTTATTCATCAGGAGCGGGATCTGATCGACAGTATTATTGATCGTATCGCGTCTGGCGTGCTTGTTGTCGGTGCGCAAGGAAAAATTATACGTACGAACGAGTCGATGGAGATGTTGACCGGCTATGGCGAGAGCGAGTTGGCGGGATTGCCGGTGGATCATATCTTGCGACATCGTGATCAGGGCATGGTGGTGGAGCATCGGGATGGTCAGCTCTATCACTGCTCTGTGGATGTCAGTCTTGCACAGTTGGCGGGGAAGCTGGTCGAGGTCTATACGGTCAATGACGTGACCGAGCAGAAACGTACGGAAAACGAGTTGTCTATATTGGCCTATCACGATCAGCTGACCGGACTGCCTAATCGATTGCTGTTTGATGATCGCTTGAAACTCGAGTTGAATCATTGCCGTCGGCACCAGTTGGGGCTGGCTGTGGTGTTTATTGATCTGGATGGGTTTAAGCCGGTCAACGATAACTACGGACATGATGTGGGCGATCTACTGCTCAAGGAGGTTGCTGACCGACTTGATAGGTCGCTGCGCAGTGCAGATACCGTATCGAGGCGAGGAGGGGACGAATTTACCCTGATACTGACAGACTTGCCTGAGCGGCAGGTTCTGGATGCGTTGGTGTCGGATCTGGTCGGCGTGTTGACGCGCCCCTATTTGATCGAGCCTCACCAGGTTGAAATAGGCGCTAGCGTTGGCGTATCAATTTTTCCTGATGACGGTGACAATGCTCAGGAGTTGATACGGCATGCCGACGAGGCCATGTATTGGGCGAAGAGGGGGGCTGGGCGTGTCGCATTCTGGTCGGATATAGCACCTGCACTTGTCAAAACCCGTTAGCCTCGTCGTAAACGGCGTCAGTTGGAGGCGAACTGTATGAATAACCCTGTTTGGGTGCAGAGAACGATTGAGCTTAAGCCGAAAGCGCGGGGCTTTCATCTGGTTACGACCGATGTCGAGCGCGCACTGCCAGAGATTGCTCGGTTGGAGTGCGGGATTTTGCACCTGTTTCTTCAGCATACGTCAGCCTCGCTTACGCTGACGGAGAATGCAGATCCAACGGTACGACAGGACCTGGAAAGTCATTTCAGCCGTAATGCGCCGGAAAAAGAGGGGTTGTATCGGCATGACTATGAAGGCGCCGATGACATGCCGGCCCATATCAAAAGTGCAATGCTCGGTGTCGACCTGACTCTGCCGGTCAGAGGTGGCACGCTTGCGCTTGGCATATGGCAGGGCATTTGTCTGGGTGAGCACAGGGCAGATGCGGGTGGTCGATCGATTGTGGCAACGCTGCAAGGCGTCGAAAGACGGTAGTCGGCTGGTGTGAGTTATGACCTGAAATGGGGCATCAGGGGCGTTATTGGCCTGAGCTTTGCTTACTGGTCAGTCACATTATAAGAGGTGCTTATGTCTGATCAGCTGTTTCCGTGGTTTCAACCCATCGTTGATGTGGCCAGTGGTCGTATAGTCGGTTACGAGGCGCTGGCGCGAATGAGGGATGAGGATGATCGTGTAATCTCGGCCGCGCCGCTCCTTAACGCCGACAAGGCCGATCCGGCGCTTCGTCTTGAGCGTGATCGAGCCTTGAGGCGTGAAGCGCTGGGGCGTTTCGCCGAGCATGCTGAACCGGATCAGACCCTCTCGATCAATATGTCCCCTGAATGGATAGATTCGCTTGACTCATTTGATCTGTTGCCAACGCTGGAGATGATCAAGGAGGCAGGGATCTCGCCGGGGCGAGTCATTATTGAGATTACTGAAGTCAACGGCGATATCGATCGTATCTGCGCGCTTGCTCAGCGTTATCGAGATGCCGGCGCCCGGATTGCATTCGATGACTTTGGATCGGGATTCCAGCAGCTTGATCGGATCATCGCTTTTACACCTGACTTGATAAAGATCGATATGCGCATGTTTACGCCGGGCAGCATGTCGCACCAAAAAAGAGCACTGCTTCAGATGATGGGCGATCTTGGTGCGCGCTTGGGTAGTAAAGTGGTATTTGAAGGGGTGGAGACTGAAGACGAGCTGTTTCTGGCGCTTCACTGCAATGCCAGTTACATCCAGGGCTTTATCTTCTCAGCGGCGCAGCCCGAGTTTCTGCCGGCTGGCAGCTTTACTCATCAGGTTGCGGATCTCCTGGCGATGCATCTGGATCTGGCCATCGAGGAGACTGCGCGTCGTCAGTGGCATGCCGAAGGGATTCATACGGAGTTGTTGGCGCTGCGTGAACTGCTGCTTGCCAGCGGTTGGGAGGCAAAAGGGAGCCTGGACAGTTACAGGCCGGATCCCGATATTTTGAGATTCTTTATCTGCGATCGTCAGGGGGTTCAGATATCCGCGAACTGGAGCTTTGTGGATGAGCAGTGGCAGTCTGATGAAAGTGTCATTGGTTCCAACTGGAGCTGGAGGCCCTATTTCTATCAGTTAGTAGGCTCCAGTGATTACCAACGACGCCTGCTTCGCTCATCGATCTACATCGATATAGCAACCGGTCGGGAGTGCCATACCCTGACGCTGGCGCTCGATGAGCATAGAGTGTTGTTGGTGGATGTGCTTGAGCGCGCTCAGAGCCCTAGGCCGATGTCAGCACTGATCGCCTGCCAAAGCGATCTTATGCCGGTTTTGTCCTGATCACTGAGTCTGTCGACGCCGAACGCTTCGTCGAGTGCAGCGCTGAGGCGCTGTCCGAGTTGCTCGGCGTTTTCCTCGTTTTCGTCCGAGATCAGGCTTAGATGCCCGAGGAGATAGCTGGCGTAGAAGCGTTGATCGGCATTATCGATCGCGCGCTCTTCAAGGGCGATAAGGAATTGATAGGCCTTGTCGGCGGCGTCGGTGTAGTGACTCATCGATTCTCCAATTGATTGAGTAGGAGCTCGTACTCCTTGCCGTCACTCTCTGTCTGGTAAAGTTTGACGATCAGGTATTCAAGATCAGGGGCAAACCAGATATAGGTCGTCCGGCCTGAGCCCTCTTCTCGCACCCGTTCGACCTTGATGGCGTTGAAGGTGCCGGCACGTGTTTCGATGCTCTCTTCGCCGAGTACCTTGAATATGTATTCGGACAGCAGGCCGCCGTCTGCCACATCGTAGCGAAGGGCTGTGTTGCCCTCTGCCAGATCGCGGCGCAGCTGCAGCTGGTAGCTGAGTTTATCCTGAGTGCCTGGCGGTATCTGCATGTGCCATGGTTTGTCATCTACCGTTGTGGTCACGCGCTGCTTTTTCCAATTGAATGCAAGCTTTACGCGCCGTTCTCGGCCCAGAACTTCGCGCTGGTAGGAATAGCTAAGCGGATGAATCTGTTCGTCGAGGTAGGTAAATTGGCTCTTCTCATGCTGACGGGCCAGTACGGCGTCGGCCGTCGAGGTAAAAACCCAGCCACCATCTTCAAGCTGTTTTAGCTCGCGGGTGGCGTCGGCAGATATTGCCAGGCCGCCATCGAGCTTGGCGCTGTATGTTGCTCGGAATGGTTTCAATGAGTCAGCAAAGATAAAACCGGACTGAGACAGCGCCAGTGTAATCAGCAGTGTTCTCAGTCCTTTTCGCATAGGGTTTATTCGTCCGTATATCGGAAACCGCTGGGCGGGAGGTGTTCACCGTCAAGTACAACACCCGCATCTGTCAGTTTAAGGCGTCCGGCACAAAACCAGGAAACGGCCAGCGGATAGATCCTGTGTTCCAGTGTATGTACCCGTTGCTGCAGACTGTCGGCATCGTCGTCCGCTGTTACAGGTATGGGTGCCTGTACGACCAGCGGTCCGCCATCAAGTTCCTCGGTGACGAAGTGTACAGTGCAACCGTGTTCACGATCTCCGGCCTCCAGCGCTCTTTGGTGGGTATGTAGTCCCTTGTATAGAGGCAGAAGAGAGGGGTGGATGTTGAACAGTCGTCCTGCGTAGTGTCGAACAAACTCCGGTGTCAGGATGCGCATGAAGCCGGCCAGCACGACGAGATCGGGCTGATAGCTGTCAATGCTCTCCTGTAGGGCCTGATCGAATGCCGCGCGATCTGCGAACTGCTTGTGATTGAGAACCTGCGTCGCAATGCCTGCGTTTTGGGCGCGGGTGAGCCCATAGGCGTCGGCCTTGTTCGAGATCACGGCGGAGATGCGGCCGGCGATAGTGCCGGCCTCGATGCTGTCGATGATCGCCTGCAGATTGGAGCCGCTGCCGGAGATCAGTACGACGATCTTCTTGTCACTCATCTCAGGCGCCCAGGCCCCGCAGTTCGACTTGCTCTTCGCCGGCTTCGGCCTCTTCGATGCTGCCGATAATCCAGGCGGTCTCGCCCTCGTTGGCGAGCAGCGCCAGTGCCTCGTCGGCTTTCTCCGTCGGTACGCAGATCACCATGCCCACGCCGCAGTTAAGCGTGCGATACATTTCGCGCTGATCGACATTGCCCTGTTCCTGTAGCCATTTAAAGACCGGTGGAATCTCCCAGGACGTGGTGTCGATGACCGCTTTGGCCTGTTTCGGCAGCACGCGGGGGATGTTTTCCAGCAGGCCGCCACCGGTGATATGGGACAGCGCGTTAACCTGGCTTTCGCGGATGAGCTTCAGCAGTGGCTTGACGTAGATGCGTGTCGGCTCCATAAGAGCCTTTGCCAAAGTGGTGTCGCCCATCGGCATTTCGATCTCAGCGTTGCTGATTTCGAGGATTTTGCGAATCAGGGAATAGCCGTTCGAGTGGGGGCCAGAGGAGGCGAGCGCGATCAGTGCGTCGCCGGTTTTGACCTGGCTACCGTCAATAATTTCGTCCTTCTCTACGACGCCGACGCAGAAGCCCGCCAGGTCGTAGTCATCCCCTTCGTACATACCGGGCATTTCAGCTGTTTCGCCGCCGACAAGAGCGGCACCTGCGAGTTCGCAACCTGCGCCTATGCCAGTGACAACGTCGGCGGCCATGTCCACGTTCAGGTGGCCTGTAGCATAGTAATCAAGGAAAAACAGCGGTTCTGCACCGGCTACAACCAGATCGTTGACGCACATGGCGACCAGGTCGATACCGATGGTGTCGTGTTTACCCAGATCCATGGCCAGACGCAGCTTGGTGCCAACACCGTCGGTGCCTGATACAAGTACTGGTTGGCGGTAACCGGCCGGGATTTCGCAGAGTGCGCCAAAGCCGCCGAGGCCGCCCATCACTTCAGGGCGCGAGGTGCGTTTGGCGACGCCTTTAATGCGTTCGACCAGTGCGTTGCCGGCGTCGATATCAACACCTGCATCCTTGTAGCTCAGGGATGTTTTTTCAGAACCTGTAGACATGGGATGAATAAACCTTTCAACAGCGGGAAGAGTAGCGTTTAAGAAGGCGCCTAGTTTACAGCGCAGGGCAGGGTTAAGGCCAGTTTTAGACGGTTGCTTTATCGAAGTTGCGTGCAATCGACGCGTACGGATAAGGCATTATTGTGTGGTAAAGTTATCGCGCACTGATGCACGGCACTTTTGAAGGCATATGAAGACGTGATGCAATATTACCTATTACCCGCCAGTTGCCATGGTGAAGAGGCCTAGATGTATCCCGTAAAGCGAAATTTTCTAGTCGGGTTCGTAGCAACTCTCCTTCTGTTTCAGGCAGTCAACGCAAGAGCTGCCGAAGTTGATAACCTTTACAGCGCTAAGATCGAGCCTGGCACCCCAGTGGAGCGGCAGGTCGAAGCGGCTCTGGCGCAGGTGTTGGTCAAGGTCAGTGGAGATCGACACATTATGCAGCGGCCTTCGGTGCAGACACTGCTCGACAACGCCAGTCTTCTACAGCAGGCGCAAGCAGATGAGGGGCGAATCGGGTTTGATCCGGTTGGGCTTAAAAACCTCATGGCAAGCCTTGAGCTTCCAGTGCTGTCCGATGATCGTCCTCAACTGTTGGTCTGGCTGGTTCGCGCGGAAGGGGGGCAGGCTGAGCTGGCGGAGCCAGGCGGGGCAATTTTTCGGCAACTATTCGATGCCTTGCGGCAGCGAGGTGTGCCCCTTCAGCAGCCGCTTATGGATCTGACTGATCAGTTAGCCTTGTCCCCTCAGGATCTCGTCAATGGAGCTCAAGGGCCGATTCAGGAGGCTTCTGCGCGCTATCAGGGCGATGCCGTGCTGGTCGGTGTGCAAACCGGTGATGAGCTGAGCTGGACATTATGGTGGGACGGGCGCTCGATTGCGCAGCGCAGCGCAGCGGATCCGCTCTCGCTGCGTCAGTTTGCCGACCTAACCGCTGATCGAGTGTTGGGCATTGACGTGTCCGGAGGTGCAGGTGAGGAGTCGCCGGCACTGACGCTGGAGCCTGTTGGGTCCTACCAGCCGGAAGGTGTCGAAATCGAAATAGAGGGAATCGCCTCACCAGCTGCATACCTGGATGTGACGGGCTGGCTTCGTCAGCAGTCGGCTGTCAAAAGCGTTTTTACAGCAGGGCAGAGTGGACAGACGCTCAAACTGATTATCCAGATAGATGGCGGCGCTCAGTCGCTGGACGGTATTCTGGTCGAAAACCCACGGTTGATGCCCTCGGGAGAGCGGCGCTACCGATGGGCAGATCTTTAAGGTTCTGAGGAGTTACAAGGATGAACGAATCCCAGCGCTGGTTTTTGCTGATTACTCTGGTGATTGCAGGGGGGTTGATATACCTGCTGTCGCCGATACTGTCGCCGTTCTTGGTAGGAGCGCTATTGGCCTACCTGACCGACCCGGTAGCGGATCGTCTGGAGGCAAAAGGGTTTAATCGAACGCAGTCGGTTGTGACTGTGTTTGTGATCATGACGCTTGTGCTGGCGTTGGCGGTGTTGCTGCTCTTGCCGCAGCTGACAGAACAGATTCAGACGATGGTGCGTCAGATCCCGGTAGTGGCAGAGGTGCTGCACAGTCGTTTGTTACCTTGGATCGAGCAGAATACCGGGCTGTCTATCAGTCGGCCTGATCTCGATAGCATGCGCCAGTTATTCGCTCAGTATTGGCAGGAGACAGGTAACGTCGCGGCGAAGCTGATGGGCGGTATCACTCGTTCTGGGGTGGCATTGGCGGGATGGATAGCAAACCTTGTGCTTATTCCGGTCGTGACCTTTTACCTACTGCGAGACTGGGATGTGATGATGGCCAATATTCAGCATCTCTTGCCGCGCAATCTTGAGCCAAAAGTTACGCTCTGGGCACGTGAGTGTGACGAGGTATTGGGGGCATTCGTCAAGGGGCAGCTGTTGGTCATGCTGGCGCTGGGAATTGTGTATGCCGTCGGTTTATGGATTGTCGGGCTTGATCTCGCGCTGCTGATTGGTATGCTTGCCGGCCTTGCCAGTATCGTTCCCTATATGGGGTTTATAATCGGCATTGTGGTTGCGGCTGTCGCGGCCTATGTCCAATTTCAGGATCCAACCATTTTGGCCTGGGTTGGTTTGGTGTTTGCGATCGGTCAGATGCTTGAGGGGATGGTGCTGACTCCGCTCTTGGTGGGTGATCGCATCGGGCTGCACCCCGTTGCGGTGATCTTTGCGATCATGGCAGGTGGCCAGTTGTTCGGGTTCGTCGGTATTTTGCTTGCGCTGCCGGTGGCGGCCGTGATCATGGTGCTGTTGCGCCATCTGCATGATGGGTACAAGAAAAGTCGGTTGTACAGCACCGACGAGCCGGAACAAGCCGGTGAAGTAGAGTGAGATGACAACGAAAAAGGCTCCAGTTCAGCTACCCCTTGGAATAGGCCTGCGGGACGACGCTCGTTTTGAGAATTTTGTCAGCGGTCAGAATGGTCTTGCCTGTACCCAGCTTGAGCAGGCCGCTCGCGGTGAGGGGGAGCAATATATCTATATTTGGGGGCATCAGGGGGTGGGTTGCTCTCACCTGCTGCAGTCCTGCTGTCATGCAGCAGACCCGGTTCGTCGCTCGGCAGTCTATCTGCCTCTGGCGGAGCTTGGTCATGCTGGTCCCGAGCTGCTGGATGACCTCGATCAGCTTCAAATGGTCTGTATCGACAATGTGGAGCAAGTGGCGGGTCTGCCTCAGTGGGAAGAGGCGCTCTTTCACCTCTTCAATCGCATGCGGGCGATCAACCATGTGCTGATCCTGGCGTCTGATCGTTCGCCTCGGGCTCTGGGCCTCAAGCTTCCTGACCTGGAGTCGAGACTGAACTGGGGGCTGGTGTTCCAGGTGAAGCCGTTGGATGATGCAACCAAGGAGGTGGCGCTGAAGTCCAGAGCGAAAGCCCGGGGGTTGCAACTCTCAGATGAAGTGGTGCGCTATTTGATGCATCACGGAAGTCGCGATATGGCCAATCTTCTGGTTACGCTCGATCGCCTTGATCGCGAATCGCTTAGCGCCCAAAGGCGTATAACGGTGCCTTTTGTTAAACAGGTGATGGGCTGGTAGTCAGCCCTCTCTGTCATTCCATCTTCATCAAATACCCATAGCCTGAATGGATCGGCTCGATCTGGATCAGGAATGCTTCTTGGCTATGGATAAACCCTCTGTGGATATCAGTGTTGTTGAGGGAGGTGTCGGGCGCTACGCTCGCCATCTCAGTGATGTGCGGATGACGCTGGCGCATCGCGTATCTCTGCCGTATAGCCATGAGTCCGCACTTGTCCGTCACTGGTTCAAGGGGGATGTCGCGGTGCAGTTCGGTCGACTGCTTATCTCCAGTGCCGGTGTAGTGTTGATGGAGCTTGAAATTCCTTCGTCTGGGCCATCCGGTTTGTTGTGTGTTGAAGTGCCGACCCCGGCGTGTCTTGAGTTGGTGTTTGATGCCCAGTGGTGCACGCGGCAGCTCTGTGGTAAGTGGGAGTTACGACTGTATACCCCGGACGCCGAGCGCGTGGCCCGTTATCTTGGTTGGGATGCCCGGTCTGCTTGAATAGCGCTTGGCTTTGCTCGACAATCGCTGTTTTTTCGCAATGCCCTCATGCCCATGTATCAACTTATTGCTCAGACCGAGCATTTTATTGTGATTAATAAGTCGCCCGGCGTCAGCGTGCATCGGGATACCTCCGAGGCTGGTCTGGTGATGCAGGTTGAACGTGACTTGGACCGGAAGCTCTGGCTGGTACATCGTTTGGATCGTATGACATCCGGTCTGTTGCTGCTGGCGACGTCCGCTGGAGCCTGTGACCGGCTGTCTGGACTGTTTCGTCAGCGCAGCGTGGAAAAGTACTACATCGCCCTGAGTGATAGAAAGCCAAGCAAGAAGCAGGGGCGTGTGATTGGTGATATGGCCAAATCGAGGCGCAGTGGCTGGCGTCTGATGCGTGCGCGGCATAATCCGGCTGTCACGGAGTTTTTTAGTTGCTCGGCCGGGGCAGGGCTTCGTCTAATGATCTGTAAGCCTTCTACGGGGCAGACTCACCAGATTAGGGTTGCGTTGAAAAGTGTCGGTGCTCCGATAGTGGGTGACCCGATCTATCACGAGCGGGTGGAGCCTGCTCCGGATAGAGGGTATCTCCATGCGTGGCAGTTGAAGTTTGATCTGCTGGGTTGTTGCTATCACTTTGTCGCGGAGCCAAATGTGGGGGTTCTGTTTCAGTCAGATGTGGTCCGCGAAGCGCTGCGCGGGTGGGCAGACCCGTCGGCGTTGCGCTGGCATTCGGCTGGTCCCGTTGGTTTGGCGACGGTATGATGCCCTCCGGTTTACTTCAGGGTTAAGTGAAATGAGTGACACTCCAGTCCCCCGGGATTTCTTTGCGCGCACGCCTGAAGAGCGTGCCATATTTATGCACGAAACCTGGTGCGATAACTGTCAGCAGGTCAATCTGGGCATGATCGAGCCTTTTGAATATGAGTTGCATGGCATCGTGTTTATCGAGGGGCGTTGTTGCCGGTGCGGCGAGGCCGTGTTGACCGAACTGACTGAAGATGATTTCTGACTCGACGAGGTAGTCTGTGGAAGATCAGGACCAGCGCTTTGGCGGTACGATCCGCCTTTATGGGCGGGAGGCGTATGACCTCTACTGCCGCAGTCATATCGCCGTTGTGGGTGTTGGCGGTGTTGGTTCATGGGTAGCGGAAGCGCTGGCGCGCTCTGGTGTCGGTGAAGTGACGCTGATCGACTTGGATGATGTGTGTGTGACCAATACCAACCGTCAGATTCACGCACTTGCCTCAACGGTGGGGATGTCCAAGGTGGCAGTGATGGCTGAGCGGATGCGTGATATCAATCCGGAATGTCTTGTTCATGAAGAGGAGGCGTTTGTCAGTCGAGAGAATCTCGATGAGCTGATTCATGAGGGCTTTGACTACGTGATTGACGCCATCGACGCGGTTGGCGTCAAGGCCGCGATGATCGCGCATTGTAAGCGTCGAAAGATCCCGATCATTACCGTTGGTGGTGCCGGCGGTCAGGTTGATCCTACCCGGATCTCTATTACCGATCTAAGTCGTACAGAGCATGATCCCCTGGCGGCCAAGCTTCGTAATTTGCTGCGTCGCCACTATGGCTTCAGCAAAAGTGGCAGGCGGTTTGCGATCGATTGCGTCTATTCTACCGAACAGCTGCGTTACCCTCAGCCTGATGGCTCTGTCTGTCAGCAAAAGACGCTTCATGATGGGCAGACCCGGCTCGACTGTGCAGGTGGCTTCGGTGCTTCAACTTGCGTAACGGCTACGTTTGGTTTTGTTGCCGTATCCCGTGTACTGCAAAAGCTTTATGAGCGGCATCAAAGGGTGGCAGCGGGGGCGTGAATGAATGGCGTGGAGCGGGTGATGGGAATCGAACCCACGTTAAGAGCTTGGGAAGCTCCCGTTCTACCATTGAACTACACCCGCCTGTAGTCGGCATTTGAACCGATTAAATCACACTCTCTTTTGTTGCTGCAATGGGGGTGGAAATGTCGGAGATTGATAAAAAACTGCCCGCATAAAGCGGGCAGTTTTGTGTCTATCGATTACTTGCTCGGGTAGTCGCGGAACTTCGGTCCAGTGTAGAGCTGGCGTGGGCGCCCGATCTTGTTCGGGCTGGAGTGGAACTCGTTCCAGTGTGAGATCCAGCCGATGGTGCGCGACAGTGCGAAGATTACGGTGAACATGCTGGTCGGAATGCCGATTGCCTTCAGGATAATGCCTGAGTAGAAGTCGACGTTGGGGTAGAGCTTACGCTCTACGAAATATTCGTCTTCCAGGGCGATCTGCTCGAGGCGCTTGGCAATCTTCAGTAGCGGATCGTTTTCGATTCCAAGTTCAGCCAGAACTTCGTCGCAGGTCTGCTTCATGACCTTGGCGCGCGGGTCGAAGTTGCGATATACGCGGTGACCGAAGCCCATCAGGCGGAACGGATCGTTGGGGTCCTTCGCGCGCTCAATGAACTCGGGGATGTTCTCTTCGTCGCCGATCTCTTCGAGCATGACGAGTACAGCCTCGTTGGCGCCGCCGTGAGCAGGTCCCCAGAGGGCTGCGATACCGGCTGCGATACAGGCGAACGGGTTGGCGCCGGAAGAGCCGGCAAGACGTACGGTGGAGGTCGATGCGTTCTGTTCATGATCTGCGTGCAAAACGAAGATCTTGTCCATGGCGCGTGCCAGGGTGGGGCTTACCTTGTACTCACCGCAGGGCGTTGCGAACATCATGTGCAGGAAGTTTTCTGCATAGCTCAGCTCATTGCGCGGATACATAAATGGCTGGCCGATGGAGTACTTGTAACACATAGCTGCCAGGGTTGGCATCTTGGCGATGAGGCGATAGGCACAGACTTCGCGGTGGTGCGCGTTGTTGATATCCAGGGAGTCGTGGTAGAACGCCGAGAGTGCGCCTACACATGCCACCATGATGGCCATTGGATGCGCGTCGCGACGGAAGCCATTGAAGAAGTGGCTCATCTGCTCGTGCACCATGGTGTGGTTAGAGACGATGTTGACGAACTCTTCTTTCTCTTCAGGTGTCGGTAGCTCACCATTAAGCAGCAAGTAGCAGACTTCCAAATAGTCAGAGTGGTTGGCCAGTTGCTCGATGGGGTAGCCGCCGTGCAGCAGGATGCCTTTGCCGCCGTCTATATAAGTCAGCTTGGATTCACAAGCCGCTGTTGATACGAACCCGGGGTCATAGGTGAACAGACCTTGTCCGGTCAAAGGGCGGACATCGATAACATCCGGTCCTTCTGTTCCGCTATACACTGGAAGTTCAATCGCTCCTTCCAGACCATCGACTGTCAAACGTGCTTTCTTGTCAGCCATTCGAGGCTCCTATCATTCAGTTGTAATAGCTGCGACTTGTTGTCAGTCGCTTGTTTTCGGTGTACAGGATCAGCTGTATCCCCGAATTAAGTGAGCATCCACTATAGTGTTTGAAGCGTGATTGTCAATTTAGTCATTGGGTTAATATGCTGCAATGCATCATGAGTAAAATTGCAGTCCAATCAAAGCTGTTTCGCCGTTCGGTTGGTGTACGTTTTACTTAGTGTTTTGCGCTGTTGGGGTATTGGACATAAGGCTAATGCGGGCGTCCCTTCATTGTGTTCGCGGGGCGAAGTGTCTATACTCCGGCTCCTGAAATGACTTCTGAAAGCAAAATATATGAGCTCATTTCAGGCATCTCGAGGTACTACTCTCTGAGCACTTCCAAGCAACCGAGCCTTGCAACAAGGCCGCAAGAGTGTGAACTAGAGCCGTGAACAAAAAAAGACCTGTAAATCTAGATCTGCGTACTATTAAACAGCCACTACCGGCGATCACTTCAATTCTGCACCGTGTGTCAGGTGTCGCGCTGTTCTTTGGCGCCATCTTCATGGTGTATGTGTTGGGTTTGTCGCTGGAGTCTCCGCAGGGCTTTGCGCAAGCCCAGGAGATGCTCCAGGAGTCTTTCCTGGCAAAACTCATAGCATGGGGCCTTGTGTCAGCACTGCTTTATCACTTCTTTGCGGGCGTCAAGCATCTGATTATGGATGCTGGATACTGTGAGGAGCTTGAGAGCGGTCAACGTGCGGCCAAAGTCACTTTGATTGTTGCTGTGGCGGCAATCCTTCTGGCAGGGGTATGGATATGGTAACCAGTATTACTAGCTTTGGCCGTAGCGGCCTCTACGATTGGATGATGCAGCGTGTTACCGCCGTTATCCTGCTGGCCTACACCGTCTTCATGATCGGTTACCTGCTGTTCAATCCGGATCTGGATTACAACCAGTGGCGCGGCCTGTTCGACGGCACTTTTATGCGTGTCTTCTCCTTGCTGGCACTGCTGTCCATGGTAGCCCACGCCTGGATTGGCCTGTGGTCGGTATCTACCGACTATATTAAGCCGACCGGTGCTCGTTTCGTATTCCAGTCCGTTTGTGGCCTGCTGGCGTTTATTTACGTTGTGTGGGGCATCCAGATTCTTTGGGGTATCTAAGACATGTCTAAACTGCGTACGCTCTCTTTCGACGCGATTGTGGTCGGCGGTGGCGGTGCGGGCATGCGTGCTGCACTGCAGCTGGCACAGTCCGGCCTGAACACTGCTTGTGTGACCAAGGTTTTCCCGACGCGTTCCCATACCGTGTCTGCTCAGGGTGGTATCACCTGCGCGATCGCCAGTGCTGATCCGAACGATGACTGGCGCTGGCACATGTATGACACCGTAAAAGGTTCTGATTACATCGGTGACCAGGATGCGATCGAATACATGTGTTCTGTCGGTCCTCAGGCTGTATTCGAACTTGATCACATGGGTCTGCCGTTCTCCCGTACCGAGACCGGTCGTATCTATCAGCGTCCTTTCGGTGGTCAGTCCAAGAACTTCGGTGAGGGCGGTCAGGCTGCCCGTACCTGTGCTGCTGCAGACCGTACAGGTCATGCGCTGCTGCACACCCTGTATCAGGGCAACATGAAGGCGGGTACTACCTTCCTGAATGAATGGTATGCCGTCGATCTGGTTAAAAATGCCGATGGTGCGGTAGTGGGCTGTATCGCTATCTGCATCGAAACCGGTGAAACCGTTTACATCAAGGCCAAGGCAACCGTGCTTGCTACCGGTGGCGCTGGTCGTATCTATGCCTCTACTACCAATGCGCTGATCAATACCGGTGACGGTGTGGGTATGGCGCTGCGTGCAGGTGTTCCGGCGCAGGATATGGAGATGTGGCAGTTCCATCCGACCGGTATTGCCGGTGCGGGTGTCCTCGTGACCGAGGGTTGCCGCGGTGAGGGGGGCTACCTGATCAACAAAAACGGTGAGCGCTTCATGGAGCGTTATGCTCCGAACGCGAAAGATCTGGCTGGCCGTGACGTTGTTGCTCGCTCGATGATTCTGGAGATTCTGGCTGGTAATGGCGCCGGGGAGAATGGCGATTACGTATACCTGAAGCTGGATCATCTGGGTGAAGAGGTTCTGCACTCTCGTCTGCCGGGTATCTGTGAGCTGTCCAAGACCTTCGCTGCTGTGGATCCGGTCAAAGAGCCGATTCCTGTTGTGCCGACATGTCACTATATGATGGGTGGTCTGGCGACCAACATCGGCGGACAGGTTATCGCTCCGAATCTCGAGGGTGAAGATCAGATCGTCAAAGGTCTTTATGCCTGTGGTGAAGTGGCGTGTGTATCTGTTCACGGTGCTAACCGTCTGGGTGGTAACTCCCTGCTTGACCTGGTGGTATTCGGCCGTGCAGCAGGTCTGCAGATCGAGCAGCAGATGCGCGAAGGCTACGAAGTGGCTGACGCAACAGAGGCTGATCTCGAGGCGGCAATGGCTCGCCTGAACCGTCTGAACAACAGTACTGGCGGCGAAAGCATCGCCGATGTGCGCAAGGATCTCCAGAGCACTATGCAGCTGTATTTCGGTGTATTCCGTGACGGCGAAAGCATGGCGAAGGGTCTTGAGTTGCTGAAAGGGATCCGTGAGCGTGTTGCGAACGTACATCTGGAAGATAAGAGCCAGGCATTCAATACATCACGTATCGAAGCGCTTGAGCTTGAAAACCTGATGGAAGTTGCTGAAGCAACGGCAATCGCTGCGGTTGAACGTAAAGAGTCTCGCGGTGCGCATGCCCGTAACGACTTTACTGAGCGTGATGACGAGAACTGGCTCTGCCACTCCGTTTTCTTCCCGCAGGAAAAGCGCATCGGTAAGCGTGCGGTTAACTTCGCGCCGAAGACGATGGAACCGTTCCCGCCGAAAGTTCGAACTTATTAAGGGGCTGGTACGATGCTGGTAAGTGTATATCGCTATAACCCTGAAATTGATGATGCGCCGTACATGCAGGATATCCATATCGATATCCCGGGTGGAAAGGACATCATGGTGCTGGACCTGCTCCAGTTGCTGAAAGAGAAAGATTCGACGCTGGCTTATCGCCGCTCTTGCCGTGAGGGTGTGTGTGGATCTGACGGCATGAACATGAATGGCAAGAACGGTCTGGCATGCATCACCCCGCTTTCTGCGGTGGTTGAGGCTGACAAGCTGGTTCTGCGTCCGTTACCGGGGCTGCCGGTCATTCGTGATCTCGTGGTCGATATGACTCAGTTCTATCGTCAGTACGAGAAGATCAAGCCGTTCCTGATCAACAATACGCCGGCTCCTGCAATCGAACGTTTGCAGTCGCCGGAAGAGCGTGCCGAGCTGGATGGTTTGTACGAGTGTATTCTCTGTGCTTGCTGTTCAACTGCCTGCCCGTCTTTCTGGTGGAACCCGGACAAGTTCATTGGGCCGTCTGGTCTGTTGCAGGCATACCGCTTCCTGGCGGATAGTCGCGATACTGCAACGCGTGAGCGACTGGCGGACCTTGATGATCCGTTCAGTGTTTTCCGTTGCCACGGCATCATGAACTGCGTCAATGTCTGTCCGAAGGGGCTAAACCCGACCAAGGCGATTGGCAAGATTCGAAACATGCTGATTCAGCAAGCGACCTGATCAGGGTTCTCAAAAAAGCGGCACAATGTGCCGCTTTTTCTTTGTCAGGGTGATTGCAATCCTGCAAAAGGTCGGAAAGGGCGAAAAAACGGGGAACTTTAGTATTATCCATCGCTTCAAGCTGTGTTAAGGCTGGATGAAAAGTCGTAAAATATTTCCCGCAATTTTGCGCGACCCGTTAGATTGCAGCTGAATAACAAATCAGTAATTAGCAGGGGCGGTGGTATACGTGAGCAGGAAATGGTGCACCCTGAGCGCGCCTTCGACCCCTGAAGCCAGGGTGATATCATAATGCAAGACGGCATAATGGAGCTGATGTGGAAAAATGCCCATCTTTACGGTGGAAACCTTTCCTACGTCGAGCAACTGTACGAAACTTATCTGATGGATCCGAACGCCGTTCCACAAGAGTGGCGTGAAGAGTTTAACCGCCTTCCCAAAGTCGGCGACAACATCTCTCAGGATGTTCCACATTCTCCCATTCGGGAGCACTTCCTTTACCTGTCCAAGAATCAGAAACGGTCCCAGCCTGCGAGTGTCAGCAGCGTAAGCTCTGAGCATGAAAAGAAGCAGGTTCGTGTTCTGCGTATGATTAACGCTTATCGTGTTCGCGGACATCAGGCGGCCAGTATTGATCCGTTGGACCTGCTTGAACGTGAGCATGTGCCCGATCTTGAGCCTCGTTTCCATGAATTGTCCGAGGCCGATTACGATACGGTATTCCAGCTGGGCTCCCTGTTCTTTGGTAAAGAGGAAGCGCCGCTGAAAGAGATCCTGGCTGATCTCAAGAAAACGTATTGCACCACTGTCGGCGCCGAGTATATGCACATCGTCGACACTCAGGAGAAGCGCTGGATTCAGTCGCGCCTTGAGCCGGTTCGTGCCCATCCAGAGGTTGATCTCGAGAGCAAAATGATGGTGCTCGAGCGCCTCACCGCTGCTGAAGGTCTGGAAAAATACCTCGGCTCTCGCTACGCGGGCGCCAAGCGTTTCGGTCTTGAAGGTGGCGAGTCTCTTATCGTGTCTCTGAATACGCTGGTTCGCCGAGCTGGCAAGCAGGGGGCGAAAGAGATCGTGATCGGTATGGCTCACCGTGGCCGTCTCAATACGCTGGTCAACATTTTCGGTAAGAATCCGGCTGAACTCTTTGGTGAGTTCGAAGGTAAGAAGCTCGTCGAAAGCTCTGGCGACGTTAAGTACCATCAGGGGTTCTCATCCAACATTATGACCGATGGCGGTGAAGTTCATATCGCCATGGCGTTCAACCCTTCCCATCTGGAGATTGTTGCGCCAGTGGTAGAGGGCTCTGTACGCGCGCGTCAGGATCGCCGTAACGATGAGGTCGGTACGACAGTTGTGCCGGTTAATATCCACGGTGACGCCGCGTTCGCGGGTCAGGGTGTGGTTATGGAGACTCTGCAGATGTCTCAAACCCGCGCCTACAAAACCGGCGGTACTATCCATATTGTCATCAATAACCAGGTCGGCTTTACCACATCCAAGAAAGAGGATGCGCGTTCAACCGAGTACTGTACCGATGTTGCCAAGATGGTTCAGGCACCGATCTTCCACGTCAACGGTGACGATGCTGAAGCGGTGCGTTTCGTAACTCAACTGGCTGTTGATTACCGCAACGAGTTCAAAAAAGACGTCGTGATCGATCTGGTCTGCTATCGCCGCCGTGGTCACAACGAAGCGGATGAGCCGTCTGGCACTCAGCCGCTGATGTACTCCAAGATCAAGAACCACAAAACCACCCGTACTCTGTATGCAGAGCAGTTGATTGCTGAAAATGTGATCACTGAAGAGCAGAGTAAAGAGATGGAGAAAGAGTATCGCCAGCAGCTCGAAAATGGTGAGCATGTTGCGCGATCTCTGGTCAAACAGCCTAATACCGAGCTGTTTGTTGATTGGCGTCCGTACCTGGGGCATGAGTGGAGCTTTGACTGCGACACCCGCGTTGACATGAAGCTGCTCCAGGAGTTGGCCAATAAAACCTGCGAAGTGCCCGAAGGTTTTGCTATTCAGCGTCAAGTTCAGAAGATCTACGAAGATCGCAAGAAAATGGCGGCCGGTGCTATGGAAGCCAACTGGGGCTTTGCGGAAACGCTGGCGTACGCGACGATTCTTGCAGAAGGCCACCGGGTGCGCCTGACCGGGCAGGATGTGGGCCGTGGTACGTTCTCGCATCGCCATGCGGTTCTTCACAACCAGAAGGACGCTTCGACCTATGTTCCGCTGCAAAAGTTGGCGGAAGGTCAGCCTGTATTCGATATCTACGACTCTCTGCTCTCTGAAGAGGCTGTGCTCGGTTTCGAATACGGCTACGCAACCACTACGCCGAACGCGCTGGTTATTTGGGAGGCACAGTTCGGTGACTTCGCAAACGGGGCGCAGGTTGTAATCGACCAGTTCATCACCTCGGGTGAGCAGAAGTGGCAGCGTCTGTGTGGACTGACTATGCTTCTGCCTCATGGTTTCGAAGGTCAGGGTCCTGAGCACTCCTCCGCGCGACTCGAACGCTTCCTGCAGCTTTGTGCCGAGCACAATATCCAGGTTTGTGTGCCGACAACGCCTGCGCAGATCTTCCATCTGTTGCGTCGTCAGGTCGTGCGTCCGCTGCGTAAGCCGCTTGTCGTCATGTCTCCGAAGTCGCTGTTGCGTCACAAACAGGCGATCTCGACACTTGAAGAGCTTGCTGACGGTACCTTCCAGCCTGTCATCCCTGAAGTGGATGTGCAGGATCCGAAGAAAGTTAAACGTCTGGTTATGTGTAGCGGTAAGGTCTACTTCGACCTCTATAACCGCCGTGCTGAGCTGGCAAAAGATGATGTGGCAATCGTGCGAATCGAGCAGCTCTATCCGTTCCCGGAGGAGATTCTGCTGAACACAATCAGTCAGTACGAGAACTTGGAATCAGTGGTTTGGTGTCAAGAAGAGCCGATGAACCAAGGGGCCTGGTACTGCAGCCAGCATCACATGCGCAACGTGTTGCACAAGCATAATCCCAAACTCTATCTCGATGGGGTGGGGCGTCCGCATGCGGCGGCACCGGCTGTTGGTTATATCTCTGTCCATTTGGAACAGCAAGAACAGCTGGTTAACGAAGCAATCAACGGTTAATGACAGTTCGTTAGCGAATAAACGAGCACAGTATTTAAGGAAATAGCATGTCCATCGAAATCAAAGCGCCTACTTTTCCGGAGTCCGTTGCGGACGGTACCGTTGCAACTTGGCACAAACAGCCTGGTGAGGCTTGCGCCGCTGATGAACTGATCGTCGACATTGAGACCGATAAGGTCGTTCTTGAAGTGGTTGCGCCGGCTGACGGTGTGATCAAGGAGATCATCAAGGGCGAAGGCGATACTGTTCTAAGTGACGAGGTGATCGCGGTATTCGAAGCAGGTGCAGCAGGTACTGCCGCAGCCGCTGAATCAGCAGCGCCCGCAGCCGCAAGCGCCGCAGCACCGGAAGGTGAAACCGGCGAAGGCGACAAGATCGGTCCGGCTGCCCGCAAGCTGATCGACGAGAACAATCTGGATCCGAAGCAGATTCCAGCCTCTGGCAAGAATGGCGGCATCACTAAGGAAGATGTTGTCAACTTCCTGAAGAACAAGCCGGCCGCTCCTGCTGCCGCTGCTGCTCCGGCACCTGCACCGGCACCGGCTGCTGCAGCGTCGGTCAATGTGGTTGCAGGTGAGCGTACCGAGAAGCGCGTTCCGATGACTCGTTTGCGTGCAACTATCGCCAAGCGTCTGGTCGAAGCGCAGCAGAACGCTGCCATGCTGACAACCTACAACGAAGTCAACATGAAGCCGGTCATGGATCTGCGTAAGCAGTACAAGGATCTGTTCGAGAAGACCCACAACGGTACCCGTCTGGGTTTCATGTCTTTCTTCGTAAAAGCGGCAACCGAAGCGCTCAAGCGTTTCCCGGCTGTCAACGCTTCCATCGACGGTAACGACATGGTTTATCACGGTTACCAGGATATTGGTGTTGCCGTTTCTACCGATCGTGGTCTGATGGTTCCGGTTCTGCGTGATACCGACAGCATGAGCCTTGCTGATGTTGAATCTACTATCGCCGACTTCGGTAAGCGCGGTCGCGATGGCAAGCTCGGCATGGATGATATGCAGGGCGGTACCTTCACCATCACTAACGGTGGTGTATTCGGTTCTCTGATGTCGACTCCGATCCTGAACCCGCCGCAGACTGCGATTCTGGGTATGCACAAAATCCAGGAGCGTCCGATGGCGGTCAATGGTCAGGTTGTGATCCTGCCGATGATGTACCTCGCCCTGTCATACGACCACCGTATGATCGATGGCAAGGAGGCGGTACAATTCCTCGTCACCATCAAGGATCTGCTGGAAGATCCGGCACGTATGTTGCTGGATGTTTAAGCAGACCACAATCGAACGAGTGAACAGACAGACAGGACTAAGTGATGTCAGATAAATTTGATGTAATTGTTGTGGGTGCAGGGCCTGGTGGATATGTTGCGGCGATTCGCGCAGCTCAGCTGGGTCTGAATACCGCTTGTGTCGAGAAGTGGATTGATGACAAGGGCACCGCAGTCCTTGGTGGTACCTGCCTGAACGTGGGCTGTATTCCCTCCAAGGCGCTGTTGGAAACCACTCACAAGCTGCATGAGGCGCAGCATGGTTTCGCCTCACAGGGTATCATCGCTGACAACGTTCAGATCGATACCCAAAAAATGGTCGAGCGCAAGAATCAGATCGTTAAGAATCTGACCGGTGGTATCGCAGGTCTGTTCAAGGCCAACGGCGTTACTCTGCTGCAGGGAACTGGCAAACTGTTGGCCGGCAAGCAGGTCGAAGTGACCGACAAGGACGGTAACGTATCCGTTCATGCTGCTGAGAACGTCGTTCTGGCGTCTGGCTCAGTACCGGTCGAGATTCCGCCGGCTCCGCTGACTGAAGGCCTGATTCTGGATAACGCAGGTGCACTGGATATCACCGAAGCGCCGAAGCGTTTGGGTATCATCGGTGCAGGTGTTATTGGTCTCGAGATGGGCTCTATTTGGGCTCGCTGTGGTTCTGAAGTCACCGTGCTCGAAGCGATGGATGACTTCCTTGCGCTGGCTGACATCGATGTTGCCAAGGAAGCCAAGAAACTGCTGACCAAGCAGGGTCTGGACATCAAGCTGGGTGCTCGCTGCACCGGCACCGAAGTCATCGGTGGCAAAGAGGTGAAGGTTAAGTACACCGACGCCAATGGCGAGCAGGAGCTGGTGGTTGACAAGCTGATCGTGGCTGTCGGTCGTCGCCCGCAGACTCAGGGTCTCCTTTCTGAAGATTCCGGCGTCAAGCTGGATGAGCGCGGTTTCATCTTCGTTGATGAAAACTGCCGCACCGACGCACCGGGCGTCTACGCGATCGGTGACTCCGTTCGCGGCCCGATGCTGGCACACAAGGCCTCGGAAGAGGGCATTATGGTTGCAGATATCATTGCCGGTCATAAGGCTGCAATGAACTACGACTGCATACCAAACATCATTTATACCTTCCCAGAGCTGGCTTGGGTTGGTAAGACTGAGCAGGAGCTCAAGTCTGAAGGTGTTAAATATAAAGTCGGCAAATTCCCGTTTGCGGCGTCCGGCCGCGCGATGGCTGCAAATGCCACCGAAGGCTTCGTCAAGATCATCGCTGATGAGACGACTGACCGCATTCTGGGCGTGCACATCGTCGGCGGCGTTGCATCCGAGCTTATCGCTCAGGGTGTGATTGCCATGGAGTTCTCCTCCAGCGCCGAAGACCTTCAGCTTACTGTTTTCGCTCACCCGACGGTAAGTGAAGCGGTGCACGAAGCAGCATTGGCCGTGGATAACCACGCGATCCATATTGCTAATCGTAAAAAGCGTTAAGTTCTGAGGGTTGCTTTACGCGGGTCGGGCCAAAAGCTCGTCCCCTGTGTGATAGCACTGATGAAAGTGCATGGAGCTGCACACTCGTAGCTCCATGTTTGAACAACCGACACAACAACGGATTAGAGCATGAACCTTCACGAGTACCAGGGTAAACAGCTGTTTGCCGCCTATGGTCTGCCGGTTTCCAAAGGAATTGCGGTAGATACTCCGGAAGCAGCTGCAGACGCAGCAAAACAGATCGGTGGAGACAAGTGGGTCGTCAAGGCTCAGGTACATGCCGGCGGCCGCGGTAAAGCGGGCGGCGTGAAACTGGTCGATAGCCCGGAAGAAGCTAAAGCATTTGCAGAGAAATGGCTGGGTCAGCGTCTGGTAACGTACCAGACAGACGCAAATGGTCAGCCGGTTTCCAAGATTCTGGTTGAAACCTGCACTGATATCGCAAACGAACTCTACCTGGGTGCTGTCGTTGACCGCTCCAGCCGCCGTATCGTCTTCATGGCATCCACCGAAGGTGGTGTTGAGATCGAGAAAGTTGCTGAAGAGACTCCGGAAAAGATCCTGAAAGCGACTATCGATCCCTTGACTGGCGCTCAGCCTTACCAGGGTCGTGAGCTGGCATTCCAGCTGGGCCTGAAGGGCGATCAGATCAAGCAGTTCGTCAACATCTTCCTGGGTCTTGCCAAGATGTTCGAAGAGAAAGATCTGGCGCTGCTCGAGATCAACCCTCTGGTAATCACCGATCAGGGCAACCTGCACTGCCTGGATGCCAAGGTCGTTATCGATGGTAACTCTGTATACCGTCACAAAGATCTGCAGGGCATGCACGATCCGTCACAGGATGATGCACGTGAAGCGCGTGCAGCTGAATGGGATCTCAACTACGTGGCGCTGACTGGCAACATCGGTTGCATGGTCAACGGTGCGGGTCTTGCCATGGGTACCATGGATATCGTTTCTCTGCACGGTGGTTTCCCGGCCAACTTCCTGGACGTTGGTGGTGGTGCGACCAAAGAGCGTGTTACCGAAGCATTCAAGATCATCCTTGAAGACAGCAACGTTAAAGCCGTATTGGTTAATATCTTCGGCGGTATCGTGCGCTGCGACCTGATCGCAGAAGGCATCATCGGCGCGGTCAAGGAAGTGGGTGTGAGCGTGCCGGTCGTGGTGCGTCTGGAAGGTAACAACGCAGATCTGGGTTCCAAGCTCCTGTCAGAGTCTGGCCTGGATATCATCGCAGCGACCAGCCTGACCGATGCGGCTCAGCAAGCGGTTAAAGCAGCGGAGGGTAAATAATGTCCATTCTGATCAACAAAGACACCAAAGTTATCTGTCAGGGTTTCACTGGTGGTCAGGGTACCTTCCACTCTGAACAGGCGATTGCGTACGGCACCAAAATGGTCGGTGGCGTCACTCCGGGTAAGGGCGGTACCGAGCATCTGGGTCTGCCTGTCTTCAATACCGTAAAAGAAGCGGTTGAAGCTACTGGCGCGGAAGCATCCGTGATCTACGTTCCGGCTCCTTTCTGCAAGGACTCCATTCTGGAAGCCGCTAACGCTGGTATCAAGCTGATCGTGACCATCACTGAGCACATTCCGGTTATGGACATGCTGCAGTGTAAAGTGAAGTGTGACGAGCTGGGTGTGCGCCTGATCGGTCCGAACTGCCCGGGTGTTATCACGCCGGGAGAGTGCAAGATCGGTATCATGCCGGGCCACATCCACCTGCCGGGTAAGGTGGGTATCGTTTCCCGTTCAGGCACCCTGACCTACGAAGCGGTCAAGCAGACTACTGATGCCGGTTTCGGTCAGTCTACCTGCGTAGGTATCGGTGGCGACCCGATTCCAGGCTCTAACTTCATCGACATCCTGGCGATGTTCGAGCAGGATCCGCAGACTGAAGCGATCGTCATGATCGGTGAGATTGGCGGTTCTGCCGAAGAGGAAGCGGCTGCTTTCATCAAGGCAAACGTGACCAAGCCTGTCGTGTCCTACATCGCGGGTGTTACTGCGCCTCCGGGCAAACGCATGGGTCACGCCGGTGCGATCATCTCCGGCGGTAAAGGAACAGCCGATGAGAAGTTTGCTGCTCTGGAAGACGCAGGCGTCAAGACCGTGCGTTCGCTGGCCGATATCGGCAAGGCGCTGGCTGAAGTAACTGGCTGGACCATGAAGTAAGAGCAGTTGTGCTCTCGCAAAAAGGCAGCTTAGGCTGCCTTTTTTGTTGCGTGTCATGAAGCGGTTTTTTTTGAATCGACATCTGTTCCCACCTGGCAACATTTCTGCTTTTATAGGCTATATCCCCACAAACAGGAGTTGTAAGGCATGAATAAAGCGGTATTGGGTGGATTTCTGAGTCTTGTTGTTATGGTTTCAGCCCAGAGTGCCAATGCGCAGACGGCTGAGGAAACCGTCGCGAAGCATTGTCAGGCCTGTCATGACTCTGGGCTTGGTGGCGCGCCTAAATTGGGTGATCAGGCAGCTTGGGCTCCGCGTATTGAGAAGGGCGTTGATGGTATGCTTGCAACGGTTTTATCCGGTAAAGGCGCTATGCCGCCCAAGGGGACCTGTATGGGCTGTAGCGATGATGATCTTCGTGCGGCAATCAGTTTGATGTCGGGCGGGGCGCAATAATCTTCCCGCTTCGTTCATCAGCCTGTGGAGTCGAGTTGGGACATGGTGTCGTTAACCCACTCAAGACTCTCTAGCATGCAGCGTTGGTACAGGGGTTGGTCTGAGATTTTCAGCTCACCCCAGTGCCCGTCGTAGTGCGCGCACACGAGCTTGAGCAGATTGCCCAAGGGGCCTTTTCGGTCGTGAACGGCGCAGATGATCTGCTCACTGACCGCGATCTGATGAAGCAGTCTTTCCTGTTCTATATCCAGTATGGCGTCCAGTCGGTTAAGCAAGCCGCAGAGAAAGGCGCTGTTGGGCGTTACCTCAGGGTTGTTCTGAGCCACGGCAACAAGCTCACACATCTTGGCAAGTGTCAGCGTTTCTCTTACCAGCTCGGATGGCTTTTTATTTTGCCCTGATAGAGCGATTAGAGAGATCCATTTTCTGATCTCAGCCAGTCCCAGAATGACCAGGGCTTCCTGGATGCTTTCGATATGGCGTTGCCGAGAGAGCGCGGCCGAGTTTACGATTTTCAATAGGCGATAGGTCAGGCTGGGGTCTTGGCTGATCAATCTGACGAGCGTGTCTGTATCAGGCTCGGGGGCATTGAGCTCGGCCAATAGCTGAAGCAGTATGGATTCGTTGCTTTCGAGTCGCCGCCCCTCGACGATTTCGGGCCGGCGTAGAAAGTAGCCTTGAAAGAGTTTGAAACCCAGGTCGATACATTCCCGTAGTTGCTCGTAGGTTTCAATTTTCTCTGCCAGCAGTGCAAGCGGGAAGCGTTTCAATTGTCTGACCGTATAGCGCACTTCCGGCATGCCAAGTGCCAGGATATCAACTTTGACGATATCGGCGAGCTCAAGTAGTCGGTCATACTCCGGCGAGTACACGAAATCATCCAGCGCTATGCGGTATCCGGCTGACTTGTAGCGTTTTACAGAGTCGATGAGCGTGTCGTCGACTTTAACGTCTTCGAGCACTTCGATAACAAGCTGGCGGTGTGACATTGAGGGCAGCGAGTCCGCTTCAAACATCTCCCTAGGGAGGTTTAGAAACGCGGGTAGTTGGCGCCGCTCCTGATTGGCAATAATGCTGGTGTAGGCATTGACGAGAACATTGGAGGTGGCGTGATGGCCGTTAAATACGTTGGCCATCTGCTTCTCGTCATCGGAGCGATAGAGCAACTCATACGCGACGACACGCAATTCCTTGTCGAAAATTGGCTGTCTAGCCATTAGTACCTGAGATTGGTCTGGCACTATGAGACTCCAGGTTCACCGATCAATGTGTCGCCATAATATTGCAGATGGTCGAGTGGGCGAGCAAGCTGCTAAGCTGCAATTGGGCCAATAATAATAAATCGAGGTGCACATGGTTAGAGATTTCTCCGCCTTAAGCTTGTCTTCGATCGGCGATACGCGATTCTTACTCAATCCCGAAAGTATGCAGTCACCGCCGGATCTCTACAGTCCGGCTATGCTCGTGATGACGGACTTTCTTCAGAGTGTTCCGGTTACGATTGCAAGTGATACCCAAGTCGACCGCGCACTTGAGTTTATGAAGAATCAGCAAGTACGACTGCTGTTTGCACTGGATGCCGGAGGGGCGCTCAGCGGCATTATCACTGCGCAGGATCTGACGGGTAGCAAGGTGCTCAGCTATATCGAACAGGGGCGTCTGTCACGTGAGGATGTGTCCGTTAAACACTTGATGCTGCCGATCTCAGAAGTTCAGGCACTGACGCTGGATGAGGTCGAGCGCGCTCGAATTGGGGACGTTATTGAAACCTTGAATCAGTCGGGGGCTGCTCATTTGGTGGTTGTCGATCAGGGAGTGGCCGGAGTGAACAGAATCAGAGGGATAGTGTCGGCCAGTAATATCTCTCGGCTTTTGCATCACAACTACGAAGTTATATCTGAGGTGGGGTCGTTCGCATCGCGTCAGTGGGTGCTCAAGTCAATTCAGCATCGATGAGCGGGGCGCGGCGCTTTGATCGTGTAAGAATATCGGGTAGTTTTTGAATAAAGTAAAAGCCAAGCGTGGCAGCTGAATTGACAGTGTCACGCTCTTCAAAGGCATAGGAGGGATGATGACACAGGATATCGATAATCGGGCGGAGAGGTATCAGGCGATACTCGAGCTGACGCGCGATCTTTTGATCGTACTGGATGGCGAGAGTGTCATCATGTGCAGGGCTGGTGAATCTGAATGGGTGAATGAGGCCGTTATTACCGGTCTCACTTTAGATACCATGCTGTCGGACGAGCTCCTGACCAAGGTGAGAGGTACGATAGAGCGCGCTCAGGCGGCGCCTGGCACGGTGCAGTCGATAGAGTATGTGCTTCGGCCTGAGCAGCTAACCATGTTGCATGAAGCTGGGTTGCGTGAGCCAACCTGGTACGAGGCGCGCTTTGTGGCGACGCCTTCCGGAGAGGTACTGTGGAGCGCTCGTGATATCAACGAGCGCAAAAAGCTTCAGCGCAAAGTAACCAACCAGGCCCAGCGAGACCCTCTCACGGGGGCCTATAACCGGCGTGCATTGGTCACTGTGATGGAGCAGACCGTTGCCCAGGCTCAGCGCTATGACTGGACATGCAGCGTGCTGCTGATCGATGTCGATGATTTCAGCAAGATTAACGAGCAGCATGGTTGGGATGCCGGTGATCAGCTGCTTCAACAGATCGTGACCGGGTTGTACAAGTTAAAGCGTACCGCAGATTTTCTGGCACGTTACGGCGATGATCAGTTGGTGCTGTTCCTGCCAGAAACCAATCATGAGCAGGGGGTAGCGGCGGCTGAGCGTGTGCGTCGACTGATTCAGGAGTTGGAAATGCCCTATCCTACCGGCGAGCTGCAGTGCACCGTGAGTGTGGGTGTCGCTGGTTTACGGGGGCTGGAAGACTCGGCTCCTGACATGCTCAAGCGGGCGGAAGAGAGCCTGTTTATTGCCCGTAACAGTGGTGGAAACCGGGTGGAAGGTGAAGTCTGATACCAGGCAAAGGCGGTACGATCATTTCACTGTACCGCCTTAAGCCGGTCTTTACGAAGCGATGTTTGGGTGCGCCTTAAGCGCGGCGATCAGTCGTTCCATCTCTTCGTCTGTTCCCACTGTAATGCGCAGGTAGTTCGCGATTTCGGGCTTATTGAAGTGGCGGACCAGAATCTTGCGCTCACGCAGATAAGTCATCAACTCAGCGCCGGTCAGTGTACGGTGATGTGCAAACAGGAAGTTGGTGCTCGAGGGGCAGACAACAAAATTCAGCGCTTCGAGTGCTTCGGCGCTCCTTTCTCGAGTGGCAATAATCTGCTGACAGGTCTTGTTTAGATATGCGCGATCACTAAGGGACGCGCAGCCGGCTTCGATGGCGAACATGTCTAGCGGATAGGAGTTGAAACTGTTTTTGACGCGTTCCAGTGCCTCGATCAGCTCAGGGTGGCCAAAGGCATATCCGATGCGAAGCCCGGCCAGTGAGCGTGACTTGGAAAATGTTTGAACAACCAGCACGTTTGGATATTTGTTCACCAGCGATGTCGCGCTCTCGGCACCAAAATCGACGTAGGCTTCGTCTACCAGCACGAGTGACTCAGTGTTTCGCTTGAGCAGTGCTTCGATATCGGCAAGCTCGATAGCGATTCCGGTTGGGGCGTTGGGGTTTGCGAAGATGATCCCGCCATTCTCGTGACTGTAGTCGCTCAGTTGTACGCGAAAACTCTCGTCCAGTGGTATTTTCTTGTAATCGATTTCAAACAGATTCGCATAGACGTCATAGAAGCTGTAGCTAATCTCGGGCATCAGCAGCGGGCGTGTTTGGCGGAAAAAAGCCATGAACGCAAGCGCCAATACTTCGTCTGAGCCGTTGCCGACAAAAATCTGCTCACGGTTCAGTTTATATTCGCTGGCCAGAGCATCCTTGAGTCGCCCTGCATCGGGGTCCGGATACAGTCGCAGGCGCTCAACGGAGAAATGTTTGATCGCATGTTCAACGGCTGGAGAGGGGGGGTAAGGGTTTTCGTTGGTATTCAGCTTGGTCAGCCCATCTATACGTGGCTGTTCGCCCGGCGTATAGGGTACCAGTGACTGAATAGCGGGGCTCCAGAATTTGTTCATGGCTGATCGCGCTCTGTCTCATGCTGATGGAGAGGGAGTTAGGCTGGCAAGGATAGCAGAGCATCCAAGGGGCGAGAAGCGCTGGCTGTGGTGGCACGCCAGGTTGTGTGCTGCACGCTATAGTGTAGTCAGCAAACCTGTAACCTATGGCGTTGTATTGTTTGTAACTCGCGCTGATAGAATGGCGCTGACTTTTGGGTGTCTTGGTAAGTGGAGCGGATTTGCCTCATTTCAAACACAAATATCTTGATGTGCGCCGTCTGGGTAGCGAGCTTTTGTTGGCCGGATTGCTTTTTCTGGCCGTTTTCCTGATCGCTTCCGAGCTGGAACTCGCCGATCAGTTGTATGCTTGGACGCGCCATCTTGAAGCTTATAACCTGGATGAGTTTTTGATCAGTGCTTGTCTGGTGGCACCTTTTTACCTGATTCTCTTTGGATACCGTCGGCTGGTTGAGATTCGTGCGCTGGTTGAAGAGGCAAATACGGATGTGCTGACCGGAATACTCAACCGACGTAGGGCGATGGATGTGCTGGCGGGTGAGGTTAGGCGGGCGCATCGTTACCGTCGTGATCTGGCCATCATCCTGTTTGATATAGACCACTTCAAGGATATCAACGACGAGTATGGCCATCCGGTTGGCGATAAAGTGCTGCGCCAGTTTGCTGCGCTTGCCGGGAGGCGTATTCGTAATCTTGATCTGCTGGCGAGGACCGGGGGGGAAGAGTTTATGGTCATCGCGACAGAAACGTCGGGTGCCGGGGCGACCGAACTTGCGGAGCGCTTAAGGGTCGCAATAGAAACGACTGGTTTTGGTATAGAACGTACGGTGACAGCCAGTTTCGGAGTCTCCCAGTTGCGCCCCGGAGAGAGTTTTGCCGCGCTTATGCAGCGGGCGGATGAGCGTCTCTACTGGGCTAAACGAGAGGGGCGAAATCGTGTGGCGGGCTCCACCCTCTGAGGTGGAGATGCTCTTAAAGTGTATGTCGATCCAGGGCGCCAATGTCGAGCATGGGGGCGGCGTCTATCTGATCGGCATCCAGAAGGCCTGAAACATGCTCTAACGCGGCGATAATCATTGATTGCTCCCACTCCTTTAGGTGGGAAAATTTGTCAACAAACCTGTCCTGAAGCGTCGTCGGGGCGGACTTCATAAGTTCCAGCCCCTCCTGAGTTGGGCAGGCAAGCACCTTGCGTTTATCGCTTTGGCTGCGCTCTCGTCTAACCAATCCCTTGAGCTCCAGGCGGTCAAGAATGCTGGTGACCGTTGCCTGGGCGAGATTCATCTTTTTCGCAAGTACTCCAATGGTAATTGGCCCCTCGGCGTCAAGCGTCTGCATTGTCATCAGCTGCGGCATGGTCAGTCCAGTCATGCGGCTTAGCTGTTTGTCGTGCATGTCTGTTACACGAATGATCTGGCGCAGAAGCACCAATACTTCCTGACTTCTAGGCATGGGGATCCAAGGGGTTTCCAGCAAATCTGTAGCAGTGGCGGATTTTTATCCTGAATTCGGTTAATCCGCAACTAAAAGCTTCCTCAAAATTGAAAATACATTGTAACACTAAACAAAAGAAATTGTCACAAATGCTTGGGGCTTTCGGGCTATTACTCACGCTAAAACAGCGTTTTGTGTGTTCTTGTAGGTTTAGTGTTGCGATGAAGATGCTGGTTGATTATCGATCAGCAATATGTTTTAGAATAAAAAGCATCGCAAAGCTAAATAAAAAGGACGCTATGAATACCCATAAGAAAATTCGTTTCCGCAAGCCTCAGGCTCAAGACGGAGCCGAGGTATTCCGATTGATTGAACGCTGCCCCCCACTCGATACCAACTCTATGTACTGCAACCTGTTGCAGTGTGGAGACTTCGCCGATACGTCCCTTGCGGCGGTCGATGAGTCAGGCAAGTTGGTGGGCTTCATTTCCGGCTATCGGCCTCCTGAGCGTCAGGACACGCTGTTTGTCTGGCAGGTTGCGGTATCGCCTGAGGCGCGAGGGCAACGGTTGGGTAACCGTATGTTGATGGCACTTGCCGATCGTGTGTCGGATGAAGGCGTTCACTACATCGAAACGACCATCACGCCAGACAACAAGGCCTCTCAAGCAATGTTCGCGCGATTCTTCTCCGCGCTGAGCACGCCGGTCGAAAAGAAAGTGCTGTTCGCCAGGGAAGAGCATTTTGACGGCGCGCACGAAGATGAAGTGCTGTATCGCGCCGGGCCGTTCAAGTTGGCTGTTGCGCTGGCGTCTTGAAGCAAGTCACTCACTCAAACAGGAGTTTGTAATGAATATTTTTGAGCAGGTTGAGTCTGAAGTACGTTCCTATTGCCGTTCGTTTCCAGTCGTTTTCAACCGGGCCCAGGGGGCTGAGCTCATCACCGAGGACGGACGCACCTACATCGATTTTCTGGCCGGTGCGGGAACCCTCAATTACGGGCACAACCACCCGGAATTAAAGGAAGCGCTGATCGAGTACATCAGCTCTGAAGGGATCACTCATGGCTTGGATATGCACTCCAGTGCCAAAGCTCATTTTCTCGAAACATTTCACGAAAAAGTTCTCAAGCCTCGCGGCATGGAAAATTTCCGTGTGATGTTTACCGGCCCGACCGGCACCAATGCGGTGGAAGCCGCGATGAAGCTGGCGCGAAAGGTGAAAGGGCGCAGCACGATTGTAGCCTTTACCAATGGTTTCCACGGTTGTAGCGGTGGCGCACTGGCGGCTACGGGTAACGAGCATCATCGCGGTGCGATGGGCACGTCACTTAATGACGTCTTCCGAATACCGTTCGATGGCTATCTTGGAGAGGGTGTTGATACGACCGAGTATCTTGAAAAACTATTGAACGACCCGAGCAGTGGTCTTGATCACCCGGCGGCTGTCATCGTTGAAACCGTCCAGGGTGAGGGTGGCCTCAACGCTGCTGATGCTCAATGGCTGCGTAATCTTGAGGCCGTTTGCCGTCGAAATGACATGCTGCTAATCGTTGATGATATTCAGGCGGGGTGTGGCCGTACTGGCAGCTTCTTCAGCTTTGAAGAGGCCGGCATCAAGCCCGATATGGTTACCTTGTCCAAGTCATTGAGCGGTTATGGTTTGCCGTTTGCGGTCGTGACCTACCGCGACGAGCTCGATATTTGGGAGCCGGGTGAGCATAACGGTACGTTCCGCGGCAATAACCTGGCGTTTGTGACGGCCGCTAAAGCCTTGGAGCTGTTCTGGAGCGACGATTCTTTCGTTGATGAAATCAAGCAGAAGGCAACTCACCTGCGTAATGGCCTTGAGCGACTTGTGCGACGTTATGGACCGGAAAGCCTGAAGGTCAATGGTCGCGGACTGATGAGCGGAATCGAATGCCCTGATGGTGAGATGGCCGGCGAAGTTATTCGTGATGCGTTCAAGAACGGGCTTGTTATCGAGACCAGCGGTGCCCACGACCAAGTGGTGAAATGTCTCGTGCCGTTGACGATTACCATGGCGCAGATCGACTTCGGTCTGGATGTTCTGGATAAGGCCTTTGCTAAAGCGGCGGCCAAGCGCGAACGAAAAGTTTCTTAAGTCGCTATTTTTATACGTTTTCACGAATTAATCAGGGAATTTTTACGCATGATTGTACGTACGATAAAAGAGTGCGCGGAAAACGGGCGCAAGATCTTTTCGGAAACCAATACTTGGGATAGCACGCGTCTGTCACTGAAAGACGATGGTATGGGGTTCTCGTTTCATATCACCAATATCTATCCCAACACCGAGACCCACATCTGGTATCAGAACCATCTGGAAACCGTCTACTGCATCAGTGGTTCCGGAGAGGTCGAAACACTGGCTGATGGCAAGGTGTATAAGATCGAGCCAGGTACCGTCTATATCCTCGACAAGAATGATGACCACCTTCTTCGCGGTGGTCCTGAGGGGATGCAGGTGGCTTGTGCTTTCAACCCGCCGCTGAACGGCAAAGAGGTTCACGATGAAAATGGCGTGTATCCGCTTGAAGCGGAGGTTGTAAATGCCTGAACAGGAGCGGGCAAATACGGGTCTGCATAGCGTCGAAAAGATCGGTGGAACGTCTATGAGCCGTTTCACGGAGCTGATGGACACTATTTTGATCGGTGGACGAAAAGGCTCGGATCTGTATCAGCGTATCTTTGTCGTTTCGGCCTACGGCGGAATGACTAACCTGCTGCTTGAGCATAAGAAAACCGGTGAACCAGGTGTTTACGGGCGCTTTGCAAACGGCGAGCAGGAAGCGAGCTGGCATGAGTCGCTCGATACCGTCAAGCAGCGCATGCTAGAGATAAACGCTTCGCTGTTTGATGATGGCGAGACGCTCAGACAGGCGGATGCATTCATCTCCGAGCGCATCCAGGGCGCTCGCAGCTGCATGCAGAATTTGCAGGCGCTGTGCCGATATGGACACTTCCAGCTGACCGATCACCTGATGCGTGTGCGTGAAATGTTGGCGGCAATCGGTGAGGCTCACAGTGCACACAACACTGTTCTGGCGCTCACTGCCGCGGGTGTAAACGCGCGTCTGGTGGATTTGAGTGGCTGGCACGAGCCGGAGCCGCGTCCCTTCGAGGAGATGCTTGAGCATCACCTGGAGGGTATCGATCTTGCTGAGGAGCTGCCAATCGTAACGGGCTATACCCACTGCAAAGAAGGCTTGATGAAAACCTTTGATCGTGGCTATAGCGAGATGACGTTCAGCAAGATTGCAACGCTGACGCGCGCGCGCGAGGCCGTGATTCATAAGGAGTTCCACCTTAGTACCGCGGATCCCGGAATCGTTGGGCTGGACCGTATCGTCACCATTGGCCGCACCAACTACGATGTGGCGGACCAGTTGTCCAATCTGGGTATGGAAGCTATCCATCCCAAAGCGGCCAAGGGGCTTCGTGAGCAAGGGATTGAGCTGCGGATCAAGAACGCCTTTGAGCCCGAGCATGCAGGTACACTGATCAGTCAGGATTACTGCAGTGCCGAGCCCTGTGTCGAGATCATTGCGGGCCGCACCGGTGTCGTGGCGCTGGAGGTATTTGATCAGGATATGCTCGGTGACATCGGTTATGAGATTGAGCTGCTGCAGTTGTTGCAGCAGCTGAAGGTCTCTGTCATCAGCCGGGACTCGGATGCCAACAGTCAGACCTACTACCTGTCCGGCACACGCAAGATGATCAACCGTGCAGTGCGTTTGATCGGTGAGCGTTACAGCGGAGCGGAAGTGCAGCTCCATCGTGTCGCAATCGTGTCGGCGATAGGTTCTGATCTTAAGGTGTCAGGGATTTTGGCGCGCACTGTTTCAGCGCTGTCAGGTGCGAATATCAGCGTTCAGGCGCTGCATCAGTCGGTCCGACAGGTCGAGATGCAGGCGATCGTCAAGGAGGACGACTACGAGCGCGCCGTCAAGGCGATGCATCACGCCCTGATCGAGAGGGAAGAGCACGGCGACGTTATTTGCGCTGCCTGATCACTCCTTTCCAGGCGCTAAACAGATCGGCCCGCTAGCGTTGGACGCGAGCGGGCCGATTTCTTTTCAGACGAAAGCGGATCAGATTCGGTCGTCGTAACCGTCGCTGATTTGTCTCGCCAAGGCCCGTTCCTCCATCAGATTTTCGATCTGACGGCGACGCTTGCCATCGTAACGCTGGCGAGTCTGTGCTACTTCATCATCATCTGAAAGCTGTTCGCTCCAGTCATCCAGGTCGTCAAGAGACTGATCGACACGAATTTTGGTGCCCATACGGCAGTATTCTCACGCTTAAGGTTAGCTGTATTTCCTCATCCAAGAGGCTGAAACAGACCCGCATCCCAAGTTTTCTGCGGAGAATGTTTTCCTTACCTCTCTGGCGCGAATATAGATCAGCTCTGGCAAAAGCGGAAAATTAATTTTTGCTATCGGAAATCGACAAAAACCGCGCTTTAATCTATCGCGCGAAAGCGCTGAGAGCCCCGCCATACGGGCGCTAGAGCGTTTTATTTCTCAAACACATACTGGCCGGGCGCCGGACAGATCGGCGCGTAGCCTGCCTCGGGATTTCCCATCGCTGGAGGCTCGACGCGTGGTCCTGATCGTTCGGACAGCCAGTTGCTCCAGGGCTCCCACCACGAGCCGTCCTGTTTGTTGAATCGGTTCAGCCATTCATCAGGCGCAATGTATTTGTCCTCGGCGCGGTTCAATGCCATACGGTAGCTGCGGCGGGGGTGCCCGGGCTCGCTGACGATACCTGCATTGTGGCCGCCGCTGGTGAGCACGAACGTGAGGTCCGTCAATACGAGGCTGTGAAGCTTATAAACCGAGCGCCAGGGCGCCACGTGATCGGTTTCGGTCGCGACGCAGAAGATCGGCACCCTTATGTCACGCAGGGAGATCGGGCGGTCATCAACGATAAACCGCCCACTGGCTAGATCGTTATTCAGGAACATTTTGCGCAGATATTGCGTATGCATCTTGTAGGGCATTCGTGTGGAGTCGGAATTCCAGGCCATCAGGTCGCTCATGGCAGGGCACTCACCGAGCAGATACTCGCTGACGATGCGTGACCAGAGCAGATCGTAGGAGCGCAACAGTGTGAAGGCACCGGCCATCTGGCTGGTATCCAGATAACCTCGGTCCCACATCATATCTTCCATATAACTGAGCTGACTTTCGTCGATGAACAGCATCAGCTCGCCGGCTTCCGTGAAGTCGGTTTGCGCGGTGAACAACGACATAGAACCGAGCCGGTCATCTTCATCGCGGGCCATTGCCGCGGCGGTTGTTGCCAGCAATGTGCCACCTAAACAGTATCCGGCCGCATGGACCTTGCGGTTAGGAACAATGGCCGTGATCGCTTTCAACGCATCCCGTACGCCTCGATTAATGTAGTCCTTAATGGCCAGATCCCGATCCTCCGCATCGGGGTTGTGCCACGAAATCATAAATACTGTGTGGCCCTGTTCGACCAGGTAGCGGACCATGGAGTTGTGCTCCGATAGATCCAGAATGTAGTACTTCATGATCCAGGCAGGCACGATCAGGATGGGGTCTGCGTAAACGTCTTGAGTTTTCGGCGAATACTGGATCAGCTCTATCAGGTTGTTTTTGTAAACAACCTGACCTTCGGTGGCGGCCAGGTTGCGTCCGACACAGTATTCACTGCAATCAGGTGGGGCGCCGAGGGTGTATGCCTGCAGATCTTCCAGCAAGTTCTGCATTCCCTGATAGAGGCTATTGCCACCGGTTTCCAGTGCGCGATTGATAACCTTGGGGTTGGTGGACATGAAATTGGTAGGTGAGAGCATATCCAACCACTGGCGGGCGGCGAAATGGACGACATTTTCATGGTGTTTGCTCACGCCGGGAATGCCGGTAGTCGCATAGTGCCACCACTGCTCGTGAAGCAGAAAGCCTTGTGCAATGGCATTGAAAGGGAATTTTGCCCAAGCAGGGTCATTAAAGCGTCGGTCCTGCGCACGAGGCTCGATCAATGGCGCTGTCTGAGGGTCGACTGCCGCGCGAGCGCTCCATACCTGATACGCCTGATGCTTGCGCAGCATGTTTTCAGCGAGCTCGCTCATTTTGCCAGGGGAGTGTGCCAGGTGGATCAGCCAGTCCAGATACGCAAGTGTCAGGGATGCCGGTGAAATACCTTGGGTTAAGCGGCCCTCCAATGCGTGGATGACGCGGTCTACACTGTTCTTGAGTTCCGTGAAGCTGGTGTGTGTCATAACGACGAGACTCCTTATGCTCGATCGGATCCTGAAGTGGGCCGATCGCGTCCTGTTCGGGTCTGGTGTTGCTGCAGACTTCCTGATGGCTGTTTGTCTATGCTTAGTGCGGACATTGTGATGCCGATGAGCCCCTAGCATAGTCGCCCGGAAGTACAGTATCTAGATTGCGCATTGCACAATAAAGTTCGAGTCTTGGCGCAAAACGTGTTGGGGGGCGTACGATGAAGGTCAACCAGTCAATTGAAAAGAGGGTTCAGATCATGTATCTGCTCATTTTGCTGCATCTGCGAACTCCCCAGGCTGGATTCCTGTTCCAGAGTCAGACATAGTCCCAGTACCAGCCGGATGAATGCAGGATTGTTCGAGTGTCTACCCGATATCTGAAGCGTTTTTTCAAACCTCGATCCATCGCGGTATTCGGAGCCTCGGAGCGAGAGGACAGCATGGGCGGTATCGTGCTGCGCAACCTTCTCGAAAGCGGCTTTGAAGGTCCATTGATGGCGGTGAATTCAAAAGGCTACGAGCAGGTAAACGGTGTTGCCTGTTATGCCGGCGTGGCTGAACTGCCGGAGATGCCTGATTTGGCCATTATTTGTTCGCCGCCGGATGCGGTAGCCGGGATTGTTCGCAAGCTCGGCGCCAATATGGTCAAGGCCGCTTTGATACTCACCGGTGGTCTGTCGCTGCATCAAAGCAGCCATGCGCGGGCGCTTCGCGAAGAGGTGCGAGAGGCGGCAAGGCCCTATGGCATCCGCATTTTGGGGCCGGACTGCATGGGCATGCTTGTGCCGGGCTCAAAACTCAACGCCAGCTATTCACACGTCAATATTCTCAAGGGCAAGGTGGCCTACGTGGGCCAGTCCGGCTTGCTGGGAACCGCGATGATCGACTGGGCCAACGGCCAGGAGATCGGTTTTTCCCACTTCCTGACGCTAGGCGACGGCGTGGATGTGGACCTGCCCTCTATTATCGATTACCTGGCCCGAGATCCCTGGACGCATGCCATTCTTTTGCAGATGGACAGGGTGATCGGTGACGCCCGTAACTTTGTGTCTGCCATACGCTCGGCATCCCGTAACAAGCTTGTGCTGGTGCTAAAATCGAACATTATTCAGGATGCTGAGCACAAGCTGGAACTCGCTCCGGGTATTGCCGATCCGGACCTTGTCTATGATGCAGCGCTTCGCCGGGCGGGTGTTGTTCGAGTCGAAACAGCGGATGAGCTGTTTAACGCACTTGAAACGCTTTCGCGGATGAAACCGATGCGCGGCGAGCGTCTGGCGCTGGTCTGTAATGGCATGGGGCCGAACGCGCTGGCGACCGATCGGTTGCTTAAAAAGGGCGGTCAGCTCGCTCAGTTCACCGAAGAGACGGAACAGAAACTACTGGAGCTGTTGCCCCCCGAGGCACGTATCCAGAATCCTGTTGATCTTAATGCCGATGCGGACCCTGAGCGGTTTGCTGAAGCGACTCGGCTGTTAACCAAAGATCCCAATGTCGATGCGGTGCTTGTAATACATGCGCCTACGCGTCTGGCCGCCAGCGTAGAGACGGCTGAAGAGGTGATCAAGGTCGCGCGGAAGACGCCACGTAATGTACTGACCTGCTGGATGGGGCGCTTCTCGGCGATTGCGGCACGCAATGCCTGTAACGCGGCGGGTATCGCAACCTTTCTGACTCCCGAGGAAGCGGTCAATGCGTTCATGCACATGGTGGACTATCACCGTAACCAGCGTGTCATGCGGCAGACGCCAGCGCCGTTCCAACAACAGAATACGCCCAACCGCCAGCGTGCTGGTAAGCTCATTTCAGCGGCAAGGGAGTCCGGTCGGGATTACCTGCATCATTCCGAGGCGTGTGAACTGCTGAACCTCTACGAGATTCCAACTGCCAATACCCGTTATGCCGACGATATTGCAGGTGTCGTAGACTGTGCTCGGCAGATGGGTGGCTCGGTAGCCGTCAAGGCGCTGCACAGCGCCAATGTTTATCCGTTTAGTTACGATGACAGTGCGCACCAGCGTTGGCACGATCTCGCGCTGGATCTCTACTCGATCAACGAAGTGCGTCATGCGACGACCAAGTTGGCATACCGCGTTGGTGAGCTCTACGCATCGGATCAGATGTTCGGTTTCGCCGTGCAGCAGATGAAACGTGGATTCCAGTCGCTGCAAATCAATGTTGGTATTACCCGTGACCCAGTTTTCGGTCCACTTCTGGTATTCGGTGTCGGCGGCTATACCGTCGATGTGCTGGCAGATCGAAACATCATGCTGCCACCACTGAATCTGGCGCTTGCTCGCGAGATGGTCAAACGGTCGCGGGTCTATCGCATCATCGCCGAAAACAGCTATCAGGTTGAGCGGGATGTCGATCACCTTAGTGGGCTTTTACTGCGCATGTCCGAGATGCTGGTAGACCTGCCTGAACTCAATACGCTGGAGATTAACCCGCTGCTGCTTAACAAGCGCGGCTTACTGGCGGTGGACTGTGCAGCATCCGTCGCTGAGCCCGGTCGTCTGGCTATCAGCCCCTATCCCGAGCACCTGACAGAGCAGATCACACTAAAGCGCTCCGGGCGTCCTGCAACACTGCGTGCTATTCGCGGTGAAGATGAGCCCGCGCATCTCGAGTTCTACAACCGGTTGAGCCCCGAGTCGATTCGTTTACGTTATTTCTACAGCCGTGGCGTGCCGACGCATGATGAGTTGGCTAACTGGACGCAGATCGATTACGACCGCGAGATGGCCTTTATCGTTTCGGCACCGCGTCTCGACGCCAAGGGGTACGAAACGCTAGGGGTTGTGCGCGCTGTGACGGATGCCGATAACGTGCGAGCCGAGTTTTCGGTGGTCATAAGGGATGACCTTCAGGGCGAGGGGCTAGGTATCATCCTGATGAGAAAGATCATCGATTATTGCCGCTCACGCGGCACGCTGGAACTCTCGGGGTCCACCCTGACCACAAACAAAGGGATGCAGGCGCTGGCAAGGAGGCTCGGGTTCCGCATCAGCTATAACGCAGAGGAGGAGGTGGTCGAGATGAAGATGCTGCTCAATGAGCCGAGCGAAGACTGGCAGATCTACCGGCTACAGCAGTGAGCCCCACTCTAGGGAAGGGTTTCCGGGCAGTACATTTCGTGCAATGTGCGGATGAGGCGTTTAGCCGTATCACCCTCGAGAGAGTAGTAAATAGTCTGGGACTCGCGCCGCGTTCTTACCAGTCCATCTTTACGCAGTACGGCAAGATGCTGGGACAGGGCGCTTTGGCTTAAATCCAGACAGCGGTTTAGCTCGCTGACCGAAAGCTCCTTACCGTCCAGATGACATAGGATCAGCAAGCGGCTGTCATTTGCCAGTGCTTTCATCAGTTTCGCCGCACGTGAGGCGTTTGCTTTCATCAGCTCAAGTGTAGGGTTTTCGGGCTGGATAGCGCAGCTTGGCGACTGCTCGGGTGCTTTGTTCACGGACGATTTCCCCGCGGCGTTACACGGCAAGTAGTGATATGGAGTGTCGATACAGCAACAGCGGGTTTCAGGCTGTGGAGCGAGGTTACCACACAAAGTTGCAGGAATGACGCTTGCATCTTTCACTGAATATTATCCCATACTGCCTGTAGCGCTCAATTATTCATTCGGATTTGTAGTATTAGCAATATCTAATATAATGCAGATATTCTAATTCGCAAATTGGGTGTAAAACCAGATGAAGCTGCGTGACGCACTGCTGACTTTCTCCGTAGATCGCCCCAAGTGGGTTTTCTCACTGCTGCTGTTGCTCTGTATTCTGGCAGGCTTGCAGATCCCGTCCATAAAGGTCGACACCGACCCGGAAAACATGTTGCCGCACGACCAGCCCGATCGAGTCTTTCATGATCAGGTAAAGGAGCGCTTCGCACTTCACGACATGATTGTCGTCGGTATGGTCAATCGGGACAGCGACCAGGGCATCTATAACCCGCAATCGCTGTCGGCGCTTCAGCGGCTCTCCGAAGAGATAAGCCGGATGGATGGGGTCATTCCAAAAGATCAGATGGCGCTGGATCGGGTAGACAATATCACCCAGGAGGGACCCGGCACGATCCGTTTCGAGTGGATGATGAAAGAGGCCCCGTCCACACTGGAGCAGTCCGCCGAGATTCGACAGGCCGTAGAGCGTTTGCCGCTACTTGATAACACGCTGGTCTCAGGCGATGGGCGTGCCGCCGGCATCTATGTGCCGATCGAGAGCAAATCGGTTAGCTATAAGTTGTCCCAGCAAATCGAGTCGGCCATCGCGGCGCTTAACGTCAAGGATGAGTTTCACATTGCAGGCCTGCCCGTGTCCGAGGACACCTTTGGTGTTGAGATGTTCGTCCAGATGGCAATCTCTGCACCCTTGGCCGGACTGATGATCTTCATATTGATGTGGGTATTCTTCCGCAGTTTCCTGCTGATCACAGCGCCCATGCTGGTGGCGATGGCGTCGGTCATTATCACCATGGGCCTGTTGATTGGGCAGGGATACACCGTGCATATCATGAGTTCGATGATTCCGATCTTCCTGATGCCGATTGCGGTGGTTGACTCCGTGCATATTCTCTCGGAGTTTGCAGACCGGTATAAACCGGGCGAAGACGCGAAACCCGCTGTTCTGGAGGTGCTCGGCCATCTCTTCACGCCGATGCTCTACACCTCGTTAACCTCGGCAGTAGGCTTCGCCTCTTTGGCTTTCACGCCGATACCGCCGGTTCAGATCTTCGGTCTTCACGTTGCGTTCGGCATCATGCTGGCGTTTCTGCTGACCGTGACGCTGATACCGGCTTATATCATCAGCCTTTCCCCCAAGCGGATGGCGCAACTCAAGGATCATAATATCCAGGAAGACGACAGCAGCCGACTGGGACGCTTGATGTCGTTCATGGGCCGTCTGTCGATGATGAAAGCGCGCCTATTGGTTGTTGGATTCAGTGTTTTAACGGCCTTGAGTGTCTGGGGCGTCAGCCAGATTCAGATCAACGACAATCCGGTGCGTTGGTTCAAGTCAGATCACCGTCTGCGTGTGGCGGATCGGGTATTGAACGCGCATTTCTCAGGCACGTATGACGCCTATTTGGTGTTTGACCGCACTGAGGCACAGGATCCGATTGCGCACCTCAACTCGGAACTTGTCGCAGCACTGAACAAGGAGCCGCTCTCTGTTGATATAAAACCGGCGCTTCAGGCGATGATGGAGAGCGCCAGGGCTGAGGATTTCGATCAATACGCCAGCATGCTGGCCAGTCAGATCGATGAGGCGAGTTTTACCCGCCCAGCGCAGGAGGAGTCCGTATGGCTGGACCTGCTGGGAAGGGTGGAGGCCGCTCAGATCGATGCAAAGTATTTCTTGAAGCCTGACGTGCTCGAATATCTCGATAAGCTGGCCGCCGATCTTGAGACACAACCGGATGTCGGCAAGGTGAATAGCCTGCCGGTACTGGTCAAAACGGTCTACCGTGAACTCACCGGTGGAGGAGATGATCAATACCGTCTGCCGGATTCCGCACGTGGTGTGGCACAGACCATTTTGAGCTATCAATCCTCTCACCGGCCCGATGACTTATGGCACTTCGTGACGCCGGACTACCGTTCGACATTGCTCTGGCTGCAGCTCAAAAGTGGCGACAATCAGGATATGACTGCCGTGATGGAGCATGTCAAAGCGTACGTGGAGGCGCATCCTCTGCCGCAAGGACTGAGCGTTAACTGGGCAGGTCTGACCTATATAAATGTGGTATGGCAAGAGCAGATGGTTAACGGCATGCTCAAGAGCCTGATGAGCGCCTTTGTCATGGTATTGGTGATGATGGTGGTATTGTTCCGCTCACTCAGCATCGGCCTGCTGGCGATGCTGCCCTTGAGTGTGACGATTCTGTTTATTTACGGGCTGATCGGGTTTGTTGGCAAGGATTATGACATGCCGATCGCTGTGCTCTCGGCTTTGACGCTGGGCCTGTCGGTCGACTTCGCGATCCACTATCTGGAGAGGGCGCGGGCAATCTATCGCCAGACGGGTAACTGGGCCGGGGCGATCGCCGATATTTACAAGGGACCGTCACGGGCGATCAGTCGAAACGCGATTGTGATCGCGATTGGATTCACGCCCCTGCTGCTCGCACCGTTGGTGCCCTACATAACAGTTGGCTTTTTCCTGGCGTCGATTATGGCCGTGTCGGCGCTGGTTACTCTGCTGTTGTTGCCAGCCGTCATTACGCTGATAGGCAACAAGGACAAGCTTTTTCAAACCCAAGTCAGCGTGAAAGAGGAGGTCTGAATATGATCACGTCAAGCAAGCGCGTACTTAAGGCGGTTTCCATGTTGGCTGTGGGTGTCCTTTGGGGGGCTCAGGCTGGCGCTGCCGATCTGACCGATGTCCAGACAATAGTGGATCAGGCGAATCTCGCCGCGTATTACCAGGGCGATGACGGACGCAGCGAAGTGAGAATGCTCATTCGCGACGATCAGGGGCGCGAACAGTTACGTCAGTTCACCATTCTTCGTAAGGATGTGGCCGATGGTGGCGATCAGCATTTTTACGTGGCGTTCAGCCGGCCAGCCGATGTGCGTAATACCGTATTTATGGTTGCCAAACATGTCGATAGAGACGATGACCGTTGGTTGTATCTACCAGATCTTGATCTTGTCAAACGTATATCGGCTGGCGACAAGCGCACCAGCTTTGTCGGTTCGCACTTCTTCTACGAAGATGTCTCGGGACGTAACCCGGCCGAGGATGCGTTTGAGCTGCTGGAGACGACGGCGGAGCAATACCACCTCAAGGCTAGCCCTAAAGACCCGCAAAGTGTCGAGTTCAGCCGCTATGAGCTCTGGATCGACAAGGCCTCAATGTTGCCGGTGAGGATTGACTACTTCAGCAACGGGGATTCGCCCTACAGGCGTGTTGAAGCGTTGGAAGTAGAAGAGATCCAGGGCTTTCCAACCGTGGTCAAAAGTCGGGTATCCGATCTGAAGAATGGCGGCGAGACCACGATGGAGTTTGGGTTTATGAAGTATGACATCGGCATTCCTGACGATCTGTTTACTGAACGTTCGTTGCGCACATTGCCGCGTGAATGGTTACGGAGACCGCAATGAAGCGAGGACTAAGTACGCTGCTGGCGCTGAGTATAAGTCTGTCGGTGCAGGCGGCGACGGAGGATAGCAGTGCGGAGCCGGATCCCTGGGGAGATGACTCCTGGGGCGAACAGGAAACAGGGCCAGCCATTCACGGCTTCTTTGAGGCCGCCGCTGGCGCACGCTTGCAAAATGACCCGGCAATGTCTGAAGACAAAACCCTGACGGAGATACGCGGCCATCTGGAGTGGGAGAAGGCGCTTGGCTCTGCGAACTACAGCCTCAAGGGTGATCTGTATGCCGACGGTGTCGAGGATGGATTGCAGCTTGATCTGCGTGAAGCGACGGTACAGTTTACCCCGGTTGACTGGATCGATATTCAGGCCGGTCAGCAGGTATCGACCTGGGGAACAGGCGATATGCTGTTTCTGAACGACCTGTTTCCCAAGGACTGGAAATCGTTTTTCTCCGGCCGTGATGAAACCTACCTCAAGGCGCCGGCGGCCAGTATCAAAGGTAGCCTGTATGCGCAGAACGTCAGCCTGGATCTGATCTGGACGCCACTGTTCGAGTCTGATCGATATATCGATGGCGAGCGCTTTAGCTACTTTTCTCAGTTGAGCGGGCAGCAGATGGCGGCCCCTGGGGGCGTTTTGAACGCTGATGAGCCGAACGCATTTCCTGAGGATGGAGAGCTCGCTGCGCGCCTCTATGGGCGTCAGGGCAGTCTTGAGTGGGCGCTATACGGTTATCGAGGCTTTTGGAAGCAGCCTGTGGGGCTTGATAGTAATGGACACCTGATTTTTCCGCGTCTGGATGTGTATGGCGCCAGTGTAAGGGCGCCTCTGGCAGGGGGGATCGCCAATACTGAATTTGCCTGGTACGACGGTAAGGACAGCGATGGTAGCGACCCGCTGATTCCCAACGATCAGGTGCGCTGGCTCGCGGGATATGAGCACGAGCTTGTGCCCCGGCTTACAGGCGCTATGCAGTATTACATTGAGTGGATGCAGGATTATGACGCGTTCAAGCAAAGTTATCCTTCAAGTTACCGGCCCGACGAGGTTCGCCAGGTTGTAACCATGAGACTGACCTGGAAGCTGATGCGTGACAATCTCACGCTATCCTGGTTCAACTACTGGTCGCCGACCGATGAGGATTACTATCTGCGCCCGTCAGCGAGTTATCGTGTGGATGACAACTGGACGCTGAGCGCTGGTGCCAACCTGTTCGGCGGTGAGCAAAAGCACACCTTCTTTAGTCAGTTCGAAGAGGGCAGCAACCTCTGGTTCAGGGTTCGCTACGGGTTCTGACTTCAGGCGGCGGCGCCGGAACGTGTTCGGCGCTGTCGGCGTGGATCCGGGCCGTCGGTCATGACACGGTTACGCCCAGCGCCCTTGGCTTTATACAGGGCTTTGTCGGCGCGCTTGATGACCACGCTCGGTTGCTCATCTGTGTCACGCCAGGCGACGCCGATGCTGATCGTGACAGTGACCTGTTCCGACTCCTGAGCCTGCCCCTCGCGGGACTGTTTGCCCTGTCGGTTACTGCGTGGCCGCTGAGGAGAGCGTACGCGCATCGGGTAATGTTCAACACGTTGACGAACCTCGTCCAGCGCGGCAACAACCTCTTCCTCTTTGCGCCCGTTGAAAACGATCGTGAACTCTTCACCACCGTAACGGAACAGGCTGCCACCGGCCTGAACCTTGCGAAGCTGAGTGGCGACCATTCTCAAGACCTGATCGCCCACATCGTGACCGTACGTGTCGTTGAATTTTTTGAAGTGATCGATATCCAGCATGGCGATGCCATATTGGCGCCCGAGTCCTGCCAGTTTGTGCTCGAGCGCGCGCCGGGCGGGCACGCCAGTCAGGCTGTCGACAAAGGCCATGGCATAGATATGACTGATGACGGCAAATATCAGCAAAGCGGGCGCCGCGATCAGTAATGGCGTGCTGAGGTGAGGCTGCTTTAGGAGGCTAATGGCGAGCATTTGGGCCGCGAGTGCGCCAAAAAGGGCTATTTCGTCGGCGGTGCGGCGGGTCAGGGTCAATAGCAGGCTAAGGCCCAGAACAGGGGCGAACAGCCAGAGACTGCCAATACTCAGCAGAGAGTGTTCTCCCAGTGTTTCGAGTAGTGTTGGGCTCAGTTCCGGCATCCATTGCCCAAGCAGTCCGGGCCTACTCCACATGAATAGCAGGGCGCAGGACGGGGCGAGGGTTACAGCCAGTTTGGCGATGCCCTTTCGACACAGCGGAGACGTGTCGCGCTGGATCAGTATCCAGGCATGTATCGCGGGGATTGCCAGCGATGTTAGCGTGAAAAGGACGTAGGTGTCGGGACGATCCAGCCCGCTTGATACCGCCTTAACCAGGATATATGCCGACAGCCCCACATGGCAGGAAGCCAGTGCTATGCGGCCACGTTTAAAACCTGCTGCGAGCATGAACGCCGTTGCCGATATCAGCAAGGGCAGGCTGCTGACAAGCTTCAATAAAACCGGGTCTAACGAGCGTAGAGAGGGGGCTGCAACCCAGGGGAGCAGTAACAGAAGCAACGGTAGATAGAGACGAAGCAGTCTGAACAACGGCAGTACAATCCCAGAAAGTTCTGCCGGAATACTACCATGAACAGCGGCGGACGCGCATGCGGACCGCCGGCTATTTTCACGCTATTTAGCCTTTAACGTCCGGACGGTGGAAACCGAGCATTTTTGACATGAATATTGCCGGGCACCAGCCGGTAAAAGAGGATTGTACGAGGCTCAGGCCGATCAAAGCCGTAATTACCAGAATCTGTTGCGGTGCGCTTGCAATGAATACCGCACCGAGTGTGGCCAATACGAGTACGCCGGCGATTAGATGTACGCCCTGATGAACGCTCATGCCTTTGCTGCAGCGTTGCTCCTTGAGGCCTAATGCGCGGAACAGACTCATGGCAGGGCACCAGTTGGTGAAAGCTGACTGCAACAAATTAAGCCCGACAAATGCGGTGAGATAATACCCCCAGGGGTGTACTGCGTAGCCGATAGTCATGCTGATTAGAATGACAGAGCCCGCCAATAGGCGAAGTGCGGAATGAAGGTTCATGAAGTTGCCCTCTCTAGAATATTAGATAAATCTAATATAGCAAATAAGATTGCGCTGGGCCAAGATTTTCATTGGGTTTGGATCACCAATTCGCACTATGCTAAAAAGGTCCTTCACCGAGGAGTGCGCTTATGTTCCGCAAGTTGCTGGTCAATATCGATGACGATACCGAGCATCTACTGATGGTTGAGAAGGCGGCCAGACTCGCTGCGTTGGAGGGGCATCTGGAGCTTTACTGTGTCGCGTTTCAGCCGCTGATACGCTCAGCTGGAGTGTTCAGTGAAGAGGCTGAACGACGCTCGCGGCATGCCTATATGACCCAGTGTGAAGCGCGTCTTGATCATCTGGCCGGACGAATCCGCATGGATGAGTCGCGTGTGGGCACCGATGTTTCATGGGATGAAAATCGTGCCGCTGCGCTTTTGCGAAAGTGCGAGCGATTCAATGCCGATCTGCTGGTGTACCCCGTATCAACACAGCCGGCGTTACTGCATCATCTGCTGGCACCTGAAGACTGGAAGGTGCTGCGCGAAAGCCCGGTTCCGTTACTGCTGAGTCGGGACCGTCCATGGCCGGAGCATCCTCGCATTGCTGTTGCACTGGATCCTTTCCATCCTCGCAATGAGCCTGCTTCACTGGATGGCAGACTCTTCGGTATGGCGCATCGTCTGGTTCGGGAGCTGGAAGGGGAGTTGCATGTGCTGCATACCTACACCGCCTTGCCCCAGTCGGCGGTGTTCGATGAGCATCGAATAGCAGACTTTGAGCACATGCAGGAAGATGTGACCCGAGAGCATCGGGCCCGACTCGAATCCTTCCTTGAGCCCTGGCAGAAGGAGCTAGGAGCTGCCGAATTGCATCTGCTGGAAGGTGAGTTGCATCAGGAAGTTCCACGCTTATGCGAGGAGTTGCGAATCGATTTGCTGATAATTGGGAATGTGCAGCGGGGACTTCTTGAGCGCTTACTGGTGGGCAGCAGTGCTGAGAGGCTACTGGATCGGGTGCATTGTGACTTGATGGTGGTGAAGCCGGATCTTTGATCAGGCTTCACCACAGACGTCAGATATCGAATGTCGCCCAGATCGGCGCGTGGTCAGACGGCTTCTCCATTGCGCGTATCTCGTAGTCGATTCCCGCATCCGTGCAGCGATCAATCAGGGGTTGGGTTGCCATGATCGCGTCGATTCGCAGGCCTCTTTTGGGATCGTCCTCGAAACCACGGCTTCGATAGTCAAACCAGCTGAACAGGTTGTCACACGCCGGGTGGCAGTAACGGAACGTATCGATCAAGCCCCAATCGCACATTTTTTGCAGCCACTCCCGCTCTACCGGCTGGAAGCTGGTTTTACCGGTTTTCAGCCAGCGTTTGCGGTTTACCTCGCCGATACCGATATCGAGATCCGTCGGTGAGATATTCAGGTCGCCCATCACCACCAACGGTTCGGAAGCCGCGCATTGGTGTTGCAGATGATCAAGGAGATCCGCATAAAACTTCCGTTTGGCCGGGAATTTTATTTCGTGCGCGATGTTTTCGCCCTGTGGGAAGTAGCCGTTAATGACTTTAAATCGCTGGCCTGAATCGCTCTCGTATTCACCAATAATCAGCCTGCGCTGAGCATCATCAGCGTCGCCAAGAAATCCTTTCTGAACGGACAGCGGCTCTTTTTTCGAAAGCAGGCACACTCCATAGTGCGTCTTCTGACCGAAGAATTCGGCATGATAGCCAAGAGCCTGCATCGCCTCGAGCGGGAACTGATCGTCTGCTACCTTACTTTCCTGAATGCCGATGACGTCCGGTGAATGGCGCTCTACCAATGCTTCTAGTTGGTGTTGGCGGGCGCGAATTCCATTGGTGTTGAATGAGACGACTTTGATCACAAGCAAGATACTCCCGGTATTAGTCCAGCTGACTGGCGATACTAGCAAAAATGCGCCGGGGTATGTCTCTGAATATGATAGATTTTCTCAATTCGGCGCTTTTAGTCGATCAATTGGCTTTTACGACAGCGAAGAAGGTAAGGTTTGGGGCATCATAGAGGACAGCTGTCACTGTATTCAGGAGATTTCGCGTGACTGATTTTGATTACGATCTGTTTGTAGTAGGGGCCGGATCCGGTGGTGTGCGGGCCGGGCGAATGGCTGCTGCTAAAGGGGTAAAAGTTGCCATCGCAGAGGATCTTTACCTGGGCGGTACCTGTGTGAATGTCGGGTGTGTACCAAAAAAGCTGTATGTCTATGCATCGCATTATGCTGAGTCGATACATGAGGCAAAAGGGTTCGGGCTTGAAACCAGCGAGCCGGTGTTCAACTGGGCGACTTTGCGCGATAACAAAAAGGCCGAGATCGGACGGTTAAATGGCATATACGGTAATCTGCTGCGTAATTCCGGCTGCGACATCATCGATGGTAAAGCCACAGTTGTCGATTCAAATCGGGTTGAGGTAGCAGGAAAGGTTTACAGCGCGAGGCGAATCCTGATCGCGACCGGTGGCTGGCCGTTCGTCCCCGAGTTTCCCGGCAGCGAACATGTTATTACCTCAAATGAGGTTTTTGATCTTGAACAGTTCCCCCAGCGGGTCATCGTCGTGGGCGGTGGCTACATCGCCGTCGAGTTTGCCGGAATCTTCGCCGGGTTGGGTGCCAAGACCCATCTTATTTATCGCGGTGACATGATTTTGCGTGGCTTTGATAATGAGGTGCGTGAGTTCGTCGCTCAGGAGATATCCAAGAAAGGTGTCGACCTCTGCCTGCATACAAATATCGAAAGTGTATCGAAACAGGCGGATGGCTCACTGGTTGCGACGCTGACTGACGGTTCGACCCTGGAGGCCGATCAGATTCTTTATGCCACCGGTCGCAAGCCCAAGACTCAGGGGTTGGGCCTAGAAGAGGCCGGCGTCGAGCTTGCGGATTCCGGGGCGATCATGGTGAATGATCAGTTCCAGAGCAGTGTACCGTCGATCTACGCCATTGGTGATGTAATTGATCGGGTTCAGCTGACTCCTGTCGCGTTGGCCGAAGCGATGGCGCTTGTGCGTAATCTGTATGATGAAGGAAGCGCCGATGTGGATTATGAGCTGATTCCGACGGCGGTCTTCTGCCAGCCCAATATCGGTACAGTAGGCTTGAGCGAAGAGCAGGCGAGGGAGCGTTACACTGACATTGCAGTGTACCGATCCGAGTTTCGTGCGCTCAAGCATACGATCAGCGGGAGCGATGAGCGCACCCTGATGAAGATGATCGTCGATACTGCGACCGATCGGGTTGTCGGTGTCCATATGGTGGGTGCCGAGGCGGGCGAAATCATTCAGGGAATTGCGGTGGCGCTGAAAGCCGGTGCGACCAAGGTGGTCTTTGATAGCACCATCGGTATACATCCGACGGCAGCAGAAGAGTTTGTCACAATGCGAGAGCCGACGCGTCGGTAATTAACACCTGCGTGAACAATGTCGTCGTATGAGCGCGTAAGCTCCGGATTCCCTCAGGATCCTGAGCTTACGCGGTTACGCCCATCTTGCTTGGCTTGATAAAGCGCCTTGTCAGCGCGTTCGATCAGGCTCGCACTGCTGTCACCGGCAGTGAAGCTTGCGGTTCCAAAAGAGGCTGTAATCGAGCTTATGACGGACCCCGAGCTTTTCTGTCTGATCCTGATCGCTTCAACCCGTTTGCGGAGTCGTTCAGCAACGTCAACCGCCTGCTCGATGCTGAAACCGGGGCCGAGAATGGCAAATTCTTCGCCACCAAAACGCACCGGAATCAAAGGCTCAGTACACTCTTCCTTGAGAAGTCGACCGACATACTGCAGCACCTTGTCGCCCATCAGGTGACCATAGGTGTCGTTAAAACGTTTGAAATGGTCCACATCAAGCATGATCAAACAGAGGTTCTGCTGATCGCCGAGTTGAACCAGTTGCTCAAGCTCCGTATCGAATACCCGGCGGTTGAACAGGCCAGTCAGTACATCGAGACTCGCATCCTGACGAGTTTGCTGCAGCTCCTGCCTTAACGCTGCAATCTCGGACTGAGCAGAGTCGATCTGTTGTTGAAACAGCCGAGTCGCATCATTGATGGCTTCTGTTTTGAGCGAGAGTGTTCTAATGATCGACTCCAGTGGCAAAGGGTCGGCTTCGGTCTCATTTAACTCGGACAGTGCCTCAAGGCTCTCTCTCAGTGCTGCGGAATAACTATCAGTTTGCTCGCACGCAGCCGAGGTCTGTTCGTGCAAGGTGTTGACCAGATTCACCAGCCCGTTATGTATCTCTTGTGAGTCTTTCGACTCATCATCAACCAGATGCTGGCGAAACAGCTGCTCGCTTAAGAGATTGGGGCAGGTACCATAGGTTTTCAGGGTTGAGTCGAGAGCGGTATTCAGCTCCGGTACCTTGTTGGAAACATAGGCGTACCAAAGCGCGTAGTTCAAAGGGTTTGGAGGAATCCGGTTGCGTACCATAAGCGGTACGGCCTGGCGAAGAAAGTCGGCGGCTTGGTTGGGCGTCTCGTTATACTTCATCGGAGAACTTCCTGTCACATACTAACAACACGGATGCAATGGGCGCGCGTGGGCTAACCGGTGGGTAACCAGATCTTGAGTCGACGGAACCAATCCTGGCCGGTGAGTTGATCGGTCATGCGGCCTTCGAATTCGGACGCCGCCATGCCGCGTTGCCGCAGGATTTGCTGAAGCTCGTCTGAAGCCTTGATCTCAATGTCTGTATATTCCGGATGGTAGTACAGCGTCAACTCGTATTCAGGACATTCGCCCAGCTCACGACTAATGACGGCGTCCACATGGCGGGTAATCTCCGCGCGAGATGGCATGGCAGGAAGGCTTTCATCCGGATAGACCTGATCATCATAGGTATCCACATGAAAAATCACATGTCCTATGTCATCGAACCGTTCTTTAAGCCTGAAAACAGCCGCATCACCGATGTAGTGTCCTTCAGCGGCGCTAAGGTGTGGATCTACCTGGAGGTGCATCTCTAGCATGCTTTGGTTGCCCATCGCACGACTTTTAAAACTATGTACGCTTTGGATGCCCTCAACTGCAAGCACTGTCTTGCGGAGCTCCTTGACCCTTTCTTCCGGAAGCGCGGTATCTACAAGTTCGGTTATGCTGCGGGCGACCAGGTCCCATCCGATTTTACCGACCAGTAGTGCCACAATGACCGCGGCGAGAGCGTCGAGCCACCAAACACCCATCATTGCACCGGCAACCGCGATGAGTACCACTACAGAGGACAATGCATCGGAGCGGCTATGCCATGCATTCGCAATGATCAGGTCTGATTTCAGTTTCTTACCTACACGCAAGGTGTATTGGAATATCCACTCTTTCCCAAGTATGGAGGCGGCTGCTGCGACTAGAGCAGGCCAGGTAGGAAGTGGGGGGCGAGTGTCTGCAAATAGGCGTAAAATGCTTTCATAGGCCATGAGCCCACCTACTGCAATAAGAATCACGCCCAATGCGACCGTGCCGACAGTCTCAAAACGTCCATGCCCCCAGGGATGGTTTTTATCCGGGGCCTGGTGGGAGAGCCGCAGTACGACAATCACCATGAAGTCGGTCAGAAGATCTGAAAAGGAATGAAGGCCGTCAGCAACCAGTGCCGCAGAGTTTGCGAATATCCCGATGACGATCTTGAGGGTGCCCAAAACCGTGTCGACGACTGATCCGATCAAAGTCACTCGCTCGGCCGCCTTTCGGCGCTGATCTAACTGTTCCTGCATCAATAGTGTCCATTCAAACTGCTTGGCCTGGACGAAGTTTACAGTGCAAGGCTTGGGGTGGCCAGAACGCGTGAAGCGGGTTGGTTTGTTACAAAAATGAAACATTTGGATATTGACAACCCTTGATTTGTGTTTGCGCGTTTGGATGTCGGAAAGGTGACAAAACAATGTCATTCCTAAATGGCTCTGAAATCTACTTTTGAGGCCGTAAAAAACCACTTGACGATACCTAACCAATTGAAAATAAAGGCGTAAAAACAACTGGTTAAAAAATAGCCAATTCGTCTTAGGTGTCGGCATCGCGGGACATTCGGGGGTGTTTTGTGGCAGTTTGCACAGTTTTATCCACAAGAGATGTGGGTAGTGGCTGCAATCCCCCGTGGTTACTGAAGTGTATCTTTTGTGAACAAACTTTTGCGCTAAGCGAACCTCGAAAAGGCGGGCATTCCATACGCCTTTCTGCCCATTTTTTTTCGGGTTGCCGGATTCCGGGTAGAAGCTTTGGGATTCTGGATGTATTCTCGTTCGGATAACTAGAATGGACACGCTGACGAATGGAAGCTTCCTCACTGAGTCAGGTCATTTTGCCGGCCGCTCTTTTTCTCATGATGCTGGGCATCGGCATCACATTGCGCGTTGATGATTTCAGGCGAGTGTTTAGCGCACCGCGCGGACTGCTGCTGGGTGTAGCAGGTCAACTGCTTCTCCTGCCGTTTCTTGGAAGTCTGGTCTGCACGCTTTTTTCACTTCCTCCGCTGGTTGCAGCAGGTCTCATGATCGTGACCTTTGCACCGGGTGGCGTCACCTCCAACATGATCACACTGGTCGCCAAAGGTGATACAGCGCTGTCGGTCAGCCTGACAGCCCTAACGAGCCTCGTGACGCCCTTTACTCTGCCTGTTCTGACAACCTGGGCGCTGGTTTGGTTTGGCTTGTCTGAGCAGCTAAATGAGTTCCCCTTGCTGCCGTCGATTATCAAGCTTGCAACCGTTACGGTAATACCGGTGTTGTTTGGGTTGGCGCTGCGTGAGCGTTTTCCGCAAGGCTGTCAGCGTTTTCAGCCTTTGGTTAAGGCCTGTGCGGTGCTGGGGTTTGTGCTGATTGTTGCGGGTATTGTTCGGGCCAACTGGGATCGGTTGCCCACTTTGCTGTCGCTGTATGCGCCGGCTGTGCTGACGCTGGTCATTATAGCGATGGTCGCCGGCATCCTGCTGGGCCGTTGGGGAGGGCTCTCTATTGGCGGGCAAAAAACGCTGGCTATTGAGGTGGGTATCCAAAACGCGGGTACGGCGCTGATGATCAGCAGCGGGCTGCTGGGCAGTGTCGAAATGTCTGCGATTGTGCTGATCTACGGCGTACTGATGCAGATACCAGCCGCCTTGATCATGATTGGCGCGAACCTGTCATACCGAACCCGCTCTTGTCAGACGGGCTAGTCGATACCGATTATTTTGTGCGTTTGTAGGCTAAGTCTCCACTGAGGGTGAGCCATGCAGTATTCGATACAGCGGGCGGTATAGCTGCCTTGCATGGGGCCGTCCATCGGCTGCAGGAAAAAGTGATCGAAGGGCAGGGTGTTGAATCGTTCTGGTGGTGCCAACGGCTGGGGATATACCAGTTTCAGTTCATTACCCTGAGTGACAACGAGTTCTGTTCCAGCTTTTGGGCTGACACAAATCCAGTCGATTCCTTCAGGTAGCGGTTTGGTTCCATTCGTCTCGATGGCGATTTCGAATCCGTGTGCGTGGAGGGCGTCGACAAGCGGTGCGTCCAGTTGTAGCGCGGGTTCTCCACCGGTACATACGACGTAAGGCCGCCCACTTGCTCCGGCTGGCCAAAGTGAGGCGATGACTGCTGCGAGGCTATTAGCATCCTTGAATTTGCCGCCACGCTGCCCGTCGGTGCCGACGAACTGCGTGTCACAGAAGTCGCAGATCGCACCGCTACGGTCTTGTTCTCGACCCGACCAGAGGTTACAGCCGCTAAAGCGGCAGAAGACGGCGGCGCGCCCGGTTTGGGCGCCCTCGCCCTGGAGGGTGTAGAACATCTCGTAAACGGTGTACATGCCCTTTAACGCTCCTGTTCGCCATCGAAGGCGGCAAGTACCTGCGGGATTAAACGCGTGAACTCCAGCCCGAGTTGGGTGACATCCGCATCAAGGGCCGCTAGCTCCTCTTCCGGAGCTTGCTCTTCCAGCTGGTCGCGGTATTCATCGGTCAGTTTTATGCGATGCAGCGTCAGATCGTCATGCAGCACCAGGCGAATCTGTTGCTCCCAGCACAGCGCCAGTCGGCTGACTCTCATGCCGCTCTCGATATGGGCACGAATCTCGTCGCTGGTCAGGATCTGGCCTTTCACCCGGATGACGCCGCTTTCGTCAGCAAGCGTGTCCTTAAGTTCGCACTCTTGCTCCAGCTCGAAGCCTGCGGGCAACTCTGGATCGCCCATAACCCATCCAGACATTCTGTCGCTGGGTGCATGATTGACCTCGGGCAGGCGGACCTTCAGCGAGCCCAAAGCCTCGCGGAGTTCTGACAGCAGCTGTTCGGCACGGTTCAGAGAGGAGGCGTCCACCAGAATCCAACCCTGCTCCGGCGATATGAGTGCATGTGTAGGGCGTCGGCGTGTGAACGCGCGGGGCAGTAATTCGAAGGTGACTTCATCCTTTAGCTGTGCGCGTTCGCTGCGATAGACCTTACGGTCCTCTTCCTGCTCAATCTTTTCGACTTTCTCGTTGAGCGCATCGCGTACAACGCTGCCCGGAAGAATGCGCTCCTCCTGCTGTAGGCAGATCAACATAAAGCCATTGCTGACAAACACCGGCGAGTCGGTTAGCCCGTAGGTCGGGGTTGTCCAGCCAGAGCGTTTTTGCTCGTGTCTGTTGCAGGGAGTGAAAGGTTTGCTCTCAAGGGCCTGTTCAAGCCGCTGTGCATCGAAATCTGTATCCGGTGTGAATCGGTACCAGACAGCGTTTTTAAACCAGAGCATCGCACCTCCTGTTCGTTGCCCGGCAGGACGGGCATGAGTGTAGAGGCGCGCATTATTGTGGGCATGGGGCCGGGATGCAAGCTTTCCGGCCCCAGTCGGCCGGGGTTAAACGCCTTCGTATGCGATAAGCGTGTAAACCGGCACACCGGCTTCCTGAATGCGGGCGGATCCCTGCAGGTCAGGCAGATCGATCAGGGCGGCCGCTTCAATGACTTCGGCGCCAAGCTTTTTGATCAGTGTACAGGCGGCGAGGATTGTGCCGCCGGTTGCGATCAGGTCATCGAAAATCAGCACCTTGTCGCCCTGGCCGACCGAGTCTGTCTGCATCTCAACAGCGGCGCTGCCATATTCCAGTTGATATTCCTGATGAATGGTATCGCCAGGCAGCTTGCCTTTTTTACGCACCAGTACAAGTGGCAGATTGAGCTGATGGGCCAGTATGGAGCCGAAAAGGAATCCACGTGCATCGATACAGGCGATATGGGAAATCTCGCTATTAATATATCGCTGGATGAACGCGTCAGCCACCATGCGTGTAGCGCGGGGGTCTTTGAAAATTGGGGTTACATCCCGGAAGATCACGCCGGGCTCCGGCCAATCGGGCAAAGAGCGGATGACTGACTTGACGTAAAACTCGTCGTAGGACATCGGGTTGGGCTCCTGGGCTCTGTGAATTCTCGTTTTTGCGGCTTGAGGGCGGTGCCTGATAGCATTGCGCTCATGCTATTGATCTAACTCAATGTGTCACGCGAGCAGTGGGTGTTTAATAACAATCGTTGGGTTACACATTGAGATGGCTACTTCATTGTGCAACTATTCTGGCGCTTACCCCTCGGGATAAGCGCCTTTTTTATGCTCAAACGTCGGATCTATTAGCCTTGCTGAGAGCTGTTTTCTGCTGTTTCGAATGGATTGCATTCACCTGCGAGGTCATAAAGATCCGGCAAACTCAGTAGCTCGATCTCCTTCCCGTCGACGCGAATTAGAGACATCGCCTGAAAACGGGTGAAGATACGGCTGACTGTTTCGACTGCAAGTCCTAGATAGTTGCCGATTTCGTTACGCGACATCGACAGTCTGAACTGCGAGGCAGAGTAGCCGCGGGCTCGGAAACGGGTCGACAGCTTGATCAGGAAGGTCGCAACGCGCTGTTCGGCGTTTTTCTTCGACAGCAGCATCATCATCTGCTGGTCGTCACGAAGCTCTTTGCTCATGGTGCGAAGCATCTGACGACGCAGTTCCGGCATTTGGCCTGCCAGATCGTCCAGACGTTCAAAGGGTATTTCGCATACGGTCGTCGTTTCCAGGACCTTGGCCGATACCGGATAGGTCACCCCATCGACGCCGCTCATGCCAACCAGCTCGCCAGGGAAGTAGAAGCCGGTGATCTGCTCTTCACCTTCATTGGTCAAGGTGTAGCTTTTTATCGTTCCGGCGCGCACCGCATAAACCGAAGAAAATGCCTCACCCTGATGAAACAGATGTTCACCTTTCTTGAGTGGGCGGCTTTTCTCGATAATGTCATCGAGCCGTTCCATTTCCGTCATGTTCAGTGAAACCGGCAAGCAGAGCGAGCTGAGGCTGCAGGTGCTGCAATGTACCTGCTGCAGGCTGCGCAGTTTGCCCTCACATTTATGGTCACCCATGGGATTGTCCCTTTATTGCGTTGGGTTGAATCAGGCTACGCCCTGCATTATGTAACATTTAGCAATGGCGTTGAAGTGCACCCTTAAATGATGCGTGAATAACGCGCCGTAGCCTGTTCGCGCGGAATGTAGGCATCGAATGCCATGCAGATACGTCTGATGAGCAGTCTTCCTGCCGGCGTTACACGGATAAGGTCATGCTCAATCTCCACAAGGCCGTCGGCCGTGAAGGTCTTCAGGTCGTCAAGTTCAGCCTTGAAGTACTGTTCGAAATCGATAGCGTATTGCTGGGCGATTCGGCTGGGTACCAATTCAAAGTGGCAGATCAGTTGTGTGATCACGCTGCGTCGAATGTGGTCGTCCTGATTTAATGTCACACCACGACGAATGGCGTGTCGATGATCTTCGACGGCTTGCGTATAGGCGTTGATGTCGTGCTCATTCTGATAGTAAACGTCGCCAATCTGGCTGATGGCCGATACACCCATTGCCACAAGATCGCAGTCAGAATGTGTGGTGTAACCCTGGAAGTTGCGATGCAGCTGGCCATTGGCCTGTGCCAGTGCCAGTTCGTCATCGGGTTTGGCGAAGTGATCCATACCGATGTAGACGTAACCGGCATCAAGCAAGCGCTCGATGGTACTCTGCAATATCTGGAGTTTGGTTTCCGGCGAGGGGAGGTCCTCTGCCTTTATGTGACGCTGTGAGCGGAAACGATCGGGCAGGTGAGCATAGTTGAACACTGACAGGCGATCAGGCGACATACCGATTACGGTTTCCAGTGTCGCGTTGAAACCACTCAGTGTTTGATGCGGCAGGCCGTAGATCAGATCCATATTGATCGATTTGAAGCCAAGTTCACGTGATGTTTCCAGTACGCGGCGTGTCTGTTCGATCGGCTGAATCCGGTTTACCGCTTCCTGAACTTTGGCGTCCAGGTCTTGTACCCCAAGGCTTACCCGGTTAAAGCCAATTTCACGCAGAACTGCCAGCGTTGTGTCCTGCGCTTCTCGCGGGTCGATCTCGATTGAGTAGTCGCCTTGATCATCATCCCGGAGATTAAAATTGCGGCGCAGCTCGCCCATCAATTCCCGCATCTGGTCGTCGGCAATGAATGTGGGGGTGCCGCCTCCCCAGTGCAGCTGGTTAACCTGGCGATCTGAACTGTACCAGTTTGATAGCTGCTCCATTTCACGGTAGAGAACATCCAGATAAGGTTGGGCCTTGTCGCGCCGGCGTGTAATAACCTTGTTGCACGCGCAGTAGTAGCAAACGTGCTCGCAAAACGGGATGTGCACGTAGAGTGAAAGGGGGCTTTCCTTGATCGTACTGCCTTGGGCGCGATCGACCAGTGCAGCAGCTGACAGTTCTGGGTCGAACTGCAATGCGGTCGGGTACGAGGTATAACGGGGACCGGACAGATCGTAACGTCGGATCAGGTCGATATCCCACTGAATTCGGTTGGAACTGCTCACGTTTGTTATATCCTCGTTCAGATTTTACGCCGGCGTTAGTATACCAGTCCGCTATGTGTGCTGCTTGATCGGTGTCAAAGGCTGTCGACCACTGAGGCAAGCGGCAGGGTGTAGAGACCAAAGAGTATAATCAAGATGCCAGCTCCCCGACGGAGCCCCTGCTTCTGCATCAGCGCTCGTACCTGTTGAGCGAGCAGTCCAGTGGTGAGCATCGCAGGGAGTGTACCGATGCCAAAGCCGATCATCAGTAGCGCGCTATCAAGCCAGTGGCCTGCGGCCGATGACCAGAGCAGGGTGCTGTACACCAGCCCGCAGGGTAGCCAGCCCCACAATATGCCGAGAGTCAGCGCGCGTGGCAGAGTGTCAGCTGGCAGGAAGCGCGCTGCTATTGGGCGAAGGTGGCGCCATAATAATCCGCCGGCCTGTTCCAGACGGGTCAGTACTTGCCACCACTGAGCGACATAGAGCCCCATTGCGATCAGTAGCACGCCTGCGAGTGTGCGAAGTGCGATGCCGGCGCCGGAGTTTTTGAGCTGAAATCCGACCAGCCCAATCAGGGCGCCGGCTGCAGCGTAGCTGGAGATTCGGCCAATATTATATGCAAGTATCAGCCAGAACCCGCGCTGACTGCCGGGGGCGCCCATGCTGACGCTGGCCGCAAGGCCGCCACACATGCCCACGCAGTGAGTGGCGCCTAGCAGTCCAAGCAGGATGGCCGTGGAAAACGCAATCGGCTCAGTCATGAGTGTTTGCGTTGCTGTCTTGTGACGGCTTTTCGTCAGGCTTTGCTTTAGCGTCCTGTGGGATCAAGTCCTCGTCATCGTCGTAGAGAATGCTGTGGGCCGGTGATTCGAGGTCGTCATATTGGCCTGAGTTTACACTCCAGAAAAAAGCCCATACGGCGATGCTTGCGAGAATGATCGCTATGGGGATCAGCAGATAGACAATGCTCATGGAGAACTTCCTGAATTCGTGGAGTTAGCTGCGGCTTTTTGGGCGGCGGCTCAGACGCAGTGCGTTGCCGACCACCACCAGCGAACTGGCTGACATCCCGATTGCTGCCATGTAGGGGGCTATAAACCCGGTTGCAGCAAGCGGAAGCGCTAACAGGTTATAAAGGGCTGCCCAGGCCAGATTCTCGCGTATGATTATCCGGGTCTTGCGAGCCAGTCGTACCGCATCGACTAATCGGGTGAGGTCATTGGCGATCAGCACTGCATCGGCATTGGTCTTGGCGAGATCTGTCGCTCCGGCCATGGCGACTGAGACGCGAGCGCCGGCAAGCGCTGGGATGTCATTGATGCCATCTCCAACCATGATAACTTCTGCGCCTTCGCTTGCGAGACGGTTCAATATCTCCAGTTTCTGCTCGGGCGATACGCCTTTATAAAGCTGATCGATGCCCAGCGACTGCGCAACTGTTTCGGCAGACCCTGAGTTATCGCCTGTGAGCATGACGCTGTGCAAGCCCAGGGCGGAGAGGGCATTAATCGCCGTGGCGGCTTCGGGGCGGATCTGATCATCCAGTCTGAACCAGCACAGGGGGGAGTGTTCACTGCACAGTAGCAGCCAAAGACCATTCATGTTGGGCGGCGTTGGCTCTTTGGTCTCGCCAGTAATGGCGATCGCAAAATCAGGTTTGCCAATGCGGTATGTCCGGCCATCGATAATCCCTTCAAGGCCTTGGCCAAGGTGGTTGGTGACCGAATCGGCCCGCTGGCTTGTATAGGGTGTGAAAGCGCGCGCGATGGGATGTTCCGAGGCTGACTCCAATGCGGCTCCCAGTGCCAGAAGTGTGCGTTTGGATTCGTTAATGAGAGGCACGGTTTCCTGGATCTGAAGATTTCCTTCAGTGAGGGTGCCTGTCTTGTCGAATACAACATGGGTGGCCGTGGCGAAGCTTTCGAGTACATGGCCTCTGCTGATCAGCAGGCCGTGGGTGCGAAGCGTACCCGTTGCTGTCGTCAGTGCGGTAGGCGTTGCCAGCGACAGTGCGCAGGGGCAGGTCACCACAAGTACCGATAGTGTAATCCAGAAGGCGTTTTGAGGATCGATGAACGCCCAGCTGGAGGCCACAATGGCAGCCGTGACAAGCGTCGCACCGACAAAGTAGCGGGATACCCGGTCGGCAATACGAGCGACTGCCGGCTTTTCAGCCTGGGCCCTGTCCAGCATCCGTACGATAGTCGAGAGACGGGAGTCTCCACCGGTTTCGGTTACCTCGATTTCGATTGCGTGCTCAACGTTTTGGGTGCCACCGACAACCGTGTCATCAACGGATCGGGAGAGCGGAAGATATTCACCGGTTAGCGCGGACTCATCGACAGAGGTGCGACCCTTTCTGACGATGCCGTCGGCGGGAATAGTATGGCCGGGCTTGACCAGTACCCGGTCGCCTTGTCGGAGTTGGCTGGCCGGTATTAATTGCTCAGCGCCGTCCACTAGTCGGATCGCGCTATTGGGCAACAGGTTCAGCAGTGCATTGCCTGCGCGCCCGGTTCGATGCCGGGCCTGCATCTCCATGAAACGGCCGACGAGCAAGAAGAACGTAAACATGGTGACCGAGTCGAAATACACCTCGCCACTACCGGAGAGGGTGGCCCAGGCGCTTGCGAAATAAGCCGCTAGAATAGCCAGGGAAACTGGCACATCCATGCTAAGTTGACGCGTTCGCAAATCCCGCAGGGCGGCATCATAGAAAGGGCGGGCAGAGTACAGGGCCACCGGGGTTGCCAGGACAAAGGATGCCCAGCGAATGAAGCCCACTATACTGCTGTCCATGGACGCACTGATATCACCGGCATAAAGGGCTGCCGCGAGCATCATGACTTGCATGGTGCCGACACCGGCAACGCCTAAGCGTCTGATAGCGCGCTTTCTCTCCTTCGCCAGCAGTGTTTCTTCGCTATTGGGCTGGTAGGGGTGGGCCTGATAGCCAATGCGGTCAATCTCGGCAAGCTGTGCGCTCAGTTTGGTCTGGGAGTCGTCCCAAGTCAGCCGTGCACGGTGCGTTGTCAGGTTAACGCTGGCGTCCACGACTCCCGGTTGCTTTTTCAGATGATGCTCAAGCAGCCAAACGCAAGCTGCGCAGGTAATTCCCTCAATGACCAGTAGTGCTTCGCGGTTGGACGCTTCGGTTTTTCGAACGAAGCTCTGCTGAACCTCTTCGTCATCGAAGAGCCTGAGCTCCAATGCACGCTGTTCTTCATTCTCTTTGCGAACGCGCTCATTCTTGACGTTCTGCTTGTCCCGGTGGCGATAAAAATTATCCAGCCCTCCATCGACGATGGTTTGTGCGACGGCAAGACAACCGGGGCAGCACATCTGGCGCTCTTCATTATCGACCCGGGTGAAGAACTGACTGCCGGGGGGCACCGGCAATCCGCAGTGATAGCAGGGTGTGCGAGTATCAGAATCGACGCAGGAATTCATTCAGCCGAGGTTCTCAGGATGCGTTGCCCAATGCGAAGCTGCTTTGTTCGTAAGGCGGCTCGATTTCTAGCCTTAACTGCCACGCTTTATCGAGAGGTTCCAGAATTGCATAACGCTTGCCGACGAGATCGGCCTGCAGGCTGCTGCCATAGAGTCCTTGGCCGTCGACCGCCTTCATGGTTATGACTTGGTCATATTTCTCGTGCGTCGGGTGGATCAGGCTAAGATGAAGCGAGTCGGGCAGCTTCTCATTACTTTTGATCTGCAGCCGGACATCGCCGGTGACGCTATCTATGAGCAGACTGCCGTGGATTCCCAGACGCTGGGCTTCCTGTTCACGTGAGTGGTCGGTGTTAAAGCCTCGTGCGACTTTGTAGTAATCGTCCTTTACCACTCCATCGGCGGTTGTTATGGCCAGATAGATGAAGAAAGGTGCGTATATCATCACAGCGATGAGCGGTGCGAGTACAAACCAGAGCCAGGTTTGTTTGTACCAGGGAGATTGGCTTTGTTCACTCATGAAATACCTCTATGCACAGCGGCCGGGATTGACCCGGCCGCCATTCTAAACTAATTCAAATAGGACTTGGACTCTACTAACGTGTCGGAGTAGGGCCGATGAAGCGGTTGTCTTCGGTCACGGTGATAGAGGGGTTATCCAGTGCTTCGACTGTAAACTGGATGTCATAGTTCGGCAGCTCGATGTCGGCAGGGTCCATTTGAGCCCTCACCGGATAGTCGAGTAGCTCTCCAGCTGCGATTGAAACCACGTTGGCGGTTTCGAGAGTCAGACCGTCTGGACCGCTCAGTGTGATTCGGTACTCATGTCCTTGCTGCTCTTTGTTGGCGAGCTTGAGGGTGTACACGTTCTCGATCATTCCGTCCGGTGTGGTGGTATAGAGTTGTCCGCGGTCACGAATGATGTCCACTTCCAGCGGGACGCGGCTATACAGGGTGTAGGCGAACGCGACAAACATCGCAATTAGCGCGATGAAATATCCGATAAGGCGAGGGCGGAAAAGATGGGTCGTCTTTCCTTCCAACGAGTGCTCGGTGGTGTAGCGGACCAGGCCGCGTTCGTAACCCATCCGATCCATGATGTCGTCACAGGCGTCTACGCAGGCGCCGCAGGCAACGCACTCGTACTGCAGTCCATCTCGAATATCGATACCAACAGGGCAGACGTGGACGCAGTTGCCACAGTCGATGCAGTCACCGAGCCCTTGCGCTTTGTAGTCAGCGTCTTTTTTGCGGCTGCCTCTCTGTTCGCCCCTTTTTTCGTCATAGGAGATGACCAGTGTGTCCTGATCGAACATGACGCTCTGGAAACGGGCGTAAGGGCACATGTAGATACAGACCTGCTCTCGCAGCCAGCCCGCGTTGCCATAGGTGGCAACGGTGAAAAACGCCAGCCACCAAGTCTCCCAGGGGCCCAGATTAAAGGCTAGAACGTGGGGCACCAACTCCCGAATCGGTGAAAAGTAGCCGACAAACGCAATCGCACTTGCCGCTGCGATTAATAGCCATAACAGGTGTTTGGCGCTTTTTCTAAGCGCCTTCTCGCTGTTCATCGGGCTTTTGTCCAGCTTCATGCGTTTATTCCGGTCGCCTTCTGTAACCCTCTCAGCCCAGATGAAAAGCCAGGTCCACACAAACTGAGGGCAGGCATAGCCGCACCAGAGTCGCCCAGCGAAGACGGTAACGAAGAACAGGGTGAAAGCGAGAATGATCAGAAGCCAAGAGAGGAGCATGAAATCCTGAGGCCAGAATGTGAGTCCGAACACGTGGAACTGTCGGTTTGGCAGATCGAACAATACCGCTTGGCGTCCATCCCACTGAAGCCATGAAAAACCGTAGAACATAATCAGCATCATCGCGCCCGATATGATGCGAAGGTTCTTGAACAGCCCTTTGTAGTACTTGACGTAAATGTGCTCACGCTTGGCGTAAAGGTCGAAGTTTTCCTTCTCGCCTGAGCTTTTTTTGGGCGTTAAGTCTTTCACCGGTATCTGATTCATGCCGTACCACCACGAGTGAATAAATAAAGACCTGATAACTTTAGGTCTATTAGATGTTGCGCATATTACAGTGTAATTGGGGGGGGATGCCAGTAGGCCGATTTCGCTCTGATCATTGATCGGCAGCATGAGCGTTTGCTCGGGCATCTTTTGAGTGCGCACCCAAGAATGATATCCCTTCGGTGGCGGGATTGCATATGACAGAGGGCAACAAAAAAGGCGATGTGACTTTCGTCGCATCGCCTTTTTGAAGTGCTAAGACCTGGGCTTACTTCTGTGACAAGCTGTACACGTAAGCAGCAATCAGGTGGATCTTCTCGTCGGAGAGCAGATCTTTATGGGCTGGCATCACGCCTGCGCGACCGTTGCGGATGCTGTGTGCAACCTGCTCAAAACTGCCGCCGTACAACCAAGTGTTGTCGGTGAGGTTCGGAGCACCCAGAGCTTGAGTACCTTTGCCATCAGCACCGTGGCATGCAGCACACAGTGCCTGGAACTGGCTCTGGCCGCGTGCGACTGCGTCGCCGTCCAGGCTGTCAGCAGCGCCGCTCAAAGACAGAACGTAGCTTGTTACGTCGCGCACGCCATCTTCACCCAACACCTGGCCCCATGCCGGCATACCGCCGTTACGGCCGTTGGCGATGGTGGTGATCAGGGTCTGAGGTTCGCCGCCGTACAGCCAGTCGTTGTCGGTCAGGTTCGGGAAGCCATAGGCGCCGGTCCCTGCAGAGCCGTGACATACCGCACAGTTGTTGGAGAACATACGCTGACCCATTTTCAGGCCGTCTTCTTCTGACTGCAGCTGTTCAATGGACAGGGCCGCATACTTCTGGAAGACCGGACGGTACTGCTCTTCAGCGTGTGCCATCTCTTCTTCCCACTGGCCGTGGGAGCTCCAGCCCAACAGGCCCTGGAAGTTACCCAGGCCCGGGTAGAGGGCCAGGTAGCCCAGACCAAAGATGACGGTGCCCAGGAACATCTGGAACCACCATTTCGGCAGCGGGTTGTCGTACTCTTCTATACCGTCGAACTCGTGTCCCAGAGTCTCTTCGGTCGTCTCTTTATGTTTCTCGCTCTTGCGGGTTGCGAACAGCAACCAGGTGCAACCGAGAATTACGGCTAGGGTAATAACTGATACCCATGCGCTCCAGAAAGCACTCATTTGTCGTTTCTCCCGTTATTGGCGTCGCTGTCCTGCTTGGGCGGCTGCTCGCCCTCCTCGTCTGCGAAGGGGGCTTGTGCAGCCTCGTCATATTTCTTGCTGTTTTTGGGGCTCGCTACCCAAAGGAACAGGGCGACGAACGTGATCAGCATTATGACTGGCAGGTAGGGGCCATAAACTTCGTAACTCACTGAATAGTTACCGCTTGTTGGTGTAGACACTGTGTGTCTTGCCGAGTGCTTGCAGGTAAGCGACGAGTGCATCGATCTCGTACTTGCCGGCTACCTGCTCGCGTGCACCGGCGATATCTTCGTCGGTATACGGAACGCCCAGCTTGCGCAGTGCTCCCATTTTGGCCTCGGTGTCCTTGCCGGTCAGCTTGTTCTTGAACAGCCAGGGGTAGGAGGGCATTTTGGACTCAGGTACAACGTCACGCGGGTTGTTCAGGTGAGCGCGATGCCAGTCGTCGGAGTAGCGGCCGCCTACGCGAGCCAGGTCCGGGCCGGTACGCTTGGAGCCCCACAGGAACGGATGCTCCCAGACGTGCTCGTCGGCGGTTGAGTAGTGGCCGTAACGCTCGGTTTCAGCACGGAAAGGGCGAATCATCTGAGTGTGGCAGACGTGGCAGCCTTCCTTGATATAGATATCACGACCTTCCAGTTCCAGCGCGGTGTAGGTGCGCAGGCCTTCGATCGGCTGAGTTGTCGAGCTCTGGAAGAACAGGGGAACGATTTCCGCCAGGCCACCGCCGCTGATCACGATAATGATCAGCAGGATCATGAGGCCTATGTTCTTTTCAATCGTTTCGTGTTTGATCATTGCTATCTGCTCCTCGTCTCAATCAAGCAGTCTGGGCTGACGGCTCAGCTGCTTTAACAGAGCTGCCGGCACGGACTGTCTGCCAGACGTTGTATGCCATCAGCAGCATACCTGTCAGGAAGAAGGCACCGCCCAGCCAGCGGACGAAGTAACCCGGATGGCTGGCCTCAAGCGCCTCAACGAAGCTGTAGGTCAGGGTGCCGTCCTGGTTGACTGCACGCCACATCAGGCCCTGCAGGATACCGTTAACCCACATAGAGCAGATGTACAGAACGGTACCGATGGTAGCGAGCCAGAAGTGAGTGTTGATCAGCGCAGTAGAGTACATCTGAGCTTTGCCGAACAGACGTGGGATCATGTGGTAGATTGCACCGATCGAGATCATGGCAACCCAGCCCAGAGCACCAGCGTGTACGTGCCCTACGGTCCAGTCAGTGTTGTGAGACAGTGCGTTGACGGTCTTGATAGACATCATCGGGCCTTCGAAGGTGGACATGCCGTAGAAGGACAGAGATACCACCAGGAAGCGCAGGATCGGGTCAGTACGCAGTTTGTGCCATGCGCCCGACAGGGTCATCATGCCGTTGATCATGCCGCCCCAAGACGGTGCCAGCAGAACCAGTGACATCACCATGCCGACAGACTGGGTCCAGTCCGGAAGGGCAGAGTAGTGCAGGTGGTGACCGCCAGCCCACATATAGGTCGCGATGAGCGCCCAGAAGTGAACGATTGACAGGCGGTAAGAGTAGATCGGACGCTCAGCCTGCTTCGGCACGAAATAGTACATCATGCCCAGGAAGCCCGCAGTCAGGAAGAAACCTACCGCGTTATGGCCGTACCACCACTGAACCATGGCATCAACGGTGCCCGGGTACAGAGAGTACGACTTCCACAGGGTGACCGGCATCTCCATGCTGTTGACGATATGCAGCACGGCAACCGTGATGATAAACGCCATGTAGAACCAGTTGCCGACATAGATGTGCGAAGTCTTGCGCAGCTTCACGGTGCCCAGGAACACGACAGCATAGGCCACCCAAACCAGGGTGATCAGTATGTCGATCGGCCACTCCAGCTCGGCGTACTCTTTTGCAGAGGTGATACCGAGAGGCAGAGTGATCGCTGCGGACAGAATGACCAGCTGCCATCCCCAGAATGTGAACGAAGCCAGAGCATCTGAGAACAGACGAGTCTGACAAGTACGCTGCACGACGTAGTATGACGTCGCAAACAGGGCGCAACCACCGAACGCGAAGATTACCGCGTTGGTGTGTAACGGACGGATACGTCCGTAGCTTAACCAGGGAAGGTCAAAGTTCAGTGCAGGCCAGACTAACTGGGCCGCGATAAGGACGCCAACGCCCATACCGACAATACCCCAGATTACCGCCATGATGGCGAACTGGCGCACGACTTTATAATTGTAAGTCGGGTGTTCAGTTGCAGTGCTCATGTCAGGCTCTCATCAACAAGCTAGGAATAGTAAGAAGAGTTCCGCCGGCAATTATCTGGTAATACCCCATCTATTTCAACGCGATGTGGGTGTGCAGTGTGGCGCATTGTCGCACCGTAAAATGCTCGTTTTTTTAACCCGAAAATATTCTTGTTTCCGGGGTTTTTGTTGGATAAGGTGCTGATTTATAAAGAAAATAAGGTTTTCTGTAATCGGGCGTTATTATGTTTTTGACGGCCTTTTTAGACGAAAAGGCACCGTTATTTACTTGCTGATATAAAAACAAAGATTGTTTTGCTTGATATGGATCAAGCCGCTATTTAAGGCGCGAAGTAGGCCTTTCGTATTAGAACTGTTCGCTTCGAGTATTGAGCAATAGTGACGGGCTGCTATAGTGCGCCGTTTATTTCGTCCACGAACCACTGCTAGAGGCTATGCGCTATGCAAGAACCGAATACCCTGTTGCTTCTCTGTCGCGGTGGCTTCGAGGGAGAGTGTGCCTCCGAAATATCCGCGTATGCGGCGCAAGAGGGCTTTTATGGGTATCCGACGCTCGAGCGCAATTCTGGTTTCGTGGTTTTCCATGTTCAGCCCCCCGCCAATGCATGTGAACTGGTAGAAACACTGCGTTTCCGGCGTTTGGTGTATGCGCGCCAGTGGTTTGCATGTATGCCTCAATTAGAAGGACTTGATTCGAAGGACCGACTAACCCCAGTTTCGGAGCAGGCCGCGGCGTTGCCCGAATGTGCCGAGCTGGTCATAGAAACGGCTGATACCACTGAAGGGCGCGAATTACAGGGGTTCGGGCGCAAGTTTGCCTCAGCTTTGGCACCACGACTGCGTCAGGCAGGCGTTTTATTAAAGAGAGGGCAAAAGGCAGCCTGGCGAATGCATCTTTTTGTTATCAGTGGCACATCGATGTGGTTGGGTGTTGCCCCAGTTAGAAACAGTTCGCCAGAGCCGGGCGGCATTATTCGGCTTAAGTTTCCTGCATCGGCACCCAGTCGCTCTACATTAAAGCTTGAAGAAGCCTGGCATTGGTTTATTCCCAGGAAGTATTGGGACTCAGCATTGGCGCCGGGAATGCGAGCGGTGGATCTGGGGGCGGCTCCCGGTGGCTGGACATGGCAGCTTGTCCAGCGAGGCATGTTTGTGACAGCGATCGACAACGGGCCGATGAATACGGATTTGATGGAAACGGGGCAGGTTGAGCATCTTCGTGAGGATGCATTTATTTATCAGCCACCCAAGCCTGTGGATTGGATGGTATGCGACGTGGTGGAGAAACCGGCTCGCACTACCGCTATGGTCATTGAATGGGCCGTTAACGGCTGGGCGCGAGACATGATCTTCAATTTGAAGCTGCCGATGAAACAGCGTTTTGCCGAAACCCAGTCCTGTCTCGAGCGGATAGAACGTGCGCTTGGAGACGCTGGGCTCGAGTGGAAGCTGCAGGCTAAACACCTGTATCACGATCGCGAGGAGATCACTTGCTGGTTGAGTGTTGGTAGCCGGTAAGCTGGCCATCAGTGCTCGAATACCGTGATGCGCTCCTCTGTTTGTAGCAGCGGAAACAGCGTTTCCATCATCTCCCGGCGCTCGCTGCTGCCATACCATCGTTGCCAATCGCTGATGTTGCGGTAGGTTGCCATTGTGAGTCGGTGGTTGGGGTCGTCAATGTTGCGAAGTACCTCGCCGGAAATAAATCCTGGAGCGTGCATCGCCTTTTGAAGCAGCTCTCGAGACAGGCGGTCGTAATGAACCGCGAGGTCATCGGCGATCTGGCGTTCTATCATTACCCGGATCATCTTCTTGCCTCCTCTTGGTTTGCTGACAGTTAAAGGATAATTCAGTGTGGCGGCCCCGCAAGGCATGAGATTGGCGGTTTCTCTACCTTCGGTTATTTGCGACAATAACGAACTTCGATTCATAGGGTCCATTGATGGCTAAGATAGAAGTAACCCAGGTTCTGGATGCATGCGGCCTGTTTTGTCCGGAGCCGGTGATGATGCTCCATAACCGGGTGAGGGAGTTGGCCGAGGGAGAGGTTCTCTGTATTCGGGCAACGGATCCTTCGACCCAGCGGGATATACCCAAGTTTTGTCATTTTCTCGGCCACGATCTGCTTGAGCAGGGCGTTGAGGAGGAGGTGTTCGTGTATTACATCCGCAAAGGGGTATCTTGAGGGTGTCGGACATCGATAGGTTGCATGCGCAAACGCTGGCGCTGCTAAACGAGTGTGAACAACGTCTTGACGTTCTGGAGGCGAAGCGCTCCAGGGCATCTAATCAGATAGATGAGAGTGTTACAGTGAATCAGATCGAAAAAACGCCTGAAGCCAAGAACCGCAATCGGGCCAAGAATCGGGCCGCGAATCAGGCAGCACTGGTGCAGTTGTGTGAAACATACCCCGATGTATTCAGTCGGGATAATGTTCGTCCGCTAAAGGTGGGTATTCAGGAAGATCTGATCGCGGACGAAAAGCTCGCACGCAACCGTATCAAGCGCGCGTTAGCAAGCTATGTGCGAAGCCCGCAGTATCTGCGCAGTCTTCAGCCTGGTGCTGACCGTATTGGCCTCGACGGAACTGCTGCAGGGCAGGTGAGCGAGGAGGAAGCCTCTCATGCACGGGAAAAGCTAAAGGCGATCAAGGATCAGCGCCGTGAGCGGGAAAAGACCGAGCGCAAAGAAGAGCGCAAGCAGGCGGTCAAAGCCAAGGAGCAGCGGATCAACAAGAAGCTGGATATGTTGCTTCAGTTGAATAGTCGCAATCGCTAATCGTTCTTGAGTCTTGTCGATTTACCCCCATTTAGATCCTGAAGCGATATATTTTCAGACGATCTTGTGGGGGTTTTATGTCTACTGCCATTACGCTCAGCTGCCCGTCCTGCCTTGTTACGAATCGGGTACCGGCTGAACGCTTAAACGCTGCGCCCAAGTGTGGCCGCTGTGGTGAAGCTCTATTTCAGGGTTCGCCTGCATCGCTGGACTCATCGGGTTTTGCTCGTGTCGTTGCCAATACCGATATCCCCGTAATTGTCGATTTTTGGGCGCAATGGTGTGGCCCTTGCAAAATGATGGCGCCGGTATTTGAGCGAGCGGCACAAGAGCTCGAACCCGCCTGCCGGTTTGTAAAGATCGATACTGAAGCAGCACCAGATCTGGCTCAACGCTACCAGATCCGCAGTATACCCTCGTTGCTCATCTTCTCAGGTGGGCGAGAAATAGCGCGGCAAGCCGGGGCGATGGATTACAGCTCGCTTGTTCGTTGGGTGAAAAGCCACGTGTGACAGTCGGCTTAACTAAGGGGGATTGGCTTGCCGTGCAGATAGCCTTGTGTGCCGTCTATGTCGAGACTGATTAGCTGACTGAGCTGGCTCTCGCGCTCGACATGTTCGGCATATACGCTGATATGAATATTGTGCGCGACGCCGATCAAACTCCTGACGAAAAATCTGTCTTCATCATTCATATCGATTTCGCGGATAAGGGATCCGTCGATTTTCAGGTAGTCAGGCTTTAGCGAATAGAGGTAGCTGAACCCTTGCGGATGGATGCCGAAATTATCGACGCCAAAACCCGCGCCTAGCGCCTTGAGTTGTGTCCTCAGTGCTTGTGCGCGCTCGGTATGGTTCATAATTACCGTCTCGTTTATTTCGAAACTTATGCGCTCGGGATGCTCGAGCTGGCCGATCTGGGTCCCGATCCATGCTGGGAAGTCATCTGCCATCAGGCTCTCCTGCCCGAGGTTTATACCGAGCGATATACCCTGAGGTGAGCGCTGCAGGTGGGCTATCGCGCGTTGGATGACCGCCCTGTCCATCGCGGCAAGCAATCCCAGCTCACGCACGACCCCGATGAAGCGAACAGCTGGGCAGGGCTGGTTGTCTTCATCAAGGATGCGGGCAAAGATCTCGCCATGCACGGGGTGTGACTCGCTGTCGACCAGTGTCTGGTACTGCAAGAATATCTGGCTGTTACTAATGGCGGCGGCTATATGCTGGTGCCAAGTTTGAGAGTGGCTCGGTAATCCGTCGGTGCCGGAGTGCTCGGAAATCTCCAGTCCTTCAATGTCGGCATGATTGAGTGCAAGGCGTGCGTGTGAGAGCAGCTGGGCAGAGCCACCTTGCTCCGTGCTATGGCTTATACCGCAGGTCATGACCGCGCAGGGTTCGCAGGCAGAGGGCGTCATGTTGGCCATATGCGTGTTGACTCTGCTTGTGAAAGAGTCGATCAGGGGTTTGATTCGGTCGAGATTCGAACGCTCTGTGAGTAGCAGAAATTCCGAGCCACTAATCCGCCCGATCAAGCGTTTTCCGAGCTGTTGGCCAAGCTTGTCCAGTTCGGTGGCGATAAATTTTATCAGATGGTTGGTATTGTCCTCGCCGTAGCGGCGGTTGAGTTCCGCCAGAGACCGGATGCGGAACATCAGTAGCGTGGCTGGGCCGAAGTCACGATCATAGTCGATACGCTCTTGTAGCTGCGCAAGACTGGCGCGTTGATTGGCAAGGCCGGTGAGTGAGTCCTGATAGGCCATTCCCCTGAGTTCTTCGATATTGCGACTTTGCTCGTCAAACATGGTCTTAACCTGCCGGACCATGGCGTTCATTGCTTCCACCACACGTCGCAGTTCGCGCGTCTTGGGCAGTGTCGGTTGTTCTATGTAGGTTTTCTGCGCCAGCATCACCGCCTGATGTTCGACTTTTTTCAGCGGGCTGAGCAGATATCGCAGCAGGAGGCTAATCAATGCTGCTGCCGTCAGTGACAAAATGACGAAGAGTGTCAGCGCTTTTTGTGCGGCTTCCCAGAAACGTTCATAGGCGTAGCCTGCGCGGCTTTGAACGTGAATTGTCCCGACGTGGCGCCATTGATAGGTGATTTTTCGGGCCATCGAAGGTGGTTCGATATGGATCAGTTCGACAAACCAGGAGGGTACACGCTCGGGGATATCCGTCTCGGTTTTTTTGAGAAATAGGGGCTGATTGTCGGCATTCTCCACTTCTATGCGCTGATAGAAGCCGCTATCAAATATGGCATTGACGGCGGTTTCGATCGCAGCGTTATCCTGGCTTGCCATAAAAGGGGCGATGTAAAGTCCGAGGTGGGTAGCACTGTCCTGGGCATGGCTTCTAAGCTGGCTAAGCAGCATCGACTTGCCGCTGTCCGACATGATAAACAGCGTGCCGGAAGCCAGTCCGATCAATACAGCGAGGACCGCGGCGATCAATTGGTTAACCAGGGACATAGATTCCTTCCAGACCGTTAGTTGAGGTTGACGTCGTTGGCATTGACGCGCGACTGGAGTTTAACCCAGGGCTTTAACTGATCGGACGTGCCGACCAGTTGAGAGCGCTTGCCTTTCTTGCTTAGCCAAAGATTGTCACCGTTGAAAGTATACACATGCAGGAGATCAGGTCTTTGGTCTGCGCTTTTGATTTCACCGATAAGATTGTCCAGTACCAGCGGCATGGCCTCGGGTGAGGGGTAGTAGGTTAAAACCATATGGGCCTGATTCAAGCGGAGCGCTTTTACATAGGTCAGGCTCATTTTATCGACGCTGACTCCCAATTCCTTGAGCGTATAGTACTTCGCTATAGCGAAATCTTCGCAGTCGCCGCCATTTGAGATTAGAAATTCCACAGGCGTGGCCCAATAGTCTTCCTGCTTCCAGTGCACAATATCGTCGAGAAAGCGTACCTGGTTGAAGAAGGCGTTGACCTCTTTGAGCTTGGTTTGCTCCGGGGCGTCTGTGAGTCGATTCATCAGGCTCTGCCATGCCGTAAGTCGCTGTGCGGCCTCTGTGCCATAGATTTCGCGAAAACGATTTATATCGGCTTGCGACAAGCGCACACCCTCGCTTGCCAAGCTGGTCAAGGCTATCGCGGCTGCCAACGTGACGAGGAAGGCGAGTGCGGCCAAGTACCGTTGGGCAGGCCATCTTTTCAACGATTTTCGGCTATCGTCGGTTGTCACCTTGAGTATCCGTAAGTAGGCGGTGATGCTACATGCCTTGCTGGTTTTGGGTTTCAACTGCCGGGCATCATGCCACATTGTCGAAGCAAGCGCTGCCAGGCGCGGGTGTGTCGGTCGCGGGCGTCGATATAACGTTGCCAGATGCCCTCAGGTGCGGTGAGGTCGAGTTGAACATGAAAGTAATTGGACGCAGCCTCCGGGACCGGCAATTGACTCATTATCCTGTGATGGTAGCTCAACCACTCTCGTCCTTGCCGGTCAACCAGAGATAGGTAGGGTTGGAGTTCTCCCGCATAAAATCTTTGGAATACGTTTCGAATGATGTTGGCCTGATTATTGGGCTTGTTATTGAAGCATATCGGGCGCCGCGACAAGCGCTGTTCGATCGCATCCGCGGTTCGCTCAAGCGTATGGGTAAGAAGTGTGATGCTTGTAAGCCACTGGGCGCCGAAGTTCGAACGGTATAAAGACTCGAAATCCTCTTCGAGAGCGGTGCCGAATTCGGGTGTATTCCAGCTGCTTTTATTAACCAGATCGGCAAGTAGCACGAAGTGATCCAGGGCTGGCTTGATTGATGACAGCTCTAGTACGCCCTGTAGCGGTAGCGGCGGCTGGTTGAGCGCAAACTGCTGCTCCATCTCGTCGGATGTATAAAACGTATTCCAGAGCAGAGCGCCGAACGATTGTTCCTTCTGGGTAATTATTTGAGTCAGCCGTAATTTGAGGCGGTCTGGAACGTCGAGTTTTTGGTCAATAATGCGTGCATGGCAGGCACGAAGGGCCGGCAGTATTTTTAGCTCATAAATCAGTCGCTGTGAGTAACCCGCCAGCTTGCCGAGCGATGTGTTGCGCTCGGCGATCACATGGAGGAGGTCGCAGTGTCGAAAGTCGAGCACATCGATCAAACCTTCATTAATTGGCTCGATCTCTAGCAGACGTAGCCGTCTGGGGGGAAGCGCTGGGCGCTGCGCGAGTGCCTGTTGATAGTCCGTTTGGATGGTTTGTTCGATAGCGTTACCCACCCGCTCTGTGTATCGCTCCAACATGGAGCGGGCATCTGGCTCGCTACACGCTGTGGTCAGCAGTGCCAGCAAGAGGGGAATGAGCAGGCGAGAGTGCATGACTTATCCTGTATAGACGTATCGATAACAGTACGGCACCAATTGTCAGACCGGCCAACAGTCCCCACCAGTAGCCAAACACGCCAAGCGCCAAGGGTTCGGCCATGACATACCCGGCGGGTAAACCTACCAGCCAGTAGGCAACAAAAACCACCGCTAGGGTGGCGCTGGTATCTTTATAGCCTCTGAGGGCGCCGCCGGCGGATACTTGTATGGAATCGGCGATCTGGAAGAGTGCGGCGATCCACATCAGTTGGACGGTCATGTCGATGATGGCATCAATGTCAGTATAGGCTGAAGCAATTTCACGACTGGCGATCAGCAGAATCGATGAGTTTATAAACGCGATCACAATCGTTAGTGCTATGCCACAGCCGGCGCTGAATCGGGCCTGGTCGAACTGTGCGCGGCCCAGTAGTTGGCCAGTTCGTATGGTGAGCGCCATCGCCACGCTCAGGGGGATCATGAACATGAGCCCGGTAACACTGAACGTAATTTGATGTGCGCTGATAACTGTGTCGCCGTAACCTGCAAGAAACAGTGCAATGACGCTGAACATGCTGGCCTCGATGAGCAGGGCAATACCAATTGGCAGGCCTAGCCGTAAAAATTGACCAAGAGCATCGAGGTGGGGCAGAGACCATCTAAATGCCAAGCGGGCTTCGCGGAATGTAGGGTCCTTTATCAGGTGCACGATGCCAAGGCTCAGCATGCCCCACATGACAGCGCTTGTGGCGTAGCCGCATCCGACGCCGCCAAGTGCGGGTAGTCCGGCTTTTCCGAAGATCAGCATGTAATTGAGAGGAATATTAGCCAGCATGCCGATGATCGCGATGCGCATGATCGGGCGGGTGCGGCCAAACCCTTCACTGAAGCTTCTAAGTGCCTGATACAACAGCATTGGCGGGAAGCCCCAGGATATCGCGCTAAGGTAGTTTGCGGTTTTGCTGGCCAAAAGTGGATCCACTCGAAACAGGGCGAGCAGAGGGTCTGTGTTGTTCAGCAGTATTACGGCAAGTACCGATAGCAACAGCGCCAGTCCCAGTGCCTGGCTGAGAATCGATGCGGACTCGGACTCCCTTCCGGCCCCTACGCGATGTGCGACCAGCGGTGTGGTTGCGATGAGTACGCCGCACAGTGTCAGCATAAGCGGAAGCCAGATGCTGCTACCCAGTGCGATCGCGGCCAGCTCCGCGGGCCCTGCATGAGAGGCCATTAAGGTGTCTACAAATCCCATGGCATGCTGAGCCATTTGGGCGATCATGATCGGCCAGCAGAGGGTGATTAAGTGTCGGCTTTCCTTGAGGGACGATCGAATCAGAGACACAGCGTGGTTCGCTTAACAGGCCGAAGTGGCGGGAGGCAAAGGATAAGGTGGAGCTGGCGTCCTGACAATACGAAAAACGGGGCGCGAGGCCCCGTTTGCAACGACTGCTGTGGTGGGTATCAGTCGATACGCACGCTGACGTAGGAGCCCGGAGCCGGTTCGATCACTTTGTATGTGTCGTTACCGTACTCTTTCGGTGCATCGACCTTTTTGCCGGCGCGTCGACGGACCCATTCCGCCCAGTTTGGCCACCAGGAGCCTTCCTGGCGCTCAGCGGTTTCCAGCCAATGATCGGCGCCTTTGCCTTGCTCGCCCTTGACCCAATAGTTGCGGCGGTTTTTGGATGCTGGGTTGATGACGCCCGCAACGTGGCCGCTGGCGCCGAGAACGAACTCGATTGTGCTGCCAAACGTTTCCGTCGCATTGAAGGTGCCTTTCCAGGGCGCGATGTGATCTTCAATTGTAGACAGGAAATAGCAGGGGATCTTGATCTTGCCGAGGTCTATCGGCTCACCGCAGATCTCCAGTCCATTGGGCTCTACGAGTTTGTTCTCGAGATACATCTTGTTGATGTAGAAGGTGTACATGGCCGCCGGCAGGTTGGTGGAATCACTGTTCCAATACAGGATGTCGAACGGCGGAGGTGTTTGTCCCTTGAGGTAATTGTTGACGACATACGACCAGATCAAGTCGTTTGAACGCAGCATGTTGAATGAGGTTGCGAGCTCCCGTCCGTTCAAAATGCCTTGAGAGTTTACCTTGCTTTCAAGCTGCTTCACCTGATAGTCATCGATGAAGACGCACAGGTCTCCCGGGTTCGAGAAGTCGGTCAATGTTGTCAGGAAAGTGGCCGAGCCGACGCTGGTGTCCTTGCGGTTAGCCATGACGGCCAGTGCTGTAGTCAGCAGCGTGCCGCCTACGCACCATGCAACGGCGTTAAGCTTCTCGGAGCCGCTGATCTCGCAGGTGACCTGAATCGCTTTCAATACGCCATCGCTAACGTAGTCGTCCCAGCTCAGGTCGCGTTGCTCGACGGTCGGGTTCACCCAAGATACAAGGTATACGTCCTGACCCTGCTCAACACAGTATTTTACAAATGAGTTGTGCGGCTGAAGATCGAGAATGTAGAACTTGTTGATGCTTGGCGGAACGATCAGGGTCGGGCGCTCATAAACCTGTTCGCCCTCCGGCTTGTAGTGAATCAGCTGGAAGAGTTCGTTCTGAAAGACGACAGCACCTTCCGTCGTAGCGAGATTGGTGCCCAGTTCGAAGGCGCTCTCGTCGGTCATCGAGATGCGGCCTTTTTCGATGTCGCCGAGCAGGTTCTTGAGGCCGTCGACTAAGCTCTGGCCTTTGGTTTCCATAGCCTGCTGAAGCACTTCCGGGTTGGTTAGTGCAAAGTTGGTTGGCGACAGAGCATCGACATACTGCTTGGTATAGAACTCCAGTTTGGCCTGTTCGGAAGGTGCCAGTTTGGCATTGGCGGCCATGTCGACCAACATGCGGGAGGTCAGCAGGTAAGACTGTTTAATGTAGTCATAGATGGGGTTGTTGGACCACTCGTCGCTCTGGAAACGGCGGTCGCCCCGTTCTGGCTGGACGACTGGCGTTTCGCCGCTGGTGCCGCTCATCAGGTTGCGCCACAGGTTGAATTGCGCTTGTTGGTAGTCGGCAATAGCGCGGATCCAGACTGTGGGGTCCTCTAGCGAGCGGGTGGCGAGCTCTGTCCAGGATTGGGTGAACTGGCGAAAAATATCGTCGCCGCCGCTGGCCGAGAACATCTCCAGCACCTTGTTGGTTTCGCGCGCAACGTAGTTGATGAATTCCTGAGGATCAGTCGAATAGTTTCCGCTCGCTGTTGCTTTATCCATAGACTGCCGACTCCGTATATATGTATGGGCGACCGGTACTACTGGATGCAGAATAATATGTTTCCGGCCGATTTTTGAGCATAGACCCAGCCGGAGAAGAGGACAACCCCCCTAAAGGTCGCGTTAGCGTGCCCCTTCCGACCGGTGACGTTCATCGATCATCTCATCAATGTGTTGCAGTATCTTGTAGCTCTCCTCTTCGGCACGCGTCATTAGGCTTACGATCTCTCGGCGTAGTTTGGCATCGTTGCGCCAGTTCTGTGCGCGTAAAGCGGCTGCGCTCTGAACGGATCGATGGACCTGCTCGTGCGGCTTTTCAAGCAGTTTATAGCTGTGCGTGGTCGAGAATTTCTCGGCACCTTCACCGGTGTAATACCACTGTCCGAGGCGGCATGCCCTGTGATCCCGGGATACGGCCTGCTCCTCGTCTGTCCAGGTCTGACTGTCATCGAACATGAGATAGCCATACTGCTTGTAAATGACGTGGTCAGCTTTGGTGAGTGAGCCAAAAGAGCGGTCCTTGGCGTGGCTTAAGTAGAGTTTCGTCTCTTCGGCGGCACTCGCGATCGAGTCGAACTGCACTCTGAAGTTTTCAACCATGGAGCTGACTTCAGCGGCCTCCTGATTGGAGTCGGTCGCGCGCTCAACCATCTCATCAACACGCTGGTTGAAGGTGCCGATTGTGTGGGTGACCTCTACGGCGGCATCTTTAGTCCGCTTTGACAGCGCTTTTACTTCGTCAGCTACGACGGCGAAGCCGCGTCCCTGCTCACCGGCACGAGCGGCTTCTATTGCGGCATTGAGCGCCAGCAAGTTGGTTTGATCGGCAATGTCGGTAATGATCGACAGGGACTGCGCCACCTTTTTGCTGTCGCTGCCAAGCTTGTCGACCACCTCGACGACCGACTCGATCGTCTCATGTATCCGCTTGAGTGCCTCGACCATGCGTACAACCGCCGTCTGGCTATCACGTGCTTCCTGTCGGGTACGGTCTGCGATGGATTCGGCGCGGCCGAGTTCGTCGCTAATGCGCACAAGGTCGGCCTGATTTTGTTTAAGGTTACCAATAAGATGTTTAGTGTTGAGGCTGTGCAGGTCTGAATTGAGCTCGTTGCCAGCGACGAACTCCGCCCCCTTGCGCATCAGTTCAAGTGAGTTGTTGATACGAATAAGCGATTCGCGCAGCTGCCCGGGTAACCCCTTATAGAGTGCGTGACGGTCGTAGCGGCCATCGGACACGTAACGGAAGCAGGTGTCGACTTCCTTGAAGTACGTTTCTATCTTGTCCAGAAAGTCGTTCAATTCCCACGCAACCCGACCCACTTCACCCAGCTTTTCGGTATGGCTGATGCGGCTGTCGAACCCGCCTTTATTGGCGTTCTTGAGTGCATTGTTGATGCTATCGAGGGTGTTGAGCGGGCGTGAAGCCGAGCGGTAAAGGCTCAGCGACAGGGCTGCTGTGAGCGCGGCGGGCACCAGCATCCAGGCGGCGCCCGACCAATTTTCTCCGAAGGCTGTCATGGTGGCCGGAATAAGCGCGATGATAGGCAGCAGCAGGGTGGTGAGGCGTAGCCGGTTGCGTAGGAAAAGGCTGCCTGTACTGCGCCCGGGTTTGCTCGGTGTATTGTGCAAGGTACTACTCCTTCAACGGACTGTCGGATCCCTGTGTTCAGGCGTTATCCAGCGACCAGATCAACTCTTCGTAGCTGCACTGTTTGGATTCGCACAGCGCCTGCAGATGCGCAATTGATCGCGTGGGTCCCTCTTTGGGGCCGGCGGCACGCTCTATATCGAGCATCTCTTTATACAGTGGTGTGATCGCCTGAATGGCCGTGTTGGTGGGCTTGCGTCGAACGGAGTAATAGCCAACAACTTTGCCTTCGGCGTTGAGGTCAGGCGTCACATTCGCCATTACCCAGTAATAGCTACCGTCCTTACAGAGGTTTTTGACATAGGCGAAGAACTCTTTGCCTTCGCCGAGAGTATCCCACAGCAGTTTGAAGGCCCTGCGGGGCATATCTGGGTGGCGTATAATGTTGTGCTGAATCCCGAGAAGCTCCGGCTCCGAGTATCCCGAAATTTTCATGAAGGTGCGGTTCACATAGGTGATAATGCCGCGCTTGTCGGTCTTGCTTACGATGAACTCATCGTCGCTCAAGCGGACTTCGTTATTATTTGGCGCCACGCTGTTTTTCATTACTACCTCTTGGTGGTCCCTCGGGTGTCCGACGTTTAGGGGCGGTAAGTATAAGGGATATAGCGATATTTCGGTATGATGGTTGATTCAAGGGTATTTAGTACGAAAAACAACGGGAAGGGCGATGCTGTATCTTGAGCTGATGACAACGGACGGGTGCCATTTGTGTGAGCACGCGATAGACATCCTTCAAGCGGTGCTTCAACCGGGGGATGCGGAGGTTGATCTGGTTGATATCGCCTATGAAGACGATTTGATGGAACGCTATGCGACACGGATCCCTGTTCTCAGAGCGCCTGCGTCGGGTTTGGAGCTCGGCTGGCCTTTCGATGCCGAGCAGCTGCGCGGCTACCTGGTGGCAGCGCGCGCAGCCTGAGGTGAGGTGTCAGAGTTTGTCTGACTTTCCTTGCGGTTGGTTATAGGCCAATAGCTTGCGTTCGCTATCGCTGAGCAGGCGGGCCGGGCGGTCTGCAAGGCGATCGTATATCACTGCAAATGCCAGCACATTCTGAACGTAGTTGCGCGTCTCATCGAACGGAATGGTTTCAATCCAGATATCAAGCGGAAGATTTCCCCTCTCTTTCATCCAGGCTTTTACGCGATGGGGGCCGGCGTTGTAGGCCGCTGTTGCGTAAACGCGATTGTTGTTGAACTCTCGATACATCTCGCCCAGATAGGCGCTGCCTAGATTGATATTGGTGCGCGGCTGGTACAGCTCGTCCAGATTGGCCAGCGGCAGTGAATGCTTTTTGGCGGTGTGGCGAGCGGTCGTCGGCATCAACTGCATGAGGCCGCGCGCACCGACCCGGGATCTGGCCGTCTCCCAAAAGGCGCTTTCCTGTCGTGCAATCGCCGTTGCCCAGGTGCTTGTAATGCCCGCTCGCTCGGAAGCGTCAACGAACAGTTCGGGGTAGGGGTCGGGGAAGCGAATGTCGAGATCGTTCCATTGCTCACTCTGTATAGCGCCACGGATCGCCTGCGTATGCCAACCCCAGCGTTTGACCAGATGAGCGGCCATATGCTGATCATCCGGTGACAGATCGCGGGTGGCGTTGTTCCATTCAGAGCGCGCGTCGTACAGTTCGCCGAGTTCGTATAGTTCACGCATGCGCTGGAAGGGAGGTGTCGCCTCCAGCTCTTTGAGTTTGTGCGCGTCCATCGCAATGGGCTCATGATCGAGCGAGAAAGGCGAGTGGCTTAACTCGGCTGCGAGAAAACCGTAAAACGTACGATCGCCGCTTAACGTTTTCAGTTGCGTTGTAACGTCAGTGCCCTGTTTCATCTTTGCCATGCTGAGCCAGTACTGCCAGCGCTCATGCATCTGCTTGTTGGCGGGCAGCTTTCCGATCAAGCGTTCGACTTCGACCCAGTCCAGCCTTTTCAACGCCAGACGGGCTCGCCATTCGGTCAGCTCTTCCAGGCGGAACTCCGGATCGATGCGGGCAAGTGCGGACTCTGAGTCGGGATCGTAGTGTTTGGCTTTCAGCGTACCCATGCGCACGGATAGCTCGGATTGCTCTTCAGCCGGTATGGAAAGTCGCGCACGATCCCGAACCCACAGATCAATGGCTGCGTCCAGGTCGCTTCGGCGCAGGCGATTGACTGCCAACATCAGCAAACGACGATGGTCCGGTGTTTTGGGCGTTACAAGCGCCGCGTTTGTCAGCAATGATTTGGGATTAAGGAAAAGCTCGATCGCCTTGTCGAGCTGAGCTTTGGTTGAGGCTTGTGATGCCTGCTTGGCGGCATAGCGGGCAAGCGAAATGTTGCCCTCCTCAAGTGCAGCCAGCGCGCGATCATGAGCATGCCTGTCCTTCAATCCACCGGACTTCATCCAGCTGTCGAAAAGCGGGTCGCAGGCATCGGGCTGCGAATGACCCTCGACCCACAGTCGCGCCGCGAGTGTATATGCGGCTTCTTTGTGTCCCGTCGCCAGCTCGGAGCGTCCCCAATAGCACTGTTGCTCAGCGCTGGGTCGGTCGAGGGACGGGTAGAGTTCACGAAAGGCCTGCCACTCATTGCGCTTGCCCAGCGAGGTGGTCAGTGCCCAGCGCAGCCTGCCTTCCAGTGGTGTGTCGGAATAGCGTCGGCTGAAGTCGAGAGCGTCGGCCGGTCGCAGAGTGTTAAGTCTGGATCTTAGCTCGGCGTAAATGATGTAAGGCTTGAGCGGATATTGCTTAAGCTGCTTGAGCCCTTTCTGTACTGACGCTGAGTCGCCCTTTTCGGCGGCGACGAGCGTTTTCTTGTACAACTCCTGTTGAGGAGAAAGTGAAGCGAAAGCGGTGGGGCTTGTGATCAATACTGAGGTGGCTATCAGGTGTAACAGTGTTGGGCGCTGCATCGGTGTCTCCATCCCTCGGTTAGACTGTGGCGCGAGCGGATAGTGTCAGTCTACCTGTATCGGCAGGGAAATTTATATGCTTGAGTGTTTTTCATTTCGTGCCCCTGTTTCAGGTAAACTAGCGGCTTTAAAACTGAACAGAGTGCATAGCCTTAGATGTCACTGATCAAATTCGATGAGCTTTGCGTAAGCTTTGGCACGCGCGCATTGCTTGATCACGTCAATCTTCAGCTTGAAGCAGGCGAGCGCGTCGCGCTGGTAGGACTCAATGGTGCTGGTAAATCCACCCTGCTGAAAGTGGTGGCCGGACATCAACACCCTGATTCCGGGGTGTTCTGGAAAGATCCAGCCATTCGCATCGCAGAGCTGTCGCAGATGCTGCCAGCGGCCGATGAACGCCGAGTGCGTGATGTTGTCATGGCCGGTCTTGCCGAGGTTGTAGAGCTGCGGGCGCGTTATGAAGCGCTGGTGCAGCAGCATGATCCCTCCTCAATGGATCAGCTCGAGCGTCTTCAGCATGAGCTTGAGGCGCGCGATGGATGGCATCTCGAACAGCGCGTAGAGACGGTGCTTGCGCGTTTGTCATTGCCCGGGGAAAAGTGCATGGCCGAGCTGTCCGGTGGCTGGCGCAGACGTGCAGCGCTGGGCGCAGCGTTGGTTCAGAATCCCGATCTTCTGCTGCTGGATGAGCCGACTAACCACCTCGATATCGAAACAATCGAGTGGTTGGAGGAGCAGATTCTTGCATTTCGCGGAGGGGTACTGTTTATCTCCCATGACCGTGCGTTGGTCGACCGTCTCGCCACGCGTATTATCGAGCTTGACCGTGGCACCTTGACCTCGTTTCCGGGCAACTACAGCCGCTACCTTGAGCAGAAAGAAGCGTTGCTTCAGGAAGAGGCTCGCCATAATGCGGAGTTCGACAAGAAGCTGGCTCAGGAAGAGCGCTGGATCCGTCAGGGCATTAAGGCTCGTCGCACGCGTAATGAAGGGCGAGTGCGTGCCTTGAAGAAAATGCGTGAGGAACGATCAGACCGGCGTGAGCGTCAGGGCGCGGCGCGCTTCAATCTGGAGGATGCGGTTAAGTCCGGCAAGTTGGTGGTCGAACTCGAAAATGTCTCTCAAAGTTATGAAGGTATTGCGATTATCCGTGATCTGACACTCGCGATTCAGCGTGGCGACAGGGTCGGTTTGATCGGGCCAAATGGTGCAGGCAAGAGTACCTTGCTCAAAATACTGCTTGGCGAATTGCAGCCAGAGAGCGGTACTGTTCGAATGGGCACCAAGCTTGAGGTGGCATATTTCGATCAGCTACGCGGACAGCTGGATCCTGAGCGCAGTATTATCGATAACGTCTCCGGCGGTCGTGAAAGCATCGAAATAAACGGTCAGAACCGCCATATCATCAGTTATCTTCAGGACTTTTTGTTCAGTCCTGAACGCGCGCGCACACCGGTGAAGGCGCTCTCGGGCGGTGAATGTAATCGTGTTCTTCTGGCGCGTCTATTCAGTCAGCCGGCTAACCTGCTGGTGCTTGATGAGCCGACGAACGATCTGGATATCGAGACACTCGAGTTGCTCGAGGAGATTCTGCTGAGCTACCAGGGTACGCTGCTGCTGGTTAGTCACGATCGTCGCTTTCTGGATAATGTCGTCACCAGCACGCTCGCGTTCGAGGGTGATGGGCGTGTTGTCGAATATGTTGGTGGCTATCAGGACTGGTTGCGTCAGCGGCCCAAGGCCACTTCGTCTAAGTCGAACCCCGCTAAAAGTGAAGCCGATGCAGGGCAAGCGCCGGCTGCGGCGTCTCAGTCCAAGACCAATAACGTGCGAAAGCTAAGCTACAAGCTTCAGCGTGAGCTGGATGCACTGCCTGCGATGATGGAGGAGGCTGAAAGCCTTTTGGCTAGGCTGCAGGAGGAAACATCGGCACCTGATTTTTACAGTCAGGATCACGCGCATGTCTCGGCAAGGTTAGCCGCTTTGCATGATCAGGAACAGAAGCTCGAGACTCTGATGGAGCGCTGGGTCGAACTTGAGGAGATGCAGGCGGGGAGTTGACCCCGCCTGTGTTGGCGCGGCGCTTATCAGTCTTTGCGCATGCGCACGGCCAGAACGTCGCAAGGAGCACCGTGAAGCACGCCATTGGCGGTTGAGCCAAGCAGCAAGGCAAGGCCGTGGCGCCCGTGGCTACCTACGATGATCAGATCGGTTTCTTCATCGCTGGCAATACGGTGAATCTCGGTTTCAGTGTTGCCAGTTACGACGAATTTCTTGTCGACTGGATATCCCAGTGCTTCAGCGTAAGTGTTCAACTTGGTGCGCGCATGCTCATCAAGTTGCTCCTGAATGGTCGACAGATCCATTGGAACGTCGCCGCCGTAGGCGAAGCTCAGAGGTTCAACAACATGGATCAGGCTCAGCTGAGCCTGGTTCATGCGGGCCAGATCCACCGCTCGTTCGGCGAGCTGTGTGGATTCGTCGGAAAGGTCGACCGCGAGCAGAATACGAGTATAGCGGGCCATGGTTTGGGCTCCTTGTCCTGTTGAGTGGGGCGCGGATGCGTCCGACACATTCGTTTGTTCTACCTAAAGGATAACACCATGAAATGGTTAATCATTGTTTTCGTCATCATGTCACTGATTGGTTCCGTGATGTGGGTCATGCCGACACCTCGTCAGCGCTTTCAGGCTCACTTGCGACTCAAGGCCAGAACGCTGGGCTTACAGGTACAGCTCGTAACTCTGAAGCTACCGCGGATGACGGGGGAGATGGAAGGGGAATCGATCAGTGTTCCGGCCTACAGGCTGTTACGCACCAACCTGAGCAGAGCTCAGAAAGAGTCCTGGTGCAGTTGGCAGGTGTGTCGCGGCGAGACGCTGGCCAATACCGGGCTTGGGCAGGGGTGGAGCTGGATAACCGGTGAAGGGTTGTTGCCGGGCACTGTGCTCGAGCATGTCAACGCGGTATTGGAGCGCTTGCCGGATGATGTTGTGGCGCTGGAGTCAACACCCATTCACATGACAGCATTTTGGCATGAGAGCGATGAGGCAACGCTTGAACGGTTGGCCGGGATACTGAAAGAGCTGGTAGAAGTACGGGTGTAAACGAGGGGGTGTTATGGAAGCAGAATTGAAGCCGGGATTGTATCGGCACTACAAGGGCATGGACTACGAAGTGATCGGAACGGCCAGACACTCGGAGACAGAAGAGTGGATGGTAGTTTACCGTGCGCTTTACGGTGACTTCGGCTTGTGGGTCAGGCCCCTGTCCATGTTTGTTGAAAAAGTGACGCTGGAAAGTGGAGAGTGTGTGTCACGCTTTACCGCACTTTAGTTATCGTCACCTCATTGGTTGAGGTAGTTGTCGATCGAGTCTGCAAGAGCTCCCGCGCCGTAATCGCGCTTGGGCTGAAGTTTGTCTATTTCGACCTGTAGCCTTTGCAGCAGGGGTTGTTTCTGTTGCTGCGATACGGTGGCGCGCACCAGAACCGCTTTCGCATGCTTGTAGTGTGCAAGTGCGCCGTGTTTCTCGCCACTGCCTTGAAGGCGCTCGGCTTGTGTGATGTGGGCTTCAGTCACCATTGAAACGTTCAGCCAGTAGAGCTCCTGCTGGTAGGCCTTGGCCAGTTGTGGGGTGAGGCGGCCTTTACGGCCCATTTCGATCAGCAGTTTTTCTGCGAAGTTCAGGTAGATTTGCGCCCGACGCACCGCGCGGTCGCTTTCAAGCCCCCCCTGGCGACGCTTGATGCGATCGGTATTCTCTTTGCTGCGGGCAATTTCTGTCATCAGATCGGAGTCGGGCGCAATCGCGCTGATCTCCTCGATAAGCGACATGGCGTGTTGGTTGAGTTTGTCGACGATGTCACTGCGACAGCCGACCTCTTTCAGGATCGAAAGCGCGTTCAGTGTGTGTTCCGACTGCTGTTTAAGCCACTTCAGTCGGTCGTTTTTAAATTTGTTGTGGGCCTCTCGTGTCGTGATCACATAGTTGGCCGCTATAGCAGCGATGCCGACCAGTGCGATGAGCACAACGTACATCAGATTGTCTGACAGCATTAACTTTGGCACTCTGAATATAAAGAGGAGATAGCTTCCTGAATTATAAGGCGACTCTATCACCTTTGCGAAGTTGTACGACAGGTATCGGTGTGTGTTCCGCCAAGGTGAAAAAAGATGCGCTTGCTTGACCCCCGATAGCGCAACACTTATATATGCACGCAGTTTCTGGGGAAGGTACCAGCACTTAAGGATATCCTAATGGGAAAAACGCTCGTTATTGTGGAATCGCCGGCCAAGGCGAAAACGATCAACAAATATCTCGGCAGCCAGTACGTAGTGAAGTCGAGTGTTGGTCACATTCGCGATTTGCCGACAAGCGGCAGTGCAGCCAAAAGCGATCCGAAAGAGCGCGCGAAGCAGGCCGCATTGACCCGGAAAATGTCGGCTGAAGAGAAGGAAGCGTACAAAAAACGCAAGTCACGCGAGCAGCTGGTGTCGCGAATGGGTGTCGATCCCGAGAAAGGTTGGGAGGCGCACTACGAGATTCTCCCCGGCAAGGAAAAGGTTGTCGAAGAACTCAAGAAGCTGGCGCGCTCGGCCGATGAAATCTATCTCGCAACCGATTTGGACCGCGAGGGGGAAGCGATTGCCTGGCACCTGCGTGAAGCGATAGGCGGTGATGACAGCCGTTTTCGTCGCGTAGTGTTTAACGAGATTACCAAAAAGGCCATTAAAGAGGCGTTCGAAGAGCCGGGGCAGCTCGATATGCACCGTGTTAACGCCCAGCAGGCGCGTCGCTTCCTTGATCGCGTGGTTGGCTATATGTTGTCGCCGCTGCTCTGGGAAAAAGTAGCGCGTGGACTGTCTGCCGGTCGTGTTCAGTCGGTGGCTGTGCGTCTTGTGGTAGAGAGGGAGCGGGAGATCCGAGCCTTCGTGCCGGAAGAGTACTGGGAGGTGCACGCCGATGCGCGCACTCCACAAGCGGACGCATTGCGCCTGCAAGTCGTCAAGCAGGCGGGTGCCAATTTCCGCCCCGTCAATGAAGCACAAACAAAAGCGGCGCTGGAGGCTCTGCAGCAGGCGAGCTACTCGGTCACCAACCGTGAAGACCGTCCCACCAGCAGCAAACCCTCGGCACCGTTCATTACTTCGACCCTGCAGCAGGCCGCCAGTACGCGTCTTGGCTTCGGGGTAAAGAAAACCATGATGTTGGCCCAAAGACTCTACGAAGCGGGCTATATCACCTATATGCGTACCGACTCGACCAACCTCAGTGCTGAGGCGGTAGAGTCGTGTCGAGAGCATATCAAAGCCAAGTATGGCGATGACTACCTGCCAGCCGATCCCGTCCGCTACAGCTCCAAAGAGGGGGCGCAAGAGGCGCACGAGGCGATTCGTCCGTCTGACGTCAATATGGTCTCGGATAGCCTGGTTGGCATGGATAGCGACGCCGTAAGGCTTTACGACCTGATCCGTCGGCAGTTCATCGCCTGCCAGATGACGCCTGCTCGTTACCTGAGTACGCGTTTGCAGGTAATGGCGGGTGATTTTGAACTGACCACCAAAGGTCGCATTCTTAAGTTCGATGGTTATACCCGTGTTTTGCCTGCAAAGGGTAAAAGTGACGAAGATCTTATTCTTCCGGACGTTCAGCCGGGTGAGGCGCTCACGCTTGAAGCACTGGATCCCAAGCAGCATTTCACCAAGCCGGCTCCGCGCTACTCGGAAGCCAGTCTGGTTAAAGAGCTTGAAAAGCGTGGCATCGGTCGGCCTTCTACCTATGCGGCCATTATCTCCACCATTCAGGATCGCGGATATGTCGAAGTTCAGGGTCGCCGCTTTTACGCTCAGAAAATGGGCGATATCGTAACCGAGCGCCTCAATGAAAACTTCTCCGACCTGATGGATTACGGCTTTACTGCGCGTATGGAGGAGGAGCTCGATGAGGTGGCGCAAGGCAGTGTCGAGTGGCATGAACTTCTGGATCGTTTCTACAAGGGCTTTGTCGACAAGCTTGAGGCGGCTCAGGATCCGGATGAGGGTATGCGCCCCAATACGCCAACACCGACGGACATTGATTGCCCTGAATGTGGACGCAAGATGATGATCAGAACCGGCAGTACCGGGGTGTTTCTCGGCTGTTCGGGCTATGCCTTGCCACCTAAAGAGCGCTGTAAGGCCACGATTAACCTGATTCCGGGTGATGAAGTTGTAAGCGCAGACGGGGATGACGAAGAGGAATCCCGGATTCTGCGTAACAAGCACCGTTGCAAGCTCTGTGGCGCAGCCATGGATTCATATCTTGTTGATGCTGACCGTAAGCTCCATGTCTGTGGCAATAACCCGGATTGCTCCGGTTATGAGGTGGAAGCTGGCAGTTTCAAAATTAAGGGATATGACGGTCCGGTTATCGAATGCGATAAGTGCGGTTCAGAGATGCAGCTCAAGACCGGACGATTCGGCAAGTTTTTTGGTTGTACCAACTCCGATTGCAAAAATACGCGCAAGTTGCTGAAAAGTGGTGAAGTGGCTCCGCCTAAGATTGATCCTGTCCCGATGCCTGAGCTCAAGTGTGAGAAGGTGGATGATCACTACGTGCTGCGCGACGGCGCGAGCGGACTGTTTTTGGCCGCCAGTCAGTTCCCAAAAAACAGGGAGACACGGGCGCCTTTGGTCTCCGAGTTGATACCGCACCGCGATGACATCGACCCTAAATATCACTATCTCCTTGATGCACCTCAGCAGGATGATGAGGGTAACCCTGCCATTATCCGTTATAGCCGCAAGACGAAAGAGCAGTACGTCATGTCGGAAAAAGAGGGTAAGGCAACCGGCTGGCGCGCCTATTGCGTCGACGGGCGCTGGCGTGAAGAGCACGCACGCAAGAGCAAGTGATGGAGCAGAGGGCGTTATGAGCGAAATCTATGTAGCCAGAACCAATCAGAAGCTGAGCTTCGCACGTTGTCACATTGACGCCCTGTCGCAGGCTCAGGGTTCCAGCTCTTGGAATAAGCACGGGATTATCGAATCGTACAACGAGTCCGTGCTTTTTCATCTGAAAGGTGCCATTCATGCGTTTGTCAGAGAGATTGGCGAGCGCTATCGGCTGGATGTCAGTACCATCGATGATATTGCCGGGCTGCAGGCTCAGTTTGAAACGACGGGGCAAGAGTCGCCGGAGTTAAATGAGTTGGAACAGTTGTCTGTAACGCCTGGAAGTTGGCTCGAAAAGCTTGAGCGTGCGTACTCTGCTTGTTGGCGTGCATCGGCGCAGAGATCGAAGCCTCAGGATGCAAGTCAAAGTCTTTCTGAGATACATGTGGTACAGGTGAATCCTGATCATGCAGAAGATTTAGAGCTGCTGTCCGAGTTCCGACAGTGGTTTGATGAGCTGAATAAGCTGGTCGATCGGCAGCGTGGATCAATGCTTGAGTGGTAACGGGCTGATCAACAGCCTCGTACCACTATACCCTGGATTCCTACGCCACCGGCTGCTTGTTGCAGTTGTCCGAGTTCACCATCATCCAGCTGGCCATGCCAGGATACGACGGTATGGCAGGTTTCGGCGCGTAGCGCGCGTTTAGCCAACTCTACGGTTGAATGACGGCTGTCTGGTCGCAGTATCCAGATGCGCTCGAGGCTGGCTCCAGCTTCTGCAAGGGCGGCTCGGTTGATCTCAGAAGGCGCGCCCACGAGGGCCAGCCAGCGTTTCTGTTGGCTCAGTTGTGCCAGCATGGGGAGCAGCAAAGGGGATAGCGACACGCTGTCACTATGCTGAATGATTTCGGTAACGCGGCCAGCGGCTGCTGACGCAGCTGAAGATGTGTTCGTGCCGTAATCCAATGCTGTTGCATGCATGCTGTCACCTCGATATTAAAGGTCTGCTCTTTGGCGAATAACGCCTACGCCTAGCCCTTCGATTTGAAGTTCCTGCTCGACCAAGTCGATCTCGATAGGGTCGAACTCCTCGTTTTCGGCGATTAGATACACCATCTGGCCTTCGCGATGAAACCGCTTGACCGTGACGTCATCGCCTATACGCGCGACGACTATCTGCCCCTCACGCGCTTCCGGAGTCTGGTGTACTGCAAGCAGGTCACCATCCAGAATGCCGATGTTTTTCATACTCATTCCACGAACGCGTAGCAGGTAATCTGCCTTGGGGTGGAAAAATTCGGCGCCAATGGTGCAGTAGTCATCGATATGCTGCTGGGCAAGTATTGGTTCGCCCGCTGCGACCTGACCTACGATCGGCAGTCCTTGTTCTGTATTTTCCGTTTCTGGTAGACGTATGCCGCGAGATGTACCGGGGATGATCTCTATCGCTCCCTTTCTGGCCAGCGCCTTGAGATGCTCTTCGGCGGCGTTGGCTGAGCGGAATCCGAGGTCACGTGCGATGTCGGCACGCGTTGGCGGATATCCGGTTTCATCTATGTGCTGGCGTATACAGTCGAGTACTTCGCTCTGGCGTTTGGTCAGTTTCATAGTCATCTGTCTATTTATACAGTACATGTAGTTTTATACAGTATTGTGTGAGCGTCAAGCGTTTATCTGTTTAAATATCCAGTCTCTTGATATGATGCCCCGCCACTTTGTTTTGGAAGGAACACCCTTGCTCGATCCGGTGCTTAAAAAGGCGATTCAGTCGGCCTACAGTCAATTTTTGTCCAATCGGGGTCTGAAGGCTCGTGGCGCACAGAAACTGATGATCGCCGAGATCGCGCGTACTCTTGCCTCCATAGGTCAGGGCGAGCAGGGTGAGCGTCTTGGTGAGCAACATGTCAGTGTGGTTGAGGCGGGAACAGGTACGGGCAAGACCATTGCATATCTGCTTGCAACACTGCCGATCGCTCGGGCACGTAAAAAACGCGTCGTACTCTCTACCGCAACGGTGTCGCTTCAGGAGCAGTTGGTTAACAAGGATCTTCCAGAGGTTACCGGGCATGCCGGACTGGATGTTCGTTTCCAGCTCGCTAAGGGGCGTGGACGGTACCTGTGCGTCAACAAGATAGAGCAGCACCTCGAGCGGCAGGGTGAGCTTGGACAGATGGCGCTCTATGAGGATGAGATCGCGCAGTTGCTCGATGACCGGACACTGTCGCTCTACAAGGAGCTTGCGGACCGGTTCGCGTCGGGAAGCTGGGACGGTGATCGAGATAATCTGCCCGACGCCCTGGAAGAGGGTGTCTGGCGTCCACTTACCAGCGACCATATGCAGTGCAGTAACCGGCGCTGTTTAAATTTTTCGGCCTGTCCGTTTTACCGGGCACGAGATGAGCTCGACAAGGTCGAGCTGGTTGTTGCTAATCATGACCTGGTGCTTGCGGATTTGGCGCTAGGTGGTGGTGCTATCCTGCCGGATCCGAAAGATACAATTTATGTATTCGACGAGGGGCACCATATCTCCGATAAGGCGACCGGGCATTTTGCATTCTCCATGCGCTTGGGCGGTAGCCAAAAGCTTTGTCAGAATCTGCCCAAGCGATTGCATGCGCTACTTGAAGAGAGTGGTGGTGCGGTTGCGCTGCTTGATCCCACAGAACGGCTCGCTAACCCGCTTCGGGATATGGGCGAGATTCTGGACCAGCTTGAGCCGCCCGTTAGGGCGCTTCTAGAGGGTGATGAGCGTTCTCAGCGGGTGCGCTTTTCTCAAGGCCGCGTGCCTGAGTCATTGAGTATTTTGTGTCGAGATCTGACCCACGCCAGCGAGCGCGTTCAGCAGCACCTCGAGCAGTTGGTTTCGGTGCTACGTGAGGCGATGGAAGGTGATATCGCCGAGATCGATCGTAGCCTTGCCGAGCGTTGGTATCCTCAGTTGGGCGTTTTCTGGGGCCGTGTGCAGCAAATCAGTTGGCTCTCGCGCAGTTATGCGACGCCCGATCCGGAGGGGCGTACCCCGACGGCGAGGTGGTTATCGAGGATTGATGGCGATAATCACACAGATGTCGAGCTGCGAAGTGCGCCTGTATCGGCCGCGGATACCTTGCGTGATCATCTGTGGGATGTCTGTTTCGGTGCGGTCGTCACCTCTGCGACGCTTACAGCCCTCGGTCGGTTTGACCGTCTCCTCAATCAGCTCGGCTTACCTGACGATACCGCCTGCATTAGGCTTGAGAGTCCTTTTGATCACTACTCGATGGGCACGCTTGAGGTGCCTTCGATGCGCACCGACCCGGGTGATCAGCAGGCGCACACTGAAGAGATATCTGAATATCTTGCCAGTCGGTTAGGGAGTCTTCAGGCCGTACTTGTATTGTTCAGTAGCTGGCGTCAAATGTTGGCCACCCTTGAACGCCAGCCTGAATCCATTAAAAATAAGATCCTTGCGCAGGGTGATCACAGTCGTCAGGAGATCTTGCGAATTCATCGGGAGCGTATCGACTCGGGTGAAGCCAGCATTATTTTTGGGCTCGCATCGTTTGCCGAGGGGGTCGATCTGCCCGGTGGGTATCTCACTGACGTGATCATCACAAAGCTTCCGTTTGGTGTCCCGGATGACCCGGTTGATGCCACCATGGCGGAGTGGATAGAACAGCAGGGTGGAAATGCATTCTCCGACTGGGCAGTGCCGGCGGCATCCATGCGTTTGACGCAGGCGGTGGGCCGGTTGTTGAGAACAGAACAGGACAGGGGTCGGGTTGTGCTGCTGGATCGTCGAGTTGTGACACGACGCTACGGCCGTTTGTTGCTTGATTCCCTGCCGCCTTTCCGCCGTCAAATTGATAACTGAAAGATTTAATATAAATAGGTAAGCGCTTGAGTACTGAAGAGAAAGCAATGCAGAGCACGTCGGAAAAAAATGGTTCGGATGCTAAGCCGCGTCGCCGTCGCCGGTCTCGAAAGCCGAGAACCTCCGGCTCGAAACAGTGGACGCCCGCTAGCTTCAATGTGCCGGTGGTAGAGGGCAAGAAGCGTTTCCATGATTTTCAGCTACCCGATGTACTGCTGCACGCCATAGCGGATCTGGGTTTCGAGTATTGCACGCCGATTCAGGCTGAGACCATTGAGCCTGCGCTCGCCGGTAAAGACATGATCGGCAAGGCGCAAACGGGAACGGGCAAAACGGCGGCGTTTCTTATCGGCATCATAACCGACCTTCTTGATTTTCCGCTGGAAGGTGATCGAAAGCTGGCAGAACCTCGCGCGCTTATTATCGCACCAACGCGTGAATTGGCGCTTCAGATAGCATCGGATGCCGAGGCGCTCTGTCAATATGCTGATCTAAGTGTAGTGTCGTTGGTCGGCGGTATGGACTATGACCGGCAGCGCAAGGATCTGGCGCGTGGCCCTGTCGATATTCTCGTTGCCACACCGGGGCGTTTGATCGATTTCGTGCGGGGTAAAGAGGTCGACCTCTACAATGTAGAGGTGCTGGTGCTGGATGAAGCCGACCGGATGCTCAGCATGGGCTTTATCCCTGATGTGCGTACCATTATTCGTCACACGCCCCGCAAGGGGCCTGAACGTCAGACGCTGCTTTACAGCGCAACCTTTACCGAGGAAATCATGCGATTGGCGCAGCAGTGGACCGTGGATCCTGTGCGTATCGAGATTGAGTCGGAGCGTAAGACCACTGACAACGTTTCTCAGAAGGTGTTTCTGGTTTCCAGCTACGAGAAATATCGTCTGTTGATCAACTACCTGCGGGCGAATGGAATCGATCGCGCCATCGTGTTCTGTAACCGTCGCCATGAAACGCGCTCCCTGGCCGAAAAACTCCGCAAGGACGGTCTCAGCGCCGCTCTGATGTCAGGCGAAATCCCTCAGAATAAACGCTTGAAGACGCTCGAAGATTTCCGCAGTGGCAAAATTCAGGTGCTGGTCGCGACTGACGTGGCAGGCCGTGGGATACACATTGATGGTGTGACTCACGTGATCAACTATCAGTTGCCGGACGATGCCGATGATTACGTTCACCGCATCGGACGTACCGGGCGAGCAGGGGCTACGGGCACATCAATCTGTTTTGCCTGTGAGGATGATTCTTTCATGATTCCTCAGATTGAAGAGGAAACCGGCGTTAAGTTGGAGTGTGTGCATCCTGAGCCGGAGTTGCTTGCTGAGCCCGCTTCTCTCGTTGTGGCCTCTGTTGAAGCGGATGCCGAAGGTGAGTCGACTGTATCCGCGACTGAGTCCAACGATGCTGAGCAGATCGGAACGGATGAGGCCCAGAGTAAGGTTGATCTCGATACTGATGCGTCAGTACCGATTGAAAACGCCGAGCAGGGTGCGGACGCTGATAGTGAACAGCCAGAACAGCCAGAACAGCCAGAACAGCCAGAACAGCCAGAACAGCCA